>CAWEQH010000001.1:0-200000 GCA_963811165.1 uncultured Nitrospiraceae bacterium
AGATCCTAGGAGCCAAGTTTACTTTAAGCTTTCAGGCCGACTTTCTTGATACTGCTCAGCAGATTCTCTACTTCTGCAGTTTCCGGGGTAGTCTGGAGCATATCGAGAGGAACGCGGCCGCCGAGGCCAGTCTGTTTGCTATTAAGCCATTCGAGCACGGATGCTTTGTCCTCGAAGACATTTACTGCGAGCGCAACGATCCTGGCAACGCGGTAGAGCCTGTCGCTTTGAACAAGCGAAAGCCTCTCTCCTGCCGACATATTCGCTCTTTTCCTTTTACGTGATACAGTACTGGCGCTCACGCCGACCATCCGCGCTATGAAGTGGTCGGTTAAGCCCCATTTTCTATTCATATGGGATATCACTTCAGCCGGCATGCCTCTTAAAATAAGGGCATGCCAGTCCATGCTGTTCTTAATCTTATGTCCGAGGACCTTAGTGCCGCCCAGAACGTCGGCTGTTGTCATCATCCTCATATAGCGGCGGCGATGAATATTGGGACTGTATCTCATAGTATCCAGAATTCCAATTCCCCCGTGGCCTTCTCAAAAACTTCCTGAGGCGTCAGCTTTGTCGTATCTATCTCGATTTCTGAAGGCAGATCCTTAAAATGCTTGAACATCTTTCTTACAAATTCATATTTGTCCCGATACTCATCGCTAAACAGCCAATCTTCGCCCCGCTCACTCTTCTTTTTCTTGCCGAGCCTCTCGTAAAGGACCTTTCTCAGCGCTGTCAGCTTGATCGTCACAATCCTTGAGAATGGAAATGCATCTCTTAGAAATCGCTCCCTGCAGTTTAGACCGGTCGTTTCAAGAATGCAGTTCGCCCACTTCCGTCTTGAAAGGTCCCGAAAAAGGGCCACCCATGCATCTGCTTCACCTTCGACGGTCGAGGGAAACTTGGCACGATATGCGCCGATATAATACACCGGCAGCCGATAAAACGATGAAAGCTTTTTGCCAAGCGTTGTCTTCCCTGCGCCGGGAAGGCCGATTATGTGAAGGATGGGAAGAGGAACCATGAAATAACGCTTATTTAAAAATGCCAGTCGTCCCAATGCAACGTTATGATAGATAGATGCCTCATCAAATGATCAGGGATTATACTGACCATGCCAACATCATCGGCGAGCTGGATGTTCGAAATGTGTCAAGTTCATCGTAAAGGCCAGAGACGCGGAGCCGGCAGGTAACAAGTAAACTGTAAGACTGTAAAAAGTAAGCCGTCATTTGTAAACCGTAAGATGGTGTATAGGGGTTCGCGGCCCACGCTATTCTTCTTTAAGGTGGATAAATAGCTTCACCACCCCCGATTTACGCTATCGGGCTTCGGGCTATCCTGCCTCACGGCAGTTTCGCACTTGCTCCCCTGTCTCTGTCTTATCCTATTCGTCTTTATAGTTTACCGTCGCCGAATGATTAGCCGCATGAACCTGGTTGACCAGACGTCTGAGATGCCGGAGGCTGTCCTGGTACTCCTTGTATGTTTCAGTGAACTTGTGGCGCGGTTCCTGGACTATATCGCGTCCTTCCTTATGAATCACACGCCTGTAAGAAGACTTTTCAACCCGCGCGGCAATAGCCTTAATGTCGCCAAGCAAATTCTTCCTGACCTCTAAGGCCTCCGCAATTGATATTTCCTTGCCCTCATATTCGATCTGCGTGCTCGAAATTCGTCTTTTGAATCTCCTGGTTGAGTTTGACCCGTTTGGTCTGAAGTTTTTTGAGTCTGTTTTCGATCTCTTTCTGATTGAAGTCCGCTGCCGGGTCTTTGTCTTCATCATCGTCATTAAAGAGCCTCCGCTTTTTGGAAGATTCACCGAGAAGGCCCTCCAACAGTTCCACATGGCGGTCATACTCGTTCCTGAGTTCAATGGCTTCATAAAGGTAGAGATTCCCTTTTTTATCCGGCATGGGTTACCTCCTTTTTTTGATGTAATTGATGTTATTATACATGCAGGTATATATTAAGTCAACTATTATACATGTATGACATTGCCAAGCGCAGCCGTTTAATTGTAAACAAGATATGTGGAAAATCTCGGGCGGCGCTTAAAATACTATAGAGAACAAATCGGATTATCACAGATTGATCTGAGTGAGAAGAGTAACATCTCTCAGGCCAGCATAGCACGAATAGAATCAGGGAAACAGAAGAACCTCAAGAGAGAGACAATGAAGAGACTTGCCGATGGACTGGGCATTTCCTTAACTCAGCTCATGGAGCCTGTCACTGTGGTGAGGGAAGAGGAAGCCGTCTACGCCTCGGCAAGAATAGTGCCCGTCTTAGAAATAAAAGATATTGATGCCATGAAAGACCTGGGCGCCTCGGCCAGGAAGACCGATACCTCCGAACCTTCCCTGTCCTCAGACAAGAATGCCTTCTATCTCAAGGTTACGGCGGGTCTCACTGTCCGGCCCGTCATAGAAGAAGGGGACTTGATCTTAATTGAACCGAAAGCGGAGATTAAGGAAGGCGATATAGTCCTTTTTCTATCGGCTGAAAAGAAATGTCTCGGTAAAATTTACTACCCTTACGATAATCTGCTGATTCAACCTCTTGATCAGGATTTGCCGCCTGTCATGCTCAGAAAAAAAGAAAAGAACAGGCGTCCCATAAAAATACTTCGAGTCAGCGGGATAAAGAAATAATCTGCCGTTGCCGGGATAGGGGGGTATCATTCCCGCCACATGGCGGGAATGATACCCCCCTATCTTATTTCCTTGCCGAGCGCAGCATGCTCAACATCATAGTATATTTTGTGCGTAATTTGTCGTCTATTCGTTGATTTATTAAGCCTTTTGTATATTATTTCCTGATTTCACTCTATTGTGCAACCTCATCTCAAAAAGGTGACAAATACAAGGGGCAAGTTTCAGAATTCGCCATTATGAGATGGAAGAAGTGGGAGGCTAAAGGCGTGAAGAGGGGGGGGTAGAAAAGGGCCATTTGGCATTTTTCTACCCCCCCCAAGACTGAGGTGACGGCCTTGGCAATTTCAGGGACACCACACCTAATTCACATTTAGGATGTGGTCATACCCGACACGAATTGCGACGACGTACCCGCTACGGTTCTGAAAGCCACTCCCAGAAGACCGTTGCGCAAGAATTCGGTTGCGAGGCAGAAGAAGATGCCATCGTTAACAATTTTTTCTTCCTTTAGTGCATGGAACGCTTTTATAAGGTTGTTAATCTTGTAGTCTGTCGGGCAAAGTACGATCACCGTGCCCGTCATTGACACTATTTTACGAATTAATGTTCCAGACGAACGAGTACCTTCATCCAGTTCGATTTTTAGATACTTAACGTGTGTTCTGCATTCTGACTCGATAATGTCCGTCAAGACGATTAGATCCGGATACGTCGCTCTTCTTTCAGCAGCATTGACCTCTATCGTCCAGTAAGGATGCACGATACATTTTTCTAATTTGGCCTTATCTTGATTAATCGCTCTTATTACCTTCCTAACGCGGATTTCATGTTTTCGCAGCCAGCTTATCTTTTTAGTCTTTCTCGAAACTGTCCTGAACACATTTCCCGGCATTGCTGCGTTTCGTCTTTTCATTTGTCCTCCTTTGAAATATTCCTAAGAGAATATTACTTGGCGTTATGCCTTCTCATCGGTCGGCAATTTCACGCGTTCGTGCAGTGTCTCACAACACATAGGCAATTCGCTTGAAAGATTTGGATTGCGACACCGTGTCGCAAGTCAAACGTCGTCAAGATTTAGGTAAATCGTATCCTCCGTGGAAGTGATGTACCTTGTGTGTAGATCATTGCGAAAGAAATCTTCCAGAAGTGTAAATCCCACGTTACCTTTTCCAGAGAAATAAGTCTTGGAACAAGCATCCCGGAGATTGGTGAGGCGTGTTTCGTTATTGCACATAATGACAAGGGGCTCCCGGCTGGCTTGCTCTGTGATACGGCGGACCATTTTGGTAATCACTACTTTGCCGAGGTCAACCTCGATGTTCATATTAATGCTGCGATTTCTCAGTTGGAAAATAACGTTAAGGTCAGGAATAGGGGCCCTTGATCTTTTTTTACGATATTGTTTCAGTACGTTTGAGTCCGTGAAGCTGTATTTATAATGATCCCTGATGGTGGCTGTATGGATCACATGGAGGACAGCAGTGACGTTCAACTCGTGCCTGACAAAGAAAGTTGTCGGCAAACCAACACGCATACTCTCCTTGGGACAGCCGAGTTCTGCCAGCACGTCGGCGCTTAACCGGGTCAAAGCGTAAATGCTGAAGTTACCGTGCCGTTTTCTATATGACTCTTTTCGCCTGGCAATGTAGCCGGCGCGATGAAGTATCGACAGTCGCCGTAGAAGTGCGGGCTCGCTGATGCCATATTCAAAAGCTTTGGTTAGAAGGCGCAGCAGCATTTTGAAGGTTGAAACGCCGAGAGCCAGTGCCTTGAGGATGTCGATGTCCCTGCTTGTCAGATTCACCATAGTTTGTTCTTGCCTATAAGGATATTACCGGCCGGGTTGGTAAAGCCAAGGCTCACAAGAAAATCGGCTGAAACACAGCAGGATAATCAAAGTTTTAAGGGTGGACCAAATATGAGAGAGAAAGGATAGAGCTGGGCCTTTGTCTCGATCCATAACTGCTTGAAATAACAAGCTCTTTCCGGAGTTTTGCCTTGTCTGCCGCCTTATGGGCCACCTGAGGGGTCACCTGAGGGTTTTAGACTGCTACTCGCGCTGGAGCCTCTGGAGCGAGTCCGGATCAGAGGAGTCGAAGTAGAGTGGATATAAGCCCTTGTCTGAGCCCTCCAACAGTACCCTGCAAGGAGAATTTCTCGCGCGACACCGTGTCGCATCGAATCGGGGATAGGAGCGGCCAAAAGTAATATTCCTTTAGATTGATAAAACCCAGGAAGGAGATCGGTCCATGGGTATCTTTTCAAAAAGGGGCGCAGAGGCCCTCAAGAAGATTGTCGGCACTGAGGAGGTTTCAACCCCCTCAGTTGAAACGTTGTCGGCTGACGTCAAGCAGGGGGTAATACAACTACCCGTGAATGACATAGCTCCCAGCCCTTACCAGCCCCGGATACTTTTCAACGATGAAAACTTGGCATCCCTCTCGGAGTCGCTCAAGGAGCAGGGCGTACTTCAGCCACTTATCGTGAGGAAAACATATACCGGATTTGAACTGGTCGCAGGAGAACGGAGACTGAGAGCGGCAAAGCTGGCAGGACTGACCGCAGTCCCGGCCATTATGAAGGAGTTGGATGATAAGGATGCAATGATTCTTTCTCTAACGGAGAACCTTCAAAGGGAAGACCTCAGTGTTGTTGAAAAGACCTTGGCGATCGGATCGCTGAAAGCTCGAATTGGTGACACGGAAGCCACCGCCCGTGCCTTGGCACTTACGAAGAGGAGCATCGAAAGATATGCGAGGATCTATTCCGTTATAGGAGCGTCCGATACGTTCCTGTCTGTCTCCATGAAAAATGCTCATTTGATAGATTTCAGGGACGCCGAGGCCCTGGCGAATATAGGCCGGTATCTTCGGCCGGAAGAGTTCACTAAGTTTTTTGACCTCGTAAAAAGTGAGGGAATAAAGCGGGCAATAAAGCATTACCGCAATCCTCTAAGATCAAGCCTTGCCCAGAATTTCGGGCGGCAACCGGTCCGCTGCACAGTCAAAGAAACGGAAACCTGCGTCCGACTGCAGATACGATACGAAAAGGGTGAGCAACTCAAGGCCGAGGACAAGAAAAAGCTGCAAGAAAAGTTTGATGACTTCCTGTTGAGGATCGAAAAGCCGAAATGAGTTCTACGCTCGACGATAATATCTATTTGTGGAAGACCATTCTGCCGTGGCGGGATGAAAGATATTCTACTTATCAACTTGGGAGAAAGAGCTCAGCAGGGAGAAGACTTGAATAGATTCTCTCTCCCTCAGCAGTCCCAGGAGAGCGCAGTGGGAAGACTTCTCACCGCCGAACAGGTGGCGGAAATCATTTGTTGCTCACCGAAGACCGTGTATAGCTGGGCTGAACTCGGTCATATCCCATCGATCAAAATCGGCAATGGACGGAAAGCCCTTCTTCGGTTCGACTCCGAAGAAATTCATGCCTGGCTACAGTTCTGGAAAGCGGAAACTGCAAAGAGGTATAATTCAGGTGCTGGAACTGTTGCCGGTGTCCGGAAAGGTGGATAGAAATTATGGGCATTTACAAGAAAGGCAACACCTACTGGATGATAAAACAGTACCGAGGGAAGAAGGTCGAGAGGTCTCTCGACACATCGGTCAAAAGAAGCGCAGAGGAAAGGTATTCAAAAATAGTTTCCGAGATTGTCGACGGAAGCTATTTCCAGAAGCCGAAGGACTTCACCATTTCGTATCTGATAGCAAAATACATGGAAGATCGAGTATCGACCAAGGCAAGCAATACCCTGGCAAGAGATAAGAGCCTGCGTGAACATATCATTGCCAACTTCGGCGCATATCTTCTCGCCGAGGTGACATCTGAGATGGTCTCGGAATACCGCAGTAAACGCTATGCCGAGAAAAAGAGCGTTGCTACCGTCAACAGGGAATTGACATTTCTTCGGAACGCCTATAATGTCGCTATCAGGCATTATAAGTGGTGCTTCGTTAATCCCGTCTCTTCCCTAAAGTTCGACAGGGAGAAAAGCGGACGGGACAGGTGGCTGACGGTGGAACAGGAAACCGCGTTACTCTCCAAGTGCGAAGGCAGACTGCACGAAATCGTTCGTCTCGTTCTCAATACCGGATTGCGTCAGGATGAAGTGCTCAGTCTCACACGGGCAGGCGTAGACCTGTTCCGCAGGACCGTGACAGTCAGGGGCAAGGGTGACAAAATCCGGACGATTCCCCTCAATACAGCCGCGTTAGAAATCCTCAAGGTGAAGATGAAGACAAGGCATATCAGCAGCGACTTGGTGTTTCCAAGCGGGGCCGGAACAAAAATCATCAGACAGAGACTTGTAAGGGCATTCTCAAAGGCCGCGAAGGACGCAGAGCTTGTGGACTTTCACTTTCACGACCTTCGCCACACCTTCGCCACAAGGCTCGCCCAAGCCGGCGTAGACCTTTACAAGATAGCGAAGCTGCTGGGTCACAACGATGTTTCTACAACCCAGCGTTACGCTCACCACTGCCCCGAGAGTTTACGGAGTAGCGTGGACATCCTGCAAAACTACTACAATTTTACTACAGTTGCGTCCGATGACGAAAAAGAGCCTGTGCATGTCTCAGGGTAATTTATTGTTTTCTAAGGAAAAATATGGTGCCCCCTGCATGATTCGAACATGCGGCCCCAGGTTTAGGAAACCTGTGCTCTATCCTACTGAGCTAAGGGGGCAGATCGGGTTACCCGGTATTATACACCAAAAGACCATAAAATCGTGATCGTGATTAGGCGGATGTGCAAAGAGGAAGATGAATAATTTTCTTACGCAAATATGCCACAATCCCGCCCGAACTCCGCAAGTCGATTGCAAAGAGCAATACCATATGATAAGCTGATTTTAAGAGATTCATTACCTTTATGCTAGATTCAGGATGAGTATTTGTTGAGGCTCTTTTTCTTTTGAAAGGAGGAGTTATGAGAGTATTGGGAATGGGAAGAATGACATCTCCCTTACTGATAGTTTCTTTCATCTTTTTCGTCACTTATTTTTCAGGGAGCCGGGCTTCGGCTGAGACAACAGGAGAATCTTTGTTCAAGGAGAACTGTTCCGCATGCCACCCTGACGGGGGTAATATCCTCAACCCGAAGAAGACCCTGAAACAAAAAGACCTCGATGTAAATGATATCAAAACCGCAGAGGCGATAGTGAAAAAGATGAGAAATCCTGGACCTGTTCCTACACATCCCCAGGAATGGGCGGGTATGAAGATGTTTGATAAAAACAAAATTTCAGACCAAGACGCACTGAAGATCGCAGAGTATATTTTGAAGACTTTCCATTAACCTTATATCGGATTGTAATAACCTACTTATGTGAGACATTTCATGAATTGGCCGCACACGTTCACTTAATGGAGATTAAAGAAACAATCTCCCTCTGCCAAGGAGAACTCGTATGATATTCAAGACATTTGAAAAAGAGGAACTGCGAAGTCTCTTCGAGATCTTGGCGGCAGAAAACAAGGTTGTTGCGCCGGTCGAGGCGGGAAGGACTAAGGACGGCGTGCCTGTGTATTCCTTCAAGGAAGCCGAGCATTTCGGAGAAGTGGCTCTGTCTTATACGACAACAAAGCTGCCTGCAAAGAGGTATTTCCTACCCTATAGAGAATACCTGGCGACATTCCGCATTGAGGGCGATGACTGGCAGAAGAAGGTAGACTATAATATCGACCGACCCTATGTCCTCTTCGGCCTTCATGCCTGCGACATCAACGCCCTGAACAAGCTCGACAAGGTCCTCCTGGGAGGCATCTACCCGATGCCCTATTACGCGGCAAAGAGGAAAAACATGTTCATCGTGGGCATCGATTGTACGCCCCAGCCTTTCTGCTTCTGCCGATCGATGGGGGCCGATACCGCACTTCATGGGTTCGATATGTTCATCACCGATCTGGGTAAATGCTATTTTGCAGAGATACTCTCTGATGCGGCTTACAATTTATTGAAGAATATAAAGACAGGCGAGCCGACGGAGGAAGACCATGTGCTCTATAGGAGGACAGTCTCTGAGAAGAACAGGAAATTCACCGCCCGGGTTGACACCACCGACCTTACGAAAATTCTCGATTTGGAATTTCAGTCCGAAGTCTGGAAAACATGGGGCGAGAGGTGTTTGGCCTGCGGCACATGCGCAAATGTCTGTCCAACCTGTTATTGCTACGGCGTGGAAGAGACTGTTGACATGGATCTTTGCGGTGCAAAAAAAACAAAAATACTTTATTCATGCAACCTCATAGACTTTGCCGAGGTCGCGGGCGGGCACAACTTCAGGCCGGAGCGTCACGTGCGGCTCAAATACAGGTATTATCATAAACACAGGGGTTTCGTCGAGGCGTATGAGGAGCCGCTCTGCGTCGGCTGTGGCCGCTGCGGAGAATCGTGCCTCGCCGGGATTACGGTCCCTGAGGTCATTGCGTCCGTGCGGGGAGAGGGAAACTGAAATGAGCGCCCACCTAAGGTTCACGGACATTTCGCGTACCCGGTTGGAGGAACGCCGCAGGGACGATGTGAACACCTTCGAAAATACCTTTAAGGCGGAGATCACCAATATCCATGCCCTCACGGAGATGGAAAGATTATACAGGATACAGATCATCGATCTTGAAGAAAGAATGAGGTTCAGGTTTGAACCGGGCCAGTTCGTCATGCTGGAAGTGCCGGGCATCGGCGAGGCCCCCTTTTCGGTTTCCTCACCACCTTCACGCCATGGCGACATCGAACTCTGCATTAGAAGAGTGGGAGACTTGACAAACTTTCTTGCGCGGGCGGAACGAGGCATGCGGGTAGGAATACGGGGCCCCTTCGGCACGAGCTTTCCTATGGAGCAGATGTACGGCCACAATATCCTTCTGATAGCAGGCGGCCTCGGCCTTGCGCCGCTTCGCACCCCTATCTTCGCTATACAGGAAAACAGAAACCGCTTCAGCGACGTAGACATCATCTACGGGGCAAAGGACCCGCTGCAACTCCTCTTTACATACCAGTACGCTTTGTGGCGGGCCGATGATATTAGTCTGAGCATAATAGTCGAAAAGGGCGGTCCTTCCTGGAAAGGGCCAGTGGGGCTGATTACGCGTGTCTTGGAGGATATCCTTTCGGCTAAAGACGCGGCCTATTTTCAGGATACCTATGCGATAGTCTGCGGTCCCCCTGTCATGTTCAAGTTCGTATGTACGATGCTAAACAACAAAGACATACCTATGCAAAATATGTTCGTCTCGCTCGAGCGCAGGATGCACTGCGGCGTGGGAAAGTGCTGCCGCTGCAATGTCGGTTCTACTTACATATGTCTGAAGGGACCTGTCTTTGACTACTGGACGGTAATGAATCTGAAGGAGGCGATTTGATGCCGGAGACAAAATCCGTGAGAACGTATCTCGGCGTGCCGCTTTACAAGCCGAGGGTCGCCTTCTTTGAGCTAACTTCTTGCGAGGGCTGCCAGCTTCAGATAGTCAACAATGAGGCGACACTCTTAGACTTCCTTTCCCTTGTCGAGGTGGTAAATTTCCGTGAGGCGATGACGGGGGGCGCCGCAGACTGCGATATCGCCTTTGTCGAGGGAAGCATTACAAGAAGCGATGAGGTCCTGAGGCTGAGAGAGATCCGGCAGAAGTCCAAGGTACTTGTGGCCTTCGGTTCCTGTGCGTGCTTCGGCGGGGTAAACCGGCTAAAAAACAGGTTTGGCTCCGGCCGGGCACGAAAGCTTGTTTACGGCGATGCGCCTGTCGAAACAGAAGAGGTCAGACCTATCGAGGCTGTCGTGAGTGTCGACCTCAAGATCTACGGATGTCCTGTAAGAAAAGAAGAGGTCGAAGCGGTCGTCACCAATATCGCCGTCGGCAAAGCGGTCGTGCTCCCGAAATATCCGGTCTGCATGGAGTGCAAGGCAAACGAAAATATCTGTCTCTTCGACCTGGGCGAGCCCTGTCTTGGGCCGATCACGAGGGCAGGCTGCGGTGCGTGGTGCCCCAACGGCAGGGCAGGCTGCCGGGGCTGCCGGGGACCGGCCGAAGACGCAAACATCGCAGAGTTGGAGAAGGTGATGGAGGAGCGCGGATTTTCACTCGAGGAAATACTCGACCGGCTCGAATGCTTCGGCGGTTTCGCGGCCTTCGCTGACGAATTGAGAATGAAGACAGGAAAAGGAAAATAAAAGATGAAGGTCAATTGTGACATGGACATACGTCACCTGAGCCGTGTCGAGGGACATGGGAATATCCATATCAGGATTAAAGACGGAAAGCTTGAAGAGGCAAGATGGGAAGTAGTTGAGACCCCGCGTTTTTTCGAGGCGATACTGGTCGGGAAAAAATGGGATACCGTGCCTTGGATCTGCGGGCGGATCTGCGGCATATGCTCGATCGGACATACGCTGGCCAGTATACGTACCATTGAAAACGCCTTTGGTATTATTCCCACCGGCCAGACAACAAAGCTGCGCATTCTTTTGAAACATATGGAGACCCTCCAGAGTCATATACTCCATCTCTTTTTCCTCGCTGCGCCCGATTTTCTCGGCACGCAGAGCGTATTTCCCCTCATAGAGTCATCTCCCGAGATGGTCCAGCGGGCGGCCAGGATTAAACTGCTCGCCAATGACATATGCGATTGCGTGGGCGGGCGCCGCATCCATCCGATGAGGACAGTCGTGGGGGGGTTTACCATGCTTCCCGGGAAAAAGGAACTTTCGTCTTTTCGGGAAAGGCTAAGTAAAATTGTTGATGACCTTCTCTTTACTGCAGTGGTATTTGGCACCTTTAAGATCCCTGACTTCGTAAGGGAAACGGAGTTCGTCTCCCTGAAGGGGGAAAATGGATATCCTTTTATCGGCGGCGACCTCATATCGACCGACGGCGTTCATCGAAAAGAGGAGGAATACAGACTCATGACGAATGAATTTATCGTAGAACAGTCGACCTCAAAATGGGCCAGGCTTTCCCGCCGGTCCTTCGCGGTCGGGGCGCTGGCCAGGCTGAATAACAATTTCGAGTTCCTGCGTCCCATTGCAAAGGAAGTAGCCGGCAACTTCAACCTCATGCCCGTAACCCATAACCCCTTCATGAACAACATCGCCCAGCTCGTTGAATGCCTCCATGTTGCTACGGAATCAATAGGCCTCATTGACGAACTACTCGACGGGGAATGGGACAAACCGAGGCAGCAGGTGATTCCACGGAAGGGTATCGGTGTCGGAGCGGTCGAGGTCCCCAGGGGCATACTTTATCATTGCTATGAATTTAATGAGACCGGACACGTTATCCATAGCGACTGCGTAATCCCTACGGGCCAGAATCATGCCAATATCCAACTTGACCTTGAGGAGCTTGCGGGACAGTTTGCCGTGCAGGGCATGACAGACCGCGGCATCGAACTTCTCGCACAGATGCTCGTTAGATCATATGACCCTTGTATTTCCTGTTCAGTTCATTGAAGCTTAAAACTGCAGATTGATCTTGACAGACATCCGGAAAAGGAGTAGCCTTTGATCAAGAGCAAGAGAAAAAGCTGGTGGTGGTCATGCTCCTCTTTGCCAGGACTCATGATTAAGGCGAAAGCCGAGGGTCTAATGACCTAAAGTCGTGAGATGATTAATCTCTATGAGATACCGGCGGGAAGGAACAGCACCACCTTTTTATTGTGCCACATTCCGAGTTTCCGCGCCAAGAGAGTAACACCCCATCCTCGATGAGTGCTGTCTTCATCTTTATCAATGCAACCAGTTCATACTGCCCCGTCTATGCGCCGGGACGAAACCGAGTTTCCCCAGCTCTTTCAGGGCCGGTTTGTAGCCGGTATGATGGATGCCTTGTATCCCGAGCGTTTCCGCCGCCTCCGCAAACATCGTCCCGTTGAGGTCCTCGCTGTCGAGGCCGAAGGCGCCGGCCGCGCTGCCACGCATAGCCCGTTCCCAGCCGTTAGTAAGAATGACACCCCCTCTATCGGGAAACAGTGTTGTGATAAGGGGAGGTGCCATACCATGCCTTTTATTTCGACGCGATAGAAAAAATCAGTTAAAGGTCTTCAATATATAGTCAGCGATGGCCTTTGCGTCCTTATCCGAGATTGTTTTTTTATCGAACTGTGTCATGCCCGGTCCGGGATTCCTCATCTTCGAAATGATATCTGCGGGTTTCCTGATATCATTTGCCTCCCGGTCTTTTTTATGAAGAGTCTTTTTGGGGTTGATAATGTTGCCGCCCTCAGGATGACACGGAGAGCAGTTTGCCTTGAAAAGCTCCTCTCCCTTCCCATTCGCTGCATCTCCCTTTGCAAAACCCGTCACCGAAACAGAAATAAAAAAGACCGCCAGGAAAAATATACATGCTTTTTTCATATGCATCTCCTCCTTGTAGTTTATTGCAGAAAATCCTCTGCGACCGCGATTCATGCTCGCAGACGTAGTCAGTTTACGTTCACCCCCTTTAGCTACTTCTTAGCATGGAATCGGAGTTGTTTCAAGAAACTTTTTTTTGAGCGGCAAAGTCACCCTGCGTATCCCCCATATGGTTTGCGGTGAGGGCTTTATTGCCCTTATTGTAATGGTAATTTTTTCCTGATAGACTGAAAATAAAATGGGAGGAGAATATTATGAAGACCGTCTTTTTTGTGTTTGCAGCCATGATAGTTCTGGGATGTATGTCTTCTGACGTCTTTGCTGCAGGAGACGCTAAAAAAGGAAAGGCCCTGTTCAGTGACCCCAAGGCCTTCGGTGGCGCCAGAGCTTGCAGCGCGTGTCATCCGGACGGAAGCGGACTGGAAAATGCGGCCGGGAAAAAAGTGTTCCATGTTGCGGGGGGGACCCAGGAGAGCCTTGAGGACGCCGTGAATGCGTGTATCGTAAATGCCAGCATGGGAAAGGCAATCGATATCAAGTCTGCGCAGATGAAGGAGATCGTAGCCTATATTAAGTCGCTCAAAAAGAAATGAAGGGGAAAAAGCAGGGTAGCGACGTACGTGAGAAAAATATGGTGCCGGTGGTCGGAATCGAACCGACACGGGGTTGCCCCCACCGGATTTTGAGTCCGGCGCGTCTGCCAGTTCCACCACACCGGCACATTCGGCAAGTGCTGACAGCTACAGTGCTATAGTATACAAAATATTTCCTAAAATTATAAATAAATGGAGGGGCGTATCGCGGTATATCAGATCCGGTCACTACCCGCCTCCGCCCGCCAAACTGAGCGCCCTGCCGAGCGCCGGGATGAAGTCTTTTTTTCTGGATAGGACATTCGGCAGTGTGCATGTGTCCCGTTCGATCTTCACATTAAACGCCTTCTCGACAATCCACGTATCCCCCTTGAGAAGCACCCGTTCCTGCTTGGAATTGGCGGGATTTGTTACAAGCAGAGCGGTAAGATCGTATCCATTTGCCTTCCTGAGCCTTTCAAGTTCGGCAAGAAATTCTTCTTCCCTTAGATCGATCTCCTCGCAGTCGAGGACCATCATCTGGCTGATCCCAAGCTTTTTCCCGCCGATAAGAAATTCCTTGAAGTCTGCCGCGATCAGCTCTGATGCAGTCTTGCCCTGGATGTTGATGCTCGCCTTCAGGAGCTCTCTCCCATAATCCTTGATCGAGACACCCGCAATTTCTGCGAGCCGTTCCGCGGTCGTATGGTCACGATCCGTCGTGGTCGAAAGAGTGAGGATAAGGGTGTCCGACAGGATCCCGGAAAGCAGCAGTCCCGCAATCTCTCGGGGGATGTTTACGCCGTGAAGAAACATCATTCCCGCCACAACAGTGCATGTGCTTCCGATGGGGTCATTATATACGTAGATCGGCGCCACCGTAGAGATATCGCCGACACGATGGTGGTCGATTATCTCAAGAATCTCGGCCTCCTCGATATTGTCGACGGCCTGCGATATCTCATTGTGGTCGACAAGTATCGCCTTCTTTCTGACAGGGCTAAGAAGGTCCGTCCTTGTAATAAACCCTATCAGCCTCTCGTCGCTGTCCACAACGACAGCCGAGCGGTACTCGGACTCCAGTATCCTTTTCCGGAGTTCCGAGATAGGAGTATAGAGGCCGACACCGGGGTTTGAGGTGGACATGATGGCAGCAACCGGCTCAGATAATGTCATGAGTTGTACGGTCGCAAAGGCATGATGGGGGGATGAAATCAACAATGTCCCCCGCTCTTCTGCTAGAGATATGATATCGTTGCCCACGGGCATCCCGTCGGTAATGATCACCGCAGAGCACCCGGCACGAATGATCTCCAGCTGGATATCCTGCTGGTCGCCGATGACTACTACATCCCCCGCCCTCACCTTATTGAGCAAGGTGCCCTTCTGCATGGAGGCGATGATTATCCTCCCGGCAAGGGTCTCGACTTTCTTCGTATTGCTGATTACGCGACCTTCAAGAGTCTTGATAAATATATCCAGGCTTATCGGCGCTCCGGAGATATCCGTGAAGCCGACACTCTCCATATAGTGACGGGCTATGTCCTTGAGCCCCACTATCCCTTCAAATCTGCCGGTATCGTCGATAACCGGTACTGAACGTACCCCTTTCTCCCTCATCAATAGGGCAAGGGCCTGGATAGAATCCCTGATGTGCACTGAAATAGGCTTCTTCATCATAAGATCGCTCACTGTGGCTGCCATACTCTCTATCTCGTTAGGTACCGGCACCCCGAACCGTTCGAGCACAAACTGCGTTTCCTCGCCGATCTTTCCGGCCCGCACGGGGGTAAAGAGGAACCTTTTGTCAGTCACATTTTTGAAATGCGCATACCCTATCGCCGAACAGATAGAGTCCGTGTCCGGGTTCTTATGCCCGATGATATATACAATTTTGGTGTCCATTTCTTATTTGCCTATGCAAAAATCGCTGAATATCCTGTTGAGAATGTCCTCGGTCGTCACCGCACCCGTGATCTCGCCGATGCTGTCGAGCGCGTCTCTCAGTTCCAACGCAAAAATCTCGAGTGGCCGATTGCTTATCAAGGAGTTGATCGCGCACGCAAGAGAAGCGGATGCCCGGTCGAGGGCCAGCTTGTGTCTTATGTTCGTCACGATTATCCCCTCGTGGTCTTCCTTCCAGTCCTTCAGGGTCGACTGAAAAATGAGTGACTTCAGCTCCTCAAGTCCGTCACCATTCCTGGCGGATATGAAAATATGTTTTTTGCCGGGCGGCATACCGCCTTCAAGATGCAGCATGCCGAAGAGGTCGCATTTATTTATCGCGACAACGGCATCCTTTTCCCTGATTCTTTCGAGTATCTCCATGTCTTCTTCTTTCAGCGCCTCACTGCCATCAAGCAGAGCTATTACGAAATCTGCCTGTTCAAGCGCTTCGATGCTCCGCCTTATCCCCTCTTTCTCCACTGCCTCGATTGGGCTTCTGATGCCTGCCGTGTCGACAATCCTTACCGGCAGGCCTTGAATATTAAGACATTCCTCTATGGTATCTCTGGTCGTCCCGGGTATTGGCGTTACGATGGCCCTTTCCCTCATAAGGAGGGCGTTCAGCAGTGAAGATTTGCCGACATTGGGTCTCCCTACAATGGCCACGGAAAGCCCTTCCCTGAAGAAGCGCGCCTCATCGAAGGTCCGTGACAGACGCTCCGACTCCTCCCTTATCTTGCTGAGACGCCTCATAATTTCCTCCGACGTCCCGGCCCCTATATCCTCCTCGGGAAAATCGATATAGGCCTCGGCATATGCACAAATTTCTATCAGGGAATTCCTGAGATCGCCGAGTTTTTCAGAAAGGCCCCCTCTGAGCTGATCCACCGCTATCTTCATGCTCTCCTCCGTCCTTGCTGAGATGAGGTCCCTTACCGCCTCCGCTTGCGTCAGACTAATCCTTCCGTTTAGGAAGGCCCGCTTCGTAAACTCCCCGGGCTCGGCAAGCCTCGCCCCATTCCTCAGGACGATGCCAAGTATCTTCCTCACCGCAACCATGCCGCCGTGACAGTTGATTTCTACGACATCTTCTTTTGTATATGAATTGGGAGCCCGCATCACCGAGACAAGCGCCTCATCGACCTCTGTCCCGTTCTCAGGATCAACCACGCGACCATACCTAATCGAGGGTGACTTTGCCTCAGTAAGATCCGCCTTTCCCGCAGGGTTAAAGACCTTCTTTGCGATAGGCAACGATTCAGGACCGCTCAGTCGTACAATCCCTATACCGCCTTGGCCGACCGGGGTTGATATCGCAGCGATAGTATCCTCGCAAAAATTCATAAAAATAGTTTACTCCATGGTCTTTTTAAAAAGGAACCCGTTTATTGTCTTCGGCGTATTATTCGGGCTGTTTTGATACTTTTTTGTTGACGAAGAACTGCTGCGTGATGCTGAGGATGTTGTTTGTGAGCCAGTAAAGGACAAGTCCCGACGCAAAGTTAAGGAACATGAATGTGAATACGATCGGCATAAGCATCATCATCTTGGCCTGCCTCGGGTCACCGGCCGTCGGTGTCATTTTCTGCTGGATCACCATGGTAATTCCCATCACAATAGGCAGCGGACCAACAGCCGAGCCGGCAAGGACAGGCAGCCAATGGGGCAAATGACCGAAAAGCGTATCAGGCCCTGAGAGGTCCGTTATCCAGAGCATAAAAGGGGCGCCGCGAAGCTCAAGCGCGATGAGGAGGACTTTATATAGGGCAAAAAACACGGGAATTTGAAGAAGCATCGGCAGACACCCGCTCATTGGGTTGACCTTGTATTTTTTGTAGAGTTCCATCATCTCGGCCTGCATCTTCTGCGGGTCCTTTTTGTATTTTTCCTTGATCTCATTCATCTTCGGCTGAAGCTGCTGGAGTTTCTTCATTGATTTCTGTCCCTTGTTCAGGATTGGGATGAAGGGTATCCTCACCACAATAGTAAGAAGGACTATGGACCAGCCGTAATTGCCAAGGAAACTATAAAAAAACTTCAGTACCCAGAAAAGGGGCCTGGCGATAATGGAAAAGAAGCCGAAATCGATTATATGCTCGAGCCCGAGGTTGAGCTTTTCAAGGTTGTCATGGTCTTTCGGCCCTGCATAGATGACGAACTTGTTCTCGCCGGGCATGCCTTTAAAGGCGATGACAGGCGTATGTTCATATGTCCATGCCCGCGCCTCTTGCACCTTGCCGGCAGGGACGATCGCGGCAAAGAAGTATTTGTCCTCCTGGGCTATCCATCTAAGGTCGTCCTTAAAGGTTTTGGGCTCGCTGAGTTTTCCGGGCTTCAATTCCTCAAGCGTGGCGCCCTTAAGAAGGGCAGGCCCTACATGTGTATACCCGGCCGCATTATCGAAGATCCCGAAGCCGGAGCCTAAGGTTATCCAGTATTCAGGCAGGCCGGCAGTCTCGTCAGTGAGATCAACTTTATAGCTGCCGTTGTAAAACGTGTATGTCCTCCTGATCGAGATATCGTCTTTGGTATATTCAAAGATAATCGAACCGGTTTTCTTATTTTCATCGAGTTTGAGGTCGCCCCCCGAAACCCCGAAGTTTATGCGGGCAAGATCGAAGTTCGTGTTTGAGCCGATTCCGAGCGCCGGCATGGGTCCGGGCTTTGAGAGAAGAATGACGTCCTTACCTATCTTGTCTTTATACTTCTTGACCTCCCAGTACTTGACCGTGCCGCCCACTGATGAAAAGATTGCGGTATAAAGGTCGCTATCGACCCTTATCTCCTTTTCCTCTGCCGGAGGCGTTTCCGGGACCAGAGGGGCAACGGCCTTGGCGGCCTCTTCCTTTTTTTCTATGGGAGGCTTTCCCTGGGGCACCGGCGGCTCCTGTTTCGCCAAGAAATACTGCGACGCAACCAGCACAAAGACCGACAGTATAATTGCGATAAGAGTTCTATTTTCCATATTTATTTTACCGGATCAAACCCGCCGGGGTTGAATGGATTGCACCTTGCCACCCTCCTGATCGAAAGGTAACACCCCTTCAGCGCCCCATATTTCTTGAGCGCCTCGATCGAATATTCGGAACAGGAAGGAATAAACCTGCAGCTTCCGGGCAGGATGGGGGAGATAAGATATTTATATAACCTCACTATTGCTATCAGTAGTACCTTCATTCGAAAGTCCGGCAAATATTTTGGATACAACCCCGTCAAGATCAGCGAATTCCGCGTCAGCGGCTACTGCCCTTGCGACGATCACGATGTCATACTTAAGCGACGTCTCGGCCAGCCGCCTTCTTACGGACTCCCGCAGGCGACGTTTAATTCTGTTACGCGTCACTGCGTTACCGGTTTTTTTGCTGACGGCAAGTCCGAGCCTGCTGAGATCCAGCCGGCCCGGCAATGCATAAATCACGAGGTACTTGGAGGAAAATCTGCGCCCGGTCTCAAAGACCCGTTTAAAATCCCCTTTTTTGATGAGGGGATAGAAAAATTTCTTTCCCTTTAAACAGCCAGCCTTTTCCGTCCCTTTTTTCTTCTCCTCTTGATTACCGCACGCCCGCCCGGAGTACTCATCCTTTCAAGGAACCCGTGAGTCCTTCTCTTCTTAACCTTATGTGGGTGGAATGTTGTATACGTTCCCATAGTTTTAACCTGAGCAAGAATTATAATATCATAAAAAGATTAATGTCAAGCAGACCGCGGACCGAAGGACCCTTAGACAGCCTGAAACCGGCTGAGATCCTATTAAAAACTATGGATCAAGTATATCATCAGGAATATCGCAACGCCAAAAACAGACAGCATAAGAAGCGCATCGAGTATCATTGAAGGCCGGTAGCTGTCTTCATCAATCTGCCTTTCGACCTTTTTGTACCGGATGAATGCAAGCAGCACCATCAGCGCGCCGAGTCCCACAAGAAATATCCCGAGAACCGAGGAATAACCCGGGGAAGGGGGCACAGACGGAATTTTTTCGCCGGCAGAAAGATGCCCGGATGTGGCGAGAAAATAGGAAACCTGCTTGACGAACAGTCCGAACTTCTCAACGACGAACCCGAAGGCCATTATCCCTATGCTCGTCCTTATCCAGGCAAGGAAGGTCCGTTCGTTGGCAAAATGGACTCTCCTGTTTCTGACCCTCACGGGCCGCTTGTCTTCAGTATTTTCCGGCATATCTATTTTTGCCGATCCATTGCGTTTGGAAATTCATTGCGTCACCCTTTCTTAAAAGAGTATCGCATCAGGAGGAAATAAACAAAGACTTCTTTGAGCTCTTTATTATCCCTTGCCCCTCTGCCCTCCTGAAAAGCTCTTCGACCGCCCGCTGCCCGGTCTCGCCTATGTCGAGTGAGTAGTGGTTCACATAGAGGTTGATATGCTGGTTGATGACCTCATCTTCGAGCTCCTGGGCGTGTTGCTTTATATAGGAAACGGACTCTTCCCCATGCGCAAAGGCATATTCGATGCTTCTTCTGAGATAGCCGTCTACCTCCGTAATCAGTTCCGGGCCAAGTTCCCGCTTGGCAAAAATACCGCCCAGTGGAATAGGATGTCCTGTTTCTCTCTCCCACCAGTCGCCCAGATCAATCACTTTCTTGAGACCTTCCCTTTGGAAGGTGAAGCGGCTTTCATGGATAATAAGCCCTGCATCCACCTGCCCGCATTTTACCGCATCGATTATTTCGTTGAAGGCCATGATCTTCACCTTTCTCTTGAGCTCAGGATCAAAGATCTGCAGAAGAAGAAAGGCTGTAGTAAGTTCCCCGGGGATGGCAATCGTCTTACCCCTGAGGGCATGCATAGCCGTTTCTTCGCGGGCGACCACAAGCGGTCCGCACCCCTTGCCGAGGGCTCCGCCGGAGCGCAGCAAGCAATAATCATCCCTGAGATGTCCAAAGGCATGGAAGGACGCCTTTGTGATATCAAGACGCGACTCTCTTGCCATCTGGTTCAACGTTTCAACATCTTCGAGGATTTCGCGGAATGTCAGACCGTGTGTGTCGACCTTGCCGTGAACAAGCGGGAAAAAGATGAAGGTATCGTTGGGACATGGCGAATAGCCCAGCGAAAGGGGTTCCATAATTTATCTTGTCGCCTTGGCAAAAAGCTCTTCCAGTTCCATCACCTCGCACATACGGATGCAGGTCATGCATTCGCTTTGTTCAACAGACCCGTCTTCCCAAGAGGTCGTCCTCACGGATACACAGCCGCAGACCGGACAGGAATTCCAGAAAAACTCGCCCAATCCCTTAACCACGCTGTATATATAGATCGAGTCCTTCATGGTGTCTGTTCTTCCTAATGTTATATCGACCAATTTAGTTTATTATATACGAAATAAATAAAGCATACCATGTAAAAATAAGGCCCATCAGGGCTTAAGCGCGCATACGAACTCCATTACGGTTTCCTGACAGTGAATAGATGCCGGACGGACCTCCCATTTCGAAGTGTCCCTCTGCTGGGCTATGTTACTTATGCCCCTGACCTCAACAAAGGGAATACCGTAGATAAGACAGTTATGTGCGACCGCCGCTCCCTCCATGTTTTCACATATAGCGCCAAATCTTTTCGAGAGTTCCTCGGCCCTTTCCCTTGTTCCCGTGCAGGTCGATACCGTGGCAAATATTCCTTCCCGGGCCCTGAATCCGCCAACCCTCGCCGCTTCCATCATTTGACCGCTTAATCCCGCATCGACGGGAAACTCATTGAAATACCTGCGACGTCCCGTCTTAAAAAGAGGAATATCAATCAGCTGAAGGGTGCGAAAACCGCCCTTCAGCAAAACGCCCTCGTCCGCATATACCTCTTTGGAGGCCACTGCGATGTCACCCAATTTGAGTCCTAAAGAAGGATAGGCGCCGCCGATGCCGAAGTTCACAACGAGGGAAGGAGAAAAATTCTGGATAAGAACTGTTGCCGCATGCGCTGCGTTTGTCTTTCCTATGCCCGAAACGACGCTGACAGTTTCAAACCGTCCGAGCCTTCCGGTGTGCCAAGTGAGGCCTCCGGGGCTTTTTTCCCTGGCGCCCTTCAGGCTCCGGGCTATTATGTCCACTTCGAGCGGGACCGCTACAATCATTCCCAGGGTCTTATTTTTTTTCATGGCAGCAGTGCTCTCGGTGAGTGTAACACAAGCGGCCCCGCTGTTCAACCTTCGAGACATACCCCGCAATTTTCGAGATATGGCCTTGACAAAGGTATTTCTTTTTTTGTAATTTAGGGTAAACTAGATACAGAGTTCTTCTTAAACAACAAATCCCGCCTGGATAGGAATAGACCTTCCGGGAAATTTGAACCCAAAAAAGTAAAACCCAGTGAGGAGCATAGTAATGGGCAATATCTCGATTTCCGAATTAAAAGAAAAGACTATCGATGAACTTACCGACGTAGCCAAAGAACTGAAGGTCGAAGGCGCTGCAGGACTGCGCAAACAGGATTTGATCTTCGCGATCCTCCAGGCCCAGGCCGAAAAGACGGGTAATGTCTTTTCAGCCGGGGTCCTCGAGATACTTCCGGACGGATTCGGCTTCCTCCGCTCTCCCGACTACAGCTATCTCCCGGGACCGGACGATATATACGTATCGCCGTCGCAGATACGGCGGTTCAATCTAAGGACCGGCGACCTTGTGTCCGGGCAGATAAGGCCGCCGAAGGAGAGCGAGAGATATTTTGCCCTGCTTAAAGTCGAGGCGATCAATCATGAGTCGCCCGAGGAAAACGTAAAAAGGCCACTCTTCGATAACCTCATTCCCTACTATCCGACCGAAAGACTCAAGCTCGAATATGACACCACGGATTTTTCGACTAGAGTAATGGAACTGATCACCCCTGTCGGAATGGGGCAGAGGGGCATGATCGTGGCTGCTCCGCGTACCGGAAAGACTATGCTCCTTCAGTCGATTGCCAAAGGGATAAAGAAAAATCACCGGGACGTGCACCTTATTATCCTTCTTATCGATGAGCGACCTGAAGAAGTGACCGACTGGAAGCGCCAGGTTGCCGCGGCGGAGATAATAAGCTCGACCTTTGATGAGCCTCCCCAGAGACACTGTCAGGTCTCGGAGATGGTCATCGAAAGGGCAAAGCGCCTCGTAGAAAGCAGGAAAAACGTGGTCATCCTCCTTGACAGCATCACCAGACTTGCAAGGGCGTATAACGCAATCATGCCTACGAGCGGGAAAGTCCTCTCAGGCGGTCTCGATTCGAATGCGCTCCAAAAACCCAAGAGGTTTTTCGGAGCGGCAAGGAATATCGAAACCGGCGGCAGTCTGACGATCATGGCGACTGCGCTGGTCGACACGGGAAGCAGAATGGATGATGTGATATTCGAGGAATTCAAGGGCACCGGCAACATGGAGCTCCACCTCGACAGGAAGCTCGTAGACAAGAGGATATTCCCCTCTATCGATATCAACGGCTCGGGTACGAGAAAAGAAGAACTCCTTGTAGACAAGGATGTGCTGAACAAGATGTGGATATTGCGGAAGGTCCTTAACCCTCTGAACACTGTCGAGAGCATGGAATTTCTCATGGGCAAGCTTGGGGGAACAAAGAGCAACAAAGACTTTCTTGACCTAATGAACAAATGATGAATGGAAGACCGAAGAAGGGCTAAGAAATTTCTCTTATTCGGGGCTATCCTTGGCGCGCTTTCAAGTCTTTTGATCTCAATCCTCATGGACCTGCAATTCGCCGATGCGCTTCAGGGGACATGGCGCGATGCAATTGCGAAGGATTTAAACACCTTCCTGTCTTTGGGGGTGAACGCCCATAGCGTTATCGTATACATAGTATTTCTTTTTGTCCTCGGAATACTGATGGCCTTCGGGGCCTTTATGGGTTTCATATTTTCTTTTTTCCTATACAAATTCTTCAGTTTCCTAAACAGCAATTAAACCGGATGAAGCCGGAGCATTCCAACGTTTCAAAGACAATTCTCATAGTGGTATAATTACACCTATTTCTGACGAGGCGAAGGTAAGAACGGAACTATAAGCAATGCCAAAGAAAAAATCTCTCTCTTCATTTTGCGTGAGTTTTATCGAGGAAAACCAGAAGGCGATCGTATTGCTCCTTCTGATGCTTACGGTTATGGGGGGGATCGTCGGCTTCAGGTATTACAAGTATACAAAAGAAGACCCGGAGTTTTGCAAAAAGTGCCACATGATGCAGGAGGCGTTTAGGACCTGGCAGCAGAGCAAACACCGGGATTTTCCCTGCCAGAAATGTCATCGGATAAGCATGCTCGAGCAAAACAAGATGCTGATTTCCTATGTCGTAAAAGGGGCCGGGACGACTACGAAGCAGACCCACGGCCGAATCTCGCCATGGAACGCCTGCAAAGACTGTCATCTTTCCGAGGTCTCTCAGGGGTCCGTCACTTTAAGCAATTCCTACGGCCATGCCCGGCATGTATTCATGCAGCACATCGGCTGCAGTAATTGCCACACCGGCAGCAGTCATACCTTTGCGCCTAATGAACAGGCTTGTTCGGGCTGCCATAAAGACAAGGTCATCCACGGCATGGGCATGGCTGGACTTTCCTGCCTAAAATGTCACAGTTACAGCGAGAAAGCCCCTAAGATGATTAACATAAACAAGTGCCTCACCTGCCATAAAGACATACCTTCGAAGGGGCCCATGTCATCCCTTAAATGTTTCGATTGCCATCAACCTCATGGAAAGATAAGACCTTCGAGCCAGGATTGCCTGAAGACCTGCCACGGCAGCGAGACGCGGGTAGGACAGCATAACCTGCATCTGACAAAGGCAAAACTGGAATGTCTGGACTGCCACAAGGCCCATACCTGGGTCATCGGAAAAAAAGAGGCCCAGAAACTCTGTCATCGGTGCCATGCGCTGAAAGACCCCGCGACGTTTATCTACTAGATTTGTTTTGCTGGTTCATTGATCTCATAGCTGACTTTTACTTCCAGGTCTTTCCTCAGAGAGTGGTACACCGAACAGTATTTTTCCTGCGAAAGTGCGATCACCCTTTCCATCTTTTTCGGTGTTATGTTTTCTCCCGAAATACGAATGACCATATCTATTTTCCGGTAATACTGGGGCGGTGTCGGGTTCCTCTGGCCCTCGATGTCCATCTTGAACTTAGAGATAACACACTTCATCTTCTGGAGAAAGGATACCGCATCGATCGCCATACACCCGGCGACGCTCAGCAGGAGGCTCTCGGTGGGAATGCAGCCCCATTGCGCCTGAGCATCGAATTCAATTTCATACCCGCGCTGGGTCCTCGCAACAAATATAAGGTCCTTGTCCCACGTAAGCGAACCCTTGTTCACGGGCATAATCTTGCCCTTGTACCCTTCTAATGACCCCTCCAATGATTCAATATCTTTATCTTCCGGCTTACTCATCGTATCCTCCTCACATAAAATACAAAAAAGGTGCAGAAATTATAACACAGAAAGTTGTTCCGCTTGAAAAACGGGGAAGCCCACCACAGCCTTCATGCCAAGAGGGAAGTCATCTCCAGCGCCCGAGGCTTTCTTTCCGCGCAAAGGGGTGGCTGACCACCCCCTTAAGATTTTTTAGCGTGCCACCTCAGCGGTCACTATCTTAGTAAAGTGGATCTGGCCGCCTTGATAATCTACTTCCACGGTATCACCCTGGGTGAACGTTCCGTCGAGGATCTTCCTGGCAAGCTCATTGAGTATCATCTTCTGAAGGACCCGCTTGAGCGGCCGCGCCCCGTAGACCGGATCGAACCCGATTGTCGCGAAATATTCTTTCGCACTCTCTGTCAGGGTGAGATCGATATTCTTCTCCCCGATATATTTCTTCATCCTGTCGACTTGAATCTCGACGATCTGTTTGAGGAGTCCCTTTGTAAGAGGGTTAAAGATTATAATCTCATCAACCCGGTTGAGAAACTCAGGCCTGAAGAATGCCTTCAGATCATTCATCACCTTTTCCCTGAAAGAAGCGTCCGTGCCATCGACCCAGTAGGCAAAAGGGCTCTTTTCCCTTTCCGCAAGCATCTCCTGGATATGAACGCTCCCTATGTTTGAAGTCATGATTACCACGGTGTTCCTGAAGTCCACCGTCTTGCCATGGCTGTCTGTAAGCCTTCCGTCGTCGAGCATCTGGAGCAGAAGGTTGAAGACCTCGGGATGGGCCTTTTCAACCTCGTCGAAAAGGACCACGGAGTAGGGCCGCCTCCTTACCGCCTCGGTCAGCTGCCCGCCTTCTTCATATCCCACATATCCCGGGGGCGCGCCAATAAGCCTTGAGACCGTATGCCGCTCCTGATACTCCGACATATCGATCCTTATCAACGCATTTTCGTCATCGAACAGGAACTCCGCAAGTGCCCTCGCAAGTTCTGTTTTACCCACGCCGGTCGGACCCAAAAAGATGAAGGAACCTATAGGCCTATTGGGGTCCTGGATCCCCGCCCTTGCCCTCCGTACGGCGTTGGAGACCGCCTCTATCGCCTCGTCCTGCCCAACGACCCTCATTCTGAGCCGCTCGTCCATCCCGAGCAGCTTCTGGACCTCGCCCTCGAGCATTCTTGAAACCGGGATGCGGGTCCACTTCGATACGACCTCTGCGATATCTTCTTCGTCGACCTCTTCCTTGAGCATCTTCCTCTTCCTCTGGACATCGAGAAGCTTTGCGTTTTGCGCTTCGAGAGATTTCTGCAGTTCGAGCAATCTGCCGTACCTCAGCTCTGCGGCCTTTGTCAGGTCTCCCTCGCGTTCGGCCTTTTCCGACTCTATCTTCGTCTTTTCAATCTCTCCCTTAAGCTCGCGGATCTTGGAGATAACGTCCTTTTCAGAGAGCCACTGGGCCCTCAACTCGTTGCGTCTCGATTGAAGTTCGGACATCTCCCGTTTCACCTTTTCGAGGTTGTCCCCGGATTCCCTGGAGTCTTCCCTTAACATCGCCTGTCTTTCAATCTCAAGTTGCCTCAGTCTCCGCTCGATCTCATCCAGCTCTACAGGCATGCTGTCTATCTCCATCCGGAGCTTGGATGCAGCCTCATCAATCAAGTCTATCGCTTTATCAGGGAGAAATCTGTCCGTGATGTACCGGTGAGAAAGGACAGCCGCTGAAATAAGGGCCGCATCTTTAATCTTCACCCCGTGATGGACCTCGTATCTCTCCTTGAGTCCTCTCAGTATGGAGATCGTGTCTTCGACAGAGGGCTCGTTTATTAATACAGGCTGGAACCGTCTTTCGAGCGCCTTGTCCTTCTCTATATATTTTCTGTATTCGGCTACTGTCGTTGCGCCTACACACCTCAGGTCCCCTCTGGCCAATGCCGGCTTAAGCATGTTGGAGGCGTCTATCGCGCCTTCGGCCGCGCCCGCTCCGACCAAGGTGTGGAGCTCGTCGATAAAGAGTATTATCTTGCCTTCCGACTCCTCTATCTCCTTGAGGACCGCCTTAAGCCTGTCTTCGAACTCTCCTCTGAATTTCGACCCCGCAATCAAAGACCCCATGTCAAGGGACACTACCTTCTTGTCTTTGAGGGTTTCCGGCACATCGCCTGCGACAATCCTCTGCGCAAGGCCTTCCACGATGGCGGTTTTACCTACCCCTGGGTCTCCGATTAAGACAGGGTTGTTCTTTGTCCTCCTCGAAAGGACCTGGATGACCCTTCTTATTTCTTCATCTCTTCCGATAACTGGGTCGAGCTTCCCCTTCGAGGCCAACTCGGTGAGGTCTTTGCTGTACCGCTTGAGCGCCTGATACTTTTCCTCGGGGTTTTCGTCAGTGACCCTCTGTGTCCCTCTTATCTCCCTCATCGCGCTCAATATTTTTGTGGTGTCTGCGCCGTATCTCTTGAGGAGGTCCGCAGAAGGTCCTCCTTCCGAGAGGATTCCCAGCAGAAGGTGTTCGACACTAACGTATTCATCCTTAAGATGTTCGGCCTCCCGCTGTGCCCTTTCAAATATCGCCTTCAACCGCGGGGAAATATAGATCTGGCCAAGCGGGGTTGCGCCTATTATCTTGGGCATCTTGTCGATAGCCTCTTCTACCTCTTTCTGTAACGCCGCAATGTTTGTGCCTGCCCTCTTGAGTATCTGAAATGCCACTCCTTCATCGTCGTCAAGCAATACCCACATGAGATGTTCGACATCGATCTGCTGGTGGCCTTTCCTTTCGGCCAGCCGCTGAGCGTTTTGTATAGCCTCCTGGCTTTTTACAGTGAACTTATCCATGATATCTCCTTACTCCTCCCGCAATGCCTTTTTAAGCCTTTCCCTGAAATCTCTTCTCATTTCTTCTTCCAAAAATCCCATCATCTCCTCCATCTCCTCCTGCATGACCTCCAGCCTGCGCCGCATCCTAAGAATGATGTCCACACCTGCCTTATTGACGCCGAGTTCTCTCGTCAACTGTAAAATAAAGTTCAGTCTTTCGACGTCGTTCTCGGAATAAAGCCTCTGTTTCTTAGTTCTCCGCGGAGTGATCAGCCCCTCTTTTTCATAGAGTCTTAAGGTCTGAGGATGTACCCTCAGCATCTCAGACACTACGCTAATGAGATAAAGGGGCTGCTTGCCGCTCTTTTTATTCATCGATCCTTCACCATGCCCTTCCTCGGCGATTCCTTGTAGAGGGCCTCTATTTCCTGTATCGCATGCTTTGCCCTGTCCGTAACATTTTTCGGCACAGCGATCTTGATGGTCACGTATTGGTCCCCTCTTTTTCCGCTTTTAGAAGACGGAAAGCCTTTGCCCGAGAGTTTAAATTTCTGCCCGCTCTGCGTCCCCGCGGGAAGTGTCATGGCAGCGGCCCCGTCCAAAGTCGGTACCTCTATCTTTGCTCCAAGAGCAGCCTCGCCGAATGTGACCGGCACTTCGACATAGATACTGTCACCGGTCCTCTTAAATATCGGGTGTTCGCGTACCGTGATTTCTATCTGGAGGTCGCCGGGAGGGCCTCCTGCCTGCCCAGGCCCACCCATTCTTTTTAGCCTTACCCGCGAACCGGTATCGGCACCGGCGGGGATCTTTACTTTTATGGACTCCTGGCGTATGATCTTTCCCCGCCCTGCGCAGGACCCGCATGCCTTTGTTGTCTTTCGTCCCGAGCCTCCGCAGGCACTGCAGTATTGGGACATCTTGAAAAAACCCTTGGAAGTCTGGACCTTACCGGTACCCTTGCAACTGTCGCATTGCTGATAGGTCTCTGCCCCCGTGCCTCCGCAGGCGGGGCACTGCATTTCTCTCGCAAAAGATATGGGCTTAGTGACGCCTGTAAACGCCTCCTCAAGGGAGAGTTCAAGGCCCATAACAAGGTCCGGACCCCTTAATTCCGTCGCACCCTGGCCGCCGCCGGCGCTGAATAAATCAGAAAAAATGTCTCCAAAGCCGCCGAAATCGAACCTGTCTGCTGACGTATATGCCCTATAGTCAAATCCCGGTCCGCCGCCTTCGAAGGGAGAGCGTCCGTACTGGTCATATTCGGCGCGTTTTTTTTCGTCGCCAAGGACTTCATATGCCTCATTGATCTCCTTGAATTTCTGTTCGGCCGACTTGTCGCCCTGATTAAGGTCCGGATGATATTTTCGCGCAAGTTTCCTGTACGCCTTCTTTATTTCGTCTTGCGAGGCCTTCTTGTCGACTCCGAGTATCTCATAATAATCTTTTACTTGCTGAGCCATGCCCACCCCTTCATGTATATAATGCTAATATATATCATATGATAGTACTTGAGTCATATCTTGTCAAGGCTATTGATATGGTACTGATTACTATCTTATCAAATTATTATGGAAAAACAATAGGCAGACTTTTGGATTAGGATAGGGAAAGGCAGACGCTGCCCCTGGAAGATACCCTGCGCGAAATCGTCAAACGAGATAGGAAAATCTGGCCATGAATTCTTTGACGCCCATGCCTGTGCTCCTGGCAAGGGGCACGGCGTTTTTCAGCTCGAAGTCTTCCCTTTCAAATCTGATCATGTACTTTCTCCCGACCTCATATGTTTCTGCGTTTATGTCGACGAGGCTGATCTTCATTTTCCCGGTGGAAGGATCTACCATCTCTACAAAAGATATCGGCCTTAACCTGCCCTCGTCAAATACTATCATCGCGCCGGTACCGCCGTTAAGAAGGAACTTCATGGCTCCGTAGCCCAGATTTCTTGTGTATTCGATATCGTACGGTATCGGGGCAGCGGCCCTCAATTCATACCCGATATTTTTGTCGACGATCGTGATACCTATGCCCATAGCATCGAGGTTCTTTTTGACGAAATTCTTGAGCACCCTTCCGAGTTGGATCTCGGACAGCCTTATCCGGCCTGTTTCGTCCTTTTCAAGAGTTTCATAATGGCTCAGCTCTTCGACATCGAACTTTTCAGATATCCCTTCCGCAAGTATTGCGACCCCATGGTCCCGGTCCATGTGAAGCCTTTTTATTATAGACCCGGTGAGGATATCGGCAACCTTCTTCACTGAAACTTTTTTTTCTTTGAATTCTTCGGGGATGAGGGTTATCGTTGCGCCGGCGGCCTTGCCAATCCCCAGTGCGAGATGACCTGCATTTCTCCCCATCGTCGGTATAAAATACCATCGCCCCGTTGTCCTGGCATCTTCCATAATGTTCTTGACTATCTCGACCCCCCAGTGGCGCGCCGTCTGGTATCCGAATGTTGATACACCCCCGGGAAGCGGGATATCATTATCGATTGTTTTAGGCACGTGGACGATGTTCATACAGCCCCTTGCCTCTCTTTCAATCCAGTTGGACATGAAGAGGGTGCCGTCGCCGCCGATCGTGACGAGATACCTGATCCCGAGGCGTTTGATTGTAGACATAAGTACGTTGAATTTTTTCTTTACCTTGTCAGGATAATCGCGGGAGGTCCTTACAATTGAGCCTCCTTGAGTGTATATGCGCGAGACATCCTCCATGGTAAGCGGCACCGCACTTCGGACGTTGCCGTCGAATAGGCTCTTAAACCCGCCCCGTATCCCGATGACGGACTTCCCATGATTGAGGGCTTCAATCGTCGCCGAACTTATTACCCCATTAATTCCCGGGGCAGGTCCCCCTCCGACGATTATGCCTACGATTTCTTTTTTTTTAGCCATGTTTTTTCTTTCCGCTCACTGCTTTTTGAGGATAACCCGGGCTACCCCAACACAGAGGGATCTATTTCCTTTTTCACAACGATCGGCTTGACCGTCCTTCGGACGATCTCCATGGTATTGCCGACCTTAAGCTTGTCAAAGAGCAGGCCGAACTTGTCCTCGAGCTCTTTCATGATCGGCCCCTTTATGTCAGCGGGCAGGTCCCACCACTTCCTCTTGAGAGTGCCGAACCCCTTTTTTCTCGTGCTGTAAATAAACTGCTCCTCTGTTTGGCCTTCCTTCTTCTCCTTTATAAATTCCGTCTTGATATAGGTATATACCTCTTCCCTGAACCCTGCGGGCAGATGCCTGCTGTCATAGATTATGTTTTGGAAACCGGTTGCAAGATGCACTTCCGAAGTACCTGTCTCAGGGAACATGTGAAATGCCTCCTCGGGCAAAGTAGACGCTCCGTGCTGAACAGCACCCGAAAGACCGTAATCCTTTCTCGCAATGTCCGACAACAGGCGGAGCGTTTCGAAATCTATCTTCACCTTCGCGAGGGAGCCATCGGGCAAAACTACCCCTCCATGAGACGTCCCGGTCTGAACGCTTAGTTTGCTGAGCCCTTTGCCCCCCTTAAAGATCTCCCTGAACCCATCGAGATATCCCTTAAGCTCATCGGGCGTGCTGTTTTTCTTCCCGATCTCCCCGATCTCTCCACCGACGGATATATCAATCCCCTCCGGCTGGATTTCTCTTATGAGGGCCGCCAGTTCGGCCGTCTTTTCGAAGTTCGGCCGCTGCTGCTCCTTTATCGTCGGCTTGTCAAGGTCGACCAGGGTGGATGAATCGATGTCGATATTATAAAATTCGGCCTCTACCGCCTCCTGGATAAGTCCCTTTACGTAGCCTGTTTCTGCCTGGGGATCAGCCAGAAAATTCTTCCTGACCAACTGGAAATGATCGCCTTGTATAAAAACAGGTCCGCGATACCCTTCCCGGACAGCGGCGGCAAGCACTACCGCCGCATATTCTATCGGCCTCTGCTTGGTGTATCCTATCTCAGAACGGGCGATCTCGAAGATAAAGGCGCCGACATTCATTGCCAGTGCCCTTCTGAAAACCGCCCGTGCCGAATCGTATGTGAGACCCCTGATATTCATTGCGGGCACGGTAAAGCCCGGGTAGCTCCTCCCCATCTCTTCGTAAAGTCCCTGGACCGATGCCGGGACTGCTCCGTAAGCCTTGGCAATCTCCTTAATAAGAAGAAAGAGCTTTTTCCTCTTCTCTTCATCGGAAAAGACCGCCTCATAAACCAATTCGTCCATCAGGGCGGAAAGGCCCTTATGATCTTTGATCTCGACACCTTCCTTGCCAAACGCTATAACGCTTCTTAACTCCTTGGTACTCATACACCCTCCTCGTAAATTTATTATGGAAATATGTACGTCTCGGATTTGTCGGAAATTTATTTAGCTATTATACCCGTTTCCCGGCAACATTACGAACAGTTGATGCGATGATCACATGCCGAAAAAAACTGCCGGATGTCCCGGCCGAGGGGGAAACTTCTTTTCGCAGTTTTCCCCGAAGCGAATGAAAGACCTGCCCCTTCACTCTCCCTTATTGAAATACCGGTTCAGCACTGTTTCCAGATTACGGACAATACTGTCTTTGGAATTTATTATAAATATTCTCTCCCTTACCTGGAAGAGCTCTTTTTCGATTCGCGTTACACCCGGCCGAACTGATTCTCGTTTCCTGAGTTCCTCTTCGAACATCGGGACTATCTTGTCCTTCATCCGGAGCTCCGTGTCCATAAAAAACACAGAAATCTGGGGCGCCAGGTCCGATACCCTGTCAAGGAAGGCCGCTATTTCGCTGTCATATATCTGCTTCGGAGGTGAAGACTTCACCTCCGCATACAATAACGCGGACCCGTCAAGCCTGGCGATCACATCATAATCGCCGCCGATATTGGGTCTTTTGAACTTTACTCCCCAGATGGCCTCCGCCCCGAATTCCCTCTTAAAGACCTCTGCAACAAACCATTCGAGCGTCTCTCCGAAACTCTTAATGCGCCGGACGAGGGCAAATCCCGCATCAAGCTTTTTTGCGAGGCAGAGCTGCAGGAGATATTCGATATATTCTCCGGTGACTCCGGCGGTGGCAAATCTTGCGACCTTTTCAGGGGTAAAAAAGGCCTGCTGTTTTATCACGTCGCGAAGAAAAAGACGGAAGGAATACCTGTGAAGCATCCGGTAATAATCGTCAAGAAACTTCTCCGCCGGGACCAAAAGGTCGTCGCCGGGCTCCTTCTTATACACAGGGAATCCGCGTCTTTTCAGGATAAGATCCAGCTTCGGGGTATGAACGTTCAGGGAACGTCTGAGGCGTTTGACCTCATTTCTAAGGTAGGAGAGCTCGTCAAAGGTCCTGTCTTCAGGCATAATTCATACTGCTCCACCGGGCGTCGGGAATGGAAAAGGCGCTTCGTGTTACTACGTGCTTTTTTTATCTCCTATGAATTTAAGGGCTACCCTCCTGTGCCGGGGGCCGTCAAACTCGCAGAAAAAAATCGCCTGCCATGTTCCGAGGACCAACCTCCCCTCGTCGACAAGAACATTTTCCGAAATACCTATAAGGGACGCCTTGATGTGGGCGGAGGAATTTCCTTCCCTGTGGTGGTAATCCCCTTCAAAAGGGACCAATCTGTTCAAAAGCGCCTGGATATCGCGCTGCACACTGGGATCGGCGCCCTCGTTTATCGTGACCGCAGCCGTAGTATGGGGGACATAGAGACAGCATATTCCGCCGACCGCGCCCGCTTCATTTAAGACCTCCTGGACTTTTTCGGTAATGTCGATAAACTCAGTCCTTGCCCTGCTCTTGACGTTTATATACCTTATCACCGCTATCCTCCCGGGACAGACATTTGTCTATGGGCCGAACACCTTATTGAAAAAGCCTTCGTCCACGTCAAACACAACCTTTACCACCGCAATATTGCCGGGCAAATCAAGATTTCTGGCTTTTATTATATCCTTTTCCGTGGCAACAATCCACCCGGCCCCAGACTGCTGAGCTTCTGTTTTTATTCTGGACATGTCCTCCCGGGTATACTGATAATGGTCTCTGTAAGCGCGGAACCCTCGTATCTCGGCTCCTAACTCTCGCAGGGTCCTTCGAAACGCATCCGGTGAAGCGAGTGCGCAAAAGCCGAAGACCTTCTTCCCCGAAAGCCAGCCGGCCGGCTCTTCCTGACCTGAGCGGAGAGTGCATGACAAGGGAGTATGCCCTGCAAGAAAAAGGGCAGATCCCTGGTTATAATGCCTTACTACATTTATCACGTCATCTTCTTTGCCGCCTTTTTTTCCAATGTCTCCTCCGACCCTCGTCAACACGATAATGTCTGCCCGCTTAAGAGACTTGATCGGCTCCCTCAGCCTCCCAAAAGGAAGAAGCATCCCGTTTCCGAAAGGGTTTCCCGCATCGATAAGGACAATATCCTTATCCCGGTAAAGGCCCCGATGCTGAAAACCGTCATCGAGGATAAAGAGATGGGTCTTTCGTTCCGGATCACCGATATGGAGTTCCCGAAGGGCAAACATGCCTGCCTCGAACCTATTGCTTCCCTTTACAATAGGTACCCCTTTTAGTCTCTCGGCCATGAGCACCGGTTCGTCCCCGGCATCTTTTACGGAAAGCAGCGGCCCTTCCCCCCTCGTCACTAAACAGGGACCTTTTGCCCTGCCCTTGTATCCGCGAGTTAGAATGACCGGCTTCATGCCCCTTTTTTGGGCCTCCTCTGCGACTGCGATCGTTGCAGGCGTTTTACCGGTCCCGCCGACAGTTATGTTGCCTATGCTGATCACCCTGCACGGCAGACGTTTTTGATGCGCCAGGGAATAGCGCTGCTTAGCGGAAAAACCGAGATAATATAGGAATTCAAGAAGGTGCATATTTAGTCGGGAAGTTTCCCTGTCTGGCGGAGAGATGAACTTGTCATAGAAACTCGATATGGTTCCTCATGTCTTTATTGGTCAAAACATTGACAATCAGTTCTACCCCTCTTATGCATTGCCCAATTGAAACATTTTTCGAGTGCGAAAATATTATCCCGCTGTGGTCAAATCTGTCGGCCATTATCAGAAAATCGTTATCGTGGGTTAATATTACGGCTTTCATCTCCGATGCCTTTCTGACATGAAATTCATCAGGCTTGCCATAAAGCCCAAGTTCGCCGGCAGATATTACTTCTATGCCTCGTCTGCGCAACCCCTCAATAACGGAACGCTCTATATTCTCATCTGCATAAATCTTCATCCAAGCTTTGCTCTCAGCTTGGAAGGATATTTTTTCTTAAGCTGGGCGAGAATGGTCTGATCTTCCCGGTATTTTTTATCAAACAAGGTCTTGTGCTCATAATAGTACGACAACGCATCGTGGACCTGTTCGAGTTTCAGGTGGGGGTATTCATCAACAATACTATCGGCGCTCATACCCATAAGCTCGTATCTGACTGCAATATCCAATACCTTTATGCGTGTGCCGCTGATCACAGGCTGCCCGCCTGCAATTTTTAGGTCCGTGGATATATATGGGTGTTTAGTCCTCTTAACTGCGACCGGCATATAAGACCTCCTTTTATGACTTTATTTTAACTAAATACCTACCTAAAATCATTTGCGTCCTTTCTTAATGTAGCCTGTCCCCCCATTTATTCCCTATACTATTCTATCCTAACAAAGCTTAATCATCCCAAAAATGTGCCTGTCCCTTTTTCTTTTAAAGTTTGGTGTCTGACCCCATAAAATGACTTCCCCAGTAACGCCCCCCAACCCCCTCTTACGCTAAGAGGGGGGCATCTTAACTGCCATCCTGGCTATAACGTCGTCTGTATTGCTAAGCACTTCATGATTCCAGAACCGCAATATTTCGATCCCCAAGGCTTCCAGATAGTCTGTACGGGCATCATCATATTCCCTATTTTCATCGCAGGCATGCTGTCCGCCGTCCAATTCTACTGCGAGTTTCATTTGCGGACAGTAGAAGTCAAGTATATAAGGACCGGCGCTGTACTGGCGATAGAATTTCTTTCCGTAAAATTGTTTGTTCCGTAAATGCAGCCACAGAGCCTTTTCAGCCTCTGTCTGATTACGTCTCAATTCCTTTCTCCGTTGTTTTTGCAACGGATCGTTCAATGTGAATTTCATTCTATTTGCAGTAGGCCCTCACAACCCCCTCTTAGGTTAAGAGGGGGGAAGGGGGAGTTATTTTATCAATTTCATCCGCCCTCAATAATTACCCTCTCCTCCTCCGTCATCCCATAAAGCCCATAAACAATCTCATCTATCTTCTCATCCGTAATTGTAATCTCCCGCTCAATCTTTTCACGCTCTGCCGAGGGAGGAAGGGCATTTTTCTTTTTGTGAAGTTCGAGCATGCTGTCGACGAGAGAGACGAGTTTGTCGTGGGCAGCTTTTTCCGAGGGGTTCTTGATGTCGATGGTGCGGATAGGAAGTTTTTCTATAAATTGCGTCCAGAAACGGACGTAGCCACCACGAAGCAACGTTCCGATGGAAAGCAGATACTTAAACAACAGCGAAGAGTTAAGAAGCCCAAGAACATAGCGAGGCGAAAGAGCTACGTCTTCCAAAATAATTCCGTAACCGGTCTTATAAAAGTGACCACTAATGTCGAGTGTAAAAGAGGCCACATTATTGTAATCCGGCACGATGATTTTCTGCCTCTGAAATAGTGTCATGCTCTTCGGATAACCAAAGGCGTACCAATTCGGACCCTTAAATCTTCCTTTTTCGCGTGCAATTAGAGCTGATCTGTTTTCTTTTAGAAAGGCAAAAGCCAAAGGGAACTTGGTGTCCATCTCCGTAGTGGTCAGAAGTCGAAAACTGTTGTCCAAGTATCTCGTACGGGCAAATCAGATACGAGTTTGTTTCCGGCTCATCGAATCTGCGGATCTGTTTCCCACGCAGAAATGGTCTGGCAATGCCAGCTTCCATACTTACTTGAGTACTCTAATGATTTTGACATGCCTGTAATGGTTGTTCCAGTAATTTTGCATTCGTCTAAAACAAAAACCTCAACTGCGCTTGTCTGAGTACCCACAAAGATATGAGCAATATTGAACCAAGCTTTACAGGCATCTTAGCCAAGCGTTTAAACATACCAGAGAGGAACCGGCATCAATGTTCCATCTGCGGCGTTAATGTCGTAATAAGCGATAGTTGCCCGTCCATAGCTTGGCTCCTTTCGTGCGCCATGCATTGAAGTAACGTCAACCTTCCTAAAATCACCTGTTTGCGCGGCGCTTTATTCAAAAGAGAAGACACGTATAAGTTTTACCCCGTCGAAATATTTCTTGACAACCGAAATGGATCTATCTCAGAGAGAATTTGCCCTTAGAAATAATACCTCTGAGTGGTTCCCCAATTTCACTGGGATTGAAAGAACTTATGCGGTAAGATAAAACCTAGACGGCCTTTTACATTCAGAAAGACTCAATCCTTTTCGACAAAAATACATAAATATCATAGTTACCTTTACCGGCAGAGGTCATAGTGTTTCTAATAGAATTCAACTTCAACAGGCACCCATTCCTTCATATGCTGAAATCCAGCCATACGGCGGATTGCCAATCACGACATCGAACCCGCCGTTCGCCATAATCTCGCCAAAGCCGGTAGACTTTGAATTCCAGTCAAAGGGTTGATGCTGCTTTTTGTATCATCATCGAACAATTGCCCGTCCAAAATATCATATCTAATAAGGCTGTTGCCGCATTTCACGTTATCGCCCAGCGACGGCAAAAGGTGCTGCTTCTTCGGAAGCATTCCCCGCTCGCCTTCCAATGCCTTCAGATAAAGGCTCATCATTGTGATCTCGACAGCCTGGGGGTCGATATCCACACCGAAGATGTTATTTCTGAGGATCTTTGCCTTCTCGTGTAGCGGAAGACTTAACTCCTCAGGGGAAATCTTCCAGTAAGGGAATAAATGCAGCGTCTGCGCCTCTTTCTGATGTTCGCGATAATACTTGAGGTGATAATCGATGAGAAACTGATATGCGCCAAGAAGGAACGAGCCTGACCCACAGGCAGGATCGAGTATCTTTATCTTTTCGATCTGCTTAGGTGTCTTGCCTTCGATGATCTTGCCGACGGTATTTTTGACGATGTATTCGACGATATATTTAGGCGTATAATAGACGCCGCCTGCCTTTCTGACTTCCGGCTTCTCCTCGACCTTTACACGCTGAGGCGTGACGCGTATCGTGCTTCCTAAGTATCTCTCATATATGCTTCCAAGGAGTTCAACACCAATTGCGTCAAACCGATATCTGCTCTTGGGGAAATAGAGGTTCTCAATAATCTCCGCAAGCAGGCCGGAATCCACCTCTGCTTTTTCGCAGGCATGGGGCTTAAAAATATCTCCGTTCAGGTCGTCGTTGATGTCATGGAAAAGGTCTACGAGATGAATCATGATGGATTTACGTTTGCCTTCTTCTTTCCATTGGGCGACGATCTCCCACAATTCCCTGTCGGGCCTGATCCTTCTGTCTTCGGCGATGCGGATAAAGATGATCCTGTCAAGGAGCCTCTGGACAACGTCGTTCAAAAGCTTCACATCGAATTCAGGGTTCCGTTTATGGATGTCTTTAGCAAGTTCTGTCCGCCACAATGTAAGGTCTTCGAGAAACGACTTGTCAGGAGGGATCCTGAGCCTTTTGCTCTTTATGTCTTTCGGAAGAAGCGCCTCCAGGGAACCCTGCTCAACTCTTTCCTTCGACAGTTCCCAAAGTTTTTCGGCATTGTCCAGATAGGTCGGATATTTGAAATCAAAGATCAGCCCTTCGTTCGGGTGGCGAGGGATCGGGCTTTAATGACGCGTCAAAGAGTTTGAATTCCTCAAAGTCGGTAAGCACCACAAAGTAGACCTCTTTGGTCGACCATGCGTAGCTTTTCGCCTGAAGGATATGGTTAATATCGTCGAGGGCTACGGAAGGCGCTTTCGCTTCGATAAAGAACTTTGTTGCGCCGCTTATCCTGAAATTATAATCGGGCCTGCCGCTTGTTTCCGGCGAAAGCTCGACAATTACATCCCTTTCATGGGGCGGCTTCTGTGCCTTGTTCTCTATGTCCCAGCCGAGCGCTTCAAAGAGCGGATTAAGAAAATCGATCCTAACTTGGGCCTCGGGATATCCTTTTGAGAGATAGTGGTGCTTGTCCTTCTCGAACTTGGAGACCAGGACCTGAAGTTTTTCTCTGAATGCATCAATGCCGCTCATATATCTTCATCCCCTCAGAATTGTGGAGAGTTTGGGAGGCTTCTGTCAAGAAGAAATTCAAATCTTCCCAGCCCCTATTCCGGGATCACCATAATTGCCCCTCCCCCGGCTTCCTATCTTAAGAGGGGGGAACGAAGGCCGGGGGCGTTACTGAGAAAAGGGAAAAAGAATATCCCTTACCCAAGATATTTCCGTATTATCTCCATCGCCCGGTCGACCGCTCCGGAGTTCCTTAGGAACAGCTCTCTTGCCTTTTGGCCTGCTGCTTTCGCCTTGTCAGGTGTAAGCAGCAATTCCTTTATCTTTTGCGGAAGGGCTGCTGCTTCGACCTCGAAGGCAGCGCCTTCCCGGTAGAAGTCTTTTATAAAGGGGAAATTCTCCATATGAGGGCCGCAGACAATAGGTTTCGCCCAAAAAGCCGGTTCAAGGGGGTTCTGGCCCCCCGCCTCTTCAAAGCTTTTTCCGATAATTGCGATATCCGAAGCGCCATACACGGAAGACAGCTCACCGACCGTGTCAAGAAGCACGACACATGAGGCCGGCTGATTGAGACCGCTGATTTCAGTCCGCTTCACGATAGGGGATCCCGCTTTTTTTAAGAATGCCCGCCACTTCCTCGAACCTTCTGGGGTGCCTGGGCGCCAGTATCAATTTCAGCTCAGGAAAAATCTTTCTGTTTTCTGCGAAGGCGGCCAGGATGAGTTCTTCCTCTCCTTTGTGGGTGCTCCCTGCAACGATGACAGGCCCGCCGACGGCCTTGGCCCATGCGGGTATCTTCTCCGCCACATCGATGTCGAACTTGAAATTCCCCAGCACGGAGATCTTCGACTCCTCTGCCCCGATCGAGCGTATTCTGTCTGCATCGACCTGCCCTTGCATACCAAATACGCTGACATAAGAAAAGACCTTTTTCATAAAAAATGATATCTTTTTGTACCCTCTGGCGGACCTCTCCGATATCCTGCCGTTAAGGACCAACACAGGAACTGCGTTTCGGGCCAGCGCCCTGAAAATATTAGGCCAGAGCTCGGTCTCCATAACCAGGAATGCCCGGGGCTTTGTCCTTTTGAGACAGCGGTCCAGTATATAATTCAGATCAAAGGGGAGATATACCACAGTTGTCCCTTCGGGCGCCTTTTCGAAAGCGACCTTCTGCCCGGTATCCGTAATCGTCGAAAGTATCAGGGGTAATTGCGGATATTCCGCCCTTAATTTCTTAAGAAGCCGGATAGAGGCCCCGACCTCCCCCACGGAAACGGCATGGACCCAGATGGAGGAATCACGCTCCGGTACATACCCGAACTTTTCCCTCAGCCACTTTCGTCTTAATTCCTTCGGCCTTCCGAGATATTCGGGGACGAATAAAATCAAAACCGTAACTGCGTAAAGCAGACTATACACGAGGAACATGTCAGACCGTACTTATTTCCATCCTGCCATCCGGATTGCGATATCCGCCACCCTATCGGAGGCATTCTTGCCCGAAAACATTTTTCTGACTGCGCCGAAGGTCTCGACCATTTTTTCTCTGTACGCACCGTCGGCCGTTATCCTCCTAAGCTCATGTATGATATTTTCCGGGGAGGCATCAGCCTGCAGAAGCTCTTTGACGACCTCACGTCCGGAGAGAATATTCACAAGGGAAATATGTTTCACTTTCAAGATCATCTTTCCCAGCCAGTAAGTCAAAGGGAAGAGCTTATACATCACCACAAAAGGGATACCAAGCAGCACAGCCTGCAACGTTGCGGTCCCGGAAGCGATCACCGCCATGTCGGATGCCGCCAGCACCTTCAATGATTCCCCCTTATTGATAACGACGCCTTCCCCTCTCAGCTCATCTATCACCTTGCCGTATGCAGCGGAATCCGTGTTGGGCGCCAGGGGGATACAAAACTGAAAAGACCCAAATTCTTTCTTGGACCTTCTTACCACCTCAAGTGTCAAGGGCAAAAGCCTTTCGAGTTCGTGCGGCCTGCTGCCCGGCAGCAACGCAAGCAGGGGGCGTTCTCTCTGCAGCCCAAGGGCGTCCTTCAGCTCATCCTTATCGGTCCTCATCCCCTGTATCTCGTCAAAGGCCGGGTGACCTACAAATTCACATTCGACTCCGGCGTCTTTGTATATCTCCTCTTCGAAGGGAAGTATTACCGCCATCTTATCGACGAGCCGGGCTATTTTTTTTATCCTGTTTCTTCTCCACGCCCAGACCTGCGGGCTCACATAGTAGAGGACCTTTATTTTTTCTCTTTTTGCCAGCGACGCGAGCTTCAGATTAAAATCGGGATAGTCTATCAGCACAAGCACACCCGGACGCTCTTTAATGAGGGTTTGTGAGGCGCTGGCGAGGGTCCTTCGTATCGCCCGCAATGAGGAAACGGCCTCGGCGATCCCAAACGCGCTCGCAATCCCCGAAACGAGTTCGACCCCCGCCTCCTTCATCTTTTCACCGCCGATACCGAGTATCCTGATCCCCGGGACCCTGTTCCTCAGCGAAACCGCAAGCAGCGAGCCGTATAACTCGCCGGATGTCTCACCGGTCACAATCATGACAGTCTCAGGCATTATTTATGATGTCGGCAATCCTTGCGATCGACGCTTCTTCCAGTTCCGGATACATGGGAAGGGAGAGGACCTTTTCAGAAGTCTCCTCCGCAACGGGAAAGTCCCCTTTCTTATATCCCAGGAAATTCACCGCCTCCTGCATATGCAGCGGGGTAGGGTAATAAACAACTGACGAGATATTGCCTTCGCGAAGACGTTTCTGTATTTCATCTCTCTTGCCGCTTCTGATGGTGTACTGATGATACACATGGGTGCAGCCCGGTCTTTCCACCGGACGTTCCACCCTGTCTGAGAGAAGTTCTCCATAAAGAGCGGCCTTCTGTCTCCTTCTCCTATTATATTCTTCTATCCGCTTCATCTTGACCAAAAGCACCCCGGCCTGGATCTCATCGAGCCTGCTGTTAAATCCGACCGACTCATGCTTATAAGAGCCTCTTGATCCGTGGTTTCGGAGCTTCCGTATATCACCGGCCACAGAGGGATCGTTCAAAAGCACCATACCCCCGTCTCCGAAGGCGCCGAGGTTTTTGGAGGGATAAAAGCTGAAGCATCCGGCGTCTCCGAGACTGCCGGTCTTCCTTCCGTGTATCGAGGCGCCGAATGACTGGGCGCAGTCTTCGATTATTTTCAACTTGTGCTTCTTCGCAACCGCAGCGATTTTTTCCATCTCCGCCGGATGTCCGAAGATATGGACGGGAAGGACCGCCTTTGTCCGCTTCGTAATCGCCGGTTCGATTTTTTCCGGATCGATGTTCATGGTCTCACGCTCGATGTCTACGAACACCGGGGTCGCGCCGGTATAGAGGATCGCCTCGGCCGTCGCAAAAAAAGTAAACGGGGTAGTGATCACTTCATCGCCTTCCCCAATGCCCAGGGCCTCTATCGAAAGATGGAGCGCGTCCGTTCCCGAAGCCACGCCTACCGCCTCGGTCACTCCGTGATAGCGTGCGATCTGTTTCTCAAGTTCGAGGACCTTTGGGCCCAGAATATACTGCGAGCTTTCGAGTATCTCAGTAAGCATCACGAACAGTTCATCCTTTATGTCGCTAAACTGCTTTTTAAGGTCTACCATCGGAACGATCATGACAATTTATCTCCATTATACGTTTTATTAAAATCCGGTCGCTTTCGATTACTCACCATTTCATTTATCTTCAGTATCACCTGTAACGCATCAAGCGCCTCGCGGCCCGACACCTTTGGTCTGCTCCTTGTCTCAACGCAGCGGATGAAGTCCTTCAGTTCCTCCTTAAGGGGTTCCTTTCCTTCCGGTCTCACGGTATCGACGGACATATCCGGGCCGTTCTTAAAGTAACGCCTGACTTCATGGTTTTGGTAATCGACGGAGATGAATGAATCTTTCTGAAATACCATCAGCCTTCTTCGTTTCTCGGGAGAAAGTCTGCTTGCTGTAATCATGGCCTTGCATCCGTTTTCGAACTCGAGCCAGACCTTTGCCAGGTCGATCTTCTCCGTAAGGACACTTTCTCCCACCGCCCTGATATCGGTCAATTTTGACCGCACGATGCTCAACACGATATCCACATCGTGGATCATGAGATCAAGCGTAACGTCCACGTCGGTCCCTCTTCCCAAAAAAGGTGAGAGACGCTCCGACTCCACAAACCAGGGCTCCCCTATCATCCCTGAGGCCGCGATAATGCCGGGGTTATATCTTTCGAGATGTCCCACCTGAAGAATGAGGCTTCTCTTGGCCGCCTCCCGAATAAGGTCCTCACCCTCACCCAGGCCCTCTGTGATGGGCTTTTCGAGCAGTACGTCCTTGCCCGCCCTAAGACAATCCATGGCTATCGCATAGTGCGTTATTGTCGGGGTCACGATACTCACTGCATCGCAGAGGGGAAAAAGGTCCGTATATTTTGAAAAAGACCTGCCCCCATACAAATTCGCGATCTCAGCGGCTTTGCCTTCCCCGGTATCGGCAACGGCCGTAAGCTCGGCCCCTTCGAGTTCCGAATATATCCTTGCGTGGTGTCGTCCGAGGTACCCTACCCCGATTACTCCTATGCGTACAGACATTCTTCTCCTATTGTAAAATTGACTGATATTTTGCACTATCGGGCGTTCTTTCAGCAAGAATTTAACGCGTGAAGAGAAAAATTGGCAATCAACAATTTGATATTGACAAACGTTTCTGTCTGCTGCTAATTTATTAGCGTGCCTCCCGGGGTTGGGGAATACCGGGGATAAATCACTATAATGGAGCGTGCGACAACGTGCGTTCATTTGGAGGGGGTTAGTGACAAAGGGAATTGTTAAGCTTCTGGTCCTGATGATTGCTATTGTGCTTTCGCCGTCCTCACGGAGTTTCGCAGCTGATAACGACATAGAGAAAGACCTCCAGGAGAAACTCAAACAAAGCAGAGCGCTTCTTGAGAGGGCTGGGGAGAAACTCAAGGCCGGGGATTCCGCTCAAAAAGAGATGAGTACGCTTGTGGCCCTCTCTGAAAACATCAAGGCGTCTCATCTGCTGCTTAAGGAGAAGTTCAGGATCGGGGAGGAAGACATAAAGACGAGGGGGGCCAAGGCACTGGAGAGGCACAGGGTCATGGAAGAGGGTTATCAAAAGGCCCTTGCGGAATATCTGACTCTGATGGAAAGCCTACAATCCTCGGCAAGCACTGTAGGGGCGTATGGCAATACGTCCGATCGGGCTTCCCCCCCTGATAAGGGGGGAATGAGGGGGGTTACCGAAGACCTCAAAACGCTTCTTGATCAAATCCTTCCTAAAACCAAAAGACCTATCATCGGCAGCCTCCCATACAGAAACCTCAATTACCCATCGAAAGAGCCCTACGCAGGGCCTTCCATCAGACCCGCATACAAGGGCGGCAACAAGACCGTAAGCCCCGACGACACAAAAGAGACTGCTGAGGCCCCGATATCCCAAGAGATCGCTACCCTTGCACAGTCCCTCAACTGGAAGCCCGGTGCTTATCTATGAATACGTCAAAAAACAATATAGATACGAATGGTACTGGGGGTGCATGAAAGGGGCGGAGGAGACATTAAGGCAGAAGTCCGGAAACGATTGTGACCAGGCAACCCTGTTTGCGGCCCTTCTTCGCGCATCGGGGTTCCCGACAAGATACGTAAGGGGGACGATTGAGTTCTTTCCTGATATAAACAGCCATGAAAAGGAACAACCTTAGGCATAGACGACCCGGCAAGGATAGCAGAATATTTTCAGAAGGCCGGTATCCCCTATAAGCCTTCATAGCAGGGGGAAAGATAACGAACTTCCAGATCGAGCACATCTGGATCGAAAGCCAGATACCCTATGGAAACTACCGTGGGGCGATCATAGACGACAGCGACAAGACCTGGCTCGGGCTTGATACCAGCATAAAGGTGAAGGGCTATACCCATAAACACCCCGATGGATATCTTCGAGCAATCAGCCATGGGCAATCAGCTCTTAGTAATCAGGGATGAATATATGGGCACTATTCGAACACAAACACCGCTGGAATATGTAAAGGGCTCCATCGATAATTATCTTGCCCAAAGTCACCCGGGCATGACCTATAGTGATCTTCTCAGAACAAGGACATCGGTACCGCAAGTACTGGGCCTTCTCCCCAACAGCATGCAGTTTCAGCAGAGGAGGATAACGAATGAATACACCGAGATACCGGATGAACTCAAGCACAAAGTAAGATTTACGGCAGTCGATAAAAATAACAACAGAACTCTTCAGCATCACAGTGGATACCATGAAACTTCCAATCAACAGATATGCGTTAAGCTATGAGCCCGAGACAGTTGAAGACCAAGAGACAATAGATTCCTACGGAGGACTGGACAATACACCGGCGTATCTTGTGAGATTGAGGCCGGTTCTCAAAGTAGACGGAGATATGATCAGTGGCAGGCAAGGATGGACTGCCAATGGGAGAGGAGCATTCCCTGAAGATCGAACTCATATCCCCAAACGGAACAGAAACGATAACTAATACCCATATAACAGGCAATGTAGTTGCCATAGGGATAGTAGCGGGAAAAGTAACCCCCTCGCGCTCCCCCTTACCCCAAGGGGGAGACAATACAGGAGCGCCTGCTGAAAATAGGATGCGGAGACGATACTTTATAAAGAGGCGATCAATTACATCGACAGATGGACAAGGCGGAGGATGAGCTTGCATCTCTTCTGCATCTGGACGATCACAAGACCAATACCCACGGTGGTAACAGTCGGCGGAGTATAGACGTCACCTATCTCCTGGACATGCCGCATGGGTTTCAGTGGAAAGGGGTGTTTATCGATGCAAGTCTAAGGGCGATCAGACACTGTAGGGGCGCATGGCGATGCGCCCCCTGCAAGGTGAACAGGAAAAAGACATTCATGCAGCTTCGGCCTTCAGGGGTCGATCCTTGAAAACAGGATATTCGAGGATGATTTCCGGGTGGATTCCATATCGACGGCAAAACTGTTTGAGATAGCCAACTCAAACCAGATACCCGATATTGTACGATAGACAAGTCGAATATTGCGTCAGTTCTTCCAACTCTTCCCTTTGATACAAACATTAAGGAAGACATATCGAACAGTGTAAACCAAAACCTGAAGGTCCGCATTCCACAGTCAGAAATAACCTATGACGACTGGACGGGAATCGGCTATATAAAGGAAAATCCTGAAACAGGTGAAGCAGGCTATATGCTCACGGGCATGATAGCAGGGGGAATGACGGCTGTATCGCCCGACAAATGGCTATCCGGAGATTTAAGGAACACATTGAAGAAACCTTATTCGGCAAACTTGTGATAACTCCTGTAATGGTAAATATAATCTTCCCGTATGATGGGGCAACTCTGGCTGTTTCGCCAATAGACGTTGAGGGGATTGTGAGCGATCCATTGCAAAGGTGGATGTAAACGGAATCAAGGCGGAAGTGTCTAAAGACTGGGAGGTTTATCGCAAGGGGAGTATCTCTAGCAACAGGCGTAAACCAGATAACAGCCATTGCAACGTCGTTGATAGGGAAGAATGATTCACAGACCATCAAGTGTCAATTATCAGCCAGCGCAGGTATACACCCATGAATATCTCCATAACGTATCCGGCTGACGGAGCATGCGATCAGCAGACCACGACGATGGTAAGAGGGACCTTTACGTCTGATGCAAACGAGATATCGATCAAGATAAATGGAATGGCCGCCGACATATACGGCAACCAGTTTGTGATCAATAACTGTGCCTCTTGTGGATGGAAGACAATGTGATTATAGCCAATGGGGTAGACAGCAACGGCGCAGTGGGAAGGGCGGAGGTTGCGGTGAAGGCTGACACAACGAAGCCATATATCACCCTCAGCGCAAACATCACAAGCGGAATCCCGCCGCTTACAACTTACTTCCAGATATCCACAGCGACACCAAATCCGATAGTGAGTTACCAGATGGATTTCGATGGAGATGGGGATATCGATTATACTGGGGATACATTTGACAATATAACTTACACATATACGACAGAGGGGATATATTACCCGACTGTTACGGTCACGGATGATCAGGGGAATACGTATACTGATTCGATTGCGATAACGGTGTTGAATAAAGACGCAGATTGATGCATTCTTAAAGGGAAGTGGGAGGGGATGAAGACAGCTTTAATGGACCGAGACATAGAAAAATCACTCGCCTATTTTATAGAACCAACCAGAGAAAGATACAGGACAGTACTTACCGGTCTCTCTGCTGAACAAGTCAGTTCAATTTTTTTAAGAATTATAAACATTCAAACCGATAGCGTAACTGAAAGAACTGCCGAATGTGGCGCCATGAGGGAAGAAACCGATGGGATATACTCATATCCCGTTACCTTCGTTAAGGATGAAGACGGTAAATGGTTGATAATGGGATTCTGAATAATTTTTCGATTTATGGATAGAAAAGGAGAGATCGTATGATTCGCTTTCTATATGTAATACTCATATTCGGCATGTTTGTCCTGAACTCTGGTTGTTCCGCCGGAATATCCGGCACCGTCGTTGATGCCGAAACCGGAAAACCAATCGAGGGGGCTGTTATTCATGCGGACTGGGCAATGAGAAAAGGGGTTCCCGGTCTGCAATATAGTCAAGATTATGCAGTTGCCGAGGCAGTGACTACTAAGAATGGAAACTTCAGGGTCTCAGGTGTAATGAATCCATTCGTCAGCCCTCCTACTGTAGTCATTTATAAAAAAGGATATGTTGCATGGAGAAATGATTATATATTCCCTGACTATCAGCACAGAACAGGCTTTGAATGGAAAGGCAATAATGTAATTAAACTCGAACCATTTAAGAGATATTCACATTCGCGTCATGTCCTTTTTTTGGGAGGTGGACTCAGTATGAATGCATCTTTCAAGCTTGCACAAGCTTATGCATGGGAGGATAGCTTGGCTAGCAAGGAAGAAGAGATAGCGAGAGAAAAAAGAAAGGAAAAAAAACCAGGTGAATATACCGAAAAGGAGTTTTGGCAGGAGGTTGTTGATGAAGTATATTCACAAAAGGAAGCTGATAAAAAATGAACAGGCTATGTATTGGTATTAGTTTTCTTACATTTTTCACAATAGTATCTATTACAAATGCGTATGACAACAAGGATACCCACAGGAGAATAACAGAGAACGCGGTACCGGGAGCAAAGCTCGATAATTATCTGAAGAATAGTCTAGGACTTGTTAGTGGAATTAAGGAGTATATAAGAGAAAAGCAAATAATTGAATGGCTGAAAGAAGGCTCCTACCTCGAAGACGTTCCCGCTTGTCGAGCTGTGAATCATTTTCACGATCCCACAAAACTGTGGAATGCCTCACAGATGAGTGATCAGCCTCCGTGGTTGGACGCATGGTGTATTGATTGGAAGCCTTTCTATTCAAACGTCACCTGGGCGACTGGATATTCGGACAGATCACTTGATGGCCTGAAAGTCGCGCTTCCCAAAACTGTTAACGCGCCCGTCAACTGGGACAGCGCCAGAGACTATTATTACAAGGCGCTGACCATGAAGGCAAAAGACAACCGAGAAATCTATTTCACATGGACATTAGGAGCTGTAGGACAGGTCTTGCATCTTCTTCAGGACACGACCGTTCCTGCTCATGTCAGAAACGATTTCCAGTCACACCTTTTTAAGAATCAAAGCAGCATTCTTGGCGGATTGTTTGATCGGTATCAGCCTTATGAGCTTTATGTGCAAATCAACCCGGGACTTGTTACCACTGCTGTCCCAGTGACGCCGTCATTTAGTGTTCCAGTACGACTCACGGATTATTGGGATACAAAAGATCTGTATAACAACAAACAGCCCTCTATCAGTGCTTCCATTGGGGCGTCTGAATTCACCAATGCAAATTACTTTAGTGATTTCACAATTGGGAATAATGCTCCGACACCAGAGCACACCTTTGATTATCCTTCGATCGGTGGATCTGGTTATCAGATATGTACGGACTATGCACACGATTCATTAACCAAAAGAAAGTATGTCAGCAGAAAACCTTGTACACAGCTATCAGAAGGAAGAACTGCCGATCACTTTGCTGTGGCAAGTCTCATTAATCCAGAGTCGGCGATAGCCGCTGCGACAGCTAGCGGAAACCTGTCCTCTCTAAAATTGTGGCTCGATAACAACGTGCACAACACATATGCTAAAGACCTTCTTCCCCGCGCCGTCGGCTACTCGGCGGGTCTCTCTAAACTACTTCTTCCGAGGTGACATCCGACTAAGCTATGAGACAAGCGGCACATCCGGCTATGTCTTTATGAACAAGACCGGTGAGCGGGTGGAGGGGGACTTCACGATCTATTACGACACTGCGAAAGATGAGCGGTATCCCGTCTGGATAGGGAAAGGATATCTTGAGTCGACTATGGACGACAAGACAAACACAATCGATTTCATCCCTCCTGTCGACGCAAAGGAACCGGGCAAGTATATCGTCGTCTTCAAAGGAAAAATGGGCAATGAAGAGGGAGCAGTCGCCGGGTATGTATATCAAGGACGCTTGAAATAACCCCGCCTTCCCAGTTCATCTACTCCATGGTGGACGGGAGCGCGACCGACCCTAACTTCACGAGAATCAGAGCGAAAGTGAAGAACTCAAATACAAGCGAACAGATGCGAAACGGAACGGTCCAGGCAGTGGCAAAATATAAAGCGGACACCAACGATACCGATTTCATTTATTCAGTGTCCGACTCTAAGGCGATAGACTTGAGCAACAATGCACAGGTGGAGGTTGAATTCAACTTCGATAATGACCCCATCCCTGTTGACGTAACCGACCTATACCTTCAGGTCATATTCAAAGGAAATATAGGGAACCGAAGACAACGCCGTTGCCATCGGCATAAAAGACATCAGCGAACCCACACCCATAGGCATCTTTAACAACATGGACAGGATCTGCATCAATGGGAAATGGTATGCGGCAGGCAGTTCAGAAGCGCATGATGCGTTGCCGGCCCCGGTAACGTGGGATTACTGGCCGCACGATTTGGAGAATGTGTTCATCAAGATATCCCCTGTCAATGCTCCAAGTGATGCATCGCAGACCAACTCTACTTTCTCTACGGCAAACATTGAACCAGGCGCCCTTTATCAAATGTTTATCCTGAGCGATTATGACTTTGTGTATAGCGACTATGGGTTTACGGTCGGGACAGACCCTGATGATTATTTTATACATGACGCTGCAATCAAGAAAGCAAGGACACAGGGGGCTGGGGTCCGAAACCAGACAGAATACAGTAACGACCCGGCATTTTGCTCACCGGCCATTACGCCGTGCCTTGTTACGCGCAGGCCGTCCTACTACTTTTTTAGGGGAGTGAAGATGTGGGGATCGGGCAGCTTTATAGTCGACGGGGTGTCGTATCCGAACTACACAGATCCCGGCTATATCCCGTGTTCATGGGATGACCTGAAGCAATAAGGCGCCGAAGTGCGAAAAGAGAATGGGGAAAGAAGAAATAGAAATGTCGATTTACGACATATGCGAAGTCGGCCAATAGCTGATCGCCAAAAGTAGTCACAGGAGGGATGTAATGATCTCGATAACATATCCGTCGAACAACGCAGCGATCAACAGACCGGCGACGATGGTAAGAGGAATGGCAGAGGCTATAGGACCGTCCACTGCTGGGGGAGAAAGATCCTTTCGTAGGTCATCAGGGCAAAACTGTCGGTCATGCCGGCGATAAAGTCGCAGACCATGCGACCCTTGTTCGCTTTTTTTAACGGGGGGATGTCCTCGAAAACCTCCTCCGGGTGCTCCAAGTAATATTCATAGAGGTCCTTTAATATCTTTTTTGCCTTTCTAAATTCCCTCCTGATCACTTGACTTTCATATACCCGCTCATAAAGGAAATCCCTGAGCATATAGGCAGCTTCGGAGACCTCTTCACTCATCTTGAGCGCCTCGAGGTCTCGTTTGCGGGAGCTATAGATAAAGTCCTTCACCATTGAATCTATCCTTGCGGCGTGCGTTCCCCCAAGCACCTTTATGATCTTCCGCGGAATGTCCGCCTCCCTGATCACCTCAGCCCTGAGTGCGTCGTCGAGGTCGTGATTGACATATGCGATGAGGTCAGAAACCCTCACTACCTGACCCTCAAGCGTCTTCGCCCGCTCCGCCTTCTTTTCAGGCATTATGAGCCCCTTGCCTTTTGAATGTTTCACAATGCCGTTTCTCACTTCGAAGGTAAGGTTCAACCCCTGCCCATCCCTCTCAAGGAAATCAACCACCCTCAGGCTCTGCTTATAATGGTCGAATCCGCCCGGGTGTATATCCCTCAGGATGTCTTCTCCTGCATGGCCAAACGGGGTATGGCCGAGATCGTGGCCAAGGGCGACCGCCTCGGTCAGGTCTTCATTGAGCCTCATGGCCCTCGCGATGGTCCGTGCGATCTGGGAGACCTCCAGCACATGCGTCAGACGAGTTCTGTAGTGGTCTCCCCTGGGGGCAAGAAATACCTGCGTTTTATGCTTCAGCCTCCGAAACGCCTTTGAATGAATAATTCTGTCCCTGTCGCGCTGAAAACAAGTCCTTATCTCACCTTCTTTTTCAGGCCTTGTGCGGCCCTTGCTCCCTGAGCTGAGACACGCCTTGGGATGCAGGACTTTGCCCTCAAGATCTTCTGTCTGTTCCCGAATGGTCATAGAGGTTATTGTACCTCAATCCCCGACTTCTTTTTCACACATTATCCGGAGAAAGTGAGATAAAGATCAGCGGCTATCGCGATTAAGGAAAGAAGAAAGATGATCGCATAATTGAGGTCCTCAGGAGAGGACTTGATGGAAGAAAGAAGGTAAAGGACCACGTCCCTGTCCTCTTCCTCCAGACACCTATTGTCCCTTAATTTTTCCATCAGCCCAAAATCCTCTACCGCCTTTTTTCTTTTCTTAGAGATGCGGTAGCGGTAAAGGAAAAAGAAGGAGTACCCCAGGGCACCTATATACCAGGCCGGCCTGACCCACGAAGGTTCGAGATGCTGCAATATTATGACTGCCCTGAAAGCAATGGCCGAGATGAGACCGAGGATAAAGAAACCCACGATAATATATCTGGGCACCGTATGTGGTCTGCCGTTTGCCATCGAGATCAAGCCGTTTCAGTCCGAGCACTGCATACGCGCTTCAGCAGTTCCCCGCTACTCTTTGGTCTGTTCGAATCCCTGTTTCGCCTTTTCATTGGCGGGATCGATCTTCAGCGCTTTTTCGAAATTGCTGTGGGCCCTTTTCTTTATGCCGGCCTTCGTGTAAAGGAGTCCGAGGTTGGCATAATGGTCCGCATTGAAAGGCTCAAGCTTGACCGCAGCAAGGAGGGCCTCTTCGGCATCCTTGAGCTTTCCCGGCATCTTCGAAAGAGCAAGGGAAAGGTAACTCCAGTGCTGGGCGCTATTGGGCGCCAGTTTGGTTGCCCACGTAAAATTCTCGACCGCCCCCCGGAAATTTCCCTTCTTGAACTCATCAACTCCCCTCTTAAACTGGTCCTCAGCCTTCATGTCTCCGGAGGGTCCTTCTCCTCGTCCGAGGCTGACCGCCGTAAGTAAATATTCCTCACGGGTTTTTTCATCCTTTAGCGAGTCATAGGCCCTGGTAACCGCATCAAAGATTTCGGTAAGTTTTGCCTTCATAGAATTGTCGGCGACTGTAAAATTCCGATCGGGGTGGAATTCCTTGGCGAGCCGGTAATAATTTTTCTTTATCGTTTCTTCGTCCGCCTTTGAATCTATTTCGAGCAATTCATATTCGCTCATAACGCCCAGCTTTGCATAAATCGATTCCACCCTCCTAAGAAGCGACGCCTCCTCTTCAGAATGGGGCCTTAATATCTCATCCAGCAGCTCCGGTTCTTCCGGGGTCCCCAAGGCCTCTTCAACGAATGCGTCGGCCTTAATAGCGGTCGTCTGCTCGACGATCCCTATCGCCCAAAGAACGTAGAGTATCTTTAATGCCTCGAAAGAACCAAGCCATGAATTCTCGATGACCTCCTTGATGGTTTTTTTTCCGTCGATAAGGGAGAGTATCTTTCCGTCCTGGGAACTGAGTTCGATGCCCTGAAAAAGGCTGAGAGGGTCGCCGCTCAACCGTAAAACGGAATCCGTCTCCGGCATTTCATTGCGGATCTTCGTCCAGTTGTCGATTTTTTTCACGCCCTCATATATCAGGTTGCCCATGCTCATCTTGAGGGTGATGACCTCCTGCGTAGGTATTTGCCCTTCCCTGAATTCATACTCCGCCTCCTCCAGGAGGAACATGCTGTGGATGATCTCTTTTACCTGATACTTTACCCCCCAAAAAAGGTCCTTTGGGGTCAAATAGCCGAGTTCCACAAGGATCGCTCCCAGCCTTTTCTTCGAGGCCTTCAGGATCTCTACAGCCCTGTCGTACTGTTCCACCGTAATTTTGTCTGCTTTGAGCAGCATCTCCCCGAGTCTGTCGTCCTCGTACGTGGAGGAGGCAAAAATGGCGTCCCCGGCATTGAGATATATTTCCTTCGTAAAAACAGGTGTCCTAAGAGAAAGCGTACCGGTCTTCCTGTTTCGGTTGAGGTAGACCAGCAATTTTACGAGACTCACATCCTTAACGTTGCCCGTCAGCGGTATTTCCATCTTTCCCCTCTCCAGCCATTTTTTTCATCGAAGACAGTTCTTCGCGAAGGTCGGTACCCTCGTTCTTCGAAGACTGCAACTGTATCGAGATCGTTCTGAGTTCTTCAGTCTGCCTGTCTATCTTATCCCGTAAGACAAAAATATAGTATCCCTCGACGGCCACTGCCGCCATCAGGAGGAGAACAGCCAAAAGCCTAAGCGCGATGCGTCTTCCATCTGAGGACCCCCCGGGGGCGGGTTCTTTATGACAGGCGCCCGAGCCGTGCTTCATTGATACCTTTTGATCCTGAACTTGAAAACGTCCACATCTTCACCAGGCAGTATTCCCGCCTTCATCCTGGTTATCCGCAACTGCTCTTCAACGGAATCCACACCTTCGAGGTCCGGCAGAAGAAGCCCCCGCCTCTGTCCCGACGTGACAATCACCCCGTACTCTTTCGGATCGAGTTCTTTCATATCTCCCACTTTTTCGGGAGCGGAAAGCACATCAACGGTATAATGCAGCTGCTCCAGCTCCTCCTCCCCGACCGGCGAAAAACGCGGGTCCTGGGTGGCGGCCGAAATTGCGTTTCGCAAGGTTTCCTCTGCGAGGTTTTCGCGGCAGGGCAGAAAGGTCCCGACGCAGCCCCTCAGCTGCCCGTCTTTTTTTATACATACAAAAACGCCGGCCTTTTCGCGCATTTCAGGGGAAAGCGGCTCAGGAGGTTGTATTACTTTCCGGTATCTGACAAACTCTTCGACGCTCTTTTTGGCTAGTTCCACGAGGCCGTGCATCACTTCCCTCTTGACAGCGAGTAATCGGCGATTGCAAGGAGGGCCTCCTTCCAAGGACTATCGGAAAAGATCGCAAGCTCTGATTTGGCCTCCTCAACAAGCAGACGGGCTTTTTTGAGAGATTCGTCGATTGAGCGGTACTTTTTCAGAAGTGCAAGCACCCTATCGACGCCGTCACCCGTGAAGTTGTCCCCGATTATTTTTTTGATCTCAAGAATCTCTTCCCCGCCGGCCGACCTGAGGAGATAAAGGAGAGGAAGCGTTATCTTTCCTTCTTCAAGGTCCTTGCAGAGTTTCTTCCCGAGTTCGCCTTCTTCGGCCATGTAGTCTAAAATATCATCGGCCATCTGAAACACAATCCCTGTCTTCATTCCGAACGCCGCAAGGGCAAGTTCCTTGTCGCGGGGAAGACCGCCCAGTATCGCAGCGGCCCTGCAGGCCGCGGAAATCAGGGCTCCGGTCTTGGCCGATATAATCTCTATGTAGTCCTCCTCGGTTATATCGGGGTCGCCGATTCTGTTGAGCTGAAGCAATTCCCCTTCCGTCATCCTGGTCGTCGCCTCTGAGAGGGTCTCCATTATCCTTTGGTTATTCTGGGCCACCGCTGTTTTAAGGGCATTTGAATAGAGAAAATCACCCACAAGGACTACGACCTGATTGCCCCAGACTGAATTTGCGGTAGGTTTGCCTCTTCTGATCTCCGCCATATCAACGATATCATCATGCAGTAGCGAAGCGGTATGGATCGATTCTATAATGCCGGCTATCTCGATATGGGCATTCCCTTCGTACCCCGCCATGTCCGCGCAGATCAGATGGAAGAGCGGTCTGAGCCTTTTGCCTCCGCTTGAGGTAATATAACTGCCTATCAAAGGAATTACCGGTGCCTTGTTTCTGAAAAGCTCCATGATCTTAAGCTCCACCAGGTGGAGCTTGTTTTCGTAAAGGTCAAAGACATCCTGTAAATTCATTTTTTGATGATAGGATAAAGGTCCCTTCATTTCTCCCTCTTGATGCGGAGTTTTTCGATGTCCGCATCACCCCTCGCAAGGTCTTTCAGATCTCCCGGCCTGAAGGCCCCCTTTTCGGTGATGATCGCAGTTACATATTTGGCCGGGGTCACATCGAAGGCAAGGTTTCTTACCCTCACACCCTCCGGCGCTATCCTGCAGGTGCCGAATATGTAGGTCACCTCTTCAGGGCTTCTCTCTTCAATCGGAATAAGGTCACCCGAAGGTATGGAAAAATCTATGCTGCTTAGCGGCGCAGCGACAAAAAAAGGAATGTTATGTTCCTTGCACATGACCGCCACCGTATACGTTCCGATCTTGTTGGCGACATCCCCGTTTAGGACGGTCCTGTCCGTGCCGACAATCGCAAGACTTATCTCTCCCCTTTTCATCAGGGCTCCGGCAGCATTGTCCGTTATCAAGGTGACCGGGATCCCCTCCTGCATAAGCTCCCAGGCCGTAAGCCTGGCGCCCTGGAGCACCGGTCTCGTCTCATCGGCAACGACAGTGAACTTCTTGCCCTGTTCCCTGGCAACCAGCATCGGCGCGGTGGCCGTGCCGTAGCCCCCGGTGGCAAGGGACCCGGCATTACAGTGTGTAAGGACCGCGTCACCGTTGTGGATAAACTGGGCCCCCCACTCGCCGATCGCCCTGTTGATCCTGATGTCTTCCTCCAGTACCTTCTTTGACTCCTCGATCAGGAGTTCCCTGAGCTTCTGGACCTTTTCATCTCTGTTTCTTTCGAGAAAGGCCCTCATCCTTTCAACGGCCCAGCGGATATTGACCGCGGTCGGCCTCGTGGCAAGCAGGGTCTCAAAGACAGGCCCAAGTTTTCTCACGAAGCTGTCGTAATCGTCTGCGTCTATCTCCTGGGCGGCAAGGGCGATCCCCATGGCCGTGGCTATCCCGATGGCCGGGGCGCCTCTTATCCAGAGCCTCTTTATCCCCTCTGCCACCTTGAGATAATTTTCACATTCTATATATGCGACTTCGATGGGAAGCTTCGACTGGTCAAGCATAACGACTTTGCCGTCGGCCCATTCGATCGTCTTTACCATTTGTCCTCCGTAAGCACTCATTAATTATAAACTAATCATCTGCATCTTACACAGCTGTTCCTGCCGGAAGAAAATCCTCTGTCATAAGCCCTTATCTCATCCCTGCAGAGGATATATGGTAGTTACGATCAAAAACCCTGTAAGAATGATTATCGTTACCACCGTCCCCCACGAGATGTAATTAAATGCAGTCGGATTAATGTATTCTCCCATCAACTTTTTGTTGTTTACGAGTAAGAGCGCATATACGAGGACAAAGGGGAGCAGTAGTCCGTTGATGACCGCCGACAAGACCATAAGAGATACCAGCGGAGCCCCCGGGACAAGGATCACCACAGACGAAAGGGCTATGGTCATCGTATAAATCCACATAAACTGCGGGGCCTCCTTGAAAGACTTATTCACCCCTGCCTCCCAACCCATGGCTTCGCAGATATAGTAAGCCGTTGCCAGGGGCACAATGATTGCCCCAAGCAGCGAGGCGTTGGCAAGACTCAGGGAGAAGATGAGATACGCATATTTCCCTGCAAGCGGTTTCAGGGCAAGGGCAGCCTCTGACGCCTCGTTGACCCTCAGCCCGTGGGGAAACAAAAGCGCTCCGCAGGTAACGATAATGAAAAAACTTATAACGTCTGTTATCAAACATCCAATGACGACATCCAGTCGCGACGCCTTGTACTGCTCCTTCTTTATCCCTTTTTCGGCAATGGACGACTGAAGATAGAACTGCATCCAGGGGGTTATCGTTGTCCCTATTATGGCTATGCTCAGCATCATGTATTCCGAATTCCAGCGGACCCTGGGGATGAACGTGCTCTTCATCACCGGGCCCCAGTCCGGCTTTGCCATAAGCCCGGAGATCACGTACCCTATATATATAAGGCAAGCTACCAGGAGTATTTTTTCAACAAAGCGGTAACTTCCCTTCGTAACAAGTATCCAGATCGACAGCGCACCAATAGGCACCATGACATACTTGCTCAACCCCAGTATCTCCATGCTGGCGGCCCAGCCTGCGAGATCGGCCACGGTGTTGCCGAAGTTGGCCAAAAGCAGGCCCAGCATCATAAAAAAAGTGGTTTTGACCCCATAGTTTTCGCGTATCAGGTCGGAAAGCCCTTTACCGGTAACAACACCCATGCGCGCGATCATCTCCTGGACAACGACAAGCGCCACGGTGGTTGGTATGAGCGTCCATAACAGTTCGTAGCCGAACCTCGCCCCTGCAACGGAATAGGTGGTGATGCCAGGGGCATCGTTATCGATGTTGGCGGTGATAATCCCCGGCCCCATGACCGAAAGGAAAAGGAGAAATTTCTTCCAGCGGGTCACACCTTCCTCCTTTTTTTCTTGGCCGCCGGCGGAAGCAGCATGTCGACTACGTCATCTACCGTGATGACCCCGTGCATATAGCCTTCCTGGTCCACAACCGGCAGGGCCAGGAGATTGTATTTTGAGATGATCTCCGCCACAACCATTTCGTCTTCGCCCGGTCTAACAGTCTTTAGGGTCGTCTCCATCATATCGGCGAGGATGCAGTCTTTCTCGGCGAGGAGCACCTCCCTAAGTGATATGACGCCTACGAGTTTTTCATCCTTGTCGAGAACGTAGATGTAGTAGACCGTCTCCACTTCCTTTGCCTCGGCCTTGAACCGTTCCAGCGCCTCCTGGACCGTCATGTCCGGAGAATAGGCGATATATTCATTGGTCATAAGGCCGCCGGCGGTGTCCTCCTCGTGTCCAAGGAGTTCCTGGATGTCTTCCGCATCTTCCTTTTCGATGTTTTCGAGTATCTCCTTGGCCTTTTCAGTGGGCAGGTCGCTCAGTATGTCGGCCGCCTCGTCAGGGGGCATCTCTTCAATGATGTCGGCTGCCTTTTCCGTCGTCATCGAACTGATAAGGTCCGCCTGCATTTCGGGTTTCAGTTCCGACAATGCCTCAGCAGCGGTTTCGATGTCGAGGTTGTTAAAGAAACTGCTCCCTTCTTTCTGCGAGACACTGCTGATTATGTCGGCGATGTCGGCAGGGTGCAGTTCGGAAAGCATCTGCCTTGGCACAGTAAGGGATATTGATGTCAGCTTCGGTTCGAGGGGCTGCAGATAATCCCAGCTTATCAGGGTAAAGGGGAGTGTCTTTTTGAACAACTTCAGGAAATCCTCTCCCCCCTTTCGACACCAAGCCTCCTTAGGATGCCCCTCATCCCCACGTCGACGGCGATCAGGATCGCGTCGTTTTTATACCCCTCGAGCTTGACGTCGTTCACCCTCACCACTTTGGCGCCGTTGGCATCCACGATCTGCTTGTCGAGAATGTCCCTGAGGATCAAAAGGTCGTTGTCATCAAATTCATACGGCTTCAGGCTGTCTTTAAAGACATTCGAGGATATGATCTTCTTGTTGAAGATGTTAAGGTCTGCCCAGGCAAGCCAGAAGAGCTTTTTTTTCCTCTCTATAATGAGCGCCGATACCCTCGGGAGCGGGTCTCCTTTTATGATTACCATGTCCTTTACCCTCCCGAGGTCTTCCCCTTTGGGGTCAAGGACCGGTTTCTTGATTATCTCGCTTGAAAAAACTTCTCCAAAAAAAGGCATTTTCGCTCCCGGATTCTCTTTGAAAATGAAGGCGTTACTAAAGTATAGCCGCAGCAGGCTCCTTTGGGCAACAGTTTTGTGGCGGTCCTTGGGCGGGTTCGGCCGGCCCTGTCAAAAACATCAGGAGAGATGCGTAGAATTCCGGTATTATAGAGTGAAAAGCTACTGTCTGAACTGCGCACGAGCCGGGTTGTCCGGGCATATCTTGCGTTTCATACTCGCCAAAGTATAAAGTAAAAATCTTATGGACACCTATAGTGGAAAAACAGATTTCGTTGATTCACAGAGGCCCCCTGTAAAGGCAGGGTGGATCTGCCTTTTTGTTGCGTGGGCGCTTTTTCTTATACCGATACCGGGACTCGGGTTAATAGGATGGGCACTCAACCTGGCTGCCTTTGTTATTTCCATTATTGTGATGGTAAAAGGCCGCATTGGTGCCGGTGTCGCACAGATGGTATGCGCCCTTGCCGTTTCCCCGATCATTTATTTTGCGGGCCTTGGGATATTGGGGCATTTTTTGTTGCCTCCCCCGGGGATTCACCGTTTATGGCTTTAAAACTCCTCGGGCGGACCGCATGAGCGACTGGTATCCTTTCGGAAAGTGGTGTAAAGATGGAAAAGGTGTGAATTGAGTCACAGAGTCTGTCCCTGGTGGTTAGGGTATCTGCTTGCGAGTCCGTTGAGGCGACTTTTACAGGACCCGGAGGAGATTGTAAGCCCTTACGTAGAGGAAGGCATGAGTGTCTTGGATATCGGCTCCGGCATGGGATTTTTTTCCTTACCTCTGGCTAAACTGGTGGGCGAAAAAGGCAGGGTCGTCTGTATCGATCTGCAGGAAAAAATGATTAAGGGTCTCTTGGCGAGGGCGAAGGAGGCGGGGCTGACCGAAAGGATAGACGCGCGGGTATGCAGCCTACGCACGTTTGGGATAAGTGACCTCGCCGGCAAAATCGATTTTGCGCTTGCCTTTGCGTTAGTCCATGAGGTCCCTGATAAGGAACGCTTGTTCGGCGAAATACACGCCGCGATGAAGCTGTCCGGAAAAGTACTGATGGCGGAGCCTAAGGGACATGTATCAAGGCCGGATTTTGAGAGGACCGTTTCCCTCGCGCAAGGTTGTGGATTTGAAGTAACCAGTGACCTCAAAATAAGGCGAAGTCACGCGGCCTTGTTGCGGGCACTTCCACCCGGAGCCAACTGATGCCGCAACGGTGCACCGGTGTTTGGGAAGATGCTTCTCAACAATGAAAGGTTCAATCGGCGACCTCGAGTATTATCTTGCCGATATGCTCGCTGCTTTCCATAAGCCTGTGCGCATCAGCAGCTTCAGATAAGGGGAATACCCGGTAGATCACCGGGCCACAGCGCCCGGCATCAAGCACTGGCCAGACCTTCTCTCGAAGCGCCTCTGCGATCATGCCCTTCTCGGCAGTGCTACGGGGCCTCATGGTAGACCCGGTGACTGTCAGCCGCCTCATCATTACAAGCATAAGATCGAAGTCTGATACCTTCGCCCCGTGCATCACGGCAATCTGGACCAGCCGTCCCTCCGCAGCCAGGCAGTCCAAATTTCGCTTCGTGTAGGGCGCACCGACCATATCTAACACCACGTTCACCCCTTTGCCCCCGGTAATCTCCATGATGCGTTTTACAAAATCCGTCTCGCGGTAATTCACGGCGGCATCGGCGCCCAGTTTCAGGCACGCATCGCATTTTATCCGGCTCCCGGCGGTCACATATGCGCGGCTGCCGAATTCCCGCGCAAGCTGGATTGCGGTCGTGCCGATGCCGCTGCTGCCTCCGTGTACAAGCACCGACTCTCCAGGGGCGAGGTGCCCGAGTCCGAAGAGGTTCGCCCAGACAGTGAAATATGTCTCCGGCAGTCCGGCCGCGCGTATGGAGTCATAGCCTTTGGGCCAGCGCAGGCATTGCAGCGCCGGGACCGTGCAATACTCCGCATAGCCACCGCCATTTGCCAGGGCACAGACACGGTCGCCTGCCTTCCACCCGGAAACCTTCTCTCCTAAGGCCACTACTTCACCCGCGATCTCGAGGCCGAGGACCGGGCTTGCGTTGGCAGGCGGCGGGTAGAGGCCTTTACGCTGAAGCACGTCGGGCCGGTTCACGCCTGCGGCAAGCACCCGGATCAGGACTTCGTCGGATTTTAGGTTGGGCAAAGGGCCGGTGGCAACCCGCAACACCTCGGGGCCGCCCGGCGTTACCGCCTCGACATATCTCATGCTCTCAGGCAATTTCACGATCGGCCTTCGCCTCCTTCAGCCAATTCTCGGATCCCTTTCTTGTTCGTTTCATTCCAGCAAACAAGCCACAAGCGGAGCAGGCATGGCTACCGAATCAGCATAAAGTCGCTTGTCTCGCTCGTGGTAGCTTACGGTGATTTCCTGACCGGCCTTGATGTCCTTTAGGGGCCTCTCCTGGTTGCACATTGTTACCCTTGTAATTTCATTCATAGAGAATGTAAATTCACCAAGGGGTCCGCTAATAAGGGCCGGGATTTTATCAATAGACTTCACGATCAGTTTCCCCGCCAGAAAATCGACAGATACCACCTTGCCTTTGACGGAATACTCTGTTTCCGCGGCAAATGCTGCCCCTGAGAGGCAGAACACGAAAAACACGGCAATGCTTCCCGCAAGGATATTTCTCAAGCCAACCATGGTAACCTCCTTCCTACCAAAAGGTAAAAAGCAATCCGCACATCAACTCTTATGCCTTCTACTTTAGAGATACCTTGAATCGCGTACGATTTGCAAACTCGACTCTCTTTAAAAAGAGGTGAATTTAGAACTTTTTTAAATTAAACGAAGGAAAAGGCCGCTTCGTTGCTTTTAGCGGTCGTTATGGGGCCACTTTAAGAATATTTTGGGAAGTGGGGTGACCCACTGCCATATCAAACCGCTTTTAGATCGCCTGGGGATTGCGAATAAATTCAAGAAGGTCGGCCATCTCTCCTTTTTTTAGCGTAGGCCAGGGAATGCCCTTCTTGGCCACAGCCTTTCTCATCGGAATGGTGTGGTTCCAGATACCAGCGACGATTTCAGTCTTGGCAGCGTTTTGATATTTGGATAAATTGATATATTCCACTGGAGCGTTTTGCCCACCTTTCGTGTGACACCCTGCACAGGACAACGCGGAAAATAGTTTTTTCCCTTTCACCGCATTCCCGGGCTCGTCAAGGTAATGCAGAAAATAAAGGTAAGCAAGCAGGTCCGCCATCTCGCCGGATGAGAATTTAGGGCCACAGCACTGTGTCTGGGCCATCCTTACTATAACGACAGGCCCTTTGTTCCACATGCTCGAAACGATCCGGGTCAGACTTGTATAGAACTCCCGGGCCCTCTTTGCCAGATCGATGCCTCCCTTTGCTCCTTCGCCATGAATTGAGTGACATTCGTTACATTTCCTGCTATCGTAGACAATCCTGCCTTTTTTAGGATTACCAGCTCTGAAAAAAGCAGGCCCTGTTGGTCCCTTTGCCTGCGTTTTTATATATTCTAATATGTCCATCATTTCTTGGCCCTCGAAATTTGGCCATTTCATTCCTATTTGGGCCATAAGTGCGATCATAGGTATACTATGGTTCCAGATCGCCTCGCCTAAGAAGACGGGCGACAGGTTGCCCGGAAAGGAAAGCAGCTCAGGCCCCGTTCCTTTTTCCCTGCCTGATGAGGCGTGACAAGACGAGCACCCCTTCTGCTCAAATACATTTGCCCCCTTCAAAGGATCTCCAGGCTCGTCAAAAAATCTGAGAAAATAAAGATAAGAGGTGATTTCAATAAATTCCTGACCGGTCAGGACAGCCCCCGTGATTCCTGACTGCTCCATCTCCGCAATCATTGCAGGGGTGTGGTTCCAAATCTGCGCCGCCAGGTCTAGTTGTGTGTCGGCCAAATCTATCTTGCTCAGATCAGGACCTATACTGCTTCCTGTTCCCTTAAAGGCATGGCACCTTGCGCATCCCTTGGTAACAAACAATCGCCCTCCTCCTGTGGGGTCCTCGGGTAGGCCCTGGGCAGAGGCGAAGGAAATCAGCAAGAGAAAAATCCCGGCGGTTTGAACTGATATGCGGGTCATTGTCTTCATTGAAATCCCTTTCCCATTCCCGGTATTTTTTTTATCATATGCCGTAATGATTCCATTATAGCACTCAGATATCTGCATTCAAGTCGTTGCGGGATCATGCGCTCGCCCCGGATGGTTCTCGTGGCGCACGTACGGTTGGAATAAAACACCATGGGCAAAAGCTGAAAGTCTGTTTCCGGCGGATGGTGGACCTTGATATATCACATGCTTTTTTTTAATATAAAAATACAAACATTTAATATTATATAAGTGAATCATGAAAATACTTATTGTGGATGATGAACAACTCGTCCGATGGTTTCTCGACAGGGCGTTCCGAAGGGAAGGGCATGAAGTCATAACCGCCGAGAATGTCGAGGATGCATCGATAAAACTCAGTTCAAATACAATAGATGTTCTTCTTATCGATCTCAGAATGCCGGGAGCCAACGGGAGGGAACTCATCGGGAAGGTGGATATAAGGGGGGAAAAACCAAAAGTGATAGTTTGTTCGGCATTTATCACTGCCGAACTCGAAGAGGAACTCAGGCAGAAGGGTGTATGCATACTAAGAAAGCCCGTCATGCTGGATGAGTTGAATGACGCCATCCAGATTTGTCTGGAGAAAGACCCTCCTTTCAAACACCGCTAATGGGAAATAGATTTTTGTATACTTTCTGAAGTCCGCTTTATTTTAGTTACTTCTTCACACTATGGGATAACATTATTCACTGCTTTTTCAGGAAAAAATATAGGGGGCGATACATCGCCTCGCCCCTCGGCTTATTCCGGTAGAGTCTCGGTTTTTTTAAAGAGATCGGGGGGTACAGGGCTTTTTTAAGAATCAGCAGGTCAATGGCTTTCGTAAAGCCATTTCTTGGCATCTTCTAGAGAATCAAAGAGTTCAATCTTAAAGCCGACCTCCGGTGCCGTCATGACCTTCCACATTGCTACCTTGGTAAATTCGGCATCGTCGGATAAAATAATAGCACAACGTCCCCCTGAGCCAAGGTAGTTTTTCAACTCTTTTACCGAAAGTGATACTAATTGGATGTCATGCAGCGTGGTAGTGGAGAGCGATGCGGCCCGATGGTCCACGAGGACATCCATGCCGGCCTTCCATTTGGGATGTGTAATCAATTCTCTAAGAAGAAGCCGATGACCTTCGCCGTTCAATTCTCCAGACGTGTGAATGGTAACAAAGGATTCGTTCTTATCAAACGTTATTTCATAACGCATTCTTAGGCCAGCTTCCCATGAGACACAGGTTCATCGATTGGATCCCTCGGCCACTATAGATCGTCGGTCCTATCGCTCCTTAATTCCGCGATTTCGTCCTGAAGTGTTGATCTTAATTTATAACTTACACCTTTTTGCAGATTTTAAATAGTGAGACTTTGAGGAAGTACGCCGAACTTTCTCCCCGGCCTTCCTGAGGTAATCAGGGAGGTGGCGCAAGGGGCGGGGTTGTTGCGTATGTCGGCGGCGGTAAGCTTCCTCGCAGGCCATATCACGGGGGTAAGCATAGCCTGACCGTCCTGCGACCCCGGTGACCGGGGCATATTCGATAAACTTTTATCGGAATATTGACATCACCAGGTGAGAGCATGTCAGAATCACTTAAAGTCATTTTAGGGTAAGGGAGGATTTTGCAATGAACGGCATGCGGCATATTTATGTAACCATTTCCGTTTTTTTTCTTCTTTTCAGCATTGCTCCTCGTGCTGACAGCGACGATTACACCGGAGCCAGCGTAACCCTGATCAAGAAAGCCACGATTACTGCAGACGGCCGGAAGATGGAGTATCTTAAGACCGACAAGCCCGAGGTCACCGCGCTTTTAGTCGAGCTCCCGCCCGGCGGCGAGACAGGCTGGCACCTCCATCCCGTGCCGGTTTACGCCTATGTCCTTTCAGGTGTCCTCACCGCAGAAACGGAAAATGGGCAGAGGCGGGACTACAAGGAAGGCGAAGCGATTTTCGAAACGGTCGATACGCCCCATAACGGAAGAAATCTTGGAAAAATACCCGTCAAACTCATAGTCTTTTATACCGGAGAAGAAGGGAAGCCGGTCACTGTAAGGGTACAACATCAATAAGATGAGGGAGCGTAACCCGTCTTTACTTCCAGGAGACAACGCTGTGTGAGGAGAGGTGGTTCCCGGCCGCTTTACTGTCCATAGGCCGAAACAGATAAAACCCCTGTGCGTATTCACCCTTCATATCCTTAAATACATCGAGCTGCTCTACTGTTTCTATCGCTTCGGCAATTACATCGAGGCCCAGGTCGCGTCCGAGCGCAATTATCGTTTTCACGATTGCCGCATTATTTTTGTCAAAGGTCAGGGCATTGATAAAGGAGCCGTCTATCTTCAGCCCCTTTATGGGAAAGTGACGCAGGTAATTTAATGCCGAGTATCCGGTGCCGAAGTCGTCGATGTCGAAGCGGACCTTTAGGTCCTCGAATCGCTTCATCACCGCGGCGGCCGGCTCGGCGTTTTCTATCAGGGTCCTTTCCACTATTTCAAGTCGCAGGCAGCTTCCCTCCAGGCCGGTTTCCTCAAGGACATTCTTGACGAAGTCGAAGAAATGGGGCTGAGAGAAGACCTTGCCCGAAACATTTACGCTGACCGTTAAGTCGCGGCAAGCCGGGAACTCTTCCCGCCACTCCTTCAATTGCCGGCATGACTCCCGGATCGCCCTTTCCCCAAGGGGGATGATAAGGCCGGTTTCTTCTGCGACCGTGATAAACTCCGAAGGGGTAATGATGCCGCGTTCCTCATGCCGCCAGCGAAGAAGCGCTTCAAATCCGGTGATCTTGTTCTCCTCTACCGATATGATGGGCTGATAATAGACGACAAAATCATTCTGTTCCACGGCCCTTCTCAACTCTGTCTCGACCCAGAGTGCCGCGGTCGCCTTGGCATGCATCGCCGGGTCAAAGACCACGTGACATGCCTTGCCCCGCTCCTTCGCATGATACATTGCCGTGTCGGCGTCGCGAAGAAGCTCCTCGGGTGCTGTATAATCCCCCGCATTGCTCATCACTATCCCTATGCTCATCGTCGTAAATATTTCGCGCCCGAATATCGAAAAGGGCGATCTCATTTCAGCGTGGAACCGCTCGGCGATTTCATGGACAACGGATATTTCCCCGGTATCTTCCATGAGAACGGCGAACTCGTCACCGCCGAAACGGGCGATCGTGTCGACTGACCGGAGGTGTTTCCTAAGCCGCTGAGACAGCAAAACCAATAGCTGGTCCCCGATCACATGTCCCAGGCTGTTGTTGATGACCTTGAAGCGGTCCAAGTCGAGAAAGAGAATGGCAAAGGAGTAATCCGGATGCCGCTTCCTCCGTGCAAGCGAACTATGCAGATGGTCTATAAAAAGGGACCGGTTAGGCAGATTCGTCAGGGAATCGTAAAAGGCCTGGCGGGTGAGCAGGTCCCCGGCCTCTTTCCGCTCCCTATTTTCCCGGCTCAGAAGCTCATTGACCCCCTCCAGCTCGATATTCCGCTGCCGCAGTTCCTTTTCCGCAGCGAGGGCATTCCTGAAAAGTTCCGCCCTCTCGTTGACGAGATAGCCAAGCGCGGTCAAAATAAATGGAACGAGCAGTGTCAAGGCCCGGAATTTGATGCCCGCATGGTCTACCGACAGGAAATGCCTTAAGAGGCCTTCGTTGAACCCATCGTATACGGAAAAGATATCAAGGCCAAGGATAAGTAGTGCAAGAATGACGGCATAAAGCGCCAGCCTGGATAAAACCTTATATTCAGACTCGTCGCTTATGGCCCTGTCTCGCACGAACCTCTTTCATCCTCTCCCCGTTGCCCTATAACGATCTCAAACAAGGCGCTTCCTCATATGAATGACAGCCCTTTCTTCTCATCCCTCATGAAAACAATACATAAATTCAAGTACAATAATTCCAGCGGACGCCCGATAAGTCAAATTAAGTTTTTTTAATGATTCTCAGAAATTCAGGCGACCCACTTGCGAAGGTATTTAAAGAATTCTGAGGAATATGTTTTGTCACGTCTTTGCCTGCACTACCTTTGTCCCGACACGGACCATCCAATGTTTGAAGCACCGACTACTTCTCAGGTATTGCGAATCGAAACTGTATCGAAGTTACATTCGGAAAAAAACACAGTCCGGATTGATTCCAAAATGTCACTTTCTTCCTAAACATCGCACCTAAGGTCAGACCTCCAAAATGATAGCTTCCAATCAGAAAAAAACAGCCCGACCACAACAAATTCATCCAGAAATAAACGCCTGTCAGCGCCATCTTCCTTTGGGCTGTTCATCACGAAGTTGCACCTTTCTGGAAGTCCAACAAATTACCAGTAATTCCCGTAGCCCTATCTGAGTGTGATACAATGAGATCGGGAAATGACGTGGGGAGCTATCGTGATGAAAGGTTGAAAGAAGATGGGTTATGAAGATAAACAAAACAGATATTCCTGAAGTCATAAGAGTCATACTGAAAGACGGACATACCTTTAAGGTCAGACCCATCGGATCTGACGACCGGGAAAAACTCAGAACATTTTTCTACCGGCTGAGCCCTCAGTCCCGGTATTTACGGTTCGGCTATACTAAGGAATACATTACCGAGCAGGAGCTTGTTCATTTTACGCAGCTGAATCCCCCCGATACTTATGCGTATGTCGGGCTCGGCGGCGAGGGAGATGCCGAAGTTATCCGCGCGGTCGGTCGATGGTTCCTTGAGTCGGACAAAAAATCTGCTGAAATAGCATTTGCGGTTGAAGACAACATCCAGACACAAGGCATCGGGACTGCACTGCTCGAAAAACTCGCGGAAGCCGCAGCCAGATATAAGATCAGGAAATTTGTGGCCTACGTGCTTCCAGAAAACACCCGTATGCTCAGTTTGTTTGAAGAGAGCGGATTCCTGCTGACGAAGAGGATTAACGAAGGCAGATATGAGATCATCTTGGACCTGGAGGAACAGGAAGAGTTTTCAAAAAGGCAGGAGCGCCGTGAACATACAGCCCGTTCATCCGGTATGCGGCGCGTCGTGTACCCCAAGAGTGTCGCAGTAGTCGGCGCATCCCGCGACCCCGAGAGCATCGGGGGTAAGGTCTTTCGCAATCTTCTCTACAGCAACTTCAACGGTACAATTTTTCCGGTCAACCCGAAAGCAGCTTCCATCAATGGTGTGCTATGCTATCCGACGATTGCTGAGGTTCCGGGGAATATTGATCTTGTCGTCATCGTCGTTCCCGCAAATATGGTGCTTGATGTCATTGATCAGTGCGGCAAAAGGGGGGTCTGGGGGGTACTTGTAATATCTTCAGGTTTTTCAGAGGTAGGAGATGAGGGCAAAGAGCGACAGAGACTTCTCAGGGAAAAAGTACTTTCATACGGTATGCGCTGCATTGGTCCTAATTGCTTGGGCATTATGAATACAGATCCCCAGGTGAATTTAAATGCAACCTTTGCTCCCACGTATCCACCCCGCGGGGTCATGAGCATCGGGACCCACAGCGGGGCTCTGGGCCTGGCGCTGCTGGACTACGCAAAAAACAACAACCTTGGCATTGCCCACTTTGCAAGCATCGGTAATCGTGTCGACATCTCGTCTAACGACCTGCTGGAGTTCTGGGAGGACGATGAAAATACCAAGGTCATACTCCTCTACCTTGAAACCTTTGGCAATACGAGAAAGTTCAGCCGCATATCACGACGCATTTCAGGCAAAAAACCGATCATCGCCGTGAAATCCGGGCGAAGTGAGGCGGGCAGCAGAGCAGCCAGTTCTCATACGGGGGCTCTTGCCGCATCGGATGTTGCGGCGGATGTTTTGTTCAGAAAAGCAGGCGTCATAAGGGTCGACACTATAGAGGAAATGTTCAATGTCGCAAAGGGATTGGCCAGTCAACCTCTCCCTCTCGGACCTAACGTGGCAATTCTCACCAATGCAGGGGGACCGGGGGTCCTCACGGCTGATGCGGCGATAGGATGGGGGCTTGCAGTCCCGCCGCTTTCTGCGCAGACTCAGCAGAGGCTTTCCACCTTTTTGCCAAGGGAAGCGGCAGTCGCTAACCCTGTTGACATGATCTCATCCGCCCCCGGCGAACACTTTAAAAAGGCCCTGAAAGTACTCCTTGATGCAGAAGAGATAGACAGCATCATTGTTGTTAATATCCCGCTGAGATCACCGGAGGAGGTGGCCGCAGGAATAAGAGGAGCCCTGGAAGACTACCGGGGAGATAAGCCTGTGCTCGCATGTTTCATGATGTCGGATACCACCGCTGTCAGGTTAACGCTTGACAATGGCATGAACATCCCCCTGTATGTGTTTCCGGAGGATGCGGTAAAGGCTCTTTCACGTGCATGGCCTTATGCCCAGTACAGAAAGCTTGATATTGGCAGATTTGTTGCATTTGCAGATATCGATGAAGAGAGTGCCCGACGTTATCTCATCAGTCAGAATGTTGCCACGAATCACGGCGGCTGGCTCCCGCAGGAAGTTGCTTCCGGCCTGCTGAAAGAATATGGCATTCCGGTTGTGGAGACACGATATGCAAAGAGTGTATTGGAAGCAGCGGAAGCTGCCAGCGATATTGGCTTCCCCATCGCCATGAAACTCCGCTCGTCAACAATTACGCACAAAACTGATGTTGGCGGAATTGTCTTGAATATTCAGAATAAGGCGGAGGCTGAACAGGCTTTTACGACTATCAGAACCCGTCTTGATAAGGCCGGTCACATCGCTGATTTTGAAGGGGTCGTTGTACAGCCTATGCTTCCGGGCGGGCAGGAGGTTATTGTCGGCATGTCTAGTGATTCGGTATTCGGGCCGCTTATCATGATTGGCATGGGGGGAGTGTACGTCGAGCTGAACAAGGATGTCGCCTTTGCGCTTCATCCTCTGACCGATAGGGATCCGGATGTCATGCTCTCGCAGCTTAAGAGCCTTCCTCTTCTGACGGGTTGGCGGGGGAGCGCACCAAAGGATCTGGATGCTCTCAGAGAAATTCTACTCAGATTTTCCGCAATGATAGAAGATTTTCCTGAGATTTCAGAAATGGAAATAAATCCGCTCATGGTTTTTGATAACCAGAATGGGTGTGCTGTTGTTGACGCGCGCATTTTATTTACAAGCCAAGACTTCGTTTGAAAAGGGCCTTTTGGAATCGGTTATTGGAATATCAAGAGCGGGAGGTAACAAATATTTTCAGGTTCGTATGGTTCATTCCATAATCGGGAGCCACGGGCCTGCGAGGAAAAAACAAGAGTAGCTGAGACAAACGTTCTCACGTCGTCTGAAAGGTTTCATATTCCATTCGTAATCTTCATTGAGTTTCGTCCGTGTGAAACTAAGGACTCGGTGAACTAAACAATCGAGGGGATCACGCCCTGTTTAAATGACTGTTATCAACACTCTGTCGGCATGCTCTAATGGTGCGTAATACTTCTGGAATAAGACATCGGGGATATTGAATGGTTATGGCGGAGCTTATAACAAGAAATACACCCAAGATCTGTCCGGTCCCCAATATTGATTTGTAAGCCCGGCAGTACTATGATGTAATTAGAGCCAAACAACAAAGTCATCGGCAGGAGGAAGTTATGGGAGTTAAGGTCTTGTTTGCAGGTCCGGCAGTTGAGATTGACGGAGTTAAATACCACCATCATCCCAACGGTGGCGGTCTGGTCGCTGAGACAGCGGATGTTGCAGTAACAGCTTTCATAGGCCCTTTTGCAAAAATATGCGGCAAGGCAAGGGTATCTGATGAGGCATTTGTATTCGGCACCGCCTGGATCTTCGATAACGCTGAGGTAAGGGATAATGCCCAGGTTTTTGGTAACGCAAAAGTTTTTGGAGATGCGAGGATATGTGATGATGCAAAAGTTTATGGCTTTTCTTCAGTTTTTGGAGATGCAAAGGTTTCAGGCTTTGCAGAGGTTTTTGATTTCGCGGAAGTCTCAGATGACTCCAGAGTTTGCTGGAAAGCTAAGGTCTCAGGCGGGGCAAAGATAACCGGAGAGGCCATAGTAGAAAAGTAGGGATGGAACCTGGGATATGGTCATCATTCAGAAATAGCGGGGCCTGAACTCTGGACTTGCTCGGCAAAAAGGATCCCTTAGCCGGGAAAAATAAGTTTACCCAGGCTTCGTTATAAAAGCCCCTTGAAGTGATTATGAGGGGCTTTTGCTTTGGACAGCATTTACCTCTTACTGACCATCCATCATGAGCTTAAAACGAACGAAAAGATTCTCTTGAAAGATAGTATAAAGAAGATTGTTGGACAACTTCAGATCTGACCCAAATCACCTTCTTGCTTTAGGAATATTTTTCACTATAGTTGGCGTCATTACTACTGGAGCCGGTACTATTCGTTCCTCTAGAATTCAGGCCGAAAGAGCCGATGCTGAGGCAGAGTCACAGCTGCGTCTTAGAGAGAAAAGTGATGAAATAGCAGCATTAAATCGTCAGATTGCGGATAGTCAGAGGAGCGGATTCTTCTTGGTAAGCTGTCGCTGAAGACTGCTTTTCTTAATCGCCCTGACCCGTCATCGTCTGCGGGTCGAGCAGCTTTTCAATCTCTCTTGCTGAAAGGCCGGTCATCTCTACGGCGACTTCCTTGATCGGTCTTCGCTCAGCATATGCCTTCTTCGCGATCTCCGCTGCCTTATCATAGCCGATGATGGGGACGAGCGCGGTCACTAAGATAGGGTTATGACCGAGGACCTCCGCTATCCGCTCCCTGTTGACCGAAAAACCCGAGACCGCTTTTTCAGCGAGCAGCCTGGCGGCGTTCCCCAAAAGGGTAATGGACTGAAGAAGATTATGGCCGATAAGAGGAAGCATGATGTTTAGCTCAAACTCACTCCGGCTGTTGCCGATCGTCACCGCGCTGTCGTTTGCGATCACCTGAACACATGCCATGATCACCGCCTCAGGGACAACAGGGTTTGTCTTGCCGGGCATGATGCTCGACCCAGGCTGAAGAGGCGGCAGCAGGATCTCTGAGAAGCCTGCGTAAGGGCCGCTGTTCATCAGCCTGAGATCGTTTGCGATCTTCATTAACGATGAGGCCGATGTCTTCAGCCGTCCGCTGAATTCCGCCGCCGTATCCATCGTAGCCTGGCCGGCAAAGTGGTTCTCCGTCTCCGAAAAAGACAGCCCGGTTCGTTCGGTCAGTTTGGCCGCCATTTTCCTTCCGAATGCCGGATGGCTGTTTACCCCTGTCCCCACCGCTGTCCCCCCGATCGCAAGTTTTCCCATACCCGGGAGGGCAGAACGTATCCTTTCTTCACTCTGCCTCACTTGATAGGCCCACCCGCCGATCTCCTGCCCAAGGGTCAGGGGCATCGCATCCATCAGGTGCGTACGCCCGGTCTTGACTACTCGCGACAACTCCTCCGCCCGGACCCGCAATGCTGCAGCGAGACCGGCCAATGCAGGCAGAAGGTTCTCGACGGTCTCCAAATACGCGCTGATATGTATAGCGGCCGGAATCACGTCATTTGACGACTGGCCGAGGTTTACGTGGTCGTTCGGATGGACCGCTCCGGAGCCTACCCCTTTTCCCATAAGCTCCGAGGCACGGTTGGCGATCACCTCATTGGCGTTCATGTTCGTGGAGGTGCCTGATCCGGTCTGAAAGATATCTACCGGGAAGTCTTCGTCCCATCGGCCTGCCGCGACCTCGTCTGCCGCCTGCCGGACAGCACAGGCCCTGCCGCCGTCGAGCAGGCCAAGCTCGGAATTCACGTCGGCCGCACAGCCCTTTATAAGCCCTAGTGAACGGATAAATATCCGGGGAAAACGTATCCCGCTTACCGTAAAATTATCGACGGCGCGCTGGGTCTGCGGCCCGTACATCGCACCTGCGGGGACCCTCACCTCGCCCAGGGAGTCCCTCTCCACGCGGAAATCAGCCATAACGATTTCTCCGGCGGCCGACAGGACCGGGGCCGACAATGACGGGAATAAGATCATGATTCATAAATCCATTATACAGGAAGAGCCCGATTCTGCAATCGAATATGCTGTCCTCACGCGCACATGTTTGATCAGGCCCCCCTGCATTTTAGGATTAAGTAAAAAAAGCTTACGACTAGTAATGGGCAGCCCGCAATATTTCGGATGAATTACGAAGCATGCTGTGGGATAATAGCGTTATACCACTAATGAGGAGACAACCATGGCACAGGTTCCAAGTCCCAGTTACAGCATCACGATCAGGGCCGAGATAGAAAACCGCATCGGCATGTTTGCGCAGATAGCCACGGCCATAAGTCAGGCCGGGGGAGACCTCGGGTCCGTTGACATAGTCCGCGCGGAAAAGGGAAAGATCGTCAGGGACATCACGGTCAACGCGCGAAACGAAGAGCATGAAAAGGCCATCGTAAAATCGATAAAAAAAATTGCCGGGATGCAAGTCATCAGGGTAATGGACCGGACCTTTTCCGCCCATCGAGGCGGCAAGATCGAGATACACAGCAAGCTGGCGATAAGGGACAGGAATGATCTTTCGATGGTGTACACCCCGGGCGTGGCAAGGGTCTGCATGGACATCCATGATAATAAGGAACACGCGTACCGCTACACCATAAAGGGCAATTCGGTCGCGATAGTGACCGACGGGTCGGCCGTGCTCGGGCTTGGGGACATCGGTCCCGAGGCGGCGATGCCGGTCATGGAGGGAAAGTCGATGATCTTCAAGGAATTCGCGGACATCGACGCCTTTCCTATCGCGCTTGGGACAAAGGACCCCGAAGAGATCATCGCTGCCGTCAGGAGCATCTCTCCTTCTTTCGGAGGGATAAACCTCGAAGATATCTCGGCGCCGCGATGCTTCGAGGTCGAAAGCAGGTTAAGGAAGATGCTCGATATTCCGGTTTTCCACGATGACCAGCACGGCACTGCCGTAGTAGTCCTTGCCGCGCTCATCAACGTCGGCAGGCTCCTGAAAAAAGATATAACAAAACTCCGGATCGTCATCTCAGGGGCCGGCGCAGCCGGCGCTGCAAATGCCTTTATGCTCTCGTCTTACGGAGTGAAGGATATTGTCGTATGTGACAGGACAGGCGCGATATATACGGGAAGAAAAAATAATATGACCGTATACAAGAAAATCCTGGCCAGCAAAACCAACCTCAAAAAGATAAGGGGCTGCATCTCCGAGGCGGTCACCGGGGCGGACGTCTTCGTCGGTCTGTCCGCCCCCAATGTCTTCACGCCGGATGATGTGAAGAAGATGGCAAAGGACAGGGTCGTCTTTGCGCTTGCAAACCCGGAACCCGAGATATCTCCTGAGGAGGCCTTGCCTTTAGTCAGGGTACTTGCCACGGGCAGGTCCGACTACCCCAACCAGATCAACAACATGCTCGGCTTTCCCGGGATATTCAGAGGGCTTTTAGATGTGCGGGCGACAGGGGTCAACGAGGAGATAAAGTTTGCCGCTGCCAAGGCCATCGCCCATACGGTCAAAAATGACGAACTGCATGAGGATTACATCATCCCGAGTATCTTCGACAAAAGCGTGGTCTCCGCCGTTGCCCACGCGGTCGCTGAAGTCGCAAAAAAGACGGGGCTTGCGAGGCAGTAAGCGGTCTCATATCTTCTTTTACTCAGACCGCTCCAGAGGGATTTTTGGACTCATGTCATCCCGCTCACTATCCATTCACTCAAGCGTGAAATACACCACGGTCCCCTTCCCGACTTCTCCTTCCGCCCACACCTTCCCGCCGTGGCGGCGGATGATCAGCTCCACAAGGCTAAGACCTATCCCTGTTCCCTCGAACTCCTGAGAGGAATGGAGCCGATGGAACGGCTTGAAAAGTTTGCCTGAATATTTCATGTCAAAACCCGCTCCGTCGTCGCTAACGAAATAGGCATCTCTGTCTTCTCTCCTGACAACACCAAATTCGATCTTTGCGCTGGGGTGTTTGCTCGTGAATTTCCAGGCATTTTCAAACAGATTCTGAAGCACTACCTGAAGCAAAGGCATATCTCCTTTCACTTTCAGTCCGTCGGCTATGATAAAAGCAGCTTCTCTTTTGGGGTCTTTCTTCTTGAGTTCATAGGCTATTTGTTCCGCCATCGAGCTGAGGTCGACCGTCCTTTCATGCAAGTCCTGTCGGGTCACCCGCGAAAGGCCCAAAAGTGCGTCGATGAGCTGCGACATCCTCTTGCTTGCCGAAACCACCCTATGGAAATAGTCCTTTGCGGTTTCATCCAGCTTCTCCAGATAGTCTTCCAGAATAATCTTCGTGAATCCCTCAATGCTCCTCAGGGGCGCCTTCAGGTCATGCGAAACCGAATAGGTATATGCTTCAAGCTCTTTGTTTACGGACTCAAGTTCCATGGCACGCCTCTTGAGTTCCTCTTCGGCCTTCTTACGGTCGGTGATGTCGCGTTCGGTTGTGGCAATCGACTCTACCGTCTTCCCGGTTTCGTCATAGCACGGCAGTTGCCGTCAGCCATATATCCAGTACGCGGCCGTCCTTTGTTTTGCGCCGGGTCTCGCAAGAAGAGACGATCTCCCCCGCAGTAAGCCTCCTGATCAGCCCAGCGACTTCGTCGGTCTTTTCGGAGGGTGTCATGTCATATATGGTCATCTGCAATGCCTCGGCTTCGCTCCATCCATACATACTCTGCGCGCCTCGGTTCCACGTACGAATGCTGCCGGCCGGATTAAACAAGATGACCGCATCGTTAGAGTCCGTCAAGACCGTGGCCAGCCGACGGACCTGCACATCCGCCATCTTTAGCCGGGTTACGTCGCTAAAGGTAATAACTACGCCGTCAAGCAGGCCCTTTTGAGTCCGGTAGGGCATGAGGCGCACCAGGTAATACGAGCCGTCGGCATGCCTCACTTCCCGTTCAATGACGTCCGCGCCTCCGGCGACTTTGCGGGCATCGGCCGTCAGATCGAAATTTGTGAAATTCATCGACAGGTCGCTGATTGCCCGGCTCGTGTCGGAGGGGATCAGTTTCAGGACCCGCGTGGTCGCCGGAGTGAAGAACTTGATTCGCAACCCGCCGTCCAGAAACAGCGTGGCGATCTCCGTTGACTTCATGAAGTTGTCCAGGTCGCTGTTGGCCGCATCCAGCCTCTCGACCTTGTCCCGAAGCTCGCTGTTGACGGTAATCAGTTCCTCATTTACCGACTGCAATTCCTCCTTGGAGGTCTCCAGCTCCTCGATCGTGGACTGGAGCTCTTCATTTGTGGAGACCACCTCCTCGTTGGCGACCCTGAGTTCCTCATTTGATGCCTGGAGGTCCTCTATAGTGGCCTGCAGTTCCTGTTGCGTCCCCCTTAATTCATCTTCAAGTTGCTTCACTGCTGTTTCGCTCTCGCCGCTTTGGGCCTGATGGGAAATCGGCGCCGACGACCGGAGAACATCCTCGAAGATAACGGCCAATAGCGGCTCTGCGTGGGCCTTCTGCAATGCCGGAGTAATGGTGACGCGAACGAACGGGCTATCTTTGTCCCGCGTGACCGGAACGCTGTCAAGCGTGACTGTCCTGCCGTCCTCAATCGCCTTATGCATCGCCACCCGCAGTTTGGTGGATAATCCTCCCTTGGCTATTTGTAACAGGTTCAAGTTGGGTTCTGCAGTCGGCATGTCCAGATACTTACCGGTCTGCCCGTGGAATTGAAGGATCTGTCCTTTTCTGTCAGTCAGTACGACGCTTGCGGAAAAATGACCCAGGAGCACCTGCCGGATTACGTCCGCCAAGGCGGCCACCGTAGGCTTGATCGCTACAGGTCCGGCGTGCAGCATCACCCTCTTTTTTCCCGGCAGAATCGGTGAATCCAGGACGATCGGACGGGCAGGGGTAAGGCGGCGGTAAATCCTCGCCTTCTTCGAGACAATATCGAACAGGTCGTTTTGGCCGCTGATCCCCTCCGATTTTCCCAGAAACAGATATCCTCCGGGGTTAAGAGCAAAGTTGAAAAGCGGCATCAGCCTCGTCTGTGTGTCTGTATCCAGATAGATCAGCAGATTGCGGCAGCTGATGAGGTCCATTTTGGAAAAAGGGGGATCGGTAATAAGGTTATGCACGGCAAAGACGACCGCCTTTCGGAGCAACTCGCTGATCTGGTAGCCCCGCTCATTCCTGATAAAAAAACGCGACAGGCGTTCGGGCGGCACGTCTATGGCAATGCTTTCCGGGTAGATGCCCTGTCGGGCGAATTCCAGTGCGTCCTCATCAGCGTCCGTCGCAAATATCTGTAAGAGACGGTCTTTGCGGGCCGTCCCGAGTTCTTCCATCAGGATCATGGCCACGGAATACGCCTCCTCGCCTGAGGCGCAGCCCGGGACCCAGACCCTCAACGGCTCGCCGGCCTTTTTGGCCTGGACCAGAGGAACAACCGCCTCCTTACGGAGGTCCTCGAACGCCTCGCCATCCCTAAAGAAAGAGGTGACGTTGATGAGCAAATCCTTGAATAACTGGGTCACCTCGTCGGTGTCCTGCCAGAGCAATTGGTAATACCGGGCAAAGTCGGAGATGCGGTGAACGCCCATGCGGCGTTCTATCCGCCGCACGATGGTGCTCTTTTTGTAGCATCTGAAATCGGCTCCCCGTTGGCTGAGAATAAGTGCCAGAATGTCCTGAAGGCCCCCGGGTTTTCCTTCGGCCTCGAGGACGGCCGTCGGCACTCCTCCCCTTACATAGGGATGCCGGAGATAGTTCAGGAGAGTTTCAGCCATACGGTCCGGCGAGAGGACGAGGTCCACCAGCCCCGTGGAGATCGCGCTTCGGGGCATGTCGCCGAATTGGGCCGTCTGCGGGTCCTGTGTAATAGCCAGTCCTCCGGCGCCACGGACCGCCCGAACTCCCAGTGTCCCGTCCGAGCCGGCCCCTGAAAAGACGATGCAGATCGCCCGCTCCTGCCGGTCCTCCGCCAGGGAACGAAAGAAAAAGTCGATGGGCATCCGAATGCCGTCGCGTTTGTTCTGCCCGACAAGATACAGAACTCCCGCCCGTACCGCCAGATACTGATTGGGTGGTATTACATAGACGCAGTTTGGTTCAACGGTCATCGCATTTATGGCCTGAAAGACCCTCATTTGCGTCTGCTGGGCCAGGAGTTCGGTCATGAGGCTCTCATGGGTGGGGGCCAGATGCTGGATAACGACAAAGGCGGCCCCGCTGTCGGGGGGCATTGTAGTGAAGAAAGTCTTTAAGGGGTCCAGGGAGCCGGCCGACCCGCCAATACCGACTACAGGGATGCCCGAGGAGATTTGGGCCGAACCGGCGGCTTCTTTGTCAGGCCCGGCCGGTTTATCCGCGTCTTTGGATGTGGGTGACTGACCCCGCTTCTTGCTATGCTGCCGTTTTATTTTTTTGTCATTCATTTATTCTGCCATTAGTTCAAACAAAAGAGACCGTCGATAGCACATCTTATCACAAAAATTTATTTTTATTACTTGGGCAATTAAATAGAAGTCTTAGTGGCTGTCATTATATCTTGTCCGATAACCCCTCCCCGCCTCCCCTTATCAGGGGAGGATCCGCCCCTTCCCCCTTGATAAGGGGGGATAGAGGGGGGTTGGTTTCCCGACCTGTTGTCATTATCCCTCTTGAGATATATACTTCAGACATGGACATAGTATGGAGCAGATAAAGATATTTAAGGCAAGAAACGGGGAGGAGATCACCCTCAGACCGGCCGAGCTCGGTGACTCCTGTGAAATCATTGATACCGTGCGGTCTGGAGCGCTTGAACGCAGTTATGTCCTTATGGAGCAATATGGCAAGAACATCGAGACTGAGAGGGAGTATATCGGCCGACTGGACCGTGACAAAAACCTTCTCATGGTCGCGGCCGCCGGGATTAATGTCGTAGGCTGCCTGGCAGCGCTCCAGTCTGACGCCGGCAGGAGGGAGGCAACGGCCCACATCCTCCATGTCGGACTCCACCTCAGAGAGGCCTACAGGGGGCTGGGCATAGGCTCCGAGATGCTCGCCTATGCGGAGGAATGGGCAAAGGGACGAGGTTTCAAGAAATTGGAGGCGAGCATCTTTACAGGGAACAAGCGTTCTCTCCACCTCTTTGACCGCGCCGGCTTTAAAGAGGAAGGGGTAAGGAAGTTGCGGGTAAGGGTGGGCAGGGACTACCTCGACGAAGTGCTGGTCGGCAAAATACTGCCGTAGATCACCCCCCGAGGCCGCCTGGAAAGATCATTTATTCCAGGACCTTTCTCAGCTGTTTCGTAATATCCTCCTGGACGCCTCTTTCCCGGTATCTAATCACTCCTTCCCTGTCGATAAGGATATTCGTTTCGATCAACGCGCCGAAGGCCGACGATACCTTATTGTCCTCATCATAGGCGACCGGGAAGCTTATGTGGTTATCCCTGACGTAGTCCGCTATATACCCCTTGATGCCGAGGTTTACGCCGAGGAACTCAATGCGGTCTCCAAACTCCTTATATAGCTTCTCCACACGGGGAAGCTCATTCTTGCAGTATGGTCACCAGGTTGTCCAGAAGAAAAGGTAGACCGGTTTTTTCCCTTTAATGTCTCGCTCGTAGGAAATTTCCTTCCCCTGGAGGGTGACAACATGAAAATCGGGCGCCTTGTCCCCGGCCCCAAGTGCATACGTCTTCGAAGGAAGAAAGACCAGCGATAATAAAAAAATACCCCATACTGCAAAGGCTATATTTTGTCCGACAAAAAAAGAAATTTTCTTTACCATATATTCGTCTTCCTCATTAAGAAACTGGGTTATTCCCTTTTTTGCTCTTGGTGAAGTTCCGCCTCAGTGAGTGCACTATTAGCCCCCCGCCTCGGACATATTTTTCTCGCACACCAGCGCCTTACACTCGGAAAGGGCACTCGCTACTTTCCTTCTCGCACTGGCAAGGATCCTTTGGACGGTCCCCCGCGATATCCTCATCATTTTGCCGGCCTCTTCCTGTGTCAAGCCGTCAAGATCGCAGAGCTTCAAGGCCTCAAGTTCATCCCTGTAGAGGATTATCTTTTCGATTTCCGACATCGGGACCCCTGACGGTTTAAACGCATTACCCCTGAACTTGCAGCCGCAAAGCCTTGGTTTTTTATATCTCGGCGACATCCCAGATATCCCTTATTATGTGCATATGCACATTATACTAATCGCGGGCTATCTCTGTCAACAAAACCGATAGCGGCGCGGTCATTTTTTTCCAAATCAACACCTTCGATCTTTTTTATCCCCGCACTGCAGACCGCACCGTCATAAGGGGTGATTTTGATTAATGTCGATTTACCTACGAGAACTCCAATGAGAGCCGGGTGCCGTCTACGGAGATTCGGAAACAAACAGCCCTGTGCTAAGATAGCGCTCCCCCCGGTCTGGGAATATCACCACGACTTTCTTCCCCTTGCCGAGTTTGCGCGCTACTTTCATTGCGGCCCACATCGCTGCTCCAGAGGATATTCCCGCAAGTATTCCTTCATTTTTTGCAAGGGCACGCGCAGTCTCGGCAGCATCGCCGTCGGAAACGGGTATGACTTCATTATAGATCTTTGTATTCAATACCCCCGGGACAAAGCCTGCGCCAATGCCTGCGATCTTGTGAGGCCCGGGGCTGCCGCCCGATAATACAGGGGATGCTGCGGGCTCGACTGCCGCGATCCAGATCCCCGGATTACGGTCTTTAAGCACTTCTCCTACCCCGGTGATGGTGCCGCCCGTGCCTATGCCTGCAACGAACCCCTCCGGCGCACTGCCAAGGTCGTTAAGGATCTCCAGTGCGGTAGTCCTTCGGTGCACCTCGGGATTTGCCGGATTTTCGAACTGCTGCGGCATAAAGTAATAGTCGGGATGACCCTGATGGATCTCCACTGCCTTGTCTACTGCGCCTTTCATTCCCTTCTTGCCTTCGCTCAGGACTAATTCTGCGCCATACGCCTGCAGGAGTTGCCGCCTCTCCATCGACATCGTATCCGGCATGGTGAGGACCAGCTTATATCCCTTGATCGCCGCCACCATGGCAAGCCCGATGCCCGTGTTGCCGCTCGTGGGCTCGATTATCGTTCCGCCGGGTTTTAGCTTCCCTTCTTTCTCTGCAGAGTCAATCATCGAAAGCGCGATCCTGTCCTTGACGGAGCCGGCCGGGTTACCTCCCTCGAGTTTCGCCCATACCTCGGCGTCCCCGGAACCGGTCATACGGTTTACCCGGACGAGGGGCGTATTGCCGATCAGCCTTAAGATATCCTCATACAATTGCATAAAACCTCCCCTTAGCCGGCAGGTACGGCCAAAAATGCTGTTTGTTCAGCAAATTATAGCACAGGGGCAAAGAAGTGTTCCTAATAAAAAATGGAATAGTGTAAAATCGAAGGTGATGGCTATCATGATCACAAAATCATCCGGCCGGCGGGAGGAATTTCTTGCGGAGAAGCTTGCCGAATCACTCATGCGCTCGGGCGCCTCACCGGAGGTGGCACTCGATATCGCAAGGCAGGTCGAAAGACAGATATCCCCTGCATCTCATACCAAAAATATCTTTAGACTCGCCAAGAGGATGCTGCGGAAGCATAACGCCGCCTCCGGGATGAGATATTCTTTGAAGAGCGCCCTCTCGGCACTCGGACCCTCCGGCTACCCCTTCGAAAAATATGTCGCCAGAATACTGCGGGTCTATGGCTATGAGGTCGAGGTCGACAAGATTTTAGAAGGTTACTGCGTGGGTCACGAGGTCGATGTCTACGGGAGAAAAGGGAACGAACATTGCGTCATCGAGTGCAAGTACCACAGCGACGGCGGAAACGCTACCGATGTGAAGGTCGCCCTTTATGTCCATGCAAGATTTGAAGATATACGAAAGGCGTTTGTCGCAAAGTCGGACCAGGGGGCCGTCCTTCGCGGATGGCTGGTCACAAATACCCGCTGTACGGCCGACGCGATAAAATACGCGGAATGCGCCGGTCTCAAGATCGTAAGCTGGAGGTATCCGGCAAAAGAGAGCCTCGAAAAGATTATCGAAGAAAAGAGGCTATATCCTGTCACCCTTCTTCCCTCGGCAAGGAAAAAAGCCCTTGCCTTCCTCTTTAGAAACAACATAATACTTGCCCAGGAAATAGCTGACATGGACGAGCGGACCTTCTTGAAAAAAAGCGGCCTCGACTCGGAATCCGGCCGTCTCATAAAAAAAGAGGCGGATGACCTTTGCCCCTGCACGTAGGTTTTCCATTTGCCCGGATTTATGCTATCTTACCATATCGACTCTGCTTAATAAGTCAGCCTGAACAATATAAAAAAGACCCAGGAGGCAATTATGAGAGAGACCAAGATCGTGCTCCCCGACAGGGATATCCCGAAGCAGTGGTATAACATCATGGCAGACATGCCGAACCTTCCGAAACCGCCACTCCATCCGGCAACTAAGCAGCCCGTCGGCCCCGATGACCTGAAGGCCATCTTCCCCATGTCGCTGATTGAACAGGAAGTGTCGACCGAGCGCTGGATAGACATCCCTGAAGAAGTCTTGGATATCTACACCCTCTGGAGACCTTCGCCGCTTTACAGGGCACACAGGCTCGAAGCAGCGCTCAAGACCCCTGCGAAGATCTACTACAAGCATGAAGGCGTGAGTCCTGTCGGCAGCCATAAGCCCAACACATCTATCCCACAGGCCTATTACAACAAAAAGGCCGGGGTAAAAAGGATAGCTACCGAGACAGGCGCCGGGCAGTGGGGCTCCGCACTCGCACTGGCGGGCAGTCTTTTCGGGATCGATGTAACGGTTTACATGGTCAAAGTCAGTTTTAGCCAGAAGCCCTACCGGAGAATTGCTATGGAGACTTGGGGGGCAACGGTCCACGCCAGCCCGTCGACACTTACGAATTCAGGTAGAAAGATAATCGAGGCAGACCCGGACAGTCCGGGGAGTCTCGGCATCGCCATATCCGAGGCGGTCGAGGACGCCGCAACGCATAGTGATACTAATTATGCGCTCGGCTCTGTCTTGAACCATGTCCTGCTCCACCAGACAGTAATCGGCCTTGAGGCCAAAAAACAGTTCGAACTCGCAGGGGATTATCCTGACGTCATCATAGGATGCTGCGGCGGGGGCAGCAATCTCGGAGGCGTAAGCTTTCCGTTTCTGCAGGACAAGATCAACGGCAAAAAAATGAGGGTCATTGCGGCCGAGCCGATATCCTGCCCGACGCTTACAAAGGGCGAATTCAGATACGATTTCGGAGATACGGCAGGGCTCACTCCCCTGATGATGATGTATACCCTCGGCCATGACTTTATGCCGCCCGGTATCCACGCAGGCGGACTGCGGTACCATGCGGATGCGCCGCTGGTATGTCAGCTTTACAACGACAAACTAATCGAGGCGGTCGCCTTCGGCCAGACAGCCTGCTTCGAGGCGGCCATCCAGTTCGCAAAGACGGAGGGCATAATCCCTGCCCCTGAAAGCTCGCACGCCATCAGGGGGGCGATTGACGAGGCACTGAAAGCCAAAGAAGAGGGCAAAGAGAAGACCATATTTTTCAACCTAAGCGGTCACGGTTATCTCGATATGACCGCATACGAGGCCTATCTTGCCGGCAAACTCATCGACTATTCCTATCCCGATGAGAAAATTAAGGAAGCACTGGCAAAGCTGCCGGTGATTTAGATTTATATACTTGTAAGGGCGAACCCCTGTTCGCCCTGTATTTTTTATGGTCAAGGTTAAAATCTGCGGCATAACGAATCTTGAAGACGCGATGGCCGCCGTCGATTTCGGGGCCGATGCCCTCGGGTTTGTCTTTTTCAGGGAGAGTCCAAGACATATTACCCCGACAGAAGCGGCCGCCATCATCAGGTACCTCCCTCCCTTTATTCAGTCCGTCGGTGTCTTCGTCGATGAGACTGCCGAGACCATCGAACGAACAATCTCTTCATGCTGCATAGATATAATTCAGATGCACGGCAGTGAACCTCCTGAAAAATGCGGATCCTCCCGGCGCGTGATAAAGGCGATCCGGATCAAGAACCTGGACAGTCTTGCCCCCCTTGCCGGCTACCGGGGAATGGTTTCCGCCTTCCTCCTTGATGCCTACGCATCCGATGCCTTGGGCGGGACCGGCCGCGTATTCAACTGGGATATCGCCGTCGAGGCTAAACAATTCGGCAACGTGATACTTGCAGGGGGACTGACTCCTGAGAACGTTTCGGATGCGGTACGGCATGTTCGTCCCTATGCAGTGGATGTCAGCAGCGGGGTCGAAAAGGCGAAGGGGAAAAAAAACCTTGCCAAGATGAGGTTGTTTATCGAGAGGGCAAAAGGGGCGATTTAGAGATTACGCTACCGCAGTCATGAAGCGTTCTTATTTAAGATTTCTCCCCGCCTTACTTTTTCTCTTATCTGTTTTTCCTTCCTGCCCAAGAAAAGTTCGTTGAACTTAAAAAATTGGTGGCGGTGCAGGGATTCGAACCCCGGACACTGCGAATATGAGTCGCATGCTCTACCACCTGAGCTACACCGCCGTTGAGGGTAAACAGTGAATAGTCTAAAGGCAACTGCAAAGAAAATTCAATAAATCCGACCTAAATTATACCAAAAACAGCTCTACTAATAAAAGAGGGAGAACCTGCGGGTGCGGATGTTTATGAGGACCCCGGCCGAGATGAAATTAGAAAGCAGCGCGGTGCCGCCGTAACTCATAAACGGAAGGGGGATCCCTACGACCGGCATAATGCCAAGGGTCATTCCGATGTTTACGATGAAGTAGACGGAGAACATGAAGGTGATCCCTGCGGCCAGCATCATCCCGAATTCGTCTTTCGCCTTCCGCACGGTGTCAAGCCCCCGCATGATAAGGAGGAGGTAAAGTGAGAGCAGGATGAGTGACCCGCCGAACCCCCACTCCTCCGCAAATACCGCGAAGATAAAATCGGTATGCCTTTCAGGAAGGAACTTGAACGGCCCCTGGGTCCCCTTGAGGAAACCCTTTCCGAAAATTTCTCCGGACCCTACCGCAACCTTCGACTGGTTGATATGGTACCCTATGCCTGAAGGGTCCGCTTCGGGGTCGACAAAGGCGATCAGCCTGTTTTTCTGGTAGTCTTTGAGCCCGGTCCACATGATGTTCCCAAGGAAAGGCAGGGAGACGAGCCCTATTATTACCACAAGGGCGACGGCCCTGCGCTGAAGCCCCTTTGTCAGGAGCATCGAAAAAAAGATGATAAATACCACGATGGCGGTCCCGAGATCAGGCTGTTTGACGAGAAGGACAAAAGGGAGAAACGCAATTACGAAAAATACCCTGAGCAACTGGACTATGTCCACCTCGCCGTGGAGAAGGCTCAAATATTGCGAGAGCATGATGATGAAGATCAATTTGAAAAATTCCGACGGCTGAAACGCCACAGGCCCCAGACTTATCCAGCGCTGGGCACCCATGCCTGTCTTGCCTGAGACAAGGACGATAAGGAGGAAAATTAATCCGGTCACATAGGCGGGGACCGAAATGCGGCTGAGCCATATATAATCGAAGCTCACAGAGGCGATCAGGCCGATCAGACCGATTAAAAGCCATATCGACTGTTTGATGAAAAGGGGAGATTGGGCAGTCTCGCCCGGCGGGCGCGTTGCGCTAAAGACTGTCATAATGCCGATGAGCGATATAATGATTACTGTCGCGAAGGTCACCCAGTCGAAATTCTGTATCAGTCTCCTGTCAATTTTGAACATGTATCAGTTCCCTCTTTTTCTCGAGTGGAAGCATGTATGCCTCAATCGCCTTTTTTGCGATCGGCGCCGCTGCAGTCCCTCCATGGCCGCCATGTTCGACAAGCACCGACATCGCGACTTCGGGCTTATCAACCGGAGCAAATGCGACGAACCAGGCGTGGTCCCTGAATTGTTCCGAAAGGAATTTAGGTCCCTTGCGGTTCGCCACCACCTGTGCGGTCCCGGTCTTGCCGCCTATCGTTGTTACGTTAGATTTCGCAACCCAGCCGGTCCCGCCGGGTTCGTTGACGACCCCCCTCAGGGCGTCTTTTACCTTTTCGAGCGTATCGGGTCTTATGCCCGCCTCCATGACGAGTTCAGGACGTGCGCCCTTGAGGATCGTCGGTTTGTATACCTTTCCGCCGTTAGAGACCGCCGACATCATCACCGCCATCTGCACCGGGGTGGCCGAGACATAGCCCTGGCCGATAGAGTTGACGAAGGTCTCGCCAAGAAACCACGGTGCCTTTTTCGTCTCCATCTTCCACTTCGTGTTGGGGATCAACCCCTTCTTTTCCACGCCCAGAGGGACGCCGGTCTCTTTCCCGAGGCCGAACTTCGATGCGTAGGCGTAGATCTTGTCTATGCCCAGGCGTCTTCCGACGTCATAGAAATAGACATCGCAAGACTCCACAAGTGCCCTGTGCAAAGAGATGCTGCCGTGGCCGGTTTTCCGCCAGCAACCGAAATGCCATTTGCCGTAGCTGATGCCTCCCCTGCAATCGACCTTTGTTGAGTCATTGATGACGCCCTCTTCGAGCCCCGCTATAGCCATGATGATCTTGAAGGTGGAACCCGGGGGGTACTGGCTCTGTATGGCCCTGTTCAGCATCGGCAGGTTCTTGTCTTTGCTGAGGGACTCCCACTCGTCGTAGGCGATCCCCTTAGCGAATTTGTTCGGATCGAATGAAGGGGAACTTACATACCCGAGTATCTCTCCGGTATCGGGCTTGATTGCGACGAGTGCGCCGGTCCTGCCACCGAAGGCTTTTTCAGCCTCACTCTGCAGAGCGACATCAATACTGAGGGTAAGGTCTTCCCCTTTTACCGGGGGCTTTTCCAACAGCAACCGGATCTCCCTTCCGAGGGCGTCCACTTCGATTACCCTCTGACCGGCGGTGCCCCTGAGTGACTTGTCGAAGAGCTTTTCAACTCCCCACTGGCCGATAAATGCGTTAAGGGGGACGTCCCTGTTTTCAGGGTTCTTCGCTTGTTTCGGCGTCATCTTGCCCAGGTATCCGACAAGATGTGCGCCCGCCGTCCCGAAGAGATACCCCCTGCTGACCCCGATCTCTACCAAAAGACCGGGGAAATCGGACCTGCGCGCCTCGATATAGCCCACCTCTTTGGCGGAAAGCCCCTCCTTTAGTCTTACCGGTGTAAATGGGCTCTGCTCAGTCCTGTGTATTTTGTTCTCCAACTCGGCTTCGGTGATGCCCAATAGGTTGGAGAGTGAGGACAGGTTATTGCTGGTAAATTCCGCGGGTATGATAGATGCGCAGAAATAAGGGACATTTTTTACGAGAGGGATCCCGTTTCTGTCGAATATAATTCCCCGCGGAGCAGGCACTCCGATGACCCTCAGCCGGTTGGATTCGGATATCTTTCTGAAAGCGCTTCCCTGAATTACCTGCAGCTGCCAGAGCCGGACCAGGATTATCGAAAATCCTGCGATGAGCAGGTACCCGATAATTCGTACCTTCCCCTGGATTTTATTTTCAGTCGACATGTCTGGGCCCCATGAATATGCCCGCGGGCGAGTTCAGAAGCGCCTGCATGACCGTCACGAAAAGCGCCTCAGGAAGTGTCGCGGGCATCTTGTCGAAGATGGTCCTGGTCCAAAAAACAATGAAGTTGTCCGAGGCGGTCAGGAGCGCCACGGCAATAGCACCCACTACAGGGGTCCATCTGAAAAATCCGCCGGAGATAAAAAAGTAGGAAGAAAAACCGATAATGCCCTTGCTTAGCATGCGGGGCCCGATAAAGGACCCCGAGAGCGCATCTTCGAGGGCGCCGGTGAGGGCACCGAGCAAAAGACCTTTGGTCTCTCCATACTTCATCCCTATATAGAAGATCAGCAAGGCGGTCAAATCCGGTGAGATCCCGAGAACGGATATCCTGCCCTGCAGGAAGAAAGTGAGGAATACCGTAGCCGCAAGAAACAGATATTTCACTTTACTATTGCTACTTCCTCTATTTTTGTGGTGTCCTGAAACGGCAGGACCTCTATATACTGGAAATAGCCTCCTCCGGTCTTGCTGTCAACTTTCGTCACGTACCCCACCGGAATGCCCGGGGGAAAAAGCATGTCTAATCCGGAGGTGATCACGATATCGCCCGTTTTCACCGTTTCCTCAAAGGGGACATATTTCAAGATGCAGCTTCTCGATCCGGTACCGGAAAGTACACCTTCTGCCCTGCTTCCCTGAAGCCTGACCGAAGCGGAGAAATTGATATCATTAAGCAAAAGCAGATAGGCGAAGGAGTCAGACGCGCTTGCGACTTTTCCCGCAAGCCCCTTCGGCGTTATGGCGGTCATGTCTTTGGCCACGCCGTCCTTTGCCCCTTTATCGATGAGGAGTGTGTGCGTCCAGTTGTCGGTCCCTCTGGCGATGACCCTGGCGGAGGCTATATAATTTTTTTTGTATTCCCGGAGGGAGAGAAGTTCCCTAAGCCGTTTGTTTTCCAGGACGACCTCCCGGTATCTTTCCTCTTCAAGCTCCAGTTCTGCAACCTTTTTTTTCAGTTCAACATTCTCTTTCTCCCTCAAGGCTATCATCTGAAACGGTCTTTTTACCGCTTCCGTCAGCGATTGCGACAACGCATGCAGACGGTTGAGAGGCCCGCTTATGAAGTGCACCGATAAGGAAGGGCCATTTTTACTTTGATACGTCATGAGGACAAAGGAAAAAATGACTAAGATAAAAAAAAGAAGGGTCTTTTTCCTGGGCATTACACTACGTTATTGCGATTCTACGAAGCATCTCTAATTCATCGAGCATCTTCCCCACGCCGATGACTACCGCCGTCAGGGGGTTCTCGGCAATGATAACGGGAAGGCCGGTCTCTTGTTTGATCAGAAGGTCGATCCCGCGCAGAAGTGCACCCCCTCCGGCAAGGACGATGCCTCTGTCAACGATATCGGAAGCGAGTTCCGGCGGGGTGTTTTCGAGGGCGACCTTGATGGTATCGAGTATGCTGTTGATCGGTTCGGTCAGAGCCTCTCGTATCTCGTCCTCGTTGACCGTTATCGTCTTTGGTATGCCCGATATCAGGTCTCTCCCTTTGATGTCCTTCACCCTCTTCTCTGCATTGCCCGTATCGCAGGCCGATCCGATTTCTATCTTTATCAGTTCGGTCGTCGTTTCCCCGATCATCAGATTGTATCTTCTTTTTATATAGGCCATGATCGCCTCATCCATCTTATCGCCGCCCACCCTTACCGCCTTGCTGTACACCACTCCGTCTAAGGAGATGACGGCAACGTCCGTAGTGCCCCCTCCGATATCCACGATCATGTTGCCGGAGGGTTCTCCGACAGGGAGCCCTACGCCGATGGCGGCCGCCATCGGCTCCTCAATCAGATAGACCTCCCTGGCGCCGGATGCCTCGGCCGCGTCCTTGACCGCCCGCTGCTCTACCTGCGTGATCCCGGAAGGCACGCCGACGATTACCCTCGGAGACACAAAACTTCTTCTGTTATGGACCTTCTTGATAAAATATTTGAGCATCTCGCCGGTAGCGTCGAAGTCCGCGATGACGCCGTCTTTCATAGGCCTGATGGCCATGATATTGGACGGGGTCTTGCCGAGCATTTTCTTTGCTTCGGAGCCGACCGCTACCGTCTTCTTATTGTCCTTCCTTATCACGACTACGGAGGGTTCATCGCAGACGATGCCTTTCCCTTTTACGTAGACGAGGGTGTTGGCTGTGCCGAGGTCTATTGCAAGGTCATTCGAAAACAGCCCGAGTATGCTATGAAAAAGCATGTCACCTCCAATAATGACTATAAAGTTTCAATCACCGCAGTTTTTGCGATCTCATCCCCGAGACGCATGCCGTCTTTGCTCCCGAGGAGCAGGATGAATTCAACTATGCTGATAATCAGGATGAATATCCACCCTATGAGAGGAACGACCAATAGCACATAGCCCACGGCAAAGGTGCTGTTGCGCAGTATGGAATCCTTGAAGGTGCAGGGGCTGTATGTTTCAACCGAGACGACCCGTATCCTGAGAAGTTTTTTCCCGATACTCCTGCCGTCTAAGAAGCCGTCTCCCAAAAGTAAATACGTAAGGCCCGCAAAAAATCCTGCCCGTGGTATTATTTCTATCACTGCAGCGATGAGAATGAAATCAACGATCTTTGCAGCAGTTCTGAGAAGAAGCCCTGCCCTTCTTTGTTCCTCCGACATCTGAAATTCTAACAAATGCCTTTACTTTTTTCAATAAAACCATAAAATCAACAAAAGCCAAAAGAGCTGTTATAATGTACGTAACCAAGTGAGCATATAGGATAATCCAGGTCTCTTTCCGGGGTAAAATCGGATATTTTCAGACGTGGAGGAATGTTTCCTAAGAAAGGAATACGTAGGAGCATGAGCGGAGTACTTGATCAATTAGAAGAGCTGACTAAGGAGCCGAAGATCGCCTACTTTTCTATGGAGATAGGCGTACATAACGATATCCCGACTTATAGCGGGGGCCTGGGCGTGCTGGCCGGCGACACCATAAGGTCCGCAGCGGACCTCAGGCTTCCGATGGTGGCGGTCACACTCCTCTGTAAGAAAGGATATTTTACACAGGACATCGACGATACCGGATGGCAGACCGAACTCCCCTTTCTATGGTCGCCTTCGCAGTATATGGAGCTTTTGCCGCAAAGGGCGACGGTCCAGATCGAGGGCCGTGAAGTCTCTGTCCAGGCATGGTTTTACAATGTGAAGAGTCTTACGGGTGGAAACATCCCTGTTTTTTTCTTGATACCGACATCGTCGAAAATCAGGCCCAGGACCGAGAAGTCACGGCCTATCTCTACGGCGGAGACAAGACCTACAGGCTCAAGCAGGAGATAGTGCTTGGCCTCGGGGGCGTAAGGATGCTCCATGAGATGGGGTTTGAGATAAAGAAGTATCATATGAATGAGGGCCATGCAAGCTTTCTGACCCTCGAACTTCTCCAAAGGTCCAAGAGGCCTATCGAGGACGTATGGGACGAAAAGCTTGTATGGGACAGACGCAGCGTGAAGAACCTCTGCGTCTTCACGACGCATACGCCTGTTGAGGCAGGGCATGATAAATTCCCTTACGACCTTGTCTCGCGGGTGATGGGAGAGATAATCCCTGTCCCTGTTTTGAAGGAACTTGCCGGCAAAGATTATCTCAACATGACCATGCTCGCGCTAAATCTAAGCCGCTACATCAATGGGGTTGCCAAGAAACACGGCGAGGTCTCGCAGAGCATGTTCCCCGGCTATGAGATACATGCGATTACCAACGGGGTCCATTCCTATACCTGGACATGCGACAGCTTCAAGAAGGTGTTTGACGAATATCTCCCCGGATGGGCCAACGAGCCGGAGCTTTTCGTAAGGGTGGGGCGTGTCCCCGACGAGAGGTTGTGGGGGGCTCATATGGAGGCAAAAAAACTCCTCGTCGGTCTCGCGAGGGAGAAAACAGGTGTTGAACTGTCCACGGATCTCCTTACGATAGGCTTTGCCAGGCGGGCAACGGCGTATAAGAGGGCCGACCTGCTCTTCAGGGATATCGCCCGTCTCGAAAGGATAGGCGCCGGCAAGATACAGCTTGTGTATGCGGGGAAGGCGCATCCCCAGGACGAGGCCGGCAAGAAACTGATTCAGAATATCTTCAGGTATAAGGAACTTCTCAAGGACAAGATCAAGATCGTGTACCTGAAGAATTATGACATGAAGACGGCGCTTAAGATTATCTCAGGGGTAGACATTTGGATGAATACCCCGCTTAGGCCTCTTGAAGCGTCAGGGACCAGCGGGATGAAGGCGACCCATAACGGGGTCATGAACTTCAGCGTGCTCGACGGCTGGTGGATAGAGGGACATATCGAAGGGTTCACCGGCTGGTCCATCGGGCCTGCGCCGCAGGAGCTCACGCCGGGGGCCGATGCGGATGCGCGTGATTCCGAGGACCTCTATGATAAACTCGAAAACACAATTATCCCCATCTATTACCATGACAGGCATACCTGGATAAGGATGATGCAAAACGCGATCGGGAAGAACGCCTATTATTTCAACAGCCATCGTATGATGCGCAGGTATGTCACAGAGGCGTATATAAGATAGCAGGAAATCAGCCGGGTACGTATCGCTTGCTTACCTTAGCTTCCTGTTGCAGTGCATGCAGTATTCCTTATCAGGGACGAAACTCCCGCAGGTGGTGCACTGGATCATTTCGATAGGCAGTTCCTTCTTACAAAACTTGCATGAGGTATCATTGAGTGGAATGATATGCGCACAATACGCACACCTCTTCGTCTTGCCCTTGGCTACTACAGGCGGCAGAAAGAAAAGGAGGAAGACAAGCGGGGGCAGGAAAAAACAGAGCAATCCCCACGTCAGTTTGTCCCTGCCGTTCTTATCTGCGATCAAAGCCCCGGCCAGGCCGGCGATGACGAAGATGAATAACCTATTCATCTTTTCTCTTCTCAGCAAGAAGGGTGAGCGCCTTGCGAAAGAGCTCCTCGTTTCCCGCAGCAAGGAGCGGAGAACTCTTTTTGAGTCCAAGCCGGATGCCGCCTATGTCTTCACCTTCGGTATTCGTAATGATTCCGCCGGCCTCTTTCACAAGGAGCCAACCGCCGGCGAAATCGAAGCTCCTCGAAGGAGAGGGGCATACGAAAACGCTGACTGAACCCGAGGCAAGATAGGCAAGGTCGAGGGCGGTCGACCCCAGACACCTTGTTTTACGCGACCGGGAAAGAAGGGGCATGATTGCAGGAATGTCCCTGCCCGGTGACTGGGCCTCGTATGCGGCAAGGTTCAATTCGTCGTCACGCTGGGTAAGAAGTCTTTTCCCGTTCATGAATGCACCCTTGCCTTTTTCCGCCCAGAATTCATCTCCGGAGACAAGGTCGATAACATAAGAAAGGGTCACTCCGGACAAATTTTCCCCCGATGAAACCGCGATTGAAGTGCAATAGATCGGGATCCCCGATATCGCGTTTTTACTTCCGTCAACAGGATCTATGACCACCCTTATCCCGCCGCCGCCCAGCTCCTGGGCCCCAAGTTCTTCAGATATAACGGTAATGGGCTCCTTCAATGAGGCGAGTCCGGCGAGGACTATCTCTTCGGCCCTTTTATCGATCGGGAAAGTCTTGTCGCCACCGGCCCCGATACCGAGCGGGATTTTTATGTCGGGCGAATTTCTGAGCCCGGAGATTTCCTTTATAAGGCTCTTTCCTATTTTTCTGAGGTCAGCGATACGCATATCTCAAGTATTTTACGCGAACCGTTACATTCCGGCAACCGCGTCTGACGGAAATTCACTCATGACAGAGGGAGAAAGCAAAAAAGTTGTCCGGGTTAGAGAAAAGTTTTACTATAAAGGCATGAAGATATGGAAGCTGTTTTTCATTTTAGTGATGGTCCTTTCTCCGGTTGCGGCCGATGCGGTAGACGTAAAGGAGTATAATCTCGAAAACGGGCTGAAGGTCCTCATTGTCGAAGATCATAAGGCCCCTACTGCGACGTTTCAGGTATGGTACAGGGTCGGTTCGGTTAACGAAAAGATCGGGAAGACCGGCCTGAGTCATTTCCTTGAACATATGATGTTCAGGGGCACATCCAAGTATGGTCCGAAGACCTTTTCCCAAACGATTCAGAGGGCCGGCGGAATGGACAATGCCTTTACCACCCGCGATTATACCGCCTATTTCGAGCTCCTCGCTTCAGACCGTATCGGGCCTCCTATGGATATGGAGGCAGACAGGATGAAGAACCTTGCCCTCACTCCGGCATCGGTTATGTCGGAGCTGGCTGTGGTAATGGAGGAGCGGAGGATGCGCTATGAAGACGACCCCCAGAATCTCGTCCATGAAGAGGTATTGGCAGCGGCCTTCAAGAACCATCCCTACCGGTGGCCCGTCATCGGGTGGATGTCGGACTTAAAGACGCTGGACCCGGAAGACCTCATTGCCCACTATAAGACTTATTATGCGCCGAATAACGCCGTAGTCATTGTGGTCGGCGATGTCGACCCTGAGGATATTTTATTAAAGATAAAGGAATACTTCGGAAAGATCCAAAAAGGCCCTGCAATAAAAGAGGCAAAGGCCGGAGAGGACACTCAGTACGGCGAAAAGAGGATATACGTAAAGAAAGAGGCTGAATTGCCTTATATCCTTTCCGCCTACAAGGTCCCGGACATCAGGGATGAAGACGGCTGCGCACTTGAAGTGCTAGCCGGCGTCCTTTCGGGCGGCAAGAGTTCGCGGCTCTATAATTCTCTCGTGTACGAAAAGCAGCTTGCGCTCTCCGCCTGGGCGAGCTATGACGGAATGCACAGGGACCCTTTTCTCTTTTATGCCGGCGCGACTGCGTCTCACGGCAGGAAGATCGAAGACCTGGAAAATGCGCTTCTCGATGAGTTGGAAAAGATAAAGAAAGCGGCGCCTTCCGAGCGGGAAGTCCAGAAGGCAAAAAACCAGATTGCGGCATCCTTTATCATGGAACAGGACTCCGTATATATGCAGGCAAGGACCATCGGCACTTTCGAAATGATAGGGGGATGGAGGTTTATCGACAAGTACCTCGCCGGAATCAGTCAGGTGACTCCCGAAGACGTGAGGCGCGTGGCCGCAAAGTACCTTGTGGCAGACAGGAAGACAACGGGGATCCTTATCCCTCAAGAGGGGGAGAGAAGATAATGGGTAAAAACGAAAGAGAGCCGATGAAGCGCCTCTGCCTGCTTTTCTTGTGTTTTGTTTTTTTCAGTCCGGCTGCGGCATATGCCGCCGGGATGGCCGAAAGGGAGGCCCTTCCGGACGGATTGATCCTCCTTCATGCGCAAAGGAGCGCGCTCCCTGTCGTCAGAGTGGTCCTCGCGATCAAAGCGGGAAGCATTACCGAGCCCCCTGAAAAGGCGGGGCTCGCAAACCTGACCGCGGACCTTCTCAGTGAAGGGACTGCAAGGCGTTCTTCCAAGGAGATCAGCGACGCGATTGAATTTGTCGGAGGCGAACTCGGCACCTCAGGCGGCGCGGATTATATTACGGTGACCCTTTCCATCCTTAAAAAAGATGTGGAGCTCGGATTTGACCTTCTTTCGGACATTGTCATGAACCCCGTCTTCAGCGATGACGAGATAAAGAGGAGAAAGGCAGTAATAAAAAGCTCCATCATACAGCAAAAAGAAGAGCCTGGCATTGTCGCCTCCAAGGCCTTCAATAAGGCTGTTTTCGGCGACCATCCTTATGGGAGGCCGGTGGAAGGGACGGAAGAATCGCTCGATGCGATCGCCCGTGAGGACATAATTGCTTTTCACAGGGAATATTACGTGCCGAACAACGCCATTTTGTCCGTTGCGGGCGACATCACGAGGGGCGAACTCCGGTCGCTGCTCGACAAATATTTTAAAGACTGGGCAAAGAAGGGCATTGCCGAAAAAACGCTCCCGGCCATTAAGCCTGTCGTGGGGCCCAAGGTCATCAAGATCGACAAAGACCTGACCCAGGCCAATATCGTCCTCGGTCATCTCGGAATCAAAAGGGAAAATCCCGATTTCTACGCAGTATCTGTGATGAATTACATACTGGGCGGCGGGGGATTTGCGTCTCGGATGATGGACAACATACGCGACAACAAAGGTCTATCGTACGACGTGCACAGTTTTTTCCTGGCCAACAAGTATGGGGGGAGTTTTCAGGCCGGCCTTCAGACAAAGAACCGCACTGCTCATATTGCCGTCGCTGAAATACTGAAGGAGATGGAGAGGATGCGTAGTGAACCTGTGACCGACAAGGAACTGAGCGATGCCAAATCATACCTGACCGGGAGTTTCCCCTTGAGGATTGATTCCAACAGCAAGATAGCAAGCTTTTTGGTCGCGGTGGAGTTTTATGGCCTGGGGCTCGACTATGTTGACCGATATAAGGAGCTCATCGAGTCTGTTACAAGAGACGACGTGCTGAGGGTAGCAAAAAAATATCTGCACACGAAAGACTACGTCCTTGTGCTGGTGGGAAACATGAAGCAGGTGACTTCGGGGGATTGAGGTTTATATCGATCTCCTCCTGTCCATAATATAGAGACTCTTTGCAAATGTTTTGGCGTATTGTTTGAGCTCAGTGACCTTGAGCGCCACTTCTTTAGGTTCCCGTATCAGGGTGCGGTCTGTATTTACCACTGCGATAGAGACGGTCATTATCCCGAATATCGCCGGGTTGTCGTTTCTATCTATCGAAACAATGAAGCCTTTTTTCAAGTCCTCCGGGTCGTAAAACTCGACTATCCCCCTATCGAATTCCTCGATAATTTTGTTGCAGACGGTAATAACGATTTCTGGGGAGCAGATGATGACGAAGTCATCCCCACCGATGTGACCGAGAAAATCGTGGAGAGATCCGAAATCTTTTTTAATCCTGGAGAGCATCTCCCCGAGCCATTTGATAATATCGCTCCCTCTTGCGTACCCGTATCTGTCGTTGAAGGCCTTAAAATTGTCGAGATCGACGAGGCAGAAGGAGAACTTCTCGGTGTCGTTCAGCCGCGTCAGCAGCTCTTTCTCTATAGCCAGATTACCCGGAAGTTTCGTGAGCGGGTTGGCATCGAGGTTTGTGGCCTCGAGTTCCTTCAATCGTGCGGACATCTCCTTGAAAGAAATCGCGAGGTCCGCAAGTTCGTCGTCGCCCTTTATTTCGGGGAAGTTGTCGAAATTACCGCTGCGGATGGAATGGGTGGCGGCCTTCAGCCTGTTGATGGCCGTAGTCAGATGGCTCGTCAGCAAAGACGCAAAGAGGATGCCGAAGACAAAGGAGCAGGTGCTGAGGATTATCGTAATCATGAGCGCTTTTTCTCCCAGCGAACCCGCCTTGCCGATATGTTTGTTCTGCTGGGCCTTGATCTTAAAGTCGATATCTCTTATTTGCTGGAGGATCTTGTTGAACCCTGATTTAAGTGGACCGGCGGATATCTCTTCAGCCTCTCCCCTCTTCCCGGATTTGACGAGCGATATCTCTTTGGCGACGAGTTGGGTGTAACTATCGTGAAGGGCGTTTAAGGGGTCAAGAGTGTTCTTCAGCGATGACTCAGTCGAGGTGATTTCGGAAAGAAGCGACTTGAACTCCCTGGCCCTGTTCCAGAAAAGATTTTCCGCGTCCGCCTGCTGCAATGTCAGGAACCGCTTTTCGTAGAGGTCTTGGGCGAGTGCGGAATCGTTCAGTTTTATGATCTTTTCTCCGACCTTCAGGTCGGAAAAAATGACGTCGGTGGTTATCTGGTTCAGCTCCTTGAGACCCCATATGGCATATGCGCTCACGATGAGGGTAAACAACACCATCACCAGATACCCAAAAAATATCTGCTGTCTCAGTGTCAGGCTCATACGATTCGAGTCTCCCTTTATATGGTGGTCCGCTTCGCAGCGTCCGGGCCGTATACTTTTTTGTCCTAACTGCTCCCCTTGATTTTATTGTATTTCTTGTGAATTGGCAAGAGTGAAAGACAGAGAAGCCCTCCATGCTGATTGGCCCCTGCCCAGTTTCGGCAGGGGCTTCCTCAAATACCTGGGGCTGAGGCATCACTGGGAAGGAATGCGGAAAAGGGCGGTTGAAATATGGTAAAATATGTGGATTTTAAGGGAGGGAAGGGCATTCGGATGGCAAAACTACCGGTAAATATTGAAGAAGAGATGAAGGTGAGCTACCTCGATTACGCCATGAGCGTAATCATTGGCAGGGCGCTTCCCGAGGTGCGGGATGGCCTGAAACCAGTCCAAAGAAGGATCCTCTACGCCATGTTTAGGGAGGGGCTTCTTCCAACCAGAAAATATTCCAAAAGTGCGGGTGTCGTGGGTGAGGTGCTCAAGAAGTATCATCCCCACGGTGACACGGCAGTATATGATGCGATGGTGAGACTGGCACAGGATTTTAACATGAGATATATGCTTGTTGACGGTCAGGGCAATTTCGGATCGATAGACGGGGACCGGGCTGCCGCATACCGTTACACGGAGGCCAGGCTTGCGAAGATATCAGAAGAGTTGTTGGCCGACATAGATAAAGAAACGGTGGACTTTGTCGCGAACTTTGATGAGACGACCGAGGAGCCCAAAGTGCTTCCCTCAAGGATCCCTAATCTGATTATTAACGGGGCAGCGGGAATAGCCGTCGGAATGGCCACGAATATACCTCCGCATAACCTCGGAGAAGTTATCGACGCCCTCATTATGCTTCTGGAGAATCCGGGCGTAGTAAAAGATCCCGACCCGTCGGTTAGAGAAATCATGGCCCATGTAAAAGGGCCTGACTTTCCTACAGGCGGCATAATACACGGCACTGCAGGGATAAAGGACGCGTATGCGACCGGACGCGGACTGATTAAGGTGAGGGCCAAGGCAAGGATCGAGCGGGAGCACAGGGGCGGCGAAAATATTATTATCTCAGAACTTCCCTATCAGGTAAACAAATCCAGGCTTATTGAAAAAATCGCGGAACTTGTCAGAGAAAAGCATATAGAAGGCATTTCTGATATAAGAGATGAGTCGGACAGGGACGGCATCAGGGTGGTAATTGAACTGAAACGGGGGGAGATGGCAGAAGTCATCCTCAACAACCTGTATAAGCACACCCAGATGGAGACGACATTCGGGATCATAATGCTTGCCATTGTTGGCGGCAAGCCCGAAGTCCACGGCCTCAAGAAGATTCTCATCCTTTTCATTCAGCACAGGCGCGATGTAATTCTCAGAAGGACGAGATTTGAACTGCGCAAGGCGGAAGAAAGGGCCCATATCCTCGAAGGCCTGAAAATCGCACTGGATCATCTTGATGAGATAATAGCGCTCATACGGTCGTCGAAGAACCCTGAAGAGGCAAGACAGGGGCTGATTGGCAATTATCAGCTGACCGCAGTGCAAGCTCAGGCTATTCTCGATATGAAACTGCAGAGGCTGACCGGGCTTGAGCGTGAAAAAATAATTAACGAATATAAAGAGACCCTGAAGGATATCGAAAGGTTAAAGTCAATACTCGGAAGCGAAGCGCTTGTTTCCAAAATAATCGGGGAGGAACTCCTTGAGATCAAGACAAAGTATGCCGACGAAAGAAGGACCGAGATAACAGAAGAGACAAAGGAAATAACGATAGAAGACCTCATCACAGAAGAGGAAATGGTTATTACCCTTTCCCATCAGGGGTATATCAAGAGAAACCCTTTGAGCGCTTACAGGAGCCAGCGACGGGGGGGCAAGGGCCTCATCGGCATGGAAACCAAGGAAGAGGATTTCGTAGCCCAGCTTTTTATCGGTTCAACTCACGACTACATGCTGTTTTTTTCCAATCTCGGAAGGCTGTACTGGATGAAGATATACCAGATACCTGAGGCCGGCCGTGCCGCAAAAGGCAAGGCGCTCATCAATGTCCTTCAGCTTTCAGAGGGGGAACGGATTTCCACGGCACTTCCTGTCCGGGATTTTAAGGAAGGCTATCTCGTGATGTTTACCAAAAACGGCACCGTCAAAAAGACGGCGCTGACGTCGTACAGCAATCCCAGAGGCAAAGGCATAATCGCGATATCACTTGATGAGGGCGACGAATTGATAGCAGTACGAAAGACAACCGGCAGTAATGACCTCATCATCGGAACGCGCAATGGTTTGTCTATTAAATTTAATGAAGAAGATGTCAGGGACACAGGCAGGACGTCAAAGGGTGTGCGTGGGATAAGACTGGTCAAAGGCGACGAAGTTGTCGCGGCAGAGGTCGCAGAAGAAAAGACGGCCATACTCACCGTTGCGGAGAACGGTTTTGGCAAACGCACCAGGATAGAAGACTATCCTCTTCAGGGCAGGGGAGGAAAGGGTGTTATATCCATCAAACTCACCGATAAAGGCGGAAAAGTAGTGGGGCTGCTCCAGGTGCGCGAAGAGGACGAAGTCGTGATGATCGCGAATTCGGGCAAGCTCATCAGGACTACCGCCCAAAACATCTCGATCCATGGCAGAAACACACAGGGCGTAAAGCTCATGGATATACCAGACGACAAGATAGCCGGCATCGCAAAGGTCGTAGAGAAGGATTAGTCATTGGCCTGTCCCGTCCCGGCTTTTTACTTGCCCTCCGGCGGGAGTAAAGTATGGGGATACTGAGATGAAGGATATCCGCGCCATAGAGCTCGCGAAGGGGTTGATAAGGGAGGGCCTTACCGCACTCGATATTCCTTTCTCAGAAGATCAGGCCAATCGATTTCTTACATATCTCGAAGAGTTGAAAAAATGGAACCGGGCGTATAATCTGACCGGGCTGAAGACAGACCGCGATATAATAATAAAGCACTTCCTTGATTCACTTCTATTCCTGAAGATGTTTCCCTCTCACGCCACGACGGCGGCCGATATAGGAAGTGGAGCCGGGTTCCCCGGTATTCCTGTTAAGATCTTTTTACCCCTAATGAAAATGTTCCTTGTTGAGCCTGTGGGAAAAAAGGCGATCTTTCTAAGACACATCTGCAGCAGACTTGCCCTCGACGGCATTGAAATTATCGACAAGCGGATAGAAGAGGCCGAACGGCTGAAGGTCGATGTGGCAATGACGAGGGCCCTTTTCACTGTCCGTGATTTTATCGAAAAGACGAAAGGCCATATCAACAGCGGTGGAGTGTTGATTTTGAGCAAAGGGCCAAAACTCAGGGAGGAATTAAAGGGCCTGGAAATGCGCGATATAAAGGTGTCGGATCATACACTTCCCATCGATGAAACGGTGAGGCATCTCGTCGTAGTGAGGACTTAGGTAAGGAGTTCCCTGCTCAGTATCAGATAGGCATAGACGAACGCCATGAGCGCGAAAAAGAGCGCGCAGAAGCCAAGGAAAAAATAAAGGATGCTCTTTCCTGTTCTTCCAGCCTTATGCTCCAGGTAGGACTTGGGAAAGAGTGTCGCCGCTCCGAAAAGAAGCATTAGACCGGCAAGTATCTGTGTGACCATACGGACCATCAGTTAATTCATACTCCCTTGAGCGGACATTCTCCGCACCGGGGCTTTGTCCTGCAGTGCTCCTTTGCCACCCTGACAAAGAGGGCATGGTATTCGTTGAAGAGACGAATGTCCCTTTCGAGATTCGAATGGAAAAGTTCCTGGAAGCTGTCATATGGGGCATCATGGTCCATGATAGTATGGCGTGAAAGCACGCGTTTTGTGTAGGCGTCGACGACAAAGACCGGTTTTTCGAGCGCATAGAGGATTATCGAATCGGCCGTCTCGGGGCCTATTCCGTTTACCCCGAGGAGTTTCTCCCGTATCACCTCAAACTCTTCTTTCTTCATCTTCGTCATACTCCCGCCGTAGTCCCTCATGAGAAATGAGACAAAGTGTTTCAGCCTTTTTGTCTTGATGTTGAAATAACCTGCCGGCCTGATCAAAGACGCGAGCCGATTATCCGGAAGTTTGTGGATTGCGGATGCGCTCAGCTTTCCCCCCTTTTTTAAATTATCGATAGCTTTTTCGACGTTTCCCCAGTTTGTGTTCTGAGTAAGGATAGCGCCAACCGCAACTTCAAAAGGGGTCTCCCCTGGCCACCAGTGCTGGGGACCGAAGGCCTTATAAAGCTTAGTGTATAACGCATTAAGGCGACTTTTAGTAGAATGCGTCATTCAATAATTATTTCCGGCGACAGGTCCTCGCAGCCGTTTCTTTTCTGAGGTCATCTTTTTCTCCGCTAGCATCTTCTCTTTCGCCCTCTTCGACCGTTTCCTCTTCTGCCGGCGGATCTTCTCTATCCTTTGTATCTCCGCGCTTTCCTTTCCCTTTGCGAGTTGTTCGATTTTATTTGCGAGGATTACCCTTGCCCTGTATCGGTTCATGGCCTGGGAGCGTTCCTCCTGACATTTCACCTCGATGCCGGTAGGAATGTGCTTGAGATAGACACATGTTGAAGTCTTGTTCACATGCTGGCCGCCCTTACCTCCTGACCTAATAAAGGACTCCTCAATATCCTCCTCTTGGATGTCGAGGGCCTCCATTTTTTCCTTAAGCTGTTTTTCTTTTTGAGAGCTAACCGTAAAGATACTCATGACTATTTAATATAGCAGTTATGCCCCGTGTTTTATAATAGCTAATGAAGGAAGACCTCTGGCCGGACAATATCGCCAAAGCAAGAGAAATCCAGCGTGCCCTGAAGGAAAAGGTTAAGATCGCTCCCCCAAAGAAAGTGCCCGAATTCATCGCAGCCGCTGACGCCGCCTTCTCCGGAGATATTGTATTTGCCGCTGCTTCCCTCTATAACCTCTCGGCGCTTACTCATCTGCGGGATGTCTTTTCCGAAACAAGGGCGAGGATGAATTACCTGCCCGGGCTCCTTGCCTTCAGAGAAGGAAAGGCGATCATGGACGCCATCAGAAAGCTTGGGGTTTCGCCCGATCTCATTCTTATAGACGGCCATGGTATCGCGCACCCTGAAGGCTGCGGTATCGCATCTCACCTGGGCATATTGCTCGGCATCCCGACGGTCGGCTGTGCAAAATCCAGACTGGTTGGGGAATATGAAGAGCCCGGACCTGAGAGGGGAAGCTGGACGTATCTCTCTCTAGACGGAACAAAGGTCGGCGCAGTCGTAAGGACAAAGGGTAACGTAAAGCCGGTCTTTGTTTCTCCCGGGCATCTCATGGACATCGACTCTGCCGTTGAAATCGTTTTGAAATGTGCCTCCGGCTTCAGGATTCCCGAACCGCTTAGGACGGCTGACAGGATTTCAAAAGAAATGAAGCGTAATTATGAGACGAGTTGCGATGGTAACCGCGATAGTGTCTTTTCAAACTGAGACACTACCGTAACCGCCGATCTGTGGATAATGCTTCAGCCTTTTTGGTATACTAGTAGGGTTGCGCAACTACACTTACTATCGAGGTCAAAATGGGCATATTGAAAAGTATAGGGTCTTTTTTTAAAGCAGAAAACGAAACACAGGTGAGGGAAAAGGTCGGAAGAAACGACCCTTGCTGGTGCGGAAGCGGGAAAAAATATAAGAAGTGTCATCTTCTGGAGGATGAGAAGAATCCAGGCAAGAATTACCACCTGAACTGCGGTACTTCCTGAAAAGCCTCCATGGGCTGAGTTCAGCTTACCGTAACTTCGCACGATACGGGCCGTAGAAGACGGCCCCTTCTTTATACTTTACATCCCCCTTTTATTTATAATAAATATCCAATGGCTGTAACGAAGAATTATGATGTGGTTATTATCGGCGCGGGCCACGCGGGATGCGAGGCCGCCCTTGCGGCTTCTCGCATGGGATTGTCGGCGTGCATATTCACCATGAACCTCGATACTATCGCGCAGATGTCCTGTAACCCTGCCATCGGGGGGCTTGCGAAGGGACATATCGTGGGGGAGATCGATGCCTTGGGAGGAGAAATGGCGAAGATCACCGACAAGGCAGGCATCCAGTTTCGGATGCTCAACAAATCCAAGGGCCCGGCTGTATGGTCGCTACGGGCGCAGGCCGACCGGGTCCTCTACCGGATTGCAATGAGGCAAGTGCTCGAAGACAGGCAAGATCTGGATATAAAGCAGGCTACTGTCGAGGAGATCATTGTTGAAGACGGGAATGTGCAAGGCGTCAGGACCTCGCTGGGGGTCTATTACAGTGCGAAAAGCGTTGTCGTAACTACCGGCACTTTTCTGAAGGGCCTCATGCATGTGGGCCGGGAGAGTTTTGAAGCAGGCAGGGCGGGTGAGTTCCCGTCTGTAGGTCTTTCCGATTGTCTTTCGAGACTGGGACTGAAGCTGGGACGACTGAAGACCGGGACGCCGCCGAGACTGGACGCCAAGACCATAGACTTTTCGAAGACCGAGGCGCAATATGGAGACGATCCTCCGATTCCTTTTTCCCATAGTACTGCAAGAATTGAAAACCCTCAGCTCCCCTGTTTTATCACTTACACAAATCAAGAAACTCACAGAATAATCAAAGACAACATCGGTCTTTCTGCAATGTACAGCGGCAAGATCAAGGGTATCGGGCCGAGATATTGCCCCTCGATAGAAGACAAGGTAGTGCGTTTTTTCGAGCGGGACAGGCATCAGGTTTTTCTGGAGCCCGAAGGCCTTCAGACAAAAGAATATTACGCCAACGGCATTTCGACGAGTCTTCCTTTTGAAATACAGGTGCTTTTCGTGCGTACGATCCCGGGCCTGGAACAGGTGGAGATCATGAGGCCTGCCTATGCGATCGAATACGACTTTGTCTTTCCGACCCAGCTTACCCACTCGCTTGAGACCAAGGCCATCGGGGGACTTTTTCTTGCCGGGCAGATCAACGGGACCTCGGGATATGAAGAGGCGGCCGCGCAGGGACTTATGGCGGGCATTAACGCGGCACTCAAGATAGAGGGAAAAAACCCCCTTGTGCTGGGAAGGCATGAGGCATACATAGGCGTGCTCATAGACGACCTTGTGACAAAGGGGACGAGCGAACCTTACCGGATGTTTACTTCCCGGGCCGAATACAGACTGCTCCTAAGACATGATAACGCCGACATGAGGCTGATGGAAAAGGGCCATGATATAGGACTCCTCGGAGAGGATGTGTATGAAAGGTTTGTCGAAAAAAAGAAAAAGATCGGGGCGGAAATGGACAGGATAAAAAAGACGCGCATTAAACCCGACGGTATTAACTCTGCACTAAAGACACTCGGAACATCGGCCGTCAGCGAAGATATCACACTTGAACAGCTCCTGAAAAGACCTGAGGTGACATATGCGGTCATAAAAAGACATGCCCCTTCCCACCTGGAACTCAACGAAAACGATGAAAGGCAGGTTGAGATACAGGTGAAATACGAGGGCTACATCGCAAGACAGATAGAGACCGCAGAAAAATTGACGAGACTCGAAAAGAAGAAGATCCCGGAGCATCTCGATTACCGGTCATTGCCCGGAATTTCAAGGGAAATCCGCGCCAAGCTCGAAGAGGTGCGGCCTGTAACCCTCGGTCAGGCAGGCAGGATCCAGGGGATGACACCCGCCGCCCTCTCCCTTATAATGGTGACGGTGGAAAAAATGAAACAAAGGGCCTGACTTAACTATGGAAACAACGAGCCCATGAAGGAACACGAAAGGGAATTAGAGATCCTGCGGAAAGCCCTGGCCGAGGCCGAAAAGGCCGGCGATGTTACGGGTACGGTAAAGAGCTATTACCAAAAAGGGGTGGTCCATCAGAAGCTGTATGATTACGACAAGGCACTGTGGGCCTTTCAAAAATCACTTGAAACAGCGGAGAGGGCGGGCGATATTGTCTGGATATCGAGGAACTACCATGGGATGGGCGTCGTGTATCAGAAGAAAAGTGAGTACGACAGAGCCCTTGATTTTTTCCAGAAGTCCGTTGAGCTGGTCGAAAAGACTGGCGATGCGTGCGGCTGCGCACGGAGCTTTAATCAGATTGGGATAGTCTATCAAAAGAAAAGCGACTACGGAAGGGCGCTTGAGTTCTTTCAGAAGTCCCTCGATATCGCAGAAAAGACGGGTGATACGGATATGATATCCGTCTGCGCACTGAACATAGGAATAGTCCATCAGAAAAGAGGCGAATACACCAGGGCACTCGAATATTCCCTGAAGGCCCTCACAACAAAGGGAAAAAACGAGGCCAAGGTTCTGAGGATATACGGGCAGATGGGTCTGATTTATAAGTTGAAGGGAGACTATGACGGGGCCCTCGAATATACCCATAAGGCCCTTGAAATAGCCGAGAGGTTAGGAGATATGGCAGGGATTGCGACGGGCTATAATCAGCTTGGCATGATCTGTCAAAGCAGGGGGGATCAGGGCCGCGCCCATGAGTTTCATATCAAGGCGCTTGAGATGGCCGGAAAGATCGGTGACCTTGCCGAGGTATCGAAGAGTTATCACCAGATAGGGATCGTGCATGAGAAAAGGGGCGATTATGACAGCGCCAATGAGTATCACCTCAAGGCCCTGGAGATAGCCGAAAAGATAGGGGATCTCGCGGAGGTTGCGATGAGTTATCATCAGATAGGGGTGGTCCATCAAAAAAGAGGCGACTACGAAAAGGCCCTGGAGTTTTCTCAGAAGGCCCTTAAGGTCTCAGAAGATATCGGCGACCTCGCGGGAACTGCCATGAGTTGTTACCAGATAGGGGTGGTTTACCAAAAGAGCGGCGACTACGACCGGGCGCTTGAGTTTCATCAGAAGGCTCTCGGCATAAGCAACAAGACAGGCGACAGCGTGGGTGTCTCAAAGAGTTATAACCAGATAGGCATTGTGCATGAGAAAAGGGGAGATTACAGCTGGGCGCTTGACTATTTTCAACAGTCCATCGAGATCGCTGAGAAGATAGGCGACATAGACATGGTATCGGTCTGCTATCAAAATATAGGAATAGTGCACGAAAAGAAAGGCGACTATGACAGTGCCCTCGACTATTCCCGCAGGGCCCTTCATATAAGAGAAAAATCAGAAGACTCTTACAGGGTCTTAAGGATATACGGGCAGATGGGCCTGCTTTATAAGCTCAAAGGTGAACATAATAAGGCGCTTGAATATACCGGCAAGGCCCTCGAGATAGCCGAAAGGGTGGGAGATTTCGCCGGGGTAGCGATGAGTTATAACCAAATTGGAATGGTCCACGAAAATAGGGGCGACCACGGGAAAGCTCTTGATTTTTACCAGAAAGCCCTTGAGATCAGCAAAAGGATCGGGGATGTCGCCGAGGTATCGAAGAGTTATCACCAGATCGGGATAGTGTATCAGGACAGGGGTGACTACGCCAATGCCCTTGAGTTTTTCCGGATGGCCCTCGAGATCAGTGAGAGGATTGGGGACATTTCCGGCATCTCAAAGAGTTACCACCAGATGGGGATGGTCTACGAAAACAAAGGGGACCATGAGAAGGCCCTCGATTTCCATCAGAGGGCCTTTGCGATAGCCGAAAAGATCGGAGATATCGCCGGCGTGGCGAAGAGTTATCACCAGATGGGAATAGTCTATCAGAACAGGGAAGATTATGACGTGGCGCTCGAATTCTACCAGAAGGCCCTTGAGATAGCGAAGAGGGTCGGAGATATCGCCGGCGTGGCAAGCAGCATAGGAATGATCGGAAAGGTGATGCAGAACAAAAAGAATTATAAAGACGCCTTCATAGATTTTCTTATCTCACTCGATATATTCGAAAAACTCGGCTCCCCCAATGTCAACACTGTCCACGGGTTTATTACCAAGCTTACAAGAGAAATGGGAGACGAGGATTTCAATAAGTTGCTTGAAGAGCTGAAAGACCGCGCCTAAGCTCTCGTTGACAAGGATAATTTACCCCCCCGCTGCTTTGATCGCCGCCTGGATGCCTTTGCTGAACTCCGTAGGGACGGTGGTCATTCTCCCGGCAAGCTCCCTGTCAAGCATCATTGTCCCCTGGGGATCATCTTTGATAATCTTTAATTGAGCGATGATCTCGTTATCATTGCTCTCTTCCTCGACCTGTTCGGTCACGTACCACTGAAGAATAATCCGGGTAGCGTGGTCCTTTTCGGCAATGGCAAGTTCCATCAATTCATTGATAGATTTAGTGATAAACTGCTCATGCTCGAGCGTTTTATTAAACATATCCAGCGGAGATTCAAACGATGACGGAGGTTCGGATATCGCCTTCAATAAAGCCCTGCCTCCCTGGAGATTGATATATTCATAAAATTTCATGGCATGAAACATCTCCTCATGATATTGAACCATAAACCAGTTTGCTAAGCCTTTCAGCCCATTGCTTGAGCAGTACGACGACATGGACATGTAAAGATACGCCGAATACAGTTCCCTATTCATCTGCTCGTTTAAAGACTCTTCCATCCTCTTGTTCAACATAATCGATCTCCCTTATTGTAAAGGTCTTTAGCGCTAGCAGTATAATTTAAGCACAAAAATAGCCATCTGTCACGTCTTGGTGTGGCCTTTGACCCGAGCATGATCGAAAGGGAATCCTTCCCGCAGCCATGAATAATCAGAATGAGGGTTCTGAGTAAAGATTGCCAAAAATAAAAAAGTGGTGCTTGCATCCCCTCTTCTCTCAGCGGTTTGTACATCATGAGACTTACAGCCTTAGACTCTTACGTCTGAACCTTACGTCTTACGACTTTACAACCTGCTGCTGAGCATTGAGAGGAGCAAGGCCACCACTTTGGTGAGCTGCTTGCCCGTCAATTACATTAGGCGCTTTTTCAGAGGGTTTGTCAAGTTTTTTTATGTATTTTTTATGTGCGGGTGATAAAGCAGAATGCGGCTTTTCATTATTTTAGATACGCCCTCGCCTGTCCATGCACAGCAGGACATGTCTCCTCCGACACATGCTGCACAATTCTTTCGAGAGCTGCTCTTACCCTGGTCTGCAGCGGGGACCTCAATTTCCTGACATGCTGGAATGTATTAAGGAGACGGCCGGTGGTAGTTGCATTGATGGGAGCAAACTCAATCACGGTATCCGCAAGCCAGTTGATGCCGCGGTCGGTCCAGACCATCTTATTATTAGAGGCCATAGGCAGAAACAGTGCCCGGCTCCAGGTGGGCTGAGTGATGTCGAACTCCGGCCGGCCCTTTTCCACTTCTATCATTTCAAAGACATCCTCTCGTGTTCCGCTTGCAACTATCCTCAGGTAATTGGCGTAACCGCTTAGATGGGAATGCCAGGCCGTATAGGCTTCGTCTAGGACCTTTTTCCTTTGTGGTGATGAACTGCGGTTAAGGGCCAGGAGAGCCGTCACACGGTCGGTAGCAGTCGTAGCCGAATAGAAATGGTCAAGGATTATTCCGTGACTATCTTCAGAGTCGTCAGCTGCGATCAGATCCAAAAGCACCTGCTTTAGCATGCGCGCCTCGATACCATCTTTGTGGGCCCTTGTACTCGCCTCGGAATAGGTATCGAGACCCGAGAACCCCTCAAGAAGTCTGTCAAGGTATCTGCGGGTAACCGAGAGCATAAGTTTTTCCCGGGCATCGACAAGTTCCTGATACCACGTAGAGTATTCCCGGTTCATGGGTTGTTCGTCGATACGAAGAAAATATGCCTTCAGTGAGTGGGGCATGTCCTCGGTTGAAAGGACCTCGCCGTAAAGTTCGATCCACTCCGGGCTCGCCTCTTCCCCGGGATCCAGCAAAAGCCTGATCCTTTCGATATCGGTGAGCTGACGGAAGGCATCCACCCTGTTGTAAGCATTCGGATCGAGGCGCGCCTGAAGAATAAGGACTTTAGGATCAGTCTCCCTATAGCCGAAGGTCCCGTAGAAAGAATAGTCGCGGTTCATGGAGGCAAAGGCCGGAGGCGAAGAAATGCCCTCAAAAACCATCTCACTTTCCGGCTCGCCAAATTGATATACTTTCTTTGTCCCCGGGATATCCTTCCCGGCAAAGTCCACGAGGGCCAATTCTATCGGCAAATGAAAAGGTTCGTGTCCCGGCTCGACCTCCTGCCGGAAACGGATACGATACAGGCCATTGGGCTGATCATACTCGGTAGCGGCCGTGACTTTCGGATACCCGATTCTGTATAGCCACTCCTTTTTGAATTGCCCAAGGGATTGTCCGGAGATTTCCTCAAAGCACTGGAAGAACTGATCGGTATTCGCATTTCCATTGCGGTATCGTGAGAAATAGAGTGTCTTTCCCGCGTGAAAGTTCTTATCACCCAGTATAAGCCTCAGCATCCTAATTACCTCAGCAGCCTTGACATACGTAACTCCATCGATGAGTTCGTCCGGATCGTTGAATCCGTCACGGACAATTTTTCCCGCATGTCCTGCGTCTTCGATCGCCAGCGGGCCAAGGAGGGGGTTCCGAATGCTGTCTACCTGATACAGGCGTATGAATGCCGGATCGAAGATCTCGGCCATGAACTGGCGCTCGACGTCAACAGTATAAGCCTCGTTCAGCCAGACATCAAAGGGCGTCTCCATTGTTGTCTCGCTGCCGCACTGGTTATGCTCGAATTCATGAACGATGACCGCGTGGGCGTAAAGCAGCGCCATGTCCAAAGTATGTTCGGTAACTAAGGCGGCGTCGGTCACAATCGTCGTATTTCCCACATTTTCCATGCCGCCGAAATTAGATTTGTTCATGCATATGGTGCGGTACGTTTCTCCTGTGTACTCATAATCCTGTGTTTTCCTTATCCAAAGGATCGATTCCTTAAGGATATCCATCGGCACACGGACATATTTTGAAGCACCCGGCGGAACAAGATATTCGAGACGGACAGCACGTCCCGATTCATAGATCACGCTATCAACCAGCGCGTCCCATGTACCGACACAAACGAGGAAAAGATAGGGCGCCATCGGAACACGATTTTCATAGGTTATTATCTGCCTGGAGGGGTCCCCCGGCTTTGGTACCGGCCCTCCCTCGGGGTTCATGCTCCGGCTGATGTTGCCGTTGCTGATAAGATGGGTGTAGGCCCTGTCGGCTTCGATACTGGTTGTCATGGTGCACTTCGCCCGGCAATCGTCCACGATGGGCATGATGCGCTGGAACCCCCATTGCTGACATTGTGACACATATTGCTGGGGCATGCCGGGAGGTGTCGAGTCTTTATAGATGCCCTCCAATATATGGTCGGAGGGAAAGCAGCGGCTTATAGTTCGTATAAAGAACTTTTCAGCCTTTCCCACCCTTCTAGGCATTTTTACGACGAGCCTGTTTTTTACCTGGGCGTATTCATAATCCAGGGGCCTTCCCTTATCGGAGGGACCTTCACACCACTCGATTTTTATCATCTCGATACCGTTGGCATCAAGGTGAAGCTCGTGCATCGGCCGACGCGCGATCATTTCGAGACAATTCGTGGCTTCCACATAATCACCGGCGAAGTTCAGATACATCGTCAGATGATTCAAAGTCACCGGCAAGTCGCCGAAATCCCCGCGCATATATTTAAAACGCTGTTGGCTCATTACGAATTTCTCCTCTGTATTTCGACAACAAATAGATTACGGCTTTTTCGCACAGTTGTCATCTCTTTCCAGGATGTTGAAGATTCCCCAGGTTCCACGGCACTCCCCCGGAAATAGATACACCGGCCGGATTATCCAGACCTTACGAGACAGAATCAAGCAATACGCTGGGCCGAATCATGAAAAAATGACAACATGAATATCTACAGGTTCCCTCTCAATCTCTCTGCATGCAATATTCTTTTTACCGCCAGCTGATATGCTGCCCTCCTCATCCGGCATCTTCCCTCATCGCAGAGCGAGTAAACATCGTTGAACGCGGTAATCATTACGTTTTTAAGTCTCCGGACTACTTTTTCCTCTTCCCAGTATTCGCTATTAAGGTTCTGGCTCCATTCGAAATAACTCACCACGACGCCTCCTGCGTTTGCGAGAACGTCCGGCACCAGCATTATTCCTTTTTCGAAAAATATCTCATCCGCCTCGGTCGTTGTGGGAGCGTTCGCAAGTTCTAAGACTATCTTTGCCTTGACGTCACCGGCGTTGTTCTTATTCAGCTGGTCCGATAGCGCCGAGGGTATCAGAATATCGCAATCGCTGACGAGGAGTTCTTCGTTTGTGATGTCTTTTGCTCCCTCAAAGCCGCTGACCATTCCGTTTTTTCCCTTATGCCTGACCACCTCGCTGATATCAAGGCCTCTTTCTCCCAGTATCCCGCCCCTTGAGTCGCTCACCGCAATAACTTTATAGCCGCCTTCGAAGAGAATGCGAGCGGCATTTTCTCCGACATTTCCGAACCCCTGTATCGCTACTCGGGCGTCCTTTTTGTCTAAGCCGGCCTTTTTTAAAGCTTCTTCGAGAACGTATATTCCCCCCAGGGACGTTGAATAGCTCCGGGCCCTGCTGCCCGCAAGTTCGAGAGGCTTGCCTGTGACCACAGCCGGCACATGCATGCCCTTTATCCTTTCGTATTCATCAAGTATCCAGACCATTATCTTCTCGTCGGTATAGACGTCGGGGGCCGGGATGTCCTTGAAAGGTCCGATGTAGTCCGCGATGGCGCGTATATAACCCCGCGTAACCTGTTCAAGTTCATTTCTGCTCAGTTCCTTGGGGTTGACGACGACGCCGCCTTTCGAGCCGCCGAATGGGATATTTACTACGGCACATTTAAGCACCATAAGAAAGGCGAGGTCCCTCACATGATCAATAGTAAGTTCAGGATGGAACCTCAATCCTCCTTTGGAGGGTCCTCTGGCATCGTTATACTGCACCCTGTGGCCAACGAACATCTTTATCTTGCCCGAGTCCATCCTTACCGGAAAATGAACGGTAAATGATCTTCTCGGCATATCAAGAAGGTCAAGTTCATCCGATGTCAACCCGAGGTCTGAGTAAATCTCCCCCAGTTCACTCAGGCAAAGTTTACAGAGGATCGTGTCGTCTGCATGTATCCGATCGTGCTCCCTATTGGCCAAGAAAATGCCCTCCTTTGCGCATTTTATTCAGCGGAATTTTCTACTCCGCTACGACCCTGGACCCCGGGACAAAAGGGCCGGTCTCTAACCGGCACTATTTATCCCTTCAAGATCTTTACACCGGCATAGGTGCCTTCAAGCTCTGCTTTAAGGGCCTTGAAGTTTCCCGAGCCCTTTGTTCTTATTACGATGTTCCTGTGTCCCTCCTTGACACTCTCATAGGACGTAAGAATGCTCTGCAGGTTGAAATCGTATTTCCTTATAATGTCGGCGACATCCTTTATCGAGCCGGGTCTGTCCTCGATTGTTACAAAGATCCTATGGCCTCGGTGCCTTATCCCGGTGATGTCTATGAGCGCACGGAATATATCCCTATCGGAAATGATTCCTACAAGCTTCCCACTGTCGATTACGGGCAGACACCCTATGTTTTTATCATACAAGACCATGGCCGCCTCTTCAACAGGCATATCGGGGGCGGTTGTGAAGACCTTCGTCTTCATGACTTCCCTGACACTTGTTTTTTCGAGGAGGTAATGCAGTTCGTACATGTCCAGGGAGGTTGCCCTTGAAGGACAGTAATCCTTTATGTCCCTGTCTGAAACTATCCCCCGCAACTTCCCTTGTTCAACGACCGGGACATGCTTAATGCCTTTCTCCCTTATCATCTTTACCACATCCGAGATGCTGCTATCCGGCTTTACGCTCACTACCTTCCGCGTCATCCATTCCGATACAAACATAATCCCACCTCCGTCCTTTATACACCAAGATATGCCGTTTTCACATGCGCGTTTTTGAGGATCGATTCGCCGGACCCTTCAAGAACGATCCTTCCTGTCTCAAGGACATAGGCCCTGTCAGAGATCAGAAGTGTCTGCTTCACATTCTGCTCCACAATGAGCACCGTGGCCCCTTCCCGTCTGATTCTGTTTATGACGTGAAAAATCTCTCTTACGAGTATGGGGGCCAGCCCAAGCGAGGGCTCATCGAACATGATCAGTTTCGGCTTCGACATGAGTCCCCGGGCGATTGCGACCATCTGCTGCTCACCGCCTGAAAGTGTTCCGCACGGCTGTTTCCTGCGCTTCATCAGGGTGGGGAAAAGTTCAAAGACCATCTCCTTTGTCTTTGGCCGCTCTGTCCTGGCCGCACCCTTCAGAGATCCCATATCCAGGTTCTCCTCGACGGTCATTTCGACAAAGAGCCTTCTTGCCTCCGGCACATGGGCGATTCCCGCATCGATCAAACGGTGAGGCGCCTGTTTATGAATGGGTGTCCCGTTAAAAAGGATCTCTCCCCCCGACGGACTTATGAGCCCTGAGATGGTCTTTAATATGGTTGATTTGCCTGCTCCGTTTGTACCTATAAGCGCGACAATCTCAAATTCTCCGACATGAAAAGAAACGTCACGGATCACCTGCACGTCACCGTAAGATACGTCTATATTCTTTATCTCAAGCACGCTCCGTCTCTCCCAGATACGCGGTGATGACGAGGGGGTCATTGCCTATTTCCCGGGGCGAACCCTCCGCTATCTTCTCACCATAATTCAGCACGACTATTCTGTCCGATATCGACATGATTACCCTCATATGGTGTTCTATGACCATCATGGTGACTCCCCGTTTTTTTATCTTTCCGATGATCTCTATAGATTCGTTAAGCTCGGATGGATTAAGTCCCGCAAAAGACTCATCGAGCAAGAGCATCTCGGGCGCTGTGGCGAGCGCCCGCGCGATCTCGAGCCGTTTCCTCTTCCCCAGCGGCAGACCCTTTGACAACAGGTTTCTCTCCTCGATGAGACCTGTGAATTCAAGCACTTCAAGGGCGGCCCTTTCGGCCTCCGCCTTTGTCTTTGCCCGTAAGAACGACGATGCGATCACATTGTCGAGGACCGTCATCCTCCGAAGCGGCTTTACCACCTGGAAGGTCCGTGCGATCCCGATCATGCATATCTTGTTCGGCTTGAAGCGGGAAATGTTTTTACCAGTAAAAAAAACTTCTCCCGCTGACGGCCTGTAAAAACCATTTATCACGTTAAATAGCGTAGTCTTGCCTGCCCCATTCGGTCCGATAAGCCCGAGAATCTCCCCTTTTTGCACATCGAATGAAACGTCGGTGAGTGCCGCGAGCCCTCCGAAAAACCGTGAGACGTTTTTGACCGAAAGAAGGCTCATTATCCTACCCTCCGCCGAAAAAGTTTCCTGAGCTTGGGGAGATCTCCTGCTATGCCGTTTGGAAGAAATATGATAATAACGATGAGAAGTATCCCGAACATGCTCTGGTAGGCAACGCCCAGGCGCGGGATTGAGCGTATAAGTTCGGCAAGGAGGACCATGATTAGCGAACCGATAATGGGCCCCCAATATGTCGCAACGCCTCCGATCATGACGACCATGATCGCAACGATCGAGATATCGTGCAGGGCGAAGACGACCTTTGGATCGATATATCCCATGTAATTCATATAAAAGGCGCCGGCAGCTCCGGTAAACAGGCCGCTGAGGCATAGGGCTATTGTTTTATAAAAGGTCGTGTTTATGCCGAGGGATTCGGCAGCATCCTGGTCTTCTCGTATTGCGACGAAATAGTAACCAAGCTTCGACTCCACCACCTTCCTGACGGTAAAGAACGTGAGGGCCGCGATAAGCAGGATTATGTAGTAATACCATGTCTTTCCCACCCATGTCCTCTCCCTTATCATAATCCCGAGGTCGCCCTGGGTGAAGTCAGTGAGGTTTTCCGCAGTCACCCTGAGTATGACCCCTATCGCAAGAGTCGCGAGCGCAAAAAAAGGTCCGCGGAGCCTAAGACAGATAAAACCTATGGCGAGTGCGAAGGCGGTTGCCGCGACAATGCTTAACGGCAGGCCCCACCATCCGGATATTCCGAATTTGTAATAAATAATGCCCGCCGAGTAGGCGCCGACGCCGAAAAAGGCTGCATGGCCGAACGATACCTGGCCGCAGTACCCGCCGAGAAGGTTCCAGGCCATACCGATGACTGACCACATAATGACGAGTATGAATATATGCATAGTATAGGTGCTGAACCCTACAAGAGGCATCGAGGCAAGCAGCAGGAGTACAATAAGCGGCAGATACCTCTTCATCTGCCGAACCTCTTTCTTCTGAGGAGCGATGCGATGCCTCCCGGCAGGAATATGAGGGCCGCAACAAATATTACGAACCTGCCGACCGGCGCCCATCCCATACCGATATAGGTGGCTGTCAGGGATTCAAATATGCCCAGGACGATCCCTCCGATAATGGCGCCGACGGTGGAGCCCAGCCCGCCGAGGATCGTGATGACAAAGGCTATGAGAGTGAATTGGCCCCCCAGATCGGGATATAGGTAATAAATAGGGATGAACAGGCAGCCCGCGGCACCCACCAGGCCCGATCCCAGCCCAAAAGTGATTACCCTCATCTTCTCCACATTCACACCCATAAGGAGAGCTGCATCGCTGTCCTGGGCGGTCGCCCTTATGGATTTTCCGATATCGGTCTTTGCAAGGAAGAACCACAGGCAGACGGTAATTAAGACTGCGATCAGGAACGATACCGTCCAGGGGAGGGAGAGGGAAAGCTCGATTGGAGAGGATTTCCAGTAGTCCGAAAGGTACCATGCCTTTGTAGCATAGTCTACCGGCGTCGACCTATAGTCCGACTGAAAGATTATGGTCGCCAGATTGGCCAGAACCATAGCCACCCCTACCGTCAGGATGACCTGGTTTTCCGGAAGGACCGATTCCACCTTGAGCACCGGATTTATGAGGTACTTCTGAATCGCGACGCCGAGCAGGAATAAAAGAGGCGTCGCGATGAAAACAGAGATATAAGGGTCAATATGGAAAAAAGAGAAAAGCGCATATGCGATGTACATGGCGACCATCATCAGCTCCCCGTGGGCCAGATTGATGATCTTCATGACACCCATAATGAGGGTCATGCCTATGCCGATGAGCGCATAAAGACCGCCCAGGAGAATGCCGGCTATCAGGGTCTGCAATAAAACTTCTATCTGCGCAGATGTCAACGTTACCTCGCCTTAATCCCTGCCCCCTCCGCATCTGAGCGGTCTGCATATATGCCGCTCCCTGCGGGAGGGGGCTGGGGTAAGACATCCAACTTTTTTATTTTATCTTCTCTCTCTCCACGAGAGGATCGGGTAAATATACTTTTTATTGGCGTACTGCTGAGGCCATATGGTTTCGAACTCCTCTTTCATGACCTGTATTACGAGGGTGTCCATAAAGTTCTGGTTCTGGTAGCCCTCCCTGTCCTCAAATTTTACGGGGCCGAAGGCGGTCTTTACATTCGTGGCCTTCAAGGCGTCCCTGATCTTGTCGGGAGTCCAGCCCTTTGCCCTTTCAAGAGCGTCCTTCAGCACGTACATCGCCGAGTAGGCCGATGCGCCATGGTAAGAAGGATAGTCGCCATATTTCTTCTTATAGTTTTCGGCATATTCCTTTGCGCCCGCATACTTGACCTGGGGTGTCCAGAGGGTTGCGCTGACGACATCCTCTGCAGCATCTTTTGCATTGTCGATGAACTCGGGGATGGCAAACCCTGCTGCCCCCCCTGCAAAGAGTCTGGCGTCCAGTCTTAGTTCCTTTATCTGCTTCATCAGCAGGGACGCATCCATGACATACGAGACCATGTACACAACTTCAGGCTGGGCCGCCTTCACCTTGGAAAGGAGCGGCTTGAAGTCGACAGAACCGGCCTCATATTTTTCTTTCAGTAAGACCCTGATACCGAGCTTCTGGGCGTCCTTTACCATCGCCTCCGCTCCCGAAGTCCCGAAGGCGGAGCTTTCATACAGGATGGCCATGGTCTTTGGCTTGACTACCTTTCTTAGGAAATCAATCAGGCCGTCGCTGTAATGTGCGTTTACCGCGTTTTGACGAAAGACATACTTATAATTCTGCCGCGTGATGTCGTCGTCGGCGCTGGCTACTATAAGGTAGGGGGTCTTCCTTTCCTCTGCTACCGCAGCCACCGCCTTGGCACATGCAGACGTGTATTCCCCGACGATTATGGGCTGTTTTTTCACATCAATCAGTTTTTCCACAATCCCCCTCGCGGTTTCGGGTTTTGCCCCGGAATCCTCAAAGGAGAGAAGGAGCTTCTTCTTTTTTATCCCGCCCTTTGCGTTGATCTCTGCCGCAGCCATCTCATAAGACCGTTTCATCATCTCTCCGAACTTCGCCTGTTTGCCGGTAAGGGGCAGCGGGATGATCAGCGTAAAATCATCTGCGAATGCCGTGGGCGCGAAAAGACCCAAAAAAAATACTGCCGTAATAACTAATGATATGCGTTTCATATCTCCTCCTATTAAAGAGTAATACCTACAGTGTAGTGATAAATAGCGGTTTTTTCAACAGACAAAACCATATTGCGGGCGGCGAGACATTCAAAATTGGTCGCCTGACCGTGAAACGTGGGGGGATGGTTCGGAAATGAAGGCAGGGGCGGACGATAAGGGTCCGCCCCTGCCTTCGCCCCAAGAAAAGGGACTATCAGTGGCTGTGTTCCTCCTCCAGCTCTTCATACCCGGTAAACATCGCCTTGATATGTGCCGTGGCAGTATGCCCCAGCGTGGCAAGGTAGACATGCACAAAGATGAATGAAGTGAAGAAAAGGAACAGGAATACATGGACCGTATCAACAATCTTTATTCCTCCGACGAGGTTGATCCAGTCCGCAAACATCTTTGCGTTCCACAGAAGCAGCCCTGACCCCATCTGAAGCGGGATCAGGAGCATCATAATGGCCAGATACGCCATCTGCTGCAGAGGGTTAAACTTGTTGTCGGGTGTGCTGTGATGGGGATTCGGTTCCCCCATCAGGATCCCGTACCCATAGTATTTGGCCTGCCTGAGGCTTCCCACTATGAACTTCTTCAGATTGAGGGGAGGGATATAAATCTTTATCTTGCCGGTAAGAATGTAATACACGAGCCAGACAAAAAAGTTGAAGATGAGCACGAAGCCGAAGAAGTTGTGTATATCCACGGCTTCCTTGAATTTCATGAGGCCCATCAATTCACGGTAGCGGATCTGGAGGCCGGTGACGATCAAGATTATAAAACTGGTCGCATTGATCCAATGCCAGATCCTGACCGGCAGCGGGTGAAGATATATCTTTTTCATCTCTTGTCCTCCTTTCTCATTTTGTTCAGCCTCTTGGCTTCACGGATAGGCGATGTCAATATCCTAAGCGTGATGTGTGCTATTGGTAAGGACATGCCGCCGAAGACCATCAATATCCCGAGCCAATCGAGTCCCTTGAGGCGGGTGCTCCCCAGGACGTAGAACTGCCTGAGCGACAGGAGCGAGAACATCGACCCGAGCACCTCAGACTTTGCCTTGTGAAGCGTCATCCTGCCATCCGCCTTTACTATGGCCACCGTAACATTCTTGAAAAAATCGGACTCCTGGCTGTGGCAGTTTTCACACTCCTTGACCGCGTTTTTCTTGAAGGAGAGCTGGTGCGCCTCCGCGCCTGTGCTCACGTTCATGCTCCCTATAAAAGTCACTTTTGCGTTCGTGCCTTTTTCATTCATCTTACTGACGAGGCTCCAGAGCTCGTCGGACCGGATGCCGTCTCCATGGGGATCAATTTTATGAGACAGGCCCTCATATGTTGTCCCCAGAATCTTCATCATCTGTTCCTCGGTAAAAGGCTTGCCTGTCTCCTGGTCGTAAAGTCTGAGATAGATGCCCTTGCCCGAACCCGGCGAATGGCAGGCCGCGCAGGCGATTGCGCTCAGATGCAGGGAGGCGTTCGGCAGCCACTTTGTATGTTTGGCCTCCGCGTCCTTGTGACAGCCGAGGCAGGCGCCTTTAATCTTTTCGGCCATCGCCGCGCCCTTCACGTCGTGGGCGAAATGGCAGGAGGAGCAGAGAGGCGCATTGTGCGTGCCTTTTGTCCTTGCCATGCCGTGCACGCTTTTGGAGTAAATCTTGAATACGTCCTCGTGACACTTCTTGCAGGGGACACCGCTCATGGTTTCGTACGTTGCCTTGGGCCCTACCGTATGAAAACCGTGGCAGTCCGTGCATACCGGGGCCTTTAGGTTGCCCTCACTTATCATCTTTGCATGGATGCTCTCGCTTACGGCCTTGTGCTTGTCCGCATGACATTTATCACAGGCCGAGGATACGGCGATTGAATGTGACCTGTTGCTATCGAACTGCTTGATCGGATGCGACGTCTTCGTGTATTCCACATGGCAGTCGGAACACGCGTGTTTGTTATGGACGGATGCAGCCAGCAGGGAGGGATCGATAGACAGAGACAACGTCTCCCCATTCTTTTCTTGCTTGCTGATCTTCTGACTGTGACAGGTTAGACAATACTGATTGTTGCTGCTTAAGGTGGGTTTCCATTCCGAGATGCGCTTCACCGTGTGGGCACCGTGGCACACCGTACATGGAGGGGCATTTGTTTTGTTTGCGATGAGGCCGTGGTTCGGCTTCGCCTTAAGCTGAGCTTCTGAGTGGCATTTTTTGCACGCTGAGGCAGCTGCGCTGGCAAAGGCGCTCCTGCTCTCATACGCGTCTGCACTGCCCGGGTGACTGTCCATAGAAATATTCATGTGGCAGTCTGTGCAGCTGAGGAACCGATGGACCGTGCTCTTGAAGTCCTTCTCATTCACGAATACGGACATCTTTTCCTTGCTCTTGAACGTCTTTGTGAAGTCCTGGGAAGAATGGCAGCCCATGCACACGCTGGAATTCTCCAGAATGTCGGTCTTTTTCGCAGAAGCGAGTCCCGGCAACGCAAGGAGAAGGGTCATAAGCGCGATGAGCGGCAGCAAACATACATACAGCATGCCCAGTATGGGGCCGAATACGACGAGGCCGATCGTGCCTTTTCCTGATATTTTCTCAGCAGTTTCTTCAGACATTTTTTCTACCTCCTTTTCTTAAGATTTTTTTGCGACAACAAAAAAACTGTTCTTACCTCCTTTCCGATAGGTAACTGCTTGGCCAAACGCGTGTTCACAATATGTAAAAATGAAAACATGCCGAAGCCTTTCTCAGATACACAATATCAGGAGGGGACGGGTGAACACAATCGGTAATACTTCCTATATCAGATAGGAGAAATGTCCTACACAACGAGGCATTATTGAGGTGGAGGTTCAGAAATCGTGTTAAATCGTTGGCTTATAGCTGTTTCGTCTTTTTTTGAGGATGAGAAATTCCTGGACCCTGCGGAACAGGTTATTAAAGTCGCGTGGCTGAAACTCGATTGGGTGTTTCGGTATAATATATCGCTGATATAGCTATTGAGGAGGACGTCATGATAAGAAGAATTGTCTTAGCTTCCCTGTGTGTAGCAATCCTTGCCGGATGCAATACCGTCAAAGGTGTCGGAAAAGATATCGAATCCGGAGGGAAGGCGATCGAAAAGTCCTCCGGCAAATAACGCGGATATCCCTGATCCCGACAATCCGTACTATTTGATCCTGGCCGTCGCATTGTTCAGTATGCCGCTGCGGCCGTTGGCTTTCGGGTATGGGGTAAGCTTACTCGAGTCTCCCCTCCCGTTTGAGCTTATCGAGAAGGGCCCTTATGTTCGGCATCGCCTCATATGCCGCCTTTTCTCCTTCGAGGATCGCTTCATGTCTCTTTTCGAAGTCACCTGAGCCGATATAGCCGACCTTCGGTCTTATTACAATGTCTGCCTTTGTGATCTGGATGCCGGCAAGCTTCGAATACATAATATTAATCGCCTGAAGTATCGTGTCGATTGTTCCCTCAGGCTGTTTGGTGTCGCGGTCCGCCGAGATATCGACCGCAATAACGATATCAGCGCCGTACCTCTTTGCGGCATCGACCGCCACAGGGCTCACTACGCCGCCGTCTACATACATTTTATCGCCGATCTTCGCGGGTCTGAATACACCCGGGATCGAACAGCTCGCCCGGACAGCGGTCCCGGTATTGCCTTTGCCGAAGACCACTTCCTGCCCTGAGGGGATGTTCGTGGCGACCGCATAAAAGGGTATCTTCAACTTTTCGATCGGCGTTTTCCTTACCATAGTGTTCACATATTCTTCGAGTTTTTCTCCCTTTACGAACCCGTTATCAGGGATACAGATATCGGCGATATCTCCTTTTTCTATAGAGAGCGCGATCTTCTGGAGTTGGAAGGCATCAAAACCATAGGCATAGAGGCTCCCTACAAAACTGCCGGCGCTCGTTCCTACGATCATATGGATAGGGACTTTACTTGTTTCAAGCACTTTCAGGACCCCTATATGGGCGAACCCCCTCGACGCACCGGCGCCGAGGACCACCGCTATCCTTGCCTGCTTATGGGGAGGTTGTACCTCTTTTGTGGCGCATGAGGGCGTTATTATGAATAACATGAACGCAACAAAACAAAGCCTGTTTCGTATCACCGAGCCGATTAATGACACTGCCGCCTCCTTATTGTATTGTTCAGACCACAGTCTTCTTCGGGCAAATACGGCTACATTATAAACCAATGAACCTCTTTAATTCACTCGCCGGCGCCTCCATTGAACAGGCTGAAATAGGTGTGATATAATCCGGTGTTCTTGAGCCGACGGGCTCACGGTAGAAAAAATAAATGGAGGAGGTATCACAAATGCGAAAAACAACCGGTCTGGTATCTGCGGCCCTAATGATCTTATGGGCTTCGGCAGCCATTGCGGGTCCGAACATGCAGGAAGGGAAATGGGAAATCACGTCGAAGGTGGAGATGAAGGGAATGCCGATGGAGATGCCCGCTGTCAAGACCACCATGTGTCTTAACAGCAAAGAGACGGTACCTCAAAAGCCGGAAAAGAACCAGGACTGCAAAATGATAAGTAATAAAATCGAAGGCAGCACCGTGACCTGGGTCATGCAGTGCCGCGACAAAAAAGGAAATACCATAGACAGCAGCGGGAGGATCACTTACAAGGGCGCGAGCTTTGACGGCGCCGTCGAGATGGACATGACCGGCAAGCAGGGCAAGCAGCATATGTCCCAGAAGATGAGCGGCAAGCGGATAGGAGACTGTACTAAATAGAATTATTTGCTACATAAGTTGTTTGAAATTGAAACTAGAAGGGGACCATGAGATATCCTGGTCCCCTTCTAGTTTTTGCTGTTGATCAGTGGGTCATTCCTTTTTTTCTTCCCTTTTTTCGCTTTTCCTTGCGCTGCGTCTCTTGCCGGCAAGATAGGCCTCACTCGGTTGCCAGCTGAATGCTGCACCCCTGTATGCGCTTGCTGCCAACCCTCCAAAGAGCCTCTTGAAAAGTACCGATGCCAACATCGCCAGCCCGATAAAAGGGAGAAATACGGCATAGGCCAGGCCGAGGACCGGTGCCGCGACGAGAATTGCCACCGGATGCGCCTTGTAATATCTTTGAGTCCTGTCGCCGGGAAGAATCCCTGCTTCTTCGATATGCACCCTGTTGCCCGTTGCAAAATTCCAGTAATTCCCCATCCCCACGCTGTCGCCGCCTATGCTCGTTATGCGTAACATTTTGCTCCTCCTTTCGGCCTCCTGGCCGGCTTCCTTTTCTCTTTTTCTCTCTTCCATGGTTACAGCGTATCAAATGCATACATCCTTCACAATTGGTACTCTGTCCTAGTAACCGGGAAAATATGTCTTAGGGCAAGGGATAATAAGGAGGACGGGTGAAATGAGATCAGCTAACCGAAAAATCCTTCCACTCCCCGTCTTCGTAAACCTGGTTTGGACGGAAGAACTTCTTATAAGACATCTTGGGGGTCTCTTCGATGCAAAACCCGAGGTAATAATATTTCTTCCGCAGTGCGCGGGCAAGCGATATTTCCTGCAGGATGCTGAATATCCCGGGCCTTCTGTCGAGACGACCTGTGTCGTAATAGAAGTAGGCTGACGAGAGGGCGTCTTCACCTTCATCTACTACCCCTATCGCGATCAAACGTTCTCCGATGAAATAATCCATTTCGATGCTCCCGGCATAGCCGTGGTGGAGGCCTGAAAGGGTCATCGGACAATCCCCCGTGTCGTCCTCTTGGCCTGCAGGGTGTTTTGAGGAAACGTATCTCCTGTACAGATCGATCTTGGCCGGGGTGACAGAAGGGATGCGATATTCGACCCTCACGTCCCTGTTTTTTCTCAGCGTCCTTCGCTGACTCTTGCTCGCCCTGAACTTTTCCGTTTCCAGACGGATCGGGTGACATGATGAACATCCGCGGCATACATTCCGATACAGAACGCTGCCGAGGCGCCTGTATCCGGCAGCAAGGAATGTGTGGAAGTTCCGGGAAAGACCTTCAGCAGGCAGGACAAACTCGAGTGATGCGGTCCGGTCATCATTGATATAAGGACAGGGCAAATCCTCAGTCAGAGAAACCCAGTCCTGCAAATCACGTTTTTCCATCGTTATCCCAGCTACCTTATTATATCCGATAGTGAAGTCCCAAACCCTTTTATGTGGGCCGCCCGCTTAATTGCTTTGGCCGGAAGATTTCAAATACAAAGACGGGGCTGTCGCTTCTTGACGGACAACCTGCGGGAAAGTGTATTATTATCTGAGAATTCGGAAGATGCTGTCTTTTGAAGGGGGGCATGATGAAACAAAAGAAAGCGGGCAATAATGAGTTCTGCGACATTCTTGAGACCCCCGTGGGAACACTTTATCTCCTTTTCAATGCTCACCTCCTGACAGGCATAGCCTTTGAAAGACCCGCCGGTCTATATCTGAAAAAGACAGACGATGCCGCATTCGTGAAAAAAGAGCTGACCGAATACTTCGAAAAAGGCAGAAGGGACTTTGCATGCAAGACGGCGTTTACCGAGGGCACCGATTTCGAGAGGCTCGTGTGGGATGCTCTGAGGGAAGTCCCCTATGGAGAAACAAGGACTTATAAGTGGGTGGCGGAGAAGATCGGGAAACCGCATGCCTTCAGGGCGGTTGGAAACGCCCTCGGGAAAAACCCTATCCCTATTATTTTCCCCTGTCATCGGATCATCGAGTCCGACGGTTCCCTCGGAGGATATTCCTCCGGAGAGGAGATTAAGCGCAGGTTGCTCGAAATGGAATACTATACAAAAAAGTCTAAGAGCTAAAAGATTTGTGTTCGTGCTAGGAAAAAAGATGGAGTCGAGCATGCGTGAAGGAGGGGGCCATCTTTTCGCTCATTCTCGTCCCGTAAGCTTGGTTTCTGGACTCCGAGGCAATTTCTCGACCCGCTTTTACGGGTCAATACGAGAAATTGAAGCCGCTCAAAGACGATCCCATCCTTCGCGCCCGCCCTATCACTATTTCTTGTTTAAAGACAGATGCAGGACATGCGGAAAAAACTTTATCTGCGCCACCTTTGTAAGAGCAATGCTATGTAAAAAAACAGATCGTTTAAGTAAAGGGTCAGATTACACAGAAAATGCAAATTGCGACATTATAAAGTTTTTTGGAGTATGCCCTGAATCAATGTTAGCTTTACAAAGTCTTTCCGTGCGTGGTAGATTTCATGATGAAATACGGCGAAAAGGCAATAAAAAGGACGAGACTTGAGATATGGGAAAACCCGCATCCCGAGCGTGATTACGAGGTCAATATCACCCTTCCCGAATTCACCTGTCTTTGTCCGAGGTCGGGTTATCCTGATTTTGCAACGTTCATCGTAAGGTACGTCCCCGATCAAAAGATCGTCGAGCTTAAATCTCTGAAACTTTACCTCAACGCGTTCAGAAACGAATACCTCTCCCATGAAGAGATTACGAACAGGCTCTATTCCGAGCTGAAAAAAAAGCTAACGCCGAGGTTTTTGGAGGTGGTCGGAGACTTTAATCCGAGGGGGAACGTCAAGACTTCAATAAAGGTGAGTTCGGAACAGCAGAAGAAGTAACTGTTTGCGTCGGTCAAGAGAAAAAACGCCTCGATTTCTCATGCCCAGTCGCTAAGTATCAGGCACTCGATATCTCTTACTCTCCCGAAAACCTTATCATTACAAACAAATCCTGTGGCCCCTCCGGAAAGAGCGGTTTAGTTCTACATATTTGTATTACGCATTGAAGTAGTGTGAGTTTTTGCAATGCATCCGGGAATTCCTTTTCTACGTGCTTCATAGCTCGCCGAAATTCCGCCTCTGACATTATGCCGAAATCGTCTCCTGTCCCCCACTGGAATTCAATAGAAATTGCATGCTACAATACCGAATCTTTTTCCCCGAGGTAGATAAAAATGGCTGAAGTCGTCCCTTTTAAAGGGGTCCTCTATAACGTACCGCGCATATCAAAGGTCAGCGGCGAGGACCTGCTCGCCCCTCCGTATGACATCATCACGCCCGAATACAAAGAGGAACTCTACGGCAAAAGCCCTTATAACGTCGTTCGGATCGACTTCGGCAAAGAGCTAAGCGGGGATGACGACAATAAAAACAAATACACGAGGGCGAGGTCCTTTCTCGATGAGTGGATGCGCGAAGGGGTGTTGATCACAAGCGAACGGCCCTGCTTCTATTCTTACGAAATATCGTATACAATTGGAAATGAGGAGAAAGTCCTCAGGGGCTTTCTCGGACTCGTAAGACTTGAGGAACTCGGCAAGGGAAACATTCATCCGCATGAATATACCCATTCCAAACCCAAAAAAGACAGGCTGAGCCTCATGAGAATATGCGGGGCCAATATAAGCCCGATATTTTCTCTCTACCGAAGCGCTGACGGCGGGAAAGGGGCCGCACTCTCCACAGTCAACAAGTCCGCGCCTTGCATCGAGGCAAAGGACCCCGACGGGTCGGTCCACCGGCTGTGGGAAATAAATGACATGAAGACGATAGATACCATGCAAACGGGGCTCGCGGACAAGGCGATCTTTATCGCCGACGGCCATCACCGGTACGAGACCGCCCTTGAGTATCAGCGTGAGATGAGGACCAAGGACGGCCCGTCAAAAGGGCCTAAACCTTACGACTACGTTCTCATGTTCCTTGCAGACATGAACGATGAGGGGCTCACCATTTTGCCTACGCACCGTCTGGTAGGGAATATGCCGACAGATGCCCTTGAACTCCTTTCTCATGATTTCGAGGTTGAACGGATGGAAAACGGCTTTGACATACAGCGGGCCATCTCGGGGAAACGGGACACCTACGGACTTTATACAGGCGGAGATGCCTGGTACCGCCTGAGCTATAGAGGCGAGGGCATCCACGGAGTTCCGGCGGCCTTGAGGGACCTCGATGTTACGGTGCTTCATGACCTGATTTTCAAGCAGCTCCTGGATATCGATCGTGTTTCTTACGAAATGGACATAGAGAAATGCCTTAAGACAGTCAGGGACGGCTTGTTCGAGGCAGCTTTCTTTCTCAGACCCACCCTGGTGGAAGACGTTGAAAAGGTCGCCCTCGCATCTCTTAGAATGCCGCCTAAGTCGACGTACTTTTATCCTAAACTTATGACCGGCATGGTTTTAAATATTTTTAAATACACTTTTTAAGGAGGCCCCTATGGCAGTTCGCGTAGCAATCAACGGTTTTGGAAGGATAGGAAGAAATTTTTTGAGGGCGAGCAGGGCGGTAAAGGAGTTCGAGGTCGTAGCGATCAACGACCTTACCAATTCAAAGACCCTTGCTCACTTGCTCAAATATGATTCAGTGCACGGGATATTCGGAGCAGACGTTAAAGACACCGGTACGGGTATATCCGTAGACGGCAAGGAGATAAAGATCTCGGCGATCACGGCACCGGAGAAGCTTCCGTGGAAAGACCTTGGCGTGGATATCGTAATAGAATCCACCGGCTTTTTTACCGACAGGGCAGGGGCCTCGAAACATATCGATGCAGGGGCGAAATATGTCATCATCTCGGCGCCCGCGAAGGAGCCGGATATAACCCTTTGCCTTGGGGTCAACGAAGAGACACTGGACGTATCTAAACACCAGATCATCTCCAATGCTTCGTGCACCACAAACTGCCTCGCGCCTGTGGCCAAGGTACTCTTAAACGAGTTCGGGATCGTCAGGGGCCTTATGACCACGATACATTCCTATACAAACGACCAGAGGATCCTCGACCTGCCCCATTCGGACTTAAGGAGGGCACGCGCCGCGGCCTTGTCTATGATACCGACGACGACCGGTGCTGCAAAGGCTGTCGGGCTCGTGCTGCCGCAGCTCAAAGGCAAGCTCGACGGTATGGCCATAAGGGTCCCTACCCCAAACGTCTCTGTCGTCGACCTGGTCGCGGAACTGGGAAAAGACACCACTGCCGAAGGGGTAAATAGCGCGCTTAAGGCGGCTTCTGAGGGCCCGATGAAGGGGATCCTTCAGTACACTGAAGACCCTATTGTCTCCATAGACTGTAACGGCAACGCCCACTCCTCTGTTGTCGATGCCTCCGTGACGAAGGTAATGGAGGGCAGGATGGTGAAGGTCCTCGCATGGTACGATAATGAATGGGGCTACAGCTCGCGGCTGAGGGACCTCATCCTTTATATCATCAAAAAGAGGAGTTAGATGGCGAGGAAAAATACTACAAATCCGGATCCGGTTTTGATTAAGGATGTCCTTAACAAGCTTTCTATCGACGAACTCGACATTAAGGGCAAAAGGGTATTTATCCGGGCCGATTTTAACGTGCCCCTCGACGACAACTTAAGGATAACGGACGACGGCCGGATACGCTCCACTTTGCCTACGATCAACTATGCCATCGACGAAGGGGCAAAGGTGATCCTTGCCTCTCATCTGGGGAGGCCAAAAGGAAAACCCGATCCCAGATACAGTCTTGCTCCGGTGGCAAAGAGACTTCACCGACTGCTCGACAAGGAAGTCGTGTTTGCTCCCGACTGCATAGGCCCGCAGGTCGAAGGCCTCGTCTCAAAGATGAAAGACGGCGACGTGGTCCTTCTTGAGAACCTCAGGTTTCATCCCGAAGAGGAGAAAAACGATGAGGCGTTCGCAAAGAGCCTTTCCAAATTCGCCGATTTTTATGTAAACGACGCCTTCGGTGCGGCCCACAGGGCCCACGCCTCCACGGTGGGGATCGCTAAATTCCTTCCTTCTGCGGCAGGCTTCCTCATGAAAAAAGAGATCGAATACCTTAAGGGCGTTGTCAACAGTCCCGTTCGACCCTTTGTTGCGATCCTTGGCGGTGCAAAAGTCTCGGGCAAGATCGGCGTCCTCGAACATCTCGAGGCCAAAGTAGACAAGGTCTTGATAGGCGGAGGCATGGCCTTTACCTTCATCAAGGCGATGGGATTCGAGGTCGGTGATTCGCTCGTCGAAAACGACATGCTCGAGACCGCCGAACGGATACGAATAAAACTGCAGGCGGCGGGCATAAAGTTTTATCTTCCCGTCGACTGCGTAATCGCCCAGACCCTTGAACCAGGGGCCGAGACGAAAATAGTCCCGACCATGGAAATCCCAAGGGGCTGGAGGGCCCTTGATATAGGGCCGGCCACGGTAAAACTCTTTTCGATTGCCCTGGCAAACGCAAAGACCATCCTATGGAACGGTCCGATGGGAATATTCGAAGTCGATGCCTTCTCAAGAGGGACTTTTTCGATCGCCCATTCAGTGGCGGACGCTTACGCCCTGACTATCGTGGGAGGCGGAGACACCGACCTCGCCGTCCACCGGGCGGGCGTCTCGGACGCACTCTCTTTTATCTCTACCGGCGGCGGCGCCTCTTTGCAGTTGCTTGAGGGAAAGGAACTGCCCGGGATAGCCGCTCTTACCGACAAGCCGCCTGAGAGCGTCTGATTAGAGTTACCCGAAAGAAACAAAAATCCCCCTTTAAAGGGGGATTTTTTTATTACGACAAGTCGGGCCGTTTCCTCCCTGGATAATGGGGAGAATCAGCTCACAACAAAAAACTCCGTTTAAATAACAGACTGAAGCTCAACCTTGTGCGGCAGTTTCTCATTCAAGTGCGAAAGTATCCCTCTTTTGAGCTCAACGATCGAAGGACTCTTGCTCTCAAACTGTTCAATAAGAAAAGAAGCCGCTACCTCAGGTTTTATGATATCACCGCAGGTAAATATGTCCACAGCCGCGTAGGAATACTCGGGCCACGTATGGATCGACAGATGGGATTCCGCTATTACTACCATGCCGCTGATACCGAAAGGATTGAATTCGTGGAAAGATATGTCAACGATGGTCGCCTTGGCCTCTTTCGCCGCCGAGACCAATGCGTTTTTGACCTTCTCGAGGTCTTTGAGAATTTCGGGGTTGCACTCCCGTAATTCCACTAATAAATGGGTACCTAAAGCATGCAATCCTTTACCCCCCTTCACTATTATATTTACTGGGACGTATTCGCCCTCTTAAGCTAGACATTTTACAGCAAAAACGTAAAACTTGTCAAGAAAAAGTCTTCAAAAAAGTCTTCATATTATTTTCATGGGATCACCTTATTCAACTGATATTCCACAATCCCTGAGGCGCCGGCCTTCTTGAGTTTCGGGATAAGGTCGATCAATATCTGCTCGTCCATGACGACATCGAGGTCATACCAGCCCGCATCGGATAAGGCCGATATCGTAGGAGAATGCATCGCCGGCAGGAGGCTCATGACACGTTTCAGGTCCTTTTTCTGGACGTTCATCTTCATCCCCACCTTCTCCTCCGCTGCAAGCGCACCTTTTAAGAGCATCACGATATTCTCCATCTTCTGCCTTTTCCATTTGTCCTGCCACGCATGCCGGTTTGAGATGAAACGCGTGCTGGACTCAAGGATCGTCTCTACGATCCTGAGATTGTTGGCCCTGAGGGAAGTGCCGGTCTCCGTGAGTTCGACGATCGCATCGGCCAGATGGGGCGGCTTCACCTCCGTGGCCCCCCACGAAAAATCTATCTCCGCTTTTATGTTCTTCGATTTCAGATATCTTTTTGTGTAGCCCACAAGTTCCGTTGCGATCCTCTTGCCCCTCAAATCCCTGACGCTCTTTATCTTTGAATCGTTGGGGACGGCGATCACCCACTTGACGGGCCTCAGGCCCTCTTTTGCGTAATTCAGTTCGGCGACCTCTTTCACGTCGGCGGCCTGCTCCATGATCCAGTCATACCCCGTAAGTCCGCAGTCGAGAATTCCCCCTTCAACGTAGCGCGCCATCTCCTGTGCCCTTATAAGCATCGACTCTATCTGGCAATCGTCGAATACCGGATAATAGGAGCGGGGGGAAACCGAGATGTGATATCCCGCCTTCCGGAAAAGTTTCAGCGTCGACTCCTGCAGGCTCCCCTTCGGCAGTCCGAGTTTAAGAATTTTATTTTTTGTCTTCATTGTCCGTCCTTTCCCTAACGAAGCATTTTTCGCTTTATCATCGCTTTCCTGATTCTAATAGTATTCGCATGCGCTTCAAGGCCTTCGATATCAGCGAGGGCCTCGACCACGGCCGATAGCTTCATAAACCCCTTTCTTGTAAACCCCACAAGGCTCGAACGCTTGTAAAAATCATATACCCCCAAAGGAGAGAAAAACCGTGAGGTCCCGCCCGTGGGGAGGGTATGATTAGGTCCGGCAGAGTAGTCGCCGAGGGCTTCCGGGGTCCAGTGGCCGAGAAAAACCGCACCCGCGTTATCCACAAGCGGTAACAGTTTTTCAGGCGTTTCGGTCATGATTTCCAGGTGCTCAGGCGCGATCCGGTTCGAAAGGGCCACGGCTTCGACCAAATCCTTTGCCACCACTATCGCGCCGTAGCGCCTGATCGACGCCCGCGCGATCTTCTTTCTTTTAAGATGGACGAGCTGCCTTGGCACCTCATCCGACACGGCCGAGGCGAGCCTCTCCGAAACGGTCACCAGTATCGACGAGGCGAGTTCGTCATGCTCTGCCTGGCTCAGAAGATCCGCAGCAACGGCAGAGGCATCGGCGGAATTATCGGCGATGATCAGTATTTCGCTCGGCCCGGCGATCATATCGATATCGACAAGCCCGAAAACCATCCGCTTGGCGGTCGCAACAAAGATATTTCCGGGGCCAACAATCTTGTCCACCTTCTTTAAGGCCTTCGTTCCATACGCCATGGCGCCTATGGCCTGCGCTCCGCCGATCCGATATACTTCGGAAATCCCGAGCATCTCTATTGCGGCCATTACGTAAGGATTAAGCCGTCCCTCGGGAGCGGGAACACAGAGCGCGATCTCCTTCACCCCCGCGACCTGGGCGGGGATGACGTTCATGAGGACGGTCGAAGGGTAGGCAGCGGTACCGCCGGGGACATACACCCCGACCCTCTTAAGCGGCCGTATGGATTGCCCCAGCACGGCCCCCCCCTCGCAAAAAGACCACGATTTTTCAGTCTGTTTCGCATGGAATTTCCTGATCCTCCTGGCCGAGACCGCCAGCGCCCTTACTATTTTCGGATCGGCCTTCTCTGCACTTCTTTTTATTTCCGGTAAGCCCAGTCTGAGTCTCGTTGCCTTTTGATCATCAAATTTACGGGTGTACTTAAGTACCGCCTCATCTCCCGAGTGTTTCACGTCGTCGAGGACCGCCCTCACCGCTCTCTCTATGGCAGGGTTGTCAGAGGAACTGCGCGACTGAAGGGCCGTAAGAAGCTCCTTGAATGCCCTTTCCGTTTTGATTATCTTCATGCCCTTAATTCTATAGCTTGGCATCCAATTATTCAAGTTCTTTGGGCAGTTGCGAAAGATATAGAACGATCGAATCATTGACATATTGGGCCCTCTCAAGTAAAGTTTAGTATGTCTGAATACGACCAAAAGAGTAAGAACCAGGCTATTCAGGAAATAACCAGGAAGGTCCGCCTCTCCTTCTTAATTGTCGCATTCGTGATAATCACCCTCTTTGCAGTTGTCTTCAATTATCTCTTCGGTTCTCCTTCGACTTCGCTTTTTTTTCTGCCTGATATCTCGGTAACCATGATTATGGGGATAGCCCTTTTCCTCTCGGTGATCGGGCTGGGGTATCTGGTGAGAATGTCGAATCAGGTCCTCCGGATAATCCATGACTACAGCAGCCGGCTCGAAAAGATCTTGAGTATAACAAGGGACCTCAGAGAAGAGATGTACGGTGATATCCTTCTTGAGAAGATAATGGATTATGCTCTTTCGATCACCAGTTCTGAGGCAGGATCAATCCTTTTGCTCGACAGCGGCTCACTCGTATTCAAGATCGTAAGAGGGGAAAAAGCGCAACAACTCGTCGGGACTTCGGTCGAGAAAGGCAAAGGCCTCACCGGCTGGGTGGCTGAAACAGGCATACCGGTGCGTATCGCAAACGCGGCAGAGGATAAAAGGTTCAACCCCGATGTCGATGCGATGACCGGGTTTGAGACAAAAACAATCCTGTGCGTGCCGCTCAAGACGCACTCTGCGGTTATCGGCGTCCTGGAACTATTAAACAGATCGGGAGGATTTGAATACAGGGAGCGGGACGAGGAGATCATCACATATCTTGCGGAGCAGGCTGCCATCTCGATCACCAAGACAAAATTTTATGAGGACCAGAAGAATTATGAAATCCATCTCACGGAGATGCTCCTGGAGGCGATCGACTGCCAGATCCCCGAAAAAAAGGGCCATTCCAGAAGAGTGGCTCGGTACAGCAATATCATCGCAAAAGGCCTCAACATGTCCGACGACGAAAAGAAAAAGCTCTATCTTGCCAGCCTCCTGCACGACGTCGGGTTCCTCAAGATCAGCTCCGACGCAAACTTCAAGAGAGAAGAATTCATGCGCCATCCCGAGGTGGGATATGAAATGATAAAACAGATAAATTTCTATGCCGGCATCGCCCCGTTTATCCTTCACCACCATGAAAGGTATGATGGATACGGATACCCCTCGAAGCTCAGCGGCGAGGCCATCCCTCTTGAGGCCCGGATAATCGCGATCGCCGAGGCATTCGATGCGATGATAAGTCTGACCTCATACCGCGTGCCGGTGAGTTATAATGAAGCAATAGATGAACTCAAACGGAAGGCGGGAACCCAATTCGATCAGGAATTGGTCGAGATCTTCACAACGAATATTGAGCCGCAGCACATCAAAGCGTAACTATGACCGGGACAGCATTTTGTCCAACAGATCTTTTTCGATGACTTCTCCGGCCCCCTCACCCTGCCTGCGGTAGATATCGAGGACCGAGGACGCCAGCTCGCCGGCCTTTTCGTATCCCTTCTTCCGCGCCTTCTCAACAAGCTGCCAGTCTTCTTTTTTCGTAAAAAAGAGGAACATTTCCTGAATCTCCGGGAATAGCATCTTCCGAAATCCCCCCAGGGATGAAAGGTAAAAACCGAGCGAACCTTTTCTTCTCTTTTCGATGATGAATTTCAGCATGCCTCTGTCGGACGTATCCGAAAGCACGTCCTTAATGCCTCTGACAAACAACTCCGCCCTCCCGGTGAGAGGACCTGAAAGCATCGCCTTCCACAACCCCCCAAGCATCGCCCCCTCATGGGCTTCTCCGATTTCATGAGAGATGTATGCGCCGATCTCTTCATCTGCGATCTGCACGATCTTGGCAAAGAGGGATTCGTCGGCTGCGTCCTGAGGACCTATTCCGTACCGTGAAAAAGCATATAAAAGGGGACCGCTATATTTTTTGGGCCTGATTTCTTCACGCTTGTCCCAGAGCACCGCTGCCAGGGCATCTCTCCTGGCAACTATCGTATTTCTCTGAAGCATCGCGGGATACGCGGAAAGATCTCTCACCAACTCGCGTCCGGTGATGATCACGTCATATTCATCTATAGATTCCTTCGAAAGAAGCTCAGCCAGAAAAAAGGAGGGTTTCATCCGGATTCCCAGACCGGCGCCGTAGAGCAGTCCCTCTTTCTCAAGAAGACGGTTGACGCCTTCACTTTCAAACGGGGAAATTTCCGCCTCCTGCACGGAGAGATTAACAAATTCCCTCTCTTCAATCTCGTGCCATAGATCCTCCTTGGCGGCTATCCACTCTGCAATGACCTCCCGTGGTATCTCCTCCCAGGGCTTGACCCCCTTTTCATGGCGAAAGAGTTCCCGCAGTCTAAGCAACAGGCCGCAGATCGAATAGTTCCCCCAGAACCTCGCGTCGGAGATGTCACAATTCATCTTTACCTGAGCACTCAGCGCTTCGATATGGAGATCCATGTTTCCCATTTTCTTTATTTTACCAAAACAAGTCGCAGGGAATTCTATTTACAGGATTTATTAGGTATCATTGAGACAGACGAATTATTAATCCTGCGGGCTTGCCGGATAGATGAACAATAGGAAATTTCTCACCATACCAGAAGGCTTTCTTGCTGCGGCAGAGAGCTTTCCCGATGATCCTGTCTTCCACTATTATCGGGGCGGCTGGAAGATGCTCACGTATCGCGGTCTTACCGCAGGGGTGACCGCGATCGCCTCTTATCTCGTCCGACTCGGCCTGAAGCACGGCGGGAGGGTCGCGATCATATCTGAAAACAGGCCGGAGTGGTGTTTTGCCTATTTGGCGACTGCTCTTGCCGGGGGCGTAGCGGTCCCGATAGACGCCAAGCTGGGACCTGATGAAATCCGGAACCTCCTGAAAGACTGCGAACCGGACGTGGTCTTCCGCAGCCGGCAGACACTCACCGCAGTCGATATGCAGCAAAAAAATATTTCGGAAAGTCTCAATAGACGTATCTCCCTCATCGACTTTGACTCCTCCGAATACGAATCCATTCTCCATGAAAAACTATCCGTGGACCTCCCTAAAACCGGCCCCGACGATATCGCCTCGATTATTTATACCTCGGGCACGACCGGAATTCCCAAGGGGGTGCTTCTGACCCATGGTAACTTCTGTTCGGACGCGGAGGCGCTCATCGGTGCGAGAATCGTCTCGCATGAAGACAATGTGGCCTCCGTCCTCCCCCTTCACCATACCTATGCCTTTATGTGCACCTTTTTGGTGCCGGTCTTTCTCGGCGCTTCGATCACCTACCCGGCCAGCCTTAAGGGGCCTGACCTCATGTCCGCAATCAGGGAGAGGGAAGTGAGCGTTTTGATCTGCGTGCCCCAGCTCCTGTCTATGATAAGAAGCGGCATCCTCGCCAGGATAGACGCCCTCTCGGGCCCCCTCACATTCGTCCTTACGAAGGTCCTCAGGCTATCAGGTTTTTTTCGCGGGAGGTTGGGGATCAATATCGGAAGAATAATATTTTCTTCCGCGCACCGGGCAGTCGGTCCCCACTTTAGGTTCTTCGGCAGCGGCGGGGCGAGACTCGACCCATTGGTGATGAAAGACCTTGAGGCACTAGGCTTCACGGTCTTAGAGGGGTACGGCCTCACCGAGACCTCGCCCGTCGTCACCTTTAATCCGATCTCAAAGAGAAAGCCCGGCTCTGCGGGCAGGCCCCTGCCCTCTGTCGAAATAAGGATAGAGGGCCCTTCTGAAGGCGGGGAGGGCGAGATCGAGATAAAAGGACCCATGGTGATGAAGGGCTATTATCGAAACCCCTCCGCTACTGCTGAAGTAATGCGGGATGGATGGTTCAGGACCGGCGACATCGGCCGGATCGACCGGGACGGCTATCTCTTTATCACAGGGCGTTCAAAAGAGGTAATCGTCCTTAGTTCCGGAAAGAATATCTACCCGGAGGACGTGGAAAAGGTATACCTGGGTTCGCCTCTTATCAAGGAAATCTGCATTGTCGGCTCCGGTGAAAAGGGTTTGACCGAGACACTCCATGCGATTGTCGTACCCGATCTGGAATATGCAAGAAAGGCGCATTTGTCGAATATTCCGGAGGCGATAAAATGGGAGATGACCGAGATATCTTCAAGGATCCCGTCCTATATGAGGGTCACCGGTTTTTCAATCCGCACCGAGCCCCTTCCAAGGACGCCTCTGGGCAAACTGAGGCGTTTCATGATCAGGGAAGAAGCCGGGAGGCCCGAGACCGCAGAGAGAGATGCCGGAGAGGCTTTTTTTGAAGATGAGACCGGCCGGAAGGTCTCCGAAGAATTGAAGCGGTTCGTGAAAGGGGACAGGAGGATCGGCCCGAAGGACAACATCGAACTCGACATCGGCCTTGATTCGCTTGCAAAGATAGAACTCGTCGTGGCCCTCGAGAAGGCTTTCTCCTTAAAGCTTCCGGAGGATTTTTTGTCGGGCATTCAGACCGTTGAGGAGCTGATCGAAAAAGTAAAATTGCAGAGCGCTCAAGAGTATTTCCCGGGAACATCAGGGGAAGGCGGGTGGAAAGACATTCTGGCTAAAGAGGTGTCCGAAAGCGACCTGAGGATCATCTCTCTTGAGAGGCCGCAAAGCAGGATGATCCCGTCCCTTGTCGCATACTCCGGGTTGAAGTGTGTATTGGGGGTGTTATTCAGGCTTGAGGCGCGCGGAACGGAAAATCTGCCTAAAGGCAACTGTCATCATAACGCCAAACCACTCGAGTTACCTTGACGGCTTTGCGGTCATTCTGTCGCTTCCCTTTTCAAACTTTAAGAATACGTATACCCTGGGCCTGAGCGATTTTTTCACCGGCGCTATTAAGAGCAGGCTCGCAAAGATCGGCCACGTGGTCCCGATAGACTCCTCTGCCTATCTTAACAAGGCCCTCCAGATGTCGGCCTATGTCATAAGAAACAAGCGCTCGCTGGTTGTCTTCCCTGAAGGAGGCCGCTCCTTTGATGGAAATCTCCTTGAGTTCAAAAAAGGTATCGGCATACTCGCCGTCGAGATGGGAGTCCCTGTTGTCCCGGCATATATTGAAGGGACCTTTCAGGTACTTCCGCGCGGCGCGGTGTTTCCCGGGCCGGGAAAGATATCCGTTACCTTCGGCAGGCCCCTTTTTGCAAAGGACATAGACTTCTCGAAAAAACCGCCCGATGTCGACAACTATCAATATTTCGCGAATGTATTAAGAGAAAAGGTGATAGTATTAAAAGAGAAACCATAAAGGAGATGCCCATGAAGGCTATTTTCCCGCTTTTGATCAGTGCGTTGCTGGGATACGTTTTTTTGCAGGCGGGATCTGCCGTGGATGTGTACGCCCAGGAAGGCACGCGTGCGGCGGGTTCTTTTACCAAACACTTCGGGGAAACCCCCTTTGACATTACGGCAAAGGCCAAATTCAGCGTAGAAATTTTACCGGATGACAGGGAATATAAGAAACTCGGCAAGGACGTTGTCGGGATTGTAATACACAATTCCCACGATGAGGACGTAGAGAAGGCCGCCGTCACAATAGACTTCCGGAATCTTGACACCGGCGAGCCCGCAGGGGAAAAACCCGTGGTAAATGAAAAGGGCGACGGCCTTTACACAGTCTCTCATCTTGACCTGAAAAAAGAAGGCCGCTGGAAACTTACGATAACGATTAAAAAAGGCCCGGATGAGGACAGCGCCCAATTTCTCTTGCCAAATGCGTTAGGGCGACGTTTGCCGGCAGGGAGATATAATCCCTGATTCTGCCGCGGTCGGACTTATTTTGAGATTGTCCGGCGACCACTTTACCGACACAGCGAATTCTCGTACTGAAACCCGTCTCTGTCTATCTTCCCATCTTTAAACTGCGAGAGAATTTTATAAACGGTCGGCAGCTTCATCCCGGCCCTGGCGGCTATCCCTTTTACGGACAGTCTTGGGTCCTCTATATGGATGTCGAGTATCTTCCTCCGATCTTTTGCCGTAAGTCTTTTCCTGCCGGCTTTTTTCCCTTTGTCCTTGTCAGCCATAGCGATGAAAATACCAAAAAAAGAAAATGAAATCAATACCGGCCGCTTGGATCATGGGTCATAAAGTTGCCCGGGGTCAGTAAAATACCGGCGCCTGCAGGCCCTGGCGGACATAGCGAGAAAAGACCGGCGGCGTTCAAAACAGATCAATAACTTTGTTTTGTACTACTTTGGTCTTTCGGGGAAGATCCACCCTCTCAACTACCCACACTTTCGGACCGTTTTCTTCTACATGAAATTTGCCGTCGTCCGTAAGAGGCGAGAGGGCCCACTCAAAGAGCTTCCTTGCATCCGCAAGCTCAGGCTTGCGGGGAAAGCCGTAAAACTCCTTCTGCATCTCCTCATCGTAGAGACCGACGCAGCCGTGGGACGCAGGGTACCCGGGCATGTCGCGGCCGTGAAGCCAGTAAGATACCCCCTCTCCGTCGATATGAAACCTCAGTCCGTAATGCATCGGGTAGGGGATATCGGAGTCCTTGATGAAATATGCCGACGATTCATGTTTACGGTTAAATGCACTGACCCTGAATTTGCCGGCCGGGGTTTTATTCGTTTTTTTCCCCGAAGCGATAGGGGTCGAGAAAACAAGCCGCCCGCGCTCATACGCCCCCAGGAACTGCTTCGAAAGATCTACGAGAATAAATTTCTCTTCTTCCTCGGCCGGCCCAAAACGGCGGGGCATAGGAGTATAATCGCGGAGGTCGGCAGGCCGCTTCGGGAATTTCAGATAGACCCCGGCATGGGCGTGTCGCCGGTCGATCCTGTTGAACCGGGCGACGTCCTGCCATCTCTCCCCGAAAAGCTTTTCGAGCGTTTCGCCCTTGCCCATGCGCCTGCATTCCCACTCTATCGCCTTGTCACCGGGGTAGGTTTTGCAGAAGGAGCGGGCAGTCCCCGCATCCGCATTCTTTGCTGATAGGGAAAGGAAAGAAAACAAAAAGGGGAGCGTCCATAACAGACATACGCAGCTTTTTCCAAAACGCCACAACAAGGACTTACGACTCTTTATTGCACATACACTGCAATCTGTTTGTACCTAACATGCAATAATCCTAACAATTATGCGCATAAACCGCAATATTCTTGAATACTCTGAAAGGGCTGCGGAGATTCAGCCGAAGATAAAGAAGGGAGGGTATGGAGATTAATATCAGAGATAAGTAATTAGATAAGTAATTGAAAGGAGCCTGAGCAAAAACAGACTCAGGGCAAGCCTACAGTTGACCTAATTCAAAACCCGTAATTGTATTGCCATTTCCTTCTTAAACATTTCGCCAAAAATAGCGCACAGTTGTCATAGGTTCCGCTGTTGCAGCGATTCAATCTTACTAGTGCCCCAATTTTGAGAGATCTCACGGATGCCCCACATACATCGGTCTTCGCATCACAGTACGGACACACATCCGAATCTTCTTTCGCTTCCGTTGTTTTTGCATTCATAGTATTCACCTCCTTTCTTTTTCACACGTTAATGAACACTCATTACCGCATTATTAACTATAACGCTCGGCAGATCTTGTTTTGGCCTTATCCAACCCTCCTTGGTTTCAATTTCCTCTTCGTAATCACAAAGAACATTAGAACACTCATAATGAGTTCCCCTATCCAACATCTCTCTGCCGCACGCTATGCATTTCATGAAATTTCCCCCTTCCTGCTGTATGGATTACTACTTACAGTTTAATAAAAGATTGTTACAGGAAAATGACTTTACGGTGAAACTTTGACGACATCCTGTTTACAGGCATGCCTCATTGACCCACTTTATAACCTTTTCGGTATTCAGTATTCACCCATGACCCGGCCTCCACGTTATTAAATCAATTTGCCGCTGAACACCCCGGTCGAACTTGGACTTCAGTGCCGATGCACATATTTACCTGCCCGGATGGCATTATAGCCCATATTGTGGACCGGAAGGGGGGGCTTAGCAGCTCGCTGCTTTTTGATATTATGTTAGTAAATTACTGTACTTTTGGCGTCATTTTCCCTTATAATTACGGACCAGCCCGGGCTGTTCGTCGAAAATATGCTGATAGGAATAATCTTAACAATATCCGTTTTGATACAGTTGGCAACCGCTTTTATGGCTATAAAGCTCATAAAGGTAACAGGCAAACGTATTTCCTGGGGTCTCATCTCCTTATCCATCCTCTTTATGGCCGTCAGGCGCAGCATGGCGCTCCTACAGTTCCTTACGGACGGCAATCGGTCACAACCGGGGCTGCTGCCTTTTGTAACAGCCGGACTGATCACCTCCGCCCTGATGATGGCTGGAGTCATATTGATATCTCCTTTATTCAATTCCATGGCCGAGGAAATTACCAGGCGCAAGAAGACAGAAGAAGCATTGAGCGAAAGTGAAAAAAGACTGAGCAGTGTTACAGCAAATTTGGCGGAAGGTATTTATGTTTTAGATAAAAGCGGACGCCTGACCTTCATGAATCCCGAGGCAGAACGCCTTCTAGGATGGTCCCTTGAAGAATTGAACGAGCATGGGCCCCATACTCTTGTCCATTTCCGCAGACCCGACGGTACGCCTCTTCCATTAGAAGAGTGCAGGATCCACAACGTCTCCAAGACCGGGAAGGTCTTCTCTTCGACAGATGAGGTATTTGTGCGGAAAGACGGCACTGTTTTCCCTATTTCTGTTATCACCAGCCCAATCAGGGAAAACGGCGAGCTCATCGCCTCTGTAACAGTATTCCAGGACTTCACCGAGAAAAAACAACTGGACGACCGGCTCAAGAAATCCCTTTCCGAAAAAGAAATTCTGCTCAGAGAGGTGCATCACAGGGTCAAGAACAATATGATGGTCATCAGCAGTCTGCTGCGGATTCGGTCGAAGGCCTTCGACGAGCCGAAATCCCTGGAGATCTTCAGGGAATGCCAAAACCGCATCGGGACCATGATGAAAATATATGAAAAACTCTATAGGGCACCGGACCTGACGCGGGTGAATTTTAATGAGTATATCAGGGACCTGACCATCATCCTTTTTGATTCCTATAATATCGATCCCGATAGAATTGGGGTGGAACTTTCGTTATCGGATTTACCGATCGATATCGAAAAGGCAATACCATGCGGCCTGATCATCAATGAACTGATCAGCAATGCCCTGAAATACGGCTTCCCAGACGGCAGGAGCGGCGTTATCAGGGTCTCCCTTCGTCCTCTGGATAAGGCTACGGCGGAGCTGATAGTGTATAACAACGGACTGGAGATACCGGAAACCATAGATATCCATAGTACGGAAACCTTCGGGTTGCAGCTTGTGCGCCTGCTGGCAAAGCAGCTTGGGGGAGAGTATCGGTTAAAAAGAGAGCACGGGACGGAATTTAGGATCGCTTTCAAATACGGGCCGTTCCGCCATAAGACCAGGCGGCACCATACTGCGAGATAACCCGCAGCTGGCGAGTATGTGATTTATGGGAATTCATGCTCCCGGCATCTGTGCACATTCATTGAAGATCCGCACTTTACAATACCGACACCTTTCAGGGTCCAGTCTCGGCACAATACTTTTTATTGCCGCGACCTTTGAGTGGAAAACATTTACTTCTCCAATGCTCTTATTGCAGCCCCCCCGTTTCATGACGTCTATCACCTCGCCCTTGAGTGAACAGAGATACAACTGCCTTCCGTTGGCTCGCAGACGATGGGCCTCCTGGTTAAGTGTCTGACATCCTGCGACATCGATGAAGTTTATCCCGCCTCCCACAATCAGGATGTGCGCCTGTTCGGGGTATTTTTTTGTTATTTGGTCTAACTGTTCTGCCACATGGGTTACCGCACCAAAAAAGATTGAACCGTCAATCCTGATTATTTTGAGTTGTGGACATTCCGACAGAGGCTTCTTCTGCACATTTATGAAACTCTTCTTTTTGCTATCAGGGTCAGGGGCAAGGGTCACAAAGGTCGGATGGGATGTCCGGTTAAGATAAAGCAGCAGCGAAAGAATTACCCCTACATAGATAGCGAATTCGAGCTCCACAAATAATGTTGAGAGAAATGTCGCAATGAGTATCCCGGCCTCAGGCTTGCTTGTCCTCATAATAGAGGCAATATGGTGTGTGTCAACGAGATTATACGCGACCAAAAAAAGAATGCCGGCCATTGAGGCTATGGGCAGATAGGCGGTAAGAGGGGCTATGAGCAGTACTATGCCGGTCAGCGTTATCGCAGCAAAGGCAGCGGCCAATGGCGTCTTGGCGCCCGCTTCGTAGTTCACTCCCGTGCGGGTGAACGACCCGGACGAGGCATAGCTCGAAAAGAAACTCCCGATGATATTGGAGAGTCCCTGCCCGATGAATTCCTGATTGCTGTCAATGCGCTGTTCAGATTTTGTTGCGATTGATCGGGCAATGGATACCGCCTCGGCAAGCCCGAGCATGGCAACAGCCAGGGCAGGAGGCGCAAGCTGGCGCAAGGAAGTGGTCGTAATGACAGGATGCGACAGGGGCGGCAGATGAGAAGGAAGAGAGCCCACGAGTCTGATCCCGTGCTCGTTCCCCTTCACCAGCAGGGCCATGACGCTGCCGGCTATCATTGCTATCAGCATGCCGGGCCACTTGGGCTTAAGGATTTTTAAAACTACTGCGATGAGTAACGTACTAAGACCTATGAACAGGACATAGAGGTTTGTCTCGGGAAGGCTCGATAGTGTATCTGCCCAAATATGGACGAAAGAGTGTTTTTTGGGTGCGGTGATACCCAGGATATTGCTTAGTTGGCTTGTTGCAATGAGTATCGAAGCGCCTGCGGTGAACCCTACCACGACAGAGTGAGAAACGAAATTCACCAGGGAACCGAGACGGGCAACGCCCAACGCTAATTGGAAAAACCCGGCGAGAAAGGTCAGGGTCAACACCATCTGAATATACTCGGCGCTTGAAGGCGGCGCCAGAGGGCTCAGTGATGTGAAGATCACAATCGATATTGCGGTGGTAGGCCCGGAGATGAGATGACGGGACGACCCAAATAAAGCGGCAATAATTGCAGGAACTATCGCTGAATAAAGACCGTATTCGGGAGGCAGTCCTGCAATAATTGCAAAAGCCACTCCCTGAGGCAAAACGATAATCGCACCGGTTATTCCCGCGATAATGTCGGCCCGCATACTTCGGCGGCTGACCATAGACCACCACCGCAAGGGAGGAAAGAACTTCTTTAGAGACACCTTTTCTTGTCCGGCTGCTGATTCTTCATTGTCCTTCATGGTTCTCCGAATTCCATCTGAGATAGTGTTAGCTTTTTTTCTTCTCTTCTTATTTAAAGTATAGCACCGACCAATTATTCACGATAACCGCTCACGGCTTCCCCGATGGCTTGACAATAATAATTCTTTGATAATATAATCTATCTAATAAGAATAATTATGGTAAATGCAAGATACGATCGTCGCAAGAATTTAGGAATCAAGCTGACTCCACAGCGGTTAGCGATTCTGGATTATCTTGAAGGAAATAAAAACCATCCTTCAGCCGATGATATCTATAAAGCGATAAAAAAGACATTCCCGACTATGTCGTTTGCGACGGTGTACACGACACTCGATACACTTAGACGGCGGGGTATGCTTACTGAGCTTACAATTGACCCCGCTAAGAAGCGGTTTGACCCGAACACCGAAAAGCACCATCACCTTATCTGTACCGAATGTAAGAAGGTCATCGATGTTCATATGGATTTCTGTCTCGATCTTCCCGCCGTGGTTGCTGATGGGTTTAAGGTAACCGGAAATCATATCGAGTTTTACGGCAAATGCCCAGCGTGCGGGCCGAAAAATATTAATGCTCTTTCAGGAGGAAAGTCATGTGTGTAGATCATTCGCTTGTTTGCAAATGCGGCAATGGCAGCGCTGGTTTTAATTTTAAGGATGAGGTCATGCCTCCGGAAGTCGTCAACAGACTCTACTGCCCGAAATGCTCCGGGGAGACGTCATTCATTCCCGAGACAATGCTCAGTGACAACGGCTGGATCATAGAATACAACATGGAGATCGCCAGGTTCATGGGACAGAAGATCCAGAAGGCCGCTATAACGCCGGAATTTCTCTTTGACGAGGGGTACTGCACCTGGCGCGGAGTGTATCCTGCCGACCATATCGATTCCGTCAGTGAACGTGCGGAACTGGTCAGGCTGGCAAAAGTGAACCCCAGAAAATACCTTGAGGAATTTAAGCGATGGGGCATTGAACGTATGGAACGCCTCGCTCAGGAAGGCTGGAGGAAGGCGAATGTCCTGTCGCAGCAGGTCCCGGAAAAAGAGCCCATGCAGTACTAAAAACATGCCGACGCCGTAGACCGTGATATGTCCTCATTGCGGCGGGAAGCAGAGATATGGACTGACGGGCCCGGGGCGAACTGTCCTGCAGGCAAAGCATAACTCTCGCAGCGTAAATAATAACGAGTTCTGCTCAAAAAAATATCGAATTGAGGGGGCAAAATGGAGATTTCAGTAGAAAAAATACCGGGCGGGTTCAGAGTCGATGGCCTGGAGCTGAAGAACGGCAAATGCGGCTGCACATCTGTGCTCCCATGTTGCTACAGCTGGTCAAAGGTGAAGAGAAATGGAAATACCTTTGTCTTCACAGCCAAGGCAACCGGACCTGATACTACTGATGTGTATCAGTGGAAGTATACGGTAAGAAAGGGGGATTTTGTTGTCGAGGTTACCATGGATGACGCGCGCGACAAAACGATATTCTCCGGCTATTATCCCCCACTGCTTGGGGAGTGGACTCGCAATGGGTGGGAGGTCGTGTCGAAAGAGGGAGACCGGGAGGACGGTATACTGTGGAGATGTGCGGCGTGCAAGTGGCTGTATAAGGAAGACGAGCAGACCGCCCGCTTTGAAGATCTCCCCAGCGACTGGAAATGCCCGGTATGTAAGGCTGGAAAGAACGCATTTGAAAAAATAGCATAAAACAGGAAATAACTATAGCTGAAGTTTCAGTGAAGTAAACCATGGAAAGGAGATATGTGTGATGGCAAAAAAAGGAGAACAGTACAGATGCAGTATATGCGGCAATGAAGTTGAGGTGACAAAGGCAGGAGCAGGCACGCTCTTTTGCTGCGGTAAACCGATGGAGCAAATTATGTAATGATACTCCCCGCCGCTGGCGGCGGGGCTTTATTCCCTTTAAAGAGATCATCCGATAACAAAAAGGAGACAGTAATATGTGGAAATGCAGTGTCTGCGCGTATGAATATGATGAAGCTGCTGAAGGGACGCCGTTTGAAAAACTGCCTGATGACTGGAAATGTCCGGTATGCAATGCACCGAAAGATGCTTTTGAAAAAATCAAATAGGGGGAGCCGGCTAAAAAAATGGACGGGGAAATAAGCGGATGTTTATAGCCTTAGTGAATTGGGACAAATGCACGGGTTGTGCGAATTGCATAGACGCTTGTCCGGTCAAGTGTTTTAAGATGTCAGACGGTAAGAGCGATCCTCACCGGTCGGCCTATTGTATCAACTGTGGTACCTGCCTGGAGGTCTGTCCCACCGACGCCATCGTGATCAGCATTGGCTGGGGTACAACGGCATTGCGTAGGTAATAATAGGCGAATTCCATATACTTTCAGACAGAAGTCACTGCCTTTTAATGAGGACCCTAAATCGTTAACGTATCGTTTCGCGGGGATAATTTATTTAGAGGGTCAAAGGTCGAGGCCGGTTAACACTGAGCAGAATAATTTTGCGTGCCCAGCGGGTCTGATCCCCGTTATGGTGCAGAAACAGTAAGTTAGCCGTATTATGAAAGGTTGCCGGGATAATTATCGGACTTCCCACAGCAATATTACCTTGTTTCCTAAGAACACATCACCTTGTCGAGTACGATGTTCTTCCAATTGTACGAAAACCCTGAGGGGAGTAACCTAGAATCAGAACAAGGGAAAAAAGAGAAAAGGAGGACAAGAAAATGTTAAAACACAATGCAGGTAACAAGGTCGGAAAAGGAACATACTGGAACTTCTCTACTGGTGAACGGATCGACATCAGCGCCGAAGGCGTACTTCCCGGCGGAAAGAAGGACGTATATTACAGGCTCCCGGCAACCGGGATCTTGGTCGCGGCGCCGGTATTGGGGCTGCTCTATGCAGCTTTTCTGCCTTTCATCGGGATTGCGATGCTCGTGAAGGTGGTCCTCAGGAAGGTGGCTTCTACAGTGACGGCTCCAACCCAGAGGGCGGCATCATTTGGCTGGAGACCGAGCGAATCCTATCTCGCCGGCAAGAAGAAGGGTTCAGAAGCGGCAAAGAAGGACGAAGGCGGGGAGAGCCCCGGGAACAAAGAAGACTGATATCTTCTGCCGAACATAGAAAAAGGCCCCTTTTTGGGGCCTTTTTTGTTTTCCCGCATTTTTTTTGCATAGCCTCTCTTATCTCTTTGAATCAACGTTCATTATATTTCGTACCGTTATCTTTGGCCAGTTCCACCGGATATTTCTTTTCATTCAGTTCGATCTTGTCAAGGACCGCGTTTTCGATGTCGAGTTTGTCGGCAAGGCGGACAAGGTAGATCATCACGTCCGCGACCTCCTGCCGGATCTGGGTCATCTCTTTTTCGTTATGGATTATCTCTTTCGATTGCCCGTCCGTAAGCCACTGGAATATTTCGAGGAGCTCGGCAGTCTCTGCAGCGAGTGCCATCGAGAGATTCTTTGGAGTATGGAATTGGGACCAGTTGCGGGCCTGCGCGAAGGAGGCGAGTTTTTTTCTAATCTCGGCTAAATTCCTCTAATTTTATCCCCAAAAGTATCGATCAGCAATGATGAATTATACGGGTTAAATGTCATTATTTTTGATATAATAAATTGTGCCTAGGAAATCCTTAAAACAGACCAATCCTTACCTGATGGACCCTGAATTGGGCAAGGAATTGATGTATCAATCCGTCTCCTCATCAACGGCGGTCGAAGGAGTCCTTATTAAGTATCCCAAGATGACAAAATCAGCGGAAAAGAAGCTGAAAGAGATCATCGCGGTTCACAAGCCCTTAGCGTCTTACGAATAACCGCTGTAAAGACCTTTTCCATCGGGCCATAATCTCTGTCCATCCCAGACTGGACTGCTTTAATATACTGCGTCTTCCCCAAGCCTATCATGTCTTTGAAATCGAGAGGCGGCAAGCCGGCCTGGAGAGCCATCAATATGGCCAACATTCTTGCAACTCTTCCGTTTCCCTCGCGGAAGGGATGAATGAGAACTAATTCCGTATGCACAATAGCGAGGGCTTTGGTGATGTCACCGTATGACTTAAAATGGCAAGGTGTGTACTCGCGGAGCGCCCGGCCTGCAAGGCCCGGGAACTCCGCGTCATCAAATCAATTAGCCGCTGAACTCCGTGGCGAACTTGGACGCCGATGGTGGGTCAATTTTCGGTGCCGATATACAATCTTTCCAGTGGTGATATAATTATATAAATGCATATTTCACCCGGTAATAATTGGTTGGAGTCTAAAAAGCAAAATAAAGAACCATGGTGAAAAAGGGGAAAAAAGGATGATAGTCGAAGAAGGTCAGCTTAAGGGAGAATTCAGAGGATTCAAAAACCCCGACACGATTTTCGAGTTTAATGGTGGAGGCAAATGGCAACAGGCACAGTATAAGTCCCACAATCATTACGCGTATATGCCGCACGCGAAGGTCATTCTAAATGGTGGACGTTATGTGCTCCATGTCGAAGGAATCAAGGATGCAGTTGAGGTGCTTAAGGCGTAAGTGGGGTCACCTGTTAACAGGCATGCTTAATTTACCTACCTTATAGCCTTATCGGCATTCAACCGAGACTTGGCCTCCGAGACCCCGTAACTTCTCGTTATTAAATCAATTAGCCACTGACACCCAGCCAAAGTTTGGACGCCGATGGCGGGCCAATTTTCAGTGCCGAGGTACAGTTCCATCAGGGCAGAGCACAGTACAGTTGGGTTATATTGAAGGTTGCCCGGCTATGACTAGAACCTATCTCAAAATTAGTTTCTGTCCTTTTGTCGTCATTCCGGGCTTGACCCGGAATCCAGTGACTTTGCTGTGTTGTTATTAGAGACGAGGAGTTGCGAATTACTAATTTAGGAGATTAGAGTCGCTGGATGCCGGTTTCCACCGGCATGACTAATTTTGAGAGAGGTTCTAAGTATTTAATGGGCATCTTATCGGGGTATATCCTCAACCCAGAGGATATATTTCTTAAACGACGCGTTCTTAAGGGAATTGTAAAGCTTCTTATCCGCAGTGACCATGCGGGAGGAAGTCTTTAAGGAAAGCGCAATATACAGACTGTCATAAAAACTTAGCCGGTAGGAGTCCGCCAAAGTCCATGCATATTCGAAGGTTGCAGCCCCTGCAATCTATGCCGAATGCCACCCGAACCCAGAAATTTTTTAACACTTTTAAAAGAGCAGGCCCCAACTATATCCCTGAAGAACACTTTCTCTATTTTATTTTTTATCACTGATCTTACCTCACGCGTTTCATTGCTTTTTAGGAAAAAGTCCCTTCAGGCCCTCTGCCACTGTCTCAAGAGGTACCGCCGCGACACGCTCTCCCAATGAATACCGCTTCGTTCCCGGATATACAACGGCGATCTGTTCGAGCTTCACGTCTTGCAGCGCAGTCCGCATAGAAGGGGTCAGCCTCGGCGCATCCATGCGTTTGCACTCCACGCCCAGCATGCGGCCGCTTTTTACCAACACCAGATCGATCTCAGCCCCGCTGTGGGTCGCCCAGTAATACGCTTCATCAGGCTCCGTGGCCTTGATCGTTTCTTCAACAACGTATCCTTCCCACGAAGATCCGCACTTGGGATGGCCAAGCAGTTCCTTCTCCGTCCTAATGCCCAGCAGATGATGCAGAAGACCTGTATCACGGAAATAGATCTTCGGGGCTTTGACCTGCCGCTTCTTCAAATTGGCATGCCAGGGCGATAGCTGGCGGACCATGAAGACGCCCGACAGAATATCGAGATAGCGCCGCACCGTGGGTTCGCTGACGCCGAGCGAGCGCGCGGGTTCCGCCGCGTTCCAAATCTGGCCGTGGTAATGCGCCAGCATGGTCCAGAAGCGCAGCAATGCCGTAGCGGGTGTTCCGATGCCCCACTGCGGCAGGTCACGTTCCAAAAAGGTCTGGATGAAATTCTTCCGCCATGCCAGGCTGTCGGACTCGGTACGGGCAAGATAGGAAGGCGGAAAGCCGCCGCGCAACCAATGGCGTGCCACCTCGGCTTGGCCGACCTCGGCCATGCTGAAGCCGCTCATTGCGATCGTCTCGATGCGTCCGGCCAGGGATTCAGAGGTTTGCCTCAGGAGTTCCGGCGAGGCGCTGCCGAGGATGAGAAAGCGGGCGGACAGCGGCGTCCGGTCCAACAACACCCGGAGCACAGGGAACAAATCCGGTCTCCGCTGCACCTCGTCAATGACCACCAGTCCCTTCAGGCCGCGTAAAGCGGTCATGGGCTCGTCCAGCCGTGCAAAACTTGACGGGTCTTCGAGGTCGAGATAGTTGGGAGAATCGACCGAAAGGAGTTGCCGGGCCAAGGTGGTCTTGCCGCACTGTCTCGGCCCTATGAGCGCTACCGCCCGGCTCCGCTTCAGGGCGGACCGTACCTGTCTCAGCAGTTCCTTTCGTTTAATCATCACAGTTCAGTATACCATGAAAATCGAATATCAGTATTTCGATTTTCATGGTATTGTTCGACATAGCCGCCGAGTGTTAACAGGCATGCTTAATTGACCCACTTAATAGCCTTATAGGCATTCAACCGAGACCCAGCCTCCAAGGACCCCGTGCCTCGACGTTATTAAATCAATGAGCCGCTGAACACCCCAATCAAACTTGGACGCCGATGGTGGGTCAATTTTCAGTGCCGATGTACTAAGGGGGGCTGCAGACCTATAAAAAAGGCTGCCTTTTTCCGCCCACACTCATATACAAACATACAAACCCTCCCAAGGTAAACATTTCAGTCATCCAAGCTTTCTTTCACCTCCAGAAAACTTAAGACCTGATCATATCTTCCCAAGGGAATGGAAAGTTCCTTGAGCTTTCCACTGACCCTACGGTCTGTCCATGCTTCTGACTCTACCGTGTAAAAGTCTTTGGGAAGAGATTTACCCTGGAAATATTCATAGGCCATTGATTCTGGGTGGACCTTTCCTCTAATGTTCAGATAAATGGGGCACCACTTACTGTCTATTACAAACCACTTAATCCGATCCGAAGACGAGCATACGAGGGCATACTCAGGTCTCAGCGTCACAAAGCGTATTGCCGCGGCAGTCAAAGACACGGAGAAGGTTTCATAGAGGGACTCAAGAAGCGCTGAACTCAACTCCTTGCCGGCAACTTTTTTCCTGAATATCTCCTCGGGCATGATGAGTTCTCCGGCAAAGTAATTAGCCTCAACTTCCAGATGCTGGTTGTCTGCATTCCACTTTAGAAAATCAGCCTCACTGCAAGAGATAAGGGGGACTTCCTGGCGGTGAAGTTCATAATGGCCCAGCTCATGCGCCATTACGAACCTCTTCCTTCCCTCCTCCGGGATATCCTCCCTCACAGTGATGAGACCCTGAGAATCAAGAGTTGCCAAACGGCCGTCTGCACCTTTCATGGACTCTTGTTTGATTATTGCACCCAGCCGAAAGGCGATGGCCTCAAGGTCAATATCAGAGGGCTCCTCGACAGGGAGCTCTTTAACGATCTCTTTAGCCCGGCGAATAGCAGCGCCTTTATCGGGAGTTTTGGTCATCACCTTTTTTCTCTTTTAGATGTCGCAGCCTGAGATAATCCTCATACAATTTTCTGAGGTCCTCGTAAGGCATATCCTTGAAATTTCTGAAATATGCCCCTGCCAGTTGTTCACCACTGATAAGCTCCCTTATCTTCTCCTTCAAAGCGGCCGTGCCTTCCGGGATATCCGGAATGAATTCATTCAGTTTTTCAAGCGCCGCAATCGTCCGGTTGTATCGTACTCATCATTATCGAAAAGATGGCTAACCTGGCTGTTGACGACACCTTGAAAAAAGTAAAAAAGATTGTCCTTCTTCTCATAGTCCCAGGAAACTGTTTCGTCCCACAACTTCCCAATGGCGTCGATAACCTGGTCTTCAGCTATCTGTTCAATCTTCGAACCACCCAGAGGACTATTGTCATAGAAAAAGTGCCTTCTCAGCTTACTACGAGCATGTTTCAATAACTTTGGATTATATCATTTCAGTTAGCCTGGTCCAGCAGCTCTCTTTTCTTCTTATCCAACCATCGGACCTCCTTTGCCTGCGTCGTTGCTATATTATGCCGCCGACTTTTCATTTTTTGCCATTGGGGTTGTGTTTTCCGGAATGGCAAAATTTCAAGGGTCGGCGGCAATATATATTAAGGGCAGATAGCCCTGTCTCCAATTTGGAGAAAATCCTTTAAAAGGAGGTAGTTAGGATGGAAGAGACAGTGAAGCAGGGTGAAGGACACGGAGGACAAGACAGTGAGCATGAACATGGGGCCTACGTCATGATCACGGTGAATACTATACCCGTGAGTATCCATCGCGGGCATAGGACGGTTGCGGAGATCAAGACAGCAGCAAACGTTCCCCTTGCCGATGACCTGGAACAGGTCATCGACGGAAAGCTTACACCTTTAGCCGATGACGGGTCTGTCACTCTGAAGGGTGGCGAGCAGTTTATCAGTCACCCCAAAGACGGCTCGTCTTCTTAGGTCAGGAGGAATACCATGGAATTTCCATCTGATCAGATTGAAGAGCTGAAAGCTCTTACCGACAGCGTAAGCGTAAGCGAGGAGGGAGGGTTTGCGTATTTACTGCTGCCCTCCCTGCAGCTTCCGCCCGGATGCAGTCCGGAAAAGGTTGACGCCCTCCTTTGTCCGATGCAGCGCGATGGGTATCCATCAAGGCTGTTTTTTGCGGAATCGATACAGTCGCGTGAACAGAGGAACTGGAATGCAAACGGGGTAAGGATCCTTGAGAGGAACTGGTATGCATTTTCCTGGACTGTACCAGCTGGACTAAGGCTCGCCCAACTGGTCGGGGCACACTTGAAGGGGTTGAGATGACTATTCATTTTAAGATTACGAAACCATTACTCGATCAAATCCGGGGGGACCTCTCTCGTCCGCACCCGTTTGCTTTTGAACGGGTCGGGTTCTTGTTTGTGAAGCAGGGTACGGCCGCCTTTCCATGTGATCCGGGTCATCCCCCCCTTTCCAGTGACGGAGTTGCTCCGTTTTTACGTAGGTGGTATTACCGGTTTTTGTCCTGGTTTGCCTTAACACGCCATGAGACTAATGAAACGTCATTAAGGGGAATAGGGAAGCAACTGGAAAACACCCTAATGGTACTGGCAGGATCGTACTTGCCCGTCTCTGACGAAGACTATATTGACGACCCCACCGTAGGGGCAAAAATAGGTTCGACTGCCATCCGAAGCGCCATGCAACACTCCCTGGATACAGGCATGGGAGTAATGCACGTGCACATGCACGAGGGCAAGGGACGCCCCGGGTTCTCATCGACGGACAGGAACAGCATGAACAAATTGATGCCGTCCTTTTTCAACGTGAGTCCAGACGTACCCCATGGGGCGCTGGTATTCAATCAGGACTGTATTGCCGGCGTTGTCTGGAAGGACAAAAAGGCATCACTTATTATTTCGCGAGTGTCTGTTGTCGGATATCCGTGTGAATTTAGTGGAGGTATAAGCCATGTCAGAGCGTTATAGTAGGCAGTCTTTTCTTGGCATCAATTCTGAGGACATTATAGCCAGTTGCGTCATGGGTGTTGTCGGCCTCGGTGGTGGCGGATCCCCTGTTGTGCAGCAGTCGGCTCATGCAGGGATCAAGAATTATGTGCTATATGATTTTGATCATCTCGAAGGGTCCAATCTCAATAGAACCGTGACAGGGAACCTTGAGGATGCAAAGCAGAATAAGACTAAGCTGGAATTAGCCGAGAGACTAATCAGAGGGCTTCATCCCGATGCGAATATAGTCCCCATAGCTACCAGGTGGCAAGACACCCCGTTGCCGTTAAGGGAATGTGACATTATAATAGGCTGCATTGATGGGTTTGATGCACGGCGGCAACTGGAAACAACCGCCAGGAGATATCTTATCCCCTACATTGATATTGGTCTCGATGTCAATTACGTGGAGCCTAAGCCGCCGAGGATGAGCGGCCAGGTGATACTGACCATGCCAGGAGGTCCATGCCTTACATGCTTGGGCTTCCTGAACGAGCGCAACCTGGCAAAAGAAGCTACGGATTATGGTGCTGCAGGAATCAGGCCCCAGGTTGTCTGGGCAAACGGGGTAATAGCTTCGACTGCAGTGGGACTAGCGATAGACCTTATGACGGGATGGACAGAGACATCCCCCAAGGTTGTATACCTTCAGTATGATGGCAACAACGGTACGATGATGCCACATACAAGACTAAAGTATCTCGACATTGATGCTGACTGCCCGCATTATCTCTCTGAGACTGTTGGAGATCCCGTGTTCAAGAAACTGTAAGCATACCTCTAAACACCTTGTTACCGCAAGTTGGCACTGGCGCACCTCGGTCTGGCTGAAAATAGGGACTTTTCTTCGCCGTGCTACTTTGAACTGCAGCACAGCATATTGCAGATTAATGTTTAGTCAAACAGCTTTCTTTGTTGCGTGAAAAATCATAGGATCGAGTGAGTAGCGTATGGATGCCGATGACCGCTCCCTATGGAATCTGCTAGAAAAAATAATTATCTGAAACATTATAATCCCTCAGGTGTGGTCTGTCCATGAAATTGACTTGGATAGAAATATATTTCACCTTCAACTTTTTCAAAGACGAGTTGACATATATACATTTCGGGATAAAGAGATATGGGATTTTCTCCAAGATTCATCAGTTCAAGTGTGATTGTTCCATTAAAGCCAGCATGAATCGTAGGCGCTGTCAAATGTATTACCAGTCCACATCTTGCAAGCGAGCTTTTGCCTTCTATTCTTGCTGCATAATTTGGGCCTGTAGGATTTATAGGTAAATGAACATTTTCTAACGTATTAGATATTGCAAAGACACGCGGTTGCAAATTAAACCCGCCGATGCGGTCAATTTCTTTTGCCTCATATGCGTCTCTTAAAAAGGACGCAATGTTTTTCTTTCTTAAATCAAATGCAAACGGGTAATTCTTTTTGGGTATCGATATAGTATTTCCTAATCTTAAATCTAATGCAGTTGTGTTGAAGGGATTTTCTGAACTTTTCTCGACAGGCAAGACAGGTTTCGGATCTATAATAATATGACCTTCGTTAAGTGCTTTAAGTATTTCCGAATTACTAAGAACCATTTCTTCCTTATTTTTCTCTTACCTCACTCCTTGAAACCCATACTGTTCTGCCTATATTTTCTAAGGGATCAAATGGTAGATAAACTAAACAAGAATCTTCTTTGCATTGAACAATGCTGACCTGAACAAGATTTTTCTTTGCATCTATTAGCTTCTTAGAAGCAAAAAAGGAAAATTCGCCCATATCGGTACTTTTACATAAGACAGCAAGCTCATTAGGAAACATTCCTTCCGATAAATTACATTGTAGCCAGCCCTCTTTCATTGAAACCTCCATTATTTAACTTTATTGCCGCCGACTTCTCGACTCCCAACCCATTCAATAACTCTACTCTTCAGGAACCTCACGGTTCCGCGCTTGCCCGGTGAAAGTTGCGAGTAAGGAATTGGATTTTCGTCATCGCTCATCATTTTTCGAAGATTGCTTTCTGATACCCCAAGTAATGCACAGCATTCTTGAGTGTTAAGAATTTCCTTCTCCATATAGATACATTACGCAGGTAATTAATTCAAATAAGAAATTTTAATAAAGAATACCACCATTTTTTTATACTGTCAATATAAAAAATGTTATTTGTGGTTATTTGCTGTTATTGACAACAATATGGCCGTATTATACGCCGTGCAAGACTTTAGGAAGAAATCTGCGGCAAGTCCGAAGGGTATCAAACGGCAATACGGAGAAGCTTGAGAAACAGAATCGTCAGATTAAATGTGAGGCGCAGATGGAGTTTATCAACCACCACCGCTACTACAACTAAACATCTATATTCCTCGCTTCAAGCGCATGCTTGACTATAAAATCTTTTCTCGGCTCTACCTGGTCTCCCATAAGGATCGTGAATATCTCGTCCGCCTGGACGCTGTCCTCAATTCTCACCTGGAGGAGCGTCCTCTTCTCCGAGTCCATCATCGTCTCCCAAAGTTGCTGAGGGTTCATTTTCCCGTTTACCAAGCTTCATTGGCTTTATTGTCCATTCACACTCAATAGGATAAAGATCAACAAACTCGCGGTCTTTCAGGGAAAGCATACCAGAAAAATATTTCATGAGGACGAATGGTGGTTTTCCATTATTGACGTCATCGAGGTTTTGGTTGGGGGTGACAGGCCGAGAAAATACTGGAACGACCTTAAAAAGAAGCTTTTTCAGGAGGGATATGATCAGTTGTCCGAAAAAATCGGACAACTGAAATTGCAGTCATCCGACGGGAAGTTTTACGCCTCTGACTGTGCAAACACTGAAACCATGTTCCGCATTATCCAGTCAATTCCATCGCCAAAGGTGGAGCCGCTTAAACCGTATTTTCTTTTATGAAAACACCAATAAATCCATATTTGGCAAGATGCTACTGGATTTTTGGCTTTCAAATGTAGCCATATAAATTAGCATTTTATACTTGACATAGCTATTGTTATACTCTATAATAGTAGCCATGCCATTAAAGAAGAAGCCACGTCCCCACCTCGAAATACAAACCTCCGGCAACAAGTGTTACGGGGTCATCCGCACCACATTCCGTGAGAAGGGCGAAATCAGACACACAACTCATGGGACCATCAAGGATATGAGCCTTGAACAATTAAAGCTCATACAGGCCGCCTTCAGAGGCGATGTGCTGGTAAGGGGTTCAGCCGACGCTCAAAAAGTTACAGAATCGAAGGAGTACGGCGCTTCCTATGCGGCATTGCAGTTGGCGAAGGAATTAGAGTTGGACAAAATGATCTATTCGAGATATTCCGAGCAGTGGGTTAAAGACTGTCTCGCCATGATAGTCGGCCGTCTGGTATATAGCGGCAGCAAGCTGGCGTTATCGCACAGATGGGAGGACACGGCACTATGGGAACTCTGCGGGATAGAAGGGGCGGTACGTAGATAAACAGTGCTATGGGCCTATGGATCGTCTTTTACAGAGGCAGGATGCGATCCAAATGACATTGGCGAAAAAGCATCTCCGAAACGGGGCGCTTGTACTTTACGATATAACCAGCAGCTATTTTGAAGGCGAGTATGAAGACAGTGAGATCGTTAAATTCGGATATAACCGTGACGGTAAGCGGGGGCATGAACAGATGGTGATAGGGCTGCTTTGCAGTCCTGATGGCTGCCCTGTGGGTGTGGAAGTTTTCCCTGGAAATACGCAGGATGCCCAAACGGTCCTCGATAAGATAGCTGAGGTGCAGAAAAGATACGGGATACAGGAGATAATTTTTATTGGGGATCGCGGAATGGTCACTCATGCCAATTACGAGAAGGTCAAAGATGTGAAAGGGCTCAATACAGTATCGGCATTAACTCACCGTCAGATAAACGAGCTTTTGCAACGCAAGGTGATCCAGGTGGACATGTTTGATGAAAAGGAGATTGTTGAAGTAGTGGATCCCCAAGACCCGGCACGGCGATACTGTTTATGCCGTAATCCAAAAACCGCAACGAGGGAAGCAACTACACGCAAAGGCTTGCTTGAGGTCACCAGAAAGCATTAGACAGGATAGCCCAATCAAAACGGAAGTCGACAACCGAGAAGATAGCGGCAAGAGTAGGAAAGATTATTGGAAAGACAAAGACAGAGAAATTCGTAGAGTGGGCAGTACAGGATGGGCATCTCACCTGGAAATTCAAAACAGATAAGATCGAGGCTGAGGAATTGATTGACGGCTGTTATATAATTGCCTCCGATGTTCCTGCCGGGCTGATGGCAAAACAGGAAATAGTTGCGGCATATAAAAAGCTCGCGCTTGTAGAACAGGCTTTTCGTAACCTAAAAAGCGTACAACTTGAAGTGCGGCCCGTTTATCACAAAACAGATGAGCGAATCCGCTGTCATGTGTTTATTTGCATACTTGCCTATTACTTGCAGTGGCATATGACCAGAGGCTGAAACCTCTGTTTCAGTCTGACGGCAAGAATAAAAACCGTAAGTGGACATTTGAGTATGTGATTGAGAGATTAAAGAGCATAAGAAGACAGACACTTCAAATGCAGGGGGCTTCGTGCAGAATAGTTTGCACTCCCGATAACAATCAGCAAAAGATTCTCGATCTGCTTAAGGTAAAATTGTAGCCATTTTCTTGAAATCGGAAATCGCCCACGAATCATTGCAGCATATGGAGTTCCTCGCAGTTTTAAAAAAGAAGATACGTTAAACGCTGGCTGGCACGGGTCGGCAAAGAGCGGATTGACGAGATAGAAAACCCTGAACTCTCCATGGAGCGGATGAAAGAGCTTTATGAAAAAAAGGGGTATCCTGCAGTTGTACAACTAACTAAATATCTATATTCCTTGCCTCAAGCGCATGCTTGACGATAAAATCTTTTCTCGGCTCAACCTGGTCGCCCATCAGGATGGTGAATATCTCATCCGCCTGGACGCTGTCTTCGATGGTCACTTGTAGCAGCGTCCTTTTGTCAGAGTCCATGGTTGTCTCCCAAAGCTGCTGAGGGTTCATCTCTCCCAGACCTTTATATCTCTGGATCGAAAGTCCTTTCCTGGCGGCCTCGAAGATATAATTATAGAGTTCGGTCGTTGACTTCAGGTCCTTCGGCCCGTCTTTGGTAGTGATGGTATAGGGCGGCTTGCCCAGTTCCTTCATATAGCCATGAAAAGTTTCGAGTTCCCTGAATTCAGGGGATACAAGCAGGTTTGAGTCAAGAATGAGCTTATAATTTTGTCTCCTGATTTCAACGCGGAAGCCTTCGTGTTCTTCATCTTCCGATACGTCGCCGATGGCGGCGCCGGGGACGGCCTTCCCGATCTTCTCAAGAAGAGCGGTCGAGGGCGTTTCTGTCTTTGAGGACGGACTTATTGATTCCTTCATCCAGCAAAATTTTCAGGACGTCGGTGTCTTTGCGCCTCCGCTTGAACCAGTCCATAAGTTTTTCATAGCTCGAAAGGCGCTTAAGGAAAGGGATCAAGGCCTTGCCCTTTTACCTCCTGTCCCTTTATCGTCATGGCTGATATCTTCAGAGGCGAGCTCAAAGAGCATGCTCTGCATCTCGGCCTCATTCTGTATATATTTTTCTGTCTTGCCTTTTTTTACCTTAAACAGCGGCGGCTGGGCTATATAGAGATAGCCCTTTTCGATGACCTGGGGCATCTGGCGGTAAAAGAATGTCAGCAGCAGGGTCCTGATATGAGCGCCGTCGACATCCGCATCGGTCATAAGGATGATCTTATGGTATCTGATCTTTATTCACGTCGAAGTCATCGGCGCCTATGCCGGTTCCCAGCGCAGTGATGAGGATCCTTATCTCCTCGGAGCCGAGCATCTTGTCAAACCTCGCCTTTTCAACATTCAGTATCTTTCCCCTGAGCGGCAGGATCGCCTGTGTCCGGCGGTCTCTGCCCTGCTTGGCCGAGCCGCCTGCGGAATCACCTTCGACGATAAAGAGTTCGCTCATGGCAGGGTCTTTTTCGGAACAATCGGCAAGTTTTCCGGGAAGGCCTGTGTCTTCGAGCGCGCCTTTTCTCCTTGTGAGCTCCCTTGCCTTCCTTGCCGCCTCCCTCGCCCTTGCCGCCTGGATAGCCTTTTCTATGATCTTCCTGGCGATAGAGGGGTTTTCTTCGAAATATGTCGAGAGCGTATCATTTACGATCGACTCCACGATGCCCTTGACCTCGCTGTTGCCGAGCTTCATCTTGGTCTGCCCCTCAAACTGAGGGTTCGGCAAGTTTACACTGATAACGGCTGTCAGACCCTCTCTGATGTCATCGCCTGAGACGCTCTCCTTTACGTCCTTCAAAATGCCGGAAGATGTGGCATAGCTGTTGGCCGTCCTGGTAAGGGCCGACTTAAACCCTATAAGATGGGTGCCTCCCTCTTTTGTATTTATATTATTTGCAAAGGTATAAATGGTCTCGGCATAGCTGTCGTTGTACTGCAGGGCGACCTCGGCGGCGATGCCGTCTTTTTCCCCTGAAACATAAACCGGCTTGGGATGAAGCGGGGTCTTGTTCTTGTTGAGATGCTCAACAAACGAGACAATGCCGCCTTTGTAAAGAAACTCCTGGTTCTTGTCTGATCCTTTCATCGAGGATCGTTATCTTAAGTCCCTTGTTCAGAAACGCCAGCTCCCTCAACCTCTGGGAGAGCATGTCATAGCTGAATTCCATCATCTCGATGAAAATTTCAGGGTCCGGCTTAAAGGTCACCTTTGTGCCCTCTGCCTTTGTCTTGCCGACAACGGCAAGGGGCGCTGCAGGTACTCCCCGTTCGAACCTCTGATGAAAGACCTGGCCGTTTTGTTTGATCTCGACCTCGAGCCACTCCGACAGGGCATTTACAACCGATATTCCGACGCCGTGCAGCCCGCCGGATATCTTATACGCCTTTGACTCGAATTTTCCGCCTGCATGGAGTTCCGTCAGGACCACTTCGTGCGGCCGTCCTATTCAGAGTCGCCGGGATGGGGCCCGGTGGGAATACCCCTGCCGTCATCGATAACCGAGCAGCTTCCGTCGTGGTGAAGAATGACATCGATATTGTTGCAATATCCTGCAAGGGCCTCGTCCACGCTGTTGTCCACGGTTTCGTAGACGAGATGGTGGAGCCCCTCTGGGCCGGTCGAGCCTATATACATGGCAGGCCTCTTCCTAACAGCGCTCAGGCCTTTCAGTACCTTGATGTCCTCTGCGCCGTAGGATTCGGCGTCTTTTTGCGTCACGTTGTTATCTTCCATCGTACCTCTATATTGATAGTTTACTCTAAATTTTGCCCGGGTATCCCGGAACCGGCTTTCTCTAAATCCTCATCGGCATTATCACACAGCGGTAATCCTCGTCCTTCTCCTCTTTGATAAGGACCGGGCTCAAGGGCGCCTGCAGATCTAAGACCACCTTTTCAGAGGCCATCGCCTCAAGGATGTCTATAAGATACCGGGCGTTAAAACCAAGGGAGACCCCTTCCCCTGCATATTCCACTGCCAATTCGTCATGCGCCTCTCCCATATCAGGATTGGAAGAGGTAATCGCGATCATTCCATCTGAGAGGTCGAGCTTTACTGCATTCGACCGTTCCCTGGACATTATCGCCACTCTTCGCAGGGTCTTTACAAAAGCTTCTCTTAGGACAGTCACTCTTTTTTCGTTGGCTGAGGGAATCACCTGCTCATAATTGGGGTAAGTCCCTTCGATCAGCCTGGTAAGGAACTGTATCTCCCCTATGCTGAAAACAGGACATGGTTTTTGCAAAGAGTCATGCGGACATTGTTTTCGTGTTTATCGAGAAGTTTCCTCAGTTCTGCTGCGGCCTTCCTGGGGATTATGAGTTTCCTCTCTTCCTTTATGCTCCCTGTGATATTTCTTTTTATCAAAGCAAGCCGGTGTCCGTCGGTCCCCACCACCGTGACACTGCCGTCAGTGAGGACATGAAAAAGAAGACCGTTAAGGGTATACCTGGTATCGCTTTCTCCCGCCGCATAGACCGTCTTTTCTATTACCTCCGCCAGGACCTTTGCCCCCACCTCAATTTCTTCCATGTCCTCCATGCCCGGCCATGCAGGAAATTCCTTTGCGGACAGGCAAGCAAGTCTGAAGTTGCTTGCTCCGGCCTTGAGTTTCAGCCATTGTTCATCAACCGATTCGAGCAACAGGTCGCCCTCGACCTCTCTTACGATCTCGAACATCTTCCTCGCAGGGATGCAGATTTTCCCTTCTTTTTCCACCTTTATCGCGAGGGGTTCCTTCAGTGCGGTATCGAGGTCGGTCGCAATGATAAATGAGCCCGCTTTTCCGGCGTCTAAGAGAAAATGGCTCAAAATAGGCATCGTGTTCCTCTTCTCGACAATATTCTGTATGTTCGAGAGCTTCGCCAGAATTTCGTCCTTGGAGACAATGATTTTCATATAACCCCTCCTTAGTTCTTTATCTTCTGTAAAAGATTTTCCATCATTCTGTTGAAGGTTTCGTCCTTCGTCCTTCTCTCTTCTATCTGCTTGCACGCATAGATTACTGTTGCGTGGTCCTTCCCGCCGAAATGCTTTCCTATATCGCTTAGCGATACATCAGTGACCTGTTTGCTCAGATACATCGCTACCTGCCGCGGCAGCGCGATGTCCTTTGTCCTTCTTTTGGCCTTTAATGTCAGCCAGGCTTATATTATAGAAATCGCATACAATTTTTTGGATCGCCTCGACCGTGACAGGTCTTTCGTCATCATGAATAATGTCTTTCAGGATCTTCTTTGTCGTTTCGAGGTTGATCTCCTCGCCCGTAAGGGATGACTGCGCGGCAATCCGGATAAGGCAGCCCTCGAGCTCCCTTATGTTGGATCGTATCTTGGCGGCAAGAAAATTGGCGACATCTTCCGGAATTTTTTTTAATGCCATCATGTCCGATTTTTTATATATGATGGCGAGCTTCGTCTCTATGTCGGGCGGCTGAATATCCGCGATAAGACCCATATTAAATCTCGACCTCAGCCGGTCGGTCACCTCGCTGATTTCCTTCGGGGGCCTGTCGCAGGAAATAACGATCTGTTTTTGTTTTTCGTACAGGGCGTTGAAGGTATAAAAAAACTCTTCCTGGGTCGCGGTTTTTTTTGCGATGAACTGCACATCATCAAGCAGGAGCAGGTCGAGGTTTCTGTATTTTTCCTTCAATTCGGCCATCTTGTCATGCCTGAGGGATGAAACGACTTCATTCGTAAACTGCTCCGAGGAGACGTAGAGGACCGAGAAGTCATTGCGGGAATCGAGCACCTTATTTCCTATGGCATGCATCAAATGGGTTTTTCCCAGCCCTACGCCGCCATAAATAAAAAGGGGATTATAGGTCTTCCCGGGAGAATCGGCAACCGCGATAGCGGCCGCATGGGCAAACTGATTGCTATTGCCCGTAATAAAATTCTCAAACGTATATTTCGGATTGAGATAGATGCCTTTGCTGGCAAGTTTTATTCTTCTGTTTTCAAGTTTTTCTATAATTTTTTTCTGATTGTTCTGCTGCTTCTCCTCGATCCTGTACCGCAGCGTGACCGGATATCCCACCACCGTCTCGATCGACTCTTTAATGAGATTGGGATAGGAATCCTCGATCCATTCCTTAAAAAAGCGGTTGGGAATTTCGAGGGTGGCCGTCTGCTCCTTTAAATGAGAGAGCTTGATGGGCTTAAACCAGAGGTCATACACGGTGCCTCCTATTTTCCCCTCTATTTTCGAAAGACTCTTATTCCATATTTCTTCTATGGTCATGCGCTAGGCTGCCTTTATTAACATATTCTTAACAATTGTTAGTAACTCGTTCCGGAAGGTATGCTATTATATCCTAATTTGATATTTCAGACAACATCCCTGTTGCTTTCGTGTCAGCATCCTGTGCTTTTTTTCCCCGGGGGCGATGTATTGGGAAGTCGGGCATTTTCTCAACACAGATTCAAGCCGCGTTTACCTTTATGAATCAATGTCTTTTATCTTTTTTCTCCTTACTGACATCCCCTACTACCACTACTGTTTTACTTACGTAAATAAGCAATAGAAAAGAGGACAATATTATCTTGACAGAAAGAATGTTGCGGCTTAATCTATTTTTCATGTTGTGTTTCCAATAACAAGGGGGAAGCGTTATCCCTAATTTTTGGACAAGGATACCTTGTTGAAAAAAAAATCGAAAACAGATATTGCTAAAATAGCGAATAATATCAAGCTCCTTATCCTCGATGTTGACGGGGTACTGACGGACGGAAGTATCATTCTTGACAACAGGGGAAACGAGTATAAATCCTTTCACGTCCGGGACGGGCATGGAATAAAGATGTTGCTGCGGGCAGGTATTGTGGTAGCACTTATTACAGGCAGGAAATCCAAAGTTGTGGAAAGAAGGGCCCATGAGCTTGGCATAGAAGAGGTATATCAGAAGTGTTTTAACAAGCTGGCCGTATATCGCACCCTCGCTGAAAAATACTTTCTTTCAGACAAAGAAGTGGCCTACATAGGTGATGATATCGTAGATGTGCCGGTAATGAAGAAGGTAGGCATGCCGGTCACAGTCGCCGATGCGGACAAGGGCGTGAAAAAGTATTCGTTGTTCATAACTAAAAACGGGGGCGGCAGAGGGGCGGTACGTGAGGTCACCGATCTTATTCTGACTTCAAAGGGCTTATGGAAAAGGATCATTGATGAGTACCTTGAGGCTTAATGCACCAACGGTACTTACCCTAAGCAGAATAGTACTCATCCCTTTTTTTGTTATATCAGTCTACCAACATCCTGTTCTTGGGGCCCTGGTCTTTAGCATTGCTTCGATCACTGATTTCCTGGACGGCTATCTTGCGCGACGCTCGGGCCAGGTTACCAAATTTGGTATTATCATGGACCCGATTGCAGATAAGTTCCTTATTATTTCGGCGCTCATCGTGCTTGTTGACATGGAGAGGATCACTGCATGGATGGCAATTGTGCTTATTATGCGGGAATTTCTCATTACGGCCTTGCGGGTGGTCGCCCTTTCGAGAGATATAGTAATACCGGCTGAGATGGGGGGAAAGCTCAAGACGACCGCGCAGATCAGTGCAATCCTGTGTCTTATCCTTACCGGTAATTTTTTTATTATCGACCTTTACGATGTGGGGATTGTACTTATCTGGGTTGCACTGGTATTGGCCGTTGTCTCCGGAGTGAAATATACGATTGCCTTTTGGAGAACTATTTGAAAATTGTGCTATTGTCGGCTCTTGCTTTTTTGCTGGGGTCTTTGCCTACCGGCTTGATTGTGGCAAGAATAAAGGGCGTGGACCTTAAAAATGCCGGAAGCGGCAACATAGGGGCCACGAATGTATTAAGAACCACAGGAAAGGGAGCTGCCCTTCTTACGCTGGCGGGGGACTCGTTGAAAGGTGTGTGTGCCGTCCTTATAGCCAGATACTTCGGCTCCGGGGTTTTATTTGAGGGGCTGGTGGGCCTCTGTGCGGTACTTGGGCATAATTTTTCCCTTTTTTTGAAGTTCAAAGGCGGCAAGGGTGTTGCTACGAGTTTAGGGGTGCTCACTATTTATTCTCCACAAACAGGGCTTTTTACTATTATAATATGGCTGATGACAGTTCTCATTACCAGATATTCTTCTCTCGGGGCCCTCGTTTCATTCGGTCTATTGCCTCTGAGCGCATTGGTTCTTGACTCGCGCGAGAAGATGCCGGTTCTTTTGGCCTTGACGGTACTGATATTTATACGCCACAGGGACAATATAAGCCGTATCATGAAAGGTACGGAGCCCAGGGTCGGTGCCTGAATATGAGATGGGCCACGTTTTTCTTATTTTTGTCTGTCGTTTTTCAGCCATCGATTTCGTTTTGCGATGATTTTTTCGAGGGCCAATTAAACAAGGGCATCAAAAACTCCGATACGTATTCATATGTCTTGATGGAAAAGGCCCATCAGGACAGGGCACATGCGGTTGAACTGCTGAGGAGGGCCCTTCTGTATTCTCCCGATCTCCCCGCCGTATATTTCGAGTTGTCTAAGGCCGTCTTTTCTTTCTCGGCCGATGGGATTTTAAACAGCATCGATTACATAGTACAGGGCATAGATGCCTATTCGAGAAATTTTTGGTGGTCTTTTACCCTTGCGGGTTGCCTTTTTTTTGGCGGGATCATTTCACTTGTGGTTGCAGTTTCGCTGATTGTTATCATAAGACTGTTTACTGACATTCCCCTTGTCTCCCACGATATAGAGGAGACTTTTTCGAGGGGACTGATCCTGGTCGTTATTATGGCCCTTTCGCTGGCAAGTCCCCTTTTGTTTATTGGGGGGACCCTGATACTTCTTGGCATCTATATGAAAAAATACGACAGATCCATAGTGTATCTGTTCCTTCTTTTCCTGGCCTTTTATCCGGTTTTTTCCAAGATGGCAACGACGTATGTCAGGACCTCGTCATCGGGAATCGTAAAGGCGATTGTGAAAGTAAACGAGGGGAAAGACAGCGATTATGCGATTTCGGTGTTGAAAGACAACAAGGACTACGCCCCTCTTTATTCCTATGCGCTGGCCTTGAAGAGGAAAGGGCGCTATGAAGAAGCGATAGCCGTTTACAAAAGGTTGCTTGAAATCAAACGTGACGCGGGGGTCTACGTGAATCTTGGCAACTGTTATGTAGGTCTGTATAATTTCGAGGAAGGAAAAAGGTCAATCCTCCAGCAAGCGACAGAGTCATATACCGCCGCGATAGGCGTGAAACCTCTTCCTTCTGCGTATTATAACCTCTCGCAGGTTTCTCGTGAGATGCTCGATTTTACTGCCGGCGAGCAGTTTTTTAAGTCGGCGCTCGCTGTTGACAGGGTGGCAGTAGCGGGATATAGGGCAATAGCCGGCAGGAACGTAAACAGGTTCGTAATAGACGAGACACTCACGCCTCCGGAAATCTGGGATTTTGTGTTTACGCGGTTTTATACCTCCTCCTCCTCTGTGCTCGCCTCGGTTGCGCCTTGGGCGATTTCCTTGGCTGCGGTAATCCTGTTCATTCTTTTCTATATTCTGGATACGCTCTGGCATCAACATTCTTTCAGATGCAGAAAGTGCGGCACGATTCTCTGTTTTAAATGTGAAAAAAGAATCATGTGGGGAGAGATGTGTCCCCAATGTTTCGGGTCCCTCGTAAAACTCGATGAACTCGACGTGAAAGAGAGGGTCTCCTGGCTTTTGGGTATTTACGAGCAGCAGCGCAGACACAGGGACACGATGAAGGTCTTGTCTTTTACTTTTCCGGGTCTTACCTATATTTATGCGGGGAGAATATTGGCGGGTTTCCTTTTTCTCTGGCCTTTCTTATTCTTTCTGCTGCTCTTGGTAACTCTCAAGACATTCGTCCCCGATAGTCATTTGATATCTCACGGCTTTTTCAAGTGGGCGGCGCTATGGATCAGCGCGGGGTTCTATCTTATTTCTCATTACTTTACAAAAAAGAGGATTGCAAAGGGATGGCTTTAGAAGGATCTTTAACCGATTTCGGACTGGCGGACATTCTTCAACTTATTTATTTTCAGCGTAAGACCGGCATACTGACGCTTGACGGCAAGCTTGACAAGATCAAATTACTCTTTATGGACGGCAACGTCGTCGGCGCGGAATCAAAGCGAAGAATCGATGACAACCGGCTTGGCAAGATTTTGCTTAAACGAAGGCTCATTGGGGAAGGCGATCTTGAAGCCGCACTGGAAGAACAGAAAAAAACGAAGGCGAAGCTTGGGACTATTATTGTTCAAAAAGAATTCGTCGACAAGGGGATCGTTGGGGACATTATCAACAGCCAGATAACGGAAACAGTGATACAGATCTTCAACTGGAAACAGGGCACCTATGAATTTACTTCTCAGGGCATTCCCCAAGACAAAGTGCTCTCTACATCTCTTGACACGCAACATCTGCTTATGGAAGGGCTAAGAATCGTCGACGAATGGTCTCTGATAAGGGGAAGGATTACGCTCGATACCGTCTTTAGGAAGCGCGGAGAGGGCATATCGGATCTGAATGAGGAAGAGGTTGAAATCTTAAAGTATGTAGACGGAGAAAATGACGTGAGCACTATTATTGACCTGAGCGGAGGGGATAATTTCCAGATTTCAAAAACTCTTCTTTCGCTGATGGAAAGGGGGGTTGTCGAAGAAGCTGAATTGGCCCCTCTTATTTCGGAGGCTGAAGCTGAAGCGGTTAAAAAGAGAAAGTCCTTGCCTCCGATGAGGTTGCTGGTTTCTGCGGCGCTCTGCATATCATTGATCCTTTCGGTGTCTGTCACGGCATTTAGTAAAGGGGGCCTTTCCAAGGAGTTTAAGGCCGGTGGAATGCTTGATAAGATAAGGTTTACCATTGAGACCTACAAACTTGAGCATTCGAGTTATCCCCCCAGCCTTGATATTATTTCGAACGAGAGAGATCCTTGGGGACATCCGTTTATATACAGGGTTTCAGATGATTCATTCTTTCTTGCAAGCGCCGGGGCTGACGGGAAAGAAGGGACCGGGGATGACATTTACTGAGCATCCGAAATTGTTGTTCCATTCGCCGAAAAAAATGTGCGTGATGATTTGTCGGAAAAAATAATTCGATGCAGTTGAAGTCTTTAGCGCACGGGCAGAACTGCAGGGCTGTGGTGCTCTTGAGCGGGGGGGTCGATTCCTCGACTGCCCTGGCCATAGCGAAAGCAGAGGGGTACAAGGTGCATGCCCTAAGTTTTAATTACAATCAGAGGCACGGGGTGGAACTCGCATTTGCAAAGAGGATAGCGTCTTCTTTGAAAGTTGAAAGGCACCTCGTCACGGAATTCGATCTTAGGGAGATAGGGGGGTCGGCGCTTACGTCCGATATTGAGGTGCCAAAGGAAAGTGCTGAGGCGCAAAAACGGGTAAGCGCAAAAGACAGAGATTTTGCGGAGACGTCTTCTCACTTTCCGAGCGAGCAGACGCACGGCCTTATTCCTGTCACGTACGTCCCCGCGAGGAATACGATATTTCTTTCAGTGGCCCTCGCCTGGGCCGAGGTGCTTGAAGCTGAAAGCATCTTCATTGGAGCGAATGCGGTCGATTACAGCGGATATCCGGACTGCAGGCCCGAGTACTTGAGGGCCTTTGAAGATATGGCTAATCTTGCGACAAAGGTGTCGGTAGAGGGGAGATTGAAATTCAGGATTAGGGCCCCGCTCATTTCCATGAAGAAGTCTGAGATAATAAGAAAAGGTATCGAACTCGGTTTGGATTATTCTCTCACATGGAGTTGTTATGACCCGCAAGTCACCGGTGGGGGAGGAGGGCCGGAAGGGCGGGGATCTGCAGATACGGTGAAAGTGTTATCTTCGGATCTTGAGGAGGTCAGCGCCATGGTCAGGCCATGCGGCCGCTGTGACAGCTGCAGGCTTCGTGAGAAGGGCTTTTTTGAGGCGGGCATTGAGGACCCGGGAAGGAAGTCATAGCAATGAGGGTTAATCTTTGATACTATAGCAAATAAATTTTGAGGAGGGCAGATGGAAGAAAAACTTTCTCATGAGGAGTTTGTAAAAAGGGCCATTGTGAGTCTGAGGAAAGAGGGATTTAAGGGCATACATTCGGTTTACTCGGGGTTCAACGAGGCATTCAAGAAATATTTTGGCGATGAGAACCCGGTCGACGCGACAAATAAACTTGCCGCCGAGGGCAAGATCGTTATCAGGCCGGTTAAGGGGGGTGTCATGTTATATATGCCGGAAGATGCTCCCGGCTCGGGAGGTGCGGAGCAGGTACTGAAGAAGATGGGGCTCGGCTAAGAGTGGAAAAGACCGGCAAGAACAAGCTTCTTTCCAATCTTCCGTCAGTGGATGAGATTCTCAAGAGCTCAGACGGACAGAGATGGCTTTCGCAGTTTCAGAGGAAGATTGTGCTCGATGCTGTCAGGGAAGTGATCGCACTGAGGAGAAGCGGAATTCTTAAGGGCAAGACGGCAGATATTTCCCCGGCGGTCCTTTCGGCGGAGATCGAGCAGACGATTGTCAGCCTTTCATCCTTTAGCCTTCTGCCTCTTATCAACGCAACGGGAATAGTTATCCACACGAATCTTGGCAGGGCGGTGCTTTCAGAGAAGGTCCTCGATAATGTGAGTGCGGCAGGCAGCCATTATTCAACTCTGGAGTACGACCTCGCAAGCGGAAAGAGGGGGCGGCGGCATACTCACACAAAAAGATTGCTTACTGCTGTTACCGGCGCCGAGGATGCTCTTATTGTCAATAATAATGCGGCCGCGGTGCTATTATGTCTGAACACTATGGCAAGGGGCAAGGAGGTCATTGTCTCCAGGGGCGAGCTTGTAGAAATCGGAGGTTCTTTCCGGATCCCGGACGTAATGTCCGCAAGCGGGGCCGTTTTGCGGGAGGTCGGAACGACGAACAAAACACATCTCCATGATTATACAAATGCGGTCAATGACAACACCGCCCTGATTCTCAAGGTACACCAGTCGAACTATAAGATAACGGGATTTACAGAAGGAGTGCCGATTGAAGACCTCGTGTCGCTCGGCAGGCAGCGGGACCTTCCGGTCATGTATGACCTTGGCAGTGGCTGTCTTATAGACCTGAAACCCTATGGGATTTATGATGAACCTTCCGTCTCCGATATTGTAGGGGCGGATGTCGATATTGTATCGTTCAGTGGAGACAAACTTCTCGGAGGTCCGCAGGGAGGGATCATTGTCGGGAAGAAACAATATACGGAAAAGATCCAGAAAAATCCGCTGGCAAGGGCGGTAAGGATTGATAAGCTTGCAATAGCCGCTTTCGAGGCTACGCTCATGGAATACCTTGACGTCGAAAAGGCAAAAAAGGAGATACCTGTATTGAATATGTTGCTTCAGTCTCCAGCTGAAATACAGGCAAGGGCTAAGAAGATTGCCTCTGAACTTCAGAAGATAGCCGGAGATGCGAGTGTTTCCGTGGTGCGTGATTCCTCTAAGGCGGGTGGAGGCTCGCTTCCGGAGGTTGCTTTTCCGACATATGCAGTCTCTGTAAGACCCGCCGGACTCTCCGTCAATGAAGTGGAGGCAAGGCTGCGGAGCAGTTCCCCTCCGGTCATCGCCAGGATCAAGGATGATTCGCTCATGTTGGACGCCAGAACCATAAGAAAGCAGGAGATTAACGATCTCGTGAGGGTCGTTGCTTCTTCCCTGTCCTTGGAATGAGCAGTTCTATCAAATTCCGCCGAGCTTCCTAAGGATAAGAGCGGAAAGCATGAATTTAGGAAATTCTTCTTCCTTTACTTTTTTGTAAAAATCGCAAATTTCGCAGCTCTTATACTTCTGCGCAAAAGAGCCTTGAATCTCTCCTTTGCATAAAGTCCCCGCAATTACCCAGCAACTTCTGCCGCCATTTTTTCCTCCATGGGTGCCGGCTAGTTTTTTTTCCATAGCTGCCGGACATGTGCCCAGGTCATGAGTATGAGATCCCCCGGGTTGCCTGCCGCATTTCTTAAATTCCCAGCAGTTAATCTTGACTTTGTTGTCCACTCTATACCTCCCAATGGTTTTAAAAGGTGCCGACACTTTTTAAACTAATTATATAACATTTTATAAAAAGTTCGCCAACCATTTTCCTCATAAATAAGTACGCGAGATAATTTACTGAAAATAATGGCCAAAATACAACGGCAAAATATTATAATGGTGAATAAAAATTTATTAGGTGGAGAGATGAGACATATAATTCTCGGTACTGCTGGCCATATAGACCATGGAAAGAGTTCTCTTGTAAAAGCGCTTACAGGGATTGACCCGGATAGGCTGAAGGAAGAAAAAGAGCGCGGAATAACGATCGATATAGGCTTTGCAGACCTTGTCTTTCCCGACAGTGGGCTTTCCGTTGGCATTGTTGATGTCCCGGGACATGAGAAACTTATCAGGAACATGCTGGCGGGTGCGGGCGGGATAGACATGGTTTTGCTTGTTATCGCCGCCGACGAAGGGATCATGCCTCAGAGTCGGGAGCACCTCGCAATATGCGATCTGCTTAAAATAAAGTCCGGACTCATAGCGATTACGAAGACAGACCTTGCAGAGAAAGGATGGGTTGATCTGGTAAGGGATGAAATACTCGCCTTTGTGAAAGGTACATTTCTTGAGAATTCTCCAATAATTGGGGTCTCCTCAAAGACAGGTGAAAATCTCGATGCCCTGAAAAGAGAGATTAGAGAGATTGCCCTAAGAATTGCTCCGAAGAATACGGGTGGTCTGTTCAGGCTTCCCATAGACAGGGTCTTTACACTAAAGGGGTTCGGTACCGTTATTACCGGCACCGCGATATCCGGGAGAATTTCCCTAGACGACCCGCTCGAGATACTGCCGGCAAATATAAAGGCCAAGGTCAGAGGACTTCATAGCCACGGCAGCGCCATTTCGACCGCATACGCCGGACAGCGGGTTGCGGTGAATCTCCAGGGAGTTGAGAAAGAGAGCCTGACAAGAGGGGACGTTGCATTAACCCCGTCAAGTTTTGCCGAGACAAAAATTATGGATGCATTTCTGGAATTGCTTCCTGATGCACCTCCATTAAAAAATAAAAGTCTGGTCCATTTCTACGTCGGCACTTCCGAAACTGTCGCCAGAATAATACTTTACGAAAAGGAAGAATTAAGACCCCTGGATAATTGTTATTGCCAACTCAGGCTTCAAGATCCCGTTATCGCAGTCTCTGGTGATAGATATATCATCAGAAGGTTTTCACCTCTTGAAACCCTTGGAGGAGGAGAAGTTCTCGATACGTCGCCGCCGAGAAGAAGGCGCAGGGAAGGGATAGAAGATCTCAGAGTGCTCTATTCGGGTAGCCTCGACGGGAAGATCGCGCTAAAGATAGAGAAGTCAGGACCTCAGGGGATATCTCTTAATACTCTGAAGGGGTGGGTAAACATCGATCTTAAAACGTTGGCAGACACTGTTGAGAAGCTCGAAAAGGCCGGAGAATTAATTGTCTTTGAAGATCAGCTTATTCATAAAAAATCATTTTTGTCCCTTCAAAACAAAGTACTCGGACTGCTGATGGTCTTTCATAAGAAAAACCCACTTAAACCGGGAATGTCCAAAGAAGAAATAAGGAACCAGTTGAGAATTGATGCTCGACTTTTCAACTTTATCCTTGCCGGATTAAGAGGCGTGCTGGTCGAAAAAGATCTGGTCAGGCACGGCGATTTCAAAGTTGCGCTTTCGAGCAGCGAGGAAGAATTCAGGGTAAAGATACTTGCGCTGCTCGAAAAAGGGAGGTTTCAGCCCCCGACGAAAGAAGAACTCTCTTCTTTGTTAAAGATAGAACCGAAGCGGTTGACTGACATCCTCTCTCTGATGTCGAAGGAAGGAAAGGTAGTGAGAGTGAACGAATCTATCTATATGTCGACGGCCGGCTATAATGAAATGATATCGTCACTCGGGACTTTTTTCGGGAAAAAACCCGCGATGACTGTGGCTGAGTTCAGAGATTTACTAAATACGACAAGAAAATATGCGCTTCCTTTTCTCGAATTTCTCGATTCTCAGAAAGTCACGCTTCGCACGGGAGATGTGAGAAAATTCATTCTGAAGAGGTAGAGTTATCACCCCCGAAAGAGATGGCCCTTCCTGGTAAATATATATAAAAGCACTGGATTGTTCCACGTGGAACGACTGACAAGGAGTGAGTAAAGATTTTTATCGAATCCGTGGGCAAAATGCTATAATACTTTCTGATATGCACAAAATTATAGCCATAGTGAACCAAAAGGGTGGGGTGGGAAAGACGACAACCGCGATAAATCTCGCGGCATCACTTGCACTTTCAGGCGAGAAGATCCTCCTTATCGACATAGATCCGCAGGGAAATTCCACGTCAGGACTGGGAATAGCGAGAGATTCGCTTCAAAATACTCTCTATAGCGTTTTTTCGGGTACATGCGGGGTGAATGAAGCCATAATGGCCACCTCCGTGGAGAACCTGTTTGTACTTCCTTCGAGCATAGATCTTCTCGGCGCTGAGATTGAGCTTGCGGGAAGAGAAGGTCGTGAGCGTATTCTTTCGGAAACTTTAGAAACAATTACAGACATCTACCGATATATCTTTATCGACTGCCCGCCCTCGCTCGGTCTTCTGACAGTGAATGCGCTTGTTGCGGCCGGGTCGGTCCTCGTTCCGGTTCAATGTGAGTATTATGCGCTCGAGGGGCTTGGGCTTTTGACAAGAACATTACGTCTTGTCAGGGCATCTTTTAATCCAGGTATTGACATCGAAGGGATACTTCTGACCATGTTCGACACCAGAAACAGCCTTGCCCATCAGGTGGTCACGGAAATCAAGAAACACTTCGGTGAAAAAGTTTATTCCACAATAATACCTCGAAATGTGGCCCTGAGCGAAGCCCCGAGTCACGGCAAGCCGGCAATTCTATACGATGTCCGGTCAAGAGGAGCTCAGAGTTATCTATCTTTGGCAAAGGAGATGCTGCATGAAAACGGCGTTGGGCAAAGGGCTTAATGCCCTGATACCCGAAAAGGGCGAAGAGGTCTTATATCTTGATGTTGACAGGATTATGCCCGGCAAACAGCAGCCGCGGAGGGTCTTTCATGAGGAATCTCTGAAAGAGCTGGCAGCGTCGATAAAAGAAAAAGGGGTTCTCCAACCGATCATCGTATCGAGAACGGGCGACGGCGCTTTTAATCTTATTGCGGGAGAACGAAGATGGAGGGCGTCAATCCTTGCCGGGCTGAAAAAAATTCCTGCCCTGATAAAAAACGTCGCTTCAAAGGATTCCTTAGAGATCGCCTTAATCGAGAATATACAGAGAGAAGATCTCAACCCTATTGAGACGGCGGAGGCGTTCAATCGCTTAGTCAAAGATTTCGATCTCACTCAGGAAGATCTCGCCGCCAGGGTTGGGAAGGAACGAGCTACGGTTGCAAATTACCTGCGGCTGCTTAAGCTTCCGGATGAGATTAAGACGATGTTGTATAACGGCTCTTTAAGTATGGGTCATGCCCGGGCCCTGTTGGCTGTTGAGGGAAGGACCCGCCAGATTGAGGCGGCGCGGAAGATCATTAAGAGTAGCCTAAGCGTAAGGGAAACGGAGCTGCTGGCAAAGAATATTTCCAAACCGCCCAAGAGTGGAGACAAAAAAGATCCTCAGATTGCCTCCCTGGAGGAGAAACTCATCAAACATCTGGGAACTAAAGTGCGTATATCGCATAAAGGCAAAAAAGGCGGAAAGATAGAGATTGAATATTATTCGCTCGATGAGTTTGACAGATTGTTAGAGATATTAATGGCGGGATGAAAAAAAACATCCTTTTAACAGGCATACCGGGTTCCGGCAAGACGACGCTGATAAGGAAACTCTCAGAGGTATTCAAAGAGTTCAATCCTACAGGGTTTTATACGGCAGAGATCACGGAAGAAGGCGTTCAGGCGGGACTTCTTATTGGGAGCCTTTATGGCGACAGCAGGATACTTGCTCATGTCGGGCTCAAGAGCAAATACGGCGTCGGCAAGTTTCGTGTTGATGTGAAAGGTTTTGATACCATGCTCGATACTATCTTTTCGAAGGATAAAAAAACCGGATTATATTTTATCGATGAGATAGGAAAGGTTGAATGTCTCTCCAGGAAATTCTGCAAGATGGTCGTCGAGCTTCTTAATGCGGAAAAACCCGTTATTGCCTCAATCTCGGATAAAGGCACTGGAATCATAAGCGAAATCAAGAAGAGAAATGATGTGAAGTTGCACGAGATTACCCTTGAGAACCATGAGTTGAAGTTGAAAGAGTTGACGATGGAAATCAGGGACCTTCTTCTCGAATAAACCCCGGAAGTATCCCCGCAATGCGCGATAAGATCAGAACAGGCCTGGACTTGATAGAAAGGGAATGGCCCCGGAATCTCAACGGCTCCAGGATTGGGTTGTTAGTGCATCCTGCTTCTGTAAACCGAAATCTTCAACATGCGGTGTCTGTAAGCCGTAAATCCAGGAAATTCAAGCTCGCTGCACTTTTTGGACCACAGCATGGATTTAGAGGCGAAACACAGGACAATATGGTTGAATGGGAAGGATTTCGAGATGGTTCCACCCGGCTACCGGTTTATAGCCTTTATGGAGAGGTTCGCCAGCCATCCCAGGAAATGCTCAGAGATATTGATGTAATGGTCATCGACTTACAGGATATCGGTTCTCGGTATTACACTTTTATCTGGACGATGGCACTGGTCATGAAGTCTTGCAGGGATGCCGGCAAGGCGGTTGTTGTTTTGGACAGGCCAAACCCTATCGGGGGCAATCTCACCGAGGGCCCTGTTCTTGATCCGACGTATAAGTCCTTTGTGGGGCTGCATCCGCTTCCTGTCCGGCACGGAATGACTGTCGGGGAGGTTGCGCAATGTCTCAAATCTTTTTATATGGGCGCCGAGCTCTCCGTAATCGCTATGAAAGGATGGAAAAGACGAATGTGGTTTGAAGATACGGGGCTTCCCTGGGTATTGCCTTCCCCCAATATGCCGACTGTTGAGACAGCGCTGGTTTATCCTGGGATGTGTCTTATCGAGGGCACTAACTTGAGCGAAGGGCGTGGGACTACACGACCTTTTGAGATCTTTGGGGCGCCTTTTATCTCCCCCGATGTCCTTATAAAAAGACTATCTGAATTTAGGCTACCCGGCATCGTTTTTCGACCTCTTTACTTTTTGCCGACTTTCCAGAAGTATGCCGGAATAGTCTGTGGCGGCGCACAGATACATATCACTGAAAAAGAGAAATTCCGGCCCTTCAAGACCGGAGTAGCTGTCATTAAAGCTGTTTTTGAGCTTTACGGGAAGTACTTTGCATGGAAAAGACCCCCTTATGAATATGAGGAGAAACTACTGCCCATTGATATCCTCGCAGGCACTGACAGAGTGAGGAGTGACATTGAAAAGGACTTAAATCTTAAGGAGATGGAAATATGGTGGGAGGGAGAGTTGAGCGTTTTTAATAAAAGAATCAGAAACAGTTGTCTTTTGTACCGTGATTAAAGCATTCATATTAGCTGCGGGATTTGGTGAGAGGCTTAGACCAATCACAAGTCATATACCCAAACCGCTTCTCCCGGTCCTCGGAAAGCCGGTCATTGAAAGGCTGGTACAGCGAGTTTTGGCTGTTCCCGTTGCGCGTGTGGGAGTAAATGCGCACTATAAAGCAGAAATGCTTGGTCAGTGGGCAGAGACATCGGATTATGCCGACAAAATTGAACTCCATTACGAACAAAAGATTCTCGGCACTGGAGGGGCTCTAAAAAATGCGGAGCGTTTTCTCCGTGGCTCGATCTTTCTTGTTCATAATGCGGATATTTTTTCGGACATAAATCTAAGGGTCCTAATTGAAAAGCATATCTCTGAAGGCAATGTCGCCACACTTGCAGTCCATAACCATCACAGTTTCAATAACGTCCGGATCGATAAGGGCGGCCGGTTGCTCTCTGTCGGAGATAACCAACCCCAAGGGAGGGGCTCGCGCAGGGTCGCTTTTACGGGTGTCGCGGTTTATTCCCCTGAATTTCTAGACTTGCTTCCTGCCGGAAAGTCTAGTGTCATCGATGCATGGCTCAGGGCCCTTATGTCAGGGCTCAACGTGGGCACAGTTGACTTTACCGGCTGCCGGTGGACAGATATCGGGACTGCCGAGGCTTTTTCCTCGTTTGTCTTCTCATTGCTAAAAGAAGAGGGAGAGGTACTCTATATTCATCCTGAAGTTGACTGCAGGGGAGCAGAATTGGGTGCAAGAACGGTCATTGAAGGGGGCTGTATTATAGAAAAAAAGGCATCAATCCGGGGTTCTATTTTGCTTCCGGGTGCAAAGGTGCGGGAAGGTTCTCAAATAGAAAACGCGATCATCGGACCGGACTATACGATCAGCCTGAAGGAAACACTTGCCATTCCATCCTTTCTCCCTTCCGAATTAACTTCAGGTTTCCTCGGTGATTCCCCCAACAAGATTTCGATGACTATCATCGGAGTTGGAGGATCCGACAGGAATTATTACAGAATAAGAAATGGGAACAAAACAGCGGTCCTTATGGAGTGTGCCAAACTTGATCCCGATTATCAAAGACATATAATTTACACAGAGTTCTTTAAGAAAAATTCCGTGCCTGTTCCGGAACTGCTCGGTTCGGGTACCGGAGGCTCCGCCCATCCGATCTTCGTAAAACGTGGATATGTGTATGCCCTGTTTGAGGATCTCGGTGATATCTCACTTTATTCCTGGCTTAAGTGCCAAAAGGAGACTCCGGTCATTGAAGATCTTTATAGGCGCGTTATAGACATAATGGTCAATTTGCATACAAGGGTTTCAGACGATGTCTCGGATTGTCTGCTGCTTCAGTCTCGGGTATTTGACGCCGAACACCTGCGCTGGGAAACTGACTATTTTATCAAGAGATATGTATCAGGGCTCAGAGGCATCTCGATCCCAAACCTATCATTGCTCGGTAAAGAATTCGATCGCCTTGCAGCGATTGTGGATACATTTGAGAAGGCAGTAGTGCATAGAGATTTCCAGTCTCAGAACATAATGGTCGCCAAGGATGATGTCCCGAGAATTATCGATTATCAGGGCGCCAGAATTGGACCCCCCTCTTATGACCTCGCTTCTTTGTTGTGGGACCCTTACTCTCCGATCGATGGCGGCAGCCGGGAAATATTGCTTGAATATTACATTAACGGAGTCAGGGATTATCACGGCAGCACCTTTAATGAGGAAGCTTTCCGAAAGACGATAATCCCCTGCCGGCTTCAAAGACATATGCAAGCATTGGGGGCGTACGGATTTCTCTCAGTGGTAAAAGGCAGATCCTATTTCCTAAAATATGTCCCTCAGACTATTCAGTATTTGAAAGAAGAAGTGAAAACGGTAAAGAACGACTATCCTTTGCTCTGTGAACTTCTGACCGGTCTCGATGAGAAAACTGAATATTGATTTTGATGAGGTGCAGAAGGCCATGGAAGATACGGTCAGAGACGCCTTTGATTACTTTCTGGACGTAGAGACTGGAGAAATCCTTATTCTTTCAGAGGATATCCTAAATAGGGCGCGCGTATTGCTTTCCAGGGACTTCGACGAAGATATGGAGGATTTCGATGAGGTTGTATTCGACCGGGAGATTGATATTCCAGTCTGGGTGGAAGACGAAATAGAGTTGGCACTGGACATTTTCCTGGGCGGAGACAACTACGTCAGAGTGCCGGAAAGGGCCCCCCGGAATGTATATGCCGCAATGAACGAATTTATCGACCAGTTTGAAGACGCTCGGTTCGGAAAGGAACTCCGGCAGATGCTGAGCGGTGAGGGAACGTTCCGAAGGTTTAAAGATGCACTGGAACCATACCCTAAGATTCGGAAACTCTGGTATGGGTATAATGCAAAGATCGCGAGAAAAGAAATAATAGAATGGCTCAGGACGCTTTCTATCGAACCGGTCTCGGAGGGGCATTCATAGGAAGGCCCTTCACGTTGCCGGAAGGGCCTTATACACGGTCGGTCAGGAAACTTCCATTAATTGTGTGCCTTCACTTCCTCGGTCTCTTTTACCTTGCCGAGACTGCCGATCACATCAACCGGAGGAAAATCTTCTCAGCCGACAAGGTTGAGGCCTATGCTATTCCTTGTCTGAGGATGTCATGAAGGTGAATTACGCCGAGGGCCCTGCCGCTTTCATCAGGTACGACCAAGGACGTAATCGAATACCGCTCCATAATGGAAAGGGCCTTTGCGGCAAGCTCTTCCGCCGATACGGTCCTGGGATTTCTTGTCATCACTTCTTCTGCGGTCATATCAAAGAAACTCTTGCCCCAACGTTCAATGCCTCTTCTTAGGTCACCGTCGGTCACAATCCCCAATATCTTATTCCCGGCATCTGCAATTATTGTTATCCCCAGTCTTTTTGATGATATTTCCATTACCGCAGCAGTCATGGACACATCCGGCGACGTCAAGGGAAGAGAAGCCCCGCTATGCATGAGATCAGAGACTTTGATGAACAATCTTTTTCCAAGACTGCCTCGCGGATGGAAAAGGGCGAAATCTTCCTCCTTAAAACCTCTTTTTATCAGGAGAACGATTGCGATTGCGTCGCCCATAGCCATAGCAGCCGTTGTCGAGGCAGTGGGCACAATGCCGAGGGGACAGGCTTCTTCCTCGACAGAGGTATCTAAGGGGACATCGGCGGACCGAGAGAGGGTTGATTGCATATTGCCGGTGACCGAAATAAGCTTGACATTGAACCTCTTTAGAAAAGGGATGAGACTTACAAGCTCATCAGTCTCCCCGCTATTTGAGATAGCAATTATAATATCATTAGCGGTAACCATGCCGAGGTCCCCATGACACGCTTCGGCAGGATGCATGAAGAAGGCAGGGGTTCCGGTTGACGCCAGTGTTGCGGCGATTTTTTTGCCGACAATTCCGGACTTCCCCATGCCGGTGACAATGACCCTGCCGCTGCTTTCGTATAGCAACCCGATCGCCCTTTCGAAGTTACTGTCGAGCTTTTCGATTAAAGAGGCAACTGCGTCCGCCTCTGTCCTTAACACCTTTCTGGCAATTTCGAGGATATTCATACCTGATTTAGACAAGCTCGCCTCTCATTCGAACTGACATCTCAGCCATCCCATTGGAACACCCTTTCTATGTGCCTCGTCCGCCAGGTCGCTAAGCATTCCTTCAGCGTCTTTCAAACGCCTTCGCGTCTTTGCAAGCGCCTTGTTGAGTGTCCGCGTCTTCTTATTCCTGGCGGTTCCGCCCGTGTTTTCCTCCGCCAACTCTCGTTCCTTCTCGTTGATCTCCTCGTTCAACTGCCGGATCTTCTTTCTCTGCGGAGTCGTCCTTTTGCACCAGTATTCCTTTTCTCTTTGTTCCTTGGCGTCTTCGGCCTTAGTTTTCCTGCCCTCCGAATTCTTCGGCTCAGGCGACTGAGGCTCCCGGGAGTTACCACCCTCGGGGTTTTCATAAGGTTCGAGATCCTTGTTCGAAAAAGACAGCGGCCGCTCGGAAGAATCTGCGCCGTATGTGCTTGATGACATGAAAGCGATCCCCAGTATTACAGACACAAAAAATAAAAAACCCAACCCCTCCGGACTAATCCCCCTTATCATTGATAGCCTCCTGTTTTTACGATGTTATCTATTGCCTTGACGGTGGTGAGGAGTTTTCCGACCTCATCCAATCTGATCATATTTGGTCCATCGCATAACGCCCTTTTTGGCTCCGGGTGCACTTCAAGGAACAGTCCATCAACTCCTACCGCTACCGCAGCTCTCGCGAGCGGTTCGGCAAATTCCCGCTGCCCGCCCGAAGAACTCCCCAGACCACCAGGGAGCTGAATACTATGCGTAACATCGAAAATGACCGGAAAGCCGAATGCGCGCATGATGGGGAGTCCCCTGAAATCCACAACGAGGTTATTGTATCCGAAAGCGTTGCCCCTTTCGGTAATAAAAAGGTTGAGATTTCCTGCGGAAGAAAATTTATCGATTATGTTTTTCACATCCCACGGCGCAAGAAACTGTCCCTTCTTTATATTCACGGGTTTGCCCGTTTTTGACGCAGAAAGAATCAAATCGGTCTGTCTGCAGAGAAAGGCAGGTATCTGGAGGGCGTCAAGCACCTCCGAGGCCGGCCCTACCTCTTCGACTGAATGGACGTCGGATATTACCGGAATATCAAACTTGCTCCTGACATCTGAAAGTATTCTGAGCCCCTTCTCCATGCCAGGCCCCCGATAGGAGTCTATGGATGAGCGGTTAGCCTTGTCATAGGAGCTCTTAAAGACAAGAGGCAACCCGGCTTGGCCGCAGACCTGTTTGAGTTGCTCAGCAGTGTGGAAAACAACGTCTCCGGACTCTATGACACACGGCCCGGCAATGATAAGTGGAGGATGGCCGCTGCCAAAAACTACATCCCCTATCTTTATCTCCCTCGTCAATTGATGTCCTTTTCTCTGCCGATGATCTCAATATGGGGAAAAAGCGAGCGTTTTTCCCTAAGGGCCGCTCCAATGAAAGCAGCAAAAAGGGGATGGGGTTCCGTAGGCCTCGATTTAAATTCCGGATGGAACTGACAGCCCAAAAACCAGGGATGGTCCTGGATCTCGACAATCTCCACCAATTCCCCATCGGGGCTGTGACCGCTGATCTTCATCCCGAGTCTGGTCACTATGCCTTTATAGGCGTTATTGAATTCATATCTATGACGGTGTCTTTCGGATATCTCCTTTGCCCTATACGCAGCATATGCAAGGGTATTTTCCTCTATGACACAGGGATATGCGCCGAGACGCATGGTGCCGCCCTTCTGGGTGCTTTCCGTCCTTTCCTCTACCTTCCCCTTCCTGAAGTCAAACCATTTTTCCATTAAGATAGATAATAGGAGTCGGGGTATTCAAATCGAATTCAGAGCTGTTTGCACTTAACCCGCAGACATTTCTCGCAAACTCTATGACGGCACATTGCATTCCGAGGCATATGCCGAAGTAAGGGATTTTCTTTTCTCTGGCATAACGGACGGAATCGATTTTCCCTTCGATGCCCCTATAGCCAAAGCCGCCCGGCACTAAAATACCGTCTGCGTCAGAGAGATATTTTTCAGGCTCCGTGAACCTCGACCTCCTCAGAGTCTATCCACTGGAGGTTGACGCTGCAGTCATTGGCTATTCCGCCATGGATCAATGCCTCGGTAAGGCTCTTATATGAGTCCTTCAGCCCGACATATTTTCCGACTATGGCGATACTGACCTCGTTTTTTGGCTCCTTTATCTTCCTTACGATGTCTTTCCAACGTCCGAGATCGCCTTCTTTGGCGTGCAGACCGAGAGCTTCTTTATGATCTGCGTGATCAAGTCCTTCGGCGCTGAGCGCGAGAGGGACTTCATAAATCGTCTCTACATCAATCGCATTAATGACCGCATCACCGTCCAGGTTGCAGTGTATGGCTATCTTTTTCTTTGCCTCCGGCGTAAGCGTTCCTGTCTGTTCGGCAAAAAAGCAGGTCCGGCTGTATACCTATAGCCCGTATCTCTCTCACGCTGTGCTGGGTGGGCTTTGTCTTTAGCTCCCCTGAGGTCTTGATATACGGAAGCAAGGGTAAGATGGACATACAGGACATTTTCCCTGCCGACATCATATCGCATCTGTCTTATTGCCTCAAGAAAGGGAAGACTCTCGATATCTCCGATAGTCCCACCTATCTCAACGATCACCACATCATTGTCATTGCCTACAGACTTGATCGCCTGTTTTATTTCGTCTGTGATGTGAGGGATGACCTGAACGGTGTCGCCCAGGTAGTCACCTCTTCGCTCTTTTGAAATAACGTTATAATAGATTCTTCCCGGTCGTAAAATTGTTTGACTGCGAAGTCCTTATATGGGTAAACCTTTCGTAATGCCCGAGGTCGAGGTCTGTTTCTGCGCCGTCGTCAGTAACAAAGACCTCTCCATGCTGGAAAGGGCTGAGAGTCCCAGGGTCAACATTAATATAAGGGTCAAGCTTCTGGATCGTGACCTTCAGTCCGCTGGCCTCCAAAAGTGCACCGATCGAAGCTGCTGCGATGCCCTTGCCAAGAGATGATAAAACTCCTCCTGTTACAAAGATGAATTTAGGCATTTTTCTATCCTCTCCAGATCTTCCGGGGTATCGACCCCGACGGTTTCAAAAAAAGTTTCCCTTACCTTGACCCTGTACCCGTGCTCAAGCGCACGCAGTTGCTCGAGTTTTTCTATGATCTCAAGACTCGAAGGCTTAATTCTCGTGATTTTCTGAAGCACATCCCGGCGGTAACTGTATATGCCGATATGCTTAAAAATAAACAGACCTGAAACGTCCGAGCCTAATTGTCCTTCGGTATTAAATAAGTCCCTGTGATAAGGAATAGGCGCCCTTGAAAAATAAAACGCAAAGCCCTCATTATCGAAAACGACTTTTACTACATTGGGGTCAAAAATTTCCCTGCGATCTGTCACCCTCTTAGCCAGCGTGCCTATGGAAGCTTCCCGGTCGTCCAACACCGATATCACGTCGTCGATCATGTCGGGTTCGATAAGGGGCTCGTCTCCCTGGACATTTACAATTATATCATAATCAAGCAGGGCCGCGGCTTCGGCGATCCTGTCTGTGCCCGAGGCGTGATCCACAGACGTCATCACCGCCTTGCCGCCGAAGGAAAGGACTTTTTCATAGATAATCTCACTGTCCGTTGCAACAATCACATCGTCTGCAAGACGCGAATGAAGAGAATTCTGATATACATGCTCGTATTACCGGTGTGCCTTGAAGGAGTGCAAGGGGCTTTCCCGGGAAACGGGTTGAGGAATAACGTGCGGGTATGAGTACAATCGCGGACATGAATTTCTAATTATATAACATAATTATGGATTTTTTGACGAGGAAATTAATAAAATAAGAAGATTTCGATTCCTGGGTTTAATCCAAGATAAATCTTGTATGACAGTAAGGGAATTATCTTTGCCGGGCTGTCTGAAATTATATGAAGGGAAAAAAATATTCCGAGGAGAAGATTGCATGAACATGACTGCTAAAAATGAAAAACTGAAAAGCTGGATCAAAGAAGTCGCCGACATGTGCCAGCCTGACAGTATCTATTGGTGTAATGGAACTAAAGAAGAGTATGACCAGATGATGGCAAAGATGATTGCAGCCGGCAGCGCAACTGTGCTGAGGAAACGCTCCGGACAGTTTTCTTTTCCGTTCAGATCCGAGCGATGTAGCCCGCGTCGAGGACCGCACATTTATCAGTACTTCATCAAGAGATAATGCAGGGCCTACCAATAATTGGTTGGCCCCGGATGAACTCAAAAATACAATGAAGGGTCTTTATAGAGGATGTATGAAGGGCCGTACGATGTATGTGATCCCTTTTTCGATGGGGCCTATCGGCTTCTCCTATTTCGAAGATAGGCATTGAAGTGACGGACAGCCCGTACGTTGTATGCAACATGCATATGATGACCCGTGTGAGCTCCAGGATTTTGGAAATGCTTTCTACGGATGGAGAATTTGTTCCCTGCCTGCATTCCGTCGGCGCTCCGCTGGCCGTGGGCGAGAAGGATGTGCCATGGCCGTGTGCTCCGATAGAAAAGCAAGTACATTAGTCATTTTCCCGAAGAGAACCTGATATGGTCTTATCGGTTCCGGATACGGCGGGAATGCCCTGCTGGGGAAGAAATGTCTGGCCCTGCGTATCGCTTCTGCTATGGCAAGGCGTGAAGGCTGGATGGCTGAACATATGCTTATTCTTCGTCTGACCAATCCCGAAGGGAAACAGTACCACATCGCCGCCGCCTTTCCGTCAGCCTGCGGAAAAACCAATCTGGCAATGATGCGTCCTACCATTCCCGGCTGGAAATGTGAATGCATCGGCGATGATATTGCCTGGATGAAGATCGGGTCTGATGGACGACTTTATGCGATCAATCCGGAAAATGGTTTTTTCGGTGTCGCGCCCGGGACATCCTATGATACCAATCCTATGGCAATGGAAACAGTGAAGGAAAATGTTATTTTTACCAACTGCGCCCTCACTGACGAGGGAGATGTCTGGTGGGAAGGTATGACTGATGAAGTGCCCGCACATCTCATTGACTGGAAGGGACGCGACTGGACCCCTACGCGCAAGGAAGAGGCCGCACATCCTAATGCCAGATTCACCGCCCCTGCGTCCCAGTGCCCTGTGATCTGCAAGGACTGGGAAGATCCTTCCGGCGTTCCCATTGATATTTTTATATTCGGCGGGCGGCGCAGCTGTGTAGTTCCCTCTGGTTTATGAGGCCTATAACTGGGACCACGGCGTTTTTCTCGGTGCAACTGCCGCCTCGGAGACTACTTCCGCAAATATCGGGGCTGTGGGTAATCTGCGGCGGGATCCTTTCGCAATGAAGCCTTTTTGCGGCTACAATATGGGAGACTATTTCAGGCATTGGCTGGACATGGGAGATAGGCTTGGAGATAAGGCCCCAAGAATCTTTTATGTAAACTGGTTTCGCAAGAGCCAGGATGGCATGTTTTTATGGCCTGGGTTCAGCGACAACAGCAGGGTGTTGAAGTGGATGTGTGAGCGAATTGAGGGCAAGGTCAAAGCCAAAAAAACACCGATAGGCTTAATGCCTGATGATGGTGACTCTGGACCTTCCGGCCTCGAAATATCCAACGAAAACATGAAGGAGCTGATGAGCGTTGACAACGGGGAATGGTACGCTGAAATACCCGACATCAAAAGGCACTTTGCGGAATTCGGAGACCGTTTGCCGGAAAGGCTTGGCCGCCAACTTCAGGAACTGAAAAAGCGTCTTGGATAAATACGCAGATTTTTCAGAGACCGGGCAATTCGTGTTCGAAATAACTAATTCTTAGACGAACAATGTAACCACAGAGACACGGAGAACGCGGAGTACCCTGTGCAAGACAAGAATTTTTCTGATGCGTGGGTGTCTCGGCGGTCTGCATTTTTCACATCGACCAAATTGAATGGAAAAGTTAAGACCCAGGAAAACATTAGTTAACGTTTTGCGTGTGGTGTATGCCCACATGAAAAGCACCGACGGAGGCGATCTGTATCTCACGCGGTTTGCCGAACCTTACCTGGAGCATTTTCAGGTCGACAACTGGTATGAAAAAACGTGGTTCAATGCGCACAAGGTCAGACTGATAGGGACAAGTTCTGTATACAAAGTACCCACCAAGGAGATTAATGGAAAGAGGCTTGATCTTGTGGTAAAAAACTGCAGGGTTGGAGAAGATGTTCCTATAGAGACCCATACGTTACAAGAGTTTTGTGACGCTGAGTTCAACAGCCCCTGGGAGGAATTTTCTTTGGTCATGGAAATGAAGGAAGGCTCCTATGGTCCAAAGGAGATGAAGGTTAAGACCCAACGTCCTCTGGCCATCTACGTTCCCCCGGAAAGGATGCAACCGTGGCAGAGCGGAAGGTCCCGCTCGAAGATAAATAGGATACACGCAAAACATCCGGGCATTGACCTGGACATACTGAAGCAATACAAGCTGATTTACGAGTGGATAGAGGGGAAAACCATTGCGGAAGTGTTCGAACACATTGATATCAACGATGATGAAATTGTGAAACATCTTAAGGTGATCAATTACAAAGTCCTCTCGGATCTTGGCAAAAAAGGATATCTGGTTGCCGATATGAAACCGGAACATATTATTATCAGTGATGCCGATACCATGCTGGTTGAAGAGATCGGCCGCTCTGAAGATAGCACCGATACGCCCGGGACGCAGGTTGCCTTTTTATATCAACTGATCAACGAAGGTAAATACTCGGTAATTGACTATGAACTTCTCCTGCGGACCGCCGAGCATGAAAGCGAGGTCAAAGAGTCCAGAAGGCATTCGTATCTGGATGATCAACGCGACCGGTTCAATCCTACTTCGCTGCCGGCCCATTTGACGAGGATGGAGATAATGGGAGTGCCTTACATATATGGGCATGCGGAAAGCACCGGCGGCCGATTATGGGTGGTAGGAAGGAATGCACGTTTGTTTGATTATTTTCTCCCGGAGAGATGGAGGAAGACCCCTTCCCTGAGGTTGTCCGATTCAAAGGAAGTATTTTATACGATAACGAAGGACAACATACACCTGGTATGGGAAACTTCGCGCGTGGGCGAATTCCCCGATGAGAAAGACGGTGGCAGCGACGATCCCAAGATCCGTGAGTATGGCATGAACAGTCCTTTTGAAGAGTTTGCCATTGCCCATATGCTGAATGAACTCGGGATACCGACGGTCTATGTAAGGGCCATATATATGACAGGCACTGAAAAGATAGAATATTCAATCGATGTGAGAAGGTATGAATCGCATAAGCATATCCTTGATCCGGAGGGTAATCCTATTCTTCAGGAGAAGCATAACTACATTACGATTCGGGGTTATTATAATGGCCCTGATCATTCGGTCGCCGAACAGGGTCCCCTCTATACGCCGGTAGATCTTTCCAGGGCCGTCTATCAGGGGATAATCGATGAATCCAGGTGCCGGCTGTTTCTAAACAGGGTAAAAGAGAAGTTAAAGAAGGCCGGCTATGACGGGTCTTTATTAAAGGCAAACGACATGTTACTGGCTGTTGACAGTGACGGAAGGATTATGAATAATAGTTTCGGCGAACCGGAAGTCATCCTATGTAATTTCGAACTTGTCTGGAAGATGCCCGATTCCGCCGGATCCCCCCAGTGCGCCTGTCATTGCGAAGATATAAAGGAACGTTGACCTGGATCGCCCTGGTTATCTGAGAGATGTTTGAAGGATAAGATATTTGGAAAACGCCGACACCATAAGACATTTACTGATATCTGCGCTGCCTATCTTGATAGCGATAACTTTTCATGAGGTTTCGCATGGGTTTGTGGCGTATAAGCTCGGAGACCCCACCGCCAAGATGCTTGGCAGGCTAACGCTTAATCCTCTTGTGCATATCGATATTTTCGGGACGATCATACTGCCCATAATGCTGATTGTCTTGACTGACGGACGTTTTGTCTTCGGATACGCAAAACCTGTTCCCATAAATCCGATGAACTTCAAAAATCCCAGAAAGGACATGGCGATATCAGCTGCAGCCGGACCTGTCACGAACATTTTGCTGGCTGTCCTCAGTTTCTTAATATGGAAGATGGTGTTGACGCCTTTGGCTGGAGTTTCTCCTGAAGCGGTCGCCGATAAAGTGCTCAGGCCGCTCACTCTAATATTTCAGGCAGGCATTGTTATAAACGTTGTCCTCGCATCGTTTAACATGATCCCGATACCTCCGTTGGATGGAGGAAGGGTGTTGACAGGCCTCCTTCCTTACAAACAGGCTGCTACATTCAGCAGGATAGAGCCTTTCGGGTTCATAATCGTGCTTATTCTCATTTATAGCGGAATGGCAAATTACATCATTATGCCTTTTATTGTGTTTTTTCTAAAATTATTTCAAATTTATTAAGGAAGGCTATGGCAAAAGAACGGGTATTAAGCGGCATGCAGGCAAGCGGCAGGGTCCACTTGGGAAATCTTGTCGGAGCTCTTCAAAACTGGGTAAGACTACAAGACAGATACGATTGCTATTATTTCGTCGCCGACTGGCACGCCCTTACGACGGGTTATGCCAACCCTGCCGCTATTCGCGAGTCTGTAACGGATTTGCTGGTCAACTTCCTGGCCGTCGGTCTTGATCCTGAGAAATGCACCATATTTACGCAGTCACGGATTCTTGAGCATGCGGAGTTGCATCTTCTCTTATCGATGATAACCCCTCTGGGCTGGCTCGAACGGGTTCCCACGTATAAGGAAAAGCAGCAGGAACTGAAGGACAGAGACCTTGCCACATATGGGTTCCTCGGCTATCCGCTCCTTCAGACGGCAGACATCATCATCTACAGGGCAAAGCATGTTCCTGTCGGCGTAGATCAGGTGCCCCACCTTGAGATCTCGAGAGAAATCGCACGGAGGTTCAACAACCTTTATGGTGAGGTCTTCCCCGAGCCCGAGGCCCTGCTGACGGAATTTCCTAAGGTCCCTGGGGTAGACGGCAGAAAGATGTCCAAGAGTTACGATAATGCGATATATCTTTCGGACAGTCCAAAGGAGGTCGAACATAAGATCAAAACAATGGCCACTGACCCCGCAAGGATCAGACGCACCGACCGCGGAAATCCGGATCTCTCCCCGGTCCATCAGCTGCATAAGATCTTCTCCACAAAGGAAGAGCAGGGCTATGTTGCGGAAGGCTGTCGCACCGCTGGTATTGGCTGCATCGACTGCAAGAAGATACTCATCAAAAACGTTTTCAAGGTGCTTGAACCTATATGGGCAAAAAGAGACGAACTTATCAAAAACCCCGATATCCTCCATGAAATAGTTAATAAAGGGAACGATAAGGCGAGAAAAGTCTGCCAGGAGACGATGGCCCTTGTGCGAAAAGCCATGGGATTTTACTAAAGAGATTTATCATAGCCTATAAAGCCACTCTTTGCTTCCTGAAGTCTTCCCTTTTCTTGGCTGTCTTCACTTCCAGTGAATCCGCCGGAGAAACATTTATCTCCGCTTCCAGTATTTTCTTTACTAAATCAAGTTCCGCATATTCCTTTCTTATTATCTCCCATGCTTGAAGAGTCCTAATGGCATCCCGGAAAAACATTCTTTCTGTTAATGAAAGTTCGAGCGCCTGCATCTTCCAGAATTTGGCGAATCTCATACTTCCCCCCCTTTTCGATTATGAAACACTCTCTTCAGACTATCCTATTAGTCATGCATATTCCGTAATCCGTATCACATAATCGAGCAGTTGCCTTGAGCCGGCGACAATTCAATAACTTTCTGTCCGTATGCGCCAGCCTAAACGGCGAGATCTGCGGTCGGCCCCGTATTGTGAGGTGTGGCGATCTGCTTTAATTTTTCCATTGCTTACGCTATATTATATTCCATATACACGAAAGGACATTGATCACTCTATGCTTGATGTAAGGTTCATCAGAGAAAACGTAAATGAAGTGAAAGAGGCCTTAAAGAAAAGGAACTACGAATTCCCCCTTGCCGATTTTCTCGCGATCGATGAAAAGAGGATGGCGATCATGAGGGAGGTCGAAGAGCTAAGAAACAGGCGAAATGTTGTTTCCGAAGAGATAGGCAGGCTAAAAAGAGAAAAGGCCGATGCCGGCGCACAACTTGAAGAGATGAAGACGGTGGCCGATAAGATAAAGGCCCTCGATGAGCAGCTCCGGGCCGTAGAGGAGGAGACGAAAACATTTGTGCTTACCATCCCCAATATCCCCCATGAATCGGTCCCGGTCGGCAAAGACGAGACGGAAAATACGGAGATAAGAAGATGGGGAAGCCCCGGGGAGTTCGATTTTGAGCCCCTTAACCACTGGGACATCGCCGAAGCCCTGGATATGATCGACTTTGACCGGGCTGCAAAAATAGCAGGCGCAAGGTTCGCATTGATGAAAGGGGCTGGCGCAAGACTCGAAAGGGCCTTGATGAACTTTATGCTCGATACGAACACCTCAAAAGGATATAAAGAGGTTTTTCCTCCTCTCATCGTAAACAGGGAAAGCATGACCGGGACAGGGCAGTTGCCGAAGTTCGAGATGGAGCTCTTTAGGATAGCCGACCCGGAATTTTATCTGATCCCTACCGCGGAGGTGCCGGTGACGAATATCCACCGAGATGAGATTCTGAAAGAAACGGACCTGCCGCTCTACTACACCGCTTATACCCCCTGCTTCAGAAGGGAGGCCGGTTCTTACGGAAAAGACACGAGGGGCCTGATACGACAGCACCAGTTCAATAAGGTCGAACTGGTGAAGTTCGTAAGACCGGAGGATTCTTACGACGAGCTGGAAAGACTTACCGATAATGCCGAGGACATCCTCCGGAGGCTTGGGCTTCCGTACAGGGTGGTGGCGCTCTGCACAGGCGATCTCGGTTTTTCATCCGCAAAGACATATGATCTCGAGGTATGGCTGCCGGGCCAGAACAAATACAGGGAAATATCCTCATGTTCGAATTTCGGGGACTTCCAGGCAAGAAGGGCGAACATCAGGTTCAAACGCGAAGGCAAGAAAGGCACTGAGTTTGTGCATACGTTGAACGGATCGAGCCTTGCGATAGGCAGGACCGTGGTGGCCGTCCTTGAAAATTATCAGCAAAAAGATGGATCGGTTTTAGTCCCTGACGCCCTTCGTCCGTATATGGGAATCGAAAGGATCGGATAGGTGTGCAAATGGAAGACTCTCACGAAAAGTTGGTAAAGACCTCTATTTACCTTGAAGAAGAGGTCAAAGAGGCCCTCGAGGAAGCTGCACGGGAACTAGCGAAAGAGACCGGAAAGAAGTGGTCGCAGGGAGCGGTTATCAGATTGGCGTTGAGCGATTTTTTTACTAGACGGGGCAGGCTTCTTTGACCCTTCAGGGGTTTGTTGATCTTCACATCCACGGGACAGATAAATTCGATACCCGCACGGGGGAGCCCTCCCACATCAGAAAAATTGCTGAAATACACGGACGTGCGGGCACCGGAGCTATTTTACCGACCATCTATCCAGCATCTCTCCCTGAGATGAGAAAGAACATGCAAGCAGTCAGGAAGGCTATCGGGATGCATAAGGGGGATGATAACGCAGCGCGCATTCTCGGAGTCCATCTCGAAGGGCCGTTTCTAAACCCGTCAAGATGCGGTGCGCTCGATAAAGGTTCTTTTATAAAGCCTTCGATTTCATCTTTCAGGAAATTGCTGTCGGGATTTGAAGATATGGTTAAGATAATGACTATTGCCCCCGAAATTCCTGGAGCACTGAAGGTAATTGCGCGCTGCCGGGAATTGGGTATAAAGGTGAATATGGGTCATTCGGATGCCACTTACGAGGAAGCTATCAGGGGCAAGAATGCGGGAGCAACTGGAATTACTCACCTTTTTAATGCCATGAGGCCTTTTCATCAGAGAGAGCCGGGACTTGTGGGTCTGGGACTTATCGATGAAGATTTATATATTGAAGTCATTGCGGACGGCTTTCACCTTCATCCTATCACCTTGGAATTGATATTTAACAGAAAATGCCTCAATAAGATTATTATTGTGTCGGACTCGGTTAAGGGCGCTAAAAGAGCTCATCCTACGGTTAAAAAAGGCATTTTGGCCGGCAGCGGAATAACTCTCGTGGACTCATTCAGGGTTCTTAAGAATATCGGCGTTCCGAAACCTCAGATTGACAAGACGGCGATAGACAACCCCAAAAGATATCTTGCCTTACAATAATTCCGTTTCTTTTTCGCTGTAGGACAAATACTTACAGGGCAGATGGAATATCTGCTACAAAAAAATCAGATTTATACTGATATTTTTATATTTTTTACCGCGGTATCTTACTAGAAGAGCGATGAATGATGGGTTATTCATGATCGCATGAAAGGAGAAGGATTATGCCGAGTTGTCAGGTGAGGACGATTTTGAGGGGTATTCCGACGCTTTACCGAGTGGACCCAGCCCCGGTCAAAATAGCCCAGCAGAGTGAGAAAAAGAGAAATGGCTCAAAAAAGAACCCTAAGATTGTTCACGGGAAAAAGCTTGCTGCCCTGGCAGAAGCAATAATAATGCAGTCACTGGAAGATCTCTGGAGCAAGACTCAAAAAAATAAAAGCCTTGCTTTTTTCACTGGTGAAGGCTTTCATATTTGTGCCGAGATGGCAGGCATGAAGGTTATGGACAGAATTAGGCTTTTCAGTCTGCTAAGAGGATTAGATCGAAGGACGTTCGATTCGAGACATTCAAAGAAGGTCAAGCTCGTCATAAAAAAGAAAATTAACGAGAGAAATTTGGGGATAGCCTGACATCGGGGAAAACCAGGACAAAATAATTGTATATGCTTATGATGGCGCTGCATTTTTATGTAGAAAGGTTGTCTTTTTTACATAGGAAGACCCGAAATATTATCCAATAATTCCGCACATTTTTTTGATTTACATAGCCCTCCACTTTCGTCAAACGCTTGTTATAATAAGCTTTTCAAGACAGGACGTGTGATATTATAATCCAAGCTGTGAGTCCGCCTTTGAAATGCCGGCAGCAGTCTTTTAACAATGGAGGAAATTCCTAGCGTTGCTGAAGTTGCTTATTGGTAACAAGGAAGAATATTTTTATGTCTGAATTAGAAAACTTGAAGGATGGACATATCGAATCCGGCGATCTATCTACTCGCGCCATAATTGCGGGCCTCAGAAGTGATTTTTGGAAAAAGATTATCTGTTATAGGGCCGTCGATTCGACGAATGAATGTGCACTGTCGCTTTCCCTGAAATCTCCCGAATCGCGTACCGTCATCATTGCAGACTCCCAGACAAAGGGAAGGGGCAGACTGGGGCGAGTATGGGTTTCACCCCCCGGGCGCAATATTTATATGAGTGCAGTACTTATTCCCGAGATAGAGCCCAGGGATGCGACTTTCTTGACCGTTGCCGCCGTGCTTGCATGTGCCTCTGCACTCAGAAATAAAACCGGTATTATTGCGAACATAAAATGGCCCAATGATCTTATGGCGAGAGGCAAAAAAATCGGCGGCATCTTGACTGAGCTAAGGTCAGGACATGATAAGATCAATTTCGCTGTCATGGGCATAGGCATCAATGTAAATACCGGCGGCAAAGATTTTCCGAAGGAGCTGGAAGATATCGCTACTTCGGTCAAGGAAGAGACGGGCAAATATTATTCTAGAAGCGGAATCATTGCCGAGGTCCTGAATGAATTGGCGCAATGGTACGAGAAATTAATATATGAGGGTGGATTTTCGCTTTTAGAGGAATGGAGGAAACTTTCTTCTACTATCGGAAAGAGAGTTAGAATTGCTCTTTGTACAGAGGTCCTTTCAGGGCTTGCCGAAGGAATAGACGAGGGAGGGATGCTGGTGCTGAAACTGGCATCGGGGGAAAGAAGGAGAATCAGCGCTGGAGATTTGACGGAACTGAGATGAAGAAGGTTTTATTTTCCTGAAATTTTAGATTAAAATGAGGCGGAGACTTTTTTCTCAATTATATTCTTTATTTATTAACAAAAAGGGTTAAATGCTTATCACCATTGACATCGGTAACTCATCGATAAATATAGGGTATTTTACTAGCAGGGGTCTACTTGTTCAAAGGATTGATACGCATCCTTTAAAGGATTCAGAGGAATATCTGTTTGCAATTTGCAATTTCTTGCAACAAAATCGTGTAGAAAAAAATAGTGCCGGAGGTATAATATCTTCTGTAGTTCCGAGCCACACGTCTGTTTTTTTTGAAGTTCTCGGAAGGCTCCCCTGTGCTCAAAAGGAGACCTTATTGGTCGTCAGCCAAGAGATGCACTTAGGGTTGAAGTTTAAGGTGAATGTACCTGAGAGCGTAGGTACCGACCGAATCGTAAATGCAGTAGCAGCAAGGGAGTTCTTTGGAACCCCGGTTGCAATTGTGGATTTTGGAACGGCAACGACGATATCAGTCGTCGGCCGGGAAGGCGACTTTGTGGGCGGCTCGATCTTACCGGGGCTGAGATTGATGAACAGCTCTCTTGAAACGGGCACTTCTCAATTGAAGGGGGTTTTATTGGAGGCCCCTACTCGGGTAATTGGAGTTGATACCGCGGGATGTATTCGCTCAGGGTTATTTTACGGAACAGCTGGGGCTTGTGAAAGGATTCTGGATGAGATAGAAAAGGAGACTGGTTTCGGTTTGAAGGTAGTCCTGACAGGGGGTTATGCCCCCGTTGTGGCAGGGTTTCTGAAGAGGATTCATGAAATTAACTTAAATCTGACACTTGAAGGATTAAGAATACTTTATGGAAAAAACAGACCTTCATGAGTTGAGGAAAGACCCGTTACTAGGCCGATGGGTCGCCGTACTCAGTCGTCCTAAGGCTCCGTCGGATTACGTTATTTCTCCTGGTACAGACAACGAAGACAGTTGTATTCTCTGTGCAGGAAGGGAAAAAGAGACGTCAGTCGAGATAATGTCATTACCAGGTGGAAATGGAAGCAAGGCATGGGCTACCAGGGTTATTCCGAATTTCACCCCTGTTTTTCGGGTCGAGGGAGAACTCTCAAGGAGAGGGGATGGCATGTACGACAAAATGAACGGCATCGGCGCTAATGAGATAATCATAGAATCACCTGAGCATTCAGTAAGACCCGAAGATAAGGGTCTTGACCAAATGATAAAAGTAATCAGGACGTACAGAGATAGAATGGTCGATCTCGAAAAAGATCCCCGCCTGAGATATACGCTCATTTATAAGAATTCAGGAAAGGAAGCTGGTGCCATTTTTTCCCATCCTTTGTCCCATCTGGCCTCAACACCCGTTATCCCTAAAAGGGTTAAGGAAGAACTTGACGGTGCAAAAGAGTATTTTGCCTATAAGGAAAGGTGTATATTTTGCGATATCGTACGGGAAGAGCTCAGAGTAGGCAGCAGGGTGATCCTTGAGACGAAACATTTTATTTCCTTTTGCCCCTATGCGTCAAAATTTCCGTTTGAGTCCTGGATAGTTCCGAAGAGACATTGTTGTGCTTTCCAGGACATCGACACGGTAGAGGTTGAGGACATGGCGCTTATACTCTCTTCTATTCTGAAAAAATTACGGGCTGCTTTCCCCGGACTTGCCTTTAATTACTTTATACATTCCGCTCCTAACAGAATACCGAGAAAGGACCATTGGCATACGCTCGGAGAGGACTTCCATTGGCATATGGAAATTATGCCGAGACTCATGAGGACAAGCGGATTTGAATGGGGCTCGGGCTTTTATATATTGCCCACATCACCGGAAGACGCCTCAAAATACCTTAGGGAGGTCTGAAATGGAGATAAGGAGAATCCTTTTTGCTACTGATTTTTCGGAAGGTTCTTCTCATGCCCTTCCCTACGCACTGGATATCGCAAAACAATATGGGGCTAAACTTTTTTTGCTGCACGTCATATATGATGTGGCCAAAAGTGCCGGATGGTACGTGCCTCAAGTGTCGATTGATGAAATCTACCACGATATGGAAAAAAGCGCCAGGATCGAGCTCGAAAAAAGCTATAGCGATGATATGAGAGGCATGAAGGACGTTGAACCTGTTGTGCTAAAGGGCATTCCCTACGAAGAAATTACGAAGTTCGCAAGCGATAATAAAATAGACCTTGTCGTGCTCGGCACGCATGGACGGAGAGGCATAGACAGGATGCTTTTCGGCAGTACGGCAGAGCAGGTGGTTCGTAGCGCACCGTGCCCCGTTCTTTCGGTAAGGATACCTAAACATTAAGACATGCGAGTGTATCTTTCAGAGAATGCATTTATAGACTTATTGCTGAGCTCGGCGGAGGTCTATAAAAGGGAATGCCTGGGCTTTCTTCTTGGCTATAAGCTTGAGGACAGGTTTATTATCGAACATGCCTTCAGTTTCCAGACTGCGTACAGAAAGCACAAAGGGGTGGTGTCTTTCGACAGAAGTCATAAAAAAATCGACCCTATTCTCGATCGTCTTGACCGCATTCAGATCATCGGAGATTTTCATTCGCACACACAGTTTGGGACAATGAAAGGCCTTCCCTTCCCGAGCCCCGAAGATATCGAAGGGATGGCCGCAGATCACATCTATCTCATCGTTGCAATTAATAACAATAAAAAAACTATGTCCTGGGCTGAAAACAGAGACAGCACTGTTTCTGGGTCCGTGGGCGACTTCTTTTTTAAGATCTCTGCCCATTTTCTCAACGGCAGCTCTTCACCAAGAAAAGCAAAAATCCATTGTCCGTTCCCTCCGGGATTTTGACCAAAGTGCGATAGCATCATGCGAGACTGAGTACACAGGAAATTTTTCGAAGTGGCGATAAAAAAGTTTCTTTTTTTCTCGATAGTGTTTCATCTCGTTCTTTTTCTGGGGATATATTTTGTCCCTGAGCCTAAAATAAAAAAGGCACGCGAATTTATTACCAGTCTTGTATCCCCTGAAGAGCTAAAAAAACCCGAGATACCAGCAAGACCTTTGCCGACACCTGTTCCCAAGCCTGTCCCGCGGCGGAAGGCGTTTCCTAGCCCCCTGCCAGCATTGCCTCCTTTAAAAAGGATTATACCCCGCAGGGCGCCTCTGCCCCTTGAAGAACCTGTTGTGAAAGGGGAGGGAAAAGAGAGTGGCAAGCCCCTTCCCGAAGGTGTGCGTCCAAAAGAAAGTGAGGGCGGCAAGAGCGGAGAAACCAAAGAAGCGGGCGACGCGAGAGATACGAAAAATGCAGTTGAATCAGGGAAGCCCGGGTTTTCCGCACGGAGGTCGTTAAGGGAGATTACTGAAGCGGTGGTCAAGAAGGATTCCATCGGGTCAGGCAGCAAGGCGAAAAAAGATGATGCCGTTACATTTGACACGGAAGACTACCGGTATGCCGGCTATATGAGTAACCTGAGGCAGAAAATTGAAAGCATATGGGTTTATCCTCCCGAGGCCGCTGGCCGGGGTATTTATGGTGATCTGAAAATACAATTTACTATCAAGAAAGATGGAAGATTAGGCGCGGTCGAACTTGTCAGAACCTCCGGGCATAAGATGCTTGACGACGCGGCGATAAAGGCCCTCAGGGACGGAGAACCTTATTGGCCTCTGCCGGATTCTTGGGGCAAAGATTCATACACAATCTTAGGACATTTTGTATACGTGTATGGAGGGTACTATATCAAATAGTGAGCATGAAAGGGCTAAATAAACGATTCTCATCCGGTCACTCTCAAGGGAAGAGAGTCAGATGCCTCGCAACTGATCAATTTTTCCGCCGATATCAGGCGATTCCATGAGACATGTTCCGACCAGCATTGCGTCAATTCCGGCGGCCTCGATTTTTACTACATCTTCTCTTCTATTAATGCCACTTTCACTTACGACAATAATATCAACGGGAATTTCCTTTTTCAATTGAAGAGATGTATTAAGGTCGATCAAAAGAGTTTTAAGGTCCCGATTGTTTATACCGATAATAGGGGCATTTATCCTAAGAGCTTTTTCGAGTTCGCTGAAATTGTGGATCTCGAACAGTACGGACATGCCCAAGTCATGAGAGAGATGAAGATACTCTTCCGCCTCTCTTTGGTCGAGGATAGCCGCAATCAGAAGCAGGGCATCTGAGCCGTTTGCCCTTGCCTCATATATCTGATATTCATCGAAGATGAAATCTTTTCTCAGAACAGGCACTGTGACCGCCTTTTTCACATCTGGCAGGAAATCGAGCTTACCCTGGAAAAAGTCCTCTTCGGTTATGACAGAAACGGCGTCCACCTTTTTTGTTTCATACACCGAAGCGATTTGGCCAGGATCAAAACTTTTCCTTATAAGCCCTCTCGAGGGCGAAGCCTTCTTGATTTCTGCGATGATTTTTAGCGCTCCGCCATCTCTCATAATTGCTCTCCGGAAATCTCGCGGGGCTTCTATGTCGCGGATAACGGATTTCAGTTCTGCCACCGAAGCCCTCATTTTTGCGGATACCAGCCGTTCTTTTTTCCTAGTGACTATTGCTTCCAAAATCGACATGAGCAATTTTAATAGTAATCCCGATGGTTTTTCAATATATGTCACTGGAAAATTCCGCTATTTGATATAATTAGCCCTGGTATGGATCAGAAACGTAAGATCGCAAAAGCTGCCGGCATAATGTCTGCCGCGACCTTCATAAGCCGAGTCCTCGGGTTTGTGAGAGACATGATATTCGCGATTTATTTCGGCGCAACCGGGCTCTCAGATACCTTTTTTGCTGCTTTCCGGATACCGAACCTGTTAAGGGAACTTTTTGCCGAAGGATCAATGTCTTCGGCATTCATTCCTGTGTTGACCGAATACCACCAAAAACACGGCGAGGATGAAGCGAGGAGGCTAGTTTCAATAACGTTTACCTTCATCATCGTCGTTGTTGGCATTATCTGTCTCTTGGGCATTTTTTTCGCACCTGCGCTGGTCACTGTCATAGCCCCCGGCTTCCTAAAGTTTCCTGATAAATTCGCACTCACCGTTCTTCTCACCAGAATCATGTTCCCCTTTCTCCTCTTCGTGAGTCTTGCCGCGCTTGCGATGGGAGCGTTGAATACAAAAAAAGTATTTTTTGTTCCTGCTCTTGCGCCTGCCATGTTCAATGTCACCCTGATCGTGAGCATCGTCTTCTTTGAATCCGTTTCCGATAAGCCGATCGTCGTTGCGGCCGCGGGCATCCTTGCAGGAGGGCTCGTGCAGTTTGTGTTTCAGCTCCCCTCTTTTTTCAAGAACGGCTATGGACTTGAGATCAACGCTTCTTTCACCACCCTGGGCTGAGGCGGATGTCTATTCTCCTGATACCAGCGACGATGGCCCTCGCAGTAAACCAGATCAATATCGTTATCAGCAACATCCTGGCTTCCTACCTTCCTACCGGGAGCATTACCTACCTCTATTACGCGATGAGGCTGATCCAGTTCCCTGTAGGGATATTCGGCGTTGCGATGGGAATGGCAGTGCTGCCCACACTTTCAGAGCATGCGGTGAAGGGCGACATGATTTCGCTCAGAGAGGATTTTTCCTTCGCCCTGCGGCTGCTTTTTTCATCTCGGTCCCCTCGATGGTGGGCTTAGCGGCACTTCGGGAGCCGATCGTAAATCTTCTTTTTCAGAGGGGACACTTCGATTATGCGGCAACGCAGGGAACCGAGAATGCCCTTCTCTTTTACTCTCTCGGCATATGGTCAATCGTAGGCGTGAGAGTTATCACCGCTTCCTTCTATGCGATGCAAAATACGAGGACACCTGTGAAAATAGCTGTTGTAGGAATGGCGGCGAACATACTCTTTAGCATAGCGCTCATGGGACCAATGAAGCATTCGGGGCTTGCCCTTGCGAATGCGCTTGCCTCATGGGTCAATTTTTCACTACTCTTTTATTTCTTGAGAAAGGAATTGAAACGCGTCGATGCCAAGAGGATAATACGATCGTTTCTGAAGATTCTTGTCGCTTCGGCCGTTATGGGAGTGACGGGATGGGCGCTTCTTCACGGCGAGTTGTGGCGAAGGAGCGGGGGCGTTATCGAGAAGACCTTATATTTTTCGGGTACAGCCATTCTCTGCATCGTGATCTACATCGCCATGAGTTTATTGCTCAAGAATGAAGAAATAGTACATGTATATGATATGGTGAAAAGAAAAGTCGGGAAGAAGGAGGCGGTCTCCGGATGAAAATAGAACGCCTGATTGTGGGGCAGCTTCAGAGTAACTGTTACATTATCTATGACGAAAAAAGCCTTGTGGCAATGGTAGTAGACCCCGGTGACGAACCTGACAAGATACTTGATATTGTCAAAGGGAAGAATCTCAATGTAGCGTATATTGTCTGTACCCATGGCCATTTTGATCACATCGGAGGGGTCGGCGAAGTAAAAGAGACGACGGGAGCAATGATTGTTCTTAACAGGGAAGACCTCGAACTCTATCTCAGGGCAGGAGACCAAGGAGCCATTTGGGGATTCGACGTCGGCCGTCAGCCAGAACCCGACAAGTTTGTTTCGGATGGGGAAGAATTGCTTATCGGAGACCTGACATTTACCGTCCTGTCTACGCCTGGGCACA
>CAWEQH010000001.1:205000-562500 GCA_963811165.1 uncultured Nitrospiraceae bacterium
TCCGGTTGTCATGCCAATGGCAATGCCGGGTAGCTATGTCCGGAAGGGATAACCGCTGAAGGCATCTAAGCGGGAAGCCCACCTCAAGATTAGATCTCCCGGGGAGCAATCCCCCTGAAGGCCTGTGGTAGACTACCACGTCGATAGGCTGGAGGTGTAAGTGCAGTAATGCATTCAGCTGACCAGTACTAATTGACCGTGTGTCTTGACCCTTATTTTTACTTCTTCCCTCCTGTTGTCAAAAATAAAACAACTTGCCAAAAATAAAAAAAGTAGTAAAATATAAAAAATCTATCTTTATAGAGAGGGCCGCCCAAAGGCCCTTTTCTTATATCGTTGAAGGGTGGAGTTGAAGGAGTAATATGAGAGAAAGGGACATCTTCGAAGAGATCATAGACATAGGTAAGAGAAGGGGAACGCTTACCTACGATGAAATAAACGATGCTTTGCCTTCAGAGTTTTTCTCTCCTGATGAATTAGAAGACCTTATGGATCTCTTACAGGACATGGGGGTGAAAGTAGTCGATTATGAGGAACCCGGTGTTTCTGAGGAAGAAGCTCCTGAAGAAGAGGAAGTAGGGGAATACGAAAAGACGGAAGACCTTGTTCAGGCATATTTCCATTCCATGGGCGATATTTCCATACTTACCAAGGACGAGGAAACCGAACTCGCGAAGAGATTGGAAGAAGGCAGAGAGATTATCAAAGAAATTGTCACTGCGATGCCCCTCTACAGAAAAATAGAGGAGAGTTTAGAGAGTCCAGGAAGAAGAAACAATCGAGGTAGAAGAAGAAAAGCCTGATGAAGCCTTGATTATGACCTGAAGATCCTTGATACCCTGATGAGGAAAGTGGAGGCGGCCGATAGGAAAATTACGCGGCACGGTTCGCTAAAGGACCTTAAGAAAATAATATGTGATAAGAAGAAAAAAGAAGTCAATCCCATGAAATTGGCTGCCCTGGCTAAAGAAGTCCAGAATGATTATCGAAAAGTTGAGGCCGAAACGGGCATAAGACTCGAAGAATTGAGGGGCAAGTGGGATAGAATTACGAAGGCCAGGTCGCTGGTCACCGAGGCCAAGAATGAATTGATAACGAGAAATTTGAGATTGGTTGTAAATATTGCAAAGAATTATGTGGGCAGGGGGCTCCCTTTACTAGACCTTATCCAGGAAGGCAACATAGGGTTGATGAAGGCTGTTGATAAATTCAAATATGAAAAAGGTTTTAAATTCTCGACTTACGCAACCTGGTGGATAAGGCAGGCGATCACACGTGCTCTCATCGATCAAACGAAGACTATAAGGGTACCGGTTCATATGATGGAATTCTATAACCGGGTTACGAAGGCTTCCCGGGAATTGACCCAGCAGTTGGGCAGGGAGCCGAGCAATGAGGAAATTGCCAAGAAATTGATCGTCCCTACCAGAAAAGTTGAGGAGGTGTTTAGGGCCATACAGGATCCTATTGCGCTTCAAACCCCGGTAGGCGACGAGGATACGGAACTCGAAGATTTTATTGGGGACAAGAACAGTCCCTCTCCATACTCAGACGCGGAAAGGAACGAGATCTCCGAACAGATACTCATGATCCTTAAGACACTTACACCAAAAGAGGAGAAGGTAATCAGGATGAGATTTGGGATAGGTGTCGACAGAGATCATACCCTTGAAGAAGTGGGAAGGCATCTCTCTATCACGCGCGAGAGAGTACGCCAGATCGAAGCAAAGGCACTAAGGAAGCTGAAACATCCCAGCAGATTGCGGGCGCTGAAAGTCCTCACTACGGCTTAATTCTCTATCCTTGAACTTTGAAGAGTGCAGGCATTTTTATTGCTGTTTATTCCAGCTTCATAATCAAATTTCCTATCAAAATTTCACCGAGATGGTTCTCCAGTACTATAGCAGTTGAGGTCGTATCCTGGCAGCTGATTATTTGGATAGAGCCGGTAGTGACCTTATGATCGTCAATGATGTTCACGGTTTTTACAATATCTCCCGCATCCACACCGTCTTTAAGACCTTTGTCGATATAAACGATGTTTAACTTTGCGTTCCCCAGATGTCCGTAACGCGACGCTACTACATACCCCGTGATATCGGGCTTTCTGAACTCCCCGGTAGTTAATGGAGGGTTGATTTCGTAATAGGGCACAAGGAGGTCTCCCGATTGCATGTCGTCAAACATTTCTGTAATCTTTGCCAATATATCGCGGTTTTCCAAGCGGATGATCTCGACCACGCCTGACATTTCCACCAAATATCCAATCTTCTTGTTCGTTACGGGGTGCCTTATGAGCCCCCCCGCCTTTATAACATAAAACCGCTCGCCAACCTTCACCGGCTTATCAATCTTCACATAGACAATGTCATTATTACCGAATAAGATCCTATCAGGAGCCCCTGAAATGTTCCCTACCGCCGAAACAGAATCAGCGATAAAGCCGCTTGCAACTAAAATACTTCTGTCGATGAGAGGCAGGAGTTTGACTGATGCTGGTGAAGGTTTTTCACCCTCACTCAGCCGCTTTCATCATTTCCCCCTTAGAAGGGGATTCGGCGGGGCCTGGCGCGGCACTCGTTGTCTGCTTTCCCTGCTCCTCCTTCTGCGCATAGCGGAGGGGGATTCTTATCTTCTGGCCTGGATATATTTTATCGGGGTTTGCAATTTCACGATTTTCCTGCCATACCTTTGGCCATAAGAAAGGATCTCCAAGTTCTTTGCCGGAAATATTCCATAAGGTGTCGCCTGAGTTAACTTTGTAATCCTTTATTTCCTGGGTCTGAGACAGGGAAATAGATGGAATTAGCAGGATTAAAACTATGTACATGCAAAGAAAGCTTCTTCTGAACATATTGCACCCCTTTTGTTAAGTTTTGCTCCTTTAAAACATAACTGAGATAAAAAAAACTGTCAAGCATATTCGAACAGCATTCTCGATCCATTTGACATAAAGGTGTTAAAAAAATGCATAATTAACATATGGGAAGATTCAGATCGTTCGGACAATACATGAGGGATAAATTCGGGTACACCGTATACAAGGTGAACGTAGATGCCGGTTTTACCTGCCCTAACAGAGATGGCACGCTGGGAGTGTCGGGCTGCATTTACTGCAATAATGATAGCTTTAGGCCGAACTCTTGCCGGCCGACCCTGTCGGTCGCCAATCAGGTTGAGAACGGTATTGTACATGTGAAAAAAAGGTATGGGGCTCAGAATTTTCTCGTATACTTTCAGCCATATACCAACACATACGCTCCGGTAGACCAACTTGAAACAATCTTCCTGGAGGCGCTTAGAGAACCCTCGGTTGCAGGTTTGGCCATTGGCACCCGGCCCGACGCAATCGACCGTGAAAAGATCGAAATGCTCGAGGGCCTCGCTTCTGAATACTTTATTCTTATAGAGTACGGCCTCCAATCTATTTATGACAAAAGTCTGGAGTTTATCAACAGGGGCCATGATTATCAAACTTTCCTGAATGCACTTGAGATCACAAAAAACAGAGGGATCTTTATCGGTGCCCATATCATTGCAGGTTTTCCTACTGAGACGAGGGATGAAACGCTCGCAATGGCCGAGGAAATATCTTCATTGCCTATCGAATTCCTCAAGATTCATCAGCTTCAGGTGGTAAAAGACACCCCTTTAGAGGAATTTTATATGAAAGAGCCTTTTCATGTCTTTGAATATCAAGAATATCTCGATTTCCTTGCGGACTTCATCGAAAGACTTTCCCCTGATATTGTGCTGCAACGTCTTTTTGCCACTGCACCCGATGATATTCTTGTCGCACCCTTGTGGGGGAGGAACAGGCATCAGATCCTGCAGGATATAGAAAAAAATCTTGCAAGAAGAGATACCCATCAGGGGAAAAAATATAAGGCTCAAACGGTTAACCGCTGAAAAAACGGCAGAGACAGTGCATACTGTGCTCTACGATCATTTCCTTAAGACGATAAGGTCCTTCAATTCCTTTCTCTTCCCATTCTTTGGACTTTTGGCCGGGACTCCAAGAGCGATGACAGCCATGAGTTCAAGGTCTTTTTTCATGGCAAGAATCTCTTCAATTTGCTCTCTGTTTTTGAGTATCTCCCCCAGCCATACCCCACCGAGGCCGAGCGAGTGTGCTTCAAGAAGCATATTCTGAATGCATGCGCCTATTGCCTGGAGGTCCTTTGTCCTGTCATAAGAGGCGGAGGTATTGAGGAAAACAGCTATGAGGACCTGTGAGCCTTTAACGATCAGCGAATAATGAGTTAGTCGCGAAAAAATATCCTTAAGCGCAGCGTCCCTGATTATGGCGAACCGCCAGGGCTGGTTGTTAAGACCGGATGGGGCCCATCTGCCTGCATCGAGGATCTTTTCCAACGCTTCTTCGGGTACGGGACTGCTATCGAATTCCCGTATGCTTCGCCTTGATTTTATGATCCCTAGTATGTCCAAAAAATCCTCAGTCTGCTACAATTGTTCATTAGAAACCCGGGCGGGTTGCATAGTCATATGAAAAATATAGAAGAGGAGATCGAGAAAATCAAGATATTTCAGACGAGTCAATCCATGCCTCGTTATTTAGGCAGAGGAGGCATTTTATATGATGGTAAAAAAAATTCTCATAGCAGTTATCGGCGGAAGAAAGGTAGAGAAGTTCCTCCTGAAAGAGGCCGAGGGGGTTGGAAGACTACTTGCGAAAAGGGGTGCGATACTCCTATGCGGGGGGCTGGGCGGAGTTATGGAAGCGGTTTCAAAAGGTATGAGTTTGGAAGGCGGGCTTACCATTGGGATACTTCCCCAGGACCATAAGGAAAAGGCCAACGCCTTTGTGGATGTTCCGATAGCTACGGGGCTCGGTGTTGGAAGAAACGTAATTATCTCCCGCGCAGCTGATGCCGTTATTGCAGTTGGAGGGGCATACGGAACGCTTTCCGAGATAGCTTTTGCGCTCCAGATGGGAAAGCCTGTTGTCGGAATCAGGACCTGGGATGTAAAAGGCGTAGTCTCTGCCAGGGATGCGGAAGAAGCGGTGAAAAAGATATATGAAATCTTAAATCCAGGCAACTTCCCTTTCTGAACTGTTTAATTCCTTCCACCGTGAGAATCTGAATCTCACCCCAATAAAAAGGGCCATGATCCGGTCATGGCCCTCAAGGGAAAAGTGAAATCCTTCATTGAAGGATTATCCAATGAGTTCCTTTCCGCAGTGCTTACATATCTTGGCGCGTATCTTTATGATTTCGGCGCAGTAAGGACATTCCATCGTGAAGTTCTTCTTATGGATCTTCTGAACCGACTCGGCGACTTTTTTCTGGATGACCTCGTTGATAAAATTATAATTCGTCAATGGCTCCACGGCGCGAAGGTCGCCAAGCTCGCCCAAGTGCTCGGCTGCCTTCAGTCTTACACTTCCGAAGCCGTCCTCGTCGGTAAGCACCTTCAAGATTGCGTCTATATCTTTTCCTATATAGTAATCTGTCAGGGACTGGAACGCCTTTTTTCTCGCCTCCGCATCCGCCATTTCCTGTGCCTCTTTTATCTCGTCGATAATATCGCCCTTCATGGCGTCCCTGCTGCCGCAGGGAAGGCTGGAAGACTCACCTGAATCCGGATGAAGCATGAAACGATAGCCCATTTCCTGGCCGTATGTTTCATACATGTGTTTCCAGCTGTTTTTAAAATGACGGCAATCGTCATTAAAGCAAACGTAAAGAAAACTGCTGCACCAGCCCAGCCCGTCCGCAAAATTAAAAGTCGGGGTACTCCATTTATTGAGTTTTTGCCCGCAATGCGGACAAACTGCCTTATCTTCCATAACCTGTGCCATACTCTTTCTCCTTTACAAAAACATTACCAAACAAAAGATTAATTGTAACTCCGCCTACTATTTCTCAGTCGGGGCAGAACTTTACAAATAACATGGTTTATTAATTATAACAGATCAAGCTGATATTCTGCCTAAAAAAGTCCGACACTTACTTTCTTTTCAGCGCCTCCTCATCGAACAATACGCAGCGTAGCCATCTGAAGGCGAAACGCAAGAGCTCTGTTTCATTAGATTTAATACTCTTCAGTGCCGCCTTTTCTATATCGAAATATCTCAATAAATCTCCCTTGAAGACAAGGTCCCTGAATTCATCCATGTTGTAACTGCCAAGGAAAAAAATGTCCCTCTCCCGTCCTTCGAGGAGATTCCTCGTCCCGAAGTTTTGATGGTGAGTAACCTTCTTCCACTCTTCGTTCATTTCCTCATAAAAGGTTATATTCTGGCTATCACGCCACTTCTTAATCGTATGGGTCGCCTTGCCTTTACCGAAGCCCTGACAGAATTCTCTTTTGACGATGCCGAATTCAGCGGGGTGGACGTCGGAGACCGGCTCGAGGGGAAAGCTCCTGCAGGACCATGGCCTGTCATCATAGATCAAACACCCTTTTTCGCCAACAAAGGGGCAATTCTTGTTTTCATCAGGTACCATCTTAAGTAGTATCACGGGATGGCCTATTTCTTCGGGGAAGAGCGGGAACGTATATATTTTAAGAAATTCGCGGGACGTAATGTTCAGACGGCGTTTGATCCTGAGGATATCATAAGGCGTAAGAAAAAGGTTTATGTCCCTGCAGCACTTGTTGAAACAGTGCAACCCCGAGTTGCAGCCGAAGCTGAAACTGTCATCGGGGCCCAATCTATCTGAGGATGTATCGATAATCTCGGTCACAGCAGGTAACTTTCAAGATTTATAAAGATATTTGCTATTATAACGTTGTGCCGGGTGTATTTACAAATAGGCATGAAATATGACCGACCCAACGAGAAATTCAAAAAATATCTTAATCGTCTGCACGGGAAATATATGCAGGAGCCCGATGGCAGAGGGGATCTTCCGTGCCCTCTTAAAGGCCTTCCCCGACGTGGGGGTTTCTTCTGCGGGCACGCATGCCTTAATCGGTAATCCGGCCACGGAATTCGCGATCGTCGCGGCCGCTGAGAAAGGCATAGACATCTCCGGCCATAAGGCCCGGATGATCGGGGAGGAGATAATCCGGATGAGCCGCATTATTTTATGCATGGAATCTTCTCACGTGGAACAGATACTTGAAATTGATGTCTCGGCGGGGTCAAAGACCTTCAATCTTGCCCAATTCTCAGATGGAGGGAAAAGACTGAAAAAAATATCGGACCCCTACGGCTGTAGTCTGCGGGAATACAGAGAATGTTTTAAAGATATCAGTATCTGTATCAGAAATTTTCTTGGGTCTGATTATTTTTATGTGCGGTGACCGAGATTCTGAAAAAGTGATTTCAAAATAGTTTCAGTAACTCATTCCAGATGTGTTCATCGTCGTAATAAGCATTTAGTGCGGTAATAATCTTTTTTGTGGTCGCTCCGTCTTTGATCTGGTCTGACAGCGACTTAATCACCTCTGAGGAAGGCCCGAAGTTCTTCTCGACAAGGGAGATAAAGGTCCGCAGATTTGCAACTGAAGATTTTGCCTCCGGCTTTACGTTCCACCAGCGCGCGGGGTCAGACAAAAGTTTACGTACCTTCACTACTTTTTCGGATGCCGCTGCCTGATGCTCTGTGTAGATCCCCCATATCCTGTCTTGTACTTTTCTTACCGAATCGGCCATATCTGAAGCCCCAATGAGTTTTTCCGGATAGCCGATTTCGGAAAGCGATTCGACCGAAAACAACATGACGTCCCCCCAGAACTGCCGAAGGAATTCCCCCGAAAGATCGAGCGTGTCCCCTTCGTGTACAACACCGCTCCGGAATTCATTTATGCCATCTTCGGCGTTGGTCCTTTTGTGAAGCAGCGGCATGTTGGCTGAAACAAACTTTTCCCTGATCGTTCCCCGCAATATGCGGCCGAGGGTCGGCCCCGCCATCCTCAGGCCTAGGGCTGCAAAAGGGATGAAGTGGCTGAGGCCGGCTGGAGACATGACATAATTGCCCGTATATACGGTACGCGCACGAGTCGTTTCGGTAAAGCCGTTTCCATGGGAATAGAATTGCGTCCTCGTAGGGTGGAGACCATAGAAAAATCCAAGAGCACGGTCCGAAAAAACACCGAAGCAGGTCAAGACGGAATGGTCCCCGGCCAAAACGCAGGAGTATTTCTTGGGTGAAGAAGGCCGGCGATAGCCAAATAATTTGACCATGTCGTGATATTCCGCGGAAAACATATCTGGCACCTGTTCATTATGGAAGATGCACCCGGCCTCCGGACCAATATCTTTTATTCGCTCAAAAAAATAGACGATGTCGTCAAGGAAAGTGTTTATCATAACTGCCGGAGTGACCGGAGGGTCTCCCACGACCTTGCCCGTGAGCACTTCAGCGTCCGATTTGGTAAATATGCGGTCGAGCCAGTAGAAATAATTTATGAAGGGGATGTCTATGATTTCCCCGCTTCTCCTAATCTTAACCATGAATTCTTCGTCGCTGTCGACGAACCAGATTAATGTCTTCTCTTTGAATTCAGGGAGACGGGAATGGATGTAAAGAGATGCGATGTTGCGCGTCAGGGAGGCGCCCTTATGCCGTCGTACGGTGCCGTCAAAATTACCGATGAGTCCGGCAAGTTTCCCGCCCAACTCCGGCGGGACTTTTTTAAAGACCTCCTCCTGCTCCCGGCTGCCTACATAAGAAGTACGGACGCCCGCGGCCGTTGTCTCTTTACAGATTTCCCTGATACTATGGACGCTTGCGTCGTCCATGCTGTCGTCGAAGACAAAGACGCTGACCTTTCTGAAGCGGGGGCCGCTCGGCTCCGAAGAGGTCCCCCCATAAGAAAAGGTATGACATTGTTTGACAAGGCTCGAAAGACAGTTCCTTAGCATAAGAGGCCTGTCCGCCACCGGTATTATGATCAGAAAGTGATGCCGGGGGTCATTAGCGGCCGAAGAAAGTATGAGCTCGAACTCTTTGTAGAGGTCTCTCTGGAGCTCAAGAAGGCCTTCACTGTAACCTTTCTCCGCAGCGTTCTCTTCAAGGGACCCGAACGCCTCCTCATAGAATGGTCTGACGGTTTCGGGATCATCCGGGACCCTATTCCCGCCGGGAAGGGAGAGAGAACGAAATATCCGGCCGCGGGCGGCCACAGCGGGAAGGTTCCCATAAAGAGAAAAAAAACGGGCCAGATTACTGAACGTCTCTTTTCCGCTCAAGGAAACGTCTCATCTTCCTGAAGAGTAATTGGGAAATTCATCCTTATTCAGGATAAGTTCGATAAGATTGATATTCCCGGCGAAGTCGACCTTTCTGAAGACGGCTTCGACATCGGCTTCCGTAGAGACATTGAAGTAATTGATGCCGAATGAATCAGCGAGTTTTTTGTAATTGGGGTTTACGAAATCGCTGGCAATGAATCTGCCGTTATAATTATAGAACTGGTTTTTCCTCACGAGGCCCAGAGAGGAATTATTAAGGAGCACTACCGTCACAGGTATTCCATAGTTGACCGCGGTCATGATCTCCATGCAGCACATCTGGAATCCGCCGTCCCCGAGGATCGCGATTACCGGTTTCTCCGAGGCAAGCTTTGCCCCGATCGCCGCAGGGACCGCATGCCCCAGGGAAGATAGCCCGGAATTCGGAAAGTAGCTCCGGCTTTTGGACACGTAACAGAAGCGCTGCATGTAGATGATATTGTCATCGAATATCAGCACGTCGCTGTCGAAGTGATCGTTGAGATGTGAGAGAAACCTGCTTACGAGAAGGAATTCATTGTCCTTGACGATATGGTTGCAATATTTTGTCTTATAGCGAGCGGCGTCATCCAGATCCTTTGGCCCGATCTGTTCCCTTTCGAGCCGGGCGTTAAGCAGATCAAAGAATTTTTTTACGTCGCAATTGAGTGAGAAGTCTGCCGTGAAGACCTTATTGAGCTGCGTCTCGTCGATGTCGATCTGGATGATCTTCTTTCCTTCCAGAAGACCGCTATTCCAGTTATAGCTCGTTCTTTCCCCAAAGCTCGCTCCTGACACAATGACGACATCGGCCTTGTCCGTGATATAGCGGAATGCCGATTCGCTGGAAGTGATGCCAAGTACGCCCAGGGAAAGCACTGAAGACTCAGGGATTATTCCCCTTGCCTTCAGGCTAGTTGCTACCGGGACGTTGGCCTTGGCGCAGAAATTCCCGATCGAATCCTCCGCTTTAGAAATTACGCATCCATACCCGGCAAGCACGACCGGATGAGTAGCGGTCCTCAAGAGCGAATAAATCTCCTCCAGGGGAACAGTGTCCTCTCCGGTATTCGGTTGGCTACCCGAGAAATTAATATGATCAAGCACCGTCTCGTCCACCATCTCTTTCAGCACGTTATAGGGAAAACTCAGAAGTACCGGACCCGGATTCTTCGAAGTGAGGATTCCGGTCACATTTCTCAGCACGTTGAGGATATAATCGGTACGCTGGACGATGTTGTGATATCTTGTGATCCCTCTGAAAATGTCGAACTGGTTGATACAGGAGCCTTCACCTGTACTTTCCTGCAGAGCGCCCTTGCCGAAGGAATACGTGGGCGTTTCCCCGGTTATTGCGAGCACCGGAAGCCTGTCCATGTAAGCGTTGGCAAGTCCGGTGACCAAGTTCGTCGCCCCCGGCCCTGCGGTCGCAATGCAGACCCCTATCTTCCCCGACTGTCTTGCATACCCCCCCGCCATGAAGGAAGCTCCCTGTTCATGTTTGGTGAGGACCGACTTTATTCCCGAATCGTAAAGCGCATTATAGATGGGCAGTATATGAGCACCCGGGATGCCGAAGACATACTCTGTCCCGAGCCGTTCGAGATATCTTACTATTAAGCTGCTGACCGTGATGTCCATTTACAGGGTCCCTGCCGACGAAGAAATGTTAAGGACACTTCTGCGCGGCCAGTGGTAGACTATTATAGCAGTATTGGTAGTGATTTTCTGAAGATTTTCAGCAGCCGCGATCTTAGCGACCCGTGGGGTTATCACAGGCTGTGGGACAACTAATGGCATCATAGGTATAGAGGATTCTCTGCTCGTTAACGAGTTTTCCTTTGTTCACCGGTTTAAAAGGGAAGGCACTCAGATTTTTTAGCAACTCCCCCCTCGAGGGGACTGAGACATACCCGCAGCCGATGACATTACCTGAGGAGGCTTCGAGGAATTCGAGGTCTATTCCGTTTGTGACTGCGGCAAAGGGGATGATGTATTCTTCCAGGAGTCTTGCGGATGCGAGAATCTGCCTCTCCCTCGACACAAGCGAGCCCGACGCACATTTCCAAATCATCAAAGTCCTGCCTGCGACGGCAATCGAAAGATCAACCAGCGAGACAACCGACCGGCCATCAATCTCAAAGGCAATCTCCCTGTCGACGACGAAATCTTCCTTCTTGTAATCCTTTTGTCCAAGAAGGTGCTTCAGTGTCTTTTGCCTTATGTTGTCTTTGTTAGAAAAGGGGATATTACGTCCGGTGAGGCAGTCAGTAAGGAGGTCGGGGAGTTCGGGCCTTTCTCCCTCTTCTTCGCGCGTGAAATTGCCGGGGATTAAGCCCGGATGAATAAAATGAGGCCGCTTGCACTGCATAGTCTAAATAAATCTCTCGTTCAGTCTGCGGACCGCACGGATGAAGATCTTGCGGCCTTCCCCTGAATCGATGTCGATGCCCTGCCCGATGAGTTCCTCCCTTAGGTCGTCAAGGGCCTTCAGATAGACCCTGTCGACTTCAAAGGAAGTCTCAATAAGATGGGATTTTTCTCCTTCGCTGATATCAGACATAATTGCTCCTTGCCTTAAATCTCAGCCATGCCTGAAGCGGCTCATATATCGTCCTCCGCCATATCGTGGGCTGCGCTGCATTTGTAGCATATCCTCTGGCCCTCTTCGTTCACTCCTATGGGATCAAGCTTGCTAAGGATGCTGCTGCATTCAGCGCATACGCCTAATATGGTCCTGAAACAGTATCCGCAGAAATAATACCTGACACCTGTTTCGGGGTGGATCCAATCTTCCAGATCTTCTGTTTCCTGGCACAAATAACACGCCTTCATCGCCGTTCCTTTCAGGGAAGCATGATAAATGATTTACTTATTATACCATGTGAGAAGCGGTCATTACCTGCCTTGTCAAAGTATGCCGGGCTTTGATTGAAGGATGATCTATATCATAGAAAGCAGCAAAGACAATAAAATATACTAAAGTATGAACAACTCTAAGGAGGATCATCAAAATGGCAATGAGAAACATCATTCATATCGATGAACAGAAGTGTAACGGATGCGGCAACTGCGTTGTGGACTGTGCTGAGGCGGCCCTGCAGATCCTAAACGGAAAAGCGAAACTTGTCAAAGAGTTATACTGCGATGGGCTCGGAGCCTGTATCGGGGGCTGCCCGACAGGTGCGCTCACCGTGATAAGGAGGGAGGCCGACGCCTTCGACGAGGCCGCAACGGAAAGACACATCCATGAAGCAAAAAAGAAAGAGGAGCCCTGCAGCTGCCCGGGGACGAGGACTGTTGACTTCACTGAAATCAAGGCCGGCCGGCACGGCGTCTCTGAGACGAAGCCCGAGCTTACTAACTGGCCCATACAGCTGAAGCTTGCTGCAACTGCGGCTCCGTATCTTAACGGGGCAGACCTTCTCGTGGCGGCAGATTGTGCAGCTTTCTCAACCATTAATTTCCATAGCAGATTTATTAAAGGCAAAAAGGTCGTGATCGCGTGCCCGAAGCTGGATGATTCCCAGTTCTATTTTGAAAAGCTTACCGAGATGTTCGCACAGAACTCAATCAAGAGCGTCAGCGTAGCGAGGATGGAGGTGCCCTGTTGCGGGGGACTGGCCTACATTGTCAAGCAGGCAATCGAGAAGTCCGGAAAGGAGGTCCCCTACAGCGAAGTCGTGATCGGTATCAAAGGCGATATCCTTAACGAAGGCAAGGCCCCGCTAATCCCTAAGCTGCAGGCAGTATAAACATCCTCTTGCCGGGAAGTTCGGAAAAGGGGACGTTACCTATCGTCACTCCGAATCGGTCTCGCACCAGTCGTCATCGCATTCGAGAGAATGTTCGAGGTAATCGTAGGCCGAAATGATCCGCTTTTCGGCCTCGATCTGCCCGGGCGAAAGGCCCCGGAGACTGCTTCTTCCGAGTTTTTCCAAGGCCGAAGCCTTATCGGGTATGGCATCGATCCCGGTTGCAATCACATCCCCTGAGGGGGTGTCGAGTATTTCGGCATCTTCCCCGTTGGTCACCACCGTAAAGGGTATCTGATGATCACCGAGTATCCTCGCTGCAGCGAGCGCGGGACGTTCGCGTGTGACGAGAGAACCGGGGCCGTACTTTATTACCATACATCTTGTACCGCTGACACTGACCACAAAATCGATGAGGGAAAGGACCTTCTTGCCCCCTATCCACATCTCGATGCGGTGCCTGGGCTCGATGTCGCTTTTCCCATATCCCTTTATTTCAACGAGGAAGCGGGCAATTTTCTGGCGGTACCGCTCGTCGTCGGTGTCTGTGATCTTGCGACCGGAGATGAAATCCGTGGTCTTCCCTAATATTCTCTTATGTCCCAACAGGTTACTCCACTTTGACTACGATACGACCGGGGAGGCTGTCCAGAAGTTGTCTTACCGCCTTGCTCAGGGAATCTTCGGACCGGCATTCTGCGGTAACAATAATTTTGTATTCAGGATTGTCGAGGATCGGGTAAGAGCCAAAACTGACGTCCCCGTTTTCAGCAACGATCCTGTTGAGGTCGGCGGCAATGTCGGACTCGTCGGCATCCAGAAAAAGTCTTTTCAGATAAAGGGCAGTCGAACGAAACCGTTCCTTTATAACCCTAAATTTTTCCCTGAGATATTTTGGGATGCCGGGGAAAATAAAAATATTCCTGAACGCCACGAGGGGGAACCGTGAACTCCCGAAATCGATCAGTTCAGCCCCTTCCGGCACCTCCGCCATCTTAAGGACAGCCTCATTGCATGTTTTTCCATATTTCTCGCGGAATTTCTGCTCGAGTGCCGGGTGTTTCATAAGCTTTACTCCGAACCCGTATGCGATACCTGCTGCGGTGATATCGTCGTGCGTCGGGCCTACGCCGCCGGAGGTAAAGACATAGTCAAAACTCTCTGAAAAAGACACGGCCTCCCTGCCGATAGCCTCGATATCATCGGGGATTACGGATATGCGCATCACATTGACGCCCAAGGCCCTTAATTCAGAGGCGAGAAAGAAAGAGTTCGAGTCCTGGATCTTTCCTGAAAGGATCTCGTTGCCGATGATTATAATGCCGGCAGTTTTTATATGGCTCCTGCTGCTCATCCTGATAATTTATCAGAAACCGATTCTATATGGTTTATAATTTCCAGGCAGGCGGCGCGATAACTGTACCCGAGGGCAATCTCTTGTCCTCTGCCCGTCATGATGTCCCTGGCCGGGGCATCTTCAATAAATCTGCCGATCGTCTCGGAAAGTTCTCCCGGCGTACTGTACGTAGCTACGCTTCGGTCGAGCAGTTCATCCATGCCCAACACATTGTCCGATATGACAAACCCGCCGCTTGCCAGGACATCAAGAATTCTCGGGTTGATGAAGCCTTCCCGTTGCATATCTTCATGGTGGTCATTAAGCACGATTTTCGCAGATCCATAGAGTCCGCTGAGGAGCGTGTTTTCGTAATATTCTCCGCCATACCATTTATCCGGTATCAACCCCTTCCAGCCCCAGCCCCATATCTTAACACTATATGGGGGCGCGCCCATATCCCTCACGATCTTTCTCACCAGTTTCTGTTTTGTATTTCCGACAAAGACGATATCGTATTCTTTATCCTTCCCTGCCGGCTGCATGGGTGTGGGTATCATCAGAAATTGCGCCTCAAAACCCATTTTCTCTATTTTCTTTATGAAAGGTTTTGAAATGCAATAGACCTTATCGTAATAGCGAAGTATCTCAGGCGTGATCCAGTCAGGATGGCTGTGGACCCAAAGTATTGTATGCACGGCTGCAGGGGGAGGGCGGTGCGGCTCCCCAAAAAGATGCAAGAGGATTTTCGGTGCGGCATTATCAACGGGATATCCCAGGCCGGTAAATTCCCTTAATAAATTCTCCTTGAACCAATAATCTCCCCAGACCCTCGGTTTCGGTACTGAGTAAAAGTCGGAATAGGCGATGACACCTATCGGCGGAAATGAAGAATAATCCTTTGCCATATTTCTTGATATCATTATAATTTAAGTGCCGGCTGTCTTAAAAGCAGAAGGGTTACAGCGCAAGGGAGCACTTCGGACTTTATCCTGACACGGATTTCTTATACGGCATATGGCAACCCTGCGTTATAAACATTATGGGGGTCTATATTCCCGTTATCGTCGGGAAGGTTCGTCAGTCCGCAAATCCGTCAGGCCATTAGTATGCCCTGATCGACAGATTCAGGATCATCAAAAAGCGGAAACCATTCCTTTTTTATCATTACAAAGGGCATCTCTTTCTGGCAGGTCTTGCATCTTCTCATCTCGGCCGCCTTAATGCCGAGTGTTTTTGCGGCTGACGAAAGGCCCGGGTGATAAACAGCTTCATATTCATGCCTGTGCTTCATATCCATGACCTCCTGTAATAAGGATACCTCATTTTATACCCGAAAACCAGCCATTAATTTTTGGGAGTGGGTCAGGACCCACTACCATTTTTTGTCTGTTCCCCATTTTCTTCTGGAGGATTTGCACTGTGGAAACTGCGATAAAGCAGCAGGTCGTAAATAATCTTGAGGGCGCCTGAGAGAAAAAAAGGCAGACTCAAAAGCGAAGGCTGCGCAAGGAGCGGACCGGTGATTACCGGTGACAATGATGCGCCGGTCGTCCGGGCAATGCCGGTGATGCCTGCCGCCGCCGAACGCTCATCAGGACTAACGACCGCCATTGTATAGGATTGGCGGGTAGGCACGTCCATCTGGGATATGCTGAACCGAAGAAGGAGCAGGATGATCGCAAGCGTCAGGTTCGGCATAAGAGGGACAAGCATCAGTAATATGTTCGAAGGTATGTGCGTATAAACCATCGTCCTTACCAAGCCTATTTTTGATGCGACCCGCGCAGCAGTGAGGGAGGAAAGTCCCGCGAGGATGTTGGCTCCAAAAAAAATAGCCCCGAGTGCGGCCGGTTGTACCTGGAAGCGGACATAGAACCAATAGGCAACAATACTTTGCAGTACGAACCCGCCTGCGAAGGCATCTAACGAAAATAACGCAGATAACTTAAAGACAATGCGCCTTGACTTGTGGAGGCCGAGAAAGCGCCCTTGCCTCTCCGGCAATCCGGAATCCCACTGCGGAGACGGAGCCTCTATACGACGCGAAAGGCGGGTGAACAGGATCCCGAGCATAACTCCCCCCGCTGCGTATGAAACGATGATGACGCGATAGCTTCCAAGCGGGGCCATCCCCAGTTCCTGCAACAATTGTGTCAGTCCCCCCCCGAACAAAGAGCCCAGGGCAGTGGCAAAAGAGCCGAGCAGATTGTACCAGGCAAACACCTGTGTGCGCTGCTCGTTCGGAACGACCTGAGACAGTGCGGCCTGCTCGATTGACAGAAAAGGGCCGACTTCATAACCGCTCGGGCTGATGACCCCGACAGTGGCGGCAATCAGGAGAAGAAGGAAATTGTCCGTGACCGCAAACAATGCCCCCGCAAAGACCATTAGGAGCGAGCCGACAATAAGCATGCGCCTTCTGCCTGCTCGGTCCGCGGCCGTGGTAAGCCAAAGAGAAATAGCGGTATCACCGATGAGCGTCAGGGTAAAGAGCAGGCCGATCTGTTTTTCAGTAAGACCGAGCTGGGCAAGATAGATCATCAGCACCACGGACACGAATCCATACGCAAACAAACGGAAGCCCCTGGTTGCAAAGAGGAGACGTCTATCCCGGCCCATAGACAGGGGTTTCAATGGGGAATTCGAAGGGTCGAAGTACTATCTGGCGCCGGCATCGGGCTTGCCCTGTTTCACTCTTTCTTGGCAGTACGCATAGAGTGCATCGTAGACGATCCCTTCTGCCGCGTTGATTTCGTGGTCGTCCCTTAAGCCAAGATGACGAAACCCCTCGGCAATCGCCTTTAGTCCAGGACCTTCGGGCTGATTGTAAAGGGTGTTGTCCGTATCTGCCCCGTTTACGATCCTGGCGAGCAACTCGATCGCGGGATCGGCGGCCAGATTATACTTTTTCACTATCGCATCAAAAGAACACTCTTTACCATGATGCCCCAGCTCTACCTCCGGGAAATCGAATGGGGTTGCACCCAGACGGTCGGCTTCCCGCATCACTTTATCGGCAGGAACAAAATAAAATTCGGCGTCTTTGTCGATGAACTTCCTGATAAGCCAGGGACAGGCGACGCGGTCCACCTTGACATGCTCACGAGTGATCCATTTCATTTTACTATCTCCTGAAAGGTTCGGATGATTTGATCATTTTGTTTTTATTTCACCCTATAACCATTCAGGGCGACTGTCAAGCTTCGATAATTTAAAGGAATAACTATGGATTAACGTGTCAGCGTTTCTTTCTCGGGGGGACAGAAAGCCCGGCCCTGTTTGCGCCGTGCAGGCCAGCAAGGCTGGAGCGTTCATCAACCGGAGATAGATGTGCGATCATAGGTCTTGTGAGGATAGAGACCCTGCGGATCTCGTCCAGCCGCTGAGAGATGAGATCCATCGTCTCATCGCATGTGGTCCACTGGTGGCGGTCGAATGCTCTTAGATCGAGGGGGAGGGTATAACCTCGAAGGGTCTTCTCGCGGTGCAGGTTATAGTAATGCTCGAAGTACGACATTATCAATTCCCGGAGGTCCCGGTACACAGGCTCACGAAACCGAAGGCCCGCAAAATTGGATTTGGCTACCGCACCCCAATGTCCGTCCCGCCGGAATAAGGCCAGCACATGGTCATCATCGCGTTTGTTCGGTAACAGATCAAGGACCAAAGCGGGATATCCCAGCCGCTTCAGCATCGCCGCCCCGAACACTGCGCCGTCGAAACACTGGCAGGTTCGCTCGCGAAGTACTCTCAGGGGCGCACGATATATCGTTTCAGTGCCGTAGGCGAGGGCATCGAGAAACAGCTGGATCTTGAAAGGCGTGTTCATACGGCTAACGACGCCCCGCTCAACCCCTGTCAGGGCCTGATCAAAACACTCAGTCGCCGACATATCTTTTTTCTTCCTGCCAGCCATGTTTGGTGATTGTATACGGCAACTGATTTGCTGTCAACTCAAGGCGGCTTAAGCCTGTAAGACTTGACTTGAGATTTCAGCGTTATCCGGGGACATTTCTCCTTGCCGATTATAGCTTCCCGACTCGAAGGCGGAAAAGGCCGGGTCCCTCAGCCTTCCACGTTCACGCTTCAGTGCTTACCGCCTCTTTCAGCATCGCCTTGACAGTCTCGAATTCAGACTCGTTTATATCGAAGCTGTCCTGCCTTCTTTCGCCTTCAAGGATCGCCAGGACCTTATCGAGATGAGTTCTGTCACCGATCGTATCTGCATACCCCTGTACTGTAGCGGCCAGATAGTTCGTTGCGTTTCTTATGTCCTCGGCGGCCTCGTCGATCTTGCCCATTTCCAGATAGGAGGCCCCTCTTGCAAAGAGAGAGGCCCCATCGTCGGGTTTCAACTCTATGGCCTTCGAAAAGTCCTCTACCGCCTTGCTATAGTCCTTCTTCTGGGCATGAGACATCCCTCGGTAGTAGTAAGCACGCGGGCCCTTATCATCCAAAGCGATAACACTACTGAAGTCGGCAATTGCCTTGTCGGCTTCCCGTAACTTAAGATACGCCGCCCCACGGCTCAGGTAGGAGATTCTCCGATCGTAGCCCGCATCGGCGGCTTTTGTGAACGCCTCTGCGCTTTCTCTCAATTTTCCTTCTACAAAGACGCGTTTTGCATCCTCAAACAACTCGTTCGCTATCATTTCTTTTCTCCCTTTCTCTATACGACTCATTTTGCCTGTCTAATTATAAGACGCCAACGCCCATTACACTAATGTTGGAAATCATAGTCCGAAGCTGTAAGCACTTGAAAAAAGGCGATTTCTTTGATTTGGCTTAATATCCGCTGCAGCCTTCCTTTTTTTTTCGGGCTTGGTCGCCTTTTTTTTGAAACAATTGCCCTCTTCAGGCTCGATGTATGCGGGGGAAGAGCTTGACTATGCCACCTATTGTGGACATTAAAGGCATAACGATATAATAAAGAGGATTTCATACGGAGGTGAATGAAGATGGTGAAGGCTTTCAAGATTCTCGGTTTTGCCGGCAGCCTGCGCAAAGGCTCTTACAATAAAGCCCTGTTACGTGCAGCGTGGGAGCTCGTTCCGGAAGGGGTCGAACTTGAGATCTTCGACCTCGAGGGGATCCCTCCTTTTAACCAGGACCTGGAAAATGAGCCTGCGGAAAAGGTCAAGGAGTTCAAAGCAAAAATAAGGGCCGCAAACGCCATACTTATTGTGACGCCGGAGTACAATTATTCGATCCCCGGGGTACTGAAAAACGCCATTGACAGTGCCTCGAGGCCTTATGGAGACAATGTGTTTGAACATAAGCCGGTGGCTATTATGGGGGCCTCCATGGGCATGATGGGAACGGCAAGGGCCCAGTATCATCTGCGGCAGTGCTTTGTATTTTTGAGCTGTTTTGCCTTAAACCAGCCCGAGGTGATGGTCGCCCATGCACAGGAAAAGTTTGATAAAGACGGCAAGTTGACCGATCAGAAAACGAGGGATTTGATCAGACAACTGCTCGATAGCCTCGTAGCGTGGACGGAAAGATTGACCCGTTCCACGTAAAAGAGACGGACGGTCCCTCCTTATCGCACAGTTTCAAACTGCACTATCGCAATTATCCGTTCTCAAATCACGCTTAGCAAGCCCTTTTACCATTTTTCTGAAATGGAACCCGTAGATTGAAAGCGTAATGGCGAGCGGGAAGAGTTTCGGCCGCCTAAACAGGGACCAGAAAAAGAGCTTCCAGTACTGGAAACGTTCTCTTCCCAAAATCCCGATGCGTATGATCGACTTTGGCAGGGCCATCACGTAGTTAAATCTCATGTGAAACACCCTGTTGTCGCCAGGGCTGTAGTTTTGAAGGAATGTCCTGACCCTTTTGTAGTACTGTTTCGGGGAATAAATGTTTTGCATGACCCTCTTATATCCCCCGACCAAGAGGTCGTACTCCATTGATGGGACAAAGTTGATCGAAAAGTCCGTATTGTTGCCCGAGGTCCGCTCAAGAAGCCTGCCTTCTTTCGTAAGGCGGCTGTAAAGCTTTGTGCTTGGCAGCGCATTGAGCATGCCCACCATTGCAGTCACTACCGAGGATTCCTGTATGAAAGAGATCATCCGGTCAAATATCTCCGGCGGGTCGTTGTCGAATCCCACGATAAAACCTCCCTGGACCTCAAGGCCGAACTGCTGCATTTTCCGTATGCTGGCGATCATATCGCGGCCCTTATTTGCGCGCTTGCCGCATTCGTCGAGACTCCCCTCGTTTGGCGACTCGATACCGACGAAAACGGTGTCGAACCCGGCCTGTGCCATCAGACCCATCAGTTCTTCGTCGTCCGCAAGGTTGATGGAAGCCTCGGTGGTAAATGTAAAGGGGTAATTATTCCGGGTCATCCACCCTATCATCGCGGGCAGTATTTCATGTTTCAGCTTTGCCTTGTTGCCGATGAAGTTGTCGTCCACGATGAAGACGCAACCCTTCCAGTTGAGGGCATGGATATTGTCGAGTTCCGCAATAAGCTGATCCCTGGTCTTGGTCCTCGGCACACGCCCGAACAGGGAAGTGATGTTGCAAAACTCGCAATCGAATGGACAGCCCCGGGAGTATTGAATGTTCATGGCCCCGTAGTCTCCGGTCCTTACAAGCGCCCTCTTGGGGACAGGAGATCTGCTGAGGTCGGCCCAGTTGGCGGTGGTATACATCCCCCCGGGCATTCCATTTTTCAGGTCACTCAGGAAGGCCGGAAGAGTTTCCTCAGCCTCGTTTAAAACGAAATGGTCTACCATGCCCGCATACTCTTCGTGCCCCGTGGTAAAGAGCGGCCCTCCTGCCACGACCTTTCGGCCGAGGGACTTGCATCTCCGGAGGACATCCTTTACGGATTCGGCCTGGACGATCATTGCACTGATATATACATAATCGGCCCATAAGATATCTTTGTCTCTGAGTTTCCTGACGTTCATGTCGACAAGGTCCAACTCCCATTCCTCAGGGAGCATGGCGGCTATGGTAAGCAGACCCAGCGGGGGGAAACTTGCTTTCTTGGAGATAAAACTCAGGGCGTATTTGAAACTCCAAAAGGTGACCGGATACTCCGGATATACTAATAAGACTTTCATCATTCTCTCACATTCGTTGATAGCATTTTACAATGGTTATGCACTTTGCTCAAACAAAAAAACCGCAAAGCCGAATACTCTGCGGTGTATATGCGACAAAATACTCCTGACTGCTTCTGAGTCTTAGTATGGCATTGTCCTGATACAATTAGCAATTGTCAAAAACGATGGCCTCTCCACTATGAAAAGTATAATTGACCAAAAAAAAAGCGGGAAGGAAATGTACACTCTATTGTCCTCCTGTGCAAGCCAGGCAGCAAAACACCTGCGCTGAGATCATCGGTCGAACGCACGTGCCGAAGGGGAGAATAGTCGGACTTGGGGTCGCAGCAGGGCGATCAGACTATGCTTACCCCGATGATATGGCCTACGAGGAAGCTCACCGCCGCCGCTGCAAATCCTATGAGCATCTGCCTTAAGCCTGAGTAGAAGACCGGCCTGCCCGTAAAAAGGGTGATCGAGGCGCCGATGAAGAAGAGACCGATTCCGCTTAAAACCGCACTCGCTGCAACAGCCAAGGGCCCTCTGAAAATGAGATAGGGGAGCAAAGGAACGAAGGCGCCGAAGGCGAAGAGCAGAAAAGAGGTAAAGGCCGCCTCCCTGGCCGAGCCGCCCAGGTCCCCGGGCGTAACGCCGAGTTCCTCGCGGGCAAGAGTCTCGACTGCGCTTTCCTTGTCGCCCATGATGCGGGTCGCAAAGGACCTGGCAGCCGCCTCATCGAGCCCTCGGGCCTGATAGATCAGGACAAGCTCCTCGATCTCCTCTTCGGGGTCCGATTCTATCTCTGCCTCCTCGGTCCGGATCTGTTTTTCATAGAGCTCGCGGGAGCTCTGGACGGATATCCACTCTCCGAGTGCCATCGATATGCCGCCTGCGAAGAGACCAGCGACCCCTGTAAGGAGGATATTCTTTGAGGTCACTGCCGCGCCCGCCACGCCCATGAGAAGACCGAAATTTGACAGAAGCCCGTCGCTGGCCCCGAGCACCGCGGCCCTCAGGGCATTTCCTCCGGCTGCGCGGTGGCGCCCCTCAATTTTCGCAAGCATGCCGCCCTCCATTCCTCCTTTGGTGGTGACCGCGAGGTGATTCAAAAGACGTGCGTGTGAGAGTTCCGTCGCTGCGATATCGCCGATTCCCCCCTGTCTTTGGTATGCATTAGAGCCGTTTCTCTCGATGGATGAAAGCGTCGGAAGGACAGCCTCCACCCCAAGTCGTGTGACGATCCAGCCGAGGATGTGTGTCTGCCATGAGGCCCTGAAATGAGGGGGAGAAATGCCGAGGTCCCGAAGCCTTGCTCCCCATATCTCAGCATGTCCCTCTTCCACAGTGGCCAACTTTTGATAAATCTCCGAGAGCTTTTCATTCTTCTCGTTTTCCGCCATGAGCCTGTAAAGCTCGGCGCTGTTCATCTCGTCGCGCCAGTTTGCGAGGTACTGTTTAATCTCCCTGTCCATTTTTTCTTTTATCCGCCTAGCCTTATTGTACCACCGCCTGAAAGAGGTCTCCCCGAGTCGTTCGATTCCTTCTCGTCTTGATCGGGACCGGGCTATTACGGCCGTTTAGGATCCTTGTTGCCGAAAAAATCTTCAGAGGTTCTTACGGAAAGGAGGGCGGGGCAAAGAGCGGATAAGACGGCTTTCAGGTATGAGATTATATCCTCTTCACGCGATCATTTGCCTTTACCGCTTCGATAGACCTCTATTGCTATTTCAGGGCACATCCGCGCGCACATGGCGCAGCCGGTGCATTTCTCGGTATGTACGGCAACAGCCGGAAAAAAACCGCTCTTATTGAACCTCTTCCTCATCGATATAACGCCTGCCGGGCATGTGTCGACGCAAAAGGCGCAGCCTTTGCAGAGCTCAGTATTGATCTTTATCTTCCCCTTCATTTTACCCTTTCAAGGAGTTCCACCGCATGTCTGCGCGAGATGTCCGTGATTGTTCCGCTTAGCATGCGTGCGATTTCGTCCTGCCTTTCTTTGCCCGAGAGTTCCTTCACTTCGACATGCACCTTATCATTTTTCTCCTTCTTCTCTATCTTAAGATGAAAATCACCCCGGCTTGCGATCTGCGGGAGGTGGGTGATGCAGAGGAGTTGACGCGCCCCCGAGATCAGGGTGAGCTTCTTTGCCACGCTCTCAGCCGTCTTTCCCCCGATCCCGGCGTCCACTTCGTCGAAGATCAATACCGGGATATCGTCGACGTCGGCAAGTATGCTCTTTAAGGCGAGCATTACCCGCGAGAGTTCTCCCCCGGATATAATCTTCGACAACGGTTTCATCGGCTCTCCCGGGTTTGCCGAGAAGAGAAATTCTATCTTGTCCAGCCCGTTGGGGCCGATCCTGCAGGTCCCTTCGTCATCAATTTCCTTTTTCATCCCCACCCTGAATTCGGCTTTTCCGAAGGCAAGTTCCTGAAGGGTTTCGCAGATGAGCTTCTCTATTTTCCGGGCTGTCTTTTTCCTCTTTTCAGAAAGGTCCGAGGCGGCCTGCAGCAGCTCTCCTTCCTTGGTCTTAAGCCCCGCTTCAACGGCTGAAAGATCTTCGTCGGCAGATTCGAGTTCCCGGAGCTCTTCCCGGGCCTTGTCCCTGTAGGTGAGAATGGCATCTATCCCGGCGCCGTACTTTTTTTCGAGTTTTTTGATGAGGTCGAGTCTGTCTTCGATATGCTCGAGCCGGCCCGGCTCGAAATCGAACCTGTCCCTGTATCTGCCCAGTGCGAGGGAGGCGTCTTCTATAAGGGGCATGGCAGATTCGATCAGCTGCAAGGTTTCAGCTATGCCGCTATCGATAGCAGACATCTCCCTTAAAAGAGAGACCACTTTCGAAAGCCTCTCAGAACAGGAGCCTTCGGATTCATACAAGGCTGCGTAGGCGACCTCTGTGAGCTCCGTCAATTTGTTCAGGTTTGCGAGTATCTTTCGTTCGTCCTCGATCGCCCCCTTCTCTCCTGACTTAAGGGAGGCAGATTCGATCTCCTGCATCTGGAACCTCAAAAGGTCGATCCTGTGCGCCCTCTCCTGCCCTTTATCCCTCAATTGTGCATATCGCGCTTTCAATGTCTGCACTTCGTGATACAGTGTTCCCACCGCTTCCTTTTCAGAAAGAAGTTTTCCGTAAGAATCAAGGAGTGTCCGCTGGGTCTCCTGGGTGAGGAGGCTCTGGTGCTCGTGCTGGCTTAGGATGTCCACAAGGGACTTGCCCACGGCAGAAAGTGTCTGGAGCGTGACCATAGTATCATTGATGTAGGCCCTGCTCTTTCCGCCTGATGAGACCACCCTTCGCAGCAGGAGGCCGTCCGAGGCGTCGATCCCAAGGTCCCGCAGGTCAGTGAAGTCATCAAGATCGAAATAAGCCTGCACGGTTGCTTCGGCCTCTCCTGATTTGACCAGGTCTGCCTGGGCCCTGCCCCCGAGCGATAAACCCAGGGCATCAACTACTATGGATTTCCCCGCCCCGGTCTCACCGGTGAGCACGTTCAGACCTTTGGCGAACCTCACGGTAAGGTCTTCGATGATAGCGAGGTTTCTTATCTTGAGTTCCTTCAGCATGGGTGCGGTCCCGTTGTCCCTATTAAATATACCATAAAAAAGGAAGAGAATGGGTTACGGAAGAACACCATCTTGTTTTGCGTTATTCCCTATGATATATTACGAAGGTGAAGAGGAAAATTCATTCGGCCAAGGCCCAAAAGCCATCCCCCGGCCTCTATGGGCGAATATGGATAGACGGCGATGAAGGGACCTTTCTCGGATACGGACGCATCGTCTTGCTCGAACGGATCCGGGAACATGGATCTATCACGAAAGCGGCAAAATCAATGGCGATGTCGTATCGCCATGCCTGGGAACTCGTGGACTCGATGAACAGGCAGTCGCCGAAGCCCCTGGTTGAAGCAGCCACCGGAGGAAGGGACGGCGGCGGAGCTTTCCTTACAAAAGAAGGGGAGAGGGCGATTGTCCTTTTCTGGGAGCTTTATGCGGACTTTCAAACATATCTCAAACTGCAGCAGAAAAAGACCCGCCTGCTCTGGCGATAGGCTGCGGAAGGAAAGGGGTGGATATATTATGCCGAAAGTTAAGACGAGGCTTGTCATAGCCTCAACGACGAGCACGCAGAATTCGGGACTCTTTGACATTTTGATCCCGGAATATGAGAAATCCTCACGCTATAATGTGTCGGTTGAGGTCATTGCGGTGGGAACTGGAAAGGCATTGCGAATTGCAAAGAAGGGGGAGGCAGACGTACTTTTTGTCCATGATCCTTTCAGGGAGGAAAAGTTCCTGGCCGAGGGATACGGAGTGAACCGAAGATTGGTGATGCATAACGATTTTGTGATTCTGGGGCCAAGAAGCGATCCGGCGCAGATCAAAGGGCTGAAGAGCGCAATTGACGCTTTTGAGTTGATTGCGGAAAAAGGGTCAGCCTTTGTTTCGCGGGGCGATGATTCCGGCACAAATGTGAAAGAGCTGGATATCTGGGACGACGCCGGGGTGACGCCGAAAGGCCGGGAGTGGTACCTTGAATCAGGCGCCAAAATGGGAGACACTCTCCTCTTCGCAGACCAGAAAAAGGCTTATGTTCTTACTGACCGAGGCACATTCCTGAATTATGAGTCAAGGATTCGACTGAAAATTATGGTTGAGAGCGATCCCCTTTTGAAGAACCAGTACAGTGTTATGGCGGTGAGTCCGGCAAAATTCCCCTCTGTCAGATATCGCGAAGCTATTGACTTTATTGCCTTCGTTACGTCGGCCGAGGGGCAGAAAATTATAGCATCATACATCAAGCATGGTGTTAATCTCTTTTATCCGGATGCGATTCCCGCGTCGGAGGGAAAAAAGAAAGGAAGATAGTATGCGCATAACAAAAACCGCCGTCACACTTTTACTGGCCTCTTTTCTGGCAGCAATGTGTATCTGTAGCATACCGGCCTTCGCCGCCGACCCGGCAGAACAGCCGCGCAAGATAATGCTTGCCAGCACGATCGGTCCTATTGACGCCGGGATCGTTGGGGCTTTGGAAGATGCGTTCAAAAAGAAGACCGGGATCGCGATAGAACATACCGGAGCCGGGACCGGCCAGGCCTTGAAAATGGCAGAAACGGGGAAGTACGACCTTGTGCTGGTACATGCCCGGGCACTCGAAGAGAAATTTGTCTCCGAAGGATATGGCACGAAACGATACGACCTTATGTACAACGACTTTGTGATTTTAGGGCCGACAACTGATCCTGCAGGCATTCGGGGCGAAAAAAATGCGGCTGCTGCGCTTCGCAAGATCGCTCAAGCCCGGTCTTTTTTTGTGACCAGGGGCGACAAATCAGGGACCCACGTCAAGGAACTGGAGGTCTGGAAGAAGGCGGGGACAGAGCCTCAGGGGGTGTGGTATGACGTTTTTGAAGGAGGCGCAAAAGGGAACGCTCCTACATTGGCTTACGCAAACGGAAAGCATGCGTACGCAATTATGGACAGGGCAACGTATATTACTATGAAACCGAAGATAACGCTGCAGATCTTTGTTGAGGGGGATGAAGTGCTCCTCAACTATATGACACTTATCCCGGTCAATCCCGCTAAGTTCCCGCAGGTCAACCATCAAGGCGCTCTTCAGTTCATAGAATGGCTGCAAGGGAAAGAAGCCCAGATCATTATCCGTGATTTCGGAAAGGACAAGTACGGCGAGCCGCTTTTCTTTCCCAATTCTCCGGAAGGAAAGAAACTATAAAATATTCATAAAGGAGGTTCTTAAATGAAAAAGATCGTAATGTTACTGACTCTTCTTTTGACTTTGTCTGTCGCTTGGGAGTGCATTTGCGCAGAGTGAGATCATCTGCTCATCGACCACAAGCACCGATAACTCGGGCTTGTTCGGCTATATCCTGCCTCTTTTTGAGAAGAAGACCGGGATAAAGGTAAAGGTCGTTGCACGCGGTACAGGTGCGGCAATCGAGATGGGCAAGCGAGGAGACGCCGATGTAGCTTTTGTGCATGCGAAGGAACAGGAGTTAAAAGCTGTTAAAGAGGGCTACTTTGTGAACCGGCATGATGTGATGTATAACGATTTCGTTATCATAGGGCCCTCTGACGACCCCGCAAAGATAAAGGGCATAAAATCTGCCGCCGATGCATTCAAAAAAATTGCGGCATCATCCCAATTCGTCTCCAGGGGTGATAACTCAGGCACAAACACAAAAGAGCTTGCCATCTGGAAAAAAGTAGGAGTAGAGCCGAAGGGACAGAAATGGTATCTCGAAGTCGGCCAGGGGATGGAAAAGACGCAGCGGATCGCCAATGAAAAACGCGCATACACTCTTACGGATAGAGGTACGTGGCTTGCCACAAAGGACAAGGACAGACTCGAAATGGAAATAGTCCTCGAAGGCGATCCGATTCTTTTCAATCAGTACGGCGTTATGGCGGTAAATCCCCAAAAGTTTACGCATGTGAAATACAAAGAGGCCATGGAGTTTGTGAACTGGCTCATTTCCAAGGAAGGGCAACAAGCGATCGCATCATTCAAGGACAAAAACGGAAACGCACTCTTCATTCCCAATGCACGGTGACAGCCTGCCGATTCCCGGAGTGCAGAAGATCAGCAGGCTGATCGACGCCCTTAGAGACTACGCTTTGAAGGAGGCCGGGGCCTTCCCGGGAGAGTCCTGGGCGGCTTCCTACAGCCCTCCCGACCTTGCCTTATGGGATGCCTTCTCGTGGTTCGAACATGCCCGGGACTGGGAGGTTGCGGACTTCCTCCCCTCCGGCACCTATAGGGCGAAGGTATTGCTGAGTAGTCTGCAGTCATTAATGCAGTGGTACGGGCAGGCCGAAAGGGATGATATGCTCCGGCGCATGAGCAAAATAAACTGAAGGGACGTGGTTGGCCGCACCATGACCCTGCGGCCTTCTCATGTATCGATGGCACTTTGGCATGTTTCTGATTGATAGTTTTAGGACAGCGTTTTCGCTGATACTGCATCTGAACTCAGAGCTGACGGGGATTATTCTCCTTTCGATGAAGGTCTCGGGCTGGGCCCTGATCATCGCGACGCTGCTCGGTCTTCCGCTTGCAGCCTTCCTCGGCTTCAAGAGGTTTCCGCTTAAAGGGATCTGCATCAGCGTCGCTTCATACATTCATGGGGCTGCCGCCTGTAGTGGTCGGTCTCTTTTTATATCTCCTGCTGTCAAGGAGCGGCCCCCTCGGCTTTCTTGCGCTGCTCTATACCCCCTCTGCAATGATCATCGCACAAAGCATTCTCGCCCTGCCGATTGTGGCATCTCTTAGTTATTCCGCCATCGTCGGGGTCGACCCGATCATCACGCAGGCGGCGAGGACATTAGGGGCGACGCCGTATCAGGTCTCCGTGACTATCATCAGAGAGGCACGGTTCGGCATCATGTCGGGCGTTATCGCCGCCTTCGGCAGGGTGATGGCGGAGGTGGGATCGATACTTATTGTCGGCGGCAACATAGCGGGCTTTACGAGGGTCATGACGACAACCATAGCCCTCGAAACCGACAAGGGAAACTTTGATCTCGCCCTTGCCCTGGGCATAATTCTCCTGAGCATCTCAATGGTGATCAACTTTGCCTTGCATGCCGTTCAAAAGAAGGGCCTGAGAGGAGCGAACCGATGGCCCTGAGCCTAAGCGCATCGAATATATCGAAAAGTTATAACGGAAACCAGGTGCTAAGGGATTGCGCCTTTTCATTTTCCGCCCCCGGCATTTATGTCCTGACCGGGGCGAATGGCTGCGGAAAATCCACGTTCCTCAGGATATGCACGCTCATCGAGCCCCCTGACAGCGGCGAAATCAACTATATCTCTGAAGGTATCGTTCTTCCCAAAGACCTTGAGCTGAGGCGCAGGATTACCCTTGTGCTGCCTAAGGTCGGGGTTTTCAATACCACAGTCCACAGGAACGTTGCCTATGGGTTGGGAGTAAGGGGGATAAGGGGAAGGCAGGCGGAGGAGAAGGTCATGGACGCCCTTGAGTTTGTGGGGCTCAGTCATAAGAAGGACCAGAACGGACTGACGCTTTCGAGCGGGGAAACTCAGCGCCTTGGGATCGCCAGGGCATTGGTCATAAAACCCGAGATGCTTTTCCTCGATGAGCCGACCGCATCCGTAGACCAAAAGAACACCGGAATCATTGAGGATATAATACTAAAGATGAAGAGTGACAGCAGGGTCACCGTGATCATTACGACCCATGACAGGGAGCAGGCGGCAAGACTTGCGGATTCATTGCTGGTGATGCGCGACGGGAAGATCTCGGGAGGTTAGCCGGATTAATTGCCAATGCAGCATGGGACATTCCGCAAGCAGAGTTCGCTCCAATAATAAACAGACTTTCTTTGCGCAGTACCGACAAACCAAGAGTCCTCAAGAGGAGAAACTGTCTCCGGGTTTCATCCAGAATCACGCCGCGGCAGAGCTCCCATATTTCTGAGATATTCTTCCCAAACTTCACACCTGTGCTACCGCAAAAACTCTGTCAAGAAATAAGATATGGGCTGAAAAAGCCATCACTTTTGAAAGAGAGTGATCAGGCTATTCTTAGTAACCACCTGTTAAAGGTTTAACTGCTTTTGTTGCCTTGCCGTCTTTAACAACCACGTTATCTCCAATCTTGAATTCCGGAGCCCCTTTCACCTTAACTTTCGTTTCTTGACCCTTACTATCTTTTACCGTTAACTCATATTCCGTAACCTCGATTTTAGTGACGGTACCCTTTATGACCCCTTTTTCTTCCTTATGCGATGAATAGCCAATTCCCGCAACGGTAAACGTAAATGCCATGACCACAAATAAAGTTAAGACATTTTTTATTTTCATAATTTCACCTCCTCTTTTGTGATTGGCTTTTTCCCGGTCTACTTTTTCATTTCCTGGATCGATTCCTTTAACTCTTCGATTGACTTAATTGCATCATTAATATTTACGAAGTCAAACCAATTTTCGTTTGCGGCAGGATAATTCACATTATTTCCATACACTATCCATGAGTCATCATAATTAGCTGGCTCCCTGAATCCCATTAATCTTAATTCTAAATAGGTCAGTGCAGCGCGAGTTCCTGTCTGGCAGTATGCTATCGTGCGTTTGGCCTTGTCGAGGGTTCCGAAAAGTTCCTTCAGCTCGTCCATCGAATGTATCTTACCTGTCTGAACATCGTAGGTTTTTACATGCGATAGATTAAGCGTCGTATTCGGAATATAACCCCCTCTGAGAGACCTTATATCGGAACCTTCGTGTTCCCTTTCAGTCCTCGAATCAATTACATTTACCCCCTTTATTTCCCCGGTTGCTATCTTTACCATCTCGGCGGTGGTAGCCAGTCTATTCTGAATGACTTTAGCCTGAAAAACAGCCGGCCGCAGTTTGCTTTCGCCCTTATCAAGAGGTTTTCCGGCTTCCTTCCAGGTTTCTATGCCGCCATTTAGAAAATGTACTTTCGTGTGACCGAGATGCTCGAGACACCAGAATGCGACAGAGGCACTGCTTATCAGTTTTGCGTCCGCATAAACAACAACATGTTTAGCCATGCTCACCCCAGCGTTGCTAAAAATCTTTTCGAGATCTTCTGTCTTCTTTGCCCTCAACGTAGCGTCCCTAAGAACCTTACCACACGCGCCACCAAGATTTATCGCTCCGGGAATGTGTGCGGCTTCATACGCTTGTTCGCCTCGACAATCAATCAAAACCCAATCAGGATTTCCTATACCATCAGCTACCATTTTAACATCGGCTAAAAGGCCGGGATTTGCGTATTCTGCACCACTTGCAAAGGTAGTAACATAGAATAATATCAAGCTCATAAAGAAAAGAGCTTTTATATGACGCATTCCTTTAACTGTCATGCGGGCAGCGATCATTATTTCCTCCTTAGAGTCGAATCTCAACACCTATAATTCCAATTTTATGGCAAGTATGAATTTTGTCAATGATTTATTCATTTCGAATAGATTTTTACGTGAGGCAACAGGTGCTTGGAATAGTTTGTAGCGTTTCTGCGCAGAAGTAAGGTTCCCTGCGGAAAGAAACTCTCTACCGGATGCGACCGGGTGTGATGTTCCTAATATAATCAATACAATTATATCTCATTAGGGATTATTTAGTTCAGGAAGAAACAGATAGGGAGATTTCGTCTACTTTTGATAATTTTCACTTTGCGCCTGCGAAGGATCCCGCGTAGCTCTTCCTGCAACCTGCGAGTTTTCATTTTTCAAAGAAGTACACCTGTTGCAGGTGAGAAGGGCAAATCTACTTAACGATCAGATACTCGATAAGGGCCGCAAGGAAGATAAAAGAACTTGCCGGTATGATTTTCCTGTAGACGCCCCATAGGTCTGCACCGAAATACTGCCTTGTCAGAACTAAGCAGAGATGGACAGGGGACAAAAGCACGCCGACGAACCCCGAAGCAAAGGCCAGGGAGATATTTGCGAGGGAAGCCTGACCTCCCATGCTTATGAGGAGGGGAAAAGTGCTTCCTACAAAGCCCACGGTATGACCCGTCAGTAGACCGGCGATAAAAGGCAGAAGACAGAGAATCGGAAGGACGGGTATCCCCTGTTTAAGGAAAAAGGCGCTCAGATTTCCCACAGAGCCCGACGCCTCCAAAGTCTCCTTAAAGAGCATGATGCCTATGATAAGGACGATTACTTCAAGGGCGAAGCCGTATCTTGTCACCCGAAGGATCTCCCGGGGGCGGTATCGATACAGAAAAAAGAGGGAGAGTATTATCGCCAAAAGCGCATAGTGAAGTTCCACCCGTGCGAGCATGACAAGCAGCAGGACCGCTATGACAGGAAGGAAGCTCAACCAGTCAACCCGCCTTGTATGCATCTTCATTGCCGCCGCCGCATCAAGGTCCTGAACCCCGGCCTTCGTGCCTTGCGAGACATTTCTCATGCTGTAGATAAAACCCATCACGAGGAGAACCACGGCACATAACAAATTTGCCGAGATCAGGGAGTATAAGGGAATGCTTGAGACCGCTGATGCCAGAAGGATCCCGGGGTAGAGCGGGAGGATATATTCCCAGGGGTGGCGGAACCAGTAGTTGATAAACGCCTTTTCCTCCTGGCTCATCTTTAATCCGGTTGTCGCCTCTTTCACCATCGGGGCGGAAAAGTATGCCCCTCCAAGGGAGGGCAGCATGCCGATCAGAAGCGGCATTGATATGATTACCACCTTCCTGTTATTGAAAAATCCCTTGACAGAAGACATCATGCCGGACATTACATTTCTTTCCCTGAGTATCAGTTCAAATGTCCTGATGAGAGACAGGGCGAGCAGCAGCTTTAATGTGACGCTGTTTAGTATTGCCTTCCTGAGAGCACCCGCGATACTTTCGGGGCCCATCTCATAGAGCACGGCAAGGGAGGCAGAGGCGATGAGCATTACATAGCCGATGTAGAGTTTTTTCCGAAGGAGGACGAGGATCAGTAAAAATGCGAGACCGATCTTGAATAAATCAGGCATTGTCGCTACAGAGAATTCGAGACCTTCTTTATCTCTTCGAGTTTCCTGAGCGCCCTTCCCGAATCGATCGATTCTTTCGCCAATTCAAAAGCCGACAGAAGATCCGTAACCCTGCCCGATACCGCGATCGCAGCAGCCGAGTTTAAGAGGACCACGTCCCGCTTAGGCCCTTTTTCCCCGCCTAAGATGCGGACCGCGATGCGGGCATTATCGTCTTTGTCACCGCCGAGCAGGTCAGAGACACTGCCCCGGGCGAGGCCGAAGTCCTCGGGGGCCAGATACATATTTTCGACCCTTCCGTTAAAAAACCTTGATGCCTTAGATCCATCAGATATCGTGATCTCGTCAAGGCCGTCTTCCCCGTGGACGACCATCGCGTCTTCGGCCCCGAGATTGCCGAGCACCGTGGCAAGGGTCTCTGTCAGTTTGCTTGAGAACACCCCGAGTATCTGTCTTTTTGCATTGGCGGGGTTTGTCAGAGGGCCCAGGATGTTGAAGATCGTTCTAATTCCCATCTCCCTTCTCGGCCCGACAGCATATTTCATAGCAGGATGGAAGAGCGGAGCGAAGAGAAAGCCGAAGCCTGTCTCGAAGAGGCACTTTTCAACCTTTTCGGGGGGCAGATCTATCCTTATGCCGAGGGCCTCGAGCACGTCGGCGCTGCCCGATTTACTTGAGACCGCCCGGTTGCCGTGTTTTGCAACAGGGACTCCTGCCGCGGCCACTACGAAGGCGGTCGTCGTCGATATATTAAACGTATGAGACATGTCCCCGCCGGTGCCGCACGTGTCTAAGACTCCTTCCGGGGCCCTGATATGTGCGGCCTTGTCCCTCATGATCTTTGCCGCTCCGGTTATCTCCGCGACTGTTTCACCCTTTATCCTGAGGGCGGTAAGAAATGCGCCTATTTGAGAGTCAGCCGCCTTGCCCTCCATGATTTCTCTCATGCATTCAGCAGTCTCCGACTCCGACAGGTCAATCCCCCCCACGAGCATGTTGATCGCTTCCTTGATCATCTTAGGTCCCTCTCATTCATAGGAGTCAGGAATTGTATCATATGACACATTTTATTGTTGAGACGCCCTTGTTTTGAGAAACTCGTTTATGAACCTGTCGATCCCGCCGTCGAGGACGGTGTCGACATCACCTACTTCAAGCCCGGTCCTGTGGTCTTTTACGAGACGGTAAGGCTGTAGCACATATGACCTGATCTGGCTTCCCCAGGCGATGCCTTTCTTGTCCCCGACCAGATCTTCCATCTTCTTCTCTTTTGCCTTCTGTTCAAGCGAAAAGAGCCTGGCCTTCAGGATCTTCATCGCGACCGCCTTGTTTTTGTGCTGGGACCTTTCGTTTTGGCAGGCGACCACAATGCCCGAAGGTATGTGGGTAAGCCGCACGGCCGAGGAGGTCTTGTTGACATGCTGCCCTCCGGCTCCGGAAGCGCGGTAGGTGTCTATCTTGAGGTCCTCTTCCCTGATCTCGATAGCGATGTCGTCTTCTATCTCGGGATAGACGATCACCGCAGCAAAGGAGGTATGCCTCCTTTTGTTGGCGTCGTAGGGCGAGATCCTGACCAGCCTGTGGACCCCCGCCTCGCAGCTCAGATAGCCGTAAGCATAGTCTCCGGTGAAGGTTATCGTGGCGCCCTTTATCCCCGCCTCATCTCCAGGCTGAAGGTCGACGATCTTTGCCTCAACGCCGCGCCTCTCGGCCCATCGCAGATACATCCTCATGAGCATCTGGGCCCAGTCCTGGCTTTCCGTGCCGCCGGCGCCGGGGTGGATCGTGAGGATCGCGTTATGGTTGTCCAGTTCCCCGGAGAGGAGGTTCTGAAGTTCCAGCTTTTCGATCTCCTCCCTCAGGGATTCGAGATCTTTCTTGATCTCCTTAAAAAAGACCTCGCCGCCCTCCTCATCGAGGATCCCCAGCGACTCCTCGAGGTAGGCCAGCCTGCTTTCGATAGTCTCAAACGGGGCCACCGTACCTTCAAGCCTGGATTTCTCCTTCAGAAGCTCCCGCGCCTTTTCCTGTGACGACCAGATTTCTTCTTTGGTAAGCTCCCCGCTGATCTTTTCTATTTCTTCCTTTTTCTTACTGACATCAAAGATAACCTCGGAGTGCTTCGATCTTGGCCCTCAACGAAACCATCTCTTCTTTAAGTTCTGACTGCAAAAGCATAGCTACCTCCAAATTTTTATATTGAGGCAAAGTACAATCGATATCACGATGCAGAGATATGAAAACAGATCTCCGTATTTTGTATACAGCGTCATGGTCCTGTCGGTCTTCACCTGACCCGGCAGAACAAGCCTCTGAAACAGCGGTGTTTCGGCGAGGACCCTGCCGTTGCTGTCTATGAACCCGGATATTCCCGTATTCGCCGCACGTATCACCGGCTTTCTGTTTTCTATGGCCCTGAAGACCGCCATGCTGAAATGCTGATAGGGCCCTGCAGTCTTTCCGAACCACGCATCGTTCGTAATCGTTACGATGAAATCACCGCCGTCTGTAAAAAACTTCCTTACGAGCCCGGGGAAAATTATCTCATAGCATATCATCGTCCCGAAACTCCCGAAGTCTGTCTCTGCCCTCGTATATTCCTCTCCCGGAACATAATCACCGATTCCCGCGACGAGTTTATCTACAAAAAAAAGAACACTTCTGAGGGGAACGTATTCTCCAAACGGGACCAAATGTATTTTATCATATTCATAGATGTTTTTCCCCTCTTTGTCGAGAAGGACTGCGCTGTTTGTAAGCAAGGTCTTTCCGCGGGATTGCTCTTGCACCCGAACGCTTCCGAAGAGAAGATCGGCCCCGAGCCCCTGTTCAAACGCAACCAGTTTTTCGGTATTTGACTTGTCGTAATCGAACATAAAGGGGACGGCCGTCTCGGGCCATATGATCAGCTGGGGAGAAGTTTCGGCCGCCTTTTTAGAGAGGGTGAAATAGGTTTCGAGTACTTCATTTTGATAAGCCGGTTCCCATTTCTTGTCCTGCTCGATGTTGCCCTGAATGACGCTTACGTTGACAAGGCGGCCGCTTCTTTGCTGGCCGAGCCTCCAATGTCCGTATCCGAGGGACACTGAAATAAGTATAAAAACGAGGGAAAGTCCGACAACGGTAAATGAGACCGGAAACAGGGGCATCTGTTGTGTCCGCTTCTTAAGCAGGAAGACGTCTGCAATGGCGCCGTTTACCATCAGGACCAGGAAAGAAATGCCGTAAATTCCGGTTATATCCGAAACCTGAATAATGTGAAGAAACTTGTACTGACTGTATCCGATGCTCGACCAGGGGAACCCCGTCAACGCATAGGAACGGGCAAACTCAAGGACCACCCAGAACACCGGCGCAATAAGAAGCGCGGGCAGTTTTGTCTTTTTTATCATCTGGGCGAAGAGAAAGCAGAATATCGCCGGGTAGATGCTCAGATAGAGACAGAGCAGTACGACGATACATAGGCTTGCGAGAAAAGGGACGCCGCCAAAATGATTTATCGAGTGGTATATCCAGTAGAGTGTCCCGAAGAAGTAGGTAAGCCCGAACATATAACCGCCTGTAAATGCCTGTCTCGTGTCCTTTGTCCAAAGAGATATAATCAGGGGCACGAAGGCCACCCAGGCAAGGGGGTAATAATCAAACGACGGGAAAGACAGCACCAGCAGTGCCCCCGAGACCACCGGGAGGAAATATTCGGCCATTTTTTTCATGAGCATGTCTTTCATAAGTTGACAATCAAAAAAGCTACTGGGTATCATGTATGTCCGTGGGCAGTTAGCTCAGTCGGTAGAGCAGAGGCCTGAAAAGCCTCGTGTCCGCAGTTCGATTCTGCGACTGCCCACCATTTCCACCTTGATTTTATTGGTCTTGTCCGGTTGGAGTCAAGGGATAATAGCGACCCTTCCCGGATTCCCCTTTTCTCCTGCGATCGAATATTTGATGCCGAGGAACTTTTCAATCACCCATAGGTTTGTCAGGAGATGATCTGTGATGCTCGCGGTGGTGAACACGGATCTACCGTTTGCAAGGGCAAGATAAAGCACGATCTGGTCGGTAAGGTGAAGGTCGAGGCAGGCATGAGAAGAAAAATAGTCCAGTAATTCCCGTGCGGCCTCTTCGCCGACTGTCTCGGCTTTTTTCCCCCTTTCGCCGAGGGAGGAAAAGCCGGCTATGCAGTCTTTTGTTTTCGACTCAAGAAATACGAAGGTGCCGGGACTGTAAGAGGTGACCTCAAGGGTCTCGATCTCGGCTTTGAGTCCGCTTTTGTCAATGATTTGCAAAGCCGCCTTTCTCTGCCTGTCGGCGATGCTCATCGGCAGGCTGCTTACGGCCGAGATGCCGCTGACCTCTTTGATCTCTCCCCTGTCGATGAAGGAGAGAGCGTTTAATTTGCCGCAAGGGGTGACTTCCGCAGTAATCTTGCCGCCCCCTTTCGGATAAAAGCCGTAATTCACGATTGAAGTCTGCACCCTGATGCCGAGTCGGGAGAGCATCGGGGCGAAGATATCGGAGATGAACTGATAAGGCGGACTAAAAGGCACATGGGTTCCACCTGTCAGGGTAATCCGTGATCCTTCCTTTGCGAAAATAAGAGGAGGGAGAATTGCCTGCAGGAGCAGAGAAGTTGACCCTGCGGTCCCTATGTCGAAGAAGTAATCGCCCGGTTTCCGTTCGCCGGGCTCGAAGAGCAGTTCGGTAGAGCCTATCGCATCTCCGCGCGCCGATGCCCCTGAGATGAGGGCGAGTGCATGCACGCAGGTGAGATGCTGGGGCATGAGTCCGGGCTTCTTGCGGCCCTTCCTTATATTGAACATCCTGAAACTTTTTTTCAGAACGCAGGACAGACTCAGGGCCGTCCTGAGGATCTGCCCCCCGGCCTCGCCGAAATTCCCGTCAATCTCGAGCATACTTCAATTATAGCCGTTATCGCCTATGCGGAGTAGCAGGGCATCTTTCAAAATTGACGGGCAGCGCATCCTTTGATCTATGCTTGATTGAAAAATGATATAATTCACATGATAACGTACGTACCAAGAACAGGGGATTAAGGGAAATCGGTAACTTCCCGGGTATCGCGGGAAAGGAGACAGTATGATATTCCATATAACCTTAGAACATGCCGAAGACGGCTGGATTGTTGCCGAGTGTCCTGCTCTCCCGGGTTGTGTGTCTCAGGGCAAGGACGAAGAGGAAGCGATAGAAAATATCAAAGAGGCTATTACCGCCTGGTTGTGGGCCGAGGACCAGAAAAGCCTTACGGCGCTTTCAAAAGAAAGACAGCAGGAATCAATCGTTGTAGCCGTCTGATATGGGCAGGCTTGCAAATATCCCGGGAAAAGAAGCAGTAAAGGCATTTCAAAAGATCGGCTGGTACGTCGTCGGTCAGGTCGGCAGCCATGTTGTGATGAGCAAACAAGGCATGCGCGTGAATCTCTCAATTCCGCAACACAAAGAACTTTCCGCAGGGACTCTCCGCGCCTTAATCCGCAACGCCGGTATCACGGTAGAAGAGTTTATTGCACAGCTGTAAGGCCTGGAATTACACAGTTCATTCTTGACACTGGTCGCGGCGGCAAGGTATAAAATAGCGTCCGATTGACAGGGAAAAGGGTGAATCAAGGGACGGAGTCCATGTGGGGATATAAAGAAGTTAACCTAAAGATGACTAATATCAGAATCCGCATGTTAGTCATGAAAGAATAATGATATTCGTGAGATATGTGAATAATCCTTCTGGGGTAACAGGCTGAAAATATTAACCGGATCACAACTTTTTTGGTACTGGTGTAACGAGCTAGTAACTGGTTAGGGCTCCGAAGGAGGTCAGTTGTATGCTCAACAATAAATGGAAGCACGGGAAGGTACACTTTGAATTACCTCAGATGCCCCTTCCTTTGACTGCTTCTCCAGGGATAAAGCCCATATCCGTTATTCTGGACATGGATATTGGACCAGAAATCGTTCTACTGATAACAGAACCAAGGGATAAGATAGATGAGTTCGAGGGGCGGAATATAACCAGCTTCATGATGAAGTCTGGTCTTGTGAACACGTCTTTTGGTCCAGTATATTGGCTTGTATTCTACTTTCCCGATCCTGTAACGGGTAGAAAAGTAACTTACGAAAACACCGTCAATCCCAAAGACGAACAGCAAGTATCAATTTATGAGCAGCTTTCGTCTCAAGAATATTGGCATGTAGTTATGGCAGACGACACAGGAGAGGTCGTGAATTTTTTTGAATTCCCCAATAGTTATGGCTTATCGGATGCTCTTCAACAGGTTCAGAATGTTTGCTCAGAAATGCAGGTAACTGACTTCATGGCAGCAAAGGGTGAGTATGAAAGCAGATATTCCATTGATGAATTGTTGGAGATATAAAAGAGCTGACAACGCCCAAGCGCACCCTAATTATTGTACGTGAAAATGGAAAATACGACAAAAAGCTTGAATAAATAATGACTTCCAATATTATCAAAGAGATTATCACAGCCCTTGACGAAGAAATCTCCGCAATTAAAAGAGGCAAAGGGGGCAGCATCGTCAAAGTATTTAACGGACGATTCCTTCGAGAGGTTTCCGGCCTCTTTGTGTATATCTTCAATCTTGAGAATTTCTTGGCGGTCCTGGACGACTCTCCTGCTGAAATAGAAATTCGCGGCAACAGATACCCAGCACAAGTTCTCTTAACTCAGGGGTTGGAAGTGGAAATAGGTATTGAGCGGTTTTGCGGTCAACATATTTCAGAGGCCAAGTTACAGACTAATCTTTGGTACTTGCTTGAACTACTTAAAAAGAAGTTTGCCGGAATACAAAATGGAACTAATAACGCCATTAGCCTCAGTGAAGCCCTTTTCAATAACCAGGCAGTCATAAAAACAGGATTAGATAACATAGTGTCATGCGGTAACTGCGGCACCAAAAATAGGATAGGAAATCGCGGCCCCGCCCAAATTCCAATTTGTGGTAAATGTAAGCAGGAAATAAGGCCGTATTATTCATTTTCCGCAACGCCCCCTAATGACCCGCAAAAGCAGGCAATCGAGGCTTCTTTCTTTTCTCAGTTGGCAGTTATTTGGGGTCCCCCAGGAACCGGCAAAACTAAAACGATAGCGCAAGCCATAGAAGCCCATCTTAATGCTGGACGGCGTGTTCTTCTCGTTTCTCATGCCAATGCTGCTGTTGATGAAGCATTGGAAGATGTTGCCGAGCAGTTAAAGACCACACCCTTTTATAACGAGGGAAAATTGGTTAGGCTCGGTATCCCACAATCTGGCCATATGGAGAAATTGACAGAGAAATGTCCTTTAGTGCTTCTTGATAAGATTGCAGCCAAACTTGGTGAGTCATTATCTGAAGAAAAAAGTGATTTAGAGGCAGATAAAACTAGGCTTGAAGGCATTCTCGATCAATATGAAACTGTATTCCACGTGATTCAGACTGCAAGAACTTTATCTTCTGAGCTGAGCGCACTAAAATCAGAGTTATCCGAATTAACCAATAAACTCTCTGTTGCTAATAATGAACTAAAGCGATTAGAAGAAGCACAAAGAAAAAACAGAGAGAAATTGACTGAGGCCAGATCATCGGGCATGATAAAGAGATTTTTTAGTGGTCTTGATCCCCAGAAGATTCAGCGGGAGATTGATCAAACGAGTATAGCGATCGATTCCAAGAAAACGGCTTGCAAAAGAGATAACCGACCGTATTCCCTCGCTCAAGGATTTGCATACTACAAAAGAGAAAGAGATTGAGAGGGCGAAAACGGAAGCCGACAATCTTCTAAATCGCTTGAGGGTCTCTGTGGCGGAAATAGAAAACAAGAAGAAAGAAATGACAGTCGAGAAAAGATACGATACTAGCAAGGCTTGCAGAAATAAATCAGCAGCTGGATGAAATCCAAAAAAGAATTCTTTCTGAAGCAAGGCTTATTGCCACTACTCTGACAAAAACTTTTGCGGCTAAACAATTTCCAGATACACCCTTCGACGTGCTCATTCTTGATGAGGCCAGCATGGCACCATTACCGCACCTTTACTGGGCGGCCAGCCGATGCCGTGGATATATCACCATTGTTGGAGATTTTCTCCAGCTTCCGCCTATCTGCATTTCAGAAGAAGATATGGCCCAAAAGTGGTTAGGACGAAGCATGTTTTCTGTTTTAGGCATTAACCGGGTAAAAAGGCTATCCAGGATGAGCGGGTTACACTTCTTGACACGCAATACAGGATGGCTCCGGAGATTTCGTTAATTCCCAATCAATTCTTCTATCAAAATATGCTTAAGGATCATCCGAGCACAAGCAATCGACGATTGGATGATGGTGTTTCAAAATCACCGCTTGTGTTGGTAGAGACAGCATGCAATGAATCCGTGGTGCAGTCGGCTTTCCACAGGCGGCCGTTTTAATCTATACAATGCTTTGCTCTGCTGTACGCTTGCAAAAAAATCATTCCTAACAATTAGTGATGGCAGAATCGGGATAATAACCCCATATGCGGCCCAAGCCCGACTGATAAACAAGATAGCAAAGGATTGGGAAATACTAGACCACATACGTACAAGTACTGTTCATCGCTTTCAAGGCGGGGAAGAATCGATAATCATCTTTGATACTGTTGAAGGGTCAGGCACCAAGGTTGCGCCCATGCTTGACGACAAAAAGCCCGATTCTGATGCAAGGCTATTATTGAATGTTGCGGTAACACGGGCCAAATATCGGTTCTATTTGATTGGTCACACGAAGCACTTACTTTCGGATTTACATGCTGATTCTGCTCTTGTCAAGGATAATTCACGCATTTTTATGGTAATGCGCAAAAGATAGCATCCGAAAGTCTTGTGGACAGCTACTTCACAAATGATTTTGAAAAGTGGGCTGATGCGCTTTCTATCAACCGACGGACAACCCGACCACCTAATCTATGGTGACATGTATACGGAAAGAAACTTTTGGGCGCAAATTCTTTCAGGACATAAAAGTAATCCAACACGCGACTCATTATCCTCAGCCCTTTTCTTTCAGTAAGGCGCAGCGGCACTTTTATGGATTACTTCAGAGCTATGAAAGGAAGGGGTATAGATATTCGGGTTTATACGCGGCCAAGAAATCAGCAGACTGGTGAGATGGCAAACCAGGCGGATATCGTAATCGACCAACTTCGCAGTATTGGCGTTAATGTCATTGAGCGACGAAGCATGCACCAAAAAATAGCGATTATTGATGATGCTCATAGCTTGGGAAGGCAGCCTGAACATACTCAGCCACAAAGACACAGAAGAACACATGAGAAGATTTGAAGGTCCTTCGACTGTTGAAGAGATTATCAGAAACTTAGAGTTGGATGAAGAGATGCCTAGCGGAAACCAAACCGAAGAAAAATGTCCAGAACCGGGATGTGACGGCTACCTTGTCGTTCGGAATAAATATGGGAGGAAATTTCTTGGTTGTTCAAATTATGCAAAAAAGAAATGTCGGTATACAAGGCGAATATGATTAAATAGGGTGGTCAGTGCCTATTTGATTGACATGGATTAATGGAAAAAAGGGACAGCTACTGTTTAATGAGGACGGCGAAAGCGCACAGAGCTTCTCTACCGAATGACTGGTGCTAACCAAGCGTTCAAGCGGTGACCCCGCTTAACTGATTGTTAGCAGAATATGATGACCAATAAAGGACCAAAAGAAATTTATCGCGCGCTATTATTCATCTGCGCAGTTTATTTTATTGCGGTATCATTCGCTCATCAACTGGGATTCAAGATCACTAGTGTCCGGTTAAGAAGTGAATAAATTCAACTGGTTTTGATTTTCGAGCATAACTGAACGTTCTTCGATAGTCTGAAATGCTTGTTGCAAAGGCATTTTCTCGAAAAGGGTAATCGAGAGAATCTGTAACAATGTATAAAGGGATGCATCGAGATTGAGCTTTTTCTTGATGATGGCGATGAGTACATACATGGAAACGGCGATCCAGATTTGGGTCTTCACAGCGTTTTCCGATGTACCATAAAACCGTTTGATGCGAAGATGCTGTTTGATCCATTTGAAGAACAGTTCGATCTGCCAACGGCTTTTGTAGAGTGCAGCGATTGTGAGTGCTGATAGAGTCGTGTTGTTGGTAAGAAAGATCAGAGTTTTGTCTCTCTCGATATCTTTGAAGCGAATACGACGCAAATGTTCGGGGTAATGACAATGACTGTAGTAGCCGTTCAACATAATGCTCTGGTCGCAGATAATGCCAGAGGATCGGTCGACGGGCGCAGAGTATACGCGCCTTGCATTGAGGTTCGACTTTGTGCGGGTCACAAAGAAACTGCCTGCCCGGTGCAACGCATAAAGACGAGCGAAGTCCATATATGCCCGATCCATGATGTAGAACGCCCCAGGTTCCGCAATAAGCAGGTCGAGAATATTGATGTCGTGCCACTTGCCGTCGGTGATGTGAATGAAACTGGGGATTGCACCCTTGAGATCCAAAAGTGTATGGACTTTGACTGCGGCTTTTGTATCGCGGAACGGAGCCCATGGGAACACCGAAAGACAAAGATCGATGGTTGTGGAGTCCAGCGCATAAACCGTGTTGGAAAGATCGAGTCCCAAATCCTCGTCTGCGTAGAGCCTTCTTGCTTGAGCGATCAGTCTCTGCGCAAAATCGGCGTAGATGCGCCAGTCTCGGGATTCGTTTGCGTCGGCCAGAGTCGACCGAGAAATCGCTCCGTTGAGACCCATATGGTAAAGCTTCGAAGCCTGAGCCGAAAGGCACGCTTCTATATCGCGCAGACTCTCCCGATAGGTCAATTGGGCGAATGCCAAGATGCGAAACTGCTCCGTGCAGCGAAAGGTACGAATACGATGATCGCCTCCATAGCGAGCGACTATACGATGAAATGTGCTCCAAGGGAGAAAATCCATGATTTGCGCAAATAGGGTCTTGCCAGTATACATTGGCACCTCCGGGAATTTCAGTTCCAGAAGGATTGCCCATTCGGCGATATCTATTCAAGTCGACACCACCAAAAATATTGCAAATATTCTTATCTGTCATATAGTTTTAAGTATCAGCCGTTTCTTAACCGGACAGCACTGATTCAAGATGATAACTATATTTGTAATGATGACAGAGCCAATTACAGGAGGACAGGATTATGAAGCATGGGATGACAGTAAAACTTTTCGCAATATGTTTTTGTGTTGCAGCATTTTCACTTCTCACTCAACATGCTGCTGCCGGAGACCTCGCAGAGGGCAAGCTGGTGGTGGACGGAAAAACAATGGAAATTACCCAGGCATATGCCTATGCTGAAAAAGGCTTCTTCGACAATGAGAAGCAAGACGTGGTGGTATTACTGTGCGACGCACCTGTGCCGGCTGCCGCGGTTCGCGATTTTTTTGCGCGAAAAGAACTTATCGACTCCGGCAAGCTCCATTGCGTCGAGCAGATAATTGATTCCGAAAAGCAGGTTATCAACTTTAAAGTTCATGATAAGGGTTTCGGCAGCAAGCCGCCCAGTGACGGATCTACCGAACAGGTCTTTGATGTAAAGACCTTTGACGGAAAAACCGTAGCTGGTCGCTCGTACACAAAATCTCAGCAAAACTTATTTGATGACATACCTTATAGCTATGACATAACCTTCAGTGCACAGATCGGTCCGATGAAGTAAAGAGATGTGCCTCAGGGAAGCATACTGTCATAGTCGCGTCAGCCCGGCTGATCCGCCGGGGTAAACAGGACGGGTATCCGGCCCCCCTTCGGAAATCATAACTCCCCTTAGCCCCCTCTTATCTTAAGAGGGGGAGAGGCGGAGCCTGGGGGCGTTATCTTAAGCGCGGACACAGAGGGGTGGATTCCCGTTTTCAGGGGAATGACCGGAAATGGAGTCTATTACCAACATGTTATGGCAAGGGCATGATAATGACTCAGGAGGCTGTGCTACAATGAGCGATGCTTAATCACGGCCAGGACATCCAGACTTTGCCCGAAACTTTGAGGACGGTGTTTGGTTTTGAGGCCTTTCGCCCGAACCAGGAAGACATTATCACAAGCATTATGAACGGACGGGATGTCTTTGCGGTTATGCCCACGGGCGGTGGAAAATCCCTCTGCTATCAGCTCCCGGCAAAGATGATGGAGGGCACGGCCGTAGTTATCAGTCCGCTCATATCCCTGATGAAAGACCAGGTTGACGCAGCGCTCGAAAACGGCATATCCGCCGCCTTCATGAACAGCTCGATGAACGCAGATGAGGTGGCGGACGTCTACCGCATGCTGAAATACAAAAAGATAAAGCTCCTCTATATCGCACCGGAGAGGTTTGTAATGCCCCATTTCCTTGAGACATTGAAGACCTTCCCCATCTCCCTCTTTGCGATAGACGAGGCGCATTGCATATCGGAATGGGGCCATGATTTCCGTCCTGATTATCTCAGCCTTTCCCTCATTCCTAACGAGTTCCCCAATGTCCCGGTCGCCGCCTTTACCGCAACGGCCACCCAAAAAGTCCAGGAAGATATCATCGGGAGAATCGGCCTCAGGGACCCCTTTATTGTGCGCGCCTCCTTTAACCGCCAGAACCTGTTCTACGAAGTCAAATCTAAATCGAAAGTTGAATCCCAGATACTGGAGTTCCTTAAGGGGCACCGGGACGAATCGGGCATTATCTATCGGACGACGCGCGATTCGGTCATGGAAACAGCCGAATTTCTCGTATCGCACGGGATCAGCGCCAAGCCCTATCACGCCGGTTTATCTTCTGAAGAGCGGAGCAAAAACCAGGATACATTTAACCGGGACGAGGCGCAGGTGATCGTGGCGACTATCGCCTTCGGCATGGGAATAGATAAATCAAACGTACGTTTTGTTCTCCATGCAGACCTTCCTAAAAATATTGAAGGCTACTACCAGGAAACAGGACGGGCGGGACGCGACGGAGAGCCGGCCCGCTGCCTCCTTTTTTTTAGCCGGGGGGACATCCCTAAGATCCGCTATTTCATTGACCGGATAACGGACGAGGGAGAACGTTCCATTGCCGTGGAGAAGCTGAACCAGACCGTGGAGTACGCATCACATAATGTCTGCAGGAGAAAAAAACTCCTCGGATTTTTCGGCGAGGAATATCCTGAAGATAATTGCAGGGCCTGCGATATCTGCACCGGCTTTGCCGAACGCATCGACGTTACCGCTGATGCGCAGATTATACTGTCGGCGATTTGGGAGACAAGGCAGCGGTTCGGGATAGGGCATACCATCGACATCGTAACGGGAGCTGATACAAAACGGGTCCGGGAACTCAGACACAATGAGATAAAAACCTATGCAGCAGGAAAACACAGGGACAAGAAGCACTGGAGGTTCCTTATGGATGAACTGCTTGCTCAGGATATGGTCCGTCAGGATGGCGACCCTTATCCCGTATTGAAGATGACCCCGAAGGGTCTTGCCGTCATCTCAGGCGAAGAAGAGGTGAAGGCGCTCAAGAGGGAAGAGGTGGCTGCCAAACCCAGGCGGCCCGAAGGGATTGCACCCACGGGATATGATGAGGTCCTTTTCGGGAGGCTTCGGGTTCTAAGAAAAAAAATTGCGGAAACGCATCGGGTCCCTCCTTATATCGTATTTTCCGACAAGACCCTTCACGAGATGTGCAGGCACTATCCGGCGACGTTATCCGACATGAGGATGATCAGCGGAGTCGGTGACGCCAAGCTTGAGAGATATGGGGATGATTTTATCTCGGAGATAAAAAAGTATCGGACCGACCATCCCGCTATTTTACGCGGGACCGGCGGGTAACACACCAGGGAAAAAGCAGGACTTATTTCCCGCCGCAAGCCGGACAGTCAGGGTCCTTGAATCCCTTGAAGGTCCTGAAGCTCATGTCCTGTCCGGACCATACAAGGAGTCTTCCCTTCAAAACTTTTCCTATTCCCGAGAGGTATTTCATCGCCTCCATCGCCTGGAGTGTCCCGATTACGCCAGGGGTCGCACCGAGGACAGGGAATACTTCCTTTGGCGGAGACTCGGGGAAATAACATCTCAGACAGGGCGTCTCGGGGGATTTGATAAAGGTGATGCGCCCGTCAAGCCCCCATATGCTTCCATGGACCAAAGGGATGTTCTTTCTGATGGCGCATTCATTGAGGAGATAGCGTGTCGGGAAGTTGTCCATGCAGTCGAGGATAAGGTCCGAGTTTCCCACCAGAGCATCGACATTTTCAGCGACGATCTTGTCCGTAAAGGCGGTAATGCTTATATGCGGGTTCAACTCTTCTAAGGTCTGCTTCGCTGAAACGGCCTTGTTTATCCCTATCCGGTTATGATTATGGAGGATCTGCCTGTTGAGGTTCGACCGGTCAGGCGAATCGAAGTCGCATATCCGTATATTACCTACGCCTGCCACGGCAAGATAGATCGAAACCGGCGACCCAAGACCTCCGGCCCCGGCGATAAAGACCGTGGAATCCTTTATCCTCTCCTGGGTCTCAATCCCCCAGCCCTCCATCATCATCTGGCGGTTGTAGCGGTCGATCTCTTCCTGTGTAAGTTTCATGCCTTTTGCCTCGGACTAACGAAGTATAGCAAATGCGTCATGCTGCCTTCAAGAAACAGCAAGGGGAATTGACAAGGGGCATTTCTTCTAGTAGCTTGTGAATAGGCACTGATTACTTAACCGCAATCTTGCAAACAAAGCAACAAAAAGAAGGACCGTCCGGTTTCTTCTTCTCAGTAAAGGAGGCATCTATGATCTCTCTGGAAATCAACGGACAAAAGCACGATGTTGATGTGGCTCCCGATGTGCCGCTCCTGTGGGTCATTAGGGAACACCTTAAATTGACCGGTACAAAATTCGGCTGCGGTATAGGGATGTGCGGCTCCTGCACCGTCCATCTTGACGGGAAGGCGATAAGGTCCTGCCAGACAGCGGCGGGCGATGCGCAAGGGAAAAAGATCACCACAATCGAGGCGGTTGGGGGTACCCAGGCCGGGGCGGCGGTCCAGAAGGCCTGGATCGCAGAAGACGTGCCCCAGTGCGGGTACTGTCAGTCCGGCCAGATCATGACGGCTGCGGCGCTCCTAAGCCGGAACCCCAAGCCCACGGACGCAGAGATTGACGACTACCTCTCCGGCAATCTTTGCAGGTGCGGGACGTATCAGCGTATCCGCAAGGCGGTCCACAATGCCTCTAGAGAGATGAAGAAAGGGGGCAAGTCATGAACGGGATATTCAACATAAGTCGCCGGGATTTCCTGAAGGCCGGTGCCCTTGTGGGCGGCGGGCTGATACTGGGTACTCATATAGACTGGGCAGGTGCAGCGGAGGAGGCACCGCCAAAGGCGCCTCCACTTGAGCCTAATGCCTTCGTCCATATCGCTCCGGACGATTCGGTAACGATTATCGTGAATCATTCGGAGATGGGCCAGGGGGTATACACCTCTCTTCCGATGCTCGTCAATGAAGAGCTCGATGCGGACTGGAAAAAGATAAAGGTAGAGTCCGCGCCGGTAGCCGCGGTATATAATCACACCGCCTTCGGCATGCAGATGACAGGAGGCAGCACAAGTGTCTGGAGTGAATATGACCGTCTCCGCACGGTGGGTGCCGCTGCCCGTCAGATGCTTATTGCTGCAGCCGCCGCTGCATGGAAGGTTGACAGGAAGACCTGCCGTGCTGAAAAGGGAAAGGTGGCCCACTCAAGCGGCAAGTCTTTCACATACGGACAGCTCGCTGAAAGGGCCGCCGCCCTGCCTGTGCCGGCTAACGTGAAACTCAAGGACGCATCTGCATTCAAACTGATTGGCAAGCCGACGCGCCGTCTGGATTCACCGGAAAAGGTGAACGGAGCGGCGAAGTTCGGGCTGGATGTCCTCCTGCCCGGAATGCTTATCGCGGTCGTCGCGCGTCCGCCGGTATTCGGCGGCAAGGTAAAAAGCGTGGATGCCGAGAAGGCAAAAGCGGTCCGCGGGGTGAAGGGCGTGGCAGAGGTGCCCTCGGGCGTTGCCGTGCTCGCCTCGGATTTCTGGCAGGCGAAAGCGGGCAGGGATGCGCTTAACATCGAATGGGATGAAGGACCCAGTGCAGGGCTTTCTACAGCCGGCATGATGGAACAGTACGCGCAGATATCGAAGACCCCTGGGAAGGTTGCAAAGAAGATCGGCGACGTGGAGGCAGGTTTTGTTTCGGCGGCGAAGACGATCAGCGCCGAGTATACCGTGCCATATCTCGCCCATGCCACCATGGAGCCTCTTAATTGTACCGTGGACCTGCGTCCCGATTCCTGTGAGATATGGGTCGGGACCCAGTTCCAGACGGTCGACCGGAATGCTGCCGCAACAATCGCGGGACTCAACCCTGAGCAGGTGAAGATCCACACGATGTTCCTCGGCGGAGGTTTCGGAAGACGGGCCAACCCCGCATCCGATTTCGTCAGCGAGGCGGTCCATATTGCCAAGGCTGCAAAAACTCCGGTGAAGGTGATCTGGACGCGTGAAGACGACACAAAGGGAGGCTATTACCGACCGATGTGGTTTGACAGCATTTCGGCAGGGATTGATCAGTCGGGGACACCTCTTGTCTGGAAGCATACGATCGTCGGCCAGTCGATCGTTGCGGGTACGCCCTTCGAGAAGGTACTAGTAAAAGACGGCATCGACAACACATCAGTAGAGGGAGCGGCTGACCTTCCGTATCATATCCCGAATCTCCTAGTCTATTTGCATACCCCTTCAATCAACGTGCCGGTATTGTGGTGGCGCTCCGTCGGCCATTCCCATACCGCCTTTGTGGTGGAAAGTTTTCTCGATGAGCTTGCCCATGCTGCGGGTAAAGACCCCTTCGAGTTCAGGAAAGGACTTCTGGCAAAGCATTCGCGGCATCTCGGGGTGCTCACCCTCGCCGCAGAAAAGGCCGGCTGGGGGAAACCCCTCCCAAAGGGCAGGGGCCGCGGCATAGCCGTACACGAGTCTTTCGGCAGCTATGTGGCGGAGGTCGCCGAGGTCTCGGTAAGTCCCAAGGGCGAGTTGCGCGTACACAAAGTAACCTGCGCCGTGGACTGCGGCCGTTTTGTGAACCCAAAGACGATCACGGCACAGATGGAGTCCGGCATTGTCTTCGGCCTTTCGGCTGCACTGCATGGCGCGATCACCTTCAAGGACGGAAAGGTTGAACAGAGCAACTTCCACGACTATCCCATCCTGCGGCTGAACGAAATGCCGGTGGTTGATGTCCATATCGTTAAGAGCAAGGAAAAGCCCGGCGGCATCGGCGAGCCGGGCGTACCGCCGATTGCGCCCGCTGTTGCAAACGCGGTCTTCAATGCATCAGGCATAAGGCTGAGGCGGCTTCCGATGAACCCGGAGACGGTCCTTGAGGCAATAAAGAAAACCTGATGGAAAAATAATGGGAGGACATCATGAGGAAAATATTTTTTGCATTTCTTGTTGTGTTGGTCGGCATTGGCTGGGCGATGAAATCTGAGGCCAAGATCCATACCGAAACGGTTGAGTACATGCAAGGAGACGCAACACTTGAAGGCTATCTGGCCTATGACGATTCGATTACCGGAAAGCGGCCGGGGGTGATCGTCGTCCATGAATGGTGGGGGCTTAACGATTTCATAAAAGGCCGGGCCGAAGCCCTCGCAAAGCTTGGCTATGTGGCATTTGCGGTAGATATATACGGCAAAGGCATCAGAGCAAAGACCGCTGAAGAGGCCGGTAAACTGGCCGGCTTATACCGGTCCGACCGCAAACTTTTGCGTGCACGTGCCAACGCAGGGCTTGAGGTGCTCAAAAGACTTCCGCAGACCGACACAAGGAATATTGCGGCGATAGGATACTGCTTCGGCGGAGGTACGGTGCTTGAGATGGCCAGGTCCGGGGCGGATATTTCCGGGGTAGTCAGTTTCCATGGCAATCTCGACAACCCCAATCCCGCAGACGCCAAGAATATCAAGGCGGAGGTCCTGGTGCTGCACGGCGCCGAAGATCCTTATGTGACGCCGGAGCAGGTGAGGACCTTCTGGGACGAGATGAGAAAGACCGATGCCCGCTGGCAGGTCAATATTTATAGCGGTGCGGTCCACAGCTTTACCAACCCGGACTCGGGAAATGACAAGTCCAAAGGGGTTGCATATAATGAAACAGCAGCGGTGCGTTCATGGAACGCGATGAAGATGTTTTTTTCGGAGATATTCAGGTAATGTCTGTTTGGCCTGAGTATGCGGGGATGCAGTATGGGGCTATGTTTTCGCTCACTCTCGGTCCCAAAGACAGTCGGGACCTGCGAGGCAATTTCTCCACCTGCTCCTGGCGGGTCAAATACGAGAAAATGAAGCCGCTCAACTACGGCCCCATACTGCATTTTCATCATATCGCTCTGGTCGTTTTATGAATTAAGTTGGTCGGATATAGTCAGATTCTTGATAGTCATGAAATGGAGACAGGGTAAAAAATTATGGAGATATATGAAGAAATCGTGAGGTTGAAAAAGGACGGAAGGTCTTCGGCCCTGGCAACGATAGTGCAGTGCATCGGTTCTTCCCCCCAGAAAGAAGGGGCGAAGATGCTTGTCAGGGACGATGGATCGATTGCAGGCACTATGGGGGGCGGATGTTTGGAGGCAGAAGTGATTCAGGCCTCCGTAATGACGATCAAGGACGGCTCACCCCGGACATTACCTATCGAACTGACCGAGAGACACGGCGGACTCGTCTGCGGCGGAAAGGTGCTTGTATATATCGAACCGATCATACCCGAACCAAGACTCATCATCCTGGGTGCGGGGCATGTAGGCAAGGCGCTTGCCAGGGTTGCCAAGTTCGGCGGATTCAAGACGACCGTTATTGACGATAGGGAGGAATTCGCAAACGGAGAAAATATTCCCGATGCAGACGAAATGGTTGTCCACGACCTTTCGGACGCTTTTTCAGAGGTTTTTGTCGACGAAGGTTCCTATATCGTTATTGCGACAAGGGGACATACCCATGACCTCGACGCGCTCAAGGCCGCTTTAAGGACGAGGGCCGGATATATCGGACTTCTAGGCAGCAAACGCAAGAGGGCACTTCTTTTTAAGATCCTCGGCGAAGAAGGTTTTTCTAAAGAAGATGTCGGGAGAGTCATTACGCCTGTGGGGCTGTCTATCGGGTCCGTGACGCCTGAGGAGATTGCGATAAGCATCATGGCCCAGATCATTCAGAAAAGGAGGGAACATATTGCCCCTGGTATCGGTAGTGCTTCTTGCAGCAGGCTTGGGAAAGAGGATGGGGAGACTCAAGCAGCTTCTCCCCCTCGGTGATAAGACGGTAATTAAGTGTTGTCTGGACGCGATTATTGCAGCGGAGACGGATGACATCGTGGTTGTGCTTGGGTCCGGGCAGAGGGAATTGATGGAGTCAATAAACGACTATCCCGTAACTATAGCAATAAACGAAGATGTAGGCAGCGACATGGCCGAGTCAGTGAGGGTAGGGGTGTCGGCAACGGAAGTTTGTTCGACAGGGATAATGGTCTGCCTCTCCGACCATCCCCTGGTATTGCCCGAGACGATGAAATTGCTTGTCGGGACCCATTTGAGAGAGCCGAAGAGTATCCTCATCCCGGCTTGTAACGGCAAAAGAGGGCATCCCGCCGTTTTCCCAAAAGGCGTTATTCAGGAGGTTTTTGCCGGCGTCAACTTAAGGGAAATAATCAAGCGCGACCCCAAAAGGGTGAAGCTCGTCAAGGTCAACGACGAGGGAGTTATCATGGATATGGACACCAAGGAAGAATACCTTGCGATCATGAGAAAGATAGGAGTTCCGGATGTCAAAGGGCTTTAATGCGTATGCCCCATTGATCGCCGATATTGGGTTTGGTCTTGCACTGGCTTCAGCTATCGCTGCGATCTTTTCGGGTATGGGCACCCGGTATGAGCTATGGAATTTCCGCGTTGGCTTATTGGTCCTTAAATGGTCCGCTTACGGAGGGCTTGTTGCTGCGGCCGTTTCTCTTGCCGGGTGTGTCCTGGCTCTTCGCAGTGGATCTGGCATTGTGCCTGCGCTGATCGGAATTATTGTAGGCGCAGTCCTGGTCGCGGTGCCTGCATACTGGTTTGAGAAGGCGCGGCGTGTCCCCCCTATCCACGACATTACCACCGACACCGCCGATCCCCCGCAACTGGTGGCAACGCTTCCCTTTCGAAAAAATGCTTCCAACCCGCCGGATTATGGAGGGCCCCAGATTGCCGCCCAGCAGCGTAGGGCATATCCCGATATCACTCCGCTTGTGCTTGAAATCCCGCCTGAGGCGGCGTTTGATATAGCATTGGCGGCTTCTCGGAAAATGGGGTGGCAGATAATCGATGCAGACAGGGCGGACGGGCGGATCGAGGCTGTTGATACAACGTTTTGGTTTGGGTTCAAGGACGATATTGTGATCCGCATTAAGGCAGACGGGCAGGGTTGCCGTGTCGATGTCCGTTCAGTGTCTCGCGTGGGGATAAGCGATGTTGGGACAAATGCTACCCGGATAAGAAGGTTTTTCAAGGAGATGGGGAAGAGATAAAAAGCACATTATTTCGCACATCTTGTTTCCCCGGGTGAAAGACGGTTCTCTCAATTTCTGTGCGGAAGGAAAATACTGCATTTCTTTGTACTGATGCATTTTACGCTCCAAAAGTACCAATTTTTTGAAGTTGTCGACAGATCTCCGGCATCCGGCTATGCTAAAATTGTATTTGTAATTCTTCTTAATAAGGGAGGGAAAGATGGGCGAAACGTTAAAAAACTTGCTCATACCTTCGATCGTTGCGGTGGTGTCCGTGATAGTGTTGCTTGCGATCCGAAGCATTACTCTCGGACTTATACGGAAGAGGTCGGCGGGTGCAGGGAAGAAGGCCGACGATATCGTGATAAATGCCTTTAGGGTACCTTCCGTATACTGGTGTATTGCGATCGGACTTCACATAGGGATCGCGGTTTCGGCGCTTCCCCAGAGATACGTCTTTTATATCAGCAAGACGATTCACGTCCTCGTCATATTTTCTATTACCATAGCGACTGCAAATCTGGCAGACAGGGGTTTCAAAAATTATGTCACGCAGTCGAACCTTTCGATACCGACAACGGGGCTTGCCTTTGGGATGTTGAGAGGAGCGGTCCTGTCTATCGGCCTTCTGATAATACTCGGAGTTTTGGGGATCTCGATTGCGCCGCTTATCACCGCCTTGGGCGTCGGAGGCCTTGCGGTCGCCCTAGCGCTTCAGGACACGCTCGCCAATCTCTTCGCGGGCATCCATATACTTGCGGAAAAAACAATGCGTATCGGAGACTTTGTGCGGCTTGAGACCGGGCAGGAGGGATATATAGAGGACATCACATGGAGGACGACGAGGATTAAGATGCCGTCGAACAACATGGTGGTCATCACTAACAGCAAACTCTCCCAAAGCATCGTAACGAATTATTCGCTGCCTGAGAAAAGAACTTTTGTCCAGATACAAATAGGCGTCGGCTATTCTTCCGATCCCGAAACAATCGAAAGGATCCTCAAGGAAGTTGCGATAAAAGCGACCAAAGAGGTGCCGTTTCTGCTTGCCGACCCTGCCCCGGATGTGAGCTTCTCCCCGGGGTTCGGCCCGAGTTCTCTGGATTTTACTATCACTTGCCAGCTCCGGGAGTTTACCGATCAGGGGGCCGCGCAACACGAATTGCGAAAGAGGGTCTTCAAAAGATTGAGGGAAGATGGGATAGAGATTCCCTTCCCCCAAAGGACGGTATATCTGCGGGAAGGAAAGGAATGGAAGCGGAACGGTGAAGAAGCCTGACCCGCTTGCGATAGTTTCAAAATACTATGAACCGGGCTCGACCTCGTATATGATCCTTGTCGGACATAGCAAAGCGGTGGCAGAGAAGGCCATGGACATTGCCGGACGGTTCGCTCATCTTAATCCGGATATGGAATTTATTGAAGCGGCGGCGATGCTCCACGATATCGGCATCTTTATGACTCATGAACCCGGCATAGGGTGTTTCGGAGATAAAAAATATATTTGTCATGGATACCTGGGGAGAGAACTCATGGAAAAGGAGGGCCTGCCGATACATGCCCTCGTGTGCGAAAGGCATGTAGGAGTCGGCATCAGCATCGCCGACATCGACAACCTGAAACTCCCTTTACCCAGACGGAAAATGCTGCCGCTTACCCTCGAGGAAAAGATTATTTGTTTTGCGGACAAGTTCTTTTCAAAAAGACCGGATGCCTTGCACCGGGAAAAACCACGCGAAGAAGTAAGGGAAAGTATCGCTAAATACGGCCCCGACAATCTGAAGAAATTTGACGATATGTATGAACTCTTCAATAAATGATCTTTTCGAGAAAGAGTCCCTGAGCCGGGGCGGTAGGTCCGGCGATTGTCCTGTCGCAGGACTGAAGGATCCGGCTGAATCCCTCAAGTGATATTCGCCCCCTGCCGACTTCCGCAAGGGTGCCGGCAATGTTTCTTACCATATGCCTGAGGAATGCGTTTGCCTCGATCCTTATTTTGATAAAGTCCCCTTCGATCGGGGCCGTCATAAAATCGATCTTCCCCGGTCTTGATATATCTAAAGAATAAACTGTTCTCACCGGGTGTTTTGCCCCGCAGCCCGCGGCCCTGAAGGAGGAGAAATCATGCTCCCCAAGCAAAAGACATGCAGCCTTGGTCATACTGGCCAGGTCGAGCATTGTCCGCACGCACCACACGTACCGATGAAGAAATGCGGATTGTTGTTTGCCTTCCGATAGTATATAAAAATAGCTTTTTTTTACTGCGTGATACCGGGGGTGAAAGTCCTCGTCCGTTTCCCCTGCATCGAGTATTCTGATGTCGGGGGGGAGCTTGGCGTTTAAGGCCCTCATGATGACCTTTGTCTCAAGATGAGACCCCGTTCCGAAAACCGCTACCTGGTCAAGGGCATGGACGCCCGCATCTGTCCTGCTTGCTCCGGTGAGCCGGATCTCTTCACCGGTGATACTTTGAATCTTTTCCTTTATTACGTCCTGTATGGTGCCGCCGGACTTCTGAGACTGCCAGCCGTGGTAGTTCGTGCCGTCGTATTCGATCTTAAGTCTGATGTATCTCATCGATTGATTTTCAGGGAATAAGTGGTTTTAGTCAAGGTGCGCAGATGAGGAGATGCGCTTTCACTTTTTGACAAATCTCCCTTGAGACAATTATTATCGAATATCATTGCGCCCATGCTGATATAGCTCAAGAGGATATGGAAAAACTCGCTGACCCTGAAAAAGCCAATATCCTTTCGCGCTTTTTTAGGACAGGGAAAGGACAGTATGGCGAAGGCGACATCTTTTTGGGGATGGTCGTTCCGAAACAGCGGGTTGTTGCCAAGAAATACGCAGGGCTGCTCGCCGGCATCTGAATTGACAATAGGCCGTCTCTTCAATATAGTATCTAGCAAATCCGGCCTTTGGGGGGAAGTTGGTAAATGTTAAAACTGAGGACCATAATCATAGCAACGGGCATGTTGATTATGGTTATGGCAAGCTTGCTCCTCACCCGGTATTGCTACTCTGCTACTTATTATAAGTATACGGATAAAAACGGCACAACCAGCTTTACCGACAACCGTCAGTCCATCCCCGAAGAATACAAAAAGAAAGCAATTAAAATAACCGACGAAAAGGAAAATGCCGATAAAAAATCAGGAGATAATAAGATTAACGTGGATAATGGAGGCGATTCGTTAATTGATAAAAAGCAAAGGTTGTCTTCGATAGAGAAGATAAAAAATGCCTTGACGGCGATTACGAATTCCAACCTCTTTAGGCCGGTTGCAGCCATAACTATATTCCTCACCCTTTTTATAGTTATTGGGAAAATAGGCAGCTTTTTAGGGCGTAAACAGATAAGTTCGGTTCTGAGAATCGCTTTGACCGCAGGCATACTGCTCTACTTATTCCATACGCAAGCGGAACAAATAGTGAATATCTTCGGCCAGCTGAAAAAAGATGTTAGTGATATTACAAAGAAGGCGGAGGAGAGGAATAGAGAAGTTGAGGATGCTGCGAAAGATCAGACTGGTCCCGCAAGAGCCCCTTAGGGATTGCATCCTTGATCTGCCATAATGCCCTTTGACAAATCCCGTCCGGATTTATATAGTTAGTATCTGTGATTATTATGACTGTCGTTTTGGCTACGAGAAATAAGAAGAAGGTCGAGGAGATCAGCCGGATGTTCGAAGGATATGATATACGGTTCTTGACGATCGACTCTTTTCCCGGCTGTCCCGAAGTGGAGGAGGACGGGAAGACCTTCAGACAGAACTCGGTGAAAAAGGCCCTGCAGATCGCTAAATATACCGGGTGTCCCGCAATAGCAGACGATTCAGGGCTGGAGGTAAAGGCCTTAGGCGGCGCCCCTGGGGTTTTTTCCGCAAGGTATGCCGGTAGTGACGCTGATGATGGGAAAAACCTCAATAAGTTGCTTTCGAATATGAAAGGGCTCGAAGCCGAACGCCGGGAGGCACGGTTTGTCTGTTGTATCGCCCTTGCCTTGCCGGACGGGAGCTACAAGACCTTTACAGGATACGCCAAGGGACAGATAGCTAAAAAACCTAAAGGTTTCAATGGGTTTGGCTATGACCCGGTCTTCTATCCGGCCGGTCACGACAGAACCTTCGCCGAGATGTCCGATACTGAAAAGGATGCGCTTAGCCATAGGGGGAAGGCTTTAAAAAGGTTATATATTTATTTAAAAAAACAATTTTAAATTAATGGTGGAAATAATATATTATGCGTGACTTAATTCTTAAGAGACTGTATAATTTAAAAATTAGATTAATAAGTAATTTTTATCTGCTTATGAGAAATATGAATTTGACTTAAAAAAATGCCGGGGCATATAGTTATAGGGTTTTAATAGTATATCGCTCCCATAAGATGTTATTATTTTTGTTTTAAAATCACACGCTTTGGATTACGCGGTCGAAATTTTTTGAAACCCGGGCAGATCGTGAGGTGAGTGCCGTGTGGCGGGCCTTGCAACAGCGCTATGATTCGATCGGCTATCTTCTAATTTTAGATTCGTTATGACTCGAAAGGCAGACAGTAAGGACTTTTTTAGTAATTAAGTTTGTTAGGACTGAATTACTAATAGGAATAAATCTAAATACACAGGAGGAAAAGTATGGCACTTGTAAACCCGCATGGGAAGCAAAAAAAATTGATGCCTCTGCTTTTGACCGGCGAGGAATTGAAGGAGGAGAAACAGAAGGCGAAAACCCTTACTCAGGTAAGAGTAACTTCAAGAGAGACCGGCGACCTCATAATGATGGGAATCGGCGGGTTTACTCCGCTGAAGGGATTCATGGGTTATGATGACTGGAAGGGCGTATGCGATGAATACAAGATGGCGGACGGCGTCTTCTGGCCGATACCGGTCACCCTTTCCACCTCAGAGGGCCAGGCTAACAGCATCAAGAAGAACCAGGAAATAGCGCTGATCGATGAAGAGTCCGGCGAACTCATGGCCACGATGAAGGTCAAGGACAAATATAAGATCGACAAGGCCCATGAATGTAAGCAGGTCTTCAAGACAACAGAGATGGAACACCCCGGCGTCGTGAAGGTAATGAACCAGGAAGAGATCAATCTCTCCGGCACGGTGAAGGTGCTGAGCGAAGGGATGTTCCCGAAACAGTTCGCGGGCGTGTATATGAAGCCTACTGAAACAAGAAAGATTTTTGAAGACAAGGGATGGAACACGGTCGCATGCCTGCAGCTCAGGAACCCCATGCACAGGTCCCACGAATATCTGGCGAAGATCGCCATAGAGACGTGCGACGGCGTGCTCATCCATCAGCTCCTCGGAAAACTGAAAGAAGGCGACATACCGGCTGAAGTCAGGGTCAAGGCGATCAACAAGCTGACCGAGCTTTATTTCGTGAAAGACACGAGCATCCAGGCCGGCTATCCCCTCGACATGAGATACGCTGGACCGCGCGAGGCGCTGCTCCATGCGCTTTTCAGGCAGAATTATGGATGTAGCCACCAAATCATCGGCCGCGACCATGCAGGCGTCGGTGAATACTATGGTCCTTTCGATGCCCAGAAGATATTCGACGAGATCCCGGAAGGCGCGCTCGAGACCAAGCCTCTTAAGATCGATTGGACATTCTATTGCACAAAGTGCGACGGCATGGCCTCGATGAGGACCTGCCCTCACGGCAAAGAAGACAGGCTTCTCCTGAGCGGCACAAAGCTCAGGAAAATGCTTTCTGAGAACACGGAAGTTCCTGATCACTTCAGCCGTGCAGAAGTCCTCGAAATCCTAAAAGAATACTATGCAGGATTGACCGAGAAGGTCGAGATTAAGGTACATAAATATTCAGAAGGCGCATAAAAACAGTGGTATTGTGTAGTATTCGGTGTCAGATAAAGAAGCTGACACCGAATACTGACACCGAGGAAATGATGAGAGGGGGTGAAGTAGGAAGTTATAGGGTTTGGTTGTCGCATCGTAAAGTGATTGGTTACTAATATTCAATTCAAATAGGAGGTTAAGAGATATGCCAAGTTTTGTAGATCCCGCAAAGTGCGACGGATGTAAAGGCGGCGAAAAGACCGCATGCATGTACATCTGCCCGAGCGACTTAATGGTGTTGAACGTTGAATCGATGAAGGCTTACAACCAGGAGCCTGACCAGTGCTGGGAATGCTATTCCTGCGTAAAAATCTGTCCCCAGGGCGCAATCTCGGTTAGGGCGTATTCTGATATCGTACCTCTCGGCGGCATGGTATCTCCGATGATGAGTTCCGACTCGATCATGTGGACGATCCAGTTCAGAAACGGCAACCTGCAGAGGTTCAAGTTCCCGATCAGGACGACCCCTGAGGGCTCGATCGATCCGAAGAACGCAGCCCACAAGGGCAAGAATCTCGATTCGGAGCAGCTTTCGGACGAAGAGATCGATAATTTTACGCTTGCAAAGCCGAGTGCTATATTCGGCAAATAGTTTAATAAAAAAATTACAACAGGAGGAATAGAAATATGGCATTACCGAATAAGCCAGCCGGAGAATTACTGGCAACGTTAGATCCCGCTGTAGTCGAGCTCGAGACCGACATACTTATCGTCGGAGGCGGTATGGCGGCGTGCGGAACTGCGTACGAGATAAAGAAATGGGCCCCTGAAGGAACGAAGATCCTTCTTTGTGACAAGGCCGCCCTCGAGAGAAGCGGCGCGGTCGCTCAGGGCCTTTCCGCGATCAACACCTACCTCGGCGAGAATACCCCTGATGACTATGTCAGAATGATCAGGAACGACCTCATGGGTATCGTAAGGGAAGACCTGATCTTCGACTGCGGAAGACACGTAGACAGATCAGTTTATCTTTTCGAAGAGTGGGGCCTCCCGATCTGGAAGACCCTCGAAGACGGAAAGACAGTCGACGGCGCACAGGGCGCACCGACCCTCAAGGTCAAGACAAAGCCCGTCCGTTCAGGCCGCTGGCAGATCATGATCAATGGCGAGTCTTACAAAAGGATCGTGGCTGAAGCTGCCAAGGCAGCCCTCGGCACCGAGAACATTATCGAACGATGCTTTATTGTAAAGCTCGTCCTCGATAAAAACGAGCCCAACAGGATCGCAGGCGCGGTTGGTTTCAGCGTCAGGGAAAATAAGGTATATGTTATCAAGACCAACGCGATGATGGTTGCATGCGGCGGCGCGGTCAACGTATTCAGGCCGAGGGCTACCGGTGAAGGTATGGGCAGATGCTGGTACCCTGTCTGGAACGCAGGTTCTACCTACACCCTTTGCCAGGAAGTCGGCGCAGAGATGACGATGATGGAAAACAGGTTCGTCCCCGCAAGATTTAAAGACGGCTACGGCCCTGTCGGAGCATGGTTTCTTCTCTTCAAGGCAAAGGCAACCAACACCCTCGGCGAAAACTATATGTCAACGAACGCCGAGATGCTCAAACAGTATCCTCCGTACGGATTGGCAAAAGTACCTGCTTCCTGCCTGAGAAACCACCTCATGCTGAAAGAGATGAGGGAAGGCAGAGGCCCGATCTACATGGATACGCCTACCGCATTGAAGACCCTTTCCGCAAACATGACCCCGAAGGAAGTGAAGCACCTTCTGGCAGAGGCATGGGAAGACTTCCTCGACATGTCAGTGGGCCAGGCAGGCCTCTGGGCAGGCACGAACACCGAGCCTGAGAAGGTCGGTTCCGAGATTATGCCGACAGAGCCTTATCTCCTTGGCTCGCACTCAGGCTGCTGCGGTATATGGGCTGCCGGCCCGAATGAAGATTGGGTGCCTGAAGCATACAAGATCATGTACAAGGGCAAAAATTACAACAAAATGACCACTGTCAACGGCCTCTTCACCGCCGGCGACGGCACAGGCGCTTCCGGCCATAAGTTCTCCTCCGGCTCACATGCCGAAGGCAGGCAGGTTGCAAAGTCCATGGCCAGGTTTGTCAGGGACAACAAGGACTTCAAGCCTGCTCTCCAAGAATCTCCGAAGGAACTTGCCGATATCGTTTACAAGCCGGTCAAGACCTTCCTGGAGCACTATCAGAAATCGACAGCTGTTGATGTTAATGTGAATTACATCAAGCCGGCCGGCTTCCAGAGAAGGCTCATGAAGATCGCCGACGAGTACGGCGCAGGCATTGCAACATCTTATGTCACTAGCAAAGCCATGCTTGACAGGGCATTCCACCTCTTCGGCATGCTCAGGGAAGACTCCGAGAAGATGGCTGCAGGCGACCTCCACGAACTGCTCAGGGCCTGGGAGAACTACCACAGGCTCGGCACCATCGAGTCCCATCTCAGACACATCCTCTTCAGGGAAGAGTCCAGGTACCCCGGCTTCTATTACAGATCTGACTTCGACCTAGTTGACGAGAAGAACTGGAAGTGCTTTGTGAACTCGAAGTATGATCCTGCGAAGAAGGAATGGTCCGTATTCAAGAAGGATTACATCCAGATAATACCTGACTAATCTGACGCGCTAAGGAGCTGTTTTTATTGTGTGTGCCCAGGGGCAGGCGGTCCCTGGGCACACGAGATTAAGTGACTGCAGATTAGGCAAAGGAATTTAGAAGGTCGAATTCTTTTGGCCAGTCTACAGACTGACCGTTCTTAGGGGTCGGCAAGTGCTTACCCTGGGGGACGGCATGCGAAAGGGTCAAGGCGTTGCCCTTAGATTAAATATAAGGCAGTTAACCGAAGCAAAGATGGAGGAACAACATGGCGGATGAGAAGACCGGAACCCCCGAATCAGGAACGATCTTAGTAGTAGGGGGAGGAATCAGCGGTATCACCACTGCGCTTGAAGCTGCGGAGGTCGGATACGAGGTATTTATAGTCGAAAAGAACCCATATCTTGGCGGCAGGGTGGCCCAGGACTAAACAAGTACTTCCCGAAGCTATGCCCTCCTACCTGCGGCCTGGAGATCAATTTTCAGAGGATAAAGAAGAACAACCTTGTAAAATGGTTTACCCTTACCGAGGTGGAGAAGATTTCCGGCGGCCCGGGGAATTACGATGTCACGCTCAAAGAGAGCCCGCGCTATGTGAACAATAACTGCACGTGTTGCGGCAAGTGTGCCGAGGCGTGCGATGTCGAGATACCCAATGACCTTCAATTTCGGTATGGACAAGAGAAAGGCCGCGTACCTTCCCCATGAGATGGCGTTTCCCCAGAGATATGTGCTTGACCCCTCCATTGCCGGGACGAAGACAGCCCAGAAGTGTAAGGACGCATGCCCCTACAACGCGATAGACCTCGATGACAAGGCAAAGACATTCAATATCAAGGTGGCCTCAATCGTCTGGGCGACGGGATGGAACCCCTATGACCCGTCGAAGATGACGAACCTCTCTTTCGGGAAGGTCCAGAATGTGATCACCAACATGATGATGGAAAGGCTTGCGGCTGCCAACGGCCCCACAAATGGTAAGATCGTGAGGCCGTCCGACGGCAAGGTCGTCAACAACATAGCATTTGTTCAGTGCGCAGGATCGAGGGATGAAAATCATCTCCCTTTTGTTCATATATATGCTGCCTCGCTTCCCTGAAACAGACGACGTATATAAGGGAAGCAAACCCGGAATCGAAGGCGACGATATTTTATATCGATTTAAGGACGCCCGGGAGATACGAAAAATTCTATAAGAAGGTGAAGGCCGACGCCAATGTTTCCTTTGTCAAGGGGAAGGTCGCGAAGATCGAAGAAGACCCTGCCACGAAGGACGTTGTCGTCACCGTAGAGGACACGCTGTCAGGCAAGAAGATACATGCAAGCTTTGATATGGTCGTGCTCGCTACCGGCATGGAACCTTCCACCGCACAGGTCAAGGTCCCGGGTAATGCGAAATATGATGAAAACAACTTTGTCGTTTCAGCGGAGATACTGGCCACAGGATGCGTAAAGAAGCCGTCGGACGTGATGTCATCAGGACAGACGGCTACAGGTACCGCGCTCAAGGCCATTCAAATGGTGAGGAGGTAACTACAGATGGAAAAGAAACTCGGTGTATATATATGTGGGGGATGCTCGATAGGGGAAGGCCTTGATCTCGAAAAGCTCTCCCTCATCGCGACCAAAGAATACAAGATCCCGCTTTGCAAGACCCATCCCGCCATGTGCGGCGAAGAAGGAGTTGGGACGATCAAGAAGGACATGGAGACCGAAGGAGTCAACACCGTGGTCATCGCGGCCTGCTCGGGAAGGGTCAAGTATGATGTCTTTGATTTCGGTCCGGCGAACATAGTGGAGAGGGTGAATATAAGAGAACAAGTCGTCTGGAGTCATGACTGGACAAAGCAGGTGAAGGTCAAGACAAAGGACGCCGAAGGAAATGATGTTGTCAAAGAAGAGACCCAGCGCAATGACGATACCCAGATGCTTGCAGAGGACTACCTCAGGATGGGTATTGTCAAGGCCCAGAAGATGAACCAGGTCGACCCTTATCTGCTCGAAAATGTCGAAAAGAGTATTCTTGTCATCGGGGGGGGGATTACTGGATTGACCTCAGCGATTGAGGCCGCAAAGACCGGTTATGAGGTTACGATCGTCGAAAAGGCCGCGCAGCTTGGCGGATACGCCGCAAAGCAGCGCAAGCAGATACCGACAAAGGCCCCCTATACTGATCTGGAACCGAACACAATTCAGGATAAGATAAAAGAAGCCGAAGGTAATTCCAAAATAACGATCAAGACGGGTATAGAAATAGCCAGGATCAGCGGAGGCCCCGGGCAGTTCGATGTCTCATTCAAACCTTCCGGCACAAAGTCCAAATGGGACATTCCGCCCAAGAAGAAGGAAGAGGATAAAGATAAACCTGCAGAGGCCGCCGAGAAGCCGGCCGAGGAACCGGTAGAGCTTCCGGCCGATCAGATCAAGTGTGAGGACATTCTCACTTCGGATCCGGACGCCGAACGTTTCGGCGCGGTAATCGTTGCTGCCGGCGGAAGGCCTTCCGACCCTTCTGCATTCGAGCATCTTGGGTACGGCAAGTTTGCAAACGTGATCACGAATGTGATGCTGGAGGAAACCGCCTCCAAGGGCAAGATCGTCAGGCCTTCGGACGGCAAAGCGGCAAAGACAGTTGCCTTTATTCAGAGCCCCGGCCTGAACGGAGATGACAGCGATTTTCCTTACGCCTCATCTGTAACGAGCATGATATCTCTGAAGCAGGCGAACTATCTGACGGAAGACTATGCTGACGGCAAGGCCTATATATTTTACAAGCATATGCGCACGCCGGGGCACTATGAGAATTTCTACAAGTCGGCACAGAACAACCCCGGAGTTTTCCTGACCAGGGGTGAGGTCAAGTCAGTCACCGAAAAAGCGGACAAGGGCCTGACTGTCGAGATCGACGATACCATCCTCGGCGAAAAGATCGCGGTGGATGTCGACCTTGTGGTACTGGCGGCGGGTATGACCCCGGAGACCCAGTTTGAGCCGGTGATAAATCTCGCATACAGGCAGGGACCGGCTTTCAGGGACCTTGAACTCTTTGACGGCTATGCCGATTCCAACTATATTTGTTTCCCTTATGAGACGAGACGTACCGGGATCTATACCGCAGGGAACGTCAGACAGACCATGACGAACGGCGAGTGCATCGAGGACGCCACGGGCGCTGCACTTAAGGCAATACAGTGTCTTGAGTCCACGAACAGAGGCATGGCCGTGCATCCGAGGTCGGGAGATATGTCCTTCCCGGAGTTCTTCTTCCAGCGGTGTACGCAGTGCAAGAGATGCACGGAGGAATGCCCCTTCGGCGCGCTTGACGACGACGAAAAGGGTACGCCCAAGCCCAACCCGACAAGGTGCAGGAGATGCGGTACGTGTATGGGCGCCTGTCCCGAGAGGATCGTATCCTTTAAGAACTATCACATTGACATGATAGGCTCGATGGTCAAGGCGATCAATGTCCCGGACGAGGAGGAGGAAAAATACAGGATCGTAGCCTTTGTCTGCGAAAACGACGCATTGCCCGCACTGGATATGGCCGGCCTGCATAAACTGAAATATTCTGCCGACATCAGGTTCATCCCGGTCCGCTGCCTTGGCTCGGTAAACACGATATGGATAGCGGATGCGATGTCAAAGGGCAATGACGGTGTGCTTCTCATCGGCTGCAAATATGGCGATGATTATCAGTGCCACTTCGTAAAGGGAAGCGAGCTTTGCAATAAGAGAATGGACAACGTGGCCGAGACGCTGGGGAAACTGAGACTGGAGCCCGTCAGGGTGCAGCAGATCCAGTTTTCGATAGACGAATATGACAAGATCCCGGAAGTGATCGGCAAATTCGTCGAAGTAATAGAAGGCGTAGGCTTCAACCCGATGAAGGGATTTTAGGAGGTAATACATGGCTGAAGGCAAGTTGATTAACCCTGATTTAGATTTTGTAAAGAGGATCATGAATTCGGGCGGCGAGTCGCTCAAGAAGTGCTATCAATGCGCTACGTGCTCCGTTGTGTGCAATATGACGCCGGACGACAAGCCCTTCCCGAGAAAAGAGATGATACACGCTCAGTGGGGGCTGAAGGAGAAACTCTTCGGCAATCCGGATATCTGGATATGCCATCAGTGCAGCGATTGTACGGCCTATTGCCCCAGGGGAGCTAAGCCCGGAGAAGTCCTTGGCGCAATAAGGAAAGTGAGCATTGAGCACTACTCGTTCCCGTCTTTCCTTGGCAGGATGGTCGGAGACCCGAAGTTCTTAGTCTTTCTCCTTTTGGTGCCGGTGGTGTTATTTGCAGTAGTGGCTCCCTATCTGGGACACCTTATTCCATCGGAATATCTGGAAGGTCACACGCCGGGATATCTGAATGAGCTGATCACCTCCAATGATACGATCGTGTATGCCGAGAAATTTATGCCCGTCCCTTTCATCGATACAGTCTTCGGCGCTGCGGCGCTCTTTGCAGCCTTCGGGTTCTTCATAGGAATCAGGAAGTATTGGAAGGACCTCACCGCATACAACGGTAAGCCGAAAGGATCTATTATCAGCGCGCTTATCGCAACGATTACGGACTTTCTGGCACACAAGAACTTCAAGAAATGCGAGGTGACGGTCGACAGGTCAAAATCCCATCTTTTCGTTTTCTACGGCTTTGTCGGTCTAGCTATAACCACGACCTGGGCGATCTTTTACCTATACGGCCTGCATAGGGAATCTCCCTATCCGTTGTACGACCCGATGAAGTTGCTCGGAAACGCAAGTGCTCTGGGGCTCCTGCTCGGTATATTTTGGGTGATCTATAACAGACTGAGAAACGCAGAAAAGGCCGGAGGGGGCAGCTATTATGACTGGCTCTTCATCGGCGTTGTGCTGACGATCGTTTCTACTGGGATACTCAGCGAAGTGCTGAGGCTCCTCGGGATCGCACTGCTTGCGTATCCTGTCTATTTCATACATCTGGTTGCTATTTTCTTCCTCTTTGCATATGCGCCTTTCTCAAAAATGGCCCATATGGTATACAGAACGACCGCTCTTGTCTATGCTAAGAGCGTCGGCAGGGAGATAGGAAACTAAACAGGGCTGTATGACTTTGATACAGCAGAAAGAGCAGGAGGAATACTTTGGCAACAGTTAAGGAAATATTAGGGACGATCGAAAGGCATATTTTTTCTATCGACAAGGGCAGGACCGTCGCAGACGCGGTAAGCCAGCTGGTTGAAAACGAGATCGGGGCGCTGGTCGTTACGGACGGCGAAAAGCCTGTAGGGATGTTTACCGAGAGGGATGTTCTCAAATGCTGGACCAGAAAGGCCGATCGCCACTTCAAGGACATCAATATCTCCGAAGTCATGAGCACGAACCTCATTATCGCAGAGGCCGATGACGACCTTTGTTATGTGACGACTATCATGATCAAAAACAGGATCAGGCATCTGCCTGTCCTCGACAAAAGCAAGATCGTTGCAATGCTCTCCATAAGAGACGTCGTCAAGGCTCAGGTGACGGACCTCAGAGCGGAAAACCACTATCTGAAGGACTATATCTCGGACAAATATCCAGGGTGATCTTTGCATGACTTGTTATTGCTTATCAGATAATTCACGATTCTTAATAAAGGAGGTGACGGCCGGAGCATTAAAGTTTTTTTAGGGGTGTTTTAGCCTTACCGACATTTATCACAAAAGGAGGAGTTTAATGAGTAATACAATACTTTTTGCCTTGGGTTGCGGAGTATTAGGCATTATTTACGCCGTGATGACCGCAATGTGGGTATCAAAGCAGGACGCAGGAAGTGCGAAGATGCAGGAGATTTCGAATGCCGTCAAAGAGGGCGCATATGCATTTTTAGCCCGTGAGTATAAAACTGTTGCAATGGTTGCCGTTGTACTGGTTATTATTATTGCCGCGATACCCCAGCTCGGTATGTGGGCAGCTATCGGTTTCGTAATCGGAACTGTTGGTTCAGCATTTGCAGGCTTTGTCGGTATGTGGGTCACTGTTCGTGCAAATGTGAGAACAACAGCGGCCGCAAGCAGGGGTCTTCAGGCTGCACTCGGGCTTGCCTTTAAGGGTGGCTCAGTTACAGGTGTTATGGTCGTCGGTACCGGAATCATAGGTCTGGCCGGCTTTTATTTTATTGCAAAGCAAATGGCCCCTGAGCAGGCATTCCATGCACTGATCGGTCTTGGCTTCGGGTGCTCACTAATGAGCGTTTTCGCCCGTATCGCCGGCGGAATCTACACAAAGGCAGCAGACGTAGGAGCTGACCTTGTTGGAAAAGTTGAAGCAGGAATTCCTGAGGATGATCCCAGAAACCCAGCAGTTATCGCTGACAACGTCGGCGACAACGTCGGTGACTGCGCGGGTATGGCGGCCGACCTTTATGAGACATATACAGTTACGCTGGTTGCGGCAATGCTTCTTGCAAAGACTGTTTTTGGCGCTGAGAGCCCATGGGTGGAATTTCCGTTGATGCTCGGCGGCATATCCATTATCGCCTCGATTATCGGGACGTTTGCAGTAAGGCTTGGCAAAAGCCAGTATATCATGGGCGCCCTCTATAAGGGTCTTGCTGTCGCAGGTGTTCTTGCGGCAATAACCTTTTATATCGTGACAGGCGAGTTCCTGAAAGGTGTTGATGCGGCCTCAATGGCAACTCACCCGTCATTTACACAGATGAATGTATTTCTTATGGCGCTTATCGGTCTTGCATTGACCGGACTGATCGTGGCCATAACAGAATATTTTACCGCTAAGGAGTACGGCCCGGTGCAGCACATTGCACAGGCAAGTCTGACCGGCCACGGCACAAACGTGATCGCCGGTCTCGCAGTCAGCATGAAGTCAACCGCTGCTCCTGTTATAGTTATCGTAGCCTCGATCCTTGGCGCTTATCAATTGGGCGGCGGGTTTGCCGGGGACATGACTGGCGGCCTTTTTGCAATAGCCCTCTCGGCTGTTTCGATGCTTTCGATGACAGGTATCGTTGTTGCGATTGACTCGTATGGTCCTATTACAGACAATGCAGGCGGTATCGCAGAGATGTCAGGACTGCCCGAAGAGATCCGTAATATCACAGACCCCCTGGATGCAGTCGGAAACACAACAAAGGCTGTTACAAAGGGCTATGCTATCGGCTCAGCAGCACTTGCAGCCCTCGTGCTTTTTGCGGAGTACTCGCGGTCGTTCCCAACGACCATTCTATTTGACCTTTCAAACCCGATGGTCTTGGCTGGTCTCTTTATCGGCGGACTTCTTCCCTATTATTACGGCTCGCTTCTTATGGAGGCTGTCGGCAAGGCAGCAGGGAGCATCGTTGAGGAAGTCAGAAGACAGTTCAGGGAAATCCCCGGCATTATGGAATACAAGGCAAAGCCGGAGTACGGCAAGTGCGTTGACATTGTCACAAAAGGCGCCATCAGACAGATGATGCTCCCTGCCCTTATACCCGTTGTCGTTCCTATTGTGGTAGGTCTTGGTCTTGGCAAAGAGGCCCTCGGCGGAGTTCTTATCGGGAGTATCCTGACCGGACTCTTCCAGGCGATCGCCATGACAAGCGGCGGCGGCGCATGGGACAACGCCAAAAAATCCTTTGAAGACGGCGTTACCGACTCCAAGGGTGTTATTCATAAGAAGGGTAGCGATGGACACAAGGCCTCTGTTACGGGTGACACGGTCGGCGATCCTTACAAAGACACCGCAGGTCCTGCGATCAACCCTATGATCAAGGTTATCAACATCGTTGCACTCTTGATCGTTCCAATGATGAAATAGTTTAGATAGTTTATAACAGCGGAAAGCCGATTCCGGGGCATCGGAATCGGCTTTTTTGTTATAATAAAACGTTAGAAAAAGGCATTTCACTTATGCATGCAGATTTTATCAAGATAATTTCCCGATAGACCCATTTTTTTGTGGGGTATTTTGTGAGAATATGCTGTGATTTTTTTGAAGGGGTGTAAAGATGGCAATCGACGAAAAAGACTTCAATAAGAAAATGAAAGAAGTAAAGAGCAAACTGAAACAGAGCGTTATTGTCCCCCAACAGCTTACACGCAAGGACAAGATGAATTTTAAATGCTATCCCGGCATAGGATGCTTTACAAAATGCTGCAGCGGTATAAGGATAAATCTTACTCCCTATGACATCTACAGGCTGAAGAAGAGGCTCGGTATGTCCCATCACGATTTTCTCATGGAATATACGGTGCCGAGATCGGTCGACGGGACACCCCTGCCGATTGCGGTACTCAAGCTCAAAGACGACGCGGCAAAGTCCTGCCCCTTTGTTACTCCCGAGGGTTGCACGGTTTATACCGACCGCCCGGTGACATGCCGCTACTATCCGATCGGTATGGCTATCATGAAAAAATATGACAAAGAGACCGGCACGGACTTCTTTATCAAGGTCAAGGAGGACCATTGTCTTGGACATCAGGAAAGCAAAGAATGGACGATCGAGGAGTGGAGGGCCGACCAGGAATCCGACTTATACGATGAGATGAATAACGACTGGATGGAGGTCGTTTTGAAGGCAAAGACGCTCGGTATAGTAGAGTTCGGGCAGAAATCGCTCGATCTCTTCTTCATGGTCAGCTCTAACCTGGACATGTTCAGGGACTTTGTCTTTAACAGCAATTTCTTAGACTCCTATGAGATTGCTCCCAAAGTCGTCGAAAGGATAAAGAATGACGAACTCGAACTTCTGAAATTCTCGCTGAAATGGCTCAGGTTCACGATGTTCGGCGAGGGCGACTTCAAGGTCAAAGACGACGCCCGCCGCCAGGCAAAGGAGCGACAGAAGGCGGCCGCACTCGAAAAGGCCAGGCTCATGGAAGAGAAGGCAAAGAGGGCGCTTGCCAAGGCCCCCGAAGAAGTGATGAAGGAGGCTGATCGGGAAGAAAACTAGAGCCGCCCTCGGGAACGGATACATACGGACAAGGGTTTACGGCGACATCATCCGGGGCCCCTAACTATTTCTTTGTCGGCGTCTGCCGCGTTGAATATTGTCTTTCTACTTCTTCCAAGATATCTTCTTTCAGCTTTGTAAGCTCTTCCTTAAAAAGATCGTTAGCCAGAATTTCTTTAGGAAGTGCTTCAAACCTTCGCGTGATCGTATCGCGCAGAAATTCCCCACCTTGCCTGACCTGCCGGTCGATTGAGGATTGGGTATTGTTTGTCGTTTCGATCAGCTGAGAGACGAGGGCGTTGTTCGCAGCCAGTCTTTGGTCGATCGATCCTAGCACATTGAGAACCTGATCGAGCCTGTCGGCACTCTGCTTGGCGGAGATGGCAGAGAGCTGGGAAAGGCCGAATACTTGTCCATCGCATACGCCGGGCAGACCAACATCAGTAGGCGGAATCCATCTGCCCAGACAAATTTGGGGCCCCCTCTCACTCGTGATAAAGGTGTAGCCTTCATCCGCCTGACTTTGTGCCGGCAACATGCCCACGATGAAAAATACCAAGCAGATTGCTGAAATATACATTATCGCTTTCATGTATCCTCCTATTTCACAATTTATGCAGCGTCCCGATAAGCCCTTAATTATTTCATACCACTAAAGAGGCCGTTTGTCATTATTCTTTTCCCCCTGCAGAATGAATCGTGAGAAGATCTCCTGTTCCGATTCTGCCTTGGTTCCGATGACAATTCTCCTCACGCTTTATTGAAACGACGCCAGACAGTGATACATGATGTCCCTTTTTAAGATTTCTGTTCACTCGCGAACCCATAATTTTGGTATAATTGAGCACATTTATTGAGGTCCTCCATACCCCAATGGAAATCAATGATCCAAATATGAATCTGTTGACACCAGCGTACAGCCGTTATGCGCTCGGTCTTCTCTTTGCAGTCAATCTCCTCAATTACATGGACCGGCAAGTACTTTTTGCCGTTTTCCCTTTGATCAAAGCTGAACTTGGGATGTCGGATGCGGCCCTCGGACTTCTCGGGAGCGCATTCATGGTGTCTTATTTGGTTTCAGCGCCTGCATTCGGGTGGATTGGAGATCGTTACGGGCGGGTGAAACTCGCAGGCTGGGGCCTGTCGCTCTGGAGTATCGCGACTGCGGCTACCGGACTGGCCGGACGATATAGCACCCTCTTTATGAGCCGTGCAACCGTGGGGATAGGCGAAGCGAGTTTCGGCACTGTCTCCCCCGGACTGATTTCAGATTTTTTTTCAAAGAAGCGGCGGGGACGTGTTCTTTCTTTTTTTTACCTTGCGATACCTGTGGGCAGCGCCATCGGCTACATCGCGGGCGGTACCGTCGGCCAGGCGTTTGGATGGCATTCTGCCTTTTTTATGGCGGCACTGCCGGGACTCGCCCTGGCTCTTCCTCTTTTTCTCCTTCGGGAACCCAAACGGGGGGGAACCGAGGAAGGCACGAAACATGCTGCTCCACGGCCTCCAGACTACGGGTTGCTTTTCAGGAATCGTTCTTTCGTGGTTACTACGCTTGCCATGGCTGCCATGACCTTTGCCTTGGGTGGATTGGCCCAGTGGCTCCCGACGTTTCTCTTCAGGATGCACGGGCAGAGCATTGCCGCAGGCAATACCTTGTTTGGTGTCATTACGGTAATATCGGGAATTACCGGTACGCTGACCGGCGGGTGGCTCGGCGACAGATTCCAGAAAAGGAGCGGCAAGGGATATTTATTGGTGTCCGGTATGGGGTTTCTTGCGGGGACGCCCATTGCAGTATACGCCCTTGTCTCCTCTTCACTGGCCGGCTGTCTAGCCGCAATCTTTTTTGCCGAGTTTTTCCTTTTCTTTAATACCGGCCCGCTCAATACGACGATTGTCAATGTGACAAGCCCCTCTGCGAGGGCAATGGCCTTTGCTGTCAATATTTTCTTTATTCATGCATTGGGAGACGCCATCTCCCCTGCAATTCTCGGCCGTCTTTCCGATATCTGGGGGCTGAGGACCGCACTCCTGATAACGCCTTCCATGATCCTCCTTGCTGCCGGGTTCTCATTTCTCTGTACCAGATTTGTGGAAGAGGACACATGGGATAGTGTGCAGGAGATGAGAGCGAAGAAATAATAGGGTGATACACTGCATTGAAGAAGGACGAGAAATATGGCTCGCCTTTTTTTTGTCTTTTACACAATGGACCATAGGGCTTTAAGGTTTGCTATAATGGAGCTAGGCACCCCAGCAAGGGCAGAAAAAACGTATACGGGGGATATATGAGTGGCGGAGAGCTTGTAATAATCTTCATAGTGGCGTTCCTGATTTTCGGACCTGAGAAACTTCCGGAACTGGGCAGGACGGTTGGTAAATGGCTTTATGAGATAAGGAAGGCTGCGCAAGACGTGAAAGACCATATGGAGACTGAACTCGATACGGCAGAAAAAGAAACAAAGGAAGAAAAGCCTATTGAAGAAATCCTCCCTCATGAAAAACCGGCGGATGAAGCCCGGAACAATAAGTAGTGGGGGAAATTACTACAATTGTAAGAAATTTTTGAGCAGATCCTTCCCTACGACGGTCAATATGGATTCCGGGTGGAACTGAACGCCCTCGATGATAAACTCCTTATGCCTGACTCCCATTATCTCACCCTGGTCTGTCCACGCGGTGATTTCGAGACAATCCGGTATCGATTCCTTCCGTATGAGAAGGGAATGATACCTTGTAGCCTCAAAAGGGTTCGGCAGTCCGGCGAAAAGTTTTTCCCCGTCATGGTGGATTAGCGAGGTCTTCCCGTGCATAAGCCTGGGAGCACGGATGATCTCTCCCCCGAAGGCGGCGCCGATTGACTGGTGCCCCAGACATACGCCCAAGATAGGCAGCCTGCCGGCAAAGTGCTGTATTGTCTCAATCGATATGCCCGCCTCTTTAGGGGTACAAGGTCCTGGTGATATGACAATCCTCCGGGGCGACATCTCCTCTATCTCCTTGATGGTGATCTTATTGTTCCTAAAGACCCTGATGTCTTCTCCCAGCTCACCGAGATATTGGACGAGATTATAGGTGAATGAATCGTAATTATCTATCATTAAGAGCATAGTTCTTTCCTCTGTTATGTTTCCATATGCGTTTGCCGTTAACGTTTCAATCTATCTTTGCAGCAAGGGTACGCGCAACGTACCCTGCAGTTTTATCCTAACCCTTCCTCTGCCATATCCACCGCCTTCATCATGCCCTTTGCCTTGTTGACTGTTTCCAGATATTCTCTCTCCGGCTTGAATCTGCAACGATCCCCGCGCCTGCCTGGACATAGACCTTGCCGTCCTTTATGATAAGGGTCCGTATCGTGATGCAGGTGTCCATATTGCCTGAATAACTGAAATATCCGACAGCCCCAGCATAAGGGCCTCTCCTTGTGGGCTCGAGCTCTTCGATGATCTCCATGGCCCTGACCTTCGGGGCCCCCGATACCGTGCCTGCCGGAAAGCAGGCGGCGAGCACGTCGAAGGCATCGAGTCCATGCCTGAGTTCTCCTTCGACATTTGACACAAGGTGCATAACATGGCTATAGCGTTCGACCTTCATCAATTCAGTGACCTTTACCGAACCGATCGTTGCCACCCTTCCGACGTCGTTTCTCCCGAGGTCCACAAGCATAATATGCTCGGCGACCTCCTTCGGGTCATTCTTTCAATTCCTCTTCGAGTGCCTTGTCGGCAGATTTCTGTGTCGCCCCTTTTTCTAGTCCCTGCGATGGGACGGAGGACGATCTTGCCTTCTTCAACACGCACAAGGATCTCAGGAGACGAGCCGACTATCTTCGCGTCTCCGATATCGAGATAATACATATACGGCGACGGATTGATCACACGAAGGGCCCTGTAGATGTTGAAACGGATCACCTGCGGCTTCCCGCTCAAATCTCTGGGAGAGCACAACCTGGACAATATCGCCCGCCATGACATATTCCTTTGACTTTTCCACGGCGGTCAGGAAGTCATCTTTCGTGAAATTGGAACTTACGCTCTTTGATTTTGCGCCGGACAAGGAATCATCGAGTATGAGCGGCGTTCTGAGTTTCGCGATGATATCATTGATCTTTTCCTCCGCCTCCCGATATGCCTCATCAGGTGAATTGTCGTCTATATGCGCATTTGACACAACCTTTATCTTCTGTTCGAAGCTGTCGAAGATGAGCATGGTATCGGTAAGCATGAAGAAGAAGTCCGGGAGTCCGAGGCCCTCCTTTTTCGACCTCGCTTTATGGGCTCGAAGAATTTCACCATGTCATAGCCCATGTAACCGACAAGTCCTCCGAAAAACCTCGGGAGGCCCTCGATCTCGACGGGTCTGTATCCGATAGCTCTTTTTTGATGAGATCAACAGGATTGTCTGATTCAACGACCAGCGACTGTTTCCGGCCGTCTATAATTTCGACAGTCTTTCCCCTGCCTTTAATTATTTTTGAGGTCTTGACCCGAAAAAAGAATACCTTGCCCATTTCTCCCCGCCTTCAACGCTTTCAAAAGAAACGAAGGCGTTCCGCCGAGCTTTAAAAAGGCAGTGACCGGTGTGTCCGTATCGGCCAGTATCTCTTTATAGACAGGGATCAGGTTCCCCTTTTCCGGATAACTCCTTGAATTTTTTCAAATTTGGGTAAATCATATTGACAAAAATTCCCTTGTTAAATTTATATTTTATGTCTTATAATTATATCTTATTGGTCAGTGATAAGTTAAGCGTTATTCTGATACACTGTCGGATAGTATGCAGCATGAATAATGCGGGAATAGCTCAGTGGTAGAGCACAACCTTGCCAAGGTTGGGGTCGCGGGTTCGAATCCCGTTTCCCGCTCCATAAAATGCAGTGAATAGTAACGTAAAAATACTGTAGAAGAATGAAACCAATTCACCTTTCGCGATTCACTTTTCACGGCTTACATCTTTAAGGGCGGCGTACCCAAGTGGCTAAGGGAGAGGTCTGCAAAACCTTTATGCAGCGGTTCAAATCCGCTCGCCGCCTCCAATTCCCATGATTTCTTTGCCCTCTCTGAGCGACTCGAGGAGGGCCATATCGAGGGCCTTTTCCTCAAAATATTCCTGTTCGAGCGACTCGATGTAGAACCTGTCAAGCCCGCTGTTTTCGAGAAAGTCTTCTCTGAGCAATGAGTCCGCGGTCTGGACAACCATAGGGAATATCTGGTTCAGATAGACAGATTCCTTTCTGAGGTCGATAAATACCTTCTCAAAGAGCTTTAGCGGGTATCTTATCGGCGATTCCTTTTCCCGACAGTTCGGCGGTAATGTCGTCCCTGATCTTTTCCCTGACCTCCTTCAGTTCAAGGCCCGGGAAGAAGCTCCTCATCCTGTCCTTTAATGCGGCATGTGTTTCGTGATACAGCTTTTCTTCTTCCGTAACGTTCTTAAGTTCTGTGATGACGTCTTTCAGTGACGCCTCGCCCTGCTGGATATTTTCTATCCCTTTGTGGACGAGCCTTATCTTCCGCCTGCCGTAGCCCGTGATATACTTGTTAGTCAGAAGTTCCCTGATAAACATCGTTTTGAAAAGGTCAGCGGTCGAGTTTGTCAAAGGCCTTTTTGTTTCCGATAAGACTTCTCAATGACTCATCCTTGAATTCTACCCGCTTCATAAAGGCCAGCTGGCTCAGGAGCGCCTGGACATTATCGTATCTGTCAAAGTAAGTGATGATCGCACTGAACTCTTCGAAGACACTGAAGTTGTCCGTTTCCCTGGCAAGTTCGTCGCATGCCCTTCCTATATCGAGGAGCACCTGCTCGAACCCTCTGTCGTTTTGAGAATAGGCCATATGCTTTGCCTTTATCAGACGCACAATATCCTCTTCTATAATATGCTGCTTCAGGGACGGGTCCTTGAAAAAGAGGTTTTCGAGGATCGCCCGCGCATCCTTCAGATAGTCCCGTTCTTCCGTTTCCTGAATCTTTTTCCCTTTCAGCAGGAGTTCATCGAGCGTGTCGAAGAGAACGACCGGAATATTATTTCTTATACTGAGGGTCCTGAGCCTGTTGAGCCGCGCATATTCCGATGCATGCAGGGTATCGCGGGCAATACTTTTTATGAGCACGTCCCTGTATTCGTCGACAACTATCTTGTTGTCCGGGTGGTTGTACATGACGTCGATCTTCATCCTCTCCTGCTGATAGCGGTCGATACGGTTCCTGACAACGATATCCTCGAGGGAGAGTTCATCGGCGTGGCTGAGTTCACGGTTTTTGGCATAGAAGCCTTTATAGGCGTTGTAATATTCCTGGTTCGCCTTGTGCATAAGTTTGAAGATGAAGACGATGGACCTTCTTTCCTTGAGTTCTGCGCAGAAATGGCCCAGAAGTTCCGTATCACGTTCGCCGGAAAGCAGGTCTGTTCTTTTGAGGAATTTTCCCACAGATTTCAGGATGTGTTGCTGCCTTTTTTTGTAGTCGCCCTCATACTCGGAAGAGACGAGGAAATAGTAGTTTGCGACCGCATGTCCCTGGAGGAAAAGTTTGTCGAACGTTTCGAGACCTTCTGTATCGTTGGTAAATACCACCTTTTCCCTATCATCGAGGAAGGCCCCGAACATGATAAGCCTGTTGAGGACGTCGCTTTTTTCCATGTCCTTTACGGGCTTTTCGACGCCGAACATGTACTGGCAAAAACTTCCCCCCGTGCCTCTGTACATGGCGGTGTCTTCAGAGATGGTGAGCTCGTTGCCCTGTGAGAAAAATCTTATGCGCGACGCTTCTTCTTCGTAGAAATATGAGTTATAGGTGCTTGCCCCCGCGGCAAAGGCCAAAAAATCAATCCGTCCGATGCTGCCGTGGAGCCGGAGGTCTCTGATCATAGGGAAAATATACCACAGCATCGGGAAAATATTCTATTTCCGTGTAAGCTGCGGGGCAGGACGAAACGGACATCTTGCCTGAGAATTGCTGAAAAAATATGTTTCGTCTATGATATATGAAGAAGGAAATCAGAGAAGCATGGGTATCGGCTCCGCAACAGACAGTACCTTTCCGGGAGATGTCTCTTCCGTGTCCGTAACGGGACAATGCGCAAAGGTTTCACCTGGAACTTTTGGGTGGTTGATCCGGTATGCCATCGGCGCCGTGTTTTTGTTTTTGTTTTTTTCTCCTCATCTGGCGGCGGCGGGCGGAAAGGAATTTTTCAAGGACGGCAAATGCGATCTCGACGCCAGCCGTTATGAAGATGCCGTCAGGAAACTTACCGCGGCCGCAAAGGAATTCCCTCTCCTTGAAGACTACGCACTTCTTTATCTTGCAACCGCGTATCACGAACTTGGCGACCACAAGAAATCCCTGGATACGACCCGGACCCTCATTCAAAAATATCCTCAGTCACCGCTTATAAAAAAGGCCAGGTCGATCGAGGTCCGGGAAGCGAAGGAAAATCCCGGAGAAAAAAATATTCGCCAGATATTCGATTCCTACATAAGGGATTATCCTGAGGACGAAGAGATGAATCTCACCTATGCTCTCTTCCTGAAACAATCCGGAGACATCAAGCGGGCAAAGGAGGTATTTAAGGATATTTACCTGAGGGCGGGGCCGTTTTCACTGGGCGCATATGCCGAATTGGCGCCCTCAGACATGAATGTAGCGGAGACACTGGAAAGAGCAGCAAATCTGATGAAGAGGAATAAGTTCAAGGAGGCCGAACGTGAGCTCAGAAGTGCGCTTCCGGCCTGCGAAGGAATAAATAGGGAAGAGGTCCTCAGGAATGTCGGGCTTTCGCTATTTAGGCAGAAGGAATACAGGGAGGCGGCGGAGATCTATGACAAGATAAACGACGTCTTTTCCAGGGCCCGTTCGCTTTACAGGGCTGGGGACAAAGAAGGTTTTGAGTCGGCCCTCAAAGAGCTGCGGGGGAAAAACGATACGCGGGCGGGCGGTCTGCTGGTCGCCTTTGCGGGGGACAAGCGAAGAGAAGGTGATTTCGAAGAGGCCCTGAAGATCTATAAGGACGTGGTTGCCAAGTACCCTTCGGACGCGGAAGAAGCGATGTGGGGAATCGGGTGGACCTATTACAGAGCAGGCGACTATAAAAACTCCGCAGGGGTCTTCTCGAAACTGTACGAGAAATATGAAGATCCTAAATATCTTTACTGGCAGGCCAGGAGCACCGAGGCGTCAGGGGAAGACGCGAAGGCGCTGTATAGTGCACTTTCAAAATATGAGAATAACTTTTATGCCGCCCTTTCCGCTGCGACGGGCAAGACGAGGGCAGGGAGCGTGATGTCCTCGGAGATCTCAGGGGAAAGCAATGCCGGCATGCAACACCAGTTTGAGAGGGTAGACGTGCTTCTGTCATGGCATATGACCAAGGAGGCAAATGCAGAACTGCGATGGATGGCTGGTAAGATCGAGACGCCGATCATGCTTCTGGCGGTCGCATCGAGGTTCCAGAAGATCGGGGACTATAAACGCTCGGTTACCCTTGTCACAAGGATGCCCTACACTGAGAAACTGCACGGATTCTGGTATCCCCTCGCCTTCTGGGATGATGTCGAGAAGATATCGAAAAAACATGATATGGACCCCATGATCGCAATGTCGGTCATGAGAGAAGAGAGTCGTTTCGATCCGGATGCGAGGTCCGTCGCCGGCGCACGGGGGCTGCTCCAGCTTATGCCGCAGACCGCCTACCGACTTGACAAGAGCATCAAGCTGGGTATCAGCAGGGACTCCCAGATAAACGACGTAAGAAACAACATCCAACTCGGCGTCTATTACCTAAAGTCTCTCTTCGGGGAATTCGGATCATTGCCATACGTCCTTGCTGCGTATAATGCGGGAGCGGGTATCGTTAGGAAATGGGAACAGCAGGGGACCCAGAGGGGCATCGATGAGTTCATCGAGGAAATTCCCTACGCCGAAACGAGAAATTATGTCAAGAAGGTCGTTACTTCGTATTTTCAATATAAGAGGTCTTCTCGGGCGCAACCCTCTTCTGCGAGCTTCTTGTCAGGCAGTCTTAAGGCCGATTTTTAGCTTGACTTCGTCCCCTTGCGTTCTTAGAATTTTCATATAATACCCATCACATACTTCCCACAGAGAGGATCAAATGAAGTGAAAAGATTTCTCGTCTTTTTTTCTGTCTGTACTGCCAAACAACTTTTTTACTGATTGCAGCGTCCTTTAGGGCACTGCCACTGATATTTTTCTTTGCAACCTTCCGGTCTATTTTTGTATTCTAAGGTGGTCATCATCTTGCTAATACAGGAGGCGTGTATATGGACATAAAGGAATTCGTTTCTGGGAAGGCGAAAGAGGCCAGAGAAGGCGCCCGCTCTTTAGGGAAGGCATCATCAAAGCAGAAGAACCTTGCCCTCATAAAGATGGCCGAGGCGCTTAAGAAAAGGGCGAAGGACCTGATAAAGGAGAACGCCAAGGATATCGTATTTGCCCAAAAAAAGGGTCTGTCTAAGGCCATGGTCGACAGGCTTACTCTTACTAATAAACGGATAGATGAGATGGCCCAGGGGCTTATTGAGGTCGCCGCGCTCCCTGACCCGGTAGGTGAGGTCGTCAAGATGTGGCAGCGGCCAAACGGAATGTCGGTCGGCAAAATGCGCGTTCCTATCGGGGTAATAGGTATTATCTACGAATCCAGGCCCAATGTAACCGCCGATGCGACGAGCCTCTGTCTGAAGGCCGGCAATGCGGTCGTACTTCGCGGCGGCTCCGAGGCGATCAATTCCAACAGGGCCATAGTGAAGATATTGCGGGATGTTGCGAAAAAAGAGGGACTCAACGAGGGCGTCGTGACGTTCATTGACATTCCTGACAGGGAAGCGGTAATGGAGATGCTGAAGCTTGAGGGGATAGTGGACCTCATCATCCCCCGCGGCGGAGAGGGGCTCATAAGGGCCGTGACGGAGAATTCCCGGATACCGGTCTTGAAACATTACAAAGGGGTCTGTCATGTATTTGTCGACAGGGATGCGGACCTCCAGATGGCCGAGGACATATGTTTTAATGCCAAGGTCCAGAGGCCCGGGACGTGCAATGCGATGGAAACGATGCTGGTCGACAAAAAGGTCGCACGCAAGTTTCTGCCGGCTATGGCAGCGCGGTTTAGGAAGGCGGGGGTCGTCATGAAGGGATGTCCTGAGACAACAAAGATCCTTCGTGGTATCGACAGCGCCAAAGAGAAAGACTATTACAACGAGTATCTCGACCTCGTGCTGAATATCAGGGTAGTGAAGGACATTGATGAGGCGATGGAGCATATAGCCAAGTATAGCTCCGCGCATTCCGACTCTGTCGTCACGAAGGACTACGCAAAGGGGATGCGGTTTCTTCGCGAGGTGGATTCCTCCGCGGTGTTTGTAAACGCCTCGACCCGCCTCAACGACGGATATGAGTTCGGCCTCGGCGCCGAGATAGGCATTTCAACGGACAAGATCCATGCGAGGGGCCCTATGGGACTTGAAGAACTTACCTGTACGAAGTTCATAGTCTTTGGAAACGGGCAGATCAGAGAGTAGTGGACAGTTGAGAATCGGCGTCTTCGGCGGCACGTTTAATCCTATCCATCACGGGCACCTAAGGGCAGCGGAGGAGGTGAGGGAGATGCTCGCTTTCGACAAGGTGCTTTTTGTCCCCTCAGGGACCCCTCCTCTTAAAACAGAGGACCTCACGGATGCCCGCAAGAGATTTGAGATGGCCAGGCTTGCGATTGCCGGCAACAGTGCCTTCGAAGTCCTGGATATAGAGGCCAAGAAGCCGGAAAAGTCTTATACGGTAGAGACTCTTGAGGTGCTTCTCAGACTCTACGGCGCTGCGGAACTATACTTTATACTGGGCATAGACGCATTCCTGGACATCCCAAACTGGCGGATGCCGGAGAAACTCGTGTCGATGGTCAATTTCGCAGTCCTGGCGAGGCCCGGGAGCAGCTTTGTCGATCTTCTCTCGTCACCCTATATGGACGCCGGGGAGGAGATTTTGAAGGGGCTTGACAGCGGCGACGGCGACAGGGGATTGCTGACCCTCAGATTGAGGTCACTCAAAGAGGCGGTTCTCGTAAAGATCACCACCCTTGATATATCTTCTTCGAGTATAAGGAGGAGCATCAGGGACGGACTAAGCATAAAATATCTATTGCCAGAGAACGTCGAATCATTTATAATTTCTCATGAGTTATATTCACCTGTTGCGTCAAGACGGGAATCGAAGCGAAAGGTAGGGAAGACCTTTAAAAAGTAGAGAATTAGCCATCGAGGCAGCAAAAGCGGCCTTGAAAAAGAAGGCCGTTGACCTGGTTGTCCTTGATCTTGCCGGGCTCACCATCATTGCCGATTATTTCGTAATCTGTTCCGGGGAAAGCACCACACAGGTAAAGGCCGTTGCCGGCTTCATCGAGCATGAATTTGCGGCCAAAGGGGTGAAGCTTTTAGGCGTAGAAGGGCTCGATTATGGCCACTGGGTCCTTCTGGATTACGGCGACGTTATCGTGCATGTCTTTGAAAAGGAGACAAGGTCCTATTATGAGCTCGAGAAACTCTGGATGGATGCTAAGACCCTGGAGATAGATGAAGATAAGACTGGTGTGGGTGGGAAAGACAAAAGAGCGGTGCATCAGTGAAGGGATTGAGAGATATTTAAGGCTGCTTAAGCCCTTCGGTGAGGTGAGTGTTGTCGAGATCAAGGAAGAAAAGGGAAAGGATATTCACCGGATGGTCGAAAAAGAGGGCGAGAGGATAGTAAAGCTACAGGCCCCCTATGTCCTTCTCGATGAAAAAGGGAAAGGCTTTACATCTTCCGAATTTGCGGATTTTCTCTCGAGGCGCTCGCCTTCGATCACTTTTGTTACCGGCGGTGCGTACGGCGTCTCTGAAAATGTTCGAAAGACGGCCGAATGCACGGTGGCTCTCTCGAAGATGACTTTTACCCATGAGATGGCGAGGCTGTTCCTCGTGGAGCAGATATACAGGGCATTCACGATAATGCACAAAAGGGGATACCATCACTGATGGGCAAATTATCGATATTTATACTGGTGCTTTTCCTTGCGGGGCTTTCCCTTTTCGCCTTCTACAACAAAGAGACGATCGCGGTGACCGTCCCCTTCAGCGATGCCTACGAAGTTCCCACGTTTGCGGTCGTGCTCTTTTCGATCGCTGTGGGTATACTTATATCCCTTATTTTTTTCGCGATCAGGGACACCAAGAAGTTCATCGACAACTGGCAGTACCAGAAGAAGCAGAAGCAGGACATAAAAGTGCAGGGGCTATACTCAAGGGCGGTCAACGCCATCCTCGCTCATAACGAGGATGCGGCACGGGAGGCCCTCGATGGTATCCTTTCCGAAGAGCCTGATCATGTCGACGCCCTTCTCAGGCTGGGGGATGTATACGCATCCGAAGAAGATTATCAGAAGGCAAGTACTTACTATCAGAAGGCCAAGATGATCAATCCTGAAAACCTCGAAACGCTCTTTGCTATCGAGAGGGCACTCGAAAGTACAGGCAGATGGTCCGAGGCCCTGAAATATATCGAAGACATCCTCGAAATAGATGACCAGAACCTCTCTGCCATGTACAAAAAACGTGATATCCTCGAAAAACAGGGCAGATGGGACGACCTTGTCTATCTTCAGAAGTCTATCCTGAAGAATGAACATACGGAAAAGGACAAAAGGCGTGAACAGCAAAACCTTATCGGCTACAAATATGAATATGGCAGACACAGCCTCGAAACCAACCAGCTCGAAAAGGCAAAAAAGGCGTTTAAGACGGTCCTCCGGATCGACAAGGACTTTGTCCCTGCTACTTTGGGGCTTGCGGAGGTGATGCTCAGAGAAGGAGAAAGCGAAGAAGCGGTCAACCTCCTCGAAAAGTCGTATGAAAACAGTTCCTCAAAGATCGTCCTGGCAAGGCTTGAGGATTTGCTTATAAGCCTCGGGGAGCCGGCGAGACTTATCACGATCTATAAAGAGGGCATGTCCAGGAAGCCGAACGACCCGGTGACAAAATTCTTTCTCGGAAAACTTTATTACCGGCTTGAGATGATCGACGACGCTTTCGAAACCCTTTTGGGGATGGATTCATTAGGGATTGCCTATCCCGAACTCCATCAGTTGCTCGGCAATATCTATTTAAGGAGAAACCTGCCTGAAAAGGCCGCAATCGAATACAGGAAGGTGATTGATGTCAGAAAGTCTTTGAGGCTTCCCTATTGCTGCAGTAACTGCGGATCGAGTTCGGACGAATGGTCGGGCAGGTGCTTAAAGTGTAAACAATGGGGTACTTATCAATTTAATCTCGAAGGCGTCTGTTTGCCTGCGCAACCAGGTCTCGCTGTCAGCAGGTGAAGGCGCTGGAGCTTAGAAGACTTGTCTCTTTTCTCGATTCAGAACTTGCCCTTTCCGAATTCCCAAAAGATGAGAGCGCAAACGGCCTTCAGGTCGAAGGCGGAAAGAAGGTCGCTAAAGTGGGCATCGCGGTCGATGCATGCGAATATGTTTTTAAGGAGGCTGCCGCAAAGGGCATCGATTTTCTCTTCGTTCATCATGGCCTTATCTGGGGAGGGATCCGATCGATCAAGGGGGCTTTGCGTAAGAGGATAAAGGCCCTTGTTGATGCCGACATCTCCCTCTATGCCTGCCACCTCCCCCTTGATTGGCACCCGAAATACGGTAATAACGCAGAACTTCTGAGGATCCTTTCCCTTAAAAGGAAAGGCGAGTTCGGCGAATACCACGGGAAAAGTATAGGCTACTGGGGGACTGCGCAAAAGTCCGTCCGGCTTCAGGATTTTGTCGCTCTTGTTGATGCGAGACTAAGGACAAAATCATCCTTTGTCGATTTTGGCAGCAAGGTGCGGAATGTCGGAGTCGTATCGGGCGGAGGCTGGTTGGCGATCAACGACGCCGAGGAATTGGGCATAGATACTTTTCTTACCGGAGAGCCTTCTCATTCTGCGTATACACTTGCTGAGGAGATGAAGGTGAACCTTGTTTTTTCCGGCCATTATGCGACAGAGACCCTTGGGGTAAAGGCCGTCGCTGCGATGCTGAAGAAAAAATTCGGGATCCCAGTGGAGTTTATCGATCATCCTACTGGGCTGTGAACTATCTGTCGACGATACCCCTAAAGACCTCTTTTACTATCTTCAGAATTTCCGGCTGAACACCCTTATTACCGGCGACAATATTTCCTGTTGAAAGATAATCCGTCCCTCCGCCGAAATCGGTAATGATTCCCCCGGCCTCCCTGATAAGCAGACCTCCTGCTGCGATGTCCCAGGGGCTGAGGGCAAGTTCAAAAAACCCCTCGAACCGTCCGGCAGCGATATATGCCAGGTCTATCGCCGCCGAGCCGGCACGGCGTATATCGCTTACTTCGCGGAAGATTTCCCTGAATGCCCGGAGGTAATGGTCGATCATCTCCTTCGCCCGGAAAGGAAAGCCGGTAGCTATCAGACTCCTTTCGAGGGCATCTACACCTGACACGGAAATCTTCTTGTTATTCAAAAAGGAGCCGCCGCCTTTTACCGCATGAAAGAGTTCGTCCCTCAGGGGGTCAAAGACGATGCCTAAAACGACCTCACTCATGTATTCAAGTGCAATCGATACCGAAAACATGGGGTAGCTGTGAATGTAATTCGTCGTGCCGTCAAGCGGGTCAATGATCCACCGGTAATCTCCCGTGTCTTCCTGTTTGAGCGTCTCCTCGGTCAGAAAACGGTGCGAGGGAAACTTTTTACGGATCGTCTGCATTATCACCGCTTCGGACCACCTGTCCACCTTCGTTACGAAATCGAAGGCCTGCTTTGTTTGGACGTCTTCCCTGGATAGATGCCCGAGGTTTTTGATAATGATCTCGCCGGCAATCCTTGCCGAAGAGACCGCGGTCTTCAGAAACCCCTGCATAAGATCCGGGCTCATGGATTGGTATATCCTTGCTTTGCCCTTCTCTGTCTTGCCGCTTCATAGAGGCATATAGCCGCTGAAATCGCGACGTTCATGCTTTCCGCCCTCCCGTAAATCGGTATCTTCAGAGTAATGTCCGCAGCTTCCTTGATAGTATCACTTATGCCGCGGGCTTCGTTTCCGAACACAAGCGCCATCGGTCCGTCAAGTTTCGACTCAAACACGGAATTGTTCGCATCTGCTGAAGTTGCCGCAAGCGGTATTCCTCTTCTTCGAAGCCACTTCACGAAAGTCTCTGCGCGTGCATGTGAGATGGGAAGATGAAAAATGCTCCCGGCCGTCGCCCGTATCACCTTCGGGATAAAAACGTCGCATGTCCCTTCGAGAAGTATCACCGCGTCGGCGCCGGCAGCGTCTGCGGTCCTGATGATCGTCCCCAGGTTGCCGGGTTCCCCGATCCCATCACCGACCGCATAGAGAGGGTTTACCCGCGCAGGTAAACCGTCAAGCGGGGATGTCTCATAGGATATTACCGCGGCAATGCCTTGGGGCGTTTCCGTGTCGGTTATCTTCTTGAGAAGGTGCTCGGTGATCGAAAAGATATGCGCGCCCTTTGCCCTGAGGGTTTTCAAGAGCTTGCCGCCCTCTCTCTGGGAGCCGAAGCGGTCTGTGAAGAAAACCTCCCGGATGTCAACTCCGGCTTCCAGTGCCGTTTCGATAATACGCAGGCCCTCGATGACAAAGAGGTCCTCTCCCGTTATATGATTCCTCTCCCGTAGCCGCACCGCTTCCTTGATTCGGGTGTTGGCCGCGCTCGTAATTCTCAGAAATTCCATGACAGTCTTAACTTTAACAGAAAAGGGGCTTCGTTTCTACAGAGGCGGCAAGACGGCGTAAAATTGACTAATAGGTGGCTATTATTTTACATTATCTAAATACGCAAGGAGGAACATTTGAGCACTGTAATTGAAGATATAAGCACAACGCGGAAACGGCTGAAAATCGAGATCCCGACCGATATTATAGAAAAGGAATATTCCGAATCGCTCGACAAGGTCAGGCAGAGGTCCCGTATCCCGGGCTTCAGGCCCGGCAAGGCCCCGATCACTCTCATAGAAAAAAAATTCGGCAATGACGTAAAGACCGACATTATAGACAGGCTGATTCCCCAATATTATTCAAAGGCGATGAAGGAAGCCGAACTCGTGCCTGTGACCCTCCCCCAGTTCGAGGGCACGCTTGACTTCAAACGCCACGAACCCCTTGCCTTCGCGCTTGTCGTCGAAGTAAGGCCGCAGGTCGGCGAGCTGAAATATGCCGGAATGAAGATCGAAGATGTTCCCTGCGATGTGGAGGAAAAGGAGATAGACGATACGATCAAGGGACTTCAGGAAGGAAGGGCGATGTTCGAGGCGGTCGACAGGGAGATCAGGGAAGACGACCTCATCATAATTGACTATGTCAAACTTGATGCAACCGGAGAAAAAGAACTCTCATCCGCTAAGGACCAGGTCATGAACCTCGGGAACAACCTGACGCCAAAAGGGATCCTTGACGAATTGCTCGGAAGAAAAAAGGGAGATATGGTCGAGATCGTCCTTCCGGCCGTCGAAGGCGGTGAGGTCAATGAAGGCACTAAGGGGAACCGTCTCAAGATAACGGTGAAAGAAGTAAAAGAGAAGAAGGTTCCGCTGATAGACGATGAGCTCGCGAAGGATTTCGGCCACGAATCCCTCGACTCCCTTAGGCAGAAGGCCAGGGAAGGGATTCTCAAGGCCAAAAAAGACAAGGCCGCAGGTGAGCAAAAGGCAAAACTTCTCGAAACGCTGGTTGAGGCTTATGAATTCGATATCCCCGAGTCTATGCTCGAACATGAACTCCAGACCCTCGTGGTAAATGAAAAACACAGGAGACAGCCACAAGGACAGGCGCAGAGTACGGCCGCTGAGATTTCATCGGCAGATGACGAAAAGCTGGTCGAGGAGCTCAGACCCAAGGCTATCCATAACGTGAAAGCGACGATACTTCTCGATATGATCGCTGAAAAAGAGGGGGTATCCGTCACCGAGGAGGAACTGAAGACCCGGATATCGCTGCTCGCGCGGCATCTGCAGACAACACCGGAGGCGGTGATCAATCTTTTTATGACAAAGGACGAGTCTCTGGAAGGCCTGAAGCATTCGATCAGGGACGAGAAGGTGCTGGACCTTATATTGGCGAAAGCGGAAATTACAAAAGGAGCATAATAAATTATGAGCGTAATACCTATAGTCATTGAACAGACCGGCAGGTCCGAAAGGGCCTATGACATATATTCAAGGCTGCTAAAGGACAGGATCATTTTCCTCGGCAGCGCCATCGACGATAGTGTCGCAAATACGGTCATCGCGCAGATACTTTTTCTCCAGACCGAGGACCCGGACAAGGACATACATATCTATGTGAACTCTCCGGGCGGGATAGTATCTTCGGGGCTTGCCATTTACGACACCATGCAGTATGTAAAGCCCGATATCGCCACGTATTGTGTGGGGCAGGCTGCAAGCATGGGTGCCCTTCTTCTTGGGGCGGGAACGACGGGAAAGAGGTACGCGCTCCCTAATTCGAGGATAATGCTGCACCAGCCGATGGGCGGGTTCCAGGGACAGGCGACCGACATCGAGATCCATGCGAGAGAGATATTGAGGATGAAAGACTCCCTCAACAATATCCTTTCCTTTCATACAGGACAGCCGTTTGAAAAAATACGGACCGATACCGACAGGGACTTTTTCATGTCTGGGGCAGAGGCGAAGGAGTACGGGATCGTCGATGAAGTCATCTTTACTATGAAGAAGAAAAAAGGATAAGCCAGGCATGACAGCGGTTTCAGGGGAGGATTAGAATGGCGAAGAAAGACGAAGAAGCGCTTAAATGTTCATTTTGCGGCAAGGGGCAGGAGGAGGTCAAGAAACTCATCGCCGGCCCGACCGTATATATCTGCAATGAGTGTATTGAGCTCTGCAACGAGATAATCGCGGATGAACTGTATGTGGAAGCGGGGGGAGAGGCGCTGCCGAAGTTACCCACCCCGAAGGAGATCCACCATGTCTTGAACGATTTTGTGGTGGGACAGGAAAGGGCCAAAAAAATCCTTTCCGTTGCCGTCCATAACCATTACAAGAGGATTTACACCCCGGCCGAATCCGACGTGGAACTTCAAAAGAGCAACATCCTGCTGATCGGGCCGACGGGCACCGGAAAGACCCTGCTGGCGCAGACCCTGGCAAAGATACTGGACGTGCCTTTTACCATAGCGGACGCGACGACTCTTACCGAGGCCGGATATGTCGGAGAGGATGTGGAGAATATCATACTTAAACTCCTTCAGTCGGCCGACTATGATGTGGAGAGGGCCCAGAGGGGGATTGTATATATAGACGAGATAGACAAGATTAGCAGAAAATCCGATAATCCTTCCATCACGCGGGACGTCTCCGGCGAAGGCGTGCAACAGGCACTTTTGAAAATAATCGAGGGCACGATTGCCAATATCCCGCCGCAGGGCGGGCGCAAGCACCCTCAGCAGGATTTCATTCAGGTGGACACGACGAACATTCTCTTTGTCTGCGGGGGGGCTTTTATAGGACTCGATGGGATAATAGAACAAAGGACAGGCAAGAAGACCGTTGGGTTCGGGACGAACCTGCTGAGCAAGAGCGAAAAGAAAATAGGAGAAATACTTAGTTCAACGGAGCCGGGGGACCTCATCAAATACGGTCTGATTCCCGAATTTGTGGGCAGGCTTCCGGTGGTTACGACCCTCGAAGAACTCGACGAGGCCGCCCTGGTAAGAATACTTTCCGAGCCGAAGAACGCCCTGGTCAAGCAGTACCAAAAGCTTTTGTCATTCGATAACGTCAGGCTGAAATTTACAGACGGCGCCTTGGCCGCAATCGCAAAAAAGGCGGTGCTTCGCAAATCAGGAGCGAGGGGGTTAAGGGCCATTCTCGAAGAAATAATGCTTGATGTAATGTATGAAATCCCGTCGCAAAAGAGCGTAAGGGAATGCCTTGTGACGGAAGAGACCATAATAAAGAAGGACAAGCCGATACTTATCTATGAAAAGCAGGCTGAATCCGCGTAAAGGATCGGCAAGGAAATAAAATTTAGTGAAGCGGCTTAAGTCCGCTCCTCTCTATTTTATTGTTCTCAGGGATTTTTCAGCGGCACGGCGCACCGCGTTTCTGAGTTCGGTGTCGTCAATAGCGTCAACGAGCCCATCGATAAAACGTGTATCTTCTGATGATAACTCGGGCAGCTTTGGGCTGTTGTCTTCAGGGGGCCTTAAAGGGGAGACCTTCCCGATCCTGAACCGTATTTCACGCACGCCGTGCCCGCTCAGTTTCGCCGTTATCTCCTTCTTAAGAAAATTGAGCTGCTGAATCCACACAGGGGAATCGACGTTCAGAAGAAGTACGCCTTCAGTCAATTTCGAGGGAGACATATGGAGTGAGAGAGGCTTATTAAAAAGGGTGTGCCATTCGTTCTTGATACGTGAAAGGCGGACGCCGGACTCGATGCCGAGACTCTTTACTACCGGTCCGAGCAGGGAGCCCGCCTTTTCCATTATACGACCTTTTTCACGACACCGGAGCGCAGACATCTTGTGCAGACGTACGCCCTTTTTACTCCCTTCGAAGTAGCTATGCGGGTACTCTGCAGATTGGGCATGATTCGCCTTTTGGTCTTGTTGTTGGCGTGACTGACATTATTCCCGACTGACTTTTTCTTTCCACATGCAACACAGCTTGCCACTTGTATATCCTCCTTTCAGAATTGCAATAATTGAGTCTTTTATGATACCATTTTAAGATTAATGATACAAGGCCGGACGTATCTGGTGTATTGTTAAAAAAAAGCTCTCAAGTAAGGCCGGAATAATGTCTAAAGTAAGAATATACGAATTAGCGAAAAAGTTAAAAAAACACAATAAAGAAATCCTTGACGAGCTTTTGAATCTCGGCATAGAGGGCAAGACCCACTCATCGAGCATAGAGGCCGACGTTGCGGAAAAAATAACTCAGGCCCTCACGGCTCCCATTCCCTCCAAGGCGGAGAAACCGCTTCAAAAAGTTCAAGTGAAGCAGCCTCAGGAGCCGATGCCTGAGACGCCGAAGCATCCTGTGAAGCCTCAACCGCAGAAGGAGGCGGCGGTCAAGGTCCCCGAAAGAAAGGCTGTTTCCGAGACCGCTAGGCCCCATCCTGTGTCTGCTAAAAAAAGACCGGACGAACTACGGGAGCCCGTGCAGAAAGAGCCGAAAAAGCCCGTTGCCGAACCCGAGGGAAAAGAGCCTTCTGTCCCTGAAGAAACGGCAGCCATCCCTCCTCTTCCGACTGGCGAGACAGAGGAAGACATAAAATTACCCGACAAGTTCAAGAAAGAAATGGAGGCCGAAAAGATAGAGAAGTTCAAGGCCAAGCCGGGTCTCCAGAGAGCCTTTCAAGCCATAAGGAAGATAGAGCCCAAGAGATGGGATATAAAGGGCGGTAAGCATAAGGGCGATAGAGGGAGATATGGTCAGAGACAGGAGACCAAGGGACAGATTCTCTCCACGATGCCGAGGAAAAAGAACCTCAAACTCAGGGAAGGTACAACGGTAAAAGAGTTTTCCGAGCTTATAGGGCTGAAATTTTCCGACGTCATCAAGAAGTTCATGGAACTCGGCTACATGCCTACAATCAACCAGCCCGTAGACTCCGATGCCGCGCTCCTTGTGGCGGAGAGCTTCGGGATCAAGCTGGAGCTCGCGTCGGTTGAGGAAGATACCCATGTAGAGGAAATTCAGGAGGACGTTACAAAGCTTATACTGCGTGCCCCCGTGGTGACCATTATGGGACATGTCGACCACGGCAAGACGTCACTGCTGGATGCGATCAGGGAAACGAAGGTTACCGAGACCGAGGCCGGAGGGATAACCCAGCATATCGGCGCTTATAAAATCAATCTTAAGGGAAAGGACATTGTTTTCCTCGACACACCCGGACATGAGGCGTTCACGTCAATGAGAGCCAGGGGAGCCAAGGTTACGGACATAGTCGTCCTTGTAGTCGCTGCCGACGACGGAGTGATGCCGCAGACCGTAGAGGCAATAAACCACGCAAAAGCTGCCAATGTACCTATCGTAGTGGCGGTGAACAAGATAGACAAGCCGGAGGCGAATCCCGCAAAAGTCAAGAGCGAGCTTTCCGAACACGGCATTATCTCGGAGGAGTGGGGGGGGCATAACATCTTCGTGGAGGTCTCGGCAAAGAAGCGGATAGGGATTGAACATTTGCTCGAAATGATACTCCTTCAGGCCGAGATTATGGAACTCAAGGCAAATCCCGACAGGGAGGCAAAAGGCACGGTCATCGAGGCCAAGCTCGATAAGGGCAGAGGCCCCGTCGCTACTCTTCTTGTGCAGACGGGGACACTGAGAGGGGGAGAGGCGCTGCTGTCGGGAGTGCATGTCGGAAAGGTGAGGGCATTAATTGATGACTCCGGCAAGAGGATCCAGGCCGCCGGGCCGTCGACGCCTGTTGAAGTGATAGGGTTTTCCGAAGTACCTTCCGCCGGAGATGTGTTTACCGTAGTGGAAGATGAAAAAAGGGCCCGCCAGATAGCGTTGGCAAGGTTCCAGAAGCAGAGGTCCCTCGAGATCGCAAAGGCAAAAAAATTGACACTCGACGAGCTCTACACAAAGATCAAAGAGGGCCAGATAAAGGAACTGAACATCATCATAAAAGGGGATGTTCAGGGGTCTGTTGAGGCACTCAAAGATGCCCTTGAAAATATCCATCATCCGGAAGTGAAAGTGAAGGTCATTCATACCTCGGTGGGCGGCATCAACGAGTCAGACGTAATGCTCGCTACCGCCTCAAACGCCATCATTATAGGCTTCAGCGTACGGCCTGAAACAAAGGCGTCGCAGACTGCCGAGAAAGAAGGGGTTGACATAAGGCTTTACAACGTGATTTACGAAGCGATTGAAGACGTTAAGAAGGCACTCGAAGGCATGCTTGAGCCCACGCTCAAAGAGAAGGTGCTTGGCCGGGCGGAAGTCAGGCAGCTATTCCCTGTATCGAGATTGGGAACGATCGCAGGCTGTTATGTCGTCGATGGATATATGTCGCGTGCGTGTGACGGTATCAGGGTGTTGAGGGACAATATAGTCGTATATGAGGGGAAGCTCAACACGCTCAAGAGATTTAAAGATGACGTAAAAGAGGTGCAATCCGGCTATGAATGCGGAATCCTCATAGAGAATTTCAACGATCTGAAAGTCGGGGACATCCTCGAAAATTATATCATCGAGAAAATAGCCGCGAAATTATAGCGGCGCTTTTCCCGAGTTCCTACCCCTTTTCTGAAGGGGGATCTTATTCCCTGGCTGCAAAGGAGAAAATGATTCTTATTGACGTGTTCAGGGACCAAATAGCTAAGGTGATATATGCTTCCCTATAAGCGTTCGGACAGGGTCGGCGACCTCATCAGAGAAGAAGTCGCAGATATCATAATGTATAAACTGAAAGATCCCCGGATCGGGTTTGTAACAGTTACGGGCGTTGATCTCAGCCCTGATCTGAAGTCGGCGAAGGTATATGTGAGCATCCTTAAAGAGGAAGAAAGGGAACAGACGCTCGAAATCCTTAATTCCTCTAAGTATTTTATCCGGTCCGCTCTGACAAAGAGACTCAAGATGAAATTCATCCCACACATTGAATTCAGACAGGATACCTCGATAGAATATGGATTCAAAATAGACAAGTTGCTGAAGGAAATCAAGAAAGACGATGAAGATACCTAGGAATATCCTTGCGGCGCTTCGAAGAGAAGATACTTTTTTAATCGCTGCCCATATCGATCCCGATGGTGATGCGATAGGCTCGGCCCTGGCTCTTTCGTCCGCACTTGAGTCCATGGGGAAAAAGACATTCGTTTTCAGCAGGGATCCTGTTCCCAAATATTACGGGTTCCTCGCGGGACATGATAAGTTCTCATCGCGGGGAAAGGAAGTCATGAAAGAGGACCCCGTGCTCGTACTCGTCGACTGTAACAGCCCGGCGAGGGCGGCTGTCGAGGGGTATCATTTCAGAAAATCAATTGTAATCGACCATCACGAGACCGAAAAGGACTTCGGGGAAGTACGATGGATCGATCACACGTCTGCGGCCACGGGAGTCATGATATTTTACCTGCTTAAGGCGCTCCGCGTTGCAATCACAAAGGAAATTGCCGTGCATCTGTATACTGCCATTTCCGTTGACACGGGGACTTTCAGATATAGTAATACCACTGCGGACGTTCTTCGCATAAGTGCCGAGCTTGTTAAAGCGGGGGCCGACCCAGGTTCCATCGCCATAAACCTTTATGAGTCGTGGCACAATAATAGATTCAGGCTTTTGGTTATGGCACTTAATACGCTTGAGGTAAGGAACAGGGTCGCCGTGATCCATATCACGCGAAGCATGTTCAAGAAAACGCACACACGGTCGGAAGACACGGAACATTTCTCCAACTTCCCGCGGATGATCGGATCGATCAAGATGGCGGTTCTCCTGAGAGAACTTGGCAGTGGGGAATGGAAGGCCAGTCTGAGATCCAGAGGTGAGGTGAACGTGGCCCGGCTTGCCGAGAAATTTGGCGGCGGCGGGCATGAAAACGCAGCAGGCTTTAAAATAAAGGCCGACCTGAGAACCGTAAAAGAGACCCTATTCGGGGCGGCCCAGCGTTCCTTGAAGTAAGGGCCCGCCGGTCATTTATCACGTTGCAACAAAACTGTGATGGATCTGATAATTAATCTCAATAAATCCCCGGGCATCACTTCGCATCAGGCAGTGGCTGAAGTCAAGCGTCTGCTTGGCGTCAAGAAGGCCGGCCATACGGGCACCCTTGATCCCATGGCCACGGGAGTACTTCTAGTATGTCTTAACGAAGCGACGAAAGTGAGCAGATTCCTTCTTGATATGGACAAGCAATACCGTGCAAGGGTGAAACTCGGGGAGAGGACCGATACGTACGATTCTCAGGGAAGGGTTATCGAACAAAAGGACGCTTCTGCCCTTACGGAAGAGGATGTTGTCAGGGCCGTCAAGATGTTTGAAGGGAGCGTGACCCAAAAACCGCCAATGTATTCAGCCGTAAAGGTGCAGGGGAAAAAACTTTATGAGCTGGCCAGAAAGGGCATCCAAATTGAGCGTCAGGGGCGGCAAGTACGTATCTATAACCTTCAGGTCTCGGGCTTTGATCTGCCCTATTTCGATCTGGCTATATCTTGTTCAAAGGGCACTTATGTCCGAACTCTCTGCGATGATATCGGGGTGGTCCTTGGCACAGGGGCCCATCTTTTTTCCCTCGAAAGATCAGCGATAGGATCTTTTGACATAAAAAATTCCGCAAGAAAGGAAGAATTGGGCGGAGACGATTTTTTCGAGATCAAAAAAAAGTCAGTCTGCTCTATTGATGAGGCCCTTTCAGGATTAAAAGAAATAGTGGTCGGTGAGGCTGATTATCGAGGCGCAATGAGTGGTGTCCCGATAAAAACCAATATAATCAAAGAGTTATCAGATTACAACTTCGTGAAATTGAAAGGCCCTCGCGGAGAATTATTTGGAATAGGTCGAATAGATTCCGACCTCGTCCGGATCGAAAGAATCCTAAATATCTAGCCTAACAAGACTCAATTGTTAAACTAATTTCTAAAAGTCAGGATTGAACTATTTGATATCACAGCAATATTTTTTAAAAAAACCTTGACAATATATTTTTTTTCTGGTATTCATATCCTATGCTTTTCAAAGGGAAGGGTTCGATCGGACTAGATCTTGGTTCGAGCTATATCAAGACGATAAAGCTCAAGGAATCGAAAGGGAGCTATGAACTGGAGCTCTTCGATCTCTACCCCCTTCCCCCGGAGCTAATAGTAGACGGCTCCATCATCGATTCTATCAGGCTCGTAGATTCCATCAAGGACATGGTCAGAAAGGCCGAAATAAAAACAAAAGATGCGGTCATATCTATTTCCGGGCATTCTTCCGTTATCATCAAGAGAATTTCCCTTCCTGAAATGTCTGAAGAAGACCTTTCCGAATCGATAAAGTTCGAGGCGGAGCAATATGTCCCTTTCGATATAGAGGACGTGAATCTCGATTTCCAGATCATCGGGCCGAAAGAAGAGCCGGGACAGATGGACGTGATTCTCGTGGCCGTCAAGAAAGATATTATCAACGAATATGTTTCAGTGATAAAAGAAGCAGGACTCAATCCGATCGTAGTGGATATTGACGCCTTTGCCCTTGAAAATATGTACGGCGTCAACTACGAGATCGAACCTGGAAAAAATGTTGCCTTGCTCAATATCGGAGCCAGTACGATCAATATGAGCATCCTCAAAGGTGGCATCTCGGTCTTCACGAGAGATAGTTCCCTTGGAAGCAACCTGCATACCGAAGCCCTCCAGAGGGAATATAACATCACTTATGAAAATGCCGAAAAACTGAAGAGGGGCGAGCCGATCGAGAATGTTTCCCCCGAAGATGCCGCCTCTGTCATAGAATCAGCGTCCGAGGAGATTCTCAGCGAGATCATCAGGTCCTTTGACTACTACAGAAGTACCACGATGCATGAAGATATCTCCGAGGTGATATTCAGCGGAGGGTGTGCCCTCCTGGGTAATTTTGCCTCTATGATTTCAGAGAAGACCGGCATTGAGACGAGGGTCGCCGAGCCTTTTCGGAACATCAAGATACCTAAGAAATTCGAGGGGACCAACATTCAGGAGATCGCCCCTATCATGGCCATTGCAGTCGGGCTGGCCCTAAGAAGGCTGGGTGACAGATGATAAAAGTCAATCTCCTGTCCGTTAAAAAGAAAAAGAAGGCAAAGCCGTTACCCACTTTTCTCGTCGTTACAATCGGTATTTCGCTGGCGATGGTAGCGGTTGTGATCTACCTGAATTTCTCATTTCAGGGGCGTATCAGCGAAAGAAAGGCCACAGTGGCTGACAATGGGAAAAAGCTTGCGGAGCTTTCAAAAAAAATTAAGGCAGTTGATGACTACGAAAAGCTCAATGCCGATTATAAGAACCGTAAAGGGATCATTGAGGAACTCGGCAAAAACAAGACCCTGCCGGTCAAGCTGCTTGACGAGATAAGCAGGCTTTTGTCCGATGGGGTATGGCTTACTTCGCTGGAGATAAGGGGCAACGATATAACATTGGCGTGTACGGGGTTCAATAATACCGACGTGGTCAACTTTGTAAGCAGTTTGAAAGGATCTACCCTGTTGACAGACGTGTATCTGCAGGAGTCTGTCCAGGCCAGCGCGGAGGGTTTTTCCACATATAACTTCAGAATCAGCTGCAAGGTGAAATCCTGATGGCAGTGAAACTGGACATTAAGAATCTACCGGTTTACGCAAAGGTTGTTGTTGCCGTTCTTCCTGCTGTGATCATTCTAATCGTTGGACTGATCCTTTTTGTGTCGCCGAAGCAAAAAGAGATCAGGAAACTCGAGGCTCAGATCGATGATCAGAACAACAAAATTGCGACGGACCAGGCCAAGGCGGCAAGACTCGAAACCCTGAAGCAGGAAAACCAAAAATTGCTTGGGAGGCTGAACGAATTAAAAGAGCAACTGCCTGAAGAAAAGGAGATTTCCAGCCTACTGAAACAGATCTCCGACCTTTCGATCGCAGCGGGCCTCGAAATAAAGTCCTGGAAGCCGGGTGCGAAGAAGATGCACCCCAGCGGCATTATAAATCAAATTCCGGTTGACGTGACTGTGAGCGGAACATATCACGATTTCGCCGGATTCCTGAGCAGCCTGACGAAACTGAACAGGATCGTCAATATTACAAATATAAGGATGTCCTCTCCGCAGATTGTGAAAGGAAAAGCCGTTCTCCAGATTAGCTTCGTGGCTACCACCTTTTCATCGGTATCTGAGGAAGAGAAGGCGGCAAATAAGGGGGCCAAGAAGAAATAAATGAAAAAAATGCCCTTTATTGTAAAGAGCTCACTCGCATTTTTTATTGGGATATCATTAATTGCCCTGACGGGATGCAAGGGCAAGGCGTCTTCTCCCAAACCGGCTGCTGGAAAAACCAAGCCGGCTGTTTCTGCTCCTCCTTCGGCAACGAAAGAGGAACCGAAGGCGGAAAAAGAGGTGTATGCCTATGAGCAGAAAGGGAGGAGGGACCCTTTCATGTCGCTTGTCCGGATCAGCAAAGAAAAACCCAAAAGGCTGTCCGGGGGAAGGCCTGTAGAGAACTTCGATGTCGACGAAATAAAACTGGTTGCTATTTTGTGGGACAGCAAACAATATTATGCCCTCATAACGCTCCCTGACAATAAATCCTACACGATCAGAAAAGGGATGAAACTCGGGCTTTATGGCGGAAAAGTTGAGGATATTACAAAGGACAGGGTCCTTATTCGGGAGCACGTAAAGGACTACCGGGGGCAGCCCAAGACGAAAGATACAATATTGAAACTCCGCAAGGAGGGGGAATAATGAAAAAAAATCTGATATCACAATTTTTCTTGTCATTTATTTTATTGACATTGCTCATCGGCTGTGCGACGCAGGCGAGGACCAAAGAGACGTCCGAGACCGATGAGCTCCCGGTCCTTGCCGATATCAAGCAGCAGGAAAACGGCATCTCCTTCGTAGGCAGCAAGAATTTCATTTATACGCTTTATGCGGGAAACGATCCTTACAAGGTTACCATTGACATCCCGGAGATGCGTCTGGGCAATTTTAAGGACAAGATCGTATGGGACAAGGCAGGTATTTCGGAGGTCTTTCCCCAGCAGCTTGATACTGCGAAGCCGTCGATAAGGATAAATATAACCCTGCAGAGCCCTTCTGCGGTCGTTCCACTTTATAAAGACAATACGCTGACCCTTTTGACTAAACCTGAGGAACCTGTTACCCTTACGCAGGACAAGACGGAAGAAAAAGTAGAGTCGAAGGAAAAGACAGACGCTGTCCCTGATGTTCGTCCCGCAGACCCTTCGGCAGAATACCCCCCCACCGAAGCGGTGACACCCGTGGGAAAAGAAGCTGAAACCGCTGAAAAAGAATCTGCTGACGCCGATGCTGCTGCGCCGTCTAAGGCGACGGCGGTCAACCGCATAGAGCTCAGAAAATCCGCCGGGGCACTGAAGGTACTGATAATCGGCGACGGGGCAATGAAGCCCAATGTCTTTCCCATTGATGAAAAAATAGTGATAGACATCCCCAATGTTTCAATGCTTGCTTCACTTCCTTCAAGTGTGGTATCGCCTCTGAAGGGGATAAGGGCCGGGAAACACAGGGACAAGGTGAGACTGGTGCTTGACCTCAAAGAAAAAACTGCCTTCGATGTCGCTGCAACTGGAAATACTATAGAAGTTCTTCTAAAGACCAAGGAGCCGCCCGTTGCCCAGTCTGCGACTATAGCTGTCCGGAAAGAGCCGGTCACGAATGAACCTTCTTCCAAAGAGTTGGCCAAAAAAGAGGCGCCGCCGTCTGCCGGGCAGGAGACTAAGGCAGAAGGCAGGTATAAAGGGAAAAGGATCTCACTTGATTTTCAGGATGCAGAGGTGGGCCCTATCTTCAGGCTGCTTGCCGATGTGAATGATTACAATTTGGTCCTGGACCCATCGGTGAAGGGGAAGGTCACGATCAAGCTTATGAATGTCCCCTGGGACCAGGCGCTCGATATCATTCTCAATCAGACGCATCTCAGCCATCGCGTGGAAGGCAACATATTGTGGATCGCTCCAGTAAGCGTCTTTGACCAGATTGCTAATGAAAGGGCGAAGTCGAAGGAGACGGAAGAGAAGGCCGAGGACCTTGTACAGGAGATAATAAGGGTCAATTACGCATTGGCCACGGATGTCCAGACTGCCATTAACAATGGGAAACTGCTTAGCGCACGCGGCACTATCACCCCGGACAACCGGATGAATGCCCTTATCATCAAAGATACACAAAAGAGCATTGACAAGGTAAAAGAACTTGTGAAGATAATGGACCTTGCTAAGCCGCAGGTAATGATAGAGGCCAAACTCGTCGAGGTGGGCACGACATACAGTGAATCGCTCGGGATAAGGTGGGGAGGTTCTTTCACCTCGCAGACTTTCCCCAATAACGTAGGAGGCGCTTTCTCTGTCAATACCCCCACGGCGGCCGCGGGGCCTGCAACGACGAACGCCGGAGGCGCCATGAACTTGACCATTGGACATGCAAACAGCATGAGCGTCAACTTGTCGCTTTCCGCGCTTGAATCCATCGGCAGGTCCAAGACCTTGTCGAACCCGAAGATCCTGACAATGGACAACGAGGCCGCAACCATCCAGCAGGGTACTACATTTTTCATCCCTACGGTGAGTCAGGCAGGCACCCAGACCCAGTCTCAGACAGCAACGCTGAGTCTTACGGTTACCCCCAAGATCACCCCTGACGGTTTTATCCAGCTGAAGGTCAATGCGACCGACAATAGCCTTCAGCCCGGGACGTCCGGGGCAACAGCTGTCGTAAACACAAAGAGCCTGACGACCCAGGCGCTTGTAAAAAATGGTGAGACCCTTGTATTAGGGGGTATTTACCGGTTGGACGATGCGGAGACTAGTGACGCGGTCCCTCTCCTAAGTAAGATACCGGGTCTCGGCTGGCTCTTTAAGACCAAGGACCGCATAGGGCCCAATATTAAAGAGCTCCTCATTTTTATTACGCCGACGATAATAAGCCAACCGCTATGAGCGGGGGTCAAGAACGTGAGAAAATTTTTTATGAGGAATGGAGTTCAAGGAGGTACGATGAGGAAAATATATATTATTGTTGGCATGCTTTTGTACGTGCTTGTTCTCGCAGGATGCGGGGGAGGAGGGGTGGGCGCCCCCGGCTCCGGCGGGAATGCAGATACAGGTATAGTTATACAATCCGCGACTCTGACTGTTACGAGCCCCGATATCGATACATCACATACATGCGTGTACGGCTACGACATTCGAAACGGCACTTACCAGGACCGATGCAACACTGAATGTCACTGCAGCGCCGCTTGTCCCTGGCGCGACTGATGATCCTTTCAACGGGGCCAGCATTCAGGAATGCACTATTACCTACCTGAAGGCCAACGAGGACCCTGCGGCCCCTATAATAGAGGCAACGACTATTTATCCGAATTGCCCGATGGTCAACGGAGCGAGTAGCTTGCGGTGTCACTCTCATGGACATAGAGAGAAAGCTTAGATGGTGGAATGATTTATCAGGAGCGGCGTTTTTCCCATCGGAATATCCGACACATTATGTGGCGGTCTTTACCTGTAAATTTATGAATTCCTTCGGCGAGGCAGGTTCTTTCCAGTCTGAACTGGATATTTGGCTGGCCGATTTCGATAGGTGTTAGCAGGAGGCGAAATGATAAGAAAGACATTATTACCGATAGCACTTTTTATGATCCTGGCGTTGCTGGCTTACTGCGGCGGCGGAGCGGGTACTTCGAGCGAACCCGTCGGCGTTAATCCCGGTCAGCCGTCTATCGTGCAGTTACTGTCGGTCCAGCAGATAGTCCAGACGAATTCAAACGTATTTCTGGAGGCGAAGGTCCTTGACGGAAACGGCAGGGTCGTACCGAACACGCCGGTCACTTTTACGAACCTCTCACTCGTCGGCGTGCTGAGTTCCACCCAGGCAATGACCGACTCCTTGGGATTTGCCAAAGTCACGCTTTTTTCCACAGACTCGGGCTTTGCCACGGTGCAGGCGGAAGTGAATACGGGAGCGGGAAAGGTGAGGGATAAGAAGACGGTTTTCTTCTCGTCTTCGATCTCGCACTTATCTCCGCCGCGCCGACATTGACCCTTGCGGTCGACAATAACAGCGACGGTTCCTATAACGATCCCAAGCGATTTCATTTTCTTTAACCCTTCCGACCCCCACGACGAAGCGATCATCAGGGCGACTGTGTTGGATGCGTCAGGCGCGCCCGTTTTGAACGATACGGTGACCTTTGGCGCTGACACCACGGAGGCGACTTTTCCTAATGGCAATGCGGTGCAGACTAACTCTGCCGGGCAGGCATTTGTACTTATCAAAATCGTCCCAACCGGAGCTCACGAATATTACCATCCCCCTGAATGTGAACGCGGTGTCTACTAAATACCGGTGCTTTCAATGTGATAACGCTTTTCATCGGCCCTATAACAATCAATAAGGTGACGGTTGTTGCCGAACCCGCAGTCTATCGCCTCGGCCGGCACTTCCAAAGTAACGGCGACAGTGACTACAGCGGCAGGGACTCTTGTTCCCGACGGCACAACAGTCAATTTCGCGACAACCAGGGGTACTATAACACCATTTTCCCAAACGACCAAAGGCTTGGCTACGGCGACGTTTACTGCCCCGACAATTGCTGCCGGGACTGTAACAGCAACAATAACGGCTTCTGCCGGAGGCAAATCAGGCACGACCAACGTATTGGTTACCGCGCCGCCGACAACTCCACCACCTACGACGCCTCCGCCAGCGCTTGCGGTTAGTCCTTCGGCGCGTCGTTACAGCTGCGGTAGTATTCGCTGTGGCCAGGCTGCTACATTCTTTATAAGCGGCGGTACGCCAACCTATACAGTTGCGCCGACAGTCAGTACTGACCCGATTACGCCAAGTCCTATTGCTGGTGGTTCATTTACGGTTACGCCTACAGCTAATGCCTGCGCTTCGGTTCCTGGCGCCAGTGCGGTGTTCAATCTGACGGTGAGAGACCACAGTAGCCCAGTACAAACTGTCATTGTTCCAATAACATTGACGAATCCATAAGACATATGCAGCTCAATAAATAGATAGCAATAGAGAGGGCGGGCGAAGAGCCCGCCCTTTTTGAAAGAAGGAGAGGGATGAGAATGAAAAAACATTTCTATATTGTCTTTGCACTCATATCAGTTCTTGCGCTTGTCTCTTGCGGGAGCAATTCTACGACGAGTTTCTCCTCGCCAGGGGTGAAGGTCACCGCAAGCCAGACAGTCGCCCCTAGGATCACTATTCAGTCGGTCTTGGCAGAGGCCGAAAAAGGGGTGTATAAAAAGGGAGAACTCCTGGTCAAGTTCAAATCAGGCGTAAGCGCAAAATCGGCCATGGGCGTCCATAGCGCCATGGGCGCCACTTTGGAAAGAAGGTTCAGCGTCGTCTCTAATCTTGAGCGAGTGAAGCTCGCCCCGGGTGTAGCGGTAAAGGACGCGATAGTGTCATACATGCAAGACCCCAATGTGGAGTATGCAGAGCCCAATTACGTTAGATACCCGAAAAATACAGTCCCTAACGATCCTTATTTCAACCCCCAGCAATGGGCGCTCCAGAATACCGGCACTTTCGCAGCCGGCACGGCAGGAGCCGACATCAAGATGCCGCAGGCATGGGATTTTACGCAGGGCAGCCGCAATATCGTTGTGGCGGTCATCGACAGCGGGGTGGATGTGAGCCATCCCGATCTGGTAAATAACATCTGGAGGAACCTGGGGGAGACCAGTTGCACGGACGGCATAGACAATGACGGGAATGGTTTTATAGATGACTGCGTGGGCTGGAACTTTGCTGACAAGAATAATATGCCCTTTGACAACCTCGGACACGGTACGCATGTGGCAGGGATAATCGGCGCAGACGGCAATAACGGCGTAGGCATTTCAGGCGTGATGTGGAATGTGCAGATAATGCCCCTTAAGTTCATCACCGACTTCGGCCCGGATGTCTGCGGCCCCGGCAGCGATTTCTGCGGTTCGGCCGCTGACGAGGTTGCAGCCATCCAATATGCGATAACGAACGGCGCAAAGATCATCAATGCCAGCTACGGCTCAAGTGCATTTTCGCAGGCTGAATTCGACGCGATCAATGCCGCAAACAGCGCGGGGGTCCTTTTCGTTGCAGCCGCCGGAAACGGCAGTCTTGAGCAGCACGGTGACAATAACGACCTGACGCCGAATTATCCGGCAAGTCATAGGCTTCCGAACATAATTTCGGTTGCGGCTACGGACCAAAATGATGTCAGGGCCCCTTTCAGTAATTTCGGTCTCAACTCGGTCCACGTAGCTGCCCCTGGGGTATATATTTTAAGTACGGTACCTTCTACCGGCATCTCCATGTCTTTTGGCTCGTTATGTACGAATGCTTTTATCGCCGACTATGATTTCTGCGCGGGGACCTCGATGGCTGCTCCCCATGTGGCGGGCCTCGCCGGCATCCTTGAAACCTATTACGTTAATTTCAGCGCTGCACAGATACGTGCGACGATATTGAGGTACGTCGATTTGCTGCCCACCTTACAGGGGTGGATACAGACCGGTGGAAGGATAAATGCCTTCAAGGCCCTCTCATCTTTGCTGACGCCCACCGGGCTTAGCGCAAATGCGCAGTCCTCTACACAGATAGCCCTCGCATGGAACGACAATGCCACAGGAGAAGACGGCTACAAGGTAGAGAGAAAGGTTACAGGCGGAGACTTTGCAGAGATTGCCCAGATCGGCCCAAACAGCACGGGCTTTACGGACAGCGGCCTTGCCGCTTCAACGGCCTATACTTACCGTGTCCGCGCTTTCAACACCATACCGGCCGATTCGGCTTACTCAAATGACGCAGCGGCTACTACTTCTGCTTCCGATTCGTCGTCAACAGGCACATCGGGCGGAGGCGGAGGCGGATGTTCTATCGCAAGAAAGCAGGATGGGACTGCAAACGTTGCGGATGTTTTTGTAATGCTGGCTCCGTTGTGTGCGATAATCGTGATGAAGAACCGCAGACGGAAGAAAAAATAGTCTCTGTAGAAGCGATGCAAATATTTAGGGAGAGGGGCTTAAGCCCCTCTCTTTATTTATCCACCGGGAAGATTTAACGGACGTGAAAAAAAAGGCCCTCTGTACTTATGCCTTACTTCTTGCGATAGTCTTCACTTCGCAGGTGTTTCATCTTCGTTTCCTTGATTATCTCATTCCCTTTTATCTTCTTGCGGTGCCTCTGATCTTGAAAAAAAAGATCAATATCAACTTTTCAGTAAGACATATTCTCCTTGGCCTGCTCGTGTCTCTGATAATTTTGCTGCCGTTTTTTGCAGTCTTTTCTCCCGGGAAAAAATTTGCGGCCGTGGGGCTGGGGGCGGCATTGTTCCAACTGCTCGGCATTTCTTTTCCTGAGGAGGTTTTTTTCAGGGGGTTTTTGCAGGAGGTATTCGGCAACGATCTTAAGGGCGCGGTAGGGGTGAGTTTCCTGTTTGCCGTGGCCCACCTGCCGGGGATGTTTTTCTACGGGGACTTCTACGCCCCCCTGACATTCTTTCCATCACTTGTCATGGGTTTTCTCTATATGCGCACTTCAAATGTCGTCCCGTCAACAATTTTCCATTTCCTCTCAAATGTCGTCTACCTCGGGTCTTTATGATATACTTATGCTGATTTAAGGCTGGAATCTGCGTATACAGTGTGACGATTGAGGGCTTCTTAATGAAGAGATTATTAATTATTTTTCTGGCGGCATTTCTGGCATCCTGCGGGAACGAGAAGGCCTCGGATGTAACTTCAAGTGAACCCGGGACGGCAGCTATAGAGGGCGCAGCACCGACGGTATCCGTGCAATCCGTCCTTGCCGGCGCGGAAAACGGCCGATACAGGGAAGGAGAGCTGATTGTCAAGCTCAAGCCCGGTGTCCTCACGGCATCTTCAGTTCGGGCGCATCAGGCACTGGGGGCCACGGTGCTCGGGAGACTATCTCTGCTCAATGCCGACCATGTGAAGCTGCCGCAAGGGATAACGGTCAGAGACGCGATTATTCAATATATGCAGGACCCGGACGTCGAATACGCCGAACCCAATTATATCAGGTCTGTCCGTTCCACTGTGCCAAACGATCCGCTTTTTAATTTGCAATGGGAACTCCGAAATACCGTCAGCCCGGGGGTGGACATCAGCATGCCCTCTGCGTGGGACATTGTCCGGGGCAACAGCGGACTGGTCGTGGCGGTGCTCGACTCAGGGATAGATTATACTCATCCCGATCTTGCCGGAAATATCTGGGCCAACCCCGGTGAGCCAAGCTGCTCCGGAACTGCCGACAACGACCATAACGGGTTTAAGGCGGACTGCAGGGGATGGAATTTTGTGGACAATAATAACAACCCGATGGACGACAACGGACACGGCACGCATGTCAGCGGCACTATAGGCGCTGTCGGCAATAACGGACTCGGTATCGCCGGGGTGATGTGGAATGTCCAGATCATGCCCCTGAAGATCTTAGATGCCGAAGGGGAGGGAGCAGTCTCCGATGAAATCGCTGCCCTACAATATGCGATTACGAAAGGCGCAAAGATAATAAATGCCAGTTTCGAAGGGAACTCTTCTTCGAAATCAAACGCTGAAATGGAGGCCATCTCCGCTGCAAACGCGGCCGGTATCTTGTTTGTCGCTGCGGCCGGAAACGGAGATGATAATGGGCTGGGAAGCAACAACGATTCAGTGGCGGTTTATCCCGGCAATTATGACCTCCCAAACATTGTTTCAGTCGCGGCTACTAACCAGCATGACAGCCTCGCCTCATTCAGCAACTTTGGCCTCAGGACCGTCCACGTCGCTGCGCCCGGAGTATCGATCCTGAGCACGGTCCCCCCAGGCCTTTTGTTTTGCGGCGTCTCCCCTGTTATAGGCTATGAATTATGCGACGGCACTTCGATGGCCGCCCCTCATGTCGCGGGTCTCGCAGGACTAATTTCGAGTTACTATGCAGGTCTCACCCCCACTCAGTTGCGGGCGATGATCATGCGTTACGTAGATACACTTCCTGCACTTCAAGGAGTTATCAAAAGCGGAGGAAGGATAAACGCATATAAGGCCATATCGTCTTTGCTTACTCCCTCAGGACTCTCGGCAAATGCCCTTTCCTCGACCCAGACAGTATTGACGTGGAACGACAATGCCACAGGGGAGGACGGATATAAGATTGAAAGGAAGACCCTTGGAGGAGGCTTTGCCGAGATCGCCGAGACAGGGGCGAAAGCCACGACTGTTACCGACAGCGGACTAAATCCCTCGACTGAATATACATACCGGGTGCGGGCGTTCAACTCGATACCAGTTGCCTCACTTTATTCTAACGAGGTGTCCGTCACGACCTTCTCTGCCCCAAGTCCAACGCCGACGCCAACCCCCGCATCAGGCGGCGGTGGCGGAGGATGTTCGGTCGCCAGAAAGAGCTCTGGTACCGGGGATGTGGACGCTCTGCTGGTTTTGCTGCAGGTAGTTGCAATTTCTGGGCTGACGCGACTCAGGCGAAGGAAAGAATAGTGTTTCCGGCATCGCGCTTTTTGATATATAATCAAACGCTGGCATATATAAAAAATGTCTGGATGGAGTAGTGAATGACAAATATAAGGTTTCTCACTTCAGGAGAATCTCATGGCAGTGCGCTGACCGGCGTCATTGAAGGCATACCCTCAGGCCTCTCCCTTTCATCTGAAGATATAGATCGGGAACTGAGGAGGCGGCAGGGAGGTTATGGCAGAGGCGGCAGGATGAAGATTGAGACCGACCATGCCCGGATACTCTCGGGCGTCCGTATGGGAAAGACGATCGGCTCTCCTATAAGTCTTCTGATCGAAAATAAAGACTGGGAAAACTGGCGGGAGGTGATGAATCCGGAACCCGCAAGCCCGCGTTCGGCGACAACAGACAAAAGACGGGAGCCTGTCACACGCCCTAGACCGGGTCATGCCGACCTTGCAGGGGCGCTTAAGTTTGATCATCGGGATATCCGCAATGTCCTCGAACGTTCGAGCGCCCGTGAGACCGCGATGCGGGTGGGCCTTGGTGCTATCGCGAAAAAGTTTCTGTCGGGGTTCGGGATAATGATCGGAAGCCACGTACTGCGGATCGGCAGCCATCAAACATCCGTTTACGGTGCAGACGGATCAGATTTCGTGAAGATTATTGAGAAGGCCGAACAATCGCCTGTCAGGTGCTCGGACGAGGATGTCTCAAAGAAGATGACGAGGCTAATCGACAGGGCGACCAAGGAAGGTGATTCCCTCGGGGGGGTGTTCGAGGTGATTGCGGTCGGGGTGCCGGTAGGGCTCGGGAGTCATATCCAGTGGGACCTGAAGCTCGACGGGATGCTTGCGCAGGCGATGATGAGCATACAGGCTATCAAAGGGGTCGAGATAGGACTTGGGTTTAAGATGGCAGGCGATTTCGGTTCTCATGTCATGGACGAGATTTTTTACCGCGGGGCTGAGACGAAATCCCGCGGCATGAAGTTTTATAGGAAGACAAACAATGCCGGAGGTATTGAGGGCGGAATGTCTAACGGCATGCCCATTATCATCAGGGCAGCGATGAAACCTATCCCCACCTTGAGAAGGCCCCTGATGTCCGTCGATATCAGGACAAAAAAGGCATTCGGTGCGGCATATGAACGTTCCGATGTCTGTGCGGTTCCGGCCGCTTCGGTTGTTGCCGAGGCGATGACCGCTCTCGTTCTGGCTGACGCCTTTCTCAGGAAATTCGGCGGCGACAGCGAAAAAGAAGTGAGAAGGAACTACAAGTCCTATATTTCTTACGTAAACGGTTTTTGATTTTTCCATGGAACAGGAAAAAGCATTTAACCGTCTTTTCTTTGCATTCTTCTCCGTCATTAGGGTAACAAAGCAAAAAAAGTAATCGCGGGTTGCATGTGAAATTATAATGAGGAAAAATATTATTTTGACCGGTTTTATGGGCACAGGAAAGACCGCAGTCGGGAAGGAGCTTTCGAGGCTCCTGAACATGCGTCTTGTTGATGTCGACTCGGAGATTGAGGAGAACAGGAAGATGAAGATCACTGATATCTTCAAAAATTTCGGCGAGCCTTATTTCCGCGACGTAGAGACGGAAATGATAAGGAAACTGGCGCGCACGAAAAATACGGTTATCTCCACCGGCGGCGGCGCAGTCTTAAGGGAGGAGAATATGGAGGTGCTTAGGGAAACGGGTCTTATCTTCTGCCTCTATGCAGACCCTGCGACAATCATTTCCCGCACCAAAGGCAATAAGGACAGGCCCCTTCTGAATGTGGAAGATCCCCTGGCAAAGATCAACGAACTTCTCAGGGCAAGGATGCCTTTTTATGAAAAGGCAGGCATCGTTATAGACACCAACGGGAAGACGCCTCTTGAAGTCGCGGAAGAGATAACGGACATAGTAAGATGCGGGAAATAAGGGTCGAGCTGGGGGAAAGGAGCTACCGGATTGAGATAGAATCCGGGATACTTTCCGATATCGGAAAGAGTCTGCAGGAATTCGGGTTCACAAGCAAGGCCGCACTCGTCAGTAACCCCACAGTCTTTGGCCTTTACGGAAGGCGCGTCACCGAATCGATGAAGGCTGCGGGGTTCGAGGTCTCCGTAATAGTCGTCCCCGATGGAGAAGAATATAAGAACCTCTCTTCAGTGGAGCAGATCTATGGGGGGATGCTGACTGCCGCGCTGGACAGGAAATCGGTGCTTATGGCCCTTGGCGGAGGGGTCATTGGTGATATGGCAGGTTTTGCCGCATCGACATATATGCGCGGGATTGATTTTGTTCAGGTCCCGACGACACTCCTTGCTCAGGTCGACAGTTCGGTAGGGGGGAAGACCGGGGTCAACCACCCGATGGGGAAGAACATGATCGGCACGTTTTGGCAGCCGAGACTTGTCTGGATCGATATCGATACCCTGAAGTCTCTGCCAAGGAGAGAATTGCTCTCGGGCCTTGCAGAGGTCATTAAATACGGGGTGATCTGGGATGAAGGGTTTTTTCGCTTGCTCGAAGAAAACAGGGACAAGGTCTTGAACCTTGATAACGATATTCTTTCCCGCGTGGTCCAGTTGTCCTGCGAGATTAAAGCGAAGGTCGTATCGGAGGACGAGAGGGAGTCGGGACTGCGGGCGATATTGAACTACGGCCACACCCTGGGACATGCGATTGAAACGGCGACCGGATACAAAAGGTATCTCCACGGCGAGGCGGTCGCTATCGGGATGTATGAAGAGGCAAGGCTTTCAAAAGAGCTCGGTCTCCTCGACGCCGGGCAGCTTGCGCGGATAAAGGCGCTGATAGAAGCCTTCGACCTCCCGGCCGCCGTCCCTGAAGATATAGACTTACGGCAGCTCCTTTTGTCGATGAAGCTCGACAAAAAGACGGTTGGAGGAGATATTACCTTTATATTACCCGAAAAGATCGGTAAGGTGAGGATACACAAAGGTCTTTCTTCAAAGGAGATAGAGAAGGTATTATGCAACAGAGATTAGGAGCAGACCCGGTTGGGATACGAACTGACTCATAATACATACAAGGGAGTGTCCGAGGGAAGATATTATCCCCTGGGCGCCACCCTGGAGGAAGAGGGTGCCAACTTTGCTCTTTATTCCGCTCATGCCTCCGAGGTCTTCCTTCTCCTTTTCGACAGCCCCTCCGGGGAACCCACCGATATCATCAGGCTTGAAAATCGGACGAAATATATATGGCACGCCTTTGTCGGCGGGATCAGGCCGGGCCAATTATACGGATACAAGGTGAGAGGCGATTTTATCCCCGGCCAGGGTATGAGGTTCAATGAAAACAAGCTCCTTTTAGATCCTTATGCCAAGGCAGTTACCGCCAAGTTAAGGAACACGGATAACCTGCTCCTCTCATATGACCCGGCCTTCCCGGTTATGGACCTTTCGCTTGACACGCGTGACAACACGCAGATGGCGCCCAAATCGATTGTGATAGACGACGGGTTTGACTGGCAGGACGACGTCTGTCCGGACAACCCTCTTGAAAAGCTTTTCATTTATGAAGTCCACCTGAAAGGTTTTACCGCCCATAGTTCTTCAGGGGTGATGCACCCCGGGACCTATCTCGGTTTTATCGAAAAGATTCCCTATCTGAAGGAATTAGGGATCAATGCGGTAGAGTTTCTCCCGGTCCAGGAGTTCTACGTCGAGGAGAGTCTGATCGAAAAAGGGCTGACGAATTACTGGGGTTATAATACGGTAGGCTTTTTTGCTCCCGAATCTTCCTACTGTACGCAGGGCTATTACGGGTGTCAGGTCCAGGAGTTCAAGACCCTTGTGCGCGAACTCCATAGGGCAGGCATCGAGGTGATACTGGATGTTGTTTACAGCCATACCGGCGAGGGAAATGAACTGGGACCTACGATATGCTTCAGGGGTGTGGACAATCCTACTTACTATCTGCTCACAGGGCCACCTTCGGAACCACGCCGTTCTTATGTGAATTATACCGGAACCGGAAACAGCATCAATATCGCAAATACCCATGTGATACGGTTCGTCATGGACTCCTTGAGATATTGGGTCGAACAGATGCATGTGGACGGCTTCAGGTTCGATCTCGCATCGGTGCTCGGCCGTGAAGAGGGCATATTCCACAAGTCCTCGGGTTTTTTTGACGCAATATCCCAGGACCCGGTTTTAAGCAGGGTAAAGCTGATCGCCGAGCCATGGGACCTCAGTACATATCAAGTGGGGAACTTTCCGATAGACTGGTCCGAGTGGAACGGAAGGTTCAGGGACACCATGAGGAAGCTCGGAAAAGGCGACGGCGGTCAGATACGAGACCTCGGCTGGAGGTTGACCGGCTCTGCCGACCTATATCGCGAGGATGGGCGGTCAGCCTACAATAGCATCAATTTTATCACGTGCCATGACGGTTTTACCCTGAACGATCTTGTCTCTTACAATTACAAGCACAACGAGGCGAACCTCGAAGGCAACCAAGACGGAGTAAACGACAACAACTCATGGAACTGCGGCGTTGAAGGCGATACGGACGATACGGACATTATAAGACTGAGGCGGAGGCTGATCAAAAACTTTGCCTGTTATCTCCTCTTTTCCTCCGGAACGCCGATGATCTTGGGCGGCGACGAGTTCATGCGGACCCAGAGGGGCAATAACAACGCCTATTGCCAGGACAACGAAATAAGTTGGTTCAACTGGTATCTTGTGCATGAGAACGCCGATATCTTCGGGTTTTTCAAAAAGGCAATCGCTTTTACCAAGCGATATACGATCCTCCAGAGAAGAAAATTTTTTTCGGGGAAGGACGAAGACGGCGACACGATTCCCGATATCATCTGGTTTGGCAACGACCGTGGCAAGCCGAAATGGGACGATCCCGATCTGCGCACGCTCTGTTTTCAGCTCGACGGTGGAGAAGAATCGTCAGACCTCGGCGATTATCAGCTGTTTATCATATTGAACGCCGATTTCCGGGAGCAATATATAAAAATTCCGCTACTGAGCGGCGAGAAGCTATGGTATCGGGTGATTGATACCAGTCTTAGGGGAGGAGACGATTTTCTCAGTGAAGGAGACGAGGTGTTTCTTGACCCTCAGGACCATTATATTGTCAGCCCAAGGAGTACGGTCGTGTTGCTCGGGAAGCGCTGAAACGGGTGTATTTTTGCATGCGATATAGTGCTCCGTCCGAACGGAGGATTATGGTGATTTGTTTGACATAGTCGCTAAAATCTTATAATCTATCAGGCGGCAAGAACATCATGAAATTTTTTCCGAAAGAAATAGATTTTTTCGAGATTTTCGATAAGACCTCTTTGAACATCACAAAGGCCGCTTCACATCTCGTCGACCTCATGGAAAACTTCGACAACCTTGAAGCCAGGGCGAAAGAGATCCACGAGGTCGAGCAAGACAGCGACATGCTCACCCACGACATCATGAAAAAACTCAATAAGACCTTCATTACCCCGATCGACAGAGAAGACCTTTACGCACTTGCGTCGAGAATGGACGATGTCATAGATCTGATATGGGCTGTTGCCGACAGGATCGTCGTATTTAAGGTGAAGGAACCGATGCCGGAGGCGATTGTCATGGCGAAGGATATTCTTACGACTGCCGAGGTAATGCACAAGGCGGTCAAGAAACTCAAGGCAAAGAACTATGCCCACGTACAGGAATACTGCATCGAGATAAACAGGCTTGAAAACAAGGTAGACAGGGGTTTCAGGGATGCACTCGGGAAGCTGTTCGATGACGTCAAGGACCCTATCCTCATCATAAAATGGAAAGAGATATACGAGCACCTCGAAGACGCCTCCGACAGATGTGAGGATGTTGCAAACGTCCTGGAAGCCATAGTCCTCAAATATGCATGACACCTATATACTGCTTGTCTTAGTAGTAGTCCTCGCCACTATCTTCGACTTCATTAACGGCTTTCACGATACCGCAAACGCGATCGCTACGTCCGTATCTACGAGGGTGTTGTCGCCTAAGGTTGCGGTGGCGATGGCCGCTGTTCTGAATATGGTCGGGGCACTTACAGGCACGGCAGTCGCAAAAACGGTCGGCTCCGGCCTTGTAGAAGCCGCGGCCGTGACGCAGCTGACAGTGGTTTCCGCTCTCTTGGCAGCGATTATATGGGACCTTGTTACGTGGTATTACGGACTCCCCACATCTTCGAGTCATGCGATCCTCTCTGGCATCCTCGGGGCCGGAGTTGCGACCGCCGGGACGAAGATCATCATTCAGAAGGGAGTTTATAAGGTCTTCATAGGCTTGGTCGTATCGCCGATCATCGGGTTCATTCTGGGTTTTCTTCTTATGCTGTTTCTCATGTGGCTGTTCGGGAGATCGGCCCCCTCGGTTGTGAACTCTCTTTTTAAGAGACTGCAGATAGCTTCTGCGGCGTACATGGCCTTCAGCCATGGCAACAACGACGCGCAAAAAACAATGGGTATCATAACCCTCGCCCTGGTCAGTTATTACAAACTTCCCGCCTTCAACGTGCCGCTTTGGGTGATGATGCTTTGTGCCACGGCTATGGCCTTCGGTACCGCCCTTGGCGGATGGAGGGTGATCAAGACCCTCGGGATGAAGCTTGTCCATCTGCAGCCGATTCATGGTTTTGCCGCCGAAGCCTCAGCGGCCACCGTTATCGAGGTGGCGTCCAGGATCGGACTCCCGCTGTCTACTACTCACATCATCTCCTCTACGATTATGGGGGTGGGCGCGACCAAAAGGCTGTCTGCGGTGAGATGGGGAGTGGCCGGAAGGATCGTCATCGCCTGGGTCTTTACGCTGCCTGCTTGTGCGGTCCTGGCCTGGGTAATCTGTAAGACCGCACAACTTCTCATATAAAAAGGACGATAGTATTTGTTCTCTTCCTCCGTATCGTGGTATAAATAATCAATGGCCGATAAGCGGAAGATACTGGTTGTGGACGATGAGGTGGACCTCTTAGACCTGATCTCGTACAATCTTGAGAAGGACGGGTTCGAGGTCTCGACGGCCTCTGACGGAGAGGAAGCGCTGTCGGAAATCCGGAAGACCCGCTACGACCTTGTGGTACTCGACCTCATGCTCCCGGGTATCCAGGGGATGGAGCTTTGCCGTATTCTAAGGGGCGATCCGAAGACGGATACGATCCCAATCATCATGCTTACCGCAAAAGGGGAAGAAGTAGACAGGATCCTTGGGCTTGAGATCGGTGCCGACGACTACATCACAAAGCCTTTCAGTCCACGAGAACTCATAGCCCGCATCAGGGCGGTCTTGAGGAGGACCAGCGAAAAATTCCGGGAGGGAAAGGTTGTCAGGATAGGCGACCTTATCATTGACGCGGGAAATTACACGGTAACAAAGAAAGATGTCTCCGTGAACCTTAGCGCCACTGAATTCAGGCTTCTTCTCTTTCTTGTTGAAAGAAGGGGGAAAGTCTTCAGCCGCGAGCAGCTCCTCGATGCGGTATGGAAGGATGAGGCCTTTGTGGAACCCAGGACGGTAGATGTCCACATAAGAAGATTGAGGGCGCAGATAGAAGATGACCCTTCGGCCCCGGCGTATATAAAGACGAAGAGGGGTATCGGATACTACGTGGAGGCCGAATCTTGAGAAAAGGGGTCTTCAGACGAATCTTCCTTGTGTATGTGATCGTGCTTTTACTGGCGATGACTTTTGTCGAGATGTATATCACATCAGCCGTCAGGGGAAACTATATCGACAATCTGAAGGAACGCCTCGCAGATACTATGAACCTTATCGCAAAGACGGTCCCCTTCGACAAGGCCGGCATCGATGATCTCTGCAGGGCGCTGAAGAAAGAGGTTGGGGCAAGGGTGACGGTTATACTGGCTGACGGGAAGGTCATCGGCGATTCCGACCATGATTCTGCCGATATGGAAAATCACTCAACCCGCACCGAGGTGCAGCAGGCTGTCCTGCGCGGCATGGGCTCGACCATCAGGCATAGTGACACGCTGAATTATGATTTCCTGTATGTGGCAAAAAAGATCATGCAGGGAGGAAAAGAGGAGGGGTTTATCCGGCTTGCCGTGCCCCTGAGGGATATCGACAGGGCGGTGAACCTTCTCAGGATAAAGATCATTTTTGTTATGCTCGCGGTATTGTTGGCGACATGGGCTGTCCCTATGTGGCAGACGGACCACTTAAGAAGGCTCCTTAAGCAGATAACGGATTTTTCAAGGTCATTATCGAAAGGGGAGATTGACAGGAGGCTTTTTCTGGAAAGCGCAGGGGAATTCAGCGAGATCGCGGACAATCTCACCTTGATGTCCGTCAAGCTTCGGGGCATGATGGCCCAGAACGAGGAGGAACGAAACCGCCTGAATGTCGTGCTCAGGAGCGTGCCGGATGCCCTTCTGATAATCGACTCGAAGGGGATAATCACTCTTTCCAGTTCTTCTTCGAAGGATTTTTTCGGTGACATTCCCATGACGCATATGCGGTTTGCAGAGGTCGTGAGAAACCATGAATTTTCCGATCTTGTGGAGCAGGTGCGAAGAGACCTTGCACCCGGCATGACGACATTCTGGATAGACTCTCCAGAAGAAAAGTATCTCAGCGTAAAGGTGTCGCCGCTTTTTTACAAAGCGGACGAGCTTTCGGGCTTCGTGGCGGTCTTCCATGACATTACGCAGATCGAAAAACTTGAACAGGTGAGAAAGGACTTCGTGGCAAATGTATCACACGAAATAAAGACCCCTGTCACCGCGATCAAGGGGTTCGCCGATACGCTCCTTGAAGGCGCTCTTGAGGACAGGGAAAATGCCGCCAGATTCATCCGGACCATTAAGTCAAACAGCGAACGCCTCAACAGCCTCGTCGACGACCTCATGACGATTTCCAAAATAGAGCTTGGCGTGATCAAGGTCGAAAAGACAATGATTGACCTTGAGGACGTGTTCGAAAATATTACGGAGATATTCAGGGCAAAAGCCGCCGCCAGAAAACTCTCATTGAGCGTATCTCAAAGGCCGGAGCTTAGGCATATCAGCGCAGACAAGAACAGACTCATCCAGATATTGACCAACCTCGTCGATAACGCGATCAAGTTTACCGAAACAGGCGGCGTCACCTTCGGTATCGATAGGAAAAGCGAAAAGACTTTTTTGTTTGTCGAAGATACCGGCATAGGAGTGCCTCCCAAGCATCTGGGAAGACTGGGAGAAAGGTTTTACCGGGTCGACCCGGCCCGCTCTAGGAAGATGGGGGGCACGGGACTGGGTCTTGCGATCGTCAAGCACCTCGTCAAGGCACACGGCTGGACCATGCAGATAGAGAGCGTTCCCGGCAAAGGCACAACGGTCAAAATTTTTTGTAAAGACGAGTCTTACCTGGATGCCAGGGGCTCGTAGTCTTTTCTCAGTCCCGGTAGTGATGAGTAATACGAAGGCCTTATCAGTTTTCCCTGGATGATCTCCTCTATTCTGTGGGCTGACCAGCCCGCCACCCTCGACATCGCAAAGATGGGCGTAAAGAGTTCTTTCGGTATGCCCATGGACCTGTAAACGAAACCCGAATAGAAATCCACGTTTGCCGACGCTACTTTCCCTTTTTTCCTTTCAACTATGCCGGGGGCCAGCCTGGCGATTCTCTTCATAAGTTGAAACTCTTTTTCCATGTTGTTCTTCTTTGCGATCGCGGCAGCCTTTTTTTCGAGGATCACCGCCCTCGGGTCCGACTTGGTGTATACGGCGTGTCCTATGCCGTATATTTTCCCCGATTTATCGTTTGCCTTCTTGTCGAGTATCTTTCCGAGGTAGTGTGCTACTTCCTCGTCGTCATCCCAGTCCTTTACGTGAGCCTTTATGTTTTCCATCATGCCCTCAACCGCTTCATTGGCGCCGCCGTGCAGATGACCGGAAAGCGACGCGATCCCGGAGCATATGGCCATGTAGCTGTTTGCACCGGAGGAAGATACGGTCCTTACCGTAAAAGTGGAATTGTTGCCCCCGCCGTGTTCGGCATGAAGGACGAGCATCATGTCGAACAAGTTTGCAGCCAGTCTGTCCGGTTTTTTCCCCTGCAGCATGTAAAGGAAATTCTCCGCGTGACCGAGGTCCTCTCTGGGTTCGATGAGTTCGGGCAGCTTCTTGCCCCGGCAGGCCAACGCCCGGTAGTTGTATGCAACGATGGTGGGAAACTTGGCTATCAAATCTATGCACTGCCTTGAGAGATCTTTTATGTCGGTGGAGTTTGGGTTTCCATCAAAAAGGTGCATTGCAGAGACCATGGTGTGGAGGGTACCCATCTGGTCGTCATTGGATGGACTGTGGAGGATCATGTCCCTGGCCTTTTCGGGCAGATGTCTTCTCTGTGCAAGCTCCGCCGTAAATACGTCAAGGTGATCCTTGGCCGGCAGCTCTCCGGTAAGAAGGAGATAGGACGTTTCTTCAAAGCCGAACCTACCCTCCTCCTGTTGATGTCTGACAAGGTCTTTTACGCTATACCCGCAGTAGTATAATTCACCGTCGAGGTCCAATTTCTTCTGGCTGCCGTCCCCCTGGATCTCTTTTTTGTATCCGATTACCTGTCCCTTGCTCGTTATGCCCACGAAGACCCCTGTGCCGTCTTCGTTGCGGAGCCCGAGCTTTATGTTTTTGTCCCTGACAAGCTCCGGCGAAATCTTGTCGTGCTCCAATGCCAATTTTTCGATTATCCTCAGGACGTTTTGCATGTGCCTTACCTCGATGTACTGTTATTACGCTTCCGGAAAACGAAAGCCTAATAGTTTAACACATCTTACTATCCCGGATTGAGTGTATCAAAGAGGTGACATATTTTTTATTTCAGAAGAAAGCGCACCGGTTATCCGAGGGTGCGAAGGAAATACGCGACTTTCTCGCGCAGGTCGAAGATGCTGACCTTGCAGATAGAGACGGCAACTCTATATTGCATCACCGCTTTACGGAAACTGTCCTCATCGTTGAAAGGCGATATACTCATCGTTTGCATCGAAGAAAAACTGGGAAATATAGGTATTGCAATTTGTCCACCCGTCGCCGATGCAGTTTTCCAGCCTGGCACATTCCAGATGCCTCGGGCTTATGCCGACCATCTCGCAAATTGTCTCTTTCATATAGGGACACATCTTATTATCTCCTTTGATCATTTCGTTACAGATTTGCTCATCAAATGATTCACAGGACTAAAGGTTAGCATAACCACGTTACATGAGTATGTCAGTTATATGAAATTTTGAACGCCTAATCGAAAAGAGCAGCCTTTCGCTGTGTTCTTTCGCGGCGAAAAGGAAAACTTTCTACCGCAGTAGTCTGATGTATGGTCTCTTCACACAATTATCATTATGGCTTCATCATCCTGTAATAAAAAGTAATTACCATATACGTAATGAGGCGGCATTCGTGAGCGAAATATTCGTACTGGTTGATCGGTTCCCCACTATTGCATTATTTATCCTCCCTATCCTCGGAAGTGTCGGGCTGCCGGTCCCTGAGGACGCCATATTATTTTTGTGCGGCATATTGATTTCAAAAAAAAGCGTTTTGCCCCTCTCCGGACTTATGTCGGTGTATGCCGGCATTTTGCTTAGTGATTTTCTTCTCTATTCAATCGGGCGGAAATACGGTAGCCGGATTGTCAGGCATAAGATATTCCGGAAAATACTCCCCCCTGAGAAGCTTGTCCTTTTAGAACAGAGATTCATCCGGTCCGGCCCTCTTATCATTTTGCTTGGCCGTCAGCTCTTTTGGGTGCGCGCAAAAGTTTTTCTCGTGGCGGGTATAATGAAAATGCCGGTTAAGAAGTTTCTGTTTATCGACGCGATCGCAGCATTGTGTACGACCGGCGTCATCGTAGCGCTTGGATATTCAGGGGGCACTTTTTTGTCATATTTCAGCCGTATTTCACCCCAAGCCGCCCGGATGGTCTGGATAGTAGTTTTTGTCCTTGCGATTATGGCTTTTATCTACCGGCTCTCAGTTTTGAAAAGCAGGAAAATATCTAAAACGTCCAGACTCCAGCTGAGCTGGCATCGGTGAAAATCCGGCGCGAAATAGTGCGTAGATTTCTTATGGCGGCGATCCTTGCTTCCTTGTTTTTCATTAAAGCAGGCGGGGCGACGGCGAGTCTGCCATCGCAACTATTAATCGGCTTTGACGGATCAACACGGGATAATGGTACGCCTCCTCAGCCGTGGACCGTCAGACTCAGAGAAGGAAAAGCCGGCGCAACGGTGAATTCTATAACAATTTTGCGCCCTGTTGGGCCAACCTGGACCTTACGCTCTCGTTGAGATGCAGGAAACAAAAGTTTTCTTCCTGTATGAACTTGCTGATGAGATATGCGAGTCCGTTGCTCATGGCGTCCAGGTATGGTGTATCTATCTGGTCGAGGTCTCCGGTGAAGACGATTTTAGTCCCTTCGCCGCACCTCGTGATGATCGTTTTAACGTCCAACGGCCGGAGGTTCTGAGCCTCATCAATGATGAAGTATCTCCTGGGCAGGCTTCTTCCCCGGATATAGGTAAGGGCCTCGATCTGGAGCACGCCTGAATCGATCAGATACTGAAAATTCTTATATCCATAAAGGGCGGTGTTGTCTTTTACCTGGTCTTTCGGCGTGCGTACGATGACCTCAAGACTATCGAAGATCGGCTGCATCCAGGGCGCAAGTTTTTCGCCCACATCTCCGGGAAGGTAGCCGATATCATTTCCCATAGGAACAATCGGTCTTGCCACGACTACCTGTTCATAAAGGGGTGATCTTTTCGTTGTCTGATGTATTGCTGCGGCCAGGGCGAGGAGTGTTTTTCCTGTTCCCGCGGTTCCGGTCAACGCCACAACCTCGATATCGGGGTTGATCAGGGCATCGATTGCGCATCGCTGTTCGACGTTCTTCGGGGATATGCCGTCAAGCGATTTGCCATTTCTGATCTTTGATGCGTCGTCTCTTCCCCTGAGCCGATATATGTCATCGGCTTCCTTCAGATACCGGACGGAATGAATGCCGTTACGATAATCACCGTTGCTTAGAACTTTCCCGTACTGCTTGAACATCGACGTCTTGTCGTTTTTGTAATCCTCAGCATGGAGACCGAATGACTCGGCCTTTATTCTTACTGCAGTGTCTTTTGACACAAGTATTACGCGGGGCGCCCCCCCGTTTTTGTCCCGGGATTCAGACGCGGAGATCGAAAGGGCGGTGCTGATAATCTGGTTGTCCTCAACGCTGCAGTCAAGGGTCGGAGGCGCGGCCTCATTCGGCCCGGTGCTGACTAAGAGGACACCGCCTTGCTTTAGGGTTATCCCCGAAGAGAGAGAACCTCTTTCCCTCAGGGAGTCTATTATCCTCAAGGCCTTCCTCGCAGAAGCTGCAATTTCTCCCGGGCCTTTTTTAAGCCTGTCAAGCTCTTCGATTACGACAAAGGGGATTACAATATCGTTCTCATCGAACCTAAAGAGAGAACTCGGATCGTGAATCAGGACATTGGTATCGAGCACAAAGATTTTTTTGGTCTCCTTCGTTTCCATTTCACCTTCACCGCAAAACTGATGCAAAGGACTTTTCAGTTCAGACACCTTGTTCATAGGACCCTCCGTAGGCATATTTTATTTAAGGCGAGAAAGTGCCGGGAAATAAATCGACAGGGGAATAAAGGATACTGCAGGCCGTCGGGAAATGCGTCATGGCCGAACATTCTTGCAGCGGCGCCATGTAACTGAGTCAAGATAGCTGCCATTCAATTAGTTATAGTATGGCACATTATTATTACAGAAACGTTACATTTCTGATAAATATAACATCTTAGAAAAATAAAATTTTTGTTAAGTCCCATTATTCGAAGGTCATTTCTTGAAAAGGCGGCCTGACTTTCCCGGTTAGTAATCGAAATGTAACGTTCCCTTAATGATAGTGTAAAATAGGCCGACTATAATACCGATCATAAAAAGTAAGGAAGCAGCGGATAAAAATGGAGAAGGACGGCCCAATGCAGGCTCGGTTACGGTGTCCGTATCGGCCTCGCGGGGACTCATGGGGGCGTTATACAGGACGAGTTGTAACGGAAATGTAATCTTTCCTTCACACTGCGGTAATATTCGTTCTTTACACTACTTATACCGTATGACACATGATCTTAACCTATAGGCATTATGGCTGATATCCCCAGAATTCTTGCTGTCGATGACGAACCCGATATTGTCGAGTTGCTCTCCTACAATCTCAGAAAGGAGGGGTTTACCGTTTCAACGGCATCCGACGCGGAGGAGGCACTGGAAAAGATCAGGGCTGAGGACTTTTCCCTCGTTCTTCTGGATCTTATGCTCCCCGGTATGCAGGGCATGGAACTCTGCCGTGTCCTTAAGAAAGACCCCAAAACGGCAAATCTCCCCATCATTATGCTTACGGCCAAGGTCGAAGAAGTAGACAGGGTCCTCGGCCTTGAGTCCGGGGCCGATGACTATATCACAAAGCCCTTCAGTCCGAGGGAACTCGTGGCGCGCGTTAAGGCCGTCTTAAGGAGGACCGCCCCGAAGGCCCCAGGAGAGGATATTATCCGGATCGGGGAACTCATGATAAACAGGGAAACATATGCCGTGACAAAGAATGATGTCTTGTTAGATCTCAGCGCCACGGAGTTTAAACTGCTTCTCTATCTCATTGAAAGAAGAGGCAAGATATACGACCGGGAACACCTACTCAAAGCCGTATGGAAGCATGAGGCCTATGTTGAACCGAGGACTATCGATGTGCATATCAGAAGGCTGAGAACGCAGATCGAAGACGACCCTTCGAATCCGAAGTATATCAAGACAAGAAGAGGCATCGGATATTATTTTGACGTATGATGGACCCTGGCGAACACACTGATACCGGCGGTGCCCCCTTATCGCCTGCAGCATCGGGCAATCCCTTTCTCTGGGGTGTCGCAACATCTGCCTTTCAACTCGAAGGCTCTCCTTATGCAGACTGGACGACATGGGATGAAATACTGAGTCAAAAGCCCGACATCACCAACCATTACCTTCTTTACAAGGAGGACCTTGCCTTATTAAAAGACCTCGGGGTAAATGCGTACCGGTTCTCTCCTGAGTGGAGCAGGATACAGCCGCGCGAAAAGGTCTGGGACGAGAAGGCGATAAGGCATTATCAGGAGGTTGTAGAGATACTCGTCAAAAATAATATCGAACCCATGCTTACCCTGAATCACTTTACGCATCCCCTCTGGTTCATAAAAAAATATCCATGGCATGAAGAGGCATCAGTTGAAAAATTTCTGACATTTGCGGATAAGATGGTTAAGACCCTGGAAGGGGTGCGGTACTGGATCACCTTCAATGAACCGTACGTCCTTGTCCTGGCCGGCTACTTTGAGGGCTGTACGCCCCCCGCGATCAAAGATGCGTCACTTGGGGTGAAAGCCCTGACGAACATTCTTAAGGCCCATGGGGCGGCCTATGACCTCATCCACTCACATATTCCGGATGGGATGGTGAGCATAGCGCATAATATGGCGTCATTTGCCCCATGGAGCAGATGGAACCCCCTCGACAGGCTTCTCGTAAAGATCACGAAACACTTTTACAACCATTCGCTCCTGGATGCCTTCCTAAACGGCACGCTGAGCGTGAAGTTCCCTTTCAGGAGGGTGCTCGAGATTGAAGTTCCTATCAAGGGGAAACTCGACTTTTTCGGGGTCAATTATTACACGAGGATGCATCTTCGTTTCAATCCTTTCAAGAAAATGGGGATTGAGATAAGACACAGGGACATCGATGGTCAGGGACTCACCGACATGGGATGGGAAATCCATCCGCGCGGACTTGAAAAGGTCCTGAGATACGCCTCGAAACTCAATGTCCCCCTGATAATAACGGAAAACGGAATCGCAACCCGCGACAGTCAAAGGAAGATAAAGTTTATGCAGGGGCATATCGATGTTCTCGAAAAGTGCAGACGGGAAGGGAGGGACATCCGAGGATATTTTTATTGGACCCTGATCGACAACTATGAATGGCTCCAGGGACTCGACTCAAGGTTTGGACTCTATACCGTTGACTTCCAGACCCTGGAGCGCAGACCCACGAACGCGGCCGCCTACTACTCATACCTTATTAAGAGCCGGAAACTCTGATCTTGTCGCTATTACTTCCCTATGCCGGCGACAGTTCCCGCCTCCGATAAGTGCTACACTGCCCGTAGCACCTGCCCCAGAGAGTGAAACCGCCTGCAATCTTCACGGAAATGTAATCCTTCCTTAATAATGCTGTAACTATCATATCGTAAGCTAACAACAGCATGGTGAATAAGTTGAGAACTGAGTGTAATGCTGCTGTGTGATTTTCACATCCACACTACCTATTCAGACGGCTCTGTGGAGCTGAGAAGGACAATCGATCTTTTCGGACAGGCAGGCTTTGATGTTATTTCAATAACGGACCATGTGGTCAATGGTGATAATCCGCTTGGAAAGCTCGCACATCGTTTTAAGTATTCTGTAACAGCCGATAACTTCAGTAAATATATTTCCCACATAAAAGAAGAGGCGCAAAGGGCGCAAGACAAATATGACATGCTCGTCATTCCCGGAATTGAAATAACCAAGAACCGTCTCACCATAGACAACTCAGCCCATATGCTGATCATCGATGTCCAGGACTTCATCCCCGCGTGCATAAGTTATGAAGAGATATTCCTGGCGGCGAAGAGACAGAATGCCTTGACGATAGCATGCCACCCGCATTATATGTCGGCAAAGAGCGACCGGGACACACTCTTTCTCTGGAACAACAGGGAAAAATATGCCCGCTACATCGACGCATGGGAGATCGCCAACAGAGACGACGTCTTCAATGTAATAAGCCTCAAAAAATATCCGTATATCGCAAACAGCGACTTCCACAAGCCCAGACATCTTTACTCCTGGAAGACGCTTCTGAATTGCGCGAAAGACATAGACTCCATAAAACAGTGCATCAAACATAACAAGGGCGTTGCATTGACACTCTTTAGAAATTAGGAGGTGAACATGATTTTATTCTGGATCTTTGCGGGTATTACTTGCTTTGGGATAATCGGATATCTGCTTCAAATTGTCGCGGTCCGGTCATATACGGCATCCCCCAACTCAGGGGAAAGCGTACGCTTTCCCCAATCTTTTTCTCCGGTCTCAATCCTTAAGCCGCTCAAAGGCCTTGATGATGGGCTGTTTGACAACCTCGAAAGCTTCTGCAATCTTGAGTATCCCCACTATGAGATCATCTTTGCGCTTCAGAACCAGAATGATCCGGCCCATAAAGTGGTAAAAAAGGTAAAGGAGAAATACCCTTTAAAAGACATAACCATTGTCGTTGAACATTGTGATGAGGGGCTGAACCCCAAGGTCAACAATCTGATCCCGGCATATAAGAGGGCCAAATATGATCTGATATTGATAAGCGACAGCAATGTCCGTGTGGAAAAAGACTACCTGGCTGCCATTGCCGGACACATGGAAGATCCGTCGGTCGGACTTGTCAGCAATATGATCAGGGGCGTACACGGCCGGTCCCTTGGGGCCCTCATGGAAAATCTCCACCTGAACACATTTATTGTGGGAAGCGTCTGCTTCCTCGATAAATATCTTAAGATGCCCTGTGTCGTGGGCAAGTCAATGCTGATGAGGAAGGCCGAGCTTGAAGCCATCGGGGGCTTCAGGTCTGTCAAGGACTTTCTTGCGGAGGACTACATAATCGGCCAAAGAATTCACGCACTCGGCAAAAGGGTCGTCCTTTCCGGCCATCTTATCAACAATGTCAATGAATATTGGGGGATAAAGAGGTTTATTAACCGTCATACAAGATGGGGAAAGCTGAGATGGCAAATCGGAGGCGCGAAGTATTTCTCCGAATTGGCCGGCAATGCCGTATTCATGTCCTTCATGCCGATGGTCTTCATGCCTGCGTCAAAAATTGCTTTATTGCTGGCTGCGGCGGTGAGTTCTCTGAAAATAGTCCATGATTTCTACATCGGCAACAAACTTCGCGCCGATATGAACCCCCTGCTCTATTTGCTGTCCCCTGTCAAGGACCTTATTATCGGATTCGTATGGTTTGTGCCGATCCTGAGCAACACCGTAGCCTGGAGGGGCAACAGATATATCATCGGCAAGGAATCGATGCTCTCACCGTATCCGGAGACCGGCATATGGGCATGGCGGTACAGGATCATGGACGTGATAAAAACAAGGATTGCTTAGTGTATGAATGAGTATGACAAGGAGGTGCCAAGTGCATTGCCCGCTCAATCAAATCCCGATCGACAATCGGTCACACGCGGAGCATTCCTGCTGCCCTTACAACGGAGCAGCCAACGGCATATGTTCCGCATCCCTTTCGACGATGATGATTGTTCCAAGCATGAGGGAGGGGTACTGTGAAAACGAGAATTACGATAATTGCCCGATTTTCTTATCGAAAATCATGAGGAAAAAGACGTAACCCGTGTTTTCTTATATGGAGGTGTGTGCATGATGCAGCAGAAGAAGATTCTTATCATCGATGACGACATCCGATATCTTATTGATGCGAAACGCTGTTTGCAGTCTCGCGGGTATGCGGTGAGTATCCATGAGCATTCAGCCGGCTCGCCTGTCATGATCAGGAACACGAAGCCGGATGTTGTGTTACTCAATATCAGAATGGGTGACCTGTCCGAAGAGAAGCTGTCATACCTCCTCGGTGCAAACCGGCATGCACGGGGAGTTCCCGTGGTATTCTATTCCTCCCATGACGAGGAAGGCCTCAGGAATGCCGCTGTACGTCACGAGGCCGAGGGATATATACGCAAAGGAGATGTCTCCCTGCTTTGCGATAAGGTTGATGCTTTTTGTCCCATCGAGCTGAGGGCGTAAGGGCATTTTCTCCATGGCGGCCGACATGGGCTTTTTTCCGCCTATTCCGGCGACTCTCGACACATCCGCCCTATAGGGTCAATGCCGTAAAGGGATCGTGAAACCTACAGAGATATTACGCTCTCAGTCTTTTGTGGTCCCCTTTTGTGCAACTATTGTCCCAGCCTCAATTCGGATTGCGGGCTCCAGGACTGAACTCAGGTGCTCCTTCACCCAAGCTCTCGCTCGGTCGTTTGCGTGGATGGCTTCAGAGAGAGTTTTGAAAACAGTAATGGACATCATTGCGCCTTTACCCAGGTCAATCCAATAATATTCGACAAATCCAGGCAGAGCGGATATTAGCGGTACGAACTTTTCATCTACTTGCTTTGCGGCGGCCGCAGGGTCCCGCACTCCTTCATATCGCCTCACTGTCGCATACATCTTCTGTTTCATCTCGTCCTCCTTGCACATAGTAATAATAAATGCGCCTATGTTCTCTAAAAACTCAGGCAATGATGTTCGTAATGTCCGGAGCCCGCTTCTTCCCCTGCTTGACAATAGCGGCCAAGAATGCCGAATTTACGGACTCAACTGCCATAGCTGCCTTGAAAGGCGGAAGTTTTTCCAATGCTCCTACTATCTTCCCCAACGCGCGATGCCCGACTCTCCCGGGATCATCGAAGATGAGGTCAGCCAGCTTGCCCCGTTCTATTGCCATGGCGACACGCTGCTCAAAGACGGTTTCCGGAACGAGCACTCTCTGCGGACGTGGTTTCATCGTTGTCGCGCCGGTCTTGCAGACCGTGCTGCAGACACCGCATCCGAGGCAGAAATTCTCAGAGCGCACTGCCCACTTTTTCTTCGTCCGCCCTTCCGTCTTTTCCTCGATCCTTATGGCGCCTACTGGGCATGCCTTTACACACAGGCCGCAGCCTTTACACTTTGACAGGTCCACATCGGAGATCCAGTTTGAGGTCACGATTCCAGGGCGGATATCGAAGGTCTTCAAGCCTCTCATCACGTGACAGCAGCAGCCGCAGCAGTTGCAGATGAACGTCACCTTGCGCTGGACGTTGTCTGCAGTTTGCGCAAGCGCTGCCTCCCTGCATGTTGCGAGGATGTTCATCGCCTCATCTTTTGTTATGGCCCGCGCGATGCCGTTTCGGCTAAGGTACTCTGCGCCGTAGTTGAATGTGAGGCAGGTCTCAAGGGGGCTTTCACATACTTGTTCGAGTTGTTGGGCCGTATGACGGCACTGGCAGAGGCCCACGGATATTGCCGAGGCTGAAGAGACGATATGGCTTGCCCGTTCCCAGTCCAGGACTTCGGTAAGATCATTTCCAGGGAGCGCCTCCTCCCGGACAAGGGTGCGAAATAATGATGTCTTTCCCTGAAAGATTGTTCTTGAGAACCGGTCATTTTCATGGAAATACTGCTCAAAGAGGAGCGCGAGTTCCTTCATCGGCATGTCAGGGCGGGCGCGCATGAACGTAAATTCGAAAAAGCCAATAACAACGGGCGCAAGTGTGAAATAGCGTCGTCCATTGTGCTCGATGTCCATCACCAGCCCCCTGCGCGCCATATCGGTCAGTCTGCCGTTGAGTTCATCCATCGGCATCTTGAGATCGCGCGATAGCCTTTCAAGCGGGGTGAGGTTATGCGGCAGCAGGCTGGCGAGGTGGGCATCCTCCGGAGAGGACAGCAGCTCAAGGATCTTCATCAGGGTCGGTGAATCGGGCGCCCCCTGGACCTTCTGTGCCAAACGTTTCTGCAGGCGACGATGCTCATGTCCGTCACTTGCGATGTGTCCCATTGTTCACCCCTATTCTTACGGCAGATACTGCATTTTTACCGTCCTCCGTCTCGATGCGCGGCCAATTGAAGGGCGTTGTACCCGGCATTGAACCCGAATGCCGACTGGAGACCTAAACTTCATGATGGACCCCTAGTCACAGGCTATCAAAAGGGCCCTGGATTGTCAATCATCTTTGGGACGTTGAGCATAGCCTGGGAAGGGCCCTTTCTTCTCGTGGAGCCGCTCTTCAGCAATGTCCAACAATTCCTGTAGTGACACCTCTTCTATCTCCCAGGTTTCGGGCTCAAGAGTATTCCGGCGTGAAAAAGACTCCCCGTTGCCGCCCAGCAGAGCCCAAACCGGAACAGACGGCCGGGATAAACCGGAATCAATGGCCTGAATACTTCGGAAAATCCCGGGTAGTGTCCTATTTTAATCAGGACGCTACCAAATCCCCCGAGGCGATAAGAAACATTTATCCGTGTAACAGAAAATTAACATTCCTTTAATAATCCATTAACAGACGGTTTGTTATGCTAACGAGGAGGGAGGCAACCTATGAATATAAGATACATTATCTGTCCCCATCTTAAAGGCAGTTATGACGGAGCGGTCTGTAGCGGCGTCAACAAGCTGATCAAGAACATAGAAGGCGTCACCATTAAATTGTGCATGGGCAGGCATTACGAGGTGTGCTCGATATATCGGGAGTCTCTGCTGCCCCAGGAGCCTGTCAGTGCGGTGTAAGAATATAACGCCGCCAGCGGCATGAGGGAATATGGAAAAAAAGAAGGTCCTTTTTGTATGCATCCATAACAGTGCCCGCAGCCAGATGGCGGAGGCATTCCTCAATCTTCTGGCAGGGGACCGGTTTGAGGCTGAAAGCGCAGGCCTTGCTCCAGGCAGACTAAATCCTTTGGCGGTGGAAGTGATGAAGGAAATAGGGATCGATATCTCTCAGAAAGGAACACAGGGCATCTTTGATTTTATCAAGAAGGGGAAACTGTTCCATTATGTGATCACCGTCTGTGACGAGGCGAACGCCGCCCGATGTCCTGTCTTCCCCGGATATGCCAGGAGGGTGCACTGGAGTTTCAAGGACCCTTCGAGTCTTGATGGGCCGTACGAGGAGAGATTACGTAAGACAAGGGAAATCCGCGACGAGATACGGGCCCGCATAGAAGGGTGGATAAAGGAAGTCAGTTAGGTCTCTTTGCCCTTTTGCTGATTGCCGATGTGCCAATCTTATCGCTTCGCATAATTCAGCTCAGACCAGCCGGAAAAATTTCATATTTCTTTAACCCAAATGACATCATGCCGTAAAAACCAAAATGATATCCTTTAACCGGATCGTATTTGCGGAAGAAGGGAACTCATATGGTCACCTATATCATCAAACATCATGTCCCGGGCCGGATAAGACTGGATGTCCCCGCATTGAGAAAAATTGCCGAGCATAGGCTGAAAAAGATATCGAAGGCCATGACAAGGCTTCCTGTCTTTATGGGGATAAGAGACCTCACGGTGAATCCCGGCAACGGCAGCGTAGCTATTGAATATGACTCCGAAGTTGTCGACATTATTGATTACCTGGAGGACATGTCAGTTATCGTGGAAACGCTCGATTGTCTGGAAAGACACCGGTGAAGGAGAAAAATATGGCTTGTATCGATTATCTGCAGACGGAGGCAAGGTGTTCGAGAGGGATCCCGGTTGCGCATCTTTTCAGGCATTTCTTCTGTGAGTCGAAGCCTGAAAAATGCCCGATTGCTTTGTGGAAAGTATCTTCTCGGGAGAAGGATAACAACCACAATCATCTTAAGGAGGAAGCCATGCAATGCCCGCATCTTTTGAAATGGGTGCTATCATCTTGCAAAGCCGCGGAGAGACCCTATGTCCCGAGCCTTTTTGAGCTGGAGGAATATTGCAGAACCGGAGAACACAGAAAGTGCCCTTTTTACCTGAGAGATATCGTCAGGACCAACACGGCGAGGGTCAAAGTGTCCGCATAACATCTCATGACGCAGTATGTCTGACAATCCCTCTCTGGGGAACCCGCAGCATCGCAAGGGGCCCGCGTGGACCCTTAAGCGGACCGCGTCTTGAGAGAGTCTCCCCGCCTGAAGGCCGTAAACCCCTTCACGTATCGTTGACCATTGCCGTTAAATATTATCCCAGGCATGAATAAAGTGCCGCGGTTTTGCGGCAGAATTTAATAGGTAGGTAATGAAAGAAGTGTTAGACAATGTGCCGTTTCAGGCGATAGACTGATTATATATTAAGAGATTTAAGGAGAGTATTCGTATGGCATTGCTTGATGATGTATTTAAAGGCGGCAACGTGGTAACAGGCTTGGCTATCGGCATCGGAGCGGCGGTGCTCGGACCGGTTGTATTGCCTATACTGGCCGGGGCTGCGAAACCGTTGGCGAAGGCCGTGATAAAGGGGGGCCTTGCGCTATGTGCAAAAGGGAAGGAGTCAGCTGCTGAGTTCGGCGAGGTCTTTGAAGACATTGTTGCAGAAGCGAAAGCGGAACTCGCGGAAGAGCACGAAAAGGCAATTCCCGTTCCGCCTGCCGAAGCTGAAGAAAGTGTCTAATACCCCGGAAGCATATATAGGCCATAAGATGAATGGCAGATTGAGACTAAGGATCCCTTCGAAAAAAAAAGACGGCCTATATATGAAAAAAATTACCGAGGAATTCTCATCACTCCCGGGCATTGCGCAGGTAATCGTGAACACCGAGACATCGAGCGTTCTCTTCCTGCATGATCTTTCGGAAGACGCAATCATGGGACATCTCAGTGCAAGCGGTCTCTTCCGGCTTTCCGGGGCTCCCACAGGCCGGGGAGACGTGCATCACGGAATCAAAGGATGTTTTCGGGAGATGTCCGGCAAAGTCGAGAAGGCGACAGGAGGAACGATTGGCATCAGTGAAGTTGCCTTCCTCGCATTGTTTGGCGCCGGGGTTATGCAGATAGGTCGGGGGAATTTTACTGCGATCCCCTGGTACACGGCATTTTGGTATGCGCTTAATATTTTTCTGAAATCGGACGCACAGAAGGCCGGAGAATAGCTGTACCCATTCAAAACGACGGTGAAGGTGCAGTGAGCCCGAAGAGTTCTATCGTTCTCATCAGCTTTTGAAAAAGGTGAACGGCTCAATAAATTAAAGTAACTTTTCTCAACAGAGAAGGAGGTCAGTTATGTCTCGGGAAGAAGTCATGCGCGGTGCCGGTTATGCAGAAGACGTAAGCAAGGCCGGGGCGACTGTAAAAGAGGGCGTAATCAGCAGCCTTAAAGGTCTCAATGAGATTGAGGCGGAAATCGTGAGTCTCGTGAGGAACACGGTCTCAAACACTTTGCGTGCAACGGGAGAAGTGGCGATCGAAAGTGTCTCCATTTCAAAGGATGTCATCAAGGGGGCTATCCAGGCCACCGAGGAGGTCGGAACAGGACTTATCCTGAGCACGAAAAGTGTTGCCAAAGGGGTAATCATGGGGGTGAGCGATGTAGGCGGCGATGTGGTTACGGTAGCAAGCCAGACAGTTAAAGGCGCGGTTAAGGGGGCCGCTGAAGTCGGCGCGGATGTCGCCCTTGTTGCAAGACGATCTGTCGATGGAGTGATCGAGGCGACAAAGGAGATAGGAGGGAATGTGGAAGAAGTCGCGAAAGTGGCGGTCGGAGGGGCGATTGAGGCTGCAGGGACAATCGGTAATACGGCGGTGAAGGCTGTGAGGGACATGCTCGTCGGCGTAGTCGAGGGCGTAAAGGAGATTGCGGGCGCGGCCTTGCCTAAACCGAGGACCTCTTCCCCAACAGCAACAAAAGCTCCTGCGTCAAAACCGGTTGCTGCGAAAAAAGAGGCTGCGACCAGGAAAAAGAAGTAAGAATAATACCCCGTGGTTCGGCCTGTACACGTTGCGGTAAAAGGAAGGGCCCGCTTTAAAGTAGCGGGCCTTTACCGGTCGGCCCTGCTCAAGGAGCGGATTGAACTCACCCTTAATTCACTCGACGGAATAAGAGAGGCATCGGCCGACACACGTACAGGCAATGTTTTAGTATATTTCAATTCCGAAAATACTCCCGGGTCAATCGCATCGGCAATCGCCGCTTCAATTTATGACTACAAATCTCAGCATCGTAACAACAATTCGCCGGAAAACAAAAAAGACGCAGTCGGCATCATACCAGCGCCGCGGGAAGAAGCTTCCAAAGAGCAGGTCAGGCCTGCTATCACGAGGAGGAAGTTAAGAAAGAGCATCATCAAGGCAGAGGAGCAAAAGCCTGATCCCTGGCACCAGATGGATGTCTGTGAAGTGGCCGGGCGGTTTGGCACCTCCCAGCACTACGGGCTTCCCAGTGACATCGCAAAAACGAATCTGAAGCGGTATGGTCTCAATGTCCTTCCGGAGGCGGTGCCCCGCTCCGGGTTAAGCATCTTTCTGGGCCAGTTTAATTCACTTCCTGTGGCTCTGCTCGGCGTTGCTGCCGGGATTTCAATAGCCACGGGAGGCGTCGCCGACGCGATCGTAATTGCGGGGGTGGTGGTTATCAATGCGGTAATAGGGTATGGGACTGAAACCCAGACCGAAAAGACGATCCATGCATTGAAAAGCCTTGTCAGACCTTCTGCAACGGTCAAGCGGGACGATCAAATCATAGAGCTGGGAGCAGAGGAAGTCGTCCCCGGAGATCTGCTGATCCTCAGGCCAGGCAGTTATGTGCCGGCAGATGCAAGACTGCTTGAGACATATCACCTCAGTGTTGACGAGTCTGCCCTTACGGGAGAGAGTCTCCCTGTAATGAAGACAAGTCTGCCTTGCGCTGTCGAAGAAATCCCCCTTGCAGACAGGATCAACATGGTCTATATGGGGACTCTAGTGACCGGGGGGCAAGGGACCGCCGTGGTCGTGGCAACGGGCAGGTTTACCGAGATAGGAAAGATCCAGGCGCTCGTGGGAGAGGCGGAATCTCCAGACACCCCAATGGAGCGGCAGCTTCATAAGATGGGCACACAGCTAGTCTTTATAAGCGGAGCTGTCTGCGGACTTGTCTTTATTGTCGGACTTCTGCGCGGATACGGTTTTTTGGAGATGCTCAAGAGTTCCATATCTCTTGCCGTTGCCGCAGTGCCGGAGGGACTCCCTACCGTTGCAACTACAACCCTGGCCCTGGGGATCAGGGACATGAGGCGGCACAACGTGCTCATCAGGCATCTAAACGCGGTCGAAACGCTGGGGGCCGTGCAGACGATCTGTCTTGACAAGACGGGGACAATCACGATGAACAGGATGTCGGTAGTCGCTGTCCATACCGGCATGAAACGATATGAGGTCTCAAATGGGACAATCGCGGCTTCACGGCAGAAGGTGAGCCCCTATTCAGTCGACGAACTTCTGAGACTCTTGCACGTGAGCGTGCTCTGCAGCGAAAGCGAGGTCGAAAGGGAAAAAGGTACTTATGCGGTCAGCGGCTCTCCTACCGAAAACGCCCTGATCTATATGGCGTTGAACGCCGGCATTAATGCCGTTTCTCTCAGGGAGAGGTTCCCCGTGTTGAATATCACTCATCGTTCGGAAAGTCACAATTATATGTCTACTGTCCACAAATCTGAAAATGGATCGGTCATCATTGCGGTAAAGGGGAGCCCCGGAGAGGTCCTTTCAATCTGCAGCTGGCACATGAAAGACGGAGAGAAGCTTCCTTTGACGGAGGAGGAAATGCTTTTCATAGAGACGGAAAATGAACGCATGGCCGGTCAGGCGCTCAGGGTCCTCGGCGTTGCCTATTCAGCAAAGGACGATGAGGCGGCCCTTTCCGAAGATAGAAGCGATCTTCATGAAGACCTGATATGGCTCGGGCTCGTCGGTATGGCAGACCCCATCAGGGAAAATGTGAAAGAACTGGTACACGGGTTCCACGAAGCCGGAATCGATACGGTCATGATAACGGGCGACCAGAGCCCTACCGCGTATGCGATAGGAAAGGAATTAAATCTGAGCGACAACGGAGACCTCGAAATCCTTGACTCTACGCACCTTGCGAAAATCGAGCCCGAGGTCATGAAGGCCCTCTGTGAAAGGGTACACGTCTTTGCCCGCGTCAGTCCTGCACATAAGCTCCAGATTGTCCAGGCGCTCCAGTCCGCCGGGAAAGTGGTTGCAATGACCGGAGACGGGATCAACGACGGCCCGGCGCTCAAGGCAGCGGATATCGGGATCGCCATGGGCCATACGGGCACCGATGTCGCCCGCGAGGTGGCCGACGTGATCATCGAAGACGACAATCTCGAAACAATGCTTATCGCGGTAAGCGAAGGAAGGACGATCTATAACAATATCAGAAAGTCCGTCCACTTTCTCCTTTCGACCAACCTCAGCGAGATCATGGTGATGTTCACCGCAATATCGGGAGGACTCGGACAGCCGCTCAATGCGATGCAGCTGCTGTGGATCAATCTTATTAGCGATATATTCCCGGGGCTTGCCCTTGCCCTTGAACTTCCGGAGCCGGATGTGTTGAGCCGCTCCCCCCGCGACCCACACGAGCCGATTGTAAGAAATTCCGATTTCAAGCGGATAGCTTTCGAGTCGGCAATGCTTTCCGCTGGTTCCCTGGGGGCTTACGGGTATGGCATCGCCCGCTATGGGATAGGACCGCGGGCAGGTTCGCTTGCATTCCTCAGCCTTACGGCAGGACAGCTTCTTCACGCCCTGAGCTGCCGTTCCGAGCAGCATAGCATGTTCAGCGCCGAGAGACTGCCCCGAAACAAGTATCTTGAAATGGCACTGGGCGGTTCCTTTGCGCTTCAGATACTGGCAGTGACTGTCCCCGGTCTTAGGAGACTTTTGGGAATAGGTCCTCTCAGTATCCTCGACGGTCTCGTGATCGGCGGAAGCGCCGCTTTTCCGCTTCTTGTAAACGAGGCGACGAAATCCTCCTTGAGGTTGGCAAGATGAAAAAAGACTTCATATTTACCTCCGAATCGGTTACCGAAGGCCATCCCGACAAACTCTGTGATCAGATCAGCGACGCGCTTGTCGACCACTTCCTTCAGCAGGACCCTTTTTCGCGGGTCATTGCCGAATGTGCCGTATCAACGGCGATCATTTTCATCGCCGCGAGGTTTTCGTCCGACGCCAGTGTCGATTTCCCGAATATCGCCAGACAGGTCATCAACCAGATCGGGTATGACCAGCAGGCCTTTAACGCCAAGACCTGCAGCATAGTCACAAGCCTCAAGGAAGTGCCCTCCGAGGAAAACCGGCGCTTTGACGAGAGAAATCTGACGGAAGACGAAATCGACGCTATCCCCGTCCGTAATCAGGTCACGGTATTCGGATTTGCCTGCAACCAGACGCCCTCGCTGATGCCCCTTCCGATCTGGCTCGCCCATCGACTTGCACGAAAACTGACCGCAGTGAGACTCCAAAAGGTACTTCCCTATCTGGCGCCCGACGGAAAAACCCAGGTCGGCGTGGAGTATAAAAATGGAAGGCCCTACCGGGTCCATACCATAACGGTCATAGCCAGTCAGAGTAAGACGGAGAAGTCGGGCGGCCCCGACCTTAAGAGTCTTTATGGTGATATGCTGGATACCGTCATTCGTCCTGCCTTTGTTGACGAGGAGATCAGGCCCGATGCCGACACAAGGATATTCATAAACCCCGATGGTCCATTTATCACGGGCGGGCCCTCAGTGCATTCAGGGCTCACGGGGAGGAAAAATGCGATCGACACCTATGGTGAATATTCCAGGCAAAGCGGCGCGGCGCTCAGCGGCAAGGACCCTCTTCGGATAGACAGAATCGGCGCGTATGCCGCCCGGTATGCGGCAAAAAATATTGTTGCCGCGGGCATCGCCGCCGAATGCGAAATCCAGTTGAGTTATTCCATAGGGCTTTCCCGTCCCGTAAGCATCCAGGTGGAAACGTTCGGCACAGGCCGGATTTCCGACGAAGAGATCTCCAGGATTATCGAAGGCCGGTTTGATTTCCGCCTCGCAGGGATTGTCCGCCAGTTCAACCTCAGATTTCTCCCTTCCATAATCAAGGGAGGTTTTTACAGAAAACTCGCCTCGTATGGTCATGTCGGCAGAATGGATATCGGTCTTCCCTGGGAATTGACGGATAAGGCAGGCATAATTCGTGACGAAGTTGCCGGGTGAGAGACTCATTACGAGCCTCATAATTGAATAGACATTATTCAGAATTCAGAAAATCTCCCCCCCTCTTTACCAGAGAGGGGATTATCCCTCTCCTTTTCTCCCCGGCGAACCCGCCTGTGTGCGGTGACAAAGGGAGGGCAGGTGGGATTTTATAAAACCGTTTCTTCAACAGGGAGGTACGAGATATCCTCTTCCTAGTTTAGACGAAATCTTGCGTGAGATACTCTGCCGGTTCTTTCTGCTGTTTTTGTTCGTAGAGTTCAAGATAGATGTCTGAGAACCCGTACTTCTTGCGAAGACTCTGTTTCATCTCCTTCACCCCGGCGCGGTCATAGGTCGTCCCGTTTGTTCTAATTCGTACCAGCAAGATAATTTTTTCCGGGGACAGACCCCATATGTGGAGATCCTTCACGCTGCTTATATCAGGGAAATTCGTATAGATGAATTTTTCAATCTCCGCGGGGTCTATCTTTGCGGGGTTGCCTTCCATGAGGATATGCACGCTCTCCTTTACCAGAAAGTAGGTCGGATACGCGACGAGGAGTCCAATGATGACTGCGGTAAGGGGGTCCAGGAAATAGAGGCCCGTGAACTTTATGACAATGGAAGAGGTTATGACCCCGACTGACCCCAGTGCATCGTTTGCGATCAGCAATAGCGCGCCTTTAAGGTTGATGTCTGCCGAGTGCCTGTAAAACATGATGAACCCATACGCATTGACTGCAAGTCCTATCACTGCGATTAAGAGTACCTTGTCTGCCTCGAGTGGCTGGGGATGCATGATCTTGCTATACGCGTCGGCAAAGACATAAAAAAGGAGAAACCCTACCAGTATCCCGTTGAACAGGCCCGAGATCACCTTGGCCCGTTCGTACCCGAATGTCTTGGTTTTGGTAGGCAGGCGCTTTGCGAGCCGCGCAACATAAAACGCGACGAATTGACCGGTGATATTGATCGCCATGAAAGAGGCATCGGTAACCAGGGCCAGGCTTCGGTAATAAAGCCCGCCGAAGAGTTCGACAAAGAAGTATGCAATCGTCAGAAGGAGAACAGTTTTTTGCTGATTACTATCCATGTCTTAACAGTGTTGACAGCCAGCTTTTCGGAGAGTCTTCCAAATAATGGCCAACGACATCTTTCACAGCCTTACCGAGCGAGATGTACATACTTTAATGCCTCGCTAACACTGTGTCCAACGATTAATTCATTACTTGCCTATCCTATAGCAATAAAAGCAGAGGCAATTGGCAACCCGAAGGGCTCTTAACGCTGTGGTATAGTAATAAAAGGCCGGGGATATTCCGTAAAAAAAGGGAAACGAAAGGGAGGTCTTATTGAAATGGACTACTACATCCATTATACGCATGGAAGGATGAGAATACAGACCCCTCATCTTCACGAAAATCCCGCCAAGGCGAAAGAACTTGAGGACTTTCTCAAAAAAGTTTCGGGCATACTGTCGGTCGAAACAAATCCCGTTACGGGCAGCGCCCTGTTTTATTTTGACGAGAAAAAGATAAACTGCGAACAGATAATCTGCATGCTCGAAAAGAACCATTATCTTTGTCTCCTCAAGGCAGAGACGAACGATCAAGTCGTTAAAAAAACAGCCGAGAAGGTCCTGGGATTTGCCGAGAAGGTCGTTGTCGATTCCCTCGGGGAGGGACCCATTGAGGGTGAATGAAGTGCTATAGATAGTGGCAACAGGACCGACCAAGAGATGTACCTTAGCATCAGATAAAGCCAATTATATTGCAACGGCCAAAACAAAAGGCGAGATTAAAAGCATAAATCCGGTCCAAAAAATCCATCTCTCTTTTGCCGATAGATTGCTCCAGTATCTCTCGAGTAAGGAGTTTTCACCCGATTTAACAGCCCCCGCTCTTGAAATGATCCGGCTCTCGACATAGCTTATTTCTATAGCGCCCATTGCGCACAAACTACTAATTATTATTTCTGCAGTTTTTACCATATTGCCCATCGCCCCCATACAAAATGATTGAGGTGCCTTTCTCAGATCGACTCTTCATCATAGGGCCTGCACGCTAAGGGTATCCGGTCTCTTTATGAGTAAAGAATAACAATTTCTCCTATCAAAGTGAATGCAATCATAGGCAGATAATGAAAAAACAGCAGAGGGTATCTCACATCCTCCGGAGCTTTGGTGATACACTTTAATCCAGAGAACCGATAGGCCAAATCCTTTCGAGAAGGAGGAGATGAGTCGGGTACTACAAGCAACGTTCCGCAAATTTTCGTAGGATAAGCGATGGCAAGTCGGCCTGGTTACGTATAAACATTTGTTGTGCCTATTACAGGCGGAGGGGTGTAATGAATGCTGAAGCGACCGGTAACGTACATGACGGCCCTTTCCGAAGCCATACCATGACATAGAGAAGGGCGATTACGGAGCAGTCTTTTCTATTTGCAATGTTCTTTTTTTACTTTTTTTGTAAGGATGAGGGAATCATGGAAGGTGTATGTCCGTATGACAACGATGCGGAAGAGAGACAACATGCGAAGGCCATCCAGATGCTCGCAAGAGATTTGGGCGTGCCCGAGAAGAAGATAAGAGAACTTTACGAGGAATTTCTTTGCAGTATCAAGGGAGGGGCAAGGATAAAGGATTATCTCACTGTTTTGGCGAGTCGTAACGTAAAAGAGGTGATAAGGAGGGGTTCGCTTCAGTAACCGCATCGAGGCGGAGGGAATTTGTAAGCTGTCTCTTTGGTAGTACCGAGGATCTTATGTCTAGCCGATAGTTCCCACTGTGTGAATTCAAGCCAGTCAGTTCATCCCGGCTGATTCCATTCGCGTTTTTTCCGCAGTACGTACAATTTCACGGAATTTTAATTCAATCGTAATGATAGGGTAATTTGAGAATTGTACAATGCAGTATCGATTCAAATTTTTTTTCCGAGGGAACCAAAATGGAGGATAAGGGAAAGGAGGAGATGGCAATGAATGTGGACCTGCATGATGTAATACAGCAGCTTGCATGCGAACTCTATGTGAAAAGCGGAAAGGCTGAGGGTCGTGATCTTAACAACTGGATCGAGGCGGAATGGATTATCACAAATCGCTTCGCGCGTACCGAAGATCTCAACAATATCTTCGCAGAAGTGGCGGGGTGATTAAGGTCGGCACTCTGGTGGGCATGAGTATAGTGACCACAGGGAAAGCTCAAGGCTGAGCCGTGATCGGTCGTATGAAGTGCCGGACGATCGTAAAGACATCGTTGAATTCTCACTTAATAACTAGGAGGCAAATGGTGACAAAGAATGGATCGAAGGAATTAGCAAAAGGAAAACCGGTAAAGCCTGTTTCTCCCGTCGCAACCAAACAAAATCTTGGCAAGAAGGACCAAATAAAAAAGGGGAAGGGCCTGCAAGAGACAGCGCCGGAGCGTGAGACTCAAAGCAGGCCGGAAAAAGGAAATGGAGGTATAGAGAGAACGTATGTACCTGAGGCCTCCTCCTGCGAGGTAATCTTTCGACTGCCAGGGGAATTGGCCGGCGTTGCCAAAAAGGCTTCACTCGTCGGTGATTTCACCCATTGGGAAAAAGGCGCGCTGCCGATGAAGAGGCTCAAAAGCGGTGACTTTGAAATAATCCTTGAATTACCATCCAATGCGGAATATAGGTTCCGGTATCTCATCGATGAGTGTCGGTGGGAGAATGATCCTCATGCCGATGCATACAACCCCAATCCTTATGGGTGTGAGGATTCAGTGCTTATCGTCTGAGCCTTCCGGCGCCGACCCTGCTGAGTCCATAGGCCGGCCGATCAATCTTGCCGCGAAGGTAATTGTGGTAAGAGGGGCTTTTCGGGCGCAGGCAGGCGGGTAATCCAAAACAGGATGTCCGGGACGATTACGTGCGCCTGTTCTACGGGCAGCCGCAGCCAACTTTCCTATACGGAACAGTTGCCTGATTTAACAAACAATTGATGCAGCATTCATTATGGCGTAACAACGATTCTGATTTAATAGCTATAGGATATTTCGCTGATCTTGGCGAAGGGCACAGGGGATGGATATGCGACTAACGATCCCTTTGTGAAATAGTGATTGCATCCGATGAGGAGATCGAAAATGAAGATAAGGCCTGTAGCACTGATGGGGGTAACCATTTTTTTCGTACTTCAGATAGGCACTATCGTGTACGGTTTCAAGCCGGCTGATCTGGATAGATTGAGGGCAACCAATCAATGTCCCCAGTGTGACCTGAGCGGGGCGGACCTGAGCGGGCTGGACCTGGCGGGGCAGGATCTCAACGGGGCGGACCTGAGCGGGGCGAACCTGAGCGGGACGGACCTGAGCGGGACGGACCTGAGCGGGGTGAACCTTAACGGGGCGAACCTGGGCGGGGCGAACCTCAACGGGGTGGACCTGAGCGGGGCGAACCTCAACGGGGCGGACCTAAACGGAGGGGACCTCAACGGGGGAAACCTGGACGGGGTGGACCTGAGCGGGGCGAACCTCAACGGGGTGACCCTAAGCGGTGTGAACCTGGACGAGGTGAACCTCAGAGGGGCGGACCTGGAAGGGGCCAACCTAGAAGGGGCCAACCTCAACGTGGTGAACCTGGACGAAGTGAATCTGACCGGGGTGAACCTGGACAAGGTGAACCTGGCTGGCACAGACACGGCCGAAACGAACCCGGATGGAACGAACCCAAAAGAGACTAGCACAAAGGGAGCTAATCCGCATGAAGCGAACCCGGATGGAGCGAATCCGGATAGCGCTGATCAGAACGTGCCAAGCGCGGATAGTGCGTCTTTGAGGGACGCAGATCTTTCAACCTTGGATAAGCAGGGCAATAGATCCAGCAACAACGGCAGCCCTCTTTTGACTGCCGGACAGCAGATAGTCACCATAAAAGGGGGTGAGATAAAGATTCATTAGGCATTGCAGGGTGAGAAGCGTCAATAACAGCAGCATACCATAAACAAAAAGGAGAGATGAATACCATGAAGAAAAAAGTATTGACTAGTTTAGTTTTTGTGCTGGCCTTTGCTGTGTTCAGCACGGCGGCTTTCGCAGGCATTCTGAAAAAGCCCTACTTGATTTACCCGGGGGTGAACACCCAGATGGAGGTGGTCTGGCAGGACGACACCGCGAGCGAGACGAATACCATTAGTTGGGGCACCGACATGACGTACAGCATGGGTAATGTGACGGCGCCTGAGTTCGGCGACAGGCAGCACAAGTACACAATCACCGGACTGACGCCGAACAAGAAATACTACTACCAGGTGGCTGACCAGACCAGCGGCGCCATCTACGGCGCCGGATCGTTTATCACTGCGCCCCACGGAAGCGCAACTGCGGTAAGGTTCCTCGCATTGGGTGATTCCAGGAGCCAGCCATTTGCCCTGGACAACGTGATGCAGGCGATGCGCAGCTTTTATTCACAGCCAGGCAACGAGGACTATCAACGCCTTACCATTCATAACGGGGACTGGGTGAGCACCGACGGCGAAAGCTACTGGACGACCCAGTGGTTCGACGCGACCAAGACGGACATCGTCGCATTTACGGCGAATTCGCCCATCGACGGATGCAAGGGTAATCATGATAACGCTTCAGGGTACAGCGCTACCTTCCCGAAGTACTTTCCCTTCCCGTATACGAATATGACTTCTAAAACAGTTGCTCCTACAACAGATGCCAGTGGTAATCCTTACTACAATAACCTCTACTGGTCCTTCGATTACGGTCCGGTCCACTTCACCGTTGTCGACGAGTACTCAAGCTATGCTCCAGGCTCCCCCCAGTACAACTGGCTCGTAAACGATCTGGCCACGACAACAAAGCCGTGGAAGATCCTAATATACCACGAGCCGTCGTATTCCGCCGGCAAAGACGGCGACAACATCACTGCGAGGGCGCTCGAACCTCTCATCACTCAATATAATGTGGACCTGGTCTATGCCGGCCACAGCCACAACTATGCCCGCACCGGGGCCTATACTTCCGCCCAGGCAAACGGTGACCAGATCGCCCTGAATGTCCCGCATATCACCAGCGGCGGCGGCGGCGCACCAGTTTATCAGCCCGATATGACCAATGAGGGCAACTTTCCGCACGTAATCACAGCCTGGCCGGCCATGGAGTTCATGACCTTCGACGTAGATGGGGAAAACCTCACCATGACCGCCTATCAGGTAAACAACGTGAGTACGTCCGCTATCCAGCCTTCGTCGGCGCTGTCCCTTTCACCGATCGAGACTGTTGCTCTCCATCACTTTACCGACGTCTCATCGCAGGTAAGCGTAAAAACCACCCACATGACTTACAATCCTGCGACCCAGCTATACCGGTGCAACCTGGAGATCACTAATAACGGCCCCGCCCTCACCGGTAACATCCACGTTGTTCTGGACGGCATTGTCAACCTCCAGGGGGTCGGCAATGCAGATAACGAATACAGCACCACCACTCCGAAAATTGCCTCAAAGATCGCCCAGAACACCGGCCTCATCACGGACGTCACGCTGGTCAATGCAACCGGTTCGAACAATGGTGAGCCGATGATCCGGGCTAAACATACCGGATTGGCCAAAAGAGACTCGGTCGTCGTTCCGCTATCGTTCAGCAATCCGAATAACACAGCGATTACCTTTACGCCTGTGGTGTTGCTTGAACGAGAACATGGGCGTCAGTGCAACCGGCGCGAACAATGTCGAACCGATGATGATAAGGGCTACGACCAATGGTCTGGCAGCCGGCAAGAAGACAGTCATTCCGCTGAAGGTCGGTGAATCGGACCACTGGAAGCATTAATCCGAATAATGCCGGCCTTACCTTTTACCCCTGTGACATTGCAGGAACAGGAGAAAAAAATGCAGTAATTATGTCTGCAGACCAGGGGCCTTCGGGCCCCCGTTTGCATTATCATCGACAGCTTCTGAGTATCGCTTTAACGAAAAAATAATATTCATGTAATACTCACGCAATATAAAAGGAATACTATTTACTGTGAGAAAAAACAGAGACCAATACAATGACAACCAAAAAGGATATGCCGCGGCTTAAGCGTACCAAGCTCATTTCATTGATTATTCTTGCGCTCTTCGGGAGCCTGTTGTTGCCGCCGCTCTCCGGATCTGCGACCCAGGACAGCACGGCAGTGGACGAGCTTAAGCAGAAGGCCCAGCAGGCGTATATCGGCAGCCGCTATTCCGAGGCCGCCGCCACTTTCATTGAAATCGCCGAGAAGCATCCTGAAAGTGCGCCCCGTCGTTACGCCGTACAGATGCTGGGGACCCTGTATGAAGACAACCTTGTCGACATAAAGAAGGCGATCAAATGGGACCGGGAATTTCTGGAGAAATATGCTGGCCCCAGGCAGATCGCTTTTTACAAGGAGAAACTGGCCTCTCTCGAAAAGCTGATGAACCAGGAGCAGGCCTTCAAGACCTATCAGGCGATCCGGTTCGCCAATGCCGGAGATGAAATCATGGTGAAGAAATTCGAGGCGTTGCTGAAGGAACGCCCTGATTTTCTTTTGAAGGACGATGTCCTGAGGGAGCTCGGATATGCCTATGACCGCATGGACAAGCGCCGGCAAAGCTATCTCGCCTTTAAGGCCATTGCCGCCCATAACGGCGAAAATAAACTCTCTGCAAGCGATCAGGTGGCCTATGAAGCGGCGAGCCGCCACTGGCAAATGTCATGGGCCTGGGCATGGGCCGCATGGGCAGTCATAGTGGCGCTCTGGGCTGCGGTCCTGCTGATGAATCCGTGGAAACAGCTTTCCCGATCCTCGATCAGAAATTTCCTGATTGTGGTTCTCCTTTGGGTGCTTTTGAATGCTCTCAGGATGCCGACCTTCTATTCCATGGAGACCGGGGGCTATCCAATCGTCATCCCCGATACTGTGGTTTACATGGTTGCCGGACTCAACTTGACGGTCCTCTTCTGGCTGCTGCTCCTGACCGGAGGAAAATTCTGGCAGACCCACCCCAGGGCGCTGCGCTGGCTCAGCCCCGTCCTCACCCTGCTGATGACCACGGCAGTTCTCTATCTATTTTTTGTATACCATCCCAATGGACCAGCGATTATAGACATTTTTGTCGACACGTTACGGTACAAAGCAGGGCTTCTGTAGCGGACTGGGGGAACAATGAGCAGGAGACCGCGGCAAATGAACCGCACAGATCCCTGGAACAAAGAGAAAAAAGAAGAAGGAAGGTGAAAGAAATGAAAGGACGAATCCTGAAGGTCAAGACTGGCTACAACCCGAATTCAAGCAGTATCGGCGTAGATATGGTGGTCTTCTTCACCGCCGGAGCGGCCATGACGGTCCTTTTCAATACTTTTGCTGCGGTCGTTAGTACGGCAAAGGGCCATGAGCACGGGCGACCGGAAGAAATGATAGAAATGCCCCTGCTTAGTCATGGGGAAGAGAAGGGGCGAGCGTTATGAAGCATCGGTTTGAGTCGTTTGGAGGGATCCTGGCCCTGGAAAATCCCCCGACGCTGGTGCATGTAGACCGGGACTTCATGCAAGGACTCGGTTATGATCACAGCCCGCTATGGGAAGGGCCTGAAACCCATGTTCTGTCCGCCCCCCTGGAGGTCCATTTTTCTGTGACCAACGCCTGTTCCCAACGATGCAGTCACTGCTATATGGATTCTGGAGTAAGGGATACAGGCGAACTTTCGGCTGAGGATTTCCGCAAGGCAGTCGACCTGCTCGCCGAGATGGGCGTGTTCCATATGGCCCTGGGCGGCGGAGAGGCGCTGGAGCGAGCCGATTTCTTTGAATTGGCCTCCTATGTGCGCGATCGCGGTATAGTTCCCAACCTGACCACCAGCGGCGTCCTGATGACCCGAGAAAGCGCTGCAAAGTGCCGCGTGTTCGGGCAGGTAAATGTCAGCATCGACGGCACTGTGAGTTTCGAGAAAGCCGGCCGGAGTCCCATTGCTCTTCCGGCGGCAATACAAGGCGTGGACATGCTTCTTGAGGCGGGCGTCAGCGTGGGGCTGAACTGTGTGGTGAGCCGGCAAAGCTTCGATCAACTGAGCGAGTTGTTCATCTTTGCCCAGGAAAGAGAGCTTTCCGATGTCGAGCTTTTGCGACTCAAACCCTCGGGAAGAGGGACACAGGACTACTTCGAAAGGCGATTGACGCCGGCCCAGAACCGGGAATTCTATCCAACGATCCAGCGCCTTTCACAGGAATATGGGGTCCCGGCAAAGATCGACTGTTCATTCGTCCCGATGTTCTGCTGGCACCGGCCGGACAAAACGATTATGGAGCGGTTTTCGGTCTACGGATGCGAGGCAGGTAACGTCCTCTTGGGGGTCCGTTCCGACGGCAGGTTTGCCGGCTGCTCCTTCTTATCCGGTGAGGAGAATATTTTCGATCTGCCCCGGCTCTGGACCGGCTCTGAACATCTCTCGCGCTTGCGCTCCTGGATTGACCGGGCGCCAGAGCCCTGTCGGTCGTGTGATTATCTCGATATCTGCAAGGGCGGCTGTCGTGCCGTGGCCGGCTTCGCCTCCGGAGACATTTACGCTCCCGACCCGGAGTGCCCTTTTGTTGTCGAGGTGGAGTGAAGTATCAGATGTGGGAAAGGATATTTTTAAAAAAATGTCGACAAAGGAGAATGAAGTATGATCAACCAATTTCTGACAGCGTTTCTGTTTACCACAGCTTATGCAGTCATTCGGTATGCAGGGTTCGGACATGTCTCACTGATTCACGCACCTGTCTATATCATGAACAAAGCCGTATGCATGACAGCGGTAGAAGCGATGTTTATGGCGGCCCTCGGTCTCATGCGCGCGGAGAGGGACGCGGTCCGATTCTGGACAAACGCATGTTCGCAGCTGGTATTCGTCCACGTCCTGCTGTCGCTCGGCATCCTTTCGCAAGGATACTACGTTAATTTCTTTGAAGGCGATAAGATGAGCCTGACGGGAGAACTGGTGCTGTTCATGGGAGTGCTGGCTGTCTATTGTTTCTGGCGCCTGCAAGCGACCCCAATAAAACCGGACCTTAAGCGGACACTTACGATTCTTGCGTGCGCCCTCGTCTCAGGCCATCTTTTTGCGATGGGCTACAGGGATACGCTGAATGTCCAGAAGTGGAACGGGGGCCTGCCGCCTATGAGCATGTTAAGCTTCTTACTTGCCGTCTCCAGCCTGATTATGTTCGTGATGGCCAATAAGAAGTCCGCATCTTTATCATCCGAGGAAGGCCGCGTCTTGCTATCGAAAATCGACTCTTAACCCGTTTGCTCATGCGAGGGACTTTGCGATTATGCTATTGAGAAAACAATTTTTATTAGTCATAACGTTTCTGTTACTTCTCACAACTGTTCCTGCCTTTGCTCACAACCTGTCTATGGGGGGGTCCAGGTGGTGTTTTGGCAAAAACACTATTATCGGCAATGTTGACCTTGCTCCATCCTTATTAGCGGAAATAAAAGGAATAAAGGAGGGACATTATGAGCTTGATTCACTTTCCGATACGCAACTGCAGCAAGTTGCAAAGGATGTAATTCAGCCTTACATCAATAATAAGCTTTCCATAACGGTCAACGATACGAAATATCCTGTAAAGCTAAATAAAATAGCCAGAAATGGAGACTTATATACATTATGGCTGTCAGTAGATAATATCAGCTTTAATAACCCTGTAAATCCCGTCAGGATCGATTACACCTTATTATTTGAAGAGACAAACAACGCGCATGTGAACCTCGCCTACGGATATTTGTCCGAGGCCACAGGAGCTGCGTTGCAAAAGGTGTTCGATTTTTCCCAGCCCGTATTCCAAAACACTTTTGACTATAAGGCCCCGGTATGGGAAGTCTCCATTAATGGAGCTGCAAATGCGTCTGCTTTGGAGCATAAGGCCGAGACCCCTGTCGTAACCGGCAGCTCGGACAGCCTTAAGGAAATTGCGACGCAAAAAAACGCTGCGGGCAATCCGCCGTCGGCAGGGCCTGTCGGCGACGATCGCCAAAGCAAGCCGGCGCCGGATAAGTCGTCAGCCGAATCACCAATACATCCCCCTGGCAAGTCCTATTCCAAAGACAGAGAACACGGTTCTGTTTTGCGCATTCCCGGGGAAAGGTCCATATGGGCCAATATAGGTCAATTTTTGGTCCTCGGCATTGAGCATATTTTGACCGGGTATGACCACATAGCATTTCTGCTGGCATTGATCGTTATCGGGCTTTCTTTAAAGGAAGTACTGAAGATCATTACCGCGTTTACCACTGCGCACAGCATAACCCTTCTTTTAGCGGCATTGCGGATTGTCAGCCTGAACTCAAGGCTTGTTGAAAGTGCAATAGCGCTTTCTATCTGCTATGTTGCGGCCGAAAACCTGCTCAAAAAGGAAGTTAATTACCGCTGGCTTGTAACATTCGGTTTCGGTCTGGTCCATGGATTCGGATTTGCGAGTGCTCTTCAGGAATTAATTGTGGGAAAGGCAAATTTGCTTCTCTCAGTGCTCTCCTTCAACATGGGAGTAGAAATCGGACAATTGATGATAATCTTCGTTATGCTTCCCGTTTTGTACCTGCTTAGGAAGCAGTTTGAATTCAGGATAATAACTGCCGGCGCATCAGTAGCTATCTTTGCCATTGGTTTTACCTGGCTTATTGAGCGGGTGTTCAACCTGAAACTGCTGGCGTTTTAGATTTAAGAAGATCGGGGAGTCCAGAAGAGGAAAAAATAATTTGCCTTACGTTTGGAAAGGTACTTTATGGTTTGCCGAACATTTTACCGCTACCGGGGATTTACAATAGGAGCCCAAGCAGTGACAGAGCGGACCCCTCAAATGCCCTGTCCACAAAGACTCCGAACGCGGCCTTGCCAAGGACCTTCCCTGCATTGGATGCCGCTGTCTGGATATACTGGTCGTTTGATATGGCCTTGGTCTCATCGAAATAGCCCGCCCTCTGAAGGGTATTGATTATGTCTTTGTCATTGATTTGGGATGCATTGTAGTGTATCGTCAGGCTTCCAGTGGTGCTGTTGATATCGATTGTGGCTATTCCTATGAGGACCGAAAGCAACATTTTTATATGATCGTGGGTGTTTTTGTTCTTGAAAACAGGGTTCCTCATGCGCAATCTCCCTGGCGTGGTGTGAATGTAACAGTTCATACTATTTTATCCTCCTTCATTCTGAACTTCCTGAAATGCTTGCACTCAGGATATCCTGAACACCGGAACCTGATTACGTCCCCTTCAATTTTGTAGACATGCATGGGCTTGCCGCATTCCTGACATGCAGGTTTCCCCTTGATCTCAGAAACCTTTGATCCATTTGTGAACTGCTTTCCGCAAATTATGCAGAGAAATCTCTGTTTCCCGGTCCCTGCCCTGCCGTAGCGGTATACTGCTTCGGAGTTGCAGGAGGGGCATGTCGAGTCTGTTTTTGACTTCTCATGCAACGTAATCATGGCTACATTATATATCGATAGGTGTTACACCCAAGTGAAGGCAATGTTACATTTCGGTTAAATTTTTGGCGGTGCGTGGAAGGGTTTCCTTCCCTTACGACGGATAAGGGCTAAAATCAATTTATCTGCTTTCGGACAGTGTCATACACCCAATAAATGCAAACTTAATAATTCCTTAATATTGCTGTAACAATTCAATGTTATTTTAGGTCATGCGAATGATCTTCTTGAGTCTCATGATTCGCCCGGTTGCAATAGTTGTTCCCTGTGAAGGCAGCCCTAATCTCTCTATATAGAGGAGATCTTCGATAAAAAATATGCGAGGAACTGCCATTTCGGTTATTTGCTATCGTGTGTATATGGCGGTAAAATCAGAAGGAGGTGAGATTGTCACGGCATGTAACAGAAAATTAACTTCCTTGTAACAGTATTGTAACAATCAGTCTGTATCCTAAGAGTAACTATTAAAAAGGAGAAAAAAATGAGAGTTTTTCTTAAATTTGCATTAGCAATAGCGTTGATCTTTTCGTTCACCCAGGTGCATGCGGCAGAAACCCTTAACGGCGCAGGGGCGACTTTCCCCTATCCCGTATATTCCGCATGGGCTTTTGACTATAATAAGGTCGCCGGCGTACAGCTCAACTATCAGTCCATAGGCTCCGGCGGCGGTATCAGGCAGATCACGGACAGGACAGTAGATTTCGGCGCATCCGATGCGCCTCTTGCTCCGGAGCAGCTTCATAAAGACAAACTGCTTCAGTTCCCTGCGGTCATCGGCGGAGTGGTGCCGGTAGTGAATCTCCCGGGTGTGAAGGCAGGCCAGATGAAGCTCGATTCCGAGGCTGTCTGCAAGATATATCTTGGCGAGATAAAGAAATGGGACGACCCCAAAATCAAGTCCCTGAATCCAAAGGTCAAATTGCCTGACATAGACATTACCGTCGTCCACAGGTCTGACGGCTCGGGGACAACAGCGATATTTACGAATTATCTCAGCGGCGTCTGCCCCGAGTGGAAAAGCAAGGTGGGGGCCGGCACCTCCGTCAAATGGCCTGTCGGGATCGGCGGCAAGGGAAATGAGGGTGTTGCAAATTACACAAAGAGATCAGCCGACTCAATCGGGTATGTCGAGTTGGCCTATGCGCAGCAGAACAAGCTTGCGTATGTGCTTCTTAAAGAACCCTGCCGGCAATTTTGTGGAGCCGACCTTCAAGAGCTTTCGAGGATGCTGCCGCCACCGCACAATTTCGACCCCAAAAAGGACTTTAATCTCTGGCTCGTCAATGCTCCCGGCAAACAATCATGGCCTATAGCAGGAGCGACTTTCATACTTCTTGCGAAAGAGAAGACCGATTCAAACAAGAAAGTGGTCGCCTTTTATGACTGGGCGTTCAAAAATGGAGACAAGAAGGCGAAAGAACTGGTTTACGTGCCGCTTCCCGCGTCTCTCAAGGACAAGATAAGGGCATACTGGAAGGCAAACGGGATTTAATAAACGCAGGAAAAATGGAGCGGGTCCCTAAAAGGCCCGCTCCCATATTTTACAGATATTCAGCCGGAAAGTTGGCTTAATGAAAAGGTTGACAATATAAATGGCAAGAACCGCAAAAAGAATCCAGTTGATATGATCTTTTCATTTATCACTGCCGTAGCTTCCTTTTCGGTCTTATATTTATTATCGGAATCCTTTATGTGCTTATATCAGAGTCTTCCCTGGCGATCGGCAAATTCGGGATTATCAAATTCCTTACTTCAACGGACTGGGACCCGGTAACAGAATCTTTCGGCGCCCTGACAAATATTTACGGAACAGTAGTCACGACTATTCTTTCCCTTATTATCGCGATCCCTGTTGCGATCGGCATTGCGATATTTGTCACCGAAATATCCCCGAATTTTCTGAAAGGACCGATCGGGGTGGCTATAGAACTTCTTGCAGCAATACCGAGCATCATCTACGGCATGTGGGGACTTTTCACCCTTTCGCCGATAATGAGCAATCATATAGAGCCATTTCTGAAGAAGATCTTCGCGGGCGTGCCCTTTATAGGGATACTTTTCCAGGGCACGCCTATGGGGATCGATATCCTGACTGCAAGCATAATCTTGAGCATCATGATCATTCCCTTTACCGCCAGCATATCAAGGGATTCCTTTAATCTCACACCGGCGGTGGTGAAGGAATCCGCCTATGCCCTCGGCGCCACAAAATGGGAAGTTGTAAAGAATGTCGTTCTACCGTATTCAAAGCTTGGGTATTCGGGGGGATAGTCCTCTCCCTTGGCAGGGCGCTTGGCGAGACCATGGCGGTAGCCTTTGTCCTTGGAAACAACCACAGGATAACAACATCTCTCTTTGACGCGGCCGCGACTATTACTGTTACCCTTGCCAATGAGTTTGCCGAGGCGGACAATGACATTTATCTGTCGTCCCTTTTTTATCTTGCGCTGGTGCTCTTTGTAATGAGTTTCATCACCCTTGCCATAGCGAAATTCTTTCTCCTGAAGGCAGAGAGGAAGTATTCACGATGACAAGAGAACAATGGAGAAAAACTGAAGGGGTCATCGCCCTCTTGCTGAGCACTCTGGCGGCATTTCTGGGTCTCTTCTGGCTCGTATTTATTCTCGGAGACGTGCTTGTCCACGGGATAAAGGCGCTGAATCTGGGCTCTGTTCATGAATGACCCTGCGCCGCCCGGTGTTGAAGGAGGCGGACTGAGAAACGCCTTTGTCGGGCAACTGCTGATAACCTTCTGCGCAACATTGATAGGGGTGCCTGTCGGCGTGCTCGGAGGCACGTTTCTTGCCGAATATGCGCGGGGCAGAAAGATCGCAAGGATTATCAGCGTACTGGCCGACATCATGGTCAGCGTCCCTTCCATCGTCATAGGCACCTTTATCTATGCTATACTGGTCAAACCTGTCGGCCACTTTAACGGCTGGGCCGGGGCTGTTGCGCTTTCGATAATCATGATCCCTGTTGTCCTCAGGACAACCGAAGACATGCTTTCACTTGTGCCGTGGACATTAAGGGAGGCCGCATTTGCCCTCGGCGCTCCCTATTACAAAGTGATTACCCAGGTGGTTTATCGCGGGGCGGCAACAGGAATACTGACGGGCATTTTGCTTTCTATCGCGAGGGTGGCAGGGGAGACCGCGCCGCTGTTTGTTTACCTCATTTAATAATTCATTTTTCTCACTCAATATGAAACAGCCTATTGCTTCCCTTACTGTAACCATATTTCAATATGCCATGGGGCCTTATGATAACTGGCATGCCCAGGCATGGGCCGCGGCATTTGTGATTACGATATTCATTCTGCATTCTTACAATTACAGGAAGCGTTTAATCATAAAATGGAGGTACAAATAGTGGCTGAGACTAGTTGAAATAGAAGTAAAAGATCTGAATTTTCATTATGCCGGGGATATTCACGCCCTTAAGAAAATAAATCTGACGGTCTATAAAAACGCGGTAACCGCATTGATAGGTCCTTCAGGATGCGGCAAGACGACACTTCTTCGGTGTTTCAACCGGATGCATGACCTATATCCGAAGAACAGGTATGAAGGAGAGATACATTTTCAAGGGAGCAACATACTTGTCAAAAGAGACGGACCTCATCAACCTCAGAAGCAGGATAGGGATGGTCTTTCAAAAGCCGACCCCGTTTCCGATGAGCATATTTGACAATATCGCCTACGGACTTAAACTAAAAGGGATCGGCAAGAAGATCGGACCTGTCTGAAAAGGTGGAACAGGCCCTTAAGCATGCGGCCCTGTGGGATGAGGTGAAAGACAAGCTCAATGCGAGCGCCTATGACCTTTCAGGCGGACAACAGCAGAGGCTTGTTATCGCCAGGGCGCTTGCGGTAAATCCTGAAGTGCTGCTCTTTGACGAGCCGACATCGGCACTCGATCCGATATCCACCGCAAAGATAGAAGAACTTGCTGACGACCTTGAAAAAAGAGATTACTATAGTTATAGTGACGCACAACATGCAGCAGGCGGCGAGGATATCGGACTGGACCGGTTTCTTGATGCTTGGGGAACTGATCGAGTTCGACAGGACCGACAAGATATTTACGGCGCCGTCTGAAAAACTTACGGAAGACTATGTGACGGGGAGGTTCGGTTGATGAGTGTTTTTGATGAGGAATTACAGCACCTGAAAGAAAAGATCCTTAAAATGGGGTCCCTTGTCGAGGACGCGATAAAACATTCCGTGCAGGCCCTTGTGGAAAGGGACAATGAACTTGCGCAGAAAAGTCATCGATAATGACCGGCTCATAAATACGCTCGATGTCGAGATAGATGAAGAATCAATCCGGCTGATCGCCTTAAGGCAGCCGATGGCGGGCGATCTGAGGTTTATCACCACAGCCATGAAGATAACGACTGATCTCGAAAGGATGGGAGACCTGGCGGTAAATATTGCGGAAAGGGCGATTGAACTCAACGAAGAACCGATACTTAAGCCCTATATCGACATCCCAAGAATGAGGGAGATTGCCCAGGGGATGACAAGGGACGCGCTCGACGCCTTCGTGAGAAAGGACAAGACAACTCGCCATGGATGTGATCATGCGGGATGATGAGGTCGACGATCTCAAACATTCCGTATTACAGGAACTCGCCTTCTTCATGGTCCAGGACCCGACGACGGTAACCCGGGCGATGAAGATCAGTTTTGTGGCCACATATCTTGAACGTATTGCCGATCATGCGACGAATATCGCCGAGATGGTCATATACCTTGTTGAGGGGAAGATAATCAGACATATGGACCTGCCCCCCGAAAAAGGGTAAAGGATACTGTCCCGGGCCTTTTGGTCTGAAACGTGTCGCTCCCCGACTCTCTGTATTCTCCCAACCCCTGTCCATATTTAGCGTTTTTGGGATATAATACATTCTTTCTGGGGCTTTATAAAAGGCCATGTAAAAACAGTGGCTTGACGGAAAGGGGCGGCTGAAATTAAGAAATTACCTGACAAAAGAGGCTACTTTGGAGCGTACGGCGGACGTTTTGCGCCCGAGACGCTCATCCCCGCACTCGATGAACTGGAGCATGCCTATCACAAGTTCAAAAAAGACAAGGAGTCCCGCCTGGAGCTTTCTTATCTCATGAAGAATTATGTCGGCAGGCCGACGCCGCTCTATTTTGCCAAGAGGCTGACGGAGTCCCTGGGCGGGGCGAAGGTCTATCTCAAACGCGAAGACCTTGCGCATACCGGAGCACATAAGATAAATAACGCCCTCGGGCAGGCACTCCTCGCAAAAAAAATGGGGAAAAAGAGGCTGATCGCCGAGACCGGCGCCGGCCAGCATGGCGTTGCGACCGCCACGGGGGCTGCCCTCTGCGGTCTCGAGTGCGAAATCTATATGGGGTCGGACGATATCGCGAGGCAGTCTCTGAATGTCTTTAGGATGAAGCTGCTCGGTGCCGAAGTGGCTGAGGTCTCGATCGGGTCAAAAACATTGAAAGACGCGATCAACGAGGCGATGCGCGACTGGACAACGAACGTAGCGACTACGCATTATGTCCTGGGCACTGTGTTCGGCCCTCACCCTTTCCCGGCGATAGTGAGGGACTTCCAGTCCGTGATCGGCAGGGAGGCAAGAAAACAGATCATCGCTGAAGAGGGGAGGATGCCGGATTATCTGATAGCATGTATCGGGGGAGGGAGTAACGCGATGGGGCTTTTCCACCATTTTATCGGAGACAGGAACGTCAAGATGATTGGAGTAGAGGCCGGAGGAAGAGGCATTGTCCCCGGTGAGCACGCTGCACGGTTCGCAGGCGGATCCGTAGGCGTTCTGCAGGGAACCAAGAGTTTCCTTCTTCAGGACGACGACGGCAATATCTTAGGCACCCATTCTGTTTCGGCAGGCCTTGACTATGCGGCTGTAGGGCCGGAACATGCTTTTCTCAGGGACTCGGAAAGGGCCAGTTATACCTATGCCACCGACGAAGAAGCGCTCAGCGCCTTTGAGCATCTCTCAAGGACGGAGGGCATTATTCCGGCACTGGAGTCTTCCCATGCCCTTGCCGAGGCGATCAAGCTGGCCCCAAGGCTTTCGAAAGACAAGGTGATCATCGTCAATCTCTCGGGCCGCGGCGACAAGGACGTGCAGCATGTCGCACGGATAAAAGGGATAGAGCTGTGATGTCCCGGATAGAGAAGAAATTCAAAGAGGTGCTCGGACGAAAGGGAAAGGCCTTTATTCCGTATGTGATGGCGGGAGACCCCAATCTTGAAAGGACGAAAGAACTGGTGGGGATACTTGAGGAATGCGGGGCGGACATCATCGAGCTAGGCGTACCTTTTTCCGACCCTCTGGCAGACGGCCCGACGATACAGAAGGCGGCCCAGCGGGCGCTCAGGGAAGGGGTCACGCTGAAGAAGGTGATCGAGTTCGTCGGCGATGTAAGAAAGACCACCCAGATCCCGATCGTATTGATGACCTACTATAACCTTATATATAAATACGGCGAAGAAAAGTTTGTTCGGGATGCCTCAGGCGCCGGCGTGGACGGAATAATAGTCCCTGATCTGCCGCCGGACGAAGCGGACAGGCTGCTCTTTTTTTCGAAAAAAACCGGTTTTGACGTTATCTTCCTCGTTGCTCCCACTTCCACCGGCGAAAGGATTAAGAAAGTGGCGAGGTCCTCCAGGGGCTTTATATACTATGTCTCTATTACTGGGATAACTGGTTCAAAGCTTTCGGTGGACCCTTCCATCGGCTCTCATGTCGCAAAGATACGGGAGACGGGCAGGAAACCTGTTGCGGTAGGGTTCGGTATTTCAACTCCCGGGGAGGCCGCGGAGATCGCCCGAATCGCAGACGGCGTGATAGTGGGCAGCTCGATCGTGAAACGGGTGGAAGATACCGATGAAAATCTGAAGAAATATCTTATTGCCTTGAGAAACGCGATCAAATGAGCCAAGACCTGGAAAAAAAGTACCGGCAGCTTAACGCCCCTATGGAACTTTCGGCCCTACGCATGGCGCGCATATGAGTCTGCAAGAAGTGAGAAGGTGGATATATGGCCTGGTTTAAGAAGAGCAAAGAGATCAAGACCGATAAGAAAGTAAAGATCCCCGAGGGACTTTGGGTAAAGTGCGAGAGCTGCCGCGAGATCATCTATAAGAAGGAGATAGACAAGAACCTAAGGATATGCCCGAAGTGCAACTATCATTTCAGGATCAGCGCCAGGGAACGTCTCAAACTCCTTGTGGATGAAGGGAGTTTCGTTGAGATGGACGCCGGTCTGTCTTCCAAGGACCCTCTGAATTTCAAGGACAAGGTCTTATACAAGGAAAAGCTTGAAGAAAACAGGAGGAAGACCGGCCTTGAAGATGCCGCAATTTCAGGAGAGGCCACGGTAGAGGGACATCCTGCCATCCTGGTAATTATGGATTTCTCCTTCATAGGCGGGAGTATGGGGTCCGTTGTCGGAGAGAAGATCGTAAGGGCCGCAGAAGCCGCTACTGAGACGGGCAGGCCCCTTATTACGGTGGCCTCCTCAGGCGGGGCGAGGATGCAGGAGGGGATATTTTCCCTTATGCAGATGGCGCGGGTGTCTGCTGCCGTGGGCAGATTAAAGGACAACGGACTGCTCTACATCTCGATCCTGGCCGACCCGACGTTCGGAGGGGTCACGGCCAGTTTTGCGATGCTTGGGGACGTGATATTTGCCGAGCCGAAGAGCCTTATCGGGTTTGCCGGAAGAGGCGTTATCGAGCAGACAATCAAGCAGCAGCTCCCCGAAGATTTTCAGCGGGCCGAGTTTCTTCTTGAGCATGGGTTTATAGACAAGATCGTCGACAGGAAAGATATCAGAAAGACCGTTGCAAAGATCATAGAATTGCTTGTATGAGCTATCCACGCACGATCGAATATCTTTACGGTCTTCAAAAGTTCGGCATGAAATTCGGCCTCGATAATATCCGGAAACTCATGTCCGCTCTTCATGATCCCCAGGACTCTTTCCGGTCTGTCCACGTGGCAGGGACCAATGGAAAGGGTTCCACCTCGGCGATGATCGCATCTATCCTAAGGACGGCGGGCGTGAAGACCGGCCTTTTTTCTTCTCCTCACCTCATCAGTTTTACGGAGCGGATAAGGATAAACGGCGAGGAAATTACCGAACGGGACGTCATAACCCTCGCTGAGGAAGTGAGGGCCGTAGCGGAGGAGATCGGGGATTTTTCTCCCACTTTTTTCGAGGTCGTCACTGCGATGGCCTTCCTGCATTTTAGGAATGCGGGCGTCGAGTGGGCGGTGATAGAGACAGGATTGGGCGGCAGGCTCGACGCGACCAACGTGGTCGTCCCCGATGTCACGGTCATTACGAGGATCGGTATCGATCACTGCGAGTTTCTCGGTAAGACGTTAAGAGAGATCGCGTCGGAAAAGGCGGGCGTCATAAAGGCCGGAATCCCCGTGGTGTCGGCCCCTCAGGAGACTGAGGCGATGGAGGTCATCGGGAGGAAGGCGGCCGAGAGGGGCTCGCAGCTGCTTACGTATGGAGAATCATTTAAGTCGGAGTTGATATCGGAATCTCTCCGGGGGATATCGTTTCATTATGCCGGCCAGGGCCGAAGTCAAGACCTTTCAGTCTCTTTGGCCGGCAGACATCAGATGACCAATGCGTCGGTGGCGGTAAAAACGGCTGAGATACTCATGAGAAAATACCCGGGAATGAGGTGTGACATAGGAAAGGGACTTTCTTCGGTGCAGTGGCCAGGCAGGCTTCAGATGGTGAATGACGACCCTCCAGTCCTCATCGACGGCGCCCATAATCCCCAGGCCGCCTCGGCCCTCTCTGTGTACCTTAAGGAGGTCGCGCTTTCAAGGTATAAGAGGATCATACTGGTGGTCGGCGCGATGGGCGACAAGGATGTCGGGGGCATACTCGATCCGCTTCTGCCGATTGCATCTGAGATCATTTTTACGGCGCCCGCGTACGGCAGGTCGGCCCCACCGGAGCGGCTTGCTGCAGATGCGGCCGCCAAAGGATATTCCTCGGTCGTTGTCCCGGGCGTGGCTGAGGCCGTAAAAAAGGCCGAAGAGATGAGCCTTCCCGGGGACCTTGTCGTTATTACCGGCTCTTTCTACACCCTTGGCGAGGCAATAGAGTCTTTCGGAAATAAAGGTGTGCTTACGAGGCTCAGGGAATAAAAAAAGGCAGTAAATAGTTGGAAGTGAAAAGTGAAAGGATAATTACCGGAACACGTGAAAAACATGGGGCATCGAATTACCTTCTCTTCTTTATATTTTGTTTTATTATTGCTTGCTATTTATTTTTCACTTTTTACTTTCGTCTGTTTTGCCGGGGATGCCGATACCACCATCATCACTTCGGATAAGCTTGAATATTTCGGTGAAACGAAAACGTATATCGCCACCGGGGCGGCGACGGTCGAAAAAGGCGCCGCTGTCTTAAAATCCGACGAAATAACTTTCCATGAGGACACCTCTGAGGCGCTGGCCGTCGGTGCGGTCAGTTACGACGACCCGGAGACCTCGATAAAGGCGGCCAGGGCCGGGATGAATCTCGATGCAAAAACAGGGACACTCTTTGACGCGGAGGTATTCTATAAGAAATACAATTATCATATCTCGGGAAAAGAGATAGAGAAGAGGGCCGAGGATTACTACTATAGTCCTGACGCCACGTTTACTACGTGCGACGCGCCTGTGCCTGCCTGGTGTTTCAAGGGCAAGGACGTGAACGCCGTGGTGGAAAAGAAATTGATCGCAAAAGATGCGACCTTCCGGATCAAGGACCTCCCTGTTTTATATACGCCCTATTTGTATGCGCCTCTTTTGAAAGACCGGCAGACCGGTTTTTTGATCCCCCTCGTTTCAAACAGCAGTTCGCGCGGGGCGTCGCTCACCCTCCCGTTTTATTGGGCGATTTCTGAAAACAGGGACGCCACGTTTGTGCTCGATGCGTACAGCAAGCGTGGCATAGGTACCGGGCTCGAATACCGTTTCGTCGAACCGGGAGGAGCAAACGGCAACTGGTGGACCTATAACATAAAGGATACCCTACTTGAGAAGGATTTCTTTGAGGTCAGAGGCCTCTACGAAAACCGCAGGCCGGAAAGTCTCGGAGGGTATCTCAATGTCAATTACGTAAACGATAAGGATTTTTATCAGCAGTTCAGTACCCGCCGGGACATTCGTACGCTCCGGTATCTCGAATCCACCGGTGAGGTGAATCTGCCCATGAACGATTCGAGGCTTTATCTTCTTTCTCAATATTGGAAGGACTTGCTAAACGATACCTCTTCCGTCCCCCAGAAACTTCCGGAGGCCGGATACGTCCTGAATTACACCCCGCTTGGCGACGTTATGTTTTCTGCGGCCGCTAACGCAGCCAACCTCTGGAGGGAAAACGGGACATCGGCGGAGAGGATCGATCTGTATCCCCGGGTCCTTCATTCCATTGGGAAAGACGTGGTCTTGACCCAGGCGGTTGCGCTCAGGGAGACCGCATATTCCTTTTACAACGACCAGGATGCGGACAACTTCAAACAAAGAGGGGCCTACGAATACGATGCGATCTTGCATACGAGGCTCTATAAGACATATTCATCATTTACTCATGTAATCGAGCCTTCGGTGCGGTATCACTTTATCTACAGTTCAAGCAACGATCTTCCCCTTTTGGATTCCACCGAGCTTTTCGGGAAGACCTCGGACATAGAGTTGAGCGTGTTAAACAGGGCCATGGCCAAAGGCACGGAGTTGTTTGCGGTACGGCTCACCCAGCCGATCGATACCTATAATGGAAGACCCTTTCAGCCCCTGAGACTGGAAGTCGCTGTCAAATCCCCGGTTGCTCTTACAATGGAAGCATCCTATGACATGTACTCGGGCAGTCTCGATACCGTGACCTCTCTCATCACCTTCCAGGCGTTTAAGACGAACTTTACCTTAGGCGAAAGGTATAACAGAAAGGACGATATTATGATGTATACCGGCTACGTCGGCTTCAACCCGCTTAAGACCCTGCAGATATCCGGACAGATCTGGTATGACGCAAAAGGTCCGGGACTCCAGGACCTTGTCCTAGACGTAAAATATCAAAAACAGTGCTGGGGGGTGCGATTTGAGGCGGTGAAAAGCCCGGGTGATTTCACGATGAAGGTCCTCTTCGACATTACGGGAATTTCTTCGAAGTCTCAGATGAAGGTCCGGGAGTATTCACCTACGCTCTGACCCGGAGTTGTCGCTCTTCTTATTCGCGCGTGGCCAAAAAAATTGTATAATAAGTCATGAAGAGTGCGTATCTCGATAAGCATTATTCCGAGACAACGGGCAAGCTTCATATCCCCTGCCCGCACAGAAACACAACGGGTATCGAAGTACATGTGGTAATAAAAGACGGGTACTGCTACCGTTCGTGTGATTGCATGGTCATAAAGTGCAAATTCAACCGCATGCAGTCAGATATAGGCTGTCTTCTCTCGCTTACCTGGTAAAATTTTTCTCTCTGGGGCTTCGCCCCATACCCCAGTTACCTTTCTTGCTCGCTCCAAGAAAGCTAACGTAAAGAACGGCGCCCCGACGAAAATTTTTCACGGCTTGCTTGGTCGGCCTCGGTAGATTTTAGGAACTCGCCTGCGGCTCAGACAGCCTAAAATCTTTCACCCTCGGCCTCAGTCGCAAACCTAAATTTTCGAAGGGGATTAAACGACTTAAAGACATCTTCAAAAGATATTTGTGTTATGTATTAGTGGGGCCCCTTTGGAAAATCCCGGTTTGCGATCGAGGGCCGGCGTAAGAAATTTTAGACTGTCTGAGTCCCGCTTCGGGGCGAGTTTCTAAAATTTAGCCGGACCGACAGAGCAAAGCGAAAGGGATTTTCCGTGGGGTGCGTGCTTTTGGGCACTTTTCATTGGCATTAATGAAAAGCGCCCGGGGTATAAGGGGCAGAGCCCCTTTTTCCCCGCCCGGAGTGCCTGCCTGCCGGTAGGCAGAAAACTCCGCATCTGTTGATTTAGACTTTTTAAATTTCCAAATAAGAGATAACAGAGACGGGGCTTTGCCCCGCACCCTCTTTCACGCTTGTCTTATTGGAAATGCCGGATCTCAAAAAAGAGAAGGGGATTTTCAGTCAATCGATATTGCCGCAGCGGTGGAGGGCTTGCCCGCCAGTCCGTTTGGAGGGCTGCAATAAAGGGCGGTAGCCTGCCCGCCGTCGGTCCGGAGGGCTGCCGAGATTCAGCCGCGGCGTTAGGGGAAGGTATTCGCTCAGAAGTCACTGATTGTAGACGATATTTCCGTCCACAGAATCCCCGTGACTGCAATATTAATATCACAGTCACTATAATATTAATATTCAAGGTTCGGTATATTACAGATAGCTTCACCAAGCGATGTTGCTTCTGAAAGAAATATAATTCGCGAAGTGTTATCGGAGTGGAACATTGTCAACGCTGATACCAGAAAAATGGTATTGCTGCCGGTCGGATGGGAGACCCATACTTCGCCAGCAATGGGCGACCGGCCACAAGCAATAATAAACAAGCAAATCTTGAAAGACTGTGATCTTCTCGTTGGCGTCTTTTGGACGCGCATTGGCACGTCAACCGGCGACTATGTTAGCGGAACGGTTGAGGAAATTGAGGAACACATCAAAGCTGGCAAACCTGTGATGTTATACTTTTCGGGTGCACCTGTTCATCAAGATAGCGTAGATACTGATCAATATACAGAACTTAAAAAGTTTAGGGAGTCATGTAAATCACGTGGGGTATTTGAAACGTATACCGATTTAAACGACTTTAAGTCGAAATTTTATAGACAACTTCAGCTTAAGGTAAATCAAGATTCCTATTTTATAAAAGAAAAGCAAGCCGCCGCTGTTGTTAGAAACATCAGCGAAACAGTCCTTCCAGATATACCGTCATTATCCCGCGAAGCTCAGACACTACTAAAAGAAGCAAGTCAGGACGCCAACGGTATGATTCTTTGTCTCCATACACTTGGCGGCTTTCATATACAAACAAATGGAAAAGACTTCGTGGGTGACAACAATCCTCGTAACCGTGCCATTTGGGAAGGAGCACTCGGCGAACTTGAGCGTCACGCATTAGTAAGTGACGCTGGGCATAAAAGAGAAGTCTTCCAGCTGACGCGACGGGGCTGCGAAATTGCGGAAATTATTAACCCATAAGCAGCCCAACAGAACTTTCCAGCCGACCGGTGCTAACTCTGGTTTGGTTTTCACTCTTAGCGTGCTTGCCCCGGCGGCTGAAAGACCTCGTTATAACCAAAATTAAAGATATAAAGAAACTTGACAAATGATGTCATACATTGTAAACATATACCATGGTCGTTTATGAAGCGAATGTCAGGAAGGCAGTAATTAAAGGCTCTTTACCAAGAGATATTTTCGAACGATTCAATAATGTCTTTATCTCACTTGATACAACGCATGATCTCGGCCTATTTGACGTCAAAAAGCTGAAGTCGGCTGGAAAAAGAACGTATTATCGAGTCAGAAAGGGAAAATACAGAGCTATTTTTTACATCGAAGAAAGTAATTTTTTTGTTATTTCGATTGCAAAGAGAGAGGAGGCATACGATAAATGGGAGTGATATCGATTAGATTAAATAAAGACGAAGAAAAGATACTGAAGAAATTATCCGAGCATTTTCATGAGGATAAATCGGCGCTGGTCAAAAAATCATTGTTAGATCTATATGAAAACGTCATGGATTTGGATGAGATAAAGAAATTTGAAGCTAAGGAGCGTAAAGGAAAGTCGTCCTTTTTTTCAGCAGAAGATATTCTGAAAAAATAATCAATCACGTTAGGCTGGGAGAGCGCCATTCTGTTTTGATAAGATGCTAAGAGAGGCTTAGCAAGGAGGGATAGAGTGGCGGGATACAAGGCATACAACTATTCGCAGGGGAAATTCATCCCGCTACAGTTCGACAAGCAGATACTTCCCGGGACATTTGAGCACACCCTTCACTATTTTTTAAAAATAGTTAATTTGACAATATTGTTCCGCTCGGTTAAGTTAAAGCTATGATGTCCTATGAAGGAAAGGAGAGAAGACATCGGCGGAAAATCTATGTCAGCGCCTTTGCCTACCGCTTGCCTTCCCGTTCTTCTGAAGTCTTTTTCGGCGTCACCTCAAACATAAGCGATTCCGGGATGTGCATCTATTCGGACGCTCGGCCGGATGAAGGTGAAAGCATGGAATTCAGAAGTGCCCTCCCTATCCCATACCCGAAGGCAACAGTAAAGTGGGTCAAGGACGATGTAGGCGGCATTTACAGGATGGGGCTCATGTTTGACGAGTAGGAACGGTTTCACTCACCGAAGTATGTTCTTAATATAGTCGCTGATCTTATCCGCCCCATCCTCAACCGATGTCCTTTCCGCGTCAATCACGATCTCAGGACTCACCGGTTCCTCATAAGGCGCGTTTACGCCTGGAACGGGCCAGCCTTTCTCCCCTTTTTTATATATGTCTTTTGGCGCGCCCCGGGTGTCTTGCCTCAGTATCTCCCTTCTCCTGCACTCTTCAATATCACATTTCAGATAGACCTCGATATAACCGGGGATGACGGCCCGCGCAAGCCCACGCCATTTCCTTAAGTTGCCGGTTGCATCGATGATCACGTGATGACCGAGGCCCGTCAGCTCCTTTGCGACAAAGACAAGGCAGCGGTAAACGATATCGCGCTCTCCCTCTGAGTAAGAAGGCTCAGGGGTGAGGACCTTCCTTAGCTCATCCATGCGGAGGATAATGAAATCGGGACACCTTTTTTTCAAGGAATCGGCGATACTGCTCTTTCCGCTTCCGGGAAGACCGGTTATCCAAACAGCAATCCCGCCCATAGTGAAAGCTTATCCCCAACTGCGTGCATTATCAAGGCAACACATTCTCTAAGGGCAATGACCTGCCTACTTAGCTCAAATCCGCTATGACCTTGCGCGGGGACGCATTCGAACGGCTTCAGCGGGCCGTGTTGTCTCACCTCTTAAGGTGAGGCGGCCCGGTGCCTCGGAGCGAAGCGAGAATGAGTGAGGATGCGTCCTCGCGCAAGGTATGAGTTTTTTGAAGGTTGCTGTTGCTATCTTAGGCGGAAAAACCGTTCTCTGCAGGGTGTAGGGAAAGTATCTCTTTTGCCGCCTCTATATCCGATTTTATCTGAGACACGAGGGCCTCGGCCCCCTTGAATTTTTTTTCCTCCCTGATCTTTCTTAGGAAGTAAAGCGAGATGTCCTCGCCGTAAATGTCCTCACTGAAATTGAAGACATGGACCTCGATGGCGAGTACTTTTTTATTGAAGGTGGGGCGCATGCCTATATTTGCGATCCCGTCGTAGACCCGCTCCCGGACCACGAGCCTGACCGCATATACACCGTCTGAGGGGATGATGATGTGCTTCGAGGCTATGTTTGCCGTAGGGAAGCCGAGGCCCTTTCCCCTCCCGTCCCCCCTGACTACTATGCCGGTGATCGCATAGTTTCGTCCCAGGAGTTTTGCGGCATGTTCCACATCGCCGTCACGAAGCAGGGTACGGATTTTGGTGCTGCTTATCGCCTCACCGTCAACGGCTATCTGTTCGATCTCCCTTACCGTGAAGCCGTATTTTTCTCCGAGGGCCCTCAATTTTTGAATGTCCCCTTCCCTTCCCCTTCCGAAACGGTAATTGTACCCCACAAATATCTCCTTGGCCCCGAGGGTGTCGCACAGGATATCTCTTACAAAGTCCTCGGGAGACATTGAGGAAAATTCGAGGGTGAAGGGTATTTTCACGAGGACGTCGATCCCGAGTCTCTCAAAGAGCCTGATCTTTTCCTCGTAGATGCTTATGAGGGGAGGGCATTTGTCGGGAGCGAGAATCTTAAGCGGGTGCGGCCTGAAGGTCACGACCATGCTTAATGCCCCCACTTCCCTTGCCCGCTGGATTATCATCCTCACCAGCTCCTGATGTCCCAGGTGGAGACCGTCGAAGTTCCCTAGCGTAAGAATGCTGTTGTCGAATTTCTTCTTTATGTTCTTAAGGTCGGTGATCAATATCATCCGGTAAGCTCCCAATCAGATTTCCCATTTCGCGGTAGATCTCGTTTCCGATCTCCATCCCCAGGTCGATAAATTCAGGCCCGAACCGCCGCCCCGTTTCTGTCCTGAAGGTCTCTTTTATCCTTCCGACGCCCTTCATCTTTTCGAGGAAATTGCGGTAAAGTGTATAGGCGGGTGTTCCCGAAGATTCCATGATGAGCCAAAGAGTGGTCGTGAAATTGTCAGGTCCCCACCGGAACTTGTCCGCATCATACAGCGAGTCGCTGACCAATTTCGCCTCTTCATCCTCTGAAGCAAGGACTTCCTTGAAGGCCTCGTGATTCCTGATCGCGGCAGCTATGTAACGTTTATACCGGGCATCCAGATCAAAATCTTCGAGTATCTTTTCAGCCTCTTTGCCTCCTTTGCTAGTATGGTCTTCCTCGTTGCGCTTGATGTCGTGAAAAAGGCCTGCTATCTGCACGCAGAGCACAAGTTCTTCCCTCTTTTCCAGGAGCCCGCTCCCCAGGGCGCTTTCGATCTGCAGTATCGCTCCCGCCTCTATCGCCACCATCTCCCCGTGCTGAATGCCATGGGCGGGATGCAGCTTCGATTCGTCAATGAAGGACCTGCACCTATGGATCACCCTGCTGCCGGAAAAGCTCCGGAGCGACCTCTTAAGTTCCTTCTTATGGGCACGGTAAAAGGAAGGGGGCCCGATCTGCCGGGCGACGGCAGTTGCCTTCTCTTTTAACTTTGGATAAATAGGTTCCTTTAACAAAATGATCCACAATCCCGAACTTTCATATAATATAATTATAATCATTTTCGGGCGATGTTTTCTTTGTCCTTTATAAAAACGGCGGGAGGAGGCCAGCGTGGACCAATGTTCGACAAGAAACTGAAACTTCACTCTCGGATCCTCAACCACATCGCAGACGGTATCTGCTTCGTCGGCAGTGACAGAAAGGTCCTTTACTGGAATGAAGGGGCGGCTGCAATCACCGGTTTCTCTCCGGAAGATGTGGTCGGCGGGGACTGTTATACCGATCTGCTCGGTCATGAAGACGAAAAAGGCAATGCCCTCTGTGACCTTGGGTGTCCGTTGACGGCCGCCACGGAGAGCGGTCCCCTCAGGAGAAACCTCTTCCTAAGGGCCAAAGACGGCAGAAAGATCCTGGTAGAGGAGCACATCTCCTCTTTGTATGAGAGGGGAAAACTGGCCGGCGTGATCATCGCTTTCAGGGAGGTCTCGGCCTTCATGGGCCTTAGACCCTTTCAACTGCGGACACAAAAGATGGAACGCCTTATCCCGATCTGCGGATGGTGCAAGAAGATAAGGGGGGGGACCGGGACATGGGAGCAGCTGGAGGCCTTTCTGGCGGATGAGGGGTTCGGAGATTTTACCCACTCAATGTGCCCTGCATGCGCGGAAAAGATATTCACGAAGAAAATCTATATGGAGAACTACCAAAATATATGCAAGTCGATAAGCACGAGCCTTTCTTTGGAGGAAGTCCTGAAGCTCATCGTGACGAACGTGGTCAGGGTCATGAACGTGAAGGCAAGCCTCCTTAGGCTCCTGAACAAAGAGACCAACCGGCTCGAGCTCGCGGCCTACCACGGCCTGAGTGCGAGTTATGCGAACAAGGGGCCCGTCGAATACGACGCGAGTATCGATGACGCCCTGGCAGGTAAGCCCGTGTCCATCTACGATATCACGGCAGACGGGAACGCAAAGTACGGGAAAGAAGCTGAAAGAGAAGGCATACGGAGCATCCTCTCTATCCCGCTTAGGTTCAAGGACACAGTGATCGGTGTGCTGAGGATGTATACCGCCGAGCCTGTAGAATATTCAGATGAGGACCTCAAGTTCGTAGCCGCGATCGCCGAGCAGGCCGCCATCGCGATCATGAACGCCCGCATGTTCGAAACGTCCGTTTCAAGGGAGAGGGAATATCTGAACGTCTTTCAGACGGTGACGGATGCGGTGAGCGGGACGCTCAACGTAAGTGAGGTCCTCGACCTGATCGTCAAGAAGATCCCCGAGGTCCTTCACCTCAAGGGGGCAACGATCCGCCTCCTCAACGAGACCGGCACCGAACTGAAACTTGTTGCCGCCCATGGCCTCAGCGAGAAATACCTCAATAAGGGACCGGTCGACACCGAGGAGAATGTCAGGGCCGCCCTGAATGAAAACCCGGCAGCGATCAATGACGCCGCCACCGACCCGAGGATACGATACAAGAAAGAGGCCGAAGAGGAGGGCATAAAGAGCATGCTTACCCTCCCGATCGTTGCCCGGGGAAAGGTCATCGGCGTCCTGAGGCTTTTGACCGGATATCCGCGGAATTTTTCAGCCGAGGAGATAGATTTTGCGGCCTCCCTTGCCAAGCAATGCGGCGCTGCAATAGAGAACGCCCGGCTGTATGAAGGGCAGTACCGGGAGATACAGTACCTAAAGACGATACAGGAAGTCTCCAGGGCGATCAGTTCAACCCTGAACGTCAGGGAGGTCCTGGATATGATAGTCCAAAAAATACCCCGTATCATGAATACGAAGGCGGCGACGATCAGGCTCCTTGACGGTTCCGGGAAGAAACTCGAACTCGTCGCTTCCCACGGCCTTAGCGAACGGTACCTGAACCGGGGACCCGTCGACGCCGAGGAGAGCATGTCACTCGCCCTTGAGGGAAGTCCGCTTGCCATTTATGACGCTACGACAGACCCGAGGATCTTTTACCGTGACGCTGCAAGGGAAGAAGGAATAAAGAGCATGCTTGTGGTGCCTATCGTTGTGTTGGGAAGGGTCATCGGCATCATGCGGCTCCTGACTGAGGAATATCGCTTGTTCCGGCAGGAGGAGATAGAGTTTGCGGTTGCCCTTGCCGAACAGGGCGGCATCGCCATTGAAAACGCCAGAATGTATGAGAAGACGAAAAAGTGAGAGCGGGCCGGGGTGCTGCTATTTGAGGTAGTGTTGACGAAGTCGACTATTGGTTATCTTTATTGCCCAAGTAATCGCCGAGCATCCCCCTGCTATGCTCGTCCTCGTGGCAATAGATACAGAGATTTTCCCAGTTGGAGCCATCCTGGGGATTATTTCTGTGGTTGCCGTCTTTGTGATGGACGGTCAAAAGATGCCGGTCTTTGTATTCAAACTCCCTGCCGCATTTCGCGCAGATGAGCCCGTGTATTTTAAGAGACTGCTCCCTGTAATCGTTTGGCGGAGCAGAAGCCTGCTTTAGTTCCCGCGCGATCTCTTCTGCGGATTTCCCGCTTCCGTGTATCTTCCTGAGATCACCGAGTCGTCTGCGCCTCACGTATTCCTCACCGTCCCTGCTTTCTCCTTGCGGTAACGGTCTCCCCTCCTATCCCCCAATTGTCCGTCTCTACTTCCTCGATCACGACTACTGTAGTCTGGGGGTTCTTCCCCAAAACATCCGCCAGCAGCCGGGTCACTCCCTGAATAAGCGCTGCCTTTTTTTCCGGCGGCGCCCCGTCTTTTGTGATCTTGATATTCACGTAAGGCATACGCACCTCCCTAGAAATTCACCAGGTCACTTACAGTTTTTTGCCAGCTCCTCAAAGGAGCTGCGCCAGGACCCAGACAGGGCCGGGACATCAAGGACCTTCCCGATGCCCTCGCAATTCTTCCTGTCATGATGATAGATGCTGTTTGCAAACGCTACGGATATTTTATGCCGGTCTCTCTCTTTGAGTATAAAGGGACTGTTTTTCTCCACCTTCCCTTCTTCTAAAACCCGGCAGTAAAATCCGGTGCGTCCTGAATCCACTACCAGCTTGACCATATCCGCCCTGCCGTATCGGGCCGCCAGGGTCGAGCAGGGTTGCCGGGGCTGGGAGACCTGGACAGTTGCCGTCCCCAGTTCAAAGATATCGCCGATGCAGACGTCCTCCTCAATAATACCCCTGGTGGTGAGGTTTTCGCCGAATGCGGCAACCGGCAATAGTATGCCGAGTACATCTTCCCAGTAAGGATAATGGTCGAACCCATAGAGACAGACCGCCTTGTCACGGCCGCCATGGTGCTTCATGTCCCCCACGCCGTCACCCTCGAATCCAAGGCCCCTCAGGCGTATCGGTCCGGGAACAGGGGTTTTGCACATACCGGTGAGTATCTCTTTGCCGGAAAATATTTCCTTCTTCGGCAGTCCGATATTAAGCGATTCAATCTTTACGTGTTTCATATATCCATGGTAGGTGAAAGGACGGAAGTTATCAAGGGCAAGGGAGAAAAATAAATTTCCTTTCGGGGAGAAATAAAAAGGCCGTGTCGCCACGGCCTTTTAGGAACTGATGTCCGAAACTAAACCTTGAAAGGATTCACAAAGAGCAGGATCAACGCCACGACAAGGGCGTAAATCGCGAGGGACTCGATCATGGCAAGACCGATGATCAGGGTCGTTGTGATCTTTCCGGATGCGCCGGGGTTTCTTGCGATACCCTCTGTGGCGCCCTTCAGGCCCATTCCCTGGCCGATACTTGCACCGAAGGCCGCAATCCCTATTGCGAGGCCGCAGGCGAGCGCCGCTACCCCGTAATACTTGAGTTTTGCGTCTCCCGGCGCAGCGACTGCTCCGGCTGCCGCCTCTTCTGCGAATACCACAGGTGCAAGCAGGACGACCAGTGACAATACCAGAAGAATTACTGAGATGGTTTTCTTCATGTTTCTTTCCTCCTTTCTCAAGGACTTTGGATTAATGTGCCTCTTCTACGGCACCAGCAAGATAAAGCGCTGTCAAGAGGGTGAAGACAAACGCCTGGATTACACTTACGAGCACGCCCAGAATAAGTATTATTACCGGAACGACCCAGGGTGAAAGGATCGCGAGCACGCCGATGATGTAATGCTTTGCGATCATATTGCCGAAAAGCCTGACCGATAGCGTCAGCGGCCTGGCGATGTGTCCGATGAATTCAATGACAAACATCAGGATCATAAGAGGAAGTGCAAATATCGAACGTATAGGGCCGAGGAAGTGCTTGATGTAACCAAATCCATGGACGTATACGCCATAGACATGGGTGGCCAGAAAAACGGGTATCGCCATCGCGGCATTAGTGTTGATATTGCTTGTAGGCGACATAAAGCCGGGGATCAGACCCATGAAATTGGAGACCAAGATAAAAAGAAAGAGCGTTCCCACCAGAGGGAAGAGGGGCCTTGCCCAGTGATGACCGATGTTTTCCTCAGCGAGGTTCAGGAGGGCTTCAATAATCGTTTCCACAACATTTTGCGCCCCGCTCGGTATGAGTTTAAGCGAGCTCCTCACGATTAATGCGAGCCCTATCAAAAGGAGGGAAGCGAGGAATGCGTAAGAGACATAATGCGGGACCACTTCGGGATTGAAGAATATATCCATTAAAAGTTTTTCTTCGTGCATAAGGTGCCTCCTTCTTGAAAAATCCGTGTAATGTTACAAAAGGCAAGCGGTAAATGTCAACACCAAAGATAAAAAAACTTGCTTTTTCTAATTTGATAATGTATTAATAATTAAAATTAATATGCGGATTGGATAAAACTAATTATAATATGGCAAGAGGAACAATGAGAAGAGACCTGAGCGAAGAAGAAAAAAAGGAGATGCCGCTTTACCCGATCGGAATCGTTGCGGAACTGATCGGCACCACTGACCAGACCCTGAGACTTTATGAAAAGCACGGACTCATTAAACCTGCAAGGAGGAACAAAAACAGGTTTTACTCCGAAAACGACATAAAGTGGCTGAGGTGTTTGAGGGAACTTATCCATCACAAGAAGATCAGCATCGAGGGAATAAAAAAACTTCTCGACTACGCTCCGTGCTGGGAAATAACGGCCTGCACCGACGACAGAAAGAACAAATGCTCGGCCTATATAGACAGGACAAAGCCCTGCTGGGAGCTTAACCGGATGATCTGTAATACCCAATCCGGCCGGATCTGCGAGGACTGCATCGTCTATATCTCCAAGAAGGCCGCTAAGTAAGAAGTTCCCGCGTCAATCGAAGTCTATTCGGGAAGGCTCCTTAATCTCCAAAAGAGACTTTGAGGGCGAGAGCTGTCTGGGCTGAGTGCCCTCCTTAAAATATTCCCTGATGCCCGATTCATCGCGTGAAAGCAGGCCCGTCTTCGGATCTATCACGGAGGATACAATGCCCTCCGGCACCGCAAACTCTTCGGAGCCGCCGCCCCGCAGCGCATTTTGCATAAAGGAAACCCATATCGGAGACGCCGCCCTCGCCCCCGTCTCAAGAGGACCAAGTGTCTTAAAGTTGTCGAACCCCACCCATACGCAGGAAACAAGGTTTGAGCTGTAGCCGACAAACCAGGCGTCTTTATAATCGTTGGTAGTCCCGGTCTTCCCTGCAACAGGCAGCCCGAGCGCTTTGGCGCGCCAGCCTGTCCCGTACTTCACGACGTCTTCCATCATCGAGGTTATCAAAAAAGTCGTCTGGGGGCTTAGGACCTGCTCGGGTTCGGGCTCGTTGCTCTCCAATATCCTGCCCTTTTTGTCCGTGACATATTTAATAGAAATCGGTTTTACCTTCATTCCGTTGCTTGCAAAAAGATCATAGACCATAGCAAGTTGGAACGGGGTGATATTGAAAGACCCGAGCGCCACACTGAGATTGCGCGGGATGTCCCCCTCGAAACCGATCGTCCGGGCGAAGTTTAAAAGGTTGTCGATGCCCATCGCATCGACAACCTTCACCGTGACGACGTTCCTCGAATACGTCAGCGCCTCTCGAAGACGGGTAGGTCCGTAGAATTTATGGTCATAGTTTTCCGGCGTCCATTCTCCTTTTTGGCCTCCCATGTAAGATACCGGCTCGTCATTGATGATGCTTGCCGGAGTGAAGCCGTTGTCCATTGCCGCCGCGTAGATGACCGGTTTGAACGCCGATCCGGGTTGCCGCTTGGCGAGTATGACCCTGTTGAAATCGCTGCGGGTGAAATCATACCCCCCCACCATGGCCCTGATGAAGCCGGAATAGGGCTCGACGGAGATCAGGGCCCCCTCCACCTCAGGGTCCTGCTCGAGCGCGAGTTGGATGTTATTGTTGAGGATACTCTTGATGCTTACCTTTACGACGTCGCCCGGACTTAATATCTTCGACAAGGTAAAGTTACGTATCATCTTTGACACGCCGTTTTTGGTAAGGGTCTTCGATGCCCAGACGGCGTCTTTTATCCCGAGTTTTCCTATGACGCCACGGGTTTTGATGAGGGCGTCCTTATCAGAGACCTTCAGAACAAGGCCGGAATAAATATCGCCCGGGTTTATCGCCACTGTCCCTGAAAGCTCTTTCGTTTTGAGTTCCTTTTCGAAATCCGTATCTTTTTTGTGCTCAAGCGGGCCGCGCCAGCCCCTTCTCTTGTCCACCTCCTTAAGTCCTGCCTGCACCGCGTTTACCGCAGAGACCTGCATCCCCCTGTTTAGGGTGGTATATACCTTCAGCCCGCTCTTATATACGGTGTCGACGCCGTATTTCTCTTCGAGGTATTTCTTCACATAATCGATGAAATAGCTGTTTGCCTCTATGCCTTTTTTGGGGCTCGACAGATAAAGCGGCTGCCGGGATGCGGCTTCCCTTTCTGATTTATTGATGTACCCTTCCTCCTCCATCCGGGACAAAACAGTGGCCTGTCTGTCCTTTGCCTTTGATAGGTCGTTAAAAGGCGAATAGAGGGTAGGCGCCTTTACGAGACCGGCTATAAGAGAGGCCTCGGCCAGTGTCAGGTGTCTCACGGATTTGCCGAAATACACTTTTGACGCCATCTCCACTCCGTAAGCCCCGTGGCCGAAATAGACCTTATTCAGATACAGTTCCAGTATCTCTTTCTTACTGAGGGTTTTTTCTATCTTTATCGCAAGCGAGGCCTCCATCAATTTCCTCTTTAAGGTCTTCTCGGGGCTCAGAAAAACTACTTTGGCCAACTGCTGGGTGAGTGTGCTGCCGCCTTCCTTGAGGCTGGCGTGGATGACGTCCTTGACGACGGCCCTCGCTATCGCGATATAGTCTATCCCCTTATGTTTCCAGAACCTGGAGTCTTCAACAGCGATAATGGCGTTGATCATATTTTTGGGCATGCTCTCCAGCGGGACGAAGATGCCCTTCTCTATCTTCAGTTCACCGATCAATACATCGTCGTCGGAGTAAATCTTCGTCCCTTCCACGTGATGATATTGCTTAAGTTCTTCAATCGAAGGTATCCCCTTCGCTATTGCGATATAGCCGCCCGCAATGCCCCCCAAAAGAAGCGCGGCTAACGTGAAAACGATGATTAACCTGTATTTCATGGCAATTTTAATTATAACCCCGCGCCCGAAATGCTGTCAAAATGACCGGAAAATCAGCCGATCAGTTTCAGGATAAAGTTCACTCCTCCGCCGATAAGAAGGGCAAAAGTCGTGATAAGGGAAAACATGAGGAAGGCGGTCTTTGCCCCCCGCTCCTTGATGATCATGAACAAGCTTGCCAGACAAGGGACAAAGAGGGTCAGCGTAATAATGCTCACTATTATCTGGTCGGTGCTTAGGAGGCCCTGTTTGGAGAGCTGAAAGAGGCCTGCAGCGCCGTAGTCTCTTCTTAGGAACCCCAGAATCAGGACGCTCGTTGTTTTTTCAGGCAGGCCCAGAAAGCTGACAACGACGGGAGACGCGGCGCTTTCGAGCCATCTTAAGACATTTGTTTTGTCCAGGACAAAGAGCACAAAGGTGCCGAGGACAAATAACGGTACCGCTTCCTTAAGGTACCACTCGATCCTTCCCGCGGTCTTCATGAGGATATTGCCCATTCGCGGAAGCCTGATGGGGGGTATCTCGAGAAAAAAGTCCGCCTTTTCTCCCGGTACTACTAGCGAGGCGATATACCCTCCAAGCATCAGGACCGAAATGACCGCACCCCCCCACCACAGAGCAACTTTAAGGGGATAGGGGCCGAGCATTCCCAGTATTACCCCCAGCTGGGCAGAGCAGGGGATGGCTAGGGCTATAAGGAACGTCGCGATAATCCTTTCTCTTTTTGTCTCGAGTATCCTCGTGGTCATGGTAGCCATCGTCCCGCACCCGAGTCCCAGAACCATAGGAAGCACCGCCTTCCCGTTCAATCCTATCTTCGAAAAAGCGCTGTTTGCGAGGACCGCGATCCTGGGCAGATACCCGCTGTCTTCAAGGAATCCGAATGCGACAAAGAAAGTCGCGGTTATCGGGAGGATTATCGCAACTGCGTAAGTTATCGCCATAGTAAACATTCCGTACTGGCCGACAAAAAAGTCCTGAGCCAGGGTGAAGGGTATGAGGTACCTGACCGCTTTTATCATTCCCGGGCTTATATATCGGCCGAATATGACTTCTTCGAAAAAATTGACTAATATTCCGGCGCCGAATTTCCCCACGAACTCGTAAAAGCAAAAAAGTGCAAATATGAGGAAAAAGACGCCCCAGAAAGGATGCATAGACCACTTGCCTATCCATTGGGCCGTCTGTCCTGCGCGGGCGCCGCTTTTTTCCATAACCGCCCCGACTATTTTTTCCGACATCTCTATCCTCTTTCTGGAGATGACGGTTGCGACCTGCTCTTTTTGCTTTGTTTGGGCCTCGTCTCTTATGTCCTCGATCTCTTTGATCTTGTCGGAGTTGAGATTGGCGATGAACCACCCTCTCATGCTGTCGTCGCCGGAGAGGACCATAAGGGCCAGGGCCCGCTTCGAGATGCTTGCATCGGGCAACAGCGCCGAGACCCTGTCGACGTATTTTTCGATACTGTCTCCGTAATGCGTGTTGATTTTCGGTTTCGTGGGGGTAAGAAGCGCCTCTTTCAGTTTCGGGATGCCTTTTCTTTGGGGGGCGACCGTGGCTATGACCTTAATGCCGAGCATTTCCTCAAGCTTTTTGTAATCTATCTCGATCCCCCTGGCGGTAGCCTCGTCTTCCATGTTCAATGCTAGGATACACGGCAGGCCCATTTCAGCGAGTTGGAGCAGGAGCATGAGGGCCCTTTTCAGATTTTTTGAATCAGCAACCAGGACGACGTTTTCCGGCCTTTCGGCAAGGAGAATATCACGCGTGACGCGTTCATCCTCGCTCATCGGCACGAAGCTGTTTACCCCCGGGGAATCGACGATAAGCATCCTCTTGCCGTCAAGGCTGAGGTTGCCGTGTGAGACCTCCACGGTCGTACCTGGATAGTTAGAGACAGTAACGTATTTCCCTGTCAGAAGACCGAAGATAACGCTTTTGCCCACATTTGGGTTGCCGACCAGAACGACCCTGCCGTATTTCTGTTTTTTCTTTTCCTCTTTTACCGCTTTTACGTCCCGCATTTTTTGCAATGTCCCCTTATCTCAAGCATATGGCTTGATCCGGCGAAACTGTTTTTTTTGCAGATCTCGTCCTGGAGGTTCTCCAGTTTCTCGGAATAGAATTCTATGATCTCCCCGCAGCCTTCGCAGATCATATGATCGTGATGCGTATGTCCGTACGTGTGTTCGTAGATATTGCCTTTATCGGTCCTGGTGACCCGGTTGACGAGACCACACTCCACAAGAAGGCTCAACGTCCTGTACACCGACGCCCGCGACGCCTTGGACCCGGAGTCCTTTATCCGTAAATAGAGGTATTCGGGATCAAAATGACCGTGGAAGGAGTAGACCTCGCTGAGGACCGCGGTGCGCTCCTTAGTGAGTTTCAGTCCCTTCCCCCCGAGAAAATTACGAAAGATCAGATTTTCCATTTGGTTAGTCTAACTGAAATTGAGACTGAATTGCAATTAGACCGTGCATACATTGGGCGAAGGCCCTCGGGAAGGATGCCGTCAACGCGGGTTTTTGCAATTTTACATTTATTTTGCATTTGTGCTAAGGTTAAAAATTGGTTTCGGGTACTTCGTGCCGGAACGGCTTTACGCTACGCTGAACAGTTTTCCTTTGGAGGCTCAAGATGGTCAAAAAGATAGTGCTTGCATATTCAGGGGGTCTCGATACCTCTGTGGCGATAAAGTGGCTTAAAGAGACGTACAACGCGGATGTTATTGCCTTCTGTGCCGATCTCGGGCAGGGTGAGGACCTGAGGGAAGCCAAACAGAAGGCCCTTAAGACAGGGGCCTCAAAGGTATACATCGAGGACCTTAGAGAAGAGTTCGTCAAGGATTATATATTCCCGATGCTTAGGGGCAATGCCGTCTATGAAGGTTTTTATCTTTTGGGTACGTCGATTGCAAGGCCCCTTATTGCGAAAAGACAAATAGAGATAGCGAAGCGGGAAGGGGCGGACGCCGTGGCCCACGGAGCAACAGGCAAGGGCAATGACCAGATACGGTTTGAGTTGACGAGCTACGCGCTTAATCCCGACATAAAGATCATCGCCCCGTGGAGGGAATGGACCTTTGATTCGCGGAAGTCTCTGATGGACTACGCAAGAAAGCACGGCATCCCGGTCACCGCAACCAAAAAGAAACCCTTTAGCACCGACAGGAACATCTTACATATAAGCTATGAAGGAGGGATCCTCGAAGACCCCTGGAAAGAGCCTCCTTCCGACATGTACACGATGACGGCGCCGCTTGAGAAGACCCCGGACAGACCCGCATACATCGAAATAGACTTCGAAAAAGGAGATCCTGTCAGCGTCAACGGCAAGAGGATGTCTCCCGCCCGACTCCTTGAGACGCTGAACTCAATTGGGGGGAGGCACGGCATAGGGAGGATCGATATCGTCGAAAACAGGCTGGTCGGCATAAAGTCCCGCGGAGTGTACGAGACCCCTGGCGGGACATTGCTTCACATCGGCAGAAGGGCCGTCGAATCGATCACGCTAGACAGGGAAGTGAAACATCTGGCCGACTCTCTGATGCCTAAGTACGCTGAACTTATATATTATGGATACTGGTTTTCGCCGGAGCGTCTGGCCCTTCAGAACATGATCGACGGGATGCAGAAGGTGGTCAACGGTACGGTCAGACTTAAACTCTACAAAGGCAACTGCGTGGTGACCGGCAGGAAGTCTCCGGGTTCTCTTTATGATGCCAGACTGGCAACGTTCGAAGAAGAGGACGTGTATGATCAAAAGGACGCCGAGGGGTTCATAAAGCTTCTTGCCCTCAGGCTTAAGGCCGATAGGTCCCTGAGGAAAAAGGCATGACTGATATCAGGTATTGGGTCGGTCTCTCCCTTGTCCCCGAGGTCGGCCCGGTCTTGTCCCGGAAGTTGCTTTCAGAGCTGGGAAGCCCCGAAAATATCTTTGAGGCCGGAACTGACGACCTGCTTTCGATAAGGGGGCTGGGCAAGGAAAAGGCGGCCGGGATAAAGGCGTTTCGGCACTGGGACAGGGTCGATACCATCGTAAAGGTCACGGAGAAAAAAGGCATACGAATTGTCGGATATCAGGACCCGAATTATCCCGAGGTATTGAAGGAGCTCGACGGGGCCCCCGTAGTTCTGTATATGAAAGGCGACTATTGCTGCGAGGACAGATTCGGTATCGCCGTTGTCGGGTCGCGCAAACATACCGCCTATGGCGAGGCCGTCACGCGGAAGATATCCGGTGAACTCGCCTCATCGGGATTTACCATTATAAGCGGAATGGCGCGGGGGATCGACACGTTTTCCCACGAAAGCGCGCTGGCAGCGGGGGGCAGGACGATTGCGGTACTGGGCTCGGGTCTCGATGTGCATTATCCTGCGGAAAACAAGGGACTTATGGAGAGAATAATATTATCGGGCTGTGCGGTAAGTGAATTCCCCCCGGGTACGATGCCGAGCAGGGAGAATTTCCCCCGGAGAAACAGGTTGATCAGCGGTCTTTCCCTGGGCGTACTGGTCGTCGAGGCGGCCTCCGACAGCGGGTCTTTGATCACGGCCAACTTTGCCCTTGAGCAGAATAAAGAGATCTTTGCGGTGCCTGGACAAATAACCTCCCGCAACTCCGACGGGACGAACGGCCTCATAAAACAGGGTGCAAAAGTTGTACTCGCTGCGGACGATATCATAGAAGAGCTGGCCCCTGTATTGAGAGGTTTTATCAGGAAGAGCGACTGCCGGCCCCCCGCAGAGATCTCTGAAGAAGAAGGCAGGATGTGCGGGGTCCTGACGCGGGAGCCTCAACATATCGATCTGCTTTCAAGGGAGAGCGGGCTGCCGGTCCATACCGCACTCAATCTGCTCCTTTCTCTGGAACTCAAAGGCGTTGTCAGGCAGTCAAACGGGAAAAGATTTTATCTGGTATGAGGTGAATGGTGTCAAAGAAACTGATAAAGATATTAAAGATGATCACACAGGACCTTAAAGAAACCGAATTTTATTCCGAGGAGATACTCAATACTGTTCAGTACGATGATCCCGATCTGGTCGATATCGGCGAGGAACTTGCGGCGCTCGAGTCTTCCGAAAGCCTTGACGACGACGAACTCGATATATTAAAGTCTCTTCTCGTCTACATCATGCTGAAGAAGAGTTCGTATGAAAAGGAAGACATTTATTCTTTGGTGTTCGGAGGAGGAAGAAGGATTATATGGCAGTGATATATCGGGGTAACAGGTACGCAGGAGGTCGGCAATGAAGTCTCTTGTCATCGTTGAGTCTCCTGCGAAGGCGAAAACGATCAGCAAGATACTCGGGAGCTCCTTCGAGGTCAAGGCATCGGTCGGGCATGTCAAGGACCTCCCTGTAAAGGAAATGGGGATCGACATCGAAAACAACTTCACCCCCAACTACATTGTCATCCCCGGTAAGGAGAAGGTGATCAGGGAGCTCAAGAAGGCCTCAAAAGAGGCGGAAACGATTTATCTCGCCCCCGACCCTGACAGGGAAGGTGAGGCGATCGCCTGGCATATCGCCGACGAGATCAAGGGAAAATCCAAAAAGGTCTACAGAATAAAGTTTAATGAGATCACGAAGGCGGCAGTGCTTGAATCGATCAAGCATCCCGGGGAGATCGACCTTCAGAAGGTCGATGCACAGCAGGCCCGGCGCGTTTTAGACAGGCTTGTGGGATATGAACTGAGCCCCCTGCTTTGGAGGAAGGTCAGAAGAGGGCTCAGCGCCGGAAGGGTCCAGTCCGTGGCGGTCAGGCTCGTCGTGGAGAGGGAACGCGAGATCGAGGCATTCAAATCAGAAGAGTACTGGTCGATCAACGCCGAGTTCGAAGGCTCCAGTAAGCCGCTTTTCTGGGCGAAACTGTTTAAGTATAACGGTGAGAAGATAGATATCAAGAACTCCGAGACTGCAGAGGCGGTGTTGGCGGACATCAAGGGCAGCAGTTTCATCCTTGCAAAGATCGAGCGGAAGACAAAGAAAAGGATGCCTTCGCCTCCTTTTATTACGAGCACTCTCCAGCAGGAGGCTGCGAGGAAACTGCGCTTTACCGCGAAAAAAACAATGTCCGTTGCCCAACAGCTTTATGAGGGGATCGAACTGGGCGAAGAAGGAGCGGCCGGCCTTATCACGTATATGAGGACGGATTCATTGCGGGTGGCCGCCGAGGCGCAGCAGGCGGGGAGGGAGTTCATCCTGACGACCTACGGCAAGGAGTATCTGCCCGAAAAACCCCCGTTCTACAAAAGCAAGGAATCCGCCCAGGAAGCACATGAAGCGATAAGGCCCACCTATATGACCAACACCCCCGAGGGGATAAAATCGTATCTGACCAAAGACCAGCTCTCACTCTATAAACTGATCTGGAACCGTTTTGTGGCGAGCCAGATGGCCCCGGCCCAGATGGAGCAGACCACCTTCGAAATAGCCTGTAAGACGGTGCGGTGCAAAGGGGACACGGTCTTCAGGGCCTCGGGCAGCGTCATTAAATTTCAGGGATTTATGGCTGTCTACACCGAAAGTACGGACGAACTGCTCGAAGAGAACGAGGCCCTTCTGCCGAGCCTCAAGGAGGGAGAAAACCTGAAACTCCTCACTATCCAGCCGAAGCAGCATTTTACCCAGCCGCCGCCTCGTTATACAGAGGCATCTCTTGTAAAGACGCTCGAAGAAAAGGGCATCGGAAGACCGAGTACCTATGCGGCGATCCTCTCCACCATACAGGACAGAAAATACGTGCATAAGACAGAGGGAAGGTTTGCCCCGACAGAGCTGGGCTCTGTGGTCAATGATCTCCTCGTCGAAAGGTTTACCGAACTGATGGAAATAGGTTTCACGGCCAGCATGGAGGAAAAACTCGACCGAATCGAAGAAGGCAAGATGAAATGGGTCAAGGTCGTGAAGGATTTCTATTCCCCTTTCCATAAAAAACTTGCGGAAGCGCTTGCGATTCCGGGAAAGGTCAAACCCCAGGATATCCCTACGGAGGCGGTCTGCGAGAAGTGCGGGCTCCCTATGGTGATACGGTGGGGCAGACACGGGAGGTTCCTCGCCTGCTCGGGGTTCCCGGCATGCAAGAATGCGAAGCCTCTCGATGAAGAAAAACAAGCGGGCGAGGTCGTCGAGACCGACGAGAAGTGCCCGAAATGCGGCTCGCCGATGGTCCTCAAATCCGGGAGATTCGGAAAGTTTTTTGCATGTTCGAAATATCCGGAGTGTAAGACGACGAAGCCCGTTGCCACGGGGGTGAAATGCCCTGAAGACGGCGGCGACATCGTGGAGCGCAGGTCGAAAAGGGGCAAACCCTTCTGGAGCTGCGGCAATTATCCGAAATGCAAATTCGCAACGTGGTATAGGCCGGTGCCGGAAAAATGTCCGAAGTGCGGCGCCGAGTTCCTCGGTGAAAAAAGGAACAAGGCCGGGGAGGTCTCTCTTTACTGCCTGAATAAGGAATGCGACTATAGGTCGGAGCAGAAGAAAGAGGAAGAGACTGGAGTTAGCGCCTGAGAAGCTGCGCCCGACAGCCTGATTGATCTCTAACTGTTTCTATCTGCAGCCGTTGACTGAGAAAGGGGTATACATGAAAGTGTCCGGAATCTTCTGCATCTTGCTTTTTGGTACCGTATTTTTGTTTCCTGCAATTCAGGATTCGAAAGATGGCGGATATATTGTCTCCGGTGTGGCGCATGCGGAAGAAGACTGGAAGAAAGAGTTCGAGGACATTTGCGGAAAGACCCAGGATGCCATGGCATATTCTCCAGAGGAATTAAGGGGCTTTATCGACAGGTGCGACAAGATAAGGCCTCTCGTCGAAAAACTGGACGAGTCACGGAGGAAGGTCTACTTGCGGAGGTTGCAGATGTGCAGGGACTTCTTTGCCTTTTCACTTGAGCAAAGAGAGAAAAAATGACCTCTCACTTCTTATCGTTCTTCTAATCCCTCATCGCGGGGTGGCATTTTTTGCATTCGTTGAGGGGAAAAGCGATGCGGAGGTGACATACACCGCAGAATTCGCCATTCAGGATACGTGACATCGCGAAATGCTTGGTGGTCTTTTTCTTGATATTAAATATATCCGGATGACAATTGGCGCAATCGAGCCATTGCACATGCGCCTTATGGGGAAAGACTGCAGGAGATATACCGGACATCTCCGCGGCCAGGGTAAGGGTCTTATCCAGGCTCAGCGGTCGAGAATCTCCTGAGAGACTTTGCTTCGGTTTTATCGATCCGCTGGCCAGGGCCTTCACCCAATCGATCTCGTTCCCGAACTTTGTCCGGGGGAGGCTTCTCTGGAGCTTAAAGAATTTTTCACTGTTCGGGTTCTGGTCTGCATTATGGCACCGCTTGCAGTTGTCCCCTTCGTCGTCCTTCGGTGCAAAGGAGATTTTCCCGTTGTGGCATACGGTACAGTATCTGTTCTTCTGCTCTCCGTTTTTGCAAATAACTCCCGTTTCATTGGCCTTCATGGAAAATTCAAGTTCGCCGTGACATACCCTGCACGTATATTTTGTTCTGTGGACCCAGTGAGAGAATACCACCGGGGCAATATCTCCTGCTTTTGAAAAAGGCCCTTTCATCAGGACATCGCCATATTCCTCGGGGGGTGATAGCCTTGGGAGCTTTAAATCGCCATGGGAAAAGGCCAATTCAGCCAATAGGCCAAAACCGGCCATGAAGAGAAGGCATACGACAACAATCCTGAATACACGTTTTTTCATAATCCTATCACCGTCATGGAAGCTTCTCATATTCCGATCATCGCCAGGAGAAACCGCCAATCGGAGAGCAACACACATTAGTATAAATCAGCAATGATTAAGATATCAAAGAATATATGGTGCCGAAGGGGGGACTCGAACCCCCACGGCGTTTCCACCACCAGAACCTGAATCTGGCGCGTCTGCCAGTTCCGCCACTTCGGCAATCAACTATATTATCTTTGGAGAAAACCCTTGTCAACAGAAACGAGTGTGAATGGAAAAAAGGGAGAAATTATTTCTTATCGACCAGGCCTATGATCGCATCGGCATCGCGCGCGCCGGATTCGATGACTCCGCTGGGAAGGATCATTGCCGGAGTACCGGAGATGCCGAGTTTTTGGCCGAGTTTGATATTGTCATCAATAGCGGTAGTCTCGCATTTGGGGTCGGGAATCTTTTTCCTCTCAAATGCATCATCTAGGAGCGAAAGAGATTTTTCGCACATGATCGCCTTTGATTTCCGATATGAGTCTTTATGCATCGGAAGAGGGAAAAGGATTATATAAAAGGCGATGTCCTTTCTCTTCTCTATAACCTTCTTCATCTCCTGATGAAGTTTTGCGCAGTATGGTCACTCGGGGTCGTCAAAAACGATGATCTTATGCGTTGCATCCTTACTGCCCATCACCAGCGCGTTATCAAGAGGTATTTGAGATGCATCGATCTTGTTGAGTTTGTCAAAACTCTCCTTGGAATAGTTTACCTTGGTCTTTGTATCGATGAGGTTTCCTGCGATTAAAATCTTCTTCGAGAAATCGAGATATACGACGACCTTCTTTCCCCCCGATTCAAAGTCGACCTCCCAAATGCCTTTGATAGGGCCCGGCAGGACATTGAGGACCTTGACGTCAGGCGCGAACGGCTTTATTACTTCTCCCGCCTGGTCGGCGTTGAGGGTATGGCATTTGGAGCACTCCTGATCGGCGCCTGCGGCAAAGGCGAAGGCGTTTTCATATCGACAGAAAAGCGCCACTGTCAGGGCCACTAAGATATACAAGGATTTACGCATGGGACATTATAGCACAAAGCGATTTTGAAAACACAAAAAAAAAGACGCGCGGCAATTTTTTTTGATGCACCTTGTGCGCTCCGCCCGCCGCTGGAAATTGCCGGGAGAGTTTGCTGTTTCGGGTACGTATGATTATTAATAATTTAATATTGACAAAAGAACGCCTATCTTGTTATAAAATTAGCCTTGCTGGAGTCAAATTTATAATGAGGGGGGAAGGTATGAAATTAGCAGTATTCGTGAGTGATTTTAAGCTGACAACGGATACCCTTGACAGGTTAAAGGCCGATAAACTGGGTATCATCCTTGTTCAAAACGGCGTGTATCATGCCACGACGAAGGAGAACGGGAAGGCCTCTTCTTTGCTGGATAAAACAACGAATCTCTATGCGTTATCCGAGGACGTACAGATAAGGGGCATGAAGGATGCCGATGTTGACAAGCGCGTCAAGGTCGTCAATTACGGCGATGTGGTTGACCTTATCTTTAACGACTTTGACAAAATCGCGTGGCTTTAGGAGGACGGAATGGGAACTTTAACGATAGGATGTTTTCCAGGACTTGTCGGCAATATGGGATATGATTTCGCGCTGAAGCTTGCAGATGCGGCGGTGAGCAAAGGACACAAGGTAAGCATCTGGTTCTCAGGGAACGCGAGCGGCTCGATTAAGGCCAACCAAAAGCACCTGAAGGACTACTCGACCGGTGAAAAATATTTGAAGGCCCTTATCGAAAAAGGTGTTGAGATCTGCACCTGCGAGGCCTGCTCCGTGTCAAGAGGCGTCAAGAAAGACGAGGGCATCACGGGCGTGCAATGGAACGCGATGCACTGGTACCTCGCAAAGATACACGCTGCGGACCGGGTCGTTCACATAGGAGGTGAATAGTATGGGTGATGTGAAACTTGCATTTGTCGTACAAAAGCCCCAGTACAAGGGTGAAACGTCAAGGCTGGCGATAACCCATGCGATCGCGTATCAGACGGTCGAGATCCTGCTGGAAGACGGTGACACCGTGACGCCGAAACTCTGTTTCATAGGTGAGGGCGTACTTGGTATCCAGAAAGGCCAAAACGCAATGGAGCTGTACGGCATCACGAGCACCGAGTCTCATATGAAAAATACTCTTCTCGTCGACCTCGATGTGCTGGTCTGCAAGGAAGACCTTGCAAAATACGGCATCCCCGAGGATGCGATGCCGACCGCCGAAGATATGGGCGCTGACAAGTCGATACAGGTAGTGCCGTTTTCAGAAATACAGAAAGCAATGGAAGAATCGAATCACGTTCTTTTCTTCTAATGTAATAAAACAAGGTCTATGACCTGTAAGGAGGTAAATACAGATGGGTGAACTGAGCAGCAAGACACCGGACCAGACTCTCGACGTCCTCGGTAGGGTATGTCCCTATCCGCTTGTGCTGTCTAAAAAGGCGCTTGAAAAGATGTCCAGCGGACAGCTTTTGAAAGTCCTCTGCGATGCCCCTGCATCTGCAGAAGACTCGGTTCCTAAGTGGGCCGAGAAACAGGGCTACAAGTTCGAGTCAGTGAAGCTCCCGGGCGACACCTGGGAACTCTTTATCCAGAAGTCGTAAGCGAATGTGAGCAGGAGAGGTTTTTCAGGGCCTCTCCTGCTTTTTTTTCCTTAGAGATCTCCAAGGTCCAGACGTCCTTATTATTCATCTGATCTGTCGCTATGCCTGCCGTTTAAGAGTTTCACGACAGGGTATTTGTCCCAGAATTCGATTACATTTACCGCTCCGTAATCCTGCTCTATCCTGAAGATGTTTTCGAGCGGGATGCCCAGGAGATGGCAAAGGAGTATCCTGTTTACCCCCCCATGGGCGATCACCGCGATATTGTCGCCGACGTTTCGGTTTAGTATCTCCTCCAGCGCCGTAACGACACGATCTTTCACCTCACGCGTGCTCTCTCCCCCGACGGGGCTGTGAGAGACGGGATTATCGGCCCACGCCTCGAATTCGGCGGGAAACCTTTCCTTGATCTCGGTGAAGGTCATTCCCTCCCATACGCCGAATGACCTTTCCCGAAGCGCAGGTATCTTCACAGGCACGAGGCCGTAAGGTCCGGCAATGATCTCTGCGGACTTGACGGCCCTGCTGAGATCGGAACAATATACCGCGTTTAGTCCCGTCCCCGCTTCTGTGTTTCCCGCCTCCTGCCCTTCCGTGCTGCCGGCAGCGCCATGAACGTCCTTAAGATAGCTCAGGTATTTCGAGCGCTCGGCGCTACCGAGGAGTTCCTTGATGAAGGCGGACGCCTCTTTTATCTGCAAGACGCCCTCTTCGGACATCGGGATGTCGATGCTGCCGTTATAGCGCTTAGGGCCGCCCCCTTGAAGCGCGCCATGTCTGACCAGGCAAAGTGTAGTGACCATACTCCATTAACTTTGCAGGAAAAAATGCTGAAAATCAACTCCCGAAAAACCTTTATGCGGCGCAAACTTGAAAAGGGCGGCGTGGTTATAGTAAAATTCTAACTCTGCCGAAGTGGTGGAACTGGTAGACACGCACGTTTGAGGGGCGTGTGGAGCAATCCATGCGGGTTCGAGTCCCGCCTTCGGCACCATCTCCCTCTTTTAAAGTCAATAAGTTAAAGCTGCATACGACGACCGAACGCAGAACATTTTACTCAGTGGTTATTCTGTCTTCTATCCTAAACAAGAACAATGGACCTGGGAATTGTCCTGAAGGTTGAGCATAAACTGTTACATTATTATGAAGCACCTCTGGCTAACTTAGCAGCAAATCTAAATGAGCCATTAGATGTTACACTTAAATTGTCTCCACTATTATTTTGCCTTAAAGGTTGCCATTGCTGACACATACTGCAAATTAGATGTTGTAGCAATTGTTCCACTTGGATATGTTCCTATCGCTGTTACTATTCTATCCAATGCTGCAAAATCTGAACCAGTATACCTTGATGTAAAACTACTACCTGCCCTGAATGAAGTCGTATTCCATTCCGAAAATGTTGTTACCAACAATTCATTAGCGGATGTTGTAGTAACATTAGCAACAGTTTGAGCTGTACCAGTTCCTGATCCAATAGAAGACTTATCAAGCGGCGATGTTGTATCTACACCGGAATACTGCAATACTGCTATTCTTCTATAAGATACAGAACCTCCTGCAAATGTAGCAGTAAAAGTTGCGGATGCATTAGCTGTAGCATTGGCCTTATACCATATTTCCACATCACCACCACCGTTACTTGTAGTAGCTGACTTTGTTACATAGGTAAATGAATTAATACCATCTGTAACGGATGAAACTGCTCTGGATGAACCATAGTCTGAAGATACCAAGGCGATAAGGAAATTACCACCAGCCACGTTCATACCACCTGTAGGCGTTGCAATAGTTGTAGCTGCACTATTTGATGTACTACCTGTTGAATTGACAAAAGCAATACCTGGGGGCGGCGGCACCACATAAGTGAAGCCGCCGGTGAACGTGCCGGTCCCATTGGCATTTGTCACGACTACGTCAGCAGGACCGACCGTGCCCGCAGGCGTCACCGCGCTGATGCTGGTGGTGCTGTTGATGACCACACCCGTTGCATTCCCTGTCCCTATCCTAACGGTGCTCCCTGCGATAAAGCCCGTGCCGGTAATCTGCACAGCCGTGCCTCCCCCTGTCGGCCCGCTCACCGGTAAAATCCCGGTGACCGTTGGAGGTGAGGAAACTATATAAGTGAAGCCGCCGGTGAACGTGCCGGTCCCATTGGCATTTGTCACGACTACGTCAGCGGAACCGACAGTACCCGCAGGCGTCACCGCGCTGATGCTGGTGGTGCTGTTGATGACTACACCCGTTGCATTTCCAGCCCCTATCTTAACGGTGCTGCCCGAGATAAACCCTGTACCGGTGATCTGAACAGCCGTACCTCCCGCTGTCGAGCCGGTCGGAGGTGAAATGGTGGTGACTGTCGGGGCGAGGTGGCGTCACATAAGTGAAGCCGCCGGGGAGCGTGCCGGTCCCATTGGCATTTGTCACGACTACGTCAGCAGGACCGACCGTGCCCGCAGGGGTCACTGCGCTGATGCTGGTGGTGCTGTTGATGACTACACCCGTTGCATTCCAGCCCCTATCTTAACGGTGCTGCCCGAGATAAACCCTGTACCGGTGATCTGCACAGCCGTACCTCCCGCTGTCGGCCCGCTCACAGGTGAAATGCCGGTGACTGTCGGGGTAGGAAACGTATATAAGTGAAGCCGCCGGGGAGCGTGCCGGTCCCATTGGCATTTGTCACAACTACGTCAGCGGAACCAGCCGTACCGGCAGGTGTCACTGCGCTGATGCTGGTGGTGCTGTTGATGACTACACCCGTTGCATTCGCAGCCCCTATCTTAACGGTGCTGCCCGAGATAAACCCTGTACCGGTGATCACTACCGCCGTACCTCCCGCTGTCGAGCCGGTCGGAGGTGAAATGGTGGTGACTGTCGGGGCAGGTGGCGTTCCGCCTTTAAAGGTTGCCATTGCTGACACATACTGCAAATTAGATGTTGTAGCAATTGTTCCACTTGGATATGTTCCTATCGCTGTTACTATTCTATCCAATGCTGCAAAATCTGAACCAGTATACCTTGATGTAAAACTACTACCTGCCCTGAATGAAGTCGTATTCCATTCTGAAAATGTTGTTACCAACAATTCATTAGCGGATGTTGTAGTAACATTAGCAACAGTTTGAGCTGTACCAGTTCCTGATCCAATAGAAGACTTATCAAGCGGCGATGTTGTATCTACACCGGAATACTGCAATACTGCTATTCTTCTATAAGATACAGAACCTCCTGCAAATGTAGCAGTAAAAGTTGCGGATGCATTAGCTGTAGCATTGGCCTTATACCATATTTCCACATCACCACCACCGTTACTTGTAGTAGCTGACTTTGTTACATAGGTAAATGAATTAATACCATCTGTAACGGATGAAACTGCTCTGGATGAACCATAGTCTGAAGATACCAAGGCGATAAGGAAATTACCACCAGCCACGTTCATACCACCTGTAGGCGTTGCAATAGTTGTAGCTGCACTATTTGATGTACTACCTGTTGAATTGACAAAAGCAATACCTGGGGGCGGCGGCATCACATAAGTGAAGCCGCCGGTGAACGTGCCGGTCCCATTGGCATTTGTCACGACTACGTCAGCAGGACCGACCGTGCCCGCAGGCGTCACCGCGCTGATGCTGGTGGTGCTGTTGATGACCACACCCGTTGCATTCCCTGTCCCTATCCTGACGGTGCTCCCTGCGATAAAGCCCGTGCCGGTAATCTGCACAGCCGTGCCTCCCCCTGTCGGCCCGCTCACCGGTAAAATCCCGGTGACCGTTGGAGGTGAGGAAACTATATAAGTGAAGCCGCCGGTGAACGTGCCGGTCCCATTGGCATTTGTCACGACTACGTCAGCGGAACCGACAGTACCCGCAGGCGTCACCGCGCTGATGCTGGTGGTGCTGTTGATGACTACACCCGTTGCATTTCCAGCCCCTATCTTAACGGTGCTGCCCGAGATAAACCCTGTACCGGTGATCTGAACAGCTGTACCTCCCGCTGTCGATCCGGTCGGAGGTGAAATGGTGGTGACTGTCGGGGCGGGTGGCGTCACATAAGTGAAGCCGCCGGGGAGCGTGCCGGTCCCATTGGCATTTGTCACAACTACGTCAGCAGGACCGACCGTGCCCGCAGGGGTCACTGCGCTGATGCTGGTGGTGCTGTTGATGACTACACCCGTTGCACTCGCAGCCCCTATCATGACGGTACTGCCCGAGATAAACCCTGTACCGGTGATCTGAACAGCTGTACCCCCCGCTGTCGATCCGCTTGCAGGCGAAATGCTGGTGACGGTCGGAGGACCCAGCGGCGTATAGAGGCGGTAGGTTTTTATCTGCTGTCCTACTATGGATGAACTCAGGGTATTGCCTGCAAAGAGCTCATCTTGAATGTCGGTCTCGATATGGGATGTTTGCCTCGCGCTTGTCACGGACGGATCAGAAAACAATAAGGTAAAATTGCGCGACGCCGGCGAGACATTCCAGACCCGTGCGATTACTCCCTGGTCAATCCCTTCTTCAGCGGGTTTTAATGCCCACAGGAATACATTCGGATCCGGGATACTCACAAGGGAAAAGCTCATTTCAGGATAGGCATTTCCCCCGGCCACCAAACCGGTCACAAAGGGGTTCTGGTGTTCCAAGGCAAAAAGCATTGACAAGGCCGGATCATAGGCATCGTGAGTCTTCAAGGCAAACCGCTGGAGAAAATGGGTATCGCCGCCCTGATTCGGCAATCCGTTTGTCCCGTTCACAACCCGGCCGCCGGCAAGGGCAGAAATTTGAGGCGTCGCGGTGTCAAGAGAGGTGACCGTGCTGTTACCCACCTTCATAAAGTCGATATCGGCATTCGACAGCGTTATCCCCACATTACCGCTACTTACATCAGCGAAGTGGTTCAGGGTGAGCCAATCATACCGGACATTTCTCGTTCTCGATGAATAATTGCCTCCCTGGGTGTCTAAGCGTGCATGGGCAATCGCGCCGACCTCTTCGTGGTTCACGTCCGGTGAATCGATATTGAATCCGAATGCCCAGGTATTGGTGGAGCTGAAGTTCTGATTAATATCGTTGCGGATATCGATCCGGTCAGAATCGCGGATAAGGGTAATCCTTGAGGTGTGCACCAGGGGACCGCTTGAGGACGCCAGAAGCGTTACCGAAACCGGGCCTGCATTCTCTACCTGCAGAGTGCCGGAACCGACGCCTAAATCATTCATAGCCCGGCTATTGATGGTCCTCTCAAATTCTCTGTTGCCGCGCTGTTTATCGATGAGGCTGGTAATCGCACCATCGGTAGCTACGGTTATTCTATAGAAATTATTTTCAATGACACTCCCTGAGACGGTAGCCGCATCAGCAAAGCCTGCCCCGAGGCCGGCTTGAATTTCAAAAACCTTGTAGCCGACTGATGGAATAGTGCCGGCGAGAATGCGCAGGCGTCGCTCACCATCAACGGTCACAATCTGTGATGGAACTTCCTGGCCCGTCGAAATATCAACAACGTGAAAAGGATTTGTGTCTGCATAGGGTAAATCTGCAATGTCACTGCGAATCCAGCTCAAGGGATTAAAGACAAAAAAACGGGTACTGGCCACGCTTTTTTGAATCATGCTCCCCAACGAATTAACAGCGTCGCTCTGAAGCGTGTTCACGTAGCTCGCGATTTCACTTGCAAGCCTTATCTGGAAGGCAACCCGCTGCGATTGCGGAACAGCGCCAAAAACGGACCCTAGGTTGTGCTCCCAATAGAGTCCCAGATCCACAAAAGCCTGATCGCGCGCAGCAGTGCGACTGACCATGAAAGTAGGATCTCTCAGGCTGACCAAGGTTGCGAGAGCCTCGGCCCCTCTGAGTTTTTCAACGGATCGCTTAACTAGAGCCGACTGCTCGGCAATTGCCGCTGAGTAGAGCTCCCATTCATTCCCAAACCCGACAGACTGAACAGGGAGTGTGCTGCCGTAAGCCTGTTCGAAATCACGGAAGAAATCCTGCTCACTCGATACGATCACCTGCCGATTGGTGGTGGTCTTGGCAGGAGCGACGGTAATGAATTCGGTCGTCAAGGTTTCCAGACCGTCCCATCCCTTGCCGAAGGCGCCGATGATGGGATACGGGTAGCGCTGGATGAAGGCCGCGTTGGTGTCGACGTAATCGATGACCCCTGGAGTGTCGTAAGCCTCCGCGTATCCACCCATGCCTTGATTGGTGCCGAGCATCGAATTCCATTTCACGATCACACTGCTGCCATCCGGCCCGACCCACCGGTAGATGTCATATAGGCGATCCCATGCATTTGGAATCTGAGTGTCGCAGCCGCAAATACCCTTCCAGCTGTACTTGGCGCCTGCCCCGGCCCACAGGGCCCCCACACCATAAGGCAAAGTCTGATTTTCCTGAGCGTCTGCTTCCTGAAATCTCAGGTTATATTTCCGCTCGATCCTCCCCGGGTAGTACATCCCCCGCAAGACCGCTTCGGCTGGCTGCCCCCCAAAGAGAACGGCAAGGGTATTTAAGGGAACACTGATATGCCCGTCTTTGATACGATTGATAAGTCTTTGAAAGTCGGCGGCTGTTTTGTTCTTTTCATAGGTCCACATCCAGAAGCTGCCGTCAGTGTTCCAGCGGCCCTGATATTCCGGAGGTGAACCGGCCGTGGCGTCAGCCTGGGTGAGGTAATAATCAAGCGTATCCAGGAACACCTGTTTGTAGGTTGCCTCATCGGCAGTCCACAGATAGTCGGTCATGTCATCAGGAGCAATATATATCCGCTTAGGCGCGGCGTGCGCCGAATCCCCCAGCGCGGACAGGAAGAGCAGCGAGGCCAGAAACAGATGGAGCGCAGCAGTGCATACACAAAGCGCACCGCTACGAAACGAGGACATCATAGTAAACATCTCCCTCCGTGTCACAGGGTCTTTCTTCCCCTATAACGCACTTCGGTCGACAATCCCAAAAAGAATGCCAGATATGTCGGAAATTTCTCCGGTATCCAGGCCGTCTTCATTCTGGAGACCTTCCGTTTTCCGTCCTATTCAGAGGGGCACTCCTTTATTGGATTCGCTCCCCTCCTTTTAATCCACTATTACACACAAAAAGCCTCATGTCAATGCGATCTAAGTTGTACGTCCTCCCTTCGGCACCATCCTTTTTTTGAATATCAATAAGTTATCTCGTTGGAATCGTCAAGAAAACCGTCAACAGACAGGAAGAGCAAAGACACCTAAATTTTGTTCTCCCCTGCCTTGCTCCATCTTCCCTCATGTCAGAGGAGGTTTGACGGAAGGGACAGTGCATGCCTTGAATTTTCCATAGCAGGAATTCCCTGTTCCCCTCCCACGCCTCGCTATATTCCCGCTATACCATTTCTGGACACATAAGCTATACAGACCTGCTTGCCAGCCTTGAAAGTTGTTTGAAGGACATTTGAGTGGTTACCATTGCAAGTCACCTTCCCCAAGGGATGTGTAAGCAAATCAAAACCTTTGGAACTTTTCTCCATCCATGCTGATTGCCTGAATTCAGGAAGTGTGTTAAAAAAATGAGAAGAAAAGTTACATACACCACAGACTTTCCTACCACGCCAAGATAATAACGCTATCCATTCTGGAGATTAACTTAATGTAACCCCTTAGTTTCTAGAGTAATTCAACCTGCCCGGCCATCTACGAGTTATCTTTGAACGGAGGCTTGTTCATTGGCATATATTTTGTAATAGATATTTCAGCGGTAAATAATGATATGGACATGTCAGACATGAGAGTGCTGGAATCTATCTTGATGGAGTCGCAACTCTATATGACCATGACCCATGAGGAGAGGATCGCTCTTTTGCTCAAATTGTTAGAGGATTACCCTTTTCTCGGAGATCCGCAAGACTAATGTCCTTCCGCCATCGAGCGTGAATTAATGCCGAACTTCCCTCAGTGACCCTTTCGTATATGAATCAGCTTCATTAGAATGTGTTTGAGCATCCCCTTTTCCTTTGTCTCATAGAGTGTCGGATAAACGGTAAGCACCCTGTCTTTGGAGACGCCATATTTTTTTCGCGTCTTAGACATCAATCCCAAAATACTTCATCATATCCCCCAGGATCAAGGCATTCTGGACTTCCGTTTCAATGGAATGTTCTATAGCCCCATGCGTAACAAGAAACTCATGTTCCTCTTCTGTGGAGATGTGAATTCCTAACTGTGGATTGGAGTCAAAATATTTGCGGATTTCATGAAGGGAAAAAGCCTGACTGATCAGGAGGACAAATTTGACAAGTAGCCCCTCTGCTTCAATGACATTGGTTTTTTCATCCTTATAGGTTTCATCGAGATTGGTTGCAATCTCACTGTCTCTGAACTTTGCCACTCGTATGGGATTATAGTCGGGCCTCCTCCGTTCCTCATCAACAGTCCTCACGATCTTTCGGGCAGAATGAAGAATAGCGACGAGGTCATAAAACTTCTCGCCGATGACGTAGCCCAAAGCCCTCTCGATACCGAAACGGTCTCGAATCCCTTCGGCAGTCTCCACCCATTCCTCCAGCTGTTTAGGATTGGCGAATATCTTGCTCACGAACCATAGTATACAAAATTTGCATTGAAGAAAAAGATTCACTTTCTTGGCCTGACCACTGAGAGGATCTTTTTCTAATTTTCAAGAAGTTTCGCTGCTTATTTTTTAGGCAATTTGGATAAGTTCCTTACCTATCTGGACGTATAGATTCTTCACCCAAACTTATTAACAATTATCTCCTTGGACTCGGACATTTTTTGAGATGCCTTTTTTACTATCTTGACTACAACAGGATAAAGTTGCTATAAAACTTCATGGGCTTCATTAAACGCATGCTATTGTTACTGGTTCTCATTATTTTTCCTCTCGAACTGATGGCAGAAACAGCAGACTGGATTGAGGTGACCAAGAATGCCTCAGGCACGGCGATTTATTCCATAGACGCTACAAGCATTCATTACGATGGTGATAGGGTAACGTTCTGGGATAAACGAGAATTGTCAGACGACCCCATCTTTAAGGAGATGAGAGGCTATAATGAAGTGGACTGTAAGGAAGAAAGGTATCGCACTCTTCGGATAACAGGATACGACAAGAATGGCAAGAGTGACACTGACAGTGATGAAGGGCAATGGCAACACATTGAACCCAATACCGCTATGATTGCCTTTTATCGTTTCGTATGCAAGGAATAGTTGCTAAGTTTTGTGTCATGACCGCCTGAACATTTGATGGCTTCTCCCTCAAAGAAGAAAAAATCTCAAAATCCCCTCCTGTGGGTCGTTGATTCCATCATGGAAGAGCCGAGCTATATTGATCGAGCATGGTTCGGGTGCCGTGCAATTTATCTTCATGGGAGGCTCATGCTTGTCCTTTGTTCGGGAGGGGAGCCGTGGAACGGATTGCTGATTGCAACTGAACATGAGTTTCATGGAGCCATCCGTAAGGACTTCGAGAAAGTAGTTCAGCATCCTGTCCTGAAGAAGTGGCTGTACCTGCCGGAGAACTCAGAGGATTTTGAAACTGTGTCTTCGGAGATCGTGGAGGCGATCAGGATAGGAGATAAGAGGTTCGGGGTCGAGCCGAAGGAGAGGAAGAATAAGAAAGGGGCATGAGGATAATCCATTGCCCTCTAGATGTTCAGATTACTTCTTCTTTTGCTCCACCTTGCGATTGAATTTCTCAGTGTCAATAATAAACCTGTCGTGTGTTCCTTCCGATATCTTCTCAATGCCATCATCCGCTTCGATGCTGAAAGACAACTTTCGCCCTTCGATCTTGTCCAGCCTTCCCCTGACCGTTATAGTCAAGCCGGCAGGAGTTGCAGCAACATGGCTGAAATTGACGTGGATGCCCACGGTTTGTTCCTGTGGATGATTTAGATGGGGGCTTGTTGCCTTGATACATGCCCATTCAAATAGCCCTACCATAAATCCCGTTGCAAAGACTTTGGGCATATCCTGAAACTCCTCGGATTCGGGGTAGAGGTTCGGCACTGTCTTATTTTCAGGGACCGTATATCTGAACTCGAACCTTAGACCTTCTTTTAATCCTTTCTTCATATTCGGCTCCCTGCTATCCGTATTTGACAGGATTATGCCATTTGATCTTTAATAAGTAAAATTAATTCTTATAATGATTAGAATTAGCTGGAGTGATCATGGAATGGCAGCAGATCATCGGTTTCTATCAATTGGTGAAGCAGGGGAGCTTTACAAAGGCTGCTAACGTTTCCTACAGGACTCAATCGGCTTTGAGTCAGCAAATAATGAAGCTCGAGAACGAGTTTCAATGCCAATTGATAAACCGCATCAGCAGAAAGAAGTTCGCCCTGACACCTGCCGGGGAGAAACTTTATAAATTCGCTGCATCGACAATAACTGAGTTTGAAAAGCTGTCAGACGATATTTCGGCTATCAGGGGACTGCCCATCGGCAAATTAAGTATCGCAGCACCATTTACTACTTTGTACCACTTGTTCCCGGAGAAGTTTAAAGCTTACTTGAAGGCATATCCCCATGTGGAACTTACCATACTTGACAGACCTCAGCGTCAGGCGATTGAATTACTGAAGGCAGGGGATATTGATATCGCCATTGCGCTGGAATCTCAAGTACCAAAGATATTGGACGTCAGAAAGTGGAAAGAGATTGAATCAGTCCTGATGGTTCCCTATAAACATCCGTTGCTTAGAGTGAAAAAAATAAAGCTGTCAGATATCGCAAAGTATCCTCTGATACTCCCTCCGAAGAGCTTGGACAGCAATAGCAGAAGCCTCATTGATGATAAATTGACAAGAGAGGGCATTGAATACAGGGTCATTATGGAATCGAGTAATGTGGAACTCAGTTCCCGCTATGTTGAGGCAGAGATCGGGATTGCCTTTGCCACCGTAGCAAAGGGGTTAAATCCCTTGAAGGGAAGACGACTCAAGTTTATTCCTATGACAGAGTTTTTTGAAAAGGACTATATTGCTGTGATTTGCAGGAAAGAGCGGAGTTTGCCTTCCTATGCAGAGGACTTCATATCAGAAGTTCTCCGCACTTAAGATTGCAGCCATGTATAAAGATTAATGGATCTAAATTCTTATAATCGGAACTACAAGTTGACAGGGAGCTTTCTAAATGCTATAAAAAAGTATACTTCAGGTGCCGCAAGGCATAAAAGGGAATCCCGTGAGGGTCATCAGATCCGAGCCGGGAGCGGTCCCGCCGCTGTAATCCCGATTCCGGAGGATTTCCGGAATAAACGTCTCTGCCTGTAATGGCCACTGTTTTTCGGACGGGAAGGCCGGCAGAGATCGGGAGAGCCAGAAGACCTGCCTGAAAGATGGTCCGCATGCACGTATGCGGACACCTCCCGTGGAGGAGCGAGGATGAAGTAAACCAGGGTGCAATCCTCAGGTCCCTTTTTTAAGGGATGTGAGGATTTTTTTTGTGGTGATAAAGGAGGTTACGGATGACGCAGTTGGAAAAAGCAGCAAAAGGCGATTTGACGGAGGAGATCAAAGCGGTAGCCGCACGCGAAGGCGTGGCGGAGGATTTGGTCAGAGGAGCGTGTGGCAGCCGGTCAGATCGTGATCCCCGACAATAAGAACAGGAAGAAAAACGTCGTCGGCATCGGCAAGGGTCTTAGGACGAAGGTAAACGCCTCAATCGGGTCTTCGACGGCAATCGCCGATATCGCGATGGAGGTCGAAAAGGCGCAGATCGCCGAAAAGTACGGCGCCGACACCCTGATGGACCTGAGCGTCGGGCGGCGACATACCGGGCATTAGAAGATCGGTAATGGATGCGATCGGCCTGCCGGTCGGCACGGTTCCCCTTTATGAGGCCTTCGCACTTGCAATCGAGAAATACGGCGCCGCGGTGAATATGCCGGCGGAACTCCTTTTTGAGATAACCGAAAGACAGTGCGCAGGAAGGGGTCGGGTTCATGGCGATCCACTGCGGCATAAACAGAAAGACCGTTGAGATGCTCAGAAAGCAGCACTACCGCTACGGCGGACTCGTCTCAAAGGGCGGCTCCTACATGGTCGCATGGATGGAGCATAACAACAGGGAAAACCCGCTCTACGAACACTTCGACAGGGTGGCGGCAGATCATGAAAAAATATGACGCCGTCCTAAGCCTGGGAAACGGCTTCAGGGCGGGTGCGATCCACGACGCCATCGGACAGGGTCCAGATCCAGGAGCTCCTCATAAACTGCGAACTCGCCGAACTCGGAAGGGAGATGGGCTGCCAGACGATGGTGGAAGGTCCGGGTCATATCCCGATCAACGAGATAGAGGCCAATATCATCATGGAGAAGAAGATGAGCGGCGAATCTCCTTTTTACATGCTCGGGCCGATCACGACCGATATCGCGCCGGGCTACGACCATATCACCGCCGCAATCGGCGCGGCGCTCTCGTCTTCCTACGGAGCGGATTTCATCTGCTATGTGACGCCTTCGGAACACCTCGGACTGCCGTTCCCCGAGGACGTGCAGGGAGGGAGTCATCGCATCGAGGATCGCGGCCCATGTCGGCGACATGATCAAGTACAAGAACATGCATGCCGGATAAGGCGATGTCGAAGGCGCGTCGCGACATGAAGTGGGACACGCAGTTTGCGCATGCAATCGACCCCGAAAGGGCGCAGAGAGATCAAGGCTCAAGAGGGGCAACGGCGATGAGCATTCCTGCACCATGTGCGGGAAGTTCTGCGCAAACGATATCCTCCGCGGCATGTTCGAGACGGACATGTCCGGAACAGACAAGAAGTGATGACCGTCATAAAGGGCAGGACTGTCTTGGTAATCGGAGGGGCCAGGAGCGGAAAGAGTGCCTTCGCACTAAAGAAGGCAGGATCGTTCCCCGGCAAAAAGGCATACATTGCAACTGCCGAGGCCCTCGATGAGGAGATGAAAGAAAGAATAGAAAAGCACCGGGGGGAAAGAGGCAAAGATTGGGAGACCTTTGAAGAGCCGATAAAAATGGCCGGCGTGCTAAGGGAGATGGGAAGCGGCTATAACGCCGCGGTCATCGATTGCCTGACGCTCTGGCTGTCTAATCTTCTTCTGGGCGCCGAAGACCCTGAAGAAGAGATCGAGGGCTTTCTTTCGTTGCTCAGGGAGGGAGATCACCCTCCGTTGTTCGTCGTCTCTAATGAAGTGGGGATGGGCATCGTCCCTGATAATCCCCTGTCCAGAAGGTTCAGGGACCTTGCCGGCCGTCTTAACCAGAAGGTAGCGGGGATCGCCGATGAGGTGTATCTTGTGACCGCGGGAATACCTGTGAGAATTAAACCGTGAGGATGACATCTATCCGGAGGAGGAAAAATGGACCTGCTTAAGAATACGGCGATGGCCGTCAAGCCCGTCAGTGAGGAATTGTATGCCGCCGCCCAGAAACATCTCGATAATCTGACGAAACCCCCCGGCAGCCTCGGAAGACTCGAAGAGTTTGCAAGGAGGCTCGTGGCGATCACAGAAGACAGAAAGCCGGTCCTCGACAAAAAGGTCATCTTTACCCTGGCAGGCGACCACGGCGTGGTGGCAGAAGGGGTCTCTGCGTATCCTAAGGAAGTCACTGCCCAGATGGTCTTCAATTTTCTAAGGGGAGGGGCCGGCATAAATGTCCTTGCGAGGCATGCCGGATCGGAAATCGTCGTCGTCGACATTGGCGTCGACCACGATTTCGGCGAGGTCGAAGGGCTGATGAATATGAAGGTGATGAAGGGGACGAGAAACTTCGCCAAAGGCCCGGCCATGACAAAAGAAGAGGCGGTCAAATGCGTCGAATCCGGGATAGAACTTGCAAACGGGTACTCAAAGAAGGGATACAAGATAATCGGGACAGGCGACATGGGGATAGGAAATACCACCCCTTCAAGCGCCATAGCGGCGGTGCTGACAGGGACTTCCGTTTCAGAGGTCACCGGCAAAGGCACGGGCATATCCGATGAGGCCCTGCTGAGGAAGATCAAGGTCATCGAAGACGCGATTCGCCTCAATAAACCCGACCCCAAAGATGCGATTGACGTGCTTTCGAAAGTAGGGGGCGCCGAAATCGGCGGCATCGCCGGGGTGATACTGGGGGCCGCGGCACACAGGCTGCCGGTAATCATCGACGGCTTTATCTCGACCGCAGGCGCCCTGGTTGCATACACGATCCAGCCGGCGGTGAAGGATTACATGTTTGCGGCACATAACTCGGTCGAGAAGGGCCATCGGGTGATGCTCGAGACGATGGGGCTGACCCCTATTCTGGATCTCGGTCTGAGGCTTGGGGAAGGGACGGGCGCCGCACTGGCAATGCTCATGATAGAGGCGGGCCTGAAGATATATAAAGAGATGGCGACCTTTCAGGAAGCCGGCGTATCGGACGAGATAATCAATTGATGAGACAAGTGCTGCTGGCGGTCCAGTTCCTGACCATCGTGCCGGTGAAGGTCAAGGGTGATATCACCGAGCAGGATGTCGCCGGTTCTGCGGCCTTTTTCCCGCTCGCCGGGGCCCTTCAGGGGCTGCTGACCGCGGTGCCCGCCCTGCTCTTGATAAAGGTCCTGCCGGCGGAGATTGCAGCAGCGTTCGCGCTTTTGTTCCTTATCGTAAGTAACGGCGGTTTCGATCTCGACGGTCTGGCCGATACCGCAGACGCCCTTGCGGTGAAATCATCGGGCGACGCCGAACGCGACAGATCAAAAAGACTCTCCGTGATGAAGGACAGCTCATGCGGTGCGATGGGAGTGATCGCGCTTATGATGGCGGTCCTCCTTAAGTTCGTCCTCATGCAGAGGCTTCTTGCCGACTTTTCCACTTTTGCCGCCGCCGCGATATTTTTTCTGATGCCGGCATTTTCCAAGTGGATCACGGTGCCCGCCATGTACCACGGCACATCGGCCAGAAAAGACGGTCTCGGCAAGATGTTCATCGAACATACGGGGGCGGCAAGCGTGATTATTTCGACAGGGATCGTCCTTTTGTTGTCTCTTTCGGTCTCTTCGATGGATCTTATCGCCGCTTCCTTCGTCCCCGGCATTGAATTCTGCGTCGCCTCTGTTATTGGATTATATCTCTTCGGTCTCGTGGCGATAAAATTTCTGGCAAAGAGATTCGGGGGCCTCACCGGCGATCATTTCGGTGCAATGACCGAGATCTCCGAAATCCTATTCTTACTGGCGGCATATATATGGTTACCACACACTACTATCCCGGCGTAAGGGCCCTTCACGGAGGCACAAATGGCTAAGGCAATAATGATTCAGGGAACGGGCTCGGGGGCGGGCAAAAGCCTTATCGCCGCGGCCTTCTGCCGGATATTGAGGCAGATGGGGTTAAGGGTGGCTCCCTTCAAGGCCCAGAACATGGCCCTCAATTCCTACATAACCATGGAAGGCGGCGAGATAGGAAGGGCGCAGGCGCTCCAGGCCGAGGCCGCAGGCATCGAACCTTCCGTGGACATGAACCCTGTGCTCCTTAAGGCATCGGGGGAGATGGGCTCGCAGGTGATCCTTAGGGGCAAGGTCCATTCCACAATGAAAGCCAGGGAATACTACTCCTTTAGGAAAGAGGCCTGGGAGGCGGTAAAAAAATCCTATGCAAGACTCTCGCGGAAATACGACATGATTGTAATCGAAGGCGCGGGAAGCCCTGCGGAGATAAACCTGATGGACGTGGACATCGTAAATATGGCGATGGCCAAGCATGCCAAGGCGCCCGTGCTTCTTGTCGGCGACATCGACAAGGGAGGGGTTTTCGCATCTCTTTACGGCACAGTGAAGCTCCTGGGAAGGGACGGCAGGCATATCAAGGCCTTTGTGATAAACAAGTTTAGAGGAGACGCGGAGATACTCAGGCCCGGGCTTGATATGATCAGAGATAAGACAGGCGTTCCGGTCATAGGTGTCCTCCCTTACGTCCATGATCTGGGACTGCCGGAAGAGGACGGCATGGCGCTCTATCAAAACGCGAAATATAAGGGCCGGTCCGGTCCGGGAGCGATACGGATCGTCGTGGTGAGGCTTAGGTACATATCGAACTTCACCGATTTTGATCCCTTTTATCATGAGCCCGACGTGGAGATCCTTTTCTCGGCCCATTCCCAGGACATCGAGAATGCGGACCTCGTGATCATACCCGGGACAAAAAATACGGTGACAGACCTGACGCTTCTTAAAGACCAGGGGCTCGACCTTAGCATAAGGAACGCATATAAGAAGGGGGCCATGATAATGGGCATCTGCGGAGGGTATCAGATCCTGGGCAAAAAGATCTTCGATCCCGACGGGGTCGAGAGTCCTCACCGCGAGATAGACGGTATCGGCCTTCTGGATATCGAGACGACCTTCGGCAGGGAAAAAAGGACATGCAGGGTCGAGGCCGAGACAACAGGACTTGGAGGCTTCGGATCGGGGATAGACAAAAAAAATCCCGGCCCCCGGCGCGTGAAGCCGCGCCCCATTTTGAAAGGCTATGAGATACATATGGGAGAGAGTACAGGTGATGTCGGGCTATTCAGGGTGAGAAGAATATCAACTGACTCCTGTAAGGGCGGGCTTACCCCGCCCCTAGCCAACCATCCTCGATGGCTCGGGGAATGAGAACTGCTGGGGCACCTATCTCCACGGCATTTTCGATAACGACCTTTTCAGAAGGGATCTTATCAATAGCGTAAGGACGCGAAAGGGAATCACCCCGCTTGAGGCCTGCTTAAGCTATTCCGACATCAAAGACAAGGCATTGGATCGTCTTGCCGACATAGTCAGGGTCAATATCGACATGGATTTTATAAAGGGGATGCTCGGGTTATGATAACCCCTTCCGTACTGATTGCCGCCTATATTTTGGACCTGGCGATCGGCGATCCCCGATGGCTGCCGCACCCGGTGAGGATGATCGGGACGGCGATCTCCCGTGCCGAGCTCTTTCTCCGCTGCCGTTTTGTCACACCCGCCGAACAAAAGCAGGCGGGGGTACTTCTTGCGTTGATGATCGTGCTTCCGTCATTTCTCCTCGTGCTTGTCCTTTGCGATGAGATTGCCCATGCCTCAGGCATATGGGTGTCCCTTGGCACGGCAGCCCTTGTCTATCTGACCGCATCGACGCTTGCTGTCCGGGGACTCGTCGATTCGGCAAGACTTGTGATAGAGTCTGTAAAGGATGGAGGTCTTGTGTCGGCCCGTCGTAAACTTGGTATGATCGTGGGACGCGATACGGAAAATCTAACCGACAGGGAAGTCCTCAGGGCGGTCACCGAGACCCTCTCTGAAAACCTCTCCGATGGTGTGGTCGCGCCCCTGTTCTATCTTGTTTTGGGAGGGCTTCCCCTCGCGATGGCCTATAAGGCGATCAATACACTCGATTCGATGGTCGGGTACAAAAACGAGACCTATATCGATTTCGGCCGGGCCTCTGCGCGGCTCGACGATATCGCAAATTATATCCCCGCGAGGATCGCGGGCCTTCTCATCGTCCTTTCGGTCTTCCTCACCGCGCTTGTAAGAAGAAAAGCTAATCCCCTGTTCCGGGCGGCCCGCGCCTTCCGGATCATGAGGCGGGACGGAAGAAACCATGCGAGCCCCAATAGCGGCATTCCCGAAGCTGCGATGGCCGGAGGACTGGGAATCAGGATGGGGGGCCCTTCAACCTATGGGGCCGTCCTTGTCGAAAAGCCCTACATCGGGGAGACCGGCAATGAGGATTATCTCTCGGCATCGGAAGATGCGATAATGGTAGTACACGCGGCATCTGCAATCGGCGTCGGGATTGCGGCGGGTATTCTGTCATTAAGGAGTTATCTCTGATGAAGGCTTCCCACGGCGGAAATATCTATCTCCTTTCGGAAAGGCTCGGCATCGCCGAATGCGATATCGTCGATTTCAGCGCATCGATCAACCCTTTAGGCGTTCCGGCGAGCGTGCAGTCGGCCATCAGAGAGAACATGCGGTTTCTCTTTAATTATCCCGACCCGCATACAAAAAGGCTGAGGCTCAGGATATCGGAACATATCGGAGTGGGTGCCCATTCGATCATCTGCGGAAACGGAAGTACGGAACTCATCTACCTTATCGCCCGGGCCCTCAGACCTCTCAGGGTGCTTATCCCTGAGCCGACTTTCTCGGAATACGAGAGGGCGGTGAAAAGCCAGAGGTCGGAGGCCGGGGGTCAGGGGCCGGAAATAAAATATTTCTCTCTCAAAAAAGAAAATAATTTCGATATTAACGTCGATGAATTTATATCCGCAATGAGCGGTGAAAAGGACCCGTCACCCATCACGCATCACCCATCACGGTCTTTCGATATGGTCTTTCTCTGCAACCCCAATAACCCCACAGGGAGGCTGATCGAAAGAAAGGACATGCTCAGGATCGCCTCGGCGGCGAAAAACCTCAGATGCACGCTCGTAGTGGATGAGGCCTTTATCGACTTCTGTCCCGGCGCCACGATAGCAGACGAAGTGGCAAACAACCCCTATCTTATCGTACTTAGGTCGCTCACCAAGATATATGCACTTTCGGGACTGCGGATCGGGTATGCGGTCCTCGACCCTTCATTGCTCCATACGGTAAACGAGGCGAAGGAACCCTGGTCCGTAAATACCCTTGCCCAGGTAGCGGGAGTTGTCGCACTCGATGACGAATCCTACAGGGCTGAAACATACAGGGTCATCGCTGCGCAGAAGAAATACCTCGAAGAGGGCTTCAGACGTTTGGGAATTTCCTGTCTTCCCTCTTCGGTCAACTATTATCTCCTCCGATGTAAGGGGGCGCAGGAGTTGATGTCCATGTTCGGTAAGAAGGGGATTTTGGTGAGGGACTGCTCGAATTTCTCCGGTCTTGACGGCTCTTATATGAGAGTCGCCGTGAAGTCCGAGCGTGACAACACCCGGCTTTTGGAGGAGATCTCTTTATGTGTGGCGTAGTGATCGCGGGGACCCATAGCGGATGCGGCAAGACGACCGTTACCCTCGGTCTCCTTGCGGCGCTGAAAAGGAAGGGATTGAGGGTCCAGGCCTTTAAGACCGGACCGGACTTTATCGACTCGGGGCTTCATGGGATGATCACCGGCAGGCCTTCCCGCAACCTCGATCTCTGGATGTGCGGAGCAGACTACGTGTCGGATTGTTTCGAGAGGAATTCCGTATGATGCGGATATCTCTGTTGTCGAGGGGGTAATGGGACTCTATGACGGCGCATACAGCACCGCAAGGCTTGCGGCGCGGCTGGGCCTTCCAGTCGTTTTGGTCATAGATGCTTACGGGATGGCCGAGACCGCAGGAGCTTTGGTAAAAGGATTCGCCGAATATATGCCGGAGGGGAATACCGGACTTGCCGGCGTTATTTTAAACAGGGTGGCATCTGAAAACCATTACGAGCGTCTATGTGCCGGCATCCGCGGCATAAAGGTGCTGGGATATCTGCCGAGGGAACAGGAATTCGAGATCCCCCACCGCCATCTCGGCCTCACCGTTGCCGAGGAAAACCCGCTTTCCGAGACGAATATCGAAAGACTCGCCGATAAGGTTTTGCGTTATATCGATGTCGAAGCGATTGTCGGGCTAAGCAGGGAAAGGGTCTGCGTGTCGGAGAATAAATCCCTCCCACCCTCTCTTTGTCAAAGGAAGGCGCACCCCTCTTTGGCAAAGAGGCCTGTCTGTCCGGCAGGCAGGGGTGCGGGGAGATTTTTGGAGAGTAATTGTGCGCCTCCGCGATCTTTCATCATCGCTGTCGCCTATGACAGGGCGTTCTGTTTTTATTATGAAGACAACCTCGACCTATTAAGGGACGCCGGGGCCGAGATCGTACGCTTCAGCCCCCTTTGCGATCCCTCGCTCCCTGAAGGGACGGAGGCGATTTATATCGGCGGCGGATATCCGGAGCTGCATGCGCGGGAATTGTCCGCAAACAGCTCGATGCTCAATGCGATCAATGTATGGGCCGCCTCGGGGAGGCCGCTCTATGCGGAGTGCGGCGGGTTTATGTACCTCTCAAAAGGTATCCATGACTTCGAGGGGAATTTTTTCGGGATGGCGGGTGTCTTCCCCTTTGAAACGCGGATGAAAAAAGGAAGGTCAAGGCTTGGCTACCGGGAGGTGTCGCTTCAGAAAGATTGCATCCTGGGGGAAAAAGGAGCGACGTTGAGGGGCCACGAATTCCATTATTCGGAGATAGACTCCGATGCGGGCCTCGGCAGCGCAGTTTCGGCGATCTATTCGGTAAGGAACGGCTCCGGCCAGGAATTACGCGATGAAGGCTACCGGTACAAGCGGGCCCTTGCAAGCTATATCCATATCCATTTCGGAAGCAACCCGGACATAGCCGGAAAATTTATCGGCTCATGCGGGGGAGAAAGGTAATGAAGCAGATGGAAAATATCATACTCATCGGACATGGCAGCCCTAAGAAAGAGGCAAATAATATCGACCTCATCGGAAGACTTCTCCACCACGCGATCCACCCTGAATGCGAATCCGGGTGCGTAAAGGTGGCCTATCTGCAGTTTGCGGCCCCGGACATTATGACAACGATAAAGGAATGCGTGGATGACGGGGCAAAAAAGATAATCCTCCATCCTTTTTTTCTCAGCTCCGGCATGCACGTGACAAAAGACATCCCCGAGATGATCAGCGAGGCAAGAGGTACCTATCCCGCAGTGGAATTCGTCTATACCGAGCCGCTTGGGGTGCACGAAAAACTTGTGCAGGTCGTGATCGAAAGGATACGGAGTGAAAAATTCGCGGTCCCCGGAGATATTGAAAAGAGGAGCTTCGAGATCATCTCCGAGGGAATCGACTTCTGCGGCGTCCCGGCCGAGCAGATACCGATCATAAAGCGGGTGATACACTCGACCGCGGATTTCGAGTTCAGAACGACCCTTGCCTTCCACCCCGATGCGGTAAGGACGGGTCTTGATGCGATCAGGGCCGGCAAGGATATCCTTACCGATATAGAGATGGTGAAGGCCGGGATTAATAAGCGGCTCCTCGGTAAATGGGGAGGAAAGGTAATCTGTACCATTTCAGATGAAGGGGTCGTGAGGACCTCTGAGGAGACCGGCATGACCAGGGCCGAGATATCAATGGCGAAGGGACTAAACGAAAATGTGGGGATCGTGGCGATTGGAAACGCGCCGACCGCCCTCCTTAAGGTGATCGAACTTATCGCAACGGCGCCTGTTAAGAGCGGCCTTCCTCTCGTTGTCGGTGTTCCGGTGGGATTTGTGAAGGCCCTCGAATCGAAGGCCCTCCTTTCGACCCGGACATTTCCCTTCATCACGAATTTAAGCAGAAAGGGCGGAACGCCGGTTGCGGTCGCAATCGTAAACGCCTTATTGAAGATGGCGGCGGAAGATAAATGAAGGTTCATAGTTTTAGGTCCAGGGTCGTTATTTTTTCGCTGTTCACTATTTACTATTCGCTATCCGCTGTTGCCGACGCATATGCGATGCATATCTCAGAAGGGATACTTCCCCTCAACTGGGCCGCGCTCTGGTTTGTCGTTGCTGCTCCGTTTGTGGCCTTCGGGCTGTACAGACTGAAAAAACTCTCGGCCGTGGACCTGTCTTTCAAACCGCTCGTCGGGCTCATGGCCGCGGTTGTCTTTATCATCTCGTGTATGCCGATACCTGTGCCCACTGCAGGCACATGTTCCCACCCCTGCGGAACAGGGCTATCGGGAATACTCCTCGGTCCTCCAATAAGCGTCGTTGTTGCAGCAGTGGCCCTTCTCATTCAGGCGCTTTTTCTTTCGCACGGGGGGCTCAGTACTCTCGGGGCAAATATTGCTTCAATGGGTATTATGGGCTCATTCGCCGGATTTTTGACCTTCAGGGCTTTGCGGTCGATGAAGATAAACATGACGATTGCGGGCTTTATGGCCGGGCTTTTTGCAGACTGGGCAACATATATCACGACTTCGGTCATACTTGCGTCGGGCATTAAGGGCGATTCCCCGTTCATGCCGCTCTTCTGGAAGCTCCTTATTGCTTTCATCCCGACGCAGCTTCCGCTGGGAATACTCGAAGGAGCTATGACGGCCGGCATGGTCGTCCTGCTTCATAAAAAAAGACCCGACCTGCTCATCAAGATGCGCGTGATAAAACCCGGGGAGGCTGTGCCATGAGATTTCGAATTTCAAATTTCAAGTTTCAAGTTATTTTCATTATTATTTTATTATTCACGATTCACTTTCCACTATTTACTGTTGTCTGCGCCTCTGACAAATGGCCGGGTGTTGATGAATCGGTGGTCGAAAAATATGCGAAGGAGTACGGCAGGGAAGCGAGAAAGCCGTTCATCAATACAGACCGGGGAGACCTCCTTCTCTTTGTCTTTCTTGTCGCGGGCTCCGTCGGAGGCTTTGCTGCGGGATATTACTGGCGTGTGCTTACGGAACGGAAAAAGAAAAATGGAGAGTGATCGATGCATTTTTTCTCTGAACATGTAAGAAAGGACAACATGCTTTCCGGGATTGACGCGAGGATAAAAATGATCGTTGCTCTGGTTGTTCTGGCTATGGTCCTTACGTACAAGGGTTCCTTTTTCCCGTTGCTGGTGGTCGTGGTCTGCCTCGGCCTCTGCGTGAAGATGAAGATACCTCTCAAGGTCTTTGCGCTCAGATTTTCAGAGCCGATGTGTATAGCCTTTGTCCTGATACTCTTAAAACTCTTCTTTACGGGAAGGGAAGTATTTTTCTCGGTCCACTTTTTGGGGCTGACGATAACCGGCCACAGGGACGGGCTCATCGAAGGCTTGCTGATTGCTGCGAGGATAATCGGGGCAGTATCGGTAATTGCTGCGCTTGGCTTTGCAACGCCCTTTACCGCAATGATGTCGGGACTCTCATGGTTCAGGGCCCCGAAAGGGCTGATCGAGATATTGATGTTTGCCTATCGCTACATCTTTATGCTCTTTGAGGATGCCATGGTCATCTATCACGCGCAGAAAAACCGGCTCGGATATTCAAGTCTCAGACGCGGCCTGACTTCATTCGGCATCCTGGCGGGTTCATTGACCCTCAAGGCCTTCGAGCACAGCCAAAACGCAACGGTTGCCATGGTCCAGCGGGGGTATGACGGCAACATGCATGTCCAGAGTCATAAGCCCTTCAAGCCCTCCGAGGTCGTTGCGTCAGTCTGCTTTATCGTTATCATGGGATTCATATGGAAGATATAAAAAGCAATCAGCGATCAGCAGTCGGCAATCGGAACAATAGTGAGGTAAGATTGGCGGTGCGCGTCGAATCATTTCAATATCCTGATGGAACCGTGGCGATGTCGGGAATCAGTCTTGATATAATAAAAGGCGAGTTCGCCGGCATACTCGGATCGAACGGTTCAGGAAAGACTACCCTCCTTAAGATCATGGACGGGCTGATCAAAGACATCAAGGGGAGCGTCCGCCTTGACGACTCCGACATAAAAAAACTCTCCCCCAAGGAGATCTACCGCAAGGTCGGTCTTATATTCCAGAACCCCGACGAACAGCTTTTTGCCCCGACCGTATTCGAGGACGTCTGCTTCGGCCCCCTCAATATGGGCTTTACCCAGGAGGAGACCGCCCAGAAAGTGAAAGAGGCGCTCAGGAACGTCGATATGGAGGAGTACGGGGAAAAATCCATCCACAATCTGAGTTTCGGCCAGAAAAAAAGGATCTGCATCGCGGGACTGCTTGCGATGGGACATGAGATACTTCTCCTTGATGAGCCGACCGCAGGACTTGACCCGATGGGCGAATACAGGATGATGAATCTCCTTAAGCGGTTGAACAGGGAAAAGGGGGTAACGATCGTTATGGCTACACACAGCGTGGACCTGGTGCCGCTCTTTCTCGACAGGCTGTTCATATTGAGCAAGGGCAGTATAATAAGGGGCGGGGTACCGGAGCAGGTCTTCACCGCTCCTGAGGAGATGTCCGAGGTGAAACTCAGACTCCCGCAGATCGCGGAACTTATCTACAGGCTCAAGCACGAAGATAAGATGCCCTTTGAGAGGGTCCCCCTCACCATCGGCGAGGCCAGAAGGGAAATAATAAAGACGGTGATGCGTGACGAATAATGAGTGATGAGTATATGAAAAAACACAACAAACATTACCGGCTTCTTATTTTTATCCATTATGCGTCACGCATTGCGGATTACGGTTTTTATGCGTAAGGGCTACATACAGGTTTATACGGGAAACGGCAAGGGCAAGACGACTGCAGCGCTGGGGCTGGCACTTCGGGCCGCAGGCGCAGGGCTCAGGGTATGTATCGCCCAGTTTATAAAGAAACGAAGATGCGGCGAGCACAGGATAATCGGCGAGCGATTTGCCGACCTGATAACCATAAAACAATTCGGTAAAGGGCTAATACTGAAACGGGCCGCGACCCAGTCCGATATAAAGGCGGCCCGGAAGGGGCTTGTCTGGATCAAAGAGGCGATAGAATCGAATGAATATGATATCGTGGTCCTCGATGAGGTGAATGTGGCGGTGCACTGCAATCTCATCAGCCTCGCAGACCTTCTCGATGTCATGGAGAGGAAGCCCGAAGGCGTTGAGCTTGTCATCACGGGAAGATACGCAGATGAAAAGGTAATCGAAAAGGCCGACCTCGTGACCGAGATGAAGGAGATCAAACATTACAGAAAGATGGAGATAAAGGCCAGACGTGGGATCGAATGCTAGGAAACTGAGGTCCGGATATACCACGGGGGCCTGTGCTGCAGCGGCTTCGAAGGCAGCAACGATGCTCTTGCTTGGTGCGGAAATGAAAAGCCGCGGCGGTTCGGAAGTAGAAATACCCTTTCCCGACGGCAGCAGGGTAAAATTTGCCGTCCGTTACCTTGGTATCTCTGAGGCGTCTTCGGGGCCGGTGGCCTCGGCATCGATAATTAAAGACGCGGGGGATGACCCTGATGTGACGAACGGGGCCGAGATCATCGCCTCGGCGAGAATCTTTACCGCCGAAGATGGGAGTGAAGACATATTGCTTAAGGGCGGCAGGGGTGTAGGCAGGGTGACTAAGCCCGGGCTTTCAGTTCCGGTAGGGAACCCCGCGATCAATCCGGTCCCGAGACGGATGATCAGGGAAGCGGTCAGCGAGGCAATTACGCAATGCAAAGGAGCGCAGGACGGGCGCAAGATCGAAATCACGATCTCCGTCCCCAAGGGAGAGGAACTGGCAAAAAAGACGCTCAACTCCAGACTCGGCATAATCGGGGGCATATCGATTCTGGGCACCTCCGGCATCGTCAGGCCCCTCTCTACCGAGGCATGGACCTCGACCATTACCTCAACGATGGACGTGGCAAAGGCCTTGGGGCTTCAGGAGATAGTACTGTCAGTAGGGAGGGTATCCGAACGGGCCCACATGAAAAAATATAAAATGCCCGAGGAGGCATACGTGCTGATGGGAGACCACTTCGAGTTTTCCCTCGTTGACGCAAAAAAACACGATTTCAAAAAGATCCATATAAGCGCGCACTGGGCAAAGATGCTCAAGATCTCGATGTCGACGCCCCAGACCCACGTCCGGCACGGGGCGATCGACGTGAGAAAGGGGGTGGAGCATCTCACCCGGATGGGGCTCCCCGTTCCCCAGGACCGCGACTTCAATACCGCCCGGGAAATATACGACGATCTCGTATCGACATACGGACTTTCACTGCCGATGCTCCGCAAGGTATGTGTCGCCGCGAAGGGATATGCCGAGGGGATCACGGCAGGCATTCCGGTAATTACCCACCTCGTATCCTACGAAGGAGATATAATAGTTGACAGTGAATAAGATCTGCGTGATAGGCATCGGCCACAGGCCTTTGGATGAAAGGGCCTGTGAAGTCTTCTCGATGGCGGACCATATCCTTGCATCCAGCAGGCTCTTTGAAGTCTTTAGGGGATACAAAGAGTTTGAAGCGGCAAGAGAAAAGATCAGGGTCATACACAGGATTGACGAGACGCTCGAGTTTATCCGCGCCAATTTTGAGAACAAGGCGATCGTTTTACTTGCGTCGGGTGATCCGTTGTTTTTCGGCATCGGCAGGAGAGTCATCGAAGAGTTCGGCGTGGATCGCGTCGAGATAATCCCCGATCTTTCGAGCATGCAGGTGGCCTTTCGAGGATCAAGGAACCGTGGGACGACGTGTTCCTCATGAGCCTTCACGGCGGGCCTGATCCCGAAAAAAGGCGAAGACTTCCCTACGAAATCGACGACATACCGGCGCTCCTTCGGGAACATTATAAGATTGCGGTCCTCACCGACAGGGAGAACAACCCCTCGGAGATCGCAAGGCGCATGCCGGACACCCACAAAAGCACTCTGAAAATGTTCGTCTGCGAAAAACTCGGCTATCCCGACGAAAAGATCACTTCCGGAACGCCTGGGGAAATTGCCGGAATGTCTTTTTCTGATCCGAACGTGGTCATTCTTTTGGACAGTGCAAGAATGCACACGCGCAAAAGCGCAGAAGAAAAAATACTATTGAAAAATGCAGACCTGTTGTTCGGGCTCACCGAAGGTGAGATTGCCCATTCCCGGGGACTTATCACAAAGGACGAGGTCAGAGCGGCATCGATTCACAAACTGAGGCTGCCCAAAGGAGGCATACTATGGGACATCGGGGCAGGGTCCGGTTCCGTCTCTATAGAAGCGGCAAGGTTATTTCCGGAATCGAAGGTCTTTGCGATCGAGAGAAATGAGGAACAGATCGCCCACATTAAAGAGAACAAATTGAGGTTCGGCACGCCAAATGTTGCGATCACCTGCGGGGAGGCGCCTGAGGCATTGAGGGACCTGCCTTCCCCTGACGGGGTTTTCATCGGCGGCAGCGGTGGCCGGCTCCCCGGGATAATACGCCTTATCGGAGACAGGATGCCGAGGGGAATCGTTGTGCTGAACGCGGTGACGCTTGAAACCCTCCATGAAGCGGTATTACATCTGGAAAACAGCGGCTTTCAGACGGAGATATCGCAGATTTCCGTTTCGAGGTCGAAGGTACTAAACGGTCAGAGGCAGATGGCGGCCCTGAACCCGGTATTTGTCGTCAGGGGGGAGATAAAGTGAAGGCGGGAAAACTCTATGTGATAGGCGTCGGCCCGGGCGACCCTGAATTACTGACGATAAAAGGCGTACGGATACTTAACAGCGTGCCCTGTATTTGCGTCCCCAAGGGCAGGGAAGAAGGCAGCAGCCTCGCCCTCTCGATCGTAAAGAAAATCGTGAATCTCGACCATAAAGAAATTATCGAGGCACATTTCCCGATGAGAAAGACCCGGGATGCCGTACACGGAAACGAACTCGATGCGAAGTGGGACGAAACGGCAAAAATGGTTTCCGACAGGTTGAATAAGGGCTGCCACATGGCCTTCATCACGATAGGCGACCCGACCATCTATAGCACCTTTTTTTATCTTTACGACAGGCTGCTTGCGACAAATGCGGACCTGGATATCGAAATCATCCCCGGCGTCTCTTCGATCAACGCTTCGGCATGCAGCGCAAAGATCTCCCTCGGGCTTGCAAACGAGAAGATCGCCGTGCTGCCCGCAACGTATGCCGAGAACCTCGGAGAGATCTTCGAAAAATTTGATACCGTCGTACTCATGAAGGTCCACAGGGTGTTTGGGAAGGTCATCGAGATACTCGATCAGATGCATCTTACCGCCCGCGCCGTCTATGTCGTGGGGGCCGGCACGGAAGGCCAGAAAATATTTAAGGACATCAAGGCGCTCAAAGAGGAGGATATGAACTACTTTTCTCTGGTGATCGTAAGGAAATGAAGGACAGGGCGAGCGTCCATTTCGTGGGTGCAGGACCAGGAGACCCCGAACTTATCACGCTCAAAGGGAGGAAACTTCTCGACCGGGCCGATGTGGTGATTTATGCGGGGAGCCTGGTCAATGCGGAACTCCTCAAAGGAATTAAAGCGGAGATCTTCGATTCTGCAACGATGAACCTCGGGGAGATTATAGAAATCATCGAGGGCGCGGTAAGAAACGGCAAGACCGTAGTGAGACTTCATACCGGCGATACTTCTTTCTATAGCGCGATATCGGAGCAGATCGAGAGGCTGAGGGAACGTCATATCGACTATGAGGTGGTACCCGGCGTCTCCTCTGCGATGGCCGGCGCCGCGGCCCTCAAGATGGAACTTACGATCCCGGAGATAAGCCAGACCGTGATATTGACGCGCATGGAAGGGAGAACTCCGGTACCCGATGCGGAGAGATTGGGCGAACTCGCAAAACATAGGTCCACGATGGTGATCTTTCTGAGCGTGGGACTGATCGACAGGGTCAGAGATGAACTTCTTGAAGGCTATGATGGGGATACCCCTTTTGTGGTCGTTGAAAAGGCATCATGGCCGGACCAAAAAATAGTGAGGGGCAGGCTGAAGGACATTGCCGAGGTGGTAAAAGGCTCGGGCATCAAAAAGACCGCATTAATCTACGTCGGCGAATCCTTGAGGGCCTCTGAGGTCTCTTTAGGAAAGGAATCGAGGCTCTATCGCAAGGACTTCACCCATGAGTACCGGAAATAAGATCGCGGCCTTCTTTGTTACTGATAAGGGCCGGCTTCTTGCTGAGAGGATGAAGGAGCTTTATCCGGGGCTCGAGATAATAAAGTTTTCGGCAGGCGCCGCAAGAAAAAAGTGGGATGAATGCGGGAGCCTTATCTTCATCATGGCGGCGGGTATCGTGGTCCGGACAATCGGGCCTCTCATAAAGGATAAAAGGTCCGACCCGGCCGTTGTCGTGCTTGATGAAAACGGCGCGTATGCGATAAGTCTCTTAAGCGGTCACCTGGGCGGCGCAAATGAGCGGTCAAGGGAGATCGCCGGATTTCCTTAACGGTGAAGCGGTCATTACCACGGCATCCGACGTAAACGGTCTGACGCCGATCGATCTTTGGGCGCAGGACAACGATCTCGTGATCGAGGACGGGAAGCTTCTTCCCCGCATCGGCACTCGTCTCATAAACACCGGAAGTCTGAATGTCTATACCGGCATCGAGATCGCCCTGCCCGGTGAGTTTGGGCGGGTGGCCGACCCCGCAGCTGCCGATTTGCTCATCACCCATGCGAAATCGCTTTCATCTTGCCGGGGTCTCTATCTCAGACCGAAGGATCTCGTCATAGGTATCGGCTGTAACAGCGGGACTTCGGCCGCTGAGATCGAAGGCGCGGTCGAAAAGGTGTTCGATGAGAATAATTTGTCGCTCACGTCGGTCTTTGCGATCGCGACGATAGATCTGAAGGCCAAGGAGCCGGGGATCAGGGCATTTGCCGTAAAATATTCTTTCGGCATCCTGGCCTTCAGGCCTGAAGAACTGAATGGGGTAAACGGGGTAGCGAGGTCCGATGCGGCTTTCAGGGCCACCGGGGCAAAGGCGGTGGCGGAGCCTGCCGCATTGCTTGCGACAGGCGCTAAGAGGCTTCTTGTCAGGAAACAGAAGATCGGCAACGTAACCGTGGCGGTAGCGGAAAGAAATAAAGGAGTCAAAGAAGTGGAGAAAGAGAAATCGAACGTGTTAGGAAAGATTTATGTTGTTGGCACCGGACCGGGAAATATAGAACATATCACCCCTTACGCTCATAAGGTAATCCGGCGATCGGATACCATCGTCGGCTACGGCACCTATACCGGCCTTATCAAGGAAATCATCAGTGACAAAGAGGTCTTCTCTACCGGGATGACCCAGGAGATCGACAGGTGCAGGAAAGCCGTCGAACTGGCCCTGGGCGGCCGGACGGTCTCCGTGATAAGCGGCGGAGATCCCGGAATATACGCTATGGCCGGGCTTGTTTTTGAACTTTTGAAAGAAAGGGAGGGAGACGGGCCTTTGCCCCCGGTCGAGGTTATCCCCGGCATTTCGGCGCTGAACGCCTGCGCAGCCAGGCTCGGCGCGCCTCTGATGCACGACTTCGCTTCAATCAGCCTTTCCGACAGGCTCACACCATGGGACCTGATAGAAAGAAGGCTCGATGCCGCCGCCATGTCGGATTTCGTGATCATCCTTTATAACCCCAAGAGTAAGGGCAGGGCAGGGCATATCACAAGGGCTCGGGATATCGTCATGAAGTACCGGTCGGCCGATACCCCGGTCGGCATCGTCAAAGGTGCGATGAGGGAAGATGAAACGATTGTCCTGACGGACTTGGAAAAGATGCCCGGCCATGAGATCGATATGCAGACGACGGTGATAATAGGAAATTCGAAGACCTTTCTCTGGAATGACCTGATGATTACGCCCCGTGGATATGAAAAGAAACTTGCATCCTGAGAGCACCGTTTCGAGTAAAATTGCTTTTTTTTGGGACGAATCCTTTATCTGGGGACTGATGTCCTATAAGGCACTGCGCGCCAATGGTCTTTCCTTTGACCTTGTCCGCTGCGACGATATCAGAAGAGGGGCCCTTAAGAACTACTCCATGCTTTTTGTTCCCGGCGGATGGGCATCGAATAAACTGAGGGCGCTTGGAGATGACGGGGCCTCGGAGATACGAAGGTTCGTTGAGGCGGGCGGCTCCTACTTGGGCTTCTGCGGCGGCGCCGGTCTTGCTACCCTCGATGGAATAGGGCTTTTGCCGGTGAAGCGAAAACCGACAAGGGAGCGGGTGCCGAGTTTCAGCGGAAGGATCATGCTCAATCTTAAGGAACATCCGGTCTGGAAGGGCCTTTCGGCAACCGGGCATCGGCGGCAGGCCGCTCATTCATCCGATGTCTTTCAGGCCTGGTGGCCTTCCCAGCTTTTACTGGAAGAAAAATCCGTCAAAGTCCTTGCGACTTACGGCGAAGCGCTGCCCGACTCCTTCAGCTCCGACCTGAACGTCGGCGATACGGAAGCAAGCGGCAACTGGGATGAACTCGAAGAGGTGTATGGAATCAACCTCAATCCCAAGCGGCTGCGCGACGACCCCGCTGTGGTTGAGGGGGTATGCGGGAGGGGCCGGGTCATCCTGTCGCTCATCCACTTCGATACCCCATCCGATGACAATGGTTCGATCGTTCTTAAGAACCTGTGGGAGTATCTCGCGGGCGAGAAAACAGGGCACCTTGAATGTCGATTGCGTTCTGCAGGCGTTATAAGCGATTCTGTCGCTTCAGCAGATGAAGCGGGCATAGAGGTTTCAGAACTCGAAGCGAAGGTAGCGGATTTGATCTGTCTGGGGATGAGGAATTTTCTCTGGTTCTGGAGGAACCCTATGCTTCTTCAGTGGCGCAGGGGAGTAAGGGGACTTGAATACTGCACGCTTTATATCATGATGAAAGAGATCTCGGAAATCATACGCCTCGAAAAATATCATCTTTTACGTGATGATGAGCGAAAGCAGCGGCTCAAGGAGGGTCTTTCAGCCCTGAGGTCACTCCTCATTCCATTTATTGATGAATCGAAAAGGCTTCTCGTTTTGGAGAGGCTCGCTATGCAAAACGGGCATATTACCTACGACAGATGTGAAGATCCGGAGATCGGGAAGATAAGGAGAGAGCTTTTTTCGAATTCAAAGAGCCACGGCGGATTATTCAAACAACTGATCGGGGAAATCGACAAAGTGCTGTTTATGGTGATGGACCGCAGCGATAGGTGAATCCTTCGTTATCGAAAGGCCCTTTTTTCGAGCGGGTATCCCGCACTTTTTTTTCTCTTTGAAACAGTATCGTCTTTGTAGTAAAATTGTCCGTTACCAGACATCTTTTCAAAGGAGGACCTCAATGGAGCATAAGAACAAGGCCAGCAGCGTTACCTTTATCTTGATTGCGGTGTGCATATTGGGAAGTGTTGCCGCAAGTTTCAGCCTTCAGGAGATTATTCCCCGGCTTAACAAATGGCAAATTGGCGGGTATGCAATTGTGGGCGGGATATTCATCGCGATGGTTGCCGTGATCGCAAATGAAATGCTGAAGTTCTTTCAGAACGAATAACTCTTCTTTCAGGCGGGTCTTTCGGGGCATGGGGACAGAGTTTTTGACCGGGAACGGCCTTCAGCCTGATTGAGTAAGAATACGGATGTCGACGGCATCGCGGGTCATTATTATCGATTATTCAATGAAGTATTATGCGGACGTTGCAAGGGCGGCCATGCCGGCCGCGAGGAACGGCAAGTTTGTTCAGTTGAGACACGGTGACACGGAGTACCTTGTATTATCCCCCAAGGAATTCAGCCCTTACCACGCTGACATCCTGGAGCGGTTTTGCCGGGAGAGGTCCATTGACGGGGCCTATCAGGAAGGGAAGAAGCGCTTCGACATTCGGGATGCCGAATGGGTCATCCGGGGCGGCGGCAAGTTTGAGATAGATGAGACGAAGAGATATATACGTTTCTATGACAACTCAATGGCCTACGGGAGATTCGAGGCCAGGGGTTTAAAGGGAAAGGTCCGTCGGAGCGATATACTGAAGGGTTATGAAGTGACGATCGAATAACGGGGTGGGCGCACTGGGGGATCATCGGAGAATAATGATATGACGTATCTCTATGAAGGAGACGTGGATGGAGCAGAAGAAAAAGAGCGAACCTGACGATCGTTATAGTTGGCGCGGTCTGTATTATTATGGCAGTGGCAGGCGGGATACGCATGCTTCATATGATCTCCCGTCTAAACGGATGGCAGGCCGCAGGATATGCGCTGGTTGAGGGGATATTCATCGCCCTTGTCGCTGCCATACTTGACCGGATCCTTTCTTTTTTCTCCGGCGAGTAAATGAGGGAGGCCCCTTCTCCCTTTTCATAACTATGAAGAAGGTAGAGTTGCGGACGTAGGCAGCAACATCCCATGAAATCTCTTCCGATCGACGGAGTACTAAGCCTTCTGAAAGAGGCGGTATCCGCTAACCCCTCCGTGGTCCTGAACGCCCCGCCCGGCGCGGGGAAGACAACCCGCGTTCCACTGGCCCTTCTGGATATATTTCCCCCTGAAAAAGGCCGCGTCATAATGCTTGAACCCAGAAGGATAGCCGCGACCTCCGTTGCCCGATGGATGGCAAAGGGCCTCGGACAGGAGGTGGGCGAAACCGTAGGATACTCGATCCGGTTCGACACCCGGGTCTCCAGGAAGACCCGTATCGAGGTCGTCACCGAAGGCATACTCACCCGCCGTATCCAGGCTGATCCGGGCCTCGAAGGCATCTCGATGGTTATATTCGACGAATTCCACGAAAGAAGTCTGCATGCGGACCTCGCTCTGGCCCTCTGCCTCGATCTGCGCCGCGGACTCAGGGAAGACCTGAAGGTCCTCGTCATGTCTGCGACTCTCCAATGCGGTCCTGTCGCTTCCCTCCTTGGCGGGGCACCGGTGATTTCGTCTGAGGGCAAGGCCTTTCCCGTTGAGGAACGTTACCTGCCGGAGAAGAGCGGGCCACTGCCCGGACGTATCGCCGGGGCGGTCGATCTGGCTTTGCGCGAGGCATCTGGAGACGTGCTTGTTTTCTTGCCGGGTGCATCCGAGATACGGGCATGCAACCAGGCTATCGACGGGATGCCGGGCGTCCCGGGAGCGGGTATCGCCGTACATCCTCTTTACGGCGATCTGCCCTTTGAGGAGCAGGAGCGGGCCATCCTCCCTTCGGGGAAGCGAAAGATAATTCTGGCGACGAATATTGCCGAGACGAGTCTTACTATAGAGGGAGTCGGTGTCGTGATCGACAGCGGTTTGACGAGAAGGCTCCAGTATGACCCCTCTACCGGTATGAACAGGCTCATCACCACCTCCGTTTCGAAGGCGTCCGCCGAACAAAGAAAGGGCAGGGCGGGCAGGCTCGGCCCGGGTGTCTGCTACCGCCTTTACAGCAGAAATACCTTTTTCGGCATGGTCCCTTTTGCCCCTCCGGAGATACTTGTGTCTGATCTTTCTTCCCTGGCGCTCGAACTTGCGGTCTGGGGTGTGAAAGAACCCTCGGCCCTCTCGTGGCTTGATGCGCCTCCTGCCGCAGCCTGGGAATCGGCCGTCAGGCTGCTTATGGACCTTGGCGCGCTTGATAGGTCTGCCTCGGCCACGCCTGAAGGCAGGACAATGGCCCGGCTTCCTCTCCATCCCCGTCTTGCCCGTCTCTTGCTGCGTGCGGAGGAACTGGGGTGTCAGCGTCTCGGGGCAGACCTCTCCGCGCTTCTCTCTGAAAGGGACATACTCCGCCGGGATGCATCGACGGCCCGCATGGTCCGCGACCGTGAACCCGATATCGGGGTGAGGATCGACATTTTAGAGGAGTGGCGAAAAGGAAGAGGAACGACTCACAACGCAGACCCCTGGGCATTACGGGCCGTGGACAGGATCGCCGGGCAGCTAGCCGGGCTGATGCGGGGGAAGACGAAAGATGTTTTGCGAGAAACTCAGGCACCTGATGCGATTCCCCGGTTGCTTCTCAGCGCCTTTCCTGACAGGGTTGCGCAGCTTCGCCCGGATGGGGATGGACATTTTGTCCTTTCGCAGGGAAGGGGCGTCCGGCTGACTTCAACTTCGGGTCTGAGCAAAAGTCCTTACCTTGTTGCGGTCTATGTGGATGCAGGGGAGAAGGCCGAAGGCATAGTGCATCTGGCTGCGCCGCTTTCCGCGGAACTCATCCGAAGGGATTGCAGCAGTCGTATCGAGACCGTAAAAAGGGTGGAGTGGGATAGGCGTGAAGAAAGGATCATTGCGACAGTTGAAGAGCGAATGGGCGCGGTAGTCTTTTCATCCAGGCCCTTCAGTCCCTCGGACGAAGAAGCGCTGCCTATCGTCTGCGAGGCGATCGGCTCAAATCCCGGGATGCTGATATTCCGTAGCGAGGCAAGACAATTTCAGGGCCGGGTCGCTCTTATGCGAAGGACTTTCCCCGATGAAGACTGGCCGGATCTTTCCGATGAGCGCCTTCTCGTAAACCCTGCAGAATGGCTCCCGGCGTGGCTTCGGGGCCGGCGCACCAGTCAGGACATAAAAAATATGGATATCCTGCCTGCGCTCAATTCGCAGCTTCCATGGGGAAAGGCGCAGCTTTTGGAAAATCGCGCACCCAAAACGATCGTTGTGCCAAGCGGCCACCGTGTTGCAATCGATTATGCCGCGGGAGATGTCCCGGTGCTTGCGGTGAAACTTCAGGAGATGTTCGGCCTTGCCGATACGCCCGCAATCGCCGGCGGGCGGGTGAAGGTGCTCCTTCATCTCCTCTCCCCCGCCCGCAGACCCGTCCAGATCACAAAGGACCTCAAGGGGTTCTGGAATAGCGGCTATCAGCAGGTGAAGAAGGAGTTGAAGGGGCGTTATCCGAAACACCCCTGGCCTGATGATCCATGGAATGCCGTCCCTACGCGGAGGACGAAACGCCGGGAGTAGCTGCGATATTCGTTGCGTATGCGGCAGAGAAAGTTTCCCCGTTTGCCCAAAATGAGGCTATCATACAGGTAAGGCAGAAATGTATCATGACTCCCCAAACGGTCGCATTACTATTTGAACTTGCGGTTATCGCCGAAACCTCCTCCCGGGATTTCTATGATGGCCTCGCGAAAAAATTTTGGCACGAGACAAATATCTCGAAGTTCTGGGAGAATATGGCGGCAGACGAGGCTGAACAGGTAAAGATGATGGAGGGCCTGCGGAAATCATTGACGTCGGCCCAACTGTCCGCTCCCGCAGAAGATGACATTGTACAGGTGGCACTCGAAAATTCAAAGGTTCAGATACGCGAAGTGCTCAATATGGTGAAGAATCTTAATGATGCCTTTGTGCTTGCACAGCTATGGGAAAATTCTGAAATCTACAAAGTCTTTGAATTTCTCACCTCTCAATATATGCCCAGTGATGCCGATGGACGCTTTGTCCGGCTCCACCTGACGACTCATAAGAAAAAGCTCGAGTTGTTTTCTCAGGCCTTCGGCGAAGCTGAAGCAAGAAAGAGTGTCAGCGCCATGGACGGGGAACTTTTGCCTTAGCAATAATAAGGCTGAGGGTATTCACGAGCAGAAAAAGTGGGAAAAAGCTGCCGGCAGAGAGGATTTTTCTGAAAGAGCTCAGGGGCTAATCCTGCCGATGGGCCGCCCCCGTGTTGTTTTCCTCTCCGGCATCGGATTTTGTGTCTGACGGCAGGTGATTGGCAACAAGGAAAACCCCCACCGATATAATAATGGAAATAACAGCTACCGTGTAAGCGAGCGATTTGCCCTGCCATAACCCGTCAAACCAGCGCATCAGCTCATTGGCAAGCACATTCACCTTTCCCCCGTAGAGTTCCAGATTATGCATATACATCTTGGAATCTTCGGGTGCAACCGGATACACATAACCGCCTGCCGCTTCATAGCCTAAAACACCGTCTGAATTGTTCCCGGCTGTCAGATAAATCCAGGCTGCGCCGCCAAACCCGGCCAGGAGGATAACGGCCGCGATAAGGTAAAGGCGAGTCCTCAGATCTATGATTTTCCTTTTCATGTCCCGGGACTTATTTCCATTTTTTCTTCGGGAACGATTTTGAGGAGGTGGCCTTCGCTTTTGAGACCGTGACCTTCTTTCCCCTGATGACGGCCTTGTTCATCGCAACCAGGACTTTTTCGACGATCTCTGAGGGGACTTCGAAGAACGTAAAATTGTCCATTATATCTATCTTCCCTATGCGCTTTCCCGGGATACCGGTCTCGACAGCTATCGACTTGAGTATCTCGGCCGTCTGGACCTTGTCTTTGTGACCAAGGGTCATAAAGAGCCTTGTCATCCCCTTCTCTCCCGTCCCTTGCAGCCCAGTCCTTTTTTCACCGGCAGGCCGCGGCTGGTACTTCACGAGCTCCGTCACCTCCATGCTTCCGAATGCGATCGAAAGGGCCGCTGCTCCAAGTTCCTCTATGTCGGCAGATTCGGCAAGCTCTCTGATGACGGCCATGTACGTTCTGTGTTTCCCCTTCTCTATGATCTCCGAAAGGTCCGCTTTTATCTGTCTCTGGCGGGCCTTTCTGACCTCGGCTACGGAAGGGACTTCCTGTCGGCTCAGTTTCGTCTTTGCGATCCTCTCTATCAGCTGCAGCTGTCGGTATTCGCGGGGCGTCACAAACGTGACCGCTATCCCCGCACGTCCCGCCCTTCCGGTACGGCCGATCCTGTGGACATACCCTTCGGGGTTCTGGGGAATGCTATAGTTGATGACATGACTGATGTTTTCCACGTCTATACCCCTGCCCGCCACGTCGGTGGCGACGAGGATATCGACCCTGCCTTCCTTGAATTTCCCCATCATATCTTCTCTGTGCGACTGGGTAAAGTCACCATGGAGGGCGCCGGCGTTATAGCCGAGCTTCTGCAGTCTTGCCGAAACATCGTCGACTTCCCTCTTGGTATGGCAAAAAACAAGTGTCCGTTCAGGCGACTCCACGTCGAGAAGCCGTCTTAGGACCTCGGGCTTGTCTCTTTCCAGGACCTCGTAAAATACCTGCTTGATCATCGGGGCGATGATGTCTTTTACGTTGATCGCGATCTTGAGGGGATCGCGCATATGCCTCTTTGAGATCTTGAGGATTTCAGGCGGCATAGTCGCAGAGTAGAGCATGGTCTGCCTCGTCGCAGGCGTCATATCGAGTATCTTTTCGATGTCGACGATAAACCCCATATCGAGCATCTCATCGGCCTCATCGAGAACGACGGTAGAGACGCTCCCCACAGACATCGTCCCTCTGTTGAGATGGTCGAGGATACGTCCCGGAGTTCCGACTACGATATTCGTGCCCTGCCTGAGGGCCTTCATCTGCTCAACGATGGATGCGCCTCCGTAGACCGTCAGGATCGAACACTTCTTGTACTTTGCGAGCGAAGCCAACTCCCCGGAAACCTGGAGGGCCAGCTCACGCGTAGGCTCTATAATGAGGGCAAAAGGTTTTTTGCCGGAATAATTCTTTTCGATGATCGGTATGCCGAAGGACGCGGTCTTGCCCGTGCCTGTCTGCGCCTGGCCGATGATGTCGCGGCCCTCGAGCGCGTGGGGTATGGTTAATTCCTGGATCGGCGTCGGCTCCTCAAAACCCATCTCGCCGATCGCCTTGATCACTGCGGGGCTTAAATTCAGGTCGCTAAAACTTCCCACTACTTTCTTGTCCAATAAACAGCTCCTTTAGTCAGGTGAAAAAATAAAACCCCAGGGCCTTAATACCCCTGAGGTTGATTATGCGTGCGAGTAATATTATGACACGATTATTATGGGCCATTTCCCGGGGCTTTGTCAACGCGCCAATTGGGAAGCCCGCAATAGACATTTTCCAATTGCCTTGCCATCGTGGCTGATCCGGGTCACCCTCTCAGCCATGCCGCGGATGGTTCTGTTTGAGCAGCCCGCCCTGAACTGAAATGCCCAGCACGAGAAGGAGAATGAAGAACAACCCTGCCAATTGCGGACCGAAGTGGAATGACCTGATGATGAGACCGGCCCCTAAGAAGGAAGAAAGCACAATAAGCGTCCAGCGGAACAACACCTTCATGAGGACGGCCCCGATTATACCGCCTAGAATAAACACGAGCCAGTGGTAATGGCCGATGCCCCCGCCAAATTCTTTAAGCAGCTCGAGGAGCAGGTAGCCCCCCGCAACAAATCCTCCGACTAAGACAGCGACTTTCTGAAAAAAGACGGCGAGCATCGCCCCCGCAGCCCCGCCGCAGAGGGCGATGACGAGGATAACGTTCTGCGGCTGGCCGTGTATTATCTGTTTCGCGATATCATAGCCGAGGACGAATCCGATACCCCCGAGGAAAAGCCAGTAGAGTCTGCGGCCCATCGCAAGCATTGCAATTCCGAGGATCAACCTGAATATATCCATGTCGGTTATAGTGTATCATTTACGTCCGACATTGTTGATCTTCGCCCTCAATCAGGCACCTGGAATCTTTGCTGGGGCCTCACTTCTTCTTAAACGCATCGTAAAAGGGATTATTCGTAAAGCGCGGCGGCGTTCTCTCTTCCTTGTCACGCCTTTTTTCGGTCTTCTGAGGAGTCGCCCTTACTTTTTCTTTCTTGCTCCCGGATTCCGCCCCGGGCCGCCCCGACTTCATCGAAAGGGAGATACGCCTGCGCTTCAGGTCCACGTCCACCACCGTAACCGTCACCTGCTGGTGGACCTTCACTGCGTCAGCGGGTTTTTTCACGAAGCTGTCGGAAAGTTCGCTGATATGCACGAGACCGTCCTGGTGGACGCCTATGTCGACGAAGACGCCGAAGGCGGTGATATTGGTGACGATGCCGGGAAGCTTCATCCCGGGCCTCACATCTTCGATCTTTTGAATACCTTCGGCAAACCCGAAGGCTTCGAATTTCTCTCTTGGGTCCCGCCCCGGCTTGGCAAGTTCGGCCACAATGTCGCTCAGGGTCGGTATGCCTACCGTGTCAGTCACATAACGCGAAAGGTCTATTTTTTTCCTTAGCCCGTCATCCTTCATAAGGTCTACCAGGGAGCATCCAAGGTCCCGGGCCATGGTGTCAACGACTTTATATCTTTCCGGATGGACCGCCGAACCGTCGAGGGGGTTTTCACTGTTTCGTATGCGGAGGAACCCTGCCGCCTGTTCGAAGGCCTTCGCCCCGAGGCGGGGGACCTTCCTCAGTTCCTCCCGTGATCTGAAAGGACCATGTTCGTTTCGATACTCCACGATGCCTTTTGCAAGCTGAGGTCCCAGTCCCGATACATAGGTGAGCAGCTGTCTGCTTGCGGTATTTACCTCGACGCCCACACCGTTGACGCAGCTCATGACCACGTCATCGATGCTTTTCTTCAAGGCAGTCTGGTCAACATCATGCTGGTATTGGCCTACCCCGATCGACTTCGGATCTATCTTGACGAGTTCTGCGAGAGGGTCCATGAGACGCCGGCCGATAGAAACCGAACCGCGCACAGTGATATCATGATCGGGAAATTCCTCACGGGCCGCCTCCGAAGCCGAATAGATGGATGCCCCGCTTTCATTTACCATCACGATCATGACCTCCCCGGAAAGGCCGAGGCCCCTGATGAAGGATTCGGTCTCTCTTCCGGCAGTGCCGTTTCCTATGGCTATCGCCTCGATCCCGAACCGGCTGCAAAGGGCCCTGATCTTTGCGGCGGCATCCGAAACGCCTTTTTCGTTAAAGTGCGGGTAGATGGTGTCGTTATGGAGAAGCTTCCCCTGACGGTCGAGGCATACCAATTTGCAGCCTGTCCTGAAACCAGGATCGACGGCCAGGACGTTCTTTCTGCCCAGCGGCGGGGCAAGCAGAAGCTGCCTGACGTTTTCGACAAATACACGGATCGCTTCCTCGTCGGCCCGCCTCTTCACCGCAAGGCGGATCTCAGTCTCCATCGAAGAAGAGAGCAGCCGCTTGTAGCCGTCATGGACAGCTGCCTTCACCTGATCAGACGCCGCCCCATTACCCTTTATAAAGAGCGATTCGAGCAGGGCGATCGCCTCATCCTCGGGAGGCGATATGCGCAGGATAAGAAACCCCTCACTCTCCCCGCGACGGACCGCCAGGACCCTGTGTGACGGTGTCTTCGATACAGGCTCCTCCCATTCATAATAGTCTTTATACTTTGTCCCCTCTTCCTCCTTCCCGCTGATGACCTTCGACCGCAGGACGCCTTTGGAGGAAAAAAGTTCGCGCATCTGTTGGCGTGCGCGCTGGTCTTCGCTCACCCACTCGGCGATGATGTCCCGTCCTCCGGCAAGCGCCTCCTCTGCGGATGCTACCCCTTTTTCAGCGTCTATGAATTTGGCGGCCTCGGCCGCAGGATCCATCCTGCACTGTGCGAAAATCTGTGAGGCCAGGGGTTCGAGCCCCTTTTCTCTTGCAACCGTGGCACGCGTGCGGCGTTTGGGCCGGAAGGGGAGATAGATGTCCTCAAGCGACGTGAGACATTCGGCGCCCTCTATCGCGGCCTTTAACTCCTCAGTGAGCAGGCCCCGCTCTTCCATAGACCTGATGATTGCCTCTCGCCGTGCACCGAGTTCCCTCAGCTGGTCGAGTCGGTCTCTGATAGCGGCGACCGCGACTTCATCAAGGCTGCCGGTGGCCTCTTTCCTGTACCTGGATATGAAGGGTACGGTCGCCCCTTCTCCGAGCAGTGCAGCCGCAGCTTTCACCTGCACCGGTTTGACGGTAAGTTCCTTTGCGATCAATAAAATATGTGATTCGTTCATTTTTCTCCTTGATCTCTGATGAAACGGCCCGCTGTTTACCGCAGAAAAGTTTGCTTTTTCGAAACCGGAGCTTTCCATGGTGCGTAGACACAGATGAGAACAGGCCTTTGTATTGCCGTTTCGAATAGGTTATCAAAAAAGGAAATGCAGAGTAAAGCGTAAGGCAGGCTCAAGAGGAGACCATCTCTTCTCTTATTCTTACCCGGACATCGCTGCATGAAATGGCCCTCAGTCTCCGAGGATGGACTTTATATTGGCGAAGAACTTCTTCGCATGGACCTTCTCCTGCTCAGGGGTCAGCTTTTCGAACCGGTCGACTCTCCTGAGCGCATCTTCCGGGATTTCATCCAGGAACCTCGACGGTACCGAGGGCGCCTCCTTCCCGTACTTGGACCTGTGTTCCGTATAGGTGATATAAAGTTCGTTCATGGCCCTTGTGATGCCTACATAAAAGAGCCTTCTTTCCTCTTCTATCCCTTCGCTCATATGAACGGATTTCTTGTGGGGAAGTATCTCGTCTTCGACCCCGACGATGAAGACGACGGGGAATTCCAGGCCCTTCGAAGAATGAAATGATATGAGCGTGACGCCGCGTCCGCCCCTTTCCTCCTTCTCCTCTATCAGGTCGGTCAAGGCCATCGTCTCAAGGAACCCGTGTAGTGAAGGCGGGTGTTCGGATGATTCGTAATGGGTCATGGAATCGACGAACCCTTCGAGGTTTTCTATCTTCCGGAATGCGACCTCGGGCGTCTTGTAAAGCTCGCTGATATAGTCCCGGTAGCTGATCTCTTCTATGAGAAGTCTGAGGGTCTTGCCCATCTCCGTGCCCTTCTTGAATTTATCCCGATAACGCATAATCAGATCTGAGAGCGAAGCCGCTGAAGAAGCCGCCTTTTGTCCGAGGCCGGGGACGGCGGATGCCTTCCCAAAAGCCTCAAGAAGGCTCAGGGAATTCTTACTGCCGAAATCGGCGAGCATGCCGAGTGCGGAAGGCCCTAACCCTCTCTTAGGAGCGCCGGCCGCCCTCAGGAGGCTCATGTCGTCTGAGGGGTTTGCGATGATCTTGAGGTATGCCGCCAGGTCCTTGATCTCCTTGTGTTCGAAATAGCTTGTCCCGCCGACAACGGAATAGGGGATGCGTTTTTTCCTCAAGGCCTCCTCAAAGGGCCTTGAAAAGAGATTCGCCCTGTAGATGACCGCAAAATCTTCGCAGGGATTATTTCTCTCGAACTGTATCATCGAGATCCTGTCGACCACCCATTCTGCCTCATCTTCCGTGTCGATGGCCATAAAGATATTGACTTTGGGGCCTTCACCTCTTTCGGTCCAGAGGGATTTTTCCATTCTCCTTTTGTTGTTCGTGATCACGCCGTTTGCCGCATCAAGGATATGTCCGAAGGAACGATAGTTCTGTTCGAGCCTCACCGTTACGGTGCCCGGAAAATCCTTTTCGAAGTCGAGGATATTGCCGAGGTTTGCGCCACGCCAGCCGTAGATCGACTGGTCGTCATCGCCCACCACGCAGAGGTTCTTTCTCTCGCCCGAAAGCAGTTTGATGAAATCATACTGGACCCGGTTCGTATCCTGGTACTCATCGACCATAAGGTACCTGAACCTCTCCCTGTATCTTTCGAGGACGGCGGGATGTTCCCTGAAGAGTTTTAGGGTGAGCAGGAGCAGGTCGTCGAAGTCGAGTGCGTTCAGCGATTTCAGCGCATCGAGGTAGCGGGGATAGATCATCGCCGAGGCCTCCTCTAGCGGATCGTCCGGCGATGCGGGCCCCGGAGGGGCGAAATCGTTCTTTGTCCTGCTGATCTTCTCAAGGATCGATTCCGCCTTGAAACTCTTGTCGTAGAATTTGATATCCGAGAGGATATTGCGGAGGAGGGAAACCTGGTCCGACGTGTCGTAGATGGTGAAGTCCTTCCTGTACCCGAGATGCTCGATCTCTCTCCTTAGTATCCTTAGGCAGAGGGAGTGAAAAGTGGAGATGACCGGCGACCCATTTTCCCCTCTCACCAAAGCCTTTACCCGTTGCTGCATCTCTCTGGCCGCCTTGTTTGTAAAGGTGACCGCCAGGACCGACCCTGCCCTGACGCCCGTATGAATCAGGTGTGCGGTCCTCATCGTGATGACCCGTGTCTTTCCGGAGCCCGCCCCGGCAAGGATCAGAAGAGGGCCGTCAATATGCATGACCGCTTCCTTCTGCCTCGGGTTAAGACGCGCTATTGCCCTATATATATCCACCGGTAGTTTCCTTTCAGGTACTCATATCGAAGACAAAGTGCTGCACTCATAGGAATCAGAGTCAGATTTTCCAAACCGGCAGGAATGCCGAAGAAAAAAACAGCGCTCTATATTACCGTTTTGAGAAGGAGAAGGCAACACAGAGGGCACACACAGAGGGCACAAAGTTTCGAAGAAGGCGAAATAAGGGGGTCCATCGGTATTTCTTTAGAGCGACTGGATAAGCGCCGGTTCAAACATGGAATCTGCTATCTCCGGATTTATAAAATATGTATCTATGACTGTTTGGGCTATTTTCATTCCCCCCGCATAATTGGTGATCCTGAAGGGGAATACGGAGCCGCCTACCTTTTTAAAGTCCGAGAATTCGGCTGAGAGGGATATCGATTTGTTTCCTTCGGTAAAATACCCGGTAACTTTTACGATAAGAAAATTGTGCTCATCGATACAGATATCCATTTCAGCCCCGTCTTTGTCACTTAGGTGGAGGACTTCAACGCCGTTTCCATTGAGAGAAGACCTGCCGGCGGAATGTATCCGGTATGTCCCCTTTACGAGATCATGAAGTATATCCAGGTGTTTGTATTGATACACCATGGCTACGTACCGGGGGCCGAACGCTTCTTCAAGTGGACGGGAGTCGGAGGCCCTGTATCCTCTGTCCCCCTGTAAGATCCTGAGTTCCCATGAACGCCCGTATTTTGTCTCGATGCGGAGTTTCCTTGCCCTTTTGAAATAGAGGTCATACGTCCCGTTTTCATGGAGCATAAACGCCTCGGTCCTTCCCGTTGCATGAAGGGCATTTATCGCTTCGACGGCATCTTTACCGCCATACGCACCGATTACTTTATCGATTAGAGAGGTAATCCTTCCGGCCTCATTTGCCGTTTCTTCTGCAAAGAGATTTTCTGCGGTTGCGGTAAAAAAGAGGGAGAGCAATAGTACATAAAAGAAAAACCGCGGTGCGTGCCGCCTCATTTCCGAAATCATATGCATCGCAAATGATAATCCTTTGAGGATGGTAATATCAACTAGATGCTGCAATCCGTGGGACGGCCTTGCATTTATAGATGGTGAAAATAGCCTGATTATTGTATAATTTCCCCAGAGTGTCTTAGGCAAAGAGGGAGCAAGACTCTATATCTCATATCTTAAGGAGGAGAATGATGGCAGCAAAAGCAAAGACGACGTCCAGGAAGCCAGTCAAGAAGACCGCTGCGGCCAAGAAGGTTGTCAAGCAAACGACGGCAGCCAAGAAGCCGGCCAAGAAGGCAGCCGCCCCGAAGAAAGTGGTAAAGAAAAAGAGAGCCCCCAATCCGGCATTTATGAAGGCCATGAAACCAAGCGATGCACTGGCCATGGTCGTAGGCAGCAAGCCGATTCCCAGGACGGAGGTAACAAAGAAGCTCTGGGACTATATCAAAAAGAACAAACTCCAGGATGCGAAGAATAGAAGGAACATCAATGCCGATGCAAACCTCCTGGCGGTATTCGGCGGTAAAAAACAGGTCTCGATGTTCGAGATGACCAAACTGGTCAATAAACACCTGAGCTAAGAAATATATCCGAAAAAGGCGGGAGGGCTATATTCTCTCCCGCCTTTTTTGTTTTTGTCTGCAGCGTGGAGGAAACGGTCGAAGGGGATTTCAACCGAGTAGCGCATGTTTTGTTTTGTCTCTTCATCATACCTTTATCTTCTTTGGACATGACTCCATTTTGATGACAGTCGGCTTAACCAATCCCGAGAAGTCCTTATAAGGCACCTTTATAAGCTCAATGTGGGACCCCGCATTGAAGGCTATCTCATCGTCGCGGGTCAGGCTTTCGGCGACATACACCTGCAAGCCATAGAGATTTCCGAAGGGCGGCATCGCCCCGGCCTCGCAGTCAGGAAACATGTCCGTGAATTCCTGCTCGGTGGCGAGTTCCACCGTGGCGCCGACGGCGGCCCGTAAGAGAGCAAAATCGATTTTTTCAGAGGCGGGCAACACGGCCATCGCCATCTTGCCGTCGATTTTCACCATCACTGTTTTGGCCAGCTCCCTGCCTGAGATATGGGCCGATTGCGCGGTTTCCTGAGAGGTGTATGTCTCGTAATGAACGACCGACTCATATTTTACGTTTTGGCTGTCCAGATACTCCTTTAATTTCTTAAGCGGCATGACAACCCCCTTTTTTCTTCCATCGGCATTCTTATCCGAAATATTCCCTTATCTTCGATTCGATCGCGAGGTAAGGCACAAGGAAGGGTTTGACGACGATTGTGACTCTTATCTCTTTTTCCTCGGTGCAGCAATATTCCCCCTTTATAAATCCTAACGGGGTCTTCCCGGAGAAACTTCCGCTTCCTTCGTTACCCAGAAAACTCCATCCATAGTCTGCGATTGCCGATTTTACCCTCTCTATAACGGCCGGGATTTCATCAGAAGATCTTATCGTGAAAGTGTGTGCCATTTCCCTCCCATATCCTCAATCATAAGCGCCTGAAACATCTTACTTACAACACTAGTGTCCGGTTAAGAAGTGAATAAATTCAACTGGTTTTGATTTTCGAGCATAACTGAACGTTCTTCGATAGTCTGAAATGCTTGTTGCAAAGGCATTTTCTCGAAAAGGGTAATCGAGAGAATCTGTAACAATGTATAAAGGGATGCATCGAGATTGAGCTTTTTCTTGATGATGGCGATGAGTACATACATGGAAACGGCGATCCAGATTTGGGTCTTCACAGCGTTTTCCGATGTACCATAAAACCGTTTGATGCGAAGATGCTGTTTGATCCATTTGAAGAACAGTTCGATCTGCCAACGGCTTTTGTAGAGTGCAGCGATTGTGAGTGCTGATAGAGTCGTGTTGTTGGTAAGAAAGATCAGAGTTTTGTCTCTCTCGATATCTTTGAAGCGAATACGACGCAAATGTTCGGGGTAATGACAATGACTGTAGTAGCCGTTCAACATAATGCTCTGGTCGCAGATAATGCCAGAGGATCGGTCGACGGGCGCAGAGTATACGCGCCTTGCATTGAGGTTCGACTTTGTGCGGGTCACAAAGAAACTGCCTGCCCGGTGCAACGCATAAAGACGAGCGAAGTCCATATATGCCCGATCCATGATGTAGAACGCCCCAGGTTCCGCAATAAGCAGGTCGAGAATATTGATGTCGTGCCACTTGCCGTCGGTGATGTGAATGAAACTGGGGATTGCACCCTTGAGATCCAAAAGTGTATGGACTTTGACTGCGGCTTTTGTATCGCGGAACGGAGCCCATGGGAACACCGAAAGACAAAGATCGATGGTTGTGGAGTCCAGCGCATAAACCGTGTTGGAAAGATCGAGTCCCAAATCCTCGTCTGCGTAGAGCCTTCTTGCTTGAGCGATCAGTCTCTGCGCAAAATCGGCGTAGATGCGCCAGTCTCGGGATTCGTTTGCGTCGGCCAGAGTCGACCGAGAAATCGCTCCGTTGAGACCCATATGGTAAAGCTTCGAAGCCTGAGCCGAAAGGCACGCTTCTATATCGCGCAGACTCTCCCGATAGGTCAATTGGGCGAATGCCAAGATGCGAAACTGCTCCGTGCAGCGAAAGGTACGAATACGATGATCGCCTCCATAGCGAGCGACTATACGATGAAATGTGCTCCAAGGGAGAAAATCCATGATTTGCGCAAATAGGGTCTTGCCAGTATACATTGGCACCTCCGGGAATTTCAGTTCCAGAAGGATTGCCCATTCGGCGATATCTATTCAAGTCGACACCACCAAAAATATTGCAAATATTCTTATCTGTCATATAGTTTTAAGTATCAGCCGTTTCTTAACCGGACAGCACTGTACTTACAATATACCTCACGAAGGGAATGGGGTCAAAAGCGGGTTCTTTCAAGTTGCCGGAAGGGACCGGCTGCTGCGTATTCCGCTTACATTAGCTAAAAAAGATAAAGAGCGGTCCGGTTGCTACCCACGACTGTTGCTGATACACTTTACGTAAAAATGGCGATGAGATTATTTCGTACATTCAAAGGAAGCCGACCCGGGGTTTCCCTCCTTATAATCTTCGTATCGCTCCTGATGCAGTTGTCGGGCGCGGAGACGGCCCTCGCCGGCCCGGCTCCTGAACTAATAAGGGAAACGCTGAAGAACGGCCTTAGAGTTGTTATCATCAGGAACGATCTGGCGCCGGTTGTGACTATCCAGGTGAATTACCTCGCGGGCTCGACCGAATCTCCCAAAGGTTTTCCAGGAATGGCCCATGCTCAGGAGCATATGATGTTTCGGGGAAGCCCGGGCCTTTCGGCAGATCAGCTTTCAAACCTTATTGCCGCAATGGGCGGCCATTTCAATGCCGATACCCAGCAGACGGTAACACAGTATCTTCTCACCGTCTCCCCGGATGATCTCGATATCGCCCTGCGCATAGAGGCGATACGTATGGCCGGAGTGCTCGATTCTGAGCGGCTTTGGAAGGAAGAGCGGGGAGCTATTGAGCAGGAAGTGGCCCAGGACCTTTCAAATCCACTCTATGTCTTCTACACGACCCTCCTTAGGAAGATCTTTGCCGGGACCCCATATTCCCGCGACGCCCTCGGCACTCGGCCCTCTTTTCAAAAGACGACAGGAAAAATGCTGAAGTCATTCCATAGAAACTGGTATGCCCCGAACAATGCCGTCCTAGTCATCGCAGGGAGTATTGACCCGAAGCAGACACTTGAGGAAGTTAAAAAAATGTTCGAAAGGGTCCCCCCACGCAGGACGCCGCCGAGGGCGAAAATCCATCTTCGGCCGCTTAGACCCGATGCGATAGAACTCGATACCGACCTGTCTTACGGGATGGTAGTGGTCGCATACCGGCTGCCGGGCTATCACAGTCCGGATTTTGCGGCGGCGCAGATACTGTCCGACGTGCTCGACAGCCAGAGGGCCGACCTCTATGCGCTGGTGCCCAGGGGAGAGGCGTTATCGACATCTTTTGATACTACCATGCTTCCGGAGGCAGGCCTGGCGTATGCGACCGCAGCCTTTCCCCAGGGTGAAGAGGGATCACGACTTGTCCCGGTCATTAAAAAAATCATTGCGGGCTACGTCAAGGACGGGTTTCCACCCGAACTGGTGGAGGCTGCCAAACGCCGCGAGATAGCCGATGCCGAGTTCCAGATGAACTCGATATCAGAACTCGCGGCACTGTGGTCTCATACTATTGCGGTCGAGGGACATAATTCACCGCAGGACGATATCGAAGCGATAAGAAGGGTTTCCATCGAAGACGTCGCCAGGGTTGCCAGGGAATATCTTATCAACGACACTGCAATCACGGCCGTGTTAACTCCTACTCCCTCAGGAAAGGCTGTCCCTGCGCAGGGTTTCAGAAGAAAAGAGGTCCTGACCCCCAAAAAGACTACAGGCGTGTTGCTGCCGAAGTGGGCGCAGAAGGCCGCGTCGCTTCCCGCGGTCCCGGTTTCCCGGATAAAACCCAGGGTAACTACACTCTCAAACGGCTTGAGACTCATCGTGCAGCGGGAACCAATAAGCGCTACGGTCAGTGTTTACGGACGGGTCAAGAACAACCCCGATCTCCAAACACCCGCAGGCAAAGAAGGGGTTTCGCACCTCCTCGACAACCTCTTTTCGTACGGGACTTCGAAACTCGACCGTCTTGCCTTCCAAAAAGCGCTTGATGACATCGCAGCAGACGAATCAGCCGGGACGAGTTTTTTCCTCCGGGTACTGTCGGACGATCTCGAACGAGGTCTTCGGCTCCTGTCCGATAATATTTTAGACCCGGCCCTTCCCGAGGAGGCGTTCAAGGTGGTCAGGCAGGAATTGGCGGGCGAGTTGACGGGCAAGCTCAAAAGCCCTTCATACATGTCGGGCATGGCCCTCCGCTCGGGGCTCTATCCCAAAGGAGATCCACTGCGTAGGGAGGCGACCCCGGGGACGGTGTCTTCACTTTCTCTTGATGATGTCAAGGCTTATTACAAAAAGGTCTTTCGTCCCGATATGACGACGATTGTCGTGATCGGCAATATTACGGAAGACCTTGCCGTAGAGATGATCGGAAAATATTTCGGCGACTGGAAGGCCGAAGGCCCCAAACCCGAAACAGACCTCCCCCCTGTGCCTCCAAACAAGCCGGCCTCATTCGAGGTGCCCAATGCGAGTATGGTCCAGGTGGAGGTTACCCTCGCAGAGACCCTCGGGGTGAGACGGACGGACCCCGATTACTATTCGCTACAGGCAGGCCTTCATGTCTTATCGGGCGGCTTCTATGCTACCCGTCTTTACAGGGACCTGAGGGAAAAGACAGGGCTGGTCTATGCGGTCGAGGCCGAGGTTGAGGCAGGCAAGACACGTTCTCTTTTTATAGTGGAATATGCATGCGATGCAAGAAATGTATCGAAGGCACGATCAATGATAGCAAGCGACATTAAGGAGATGCTTGCCAATCCCGTCACCAACGAGGAACTGCTGAGGGCCAAAGCGCTTCTTATCCGGCAGGTATCGCTTTCGGAATCGAGTACCGAAAGAGTAGCTTCGACGCTTCTCGATCTTTCCCTGGAAGACCTGCCGCTTGACGAGCCGGTGCAGGCCGCAAAAAGCTACAGGGAAGTTGCGGCAGAGCAGGTGAGGAGGGCCTTTGCCAGATGGATAAGGCCGGATGACTTTGTGCAGGTCTCACTCGGCCCTTCACCGAAGTAGCTGCATGCATTCAGGTCTTTTCCCCATGTCTTAACATCATCGGGCACGGGTAAGCTCAAGGACCTCCGAGTCTTTTCCTATCAGGGCAACGTCTGCAAGATCCAAAAACAGACCGTGCTCGACCACTCCCGGCATGCTCTTTAGATCATTGGCCAGTCTTTCCGGATCAGGGATGAGTCCAAAGCAGCAGTCCAGGATGTGATGGCCTTCCTCGGTAATCAGCGGCCTGCCGTAGGGATCTTTTCTGAGGGTAACAGAGGCGTCTAGCTTGGAGATACGTTTCATCAGCAAGGCCTCCGCAAAGGGGACGACTTCTACCGGAAGAGGGGACTTCCCGAGTCCCGGGACCTGTTTCGTTGAGTCCGCGATGATGACTATCTTGCGTGAGGCGGAGGCGACAATCTTTTCGCGAAGCAGCGCCCCGCCGCCGCCCTTGATGAGTTCAAGGGCAGGGCTGATTTCGTCGGCCCCGTCGATTGTGACATCAATTTCCGAGCAGTCTTCGAATGTCGTCAGAGGGATGCCTGCGCTGACCGCCAGGTCCCGGGAGGTGACAGAGGTCGGTATCGCCAGAATCTTTAATCCTGAGCGGACCATCTCCCCCAGGAAGCGGATGGCATAGTACGCCGTAGAACCTGTCCCAAGTCCCACAACATACCCAGCGCGGACATATTCGAGGCTCCGGCGAGCAGCCGCTTGTTTTTCCCGCTCATGCCGGGCGGCCCCATACTCCGGAACATTTTCGGTCATAGCCGGTAGTCTATCATGTGGCTCTATCTTAAGGTTGCTCCCCCGTCTACGTAGAGGGTGTTGCCGGTGGAAAAGCCGTTGCTCATCAGGTAAAGGACGGTCTGCGCGATTTCCTCAGGCCTGCCGACCCGTCTGACCGGTAGTGCAGTGGCTACGCCTTTAAACATCGCCTCTTTGGCTTCAGACGCCATCCCGGAGTAAATGGGGGTATCTACAATCCCAGGAGATATGGTATTGACCCGAATTGGTGCAAGTTCCATGGCCAATGCCCGGCCCAGTCCTTCGACTGCGCTGTTTATGGCCGTGATTACCGAACTGCCCGGTACGGGCCTTTGACTCCAGATGCCGGCGAAGAAGGTGATGGAGCCGCCTACATGTATCTTAGGCGCGCCATACCTGGCCGCATAGTACTGGCCCCAAAACTTGCTGTCAAAGGCTGACCTCGCCTTTGCAGCATCGAGTTGGAGAAACGGCCCCATGGCAGCTTCATTGCCCGGGGTTGTGAGGTGGTCGAATTCGCCTACTTTGTCAAAGAATGCCTTGACCGATGCTTCGTCCACGACATTTACTGTCAGAACTTCTACAGAACCCTGTATCTGTTCCTTGGCTTTTTGCAGTTTTTCCTGCGAGCGGCTGGCGATGACCACTGTTGCTCCTTCCAACGCGGCGGCCCTTGCTGTGGCCAGCCCCATGCCCGAACTTCCGCCGATGATTACGATCCTCTGCCCCTTAAATCTCATGCGAACTTCTCCTTTATTCGATATTATCAAGCGCTTCAGGTATCAGGTTTGAAAGCGCGGGGAATATGTGCATGCACCCCGTGATGGATGTTATGTCCCCCCCGAGTATTACCGCATTCACTACTTCCTGGATGAGCATGGCGGCATGGGGGCCTATAATATGAAAACCCAGGATCCGTTTCGTACCTTTTTCAACGACAGCTTTAGCAAAACCTTTACGCTCTCCCATCGCCTCTCCCATGACAGTGTCTGAATACTCTGCCCGGCCGATAAAGATGTCATGGTCCTTTCGGGCCTGCTTCTCTGTAAGGCCTACAGATGCGATCTGGGGAGAGGTAAAAACCGCATGGGGGACCGACCCGAAGTCCATCCTTATCTTTTTCCTGTAAGTCGCATTGTGCCATGCCAGCTCAGCTTCTTTGTCTCCCGCATGGGTAAACATAGCCCTTCCGGTGGCGTCGCCGACCGCCCATATATGTTTCTTGTTGGTCTGGAGGTACTCGTCGACCTTTATGAAATCGGCCTTGTCAGTTTCAATCCCCGCATTTTCCACCTGGAGAAGGTCCGCATTTGACTTCCTGCCGGCGGCCACCATCACCGCGTCCGCAAATATCTCTTCCGACTTTCCCGAAACGGCGTCCTTTACAGATACTGCATATCCGCTTCCGGCATCTCTCACCTCAGCAATTTCGACACCCATACGCAGCTCGGTGCGTTTTCCGAGTTCACTCATTAATAAATCCGATATTTCCGGTTCTTCGAAATGAAGGAGGGTAACATTCCTGTCCAATATAATCACTTTTGTCCCGATTGCAGAAAAGAAATGGGCATATTCGAGCCCCACATATCCGCCTCCGATAAAGACCATGCGGTCGGGCTTTGTCTGGAGTTCCAGCACGCTCTCATTCGTAAGATACCGGACCTTGTCCAGCCCCTGTATCGGAGGGACCGAGGGACGCGCCCCGGAGGCGATAAAAATTTTCTTCCCCCGTATATTGTCGGAGCCGACCCCGATGGTGCGCTCGTCCAGGAAATGACCTTCACCGCTGAAAAAAGCGATCTGTTCGGTATCCTCTATCGCTTTTTTTATTGAATTTCTTCCGCCCGCGACCGCGCTTCTCATCCGTCCCATTACCGCTCCGAAGTCGATATCGGCAATCTCCGCACGGATGCCGAGGCGGGAAGATTCTCTGATCTCGATGATCCTGTCGGCCGCATGGATGAGAGTCTTTGACGGCACACAGCCGTTATTTACGCAGGTCCCTCCCACATTCCCTTTATCGATGAGGGCGACCTTGAACCCCGCCGAAGCAGCGTGGAAAGCGATACTCAGCCCTACGTCGCCTGCCCCGACAACGACCACATCAAACGATCTCATCATCACCCCCTGCTTTATACCAGTTGTTTGCAATAATGCTGCTTTAGTCGTCATCACCTTCTGATAATGTCGCCTTTCGGTTCCCACCTCCGGACTTTTCTGAGAGGGGGAGGGCGATAACTTTCCACAAGATCGCCGATCTTCGCCAGCTTGAAGTTCTTTATCTTTATCCCCACTTTCTGTCCCGGCGTTGCCTTCTGCACGGTCTTTTCAGCGATATGGAGCGACTCGATTATTCCGGAATGGATCGGCCCCATGGCAGAGATGATCCGGAAATGCTGACCGACGGCCAGATGCCCCTCCCGGACTTCACACCCTATGATGATCCCTTTCCTGGTGCTCTTAAAGAGCGTGATGACCTTGCCCGATCCTGTGATCTCGTCCTCTTCCGGGCCCGGGACCATGCTTTCTGCGATTGCCCTGATGTCGTCGGACAATTTATAAATGATGTCGTAGAGGCGGACCTCGACCCGGCGCTCCCTGAGGACCTTTTCAAGTCCGGGTACCAGTCGTACCTGAAACCCTACGATGAGCCTGCTTGCCGTCTCTGCCATCATGACATCGGAGAGGGTGACAGACCCCACGCCGCTGTGAATCGTCTGTATCTCGACGCCGGCGACAATAACCTTTGAAAGTGTCGCCGCCACCCCTTCCATGCTTCCGATGGAATCGCACTTAAGAACGATCTCAAGCCGTGGAATGGGTTTTGCGGCTTTAATGTCCGGCTTGACGCCGATACCTTTGCCGGCCCTTATGTTCATGTCTTGCCCATAATCTTCACACGCGTTAATCAGGTGAGGCATGAGGCGATTCTTTTCTTATGCTATCACGCAATACCCCGAAGTACAATCACCGGCAATCAGGGGAAGAGCGTTGTTTCCGGGATTGGCCGGCAGCTTCGGAAGGAATATGTTTCAACGCGCATCGGAACCCTCTGGGGTGAATTCCGGTTTTCCCTGTTGACATCTGCCCGGCAGGTGTTTAGAATATTCTAATTAGTGCAACTCCAAGAACAAACAAAATTAAGGAGATTATTATGGACGGAAAAAAATTTGTCTTTGTCCTTTCCCATGCGACCGAAAAGCCTGCCGAGGTGATCGTGATGATGAAGACCGCGACAAACATGAAGGCATTCGATGACGAGATCGAACTGGACTTTTTCCTTATGGGAGAGGGAGTTCAGCTCGCAAAGAAAGGCATGGCCGAGACGATATCTATGGAGCTCGAAGGGCAGAAGGTCGTGGTCAGTGAGATGCTGAACACACTCACGCAGGACTTCAACGTCAAGTTCTTCGTCTGTCATGCCTTCATGCCGTTATATGGAATGAGCAAAGACGACCTCATCGAGAGCGCCGAGCTCAAATCAAGTTCTTATCTTGGAGAACTAATGCTTGACGGCCGGATTCCTTTTCAGGTATCTGTCTAACGATCCCTGACGTAAAAAAGATGCGCAAAGGCCCTTTGAGACATCATCGGGCCTTTGCGCAAAAAAGTCCTCTGAGCAAAAGCTCTTTGCGTCCCGGGGGAGAACTCCACTCTACTTAGCCGGCAGACATCGCGCGTCTCTTCATGCCCCTTCCCTATCTTGCGACTGCCTGTTTCTTAAAAAGCGTCAGATATTGGCCGTACCCATCTTTTACGAGATCCTCCTTCGGCACAAACCTGAGGGCAGCTGAATTCATGCAATACCTGAGTCCTGTCGGTTTTGGCCCATCGGTAAAGACATGGCCCAGATGAGAATCCGCGTGTTTAGACCGCACCTCTGTCCTTTTCATGAAGAAAAGGTTCCTATCCTCCTTTTCGACAATGTTGCCGGGTTCAAGCGGTCTTGAGAAACTCGGCCATCCTGTCCCCGAGTCGTACTTATCGAGGGAACTGAAAAGCGGCTCGCCGGAAACGATATCCACATATATCCCTTCGCGTTTATTCTCAGCGTATTCATTTCTGAAGGCCGGCTCCGTGCCGTTTTCCTGCGTGACCTTGTATTGGGTCTCAGTAAGTCTTTTCCTTAATTCTTCCTTAGAGGGTTTCGCGAACGTCTTCATGTCACCTCCTCCTTGCTGAACAACAGTCGCCTTTTCTAACCTTGATGCTGCCGAAGCCGAAGATGCGAGCATTGTAATCACCCCTATCGTAATGAATAACTTCATTATATTTGTCATCTTGCCATCTCCTTAATAAACAGCCTCCTATCATCACAATATTCCGAAACAGTGAATAAGATGTGAAGATTAGCCGGTAAGGAAGGCCGGTATATGATAAAATTGATGCATTATCAGGGATGGTGAGGATTGGAACCCAAATGGCCATAACAAAAAAAGTAGCAGAGAGAATAGAGCAAAAGAAGGGCGACTACCAGGATTACAAGTTTAGCCAGATCGAAAACGACGCGCTCAAGACGTTTTTTGACCTTGCGCAGGAGTTCGGGAGTATAGACGACTTTTATACCCTTTGCGTAGCGGTCCCGAAAAGTTTTTTCGGCCTCGATGCCCGCCTCTATCTCTTTGATCCCAGGATCGAGGACACTACACTTGCGGCGACAACTGAAGAAAGCGAATACGAACTGCACGATCCGGCCCCGGACCATATAAAGCCGTCAGAGATCCCGTACTTTACCGACAGGAAGAGCCTTGTTTTGCCTATCCGTGGGAAAAAACTTCTGATCAGTCAACTGCCTTTCCATGTGGAGGGCGACATACTCGGGCTGCTTGAGGTCTATCCCGTCGAGAGCATGGATAACCACAGACAGCTTTTTTTCGAGAAGTACGCAAACCGTATAGGCTTCAGGCTGCACAATAAATTTCTCGTAGAGAAGAATATCGAGCACCTGAGGTTTATCCGTTCCCTTGTGGCCGATATCGAACATAACATAATTGTGCCGAATATGGTCTATAAGCTGTTCCTCAGACGCCTCAGGGGCAAGATCATGAAAAACGTCGAAATCGAGGAATTCCTTATGTCATGGTATGCCGAAGGGAGATGCGACAAGACATTGATGGAGAATACGCTGAGGGAACTGGCCGATGTAAATCAGGGACTGACGGGTGAGCTCGAAAACCTCGAAAAGCATTATAAGAATATGTCCCTTTTTATCGAGACCCTTTTCAGAAAGAGCCACTTTGACCAGGGACGTCTCACCCTAAGGACCAAGGCATGCAATATGAAAAAGGACGTCGTCCGGCCCCAGCTTGAACGCTATGTCGAGCAGTTCGAGAAGGCCGGCATTTCTATAGACGACAGGATGAGCGGCATCCCGGATGAGGAGATTATCAATGTGGTGGACGTTGGTTTGATAGCGCAGGTGTACGCAAACCTTTTTTCGAATGCTCTCAAATATACCGGTGAAGTCGAGATACTCGGCATTAAGAAAAAATATATCGCTTATGGCCACCAGATCGTTAAAGATTATTTCGGCCCCGGCAAAGACGGCGTGAAGTATAATATTTTCAGCTCCGGTCTGCAGATCGACCAGAAAGAGCGGGGGAAGCTCTTTGAAGAGGGCTACCGGTCGTCCAATACCGGCGGCGTACCAGGCACGGGCCACGGTCTGGCCTTTGTCAAAAACGTTATTGAATTGCACGGAGGGGTAGTTGGGTATGAGGCGGTAGATTACGGCAACAACTTCTTCTTTATCCTTCCAAAATAAGCTCCTGATCGGGTTAGGACAGTGTTCTGCATTCCTTCTGCAACAGACTTTTTTCAATTATTAATTTTTTTTAATTCCGCTTTAATCAGTATTTAATGTAGCAATAATATAGTTTCTTAACTCTTAATTTCTTTCACGGGAAAAAATAGCGAAGGAGAAATGAGACGAGCGTAAGAAATTTCAAGGAGTAGTTCCGTCTCGTGTGACGGATGAGGGCGGCCCTTACCTTAAAGGAAAAAGCCCAATGATCTTTACAACTATATTAGGGAAGGAGGATAACGAGCAGCCGCTTACAAAAGCAGTACATTACGGGGTGGAGCGCCGGAGTAAATCAATTCAGAAAGGATGTAAATAGTAAAGGGCTTTATTATCTGGAAATCTTAAAAAAATTCTAGGAGGACAGATTGGTGAAGAAGCTATTTGGAGTTTTAATTTTTTTGATAATGTTGGCGGCCGGTTACGGTAACGCGTCTGCAATATCCACATACTTGACCCAATTCAACACAACCTACGGCACCTCCGGGACGGCTCTTAACACCTGCGGGGTTTGTCATATCAACCCGGCAGGCGGCGGCAGCCGCAATTCTTACGGCACTTCCTTCGCAGGTGTCTCTACCCACTCTACAAACCCGGCGGGCGCATTTAAGACTATTGAACCGCTCGACTCAGACGGCGACGGGTACACAAATATAGTCGAGATCAATGCAAGGACTTTCCCCGGCGATGCAACAAGCCATCCGTCTGCCACACCAACGCCGACGCCGACACCAACACCGGTCGGCAGTGATACGACCCCGCCTACGGTGAACGTATTCACTATACCTTCCACTTCCAGCTCTTTGTCAGTGACTATATCCGCGATCGCAGCTACGGACAATGTGGGCGTGACGGGATATCTGGTGAACCGCTCATCAACGAAGCCTTCTGCAACAGCGACCGGATGGACCGCGACCGCTCCCGCCAGTTACACCGTAAGTGCAGCCGGAACCTATACGCTCTATGCGTGGGCGAAGGATGCCGCAGGCAATGTGTCTGCAAGTAAGAGCGCATCCGTAACAGTTTCTTTGTCGGGGGGCACCGGCGGCACTGGTGGAACCGGAGGAACCACCACCGGGATTTCCGGCGTGGTAAAGGACATAGTGACAGGCACTGCCATTTCCGGGGCCGTTATCAGTGACGGCACACACACAGCCACCACAAGCAGCACCGGGGCTTACAGATTAAATGAGGCAGCCGGGAACTACACTCTCCATATAACCAAATCGGGTTATTTGACAACGACCCAGGTGGCGGCTGTAGTGTCGGGTGCGACAAAAACAGTCAACTGGGCGCTGACAAAGAGTTATGGCACGCAGGCCATTCCCGCTTCAAAGATGAGCTACGTGATCCTCGCCTGGAACGACCTCGGCATGCACTGCGACCAGAATGACTACTCCTATTTTATGGTGCTTCCTCCCTATAACACGCTGCATGCCCAGGTATTCCGGCGCGGAGGCGAAGGGGCGAGCCTAATCACCAGCGGCGTTACCGTCAGCTATGCCTTCCCGAAGAAGACAAACTCGGCGCTTCACACCAACTTCTGGGCCTACGCGCCGCAGTATGGATTTAGCGTCCCCACCAATGTCGGCATCAGCGGGACGCCTCTTAAGGGGAATATGACGCTCGATGCAAAGGGCCTGAGCTGGCAGGCCGTCGGCATCCCCATAACTCCATATGACGATGACGGAACATGGGACCCTTACGGGACAGCTGTTATCACGGTAAAAAACAGCTCAGGTCAGGTCCTTCAGACTGTCAACGTCGTGGCGCCTGTTTCGACGGAGATGATGTGCAGCAACTGTCACGGCGACGGCACAGCAAACCAGCAGGCCATGCAGCTTAGCATTTTGCAGGCCCATGATGCATTTAACGGGACTACTTTGGCGGCTGACCAGGCGAAGGGTACGGTCCATGCCTGCGGCGAGTGCCACCAGGCCAATGCCCTCGGTATGCCGGGCAAGCCCGGGATCGAGAGCCTCTCGCTTGCTATGCACAATTTCCACAAGGACAAGATGAACACAACGGCTCAGGCAGCGGCCACGACACCTGGCTGCTACAACTGCCATCCCGGATCGAAGACCCAGTGCATGAGGGGAATTATGGAAAGGGCAGGCAAGACCTGCACTGATTGCCATGGGGACATGTACGGAATGACGGCTACGCTCCAGAACGGGCGCAGGCCATGGCTGGATGAGCCGACATGCGGTGGCTGTCATGGCGCAGGCTATGCTGAAAACGCCAATACGCTCTACCGCAACTCGGTAATAATGAATGCCCCAGAGGGTATGAGCGGCAAGATATATTGCGAGGCATGCCATAACAGCACCCATGCGGAGCTGACTACATCCAATCCCGCAGACCCGACGATTCCCCTGAAGTTCCAGGGAGACAATCGCTGGATATGGAGTTGTACTGTCTGCCACAGCAGTGAGTCACAGCGCTCGATGCACAGAGTAAGCAGTACATCTACTTCCGGTGGGACTACAAGCGGCAGCGGCACGTCGTCATCTACCGACGACTAACAGAGACGTTTCTTTGGCAGGAGGGTTTGCGCCCTCCTGCCAAAGTTCTTTGATGGACACACTTGTGTGAAAAAAGAAAAGATTGATAGAAAGGGAAGTATACACGTGAAAAAATACAGTTCGTTATTTATAATGCTTTTGGCGGCAGCTGTACTCATCGTCGCCGGGGCGGGTTGCCAGTCGAAAGATAAGGGAGGACCGAAAGAACTCCTCGACAGATATTTCTCTTCGGCGATAAAACAGGATTATGCCGCAACATATGCCTGTTATTATGCCCCCTATATGACAAAGGTCAGCAAGGAGGAATATCTGAAACACCGGAAGGAGGCGTCGGTTTTACAGGCATATAATATTAATTTTATAAAGCAAGACGGTGATAATGCCGCACAGGCAGAGGTGCGGCTGACTTTTGCTCCTTCGGAGAAACTTAACAGGAAAGAGGCTGTCACGACTACGGTGAAGGAAGACTTGATCAAGGAAGGCGGGCAGTGGAAGATCAAAGTCTGGTAGCTACAGACTTTTCATTCTCCTGAGGGCAAGGTCCTCATTTTTTTCTTAAGGCATTCTTCCTTTTTTGGTAAGATTTATCTGACGGGACAGATTGTCTCAAGTAATATACATCTATCCGAAAGAGGAGGCTGAAGTGGCAAAGATTACAAAAAAGGAATTAATCACACTGCTCAATAAAGACCTGGGTCTTGAGTATACGGCGATTGTGCAGTATACGCAGCACCAAGGTACCTTGAAAGGCGCCATGTATCAAAGCATCCAGAAGGAGTTGATCATTCACGCGCAGGAGGAACTTGCTCACGCCACCATTTTGGCAGCACAGATCGATTATCTCGGCGGGGTGCCCACCGTCACTATGCCGCCGGCCAAGATATCGAAAGACAGCGTGACGATGCTGAAGCAGGACCTTGCAGGCGAAAATGACGCGATCGCCAGGTACATCCAAAGGATCAAACAGGCCGAGGAACTGAATCTCTACCATCTTGCCCAGCAGCTGAGAATTATCCTCGCCATGGAGCAGGAACACGCGATGGACCTCGAACAGGCGCTGGGGAAATAGACGGCCGCTTCATATGCCCTGAATTAAGAAAGGGGATTCGGAGCTCTCATTGCTGCGAGTCCCCTCATTAGACAACAACTCGCCTCGTTCTCGACATCACGTGCAGCGCTTGATTAGCCATTGTTCATGGTTCTTGTCTAAAGTAACATCAAGCCATTCCAGAGCGTCCTCGATGCCCCTGAAAACTTCCGTATTGAGGCCAATGCCATCAACAAGTGCCTGATGCACTCGTGAGGAGCTATATGAATCATCCTTCGGCGACACAAAAGCGCATCTCTCGCCGGTAAATATACTGGCAAGTCTCACCTTCATCCGGGCGATTGAATATGCTTCTTCCATAGAAATTCTGATGCTATTAATAGTTCTGTAATCGATGAGCTTTTTCATTGGCGCTTTATACCTATAGTCCAGGGACAAGGCGGCAAGATGTTCCATTACATTAATTCCAGTAATCACATCGCAGCCTTTTGCCAGTACTAATTTTTTGTCCATTATGATGTCATATTCGATAGACATTTTATAATTACCCTATCCCGATTAACATGAAAATTTTTGAGTTTCCGTCCATGCTCAAGGGAATGGGTCATTGATGATAGATAACCCCACTCGATAAGCATCGTCTGATTGTTTACACCATTTGACCGCGGCAAAATGAAGATTGTTCTCCTTGTGCCTATCGACCCAATATAACATCTGATTTGGTTCGAGGGAGAATCTTGTCGATATCTCTATTTCGAACTCACCCAGACTCAGGACTTTGCCTTCTGCTTCTTCTCTCCTAAATGCGGACCCTTCCATGTACAAAACTGTGAAGGCTATGCCATAACCCGTCGATAAATCATGCCACACGGTTTTCCCCCTCGGGGTTCTTTCTTTCGCGATAAGTCCTTCGTATAGTCATCGGATTGCAGTTATAGGTAAATGTTATAAGAAGCAACCAATTTATAGACAAAGCATATGACTAAATGATAGGGGAGTCAAGAACCCTATTATGCTTGTTTTCGAACCCTATCCATCTATGTTATAGAACACTCGCCCAATTAATATGAAAATTGCACGTTCCCAGCCCTACCTGTGTTTTTCCCAGAATACCCTACCCCGATTACCAAGCAAATTGTGACATCATACAGCCCTTTATAAATTATGGCTATGAGCTTTGCTGATTCATATAAGGCATTCAGCAGCATGAACTTGGCAAAGTCCGGAGTAAGAATCTTTTTCAATTTCTCCAGCTCTGCTTCCTTGGGTTCATCAGAATGAAAATAATGAGCATTGAACCACAGGTCTATCACCAGAGAGGCAGTCATTCGTTTGCTGCCGATTTTCATCTGAAGAGCATTTCCGAACAGGGCTTGATGCCACTTGACTTTCATCATTTTTAGGAACTTGCGCCCTTCTGCCTGTGCTGCGTGCTTGCCTAGAATAGAGAGTATTTTCAGGAAATGCGTCTGCTCATCTTGAAGATAGAAAAAGCGAAACGCCATTAAGAACTCAGCGATCTGCTCTTCGGGAGGAAGAGACGCCTCAAACTAGACCTTCTCCGCTTCGTAGTGCACTCGGCCTTGTATGTGGGACGCACCGCCCGTGACTAATTTCGTCTTAGCAAGTTGCTCTGCTCGTTTGCAGAACGCTTTTAGAGCCTTCCATTCAGCGTCGCTCAGTTTGTTGGAAATTGTCGGCGTAATATCCTCACGGTCAAGAATCTTTCGGTGCTTTCTTATCTCGTTCTTTAATTAACGTTGCTAATGCTCTCGCTTGTGATGGCTTCTCCCTGTGTGCCCATCTTTCGAGCTGCGGATTATAACCGTATCGGATCTCAGAATCATCGGAATAAACATTGTACCAGCAGTTCCCCTCATCTGCAGGAGCAAGGATAACGAATTTCTGCCCTTCAATCTCGGTTTCTATTTTATCCGTACACTGGAATCCTGCATCATAAGATTCCAGTCGTGCAAACTCCGCTTTATACATTCGTAAGTTTACGGGAATAATTCCCTTTTTTAGTTTTTCTGTCTCCAAGAAAGCCTTTATGAGATGTTTACATAAGCGGCGCGGATCACTGGTTTCATATTTATTGCGTGTCGTTATGAAATCCGGGCATGTGCAGGTTATGAGTTGAATATCCACGTCATAGTAAGTTCCTCTGTCCGTAATGCTTTCCACTTTGATACTAAAATGTGCATCATCTGATATATCTACAGACGAGACCTCACTTACATCTTTATAACCAGAATTTACTGACGATTTTGCAGCAGTCTTCGGTCTGAGTAATATCCTATAGAGCGCATAAAAGAGAAATATGACGATTACTAAGATAATGGCATTCATTAGTTCGTAATGACGACAATATACCACGAAAGGGCGGGACAGACAAGAGAAGAGGAGACGCGCGTAGCGAGATGCGACTGACTACTCTCCGCTTTTGAGCACCTGCTCCGTAGAACAAGGTTATTTTCTTTTTAGTCTCCTGACAGCCTTCCCCAGGAGAGGTTCTTTTGTACGCAGCGCGGCGTGAGGACATACTTCTATGCAGCAGTAGCAGCGTATGCACTTTTCGTAATCAATTTTAATTCTTTGCCCTTCCCGAGATATCGCCTTGGCAGGGCAGTACTTCCAGCACTCTCCGCATAGTCTGCATAACGAGGGGTTCGGCAGGGGCCTCTGCACAAGATGCCGCCTCATAAAACCATGGAGTATCTGAGGCCCAAAGACGAGTGGGACGATAGCAGGGAAGTGAAAGTCGGGTATCACCGGGATGTCTCCCTGAACTTCTATGTCTTTGGGGATGTGGCCCGCGTCGCGGGCCGCCTTAACGGTGAAGACACTATATGGTTCGATCCCGAGCATTCTGCAAATGGTAATATCAAGTGCATTTGCATCGTTGCTCCCCGCGATAATCCCAAGTTCCCGCGGGGTGCCGCTCTTGCCGGGCCCCTCGCCTTCCATCGCGAGGATGCCGTCAAGGATGGTAACAGCCGGCCTGACGGCGTTATGAATCTTTACCAGCAGAGAGGCAAAAAGCTCCCTGTTCGCCCCGGCCCTGAAGTGCCATTCGGGTTTTCTCATGCCGACGATGCAGCCGAAAAGGTTCTTCACTCCAAGCGTCATGAGCATCTGGGTATGGGTCTTCAGTTTGGGCAGGTTGATGAGAAGGTCGGCATCCATTGCGTCTTTTGCTATCTCGATCTTTCTGAAGGGCTCGCCCACGTCAATCTCGACGGATTCCTTGAACTCCCTGAATTCGACGTCTAAGCCCTTCAGGGCATTCCTGAGACCGCTTTCATTAAGGACCTTCTCGAAGCTCCCCATGGCCTGGCTGTCCGATATCCGGACGCGTCCGCCTTTTTGAATCACGTATTCGGAAACGGCCTTTACTACCAAGGGGTGGGTCACCATCGCCCTGTCTGGACGTGCCGGTGCCAGGAGGTTCGGTTTGATCAGAACGCGGCTGCCCGACCGGACTTTGTCACCACAGAAGGAATCTATAATCTCAAAAATAAGAGGCCTCAGGATTTGATACTCATAAGAAGCCTTCCTGATAATGACTGTGGAGTCGCGCATATATCGTGGTAGTTTAGCTCATTCTTTCTGAATAGGCCAGAACAACGATCTTGAGCATGTCATGTCACCGAAGTGCGGAGACGACCCGCTGTTTGTACGGCCTTATTGTGAACCTATGGATGATTTTTGCGGATAAAACAGAGAGGAAAGAAAAGAGTGCTGAGTTGCACCCGACAAAATTCGCGCATCCGATGCCCGGTCATGATATAATTCATGATATCATTTGAGGAGGATTGTCATGGCAAAACGTGCGGGCGCTTACAAAAGCGAAAAGAGGAAAAAAGAGTTGATGCGTCAGAAGAAGCAGGATGAGAAGAGGAAGAGGCGGTTATACAAGGCTGACGGATCGCCGCAAGACGCTGAGGGGATGGAACAGGCTGAGGGTTCGGAGCAGACCGAAGGCCAGGAGCCGGCAGTTACAGATGCTAACGCGGCCGAAACCGAGCCAAAAGAATAATCCTGCAGAAGATCATCCGGGAGGCCAGTGCATATGCCTTCCGCCCAGAATATGGATATGGAGATGATACACGGTCTGGCCCGCCTCCGGATTTGTGTTTACCACCAGACGAAAGCCCCTTTCCGCGATTCCTTTTTCCCTTGCGATTTCCCCTGCCGTCCGGAATAAATGACCGAGGAGCGCACCGTCTTCCTCTTCTATGTCGAGCGTTGTGGAAATATGTTTTTTGGGGATCACCAGTGTATGTACCGGAGCCTGGGGGTTTATATCTTCTAATGCCAATACGCTTTCATCTTCGTAGATGATCTTCGCCGTGACTTTCCTTGAAATTATTTTGCAGAATAAACAATTAGTCATCTTACTATCTTCTCTTTTTCCTGTACCTGTCCTCCAGCTCCGTAAATACCTCGGCATGGCTTATTCCTTCATCCGCCATAAGGACGAGACAATGGAACCACAGGTCGGCCATTTCGTATATGGTCTGTTTTTTGTCTCCGGTTTTTGCAGCAATGATGACCTCGATCGACTCTTCGCCAATCTTCTTCAGGATCTCATCCTTCCCTTTTGAAAGGAGTGAGGAAACATAAGAGTCTGTACTCGGGGTACTTTTTCTTTCGAGAATTATCTGGTAAATATCATCGAGTATCATTTGTCCAGCCAGCCATCAGATGAAGACGACAATCTCGGCCGCTGCCGCCCGCTGATAGCTTATTCTTTCTTCCCGTACACATCTTCTGCCGAAAAAACTTTTTCTTCGACCTCTTTGCCCTCGATATCGGTGAAGAAACAGGACCTGTGCCCAGTGTGGCATGCGCCCGGCCCCTTCTGTATTACCTTAATAAGAAGGGTGTCCCGGTCGCAGTCAAAGAGGATTGTCTTTACCTCCTGGACGTGTCCTGACGATTCGCCTTTTTTCCAATATTTCTGCCTCGACCTCGACCAGAAATGGGTGAACCCCGTGGCTATCGTCTTTCCGAGAGACTCCGAGTTCATGTATGCCATCATCAGCACCTCATTGCTTACCGCATCCTGCACTATCGCAGGGATGAGGCCTCGTTCGTCGTATTTAAGATCGGGTAGCATTTGTCCTCCAAAATTATCAGGCAATATATTGTGCGGCAGTTTGGTGTTACCGGTCAAGTTGTTTGTTCCGTAAACATCCCAACACATGGCGATTAGTACTTCATTGGTCTTCTGCGCGGCGTGTTCTGAACTGCTTTAGCAGCAGGTATCCTCCCCAGGAAACCGCGCAGATCATCAGTAATGCCCCGAGCGCATGTGAGACTTTTGCCAGGAGATGATCGTATTGAAGCAACCCCAATTTGCGGAGGATAAATTCCCAGTCGTGATAGTCGTCCACGTCTTTTCCCGTCACACCCCCCAAAAGTAGTAATTTAAGGTCTCTTGCATCATTGATATACGGCGCCAGGTCAATAAGATTTTCTCCCATCCACCACAGGGAGACGGAAGCGCCAAAGGTATCTCTTGTCTTAAAAAGAAAGGTCAATAGGCATATCAGAGGCACCAGTAACTGTGTCAGACTTCCGCCCGCGGTCATCATGAACTGGCCGAACATGCGGAATAATATATGGCCCGCCTCATGGAAGGGAAGGTTGATGAGATGCAAAAAACTCTCTCCTGGATAGTTGCCATCGATAGAAGAAAAAATGAATTTAAGCCCCCAGGAAAAAAGCACCAAAAGAAGAAGGCTCCGACCCAGCAAGGTAAAAATGCCTGCCCCGGGGGTGACATTTAAAAACAATTCTCTGTAATCATGGGTCGTTTCTTCTGTCGTAAACGTATCTTCCGTCCGTAAAAAAAGGTCTGAATCGGTCCGGGGTTCCCCGGCAGACGTTTTTTGTTTCGCGAGATATTTCGAAAAAACGATGCCGCATTTATTACATTCGAGCCCCCCGTCGGGCCGATCAAAGCCGCACTTAGGACACTTCATTGTCGCTCCCTTTTTGCAAGAGTTACGGGAAGGGTTTTTTAACTGAAGCATGAACTATTTTAGCAGATTGAAGGGATGGGTACTGTAAGTGATGTATCGAGAGTCCGGCCGCCATTTAATAATGCTGAGTTTCGAAACTTCTTGACAATAATGTCCCGTAATTTATATAATCTTAAAAAAGATATTCCGTTTACGGAAGGTAATGACCAGATGAAAAGGAGCCAGTAGAAATGATACAAGCAAAGTATATCATGTGTAAGAAGGCGGCGGTAAATAAAGCCACGTCGGGCAGGGAAATTGTGTATAAGATGATGGGGATAGGGTGCCCGGGTCTTCCCGTCGTCGATGAAAACTCTGACGTCATAGGCGTGGTGAGTATGTGCGATATTCTCAAAGCGACCCAAGAAAAAGGTGCCGCGATGGAAACCTTACGTGCGGAACAGGTCATGTCTCATGTACCGGTGACGGCCGGTCCTGACACTTCCCGTGAAGATCTGGCACAGATGATGGTTGAAAACAATTACTCTTTTATCCCCATTGTCAAAGGCAAAAAACTGCTTGGGATAGTGAGTGGTCGCGAGATTGTTGAAACATATGTGGAACCGCATCTCTACACTGTGTTTGAAGAGTAAATAAAATTATAAGGCGAATCATTATGAGGTAAATGTCGTCCGGGGAGAACAGGCGTTAGTCCGGAGGTGAATAGGTATTAGTTTCCGGACGGCTTCGCGTTAGAGCTTATACCCTATCTTCCTTAAGAACTCTTTTCTATGCGCCTTGTCCTCCGGGGTCTCGACGCCTCTCGGGGGGAACCCATCTATTACGCCCATTACCCCTCTTCCCTGGGCCGTCTCAGCGACGATCACCTCGACCGGGTTTGCAGTTGCACAAAAGATGCGGCAGACCTCAGGACAGTTTTTTATCTGGGTGAGGACATTGATCGGGAAGGCGTTTTTCAGGATGATACAAAATATGTGTCCGGCACCTATGGACCCGACGTTTCGTACGCTGGCTTCAACGAGTTCATGACTGTTCCCCTCTTTCCTGATAAGACACGGGCCTGAGGCCTCGGTGAAGGCTACCCCGAATTGGGCCTGGGGAACTGAAGTTGCGATGATTTCGTAGAGGTCTTCCGCTGTTTTTATGAAGTGCGTCTGTCCGAGTATGACATTGCTGTCAGCGGGGATCTCGATCGTAACGGTCTTTATTTCCATGGCTTCCTCCTTGGGTTTCTTACCCATTACTATACATATCGATATGCTATAATGGAAATAAATTTTTTCGGAGATGTCAAGCTTTTATGGTGCGTATACTCCTCACCACAGCCCTTTTTCTCTCGGTCTTTATCCCCGGCCTGGCCGGAGGGCAGGAGATTGCCGGCCCTGAGGTGAGGCTCGCCAATAACGACGTCTACGTCAGCTTTTCCCTGGTCCCTGGCGCCAAACACATTGAGGAGATAAAGGAGGGGATAGACAAGGAACTGAAACTCTACGTTGACCTGTTCAGGGTCTGGAAGATCTGGCCGGATGAGTTTGTGCTCGGTAAGTTTTATTCAAGAAGGATGAAGGTCAATCCTATCAAAAAGGAATACGTGGCAACGTCTTTCGACGGGAGCGTTATCATCGAAAGAAGATTCCGGTCTTTTGAGACTATGCTTGCCTGGACGTTGTCGGTCAAGGACCTGAAACTCACCAATACCCGTGAACTCGATCCCGGGGAATATTTTGTGAGGATCACGGCCGAATCGAAGATAAGGACCCTTCCGCCGATGATACGACAGTTTTTTGTCTTCATATCGGAAAATGAATTCAAGATCAAGAAAGACTCCGGTGTTTTTGTCATTGAGGGCGGCAGATGAGGAGACTGCGTCTTGCGCTGCTCATCACCGTAGCGGCTCTTTTTATCCTGTCTGCCTTTGGCGTGGAGCTCCATTACATGAAGCTCGAAAAAGTCCCCTTTTTTACAAAAGTGATACTCTTTATTCTCCTGAATCTGAGCCTGATCGCCCTTCTCGTCCTGATGTTCTTTGTCGGAAAGATCCTTTTGAATGTCTATTTCGAGAGAAAAAACAGGGTGCTGGGATACAAATTCAAGACGAAGTTCGTGGTTGTACTCGTCGTTCTTACGATGATCCCCTCAGCCTTCCTCTTCATAGTGTCGAGCGGTATCGTCACTAATTATCTCGATCGGTGGTTTGACCCTCAGGTAAAGCAGCCCTTGGCCCTCTCCATAGAGATTGCGAAGTCTGCATATGAAATGCAGCGCCGCCAGGCACTCACATTCGCAGAGGCGATCGCTGCCGGAAAGGCCGTACCGGAGAACTATTCAGTGCGGCATCTTACTTCAATCCCGGAGGATGCCTCGGACACCATCAGGACAGGCTTTGATGGAAAACCGGATGTAGAGGTGATCACGGGCGAGCAGGGAGACACAGTCAGGGCTGTTGCGCCCGAATTTCGCGGCAGGAAGCAGACAGGGGTGGTAGTCGTAGAGTTCCTTATCGGCAGAGACATTAGCAGGAGTTCCGAAAAGATAAACGATATGTACAAGAATTACATGACGCTCGAGTCATGGAAGACCCCGATAAAATTGAATTATCTTTTGGTATTGAGCTTCTTTACCCTGATGACGATATTCATGGCGTTATGGGTGGGGCTCAGGATATCCCGGGGGATTACCGACCCCATCCAGATGCTTGCCCAGGCGACGGAGCGGGTGGCAAAGGGGGACCTCGAGACCAATATCGATATCCAAAGGGAGGATGAAATTGGGGTGCTAGTAAGGTCCTTTAACAATATGGTAAAAGAGTTGAAGGAGAGCAAGGAATCCCTCCAGCGCGCATGGGTCGAATCCGACAGGAGGAGGCTCATAATAGAGATCATCCTGGAAAACATTCATTCAGGGGTCATTTATCTAAACGCACCGGGTGAAATCCTTGCGATAAACGGCGCGGCATGCAGGATACTGGGCGTATCGTCCGGGGAGATATTGGACAAGAATTATTCTGTTCTCCTTGCGATGCTCAGGTCTGAGGAACTGAAAGAGACGGTAAAAAACATAAGGGTCCAAGAGTTCAAAGGTCTCGAAAGAGAGATCAGGGTGACAGTGGGAGAACGCCGCGTCCTGTTGAGGATATTCATTACGACCCTGATGGACGGCATTAATTTCCTCGGGACCCTCGTTGTCTTCGACGACCTTACCGAGATCGTCAGGGCCCAAAAGGCGCTGGCCTGGCAGGAGGTCGCAAGGAGGATCGCCCACGAGATAAAAAATCCGCTGACTCCTATCAAGCTCTCGACGGATCATATGATAAAGAAGTGGCTAAACAAGGATGAAGACTTCGGACAGGTCTTCGAGCGTTCTACGAAAACCATCATTAAGGAAGTGGAGAGCCTCAAAAGGCTCGTCAATGAATTCTCGCGGTTCGGCAAGATGCCGGAGATCCATAAAACACCGGTGCTCATCTCGCGCATTATCGAAGGGGCCGCAAATCTCTACAGGGACTACAAGGAGCTGGAGATCACCCTGGGAAGGATCGAAAACGAGCCCGTTGTCGAGGCCGATGCGGAACAGTTCAAAAGGGTCATCATAAATATTTTGGACAACGCAATTCAGGCGATGCAAAACAGGGGCAGGATAGTCATTGATATAAAGCACGATATAGTCCTCAACAGGGTATTCATCGATATCGCTGATGACGGCCCCGGCATTCGTGAAGAAGACAAGGAGAAGCTCTTTCTCCCGTATTTCTCGACAAAGAGGGACGGGACCGGTCTCGGACTCGCGATCGCCTCCAGGGTTGTGGCCGAGCACAGGGGGTACATAAGGGTGAAAGACAATAAACCGACGGGAACAATTTTTACTATAGAACTTCCGGTGAAGGAGGGGTAGATGTCAAAGGCTGTTATACTGATCGTCGACGACGAAGAGGGTATCCGTACGGCGCTTTCCGGCATATTCGAAGACGAAGGCTATGAGGTGGCCACTGCGGAATCGGGCGAAGAGGCACTGAGGGTTGCCAAAGAGACCAACCCGGATATCGTCGTCCTTGACGTATGGCTTTCAGGTATGGACGGCATCCAGACGATGGAAGAACTCCGCGGGTGGAGCCGGGACCTGCCGGTGATAATCATTTCCGGCCACGCCAATATCGAACTTGCGGTAAAAGCCACGAAGATAGGAGCTTACGATATTCTTGAAAAACCCCTCTCGATGGAAAAGGTCCTCCTCACAGTACATCGGGCCCTCGAAAAAAGGAACCTCGAGGCTGAGAACAAGACACTAAAAGAAAATCTCAGCAGGAGATCGAGACTTGTGGGGAATTCGGCAAAGATCAATCAGCTCAGGGAACAGATAAAGATGGCGGCTGCCAGCAACAGCCGGGTCCTTATCCTCGGGGAAAGCGGTTCGGGCAAAGAGCTTGTTGCCCATCTTCTTCACGAAAACAGTCCCAGAACGGATAAGCCGTTTATCGAAGTGAACTGCGCCGCAATCCCGCAGGAGCTTATAGAGAGCGAACTCTTCGGCCACGAAAAAGGATCCTTCACAGGGGCCTTCGAACTGAAGAAGGGAAAGTTCGAGCAGGCCGACGGAGGCACACTTTTCCTTGACGAAATAGGAGACATGTCTCTGCAAACACAGGCAAAGGTTCTCAGGGTCATCGAGACCCAGGAGTTCCAGCGGGTGGGAGGCAATAAGAATATAAAGGTCGATGTGCGGATAATATCCGCCACGAACAAGGACTTGTCGGAGGAAGTCAAGAGGGAAGTTTTCAGAGAGGACCTATTCTTCAGACTTAACGTTATCCCCCTTAAGGTGCCGGCCCTCAGGGAAAGACTCGATGACATCCCGGTACTGGTGGAGTACTTTCTTGAATCCTTTGCAATGGAATACGGGCAGCAGCCGAAGAAAATTGCCCCTGAAGCCATCAAGATCCTCCAGAAGCATATCTGGCCGGGCAATATCAGGGAACTGAGAAATGTCCTGGAAAGGCTCGTCATCATGACCCCGTCAAGGGCGATTTTGCCGGGGGACCTTTTTATCACCGATGCACAAAGGGCCGATTATTTCGCCGTCGATTCCCTCAAGGACGCAAGGGAGTTGTTCGAGAGGGATTTTATCGCAAGGAAACTGGAAGAAAATAACTGGAATATCTCGAAGACTTCCGAGGTGCTGGACATCGAAAGAAGCAACCTCCACCGCAAAATAAAGGCCTATGATATTAAGATACCTTAGAAGAAGGGCGGCGTGAAACTTACTATTGAGGCGACGACCTTTTCATAACAGTTGACCGGCCTACGGCCCGAAGAACCATCTCTTCCAGTTCCAGAAGTGGATAAGCTTTTGAGTGAAGGCCGTATCGTCAACCTTTCCTGCCAGGTCTCTGAGCTCCGCCCGGTTTTTTTCTATCTCCCTGAACTGCTCTTTTTCAAGCCCTCCGTCAAGGATAAAATGTCTTATCTTTTCAAGCTCCCCATTATCGAGCCAGACTCCGTGCCTTCCGCACTCGTCTATGATGACGCCGGATATATGCCCGTAATTCTTTTTTACCATGAGTTTCCCGCACCTTACACAGGGGATGTAGTCGATTTTTTCAGTCAGGGGAGGGCGGCTGTACGATTCCTTCAGTTGTTCTTCCCTGTAGACCGTCGATTCTGCGGTAAGAACATTGAATTCTCCCCGATCAAGCCATAGGCCGTTGCAACGTGGACAGGAGTCTATCTCTATATCTTCCTTCCTCTGGCAATCAAGGGCGATTCTACATCTCGGGCAGACAGGATTTTCGAGGGGTGTATCTTCGCCAAGCCTTCCTCCACAAAAAGGGCAGAGGGCGCTCTTACGGTTTACATCCTTTCCGCATTGGGGACATCTTATGATATCCATACTGTGTTACCCCCTGGTAGTGAAAATGCCACGTAGTGTTCAGTTTCTACTCGTCCTATCGGGCATTATAGCATCTTTCCCTAAATGTGAATTGAAGGTACTGCCACTTCTCCCTGCGGATCAAGAGGGTTGCGGCCTACAATCAGCCTTATTTTTGCACAGATGCAAAAGGATTTGCGGGAATGCATTGGGATTGGAGTGAGGAATCATTTAGAATCGGCGAGTTAGTATTGGCATGGGGAATGCACTATATATTTGCAAGAACATAAGAAGGAGGACGGGAAGATGAAAGACAAAGGATACGCAAAGAAACTGGCATACATGGGAGCAGGGTGCGGAGTAGTGCTGTTTGGAGTATTTGGGTTGCTTCCCGGGTCATTCCTTGGCGGGGTGATGGGACTTAATATCGCAGGGAAGCTGCTTGGAGTGCCTTTGGCCTCGGGTATCCTTTCGAGGCTGATAGTTGCGGCATCGATGGTAATAGGGGTGATGGTCTCTGGGATCATGTTCATCACCGCCAGTTCGATTGCGGGCTGGCTTATAGGGACGGTGCTGGATGCGATCACGGCAGAGAAGAAAGAAATGGCTGCAATAGGGCATAAATAATATTGTGGATAACAAATAAAAACCAAAGGAGGAAGTGTCATGAAAGAGGAAAGAAAAAGGACGATGAAGGTAGGGACGAAGATCGGTGCGGCGTTGGGTGCGATAGTATTTCTGGTATTTGGGATAGTGCCGGGGTTTTATTTCGGCAGTTACGGGGCGCTGGTATTGATGAGCAGGCTTGCAGGCGGACCGGTAGAGCCCACGACAATCGTAAGAATGATCACCGTCGTGGGCGTTGCCCTGGGCATCTTCTGCGGCGCAGCTGCCAGCATCGTGCTGGGTTCGGTATTCGGCACAGCCCTCGCCTGGATAGTCGATGTGATCGGCAGCCTCGGCAAGGTCAAAGAGACCGAGGAACTGAAGGTTAAGGGCTAGAAAATGACGATTACATCAGACATAATCGGCTAGAAAATGACGATTACGTTAGGCATAATCGGCTAGAAAATGGCCATTATGTTACACATAATCGGCTAGAAAATTCAGCAGACGGCCGTTACCTCCCCTTAGGAGACCAAGGAGAAATTCCCGGTCTCCTCTTTTTTTTTATCTTGTCCCGGGCGTTCTCTTTCATCTCGTCGTTTTAATGCCCCACCACAAATCCGATGGTCGTTTTTTGCATAGGAAAAACTTTGGTGTTAACATAGGGAGGCAAGTACTCCTTTTGCTGAAGGACATATAAATGGATAAGGAAACTATAGCAGCATTTTTCAGGAAAAAGCCGGGCAAGCCTCTTTCCTTTAAGGAAATTGCTGAAAGGATGGCCTTGAGCAGGGCCGAGGGCAGGGCACTAAAGAGAGTGCTGAGGGAGATGCTCAGAAGCGGCGAGGTCGTCCGTACCCGGAAGGGTCTTTACGGTCCGGCAGAGGACATGAATCTCATTACCGGATATTTTGAGGCACACAGAGACGGCTTTGGTTTTGTCATTTCCGAAAAACCAGGAGAGAGGGATATATTTATCCCACCCGGGCAGGGCCTCGGGGCCATGAACGGCGACAGGGTCATTGTGAGGGTGGAGGAGTGGAAAAGGCGCGGCGGCAGGATAATAAGAATACTCGAGCGTTCTCACACACGAGTTGCCGGCAAGCTTGATATCACAAAAACAGCTATATATGTCAGGCCGAAAAATAAGTCTATACCATTTGACCTCTACATAGCGCCTAATGATAAGGGCGACGCAAAGCACGGGGATACCGTCGTTGCCGAGATCACCGCGTTCCCCACCGACAAACGGCCGCCGGCCGGCAGGATCATAAAGATTATTGAGAAACCTGAAGACCCGGCATCGGAGATTGAGGCGATAATTGACGAGTTCAGTCTTCCGAGAAAGTTCCCCAAATCTGTTGCTGACGAAACGAAGCTTTTATACGCGAGCCGGCAGCCCGAGCGGGGAGACATCAAGGCACTCAAGAGGAAAGACTTGAGGAATCTGTCGACTGTCACTATTGACGGCGAGCGGGCGAAGGACTTTGATGATGCGGTCTCTGTCAGTCTTACAGAGCACGGGTACAGACTGTGGGTGCATATCGCGGATGTGGGATTTTATGTGTCGTGGGGTTCGGCGATTGACCTTGAGGCGCGGAAGCGCGGTACGAGCGTGTATTTACCCGACCGGGTAATACCGATGCTGCCAAAGGAGCTTTCTGAAGACCTCTGCAGCCTCAGGCCCAAGGTCGAGAGGCTGGCATTTACCGCTGAGATGGACTTTGACAGACACGGCAGAAGAGTCAATAAGAAATTCTATCCCAGTCTCATCAAAAGCGATGAGAGGATGACATATACCTCTGTCAGAAAGATACTCATAGATCAGGACCCGGGTGAAAGAGAAAAATACGATTACCTCCTCAAAGACTTCGAGTTGATGGGAGAACTCTGCGGCATCTTAAGGTCGGGAAGGCTGGAAAGGGGAAGCCTTGACTTTGACCTCCCCGAGCCAGAGATAATTTTGGACCTCCAGGGCAACCCCGAGGCGATTATACGGGCGGAGAGGAATTTCGCCCATATGCTGATTGAGGAATTCATGATCGCGGCCAACGAGGCGGTCGCGGAACATCTTGAAGGGCTTGGGGTGCCGAGCCTTTACAGGATACACGAAGAACCCGACCCCATGAAGCTTGAAGACATCATGAAGGTGGTCAGACCGGTCCACAGGTTAGGGAAAAAGACATTGACGCCTAAAGATTTTTCCGCGTTGCTCAGATCAATAAAAGGTGCGCCCGAAGAAGAGATCATCAATTACCTGGTCTTAAGAAGCCTAAAACAGGCCCGCTATTCTCCAATCAATGTCGGGCATTTCGGACTCGCATCGGAATCATACACACATTTCACCTCGCCAATTCGCCGGTATCCCGACCTCGTTGTCCACAGGATTCTGAGGGAGCTCCTTACAAAAAAACTTATCTCCGATAGAAGGAAACAGGAACTTGAGACAATACTCCCAGACATCGCATTTACTTCGTCACGGACAGAAAGGCTTTCCGTGGATGTTGAAAGGAAGGTGATCGATGCGATGAGGGCATGGTTCATGAAAGACAAGGTCGGCGATGAATTTGCAGGAAGGATTATAGGAGTCACTCCGTTTGGCCTCAGGGTCAGACTCAATGATTTCTATGTGGAGGGTTTCATCCATCTCTCTTACATGACAGACGATTTCTACCAGTACAATGAAAAAACCATGCGCCTCCACGGCAGACATACCGACCGCTCCTTCAGGATAGGGCAGGAATTAAGGCTGCGCGTTGATAAGGTCGATATGGAGGAAAGGGAAGTGGTTTTCGGTCTGCTGGCAGACGGCAAAAAATCTGCCTTATCTTGACAAACTGCGGTGCCGTTGTTAGATTAATGGCGATGCATTTTTTTGTCCGGACATTTCCTGTTTTTCTGACGCGCAGTTTCCCTGAGCTCCGCAGGTGATGTTGCGATGAACCTTCACTTTACGAGAAGCAACGGCCCTGTAGATGAATTGATCGATAGAGTGATCGAACTCGTAGGAAAAGTTCACCACCCCGAGATCATCCGGGAGATGATTCTCGCCGCGCTCAAGGCCGGACTTGAGGACGAAGAGAAGGCCGACCTTAAGCTCATGAATTCTACACTTAAGGAGATGAGGTTTACCGCCAAAATCTTCGGCCCTTACGCCGGCGTGAAGAAGGTGACAGTCTTCGGCTCTGCAAGGACGGGACGCGACGAGCCGGTTTATGAGATGGCGCGCGAGCTTGGAAAGACACTCGCGGCCTCCGGGTACATGGTCATTACCGGCGCGGGTCCCGGCATAATGCAGGCGGTGAACGAAGGGGCCGGCCCTGACAGCTCGTTCGGCGTCAATATACGGCTCCCTTTCGAGCAGAGAGCCAATCCCGTACTTGAGGGCAACCCTCGTTTGATCACCTATAAATATTTTTTTAACAGGAAGGTAGCCTTCCTCAAGGAGGCGCATGCGATTGCGCTATTCCCCGGGGGGTTCGGCACCCTTGATGAGGCGATGGAGACGCTCACGCTTGTCCAGACGGGGAAACGCGATCCGCTGCCCCTTGTCTTGGTGGATGAGCCGGGAGGTGTATACTGGATCAAGTGGCTCCGCTTCTTTGAGGATGAACTTCTCGCCCAGGGATATATAACTGCATCTGATTTCAACCTTTTTGAGCGTGTTGATTCGGTCCCCGCGGCAATCGAAAGGATAAATCACTTCTACCGCCGCTATCACAGCCTACGGCACGTCGACAGGCAGCTTGTGTTACGGTTGACCTCGGGCATAAGCCCTCAGGAGGTGAGCGAACTTAACAGCCTCTTTGAGGATATACTGGTCCCCGGAGGCAGGATTGTTCTTACCGGTCCCCTGCCGGAAGAAGCTGACGAGCCTGAAATAGCCCATCTCCCGAGGCTTGTCCTTAATTTTAATGGCAGAGATTTCGGCAGGTTGAGAAGTCTGATAGATATGGTCAACGACTACTGACGACCGCAGTTTTTATTTCCCTATCTCGTGAAGCTTCACCGAATCTTTGTCCCATCTCAGGTGACTTTGCCAGGCTTCTCCCCGGTCTTTATAGTCGGACCTGTAGTGAGCACCTACGCTACCCTTCCTCGCAAGAGCGGCTTCCACAATCAGACCGGAGATTATGATCATATTTTTCAGTTCGAGTTCTGATCTCGTGAGAAAATCCCGGTCGGTTATCTGCTTCCATAAACAGAGCTTCTCCCTCGCTTCGGCCAGAGAGCTCCCGCAGCGAATGATTCCCGCCTTTTCCCACATGAGTGTCCTTAGGGAATTTCTTATCGTTTCGCCTTCCTCTATGGTATCAGGCCTAAGATTATAGTCTGCGGTTTGACAGGGAACGACGCTAGATCTGACTGCGGCTGCTCCTGCCCTCGCCCCAAAAACCAATCCCTCCAGGAGACTGTTAGAGGCCAGTCTGTTTGCGCCGTGTACGCCTGTGCAGGCCACTTCGCCTGCTGCGTAGAGCCCCCTTATATTCGTCTCGCCATCAAGGGTAGTTTTCACTCCGCCCATGAAGTAGTGAGCGGCAGGTGAAACCGGGATTAGGCCCTCTGTGATGTCGATCCCGTACAGGAGGCAGGTAGCAAAAATTCTCGGGAACCTCTTTTTTATGAACTCCTTCCCCATGTGTCTGAGGTCGAGATAGACATGGTTGCTCCCTGTCTTCACCATTTCGGAAATGATCGCCCGTGAAACGATATCCCTCGGAGCAAGCTCGGCCATAGGGGTATAATCCTTCATAAATCTTTGTTTATCGATATTCAGAAGCACCGCACCTTCACCCCTCATGGACTCGCTCAGGAGAAAATGAGGGGCGGGCGGAAGGTAGAGACTGGTGGGATGAAACTGGACGAATTCCATGTCCTCGAGTTCCGCACCGGCCCTCAATGCGATTGCCATTCCGTCTCCGGTGGCAACCGGTGGGTTTGTTGTCCGCGAGTATATCTGCCCGGCGCCGCCCGTAGCAAGAACGGTCGCCTTGGCAAAGAGCGCACTTACCTCCCGCTCCTGAAGAACATACGCCCCATGGCATTCGTGATCATTTACGATAAGGTCCATCGTGAGGGCATAAGGATACTTTTTGACCGAGGGTATCGAACGGACCTTGTTGAGCAGTACCCTTTCGAGTTCCCTCCCGGTCGAGTCTCCGTGGGAGTGAAGGATTCTTCTTCTCGAATGGGCGGCTTCGAGCGTAAGTGCCAGTTTGAGACCTTCACGATCGAATTCGGCGCCCCACGATATGAGTTCCGCTATCCTCTCAGGCCCCTCTTCGACAAGTGTCTTGACGGCTTCTTCGTCGCATAGTCCGTCCCCCGCCTTCAGGGTATCTTCGAAATGTATGCCGACCCTGTCTTCATCACTCATTACGGCAGCAATGCCGCCCTGAGCATATTCGGTGCTGCTCTCAGACGGTTTATCCTTCGTTACGACAAGGACACTGCCGTAAGGCGCGAGTTCTATCGCAGCCCGGAGACCCGCAACGCCACTGCCGATAATGAGGAAGTCAACTGTTTCGGTGCGCATATAGCAAGGATACAGGGATATGATGGATGAAATCAAGTAGCCAGCGGGAATACATGAAGTATGAGTGAATCAGCTTCCCGTCCGATCCTACAGATCGAATATCTTTCTTCTCAATATAACGATTTCAAAGCTGAGTGATGTCATCGAAATCAGGGTATCAAAGTAGGTGAGGCTGGCGCTCAGCACGGCCGAATTGCCGTTGTCCGCATACAGTAGCGCGATGACTTTGTCCCTGATTTGGATGGGAATGACAAGGCAATCCTGGGGAGTGCCGGAAAGGAGCGAGATCAAAGGCTCGTTGCCGGGTATCTTCAAAAGAGGGCCTCTATAGTACGTCTTCTTATGGATCACCTCGGAGAAGACCGAGTTGAGGGCCACCGGAGCATTGAACTTTTCGACCTCCATGCCCCTCGCTTTCCAGCCTATCAGCTTGTCACCCTTGAGAATGAAAACCGCCGCGCGCGAAGCGACCCTGCGGGACTCATTAAGAAGGATACCGATAATTTCTTCCCTTTCCTTTACGTTGGCAAATTCCTCTTTTACTTTCTGCAGCTGTGCTTTCGCGTCTTCCTTGGTCGCTTCTTTCTCCTCTTCCTTGACGAATACGCTGATATAGCGAAGGTCCCGCTCTATGCCGTAGTACTTTTCGAGTGCGTAGAGCAGGCGAAGTTCGGTGATCACGTACGGTATGATATCGTATCCGGTTATGAACCTCATCTCGTCGGCACTTTCCATGGAACGCGGGTCCAAAATTGCAACGTGAAGTCTGTTTCTTTCCTTTTTAAAGGGCACTACTTTGTATTTTTCTGCGAGTTCCCTGCTGATGCACGCAATGACTTCGGGGTCCACCGCCGCGAGCTGAACGGGGTCGACTGCCGGAATCTTAAAAAAACGGCTGAGAAAGGCCGAAAGGTCTTTTTCGGTGAGTATTCCCAGTTCCACGATGTTCGTGCCGATTCTTCCTCCGAAAATGACCTGTCTTTCGAGTGCGAGCCTGAGCTGATCCCGTGTAATCAGACTGTCCTTTACGAGTGCCTCCCCGAGTTTCAGCGCCATTATTTAATCCCGTATTTGTGGAGCCGGTGGCGGAAGGAGCGGAAGGAGAGGTTTAGAATCTTGGCCGCCTCGGTCTTTACGCCGCGTGATTTTTCGAGGGCCTTCGTGAGATAGTCCTTCTCTATTTTTTCTAACAGTTTCTCGAGATCGAAGGTCCCATCGCCGATATCGGGCAGACATCCGAGGTTGTTTGCGGTTTGCAAGATTTCGTCAGGGAGGTCTTCAGGTACGATAACTTCCTTGTCGGAAAGCAGTACGACCCTTTCCACGATATGTTCCAGTTCCCTTACATTGCCCTTCCAGTGATAGTTCATGAGCAACTGCATCGCCTCATGGGAGATCCTTCTTGGCTCTTTTGAAAACTTGAATAAGAAGTGCTCCAGAAGAAGGGGGATATCCGATGTCCGTTCTCTAAGAGGAGGGATAGTAATGGGGACAACATTAAGGCGGTAAAAAAGATCTTCTCTGAAACTGCCCGCAGCCACAGCCTCCGTGATATTTATGTTAGTTGCCGAGACTATTCTCACATCGACTTTTATATCGGTCGTCCCCCCGACCCGCCTGAACGTTCCGTTTTCGAGGACGCGCAGGAGTTTTGATTGGAGCGACAACGGCATTTCTCCAATTTCGTCCAGAAAAAAAGTGCCCCCGTCGGCCACTTCGAACAGACCTGATTTGCTGAATACCGCGCCGGTAAACGAACCCTTCATGTGGCCGAACATCTCGGACTCAAGAAGACCCTCGGGGAAAGTCGCGCAGTTGATCGTGACATAATTCTTGTTTTTTCTCGGGCTCAGGTTGTGAAGGGCCGAAGCGACCAATTCCTTACCGGTCCCGCTTTCGCCGCTTATGAGTACGGCGGAATTGCTGTTTGCAACCCTGGGGATCAGCTTGAACAGTTCCTGCATTTTTGTGCTCTTGCCTATGATGTTCTCAAGTCCGAACGATGACCGGAATTTTTCGCGCAGGAGGGATAGTTCTTCGCTGAGGTTCTTTTTTTCAAAGGCCTTTCTTACTATCAGCCTTATTTCATCGATCTTGAAGGGTTTGTGGATGTAATCATAGGCCCCTTTTTTCATGGCATCGATTGCCGATTCGATAGTGCCGAAGGCGGTAACCATTATCACCAGAGCTGAAGGGGAGATTTCTCTGGCCTCTCTTAAGACTTCAAACCCGTCGGCCTTGGGCATCTTGATATCCGTTATGACGAGGTCGAAGAGATTGTGCCTGATGTATTCGATCCCCTCCATCCCGTCCGAAGCTGCGGTAACTTCGTACGCCTCCTCTTCAAGAAGTATGCGGAGCACTTCTCTCATGCTCTTCTCATCTTCTATGATGAGGATTCTTCCCTTAATATTCTCCATCTTCCCTGTGTAGTATAATCTCAAAAGTCGTTTTTATTCCAGGAATGCTCTTTGCGGTGAGCCTTCCGCTATGTTCCTCTATTATCCTGTATGCGATCGACAGCCCAAGTCCTGTCCCCTCATCCTTTGTGGTGAAAAAGGGGTAAAAAATCTTTTCTATCCGCGACGGCTGGATTCCTGGCCCGGTGTCCGCAAAGGTTATGGTGATCAGGCCCCTCTCTTTTTTTGTCGAGACGGTCAGCTCGCCCCCCTCTTTCATGGATTCCACCGCATTTATTCCCAGGTTCCAAAATACCTGCCTGATCTTTTGCGGGTCTACCTTCGCCATGAGAGGTCCTTCAAATCCCTTGTTGATCGATATATTGCCTTTATTCTGCTCCGCGTTTTTGAGAAGGGACAGGGTTTCATCCAAAAGGAGGTGCAGATCTGCCTTCCTTATTTCTAGGGGCCTCGAACTTGAATAGGTCAGAAAGTCCGTGATGATGTCGTTAAGCCGCTCCATCTCCTTTAAGGCAATGCCCATCAGTTTTTCTTTGTGTTTCTGCGATATCTTTTCGTCACTGAGCATCTCTATAGAGCCTCTCATCGATGCGAGGGGGTTTCTGATTTCGTGGGCAATGTTTGCGGACAATTCGCCTATCGCAGCCCATTTTTCTTTTTGTTTGATCTCGGCTTCAAGCGACTTAAATAAAGTCAAGTCCTGAAAGATGCCGATAAATCCCGTCTCCTGCCCGCTGGCATCCCTTAGGATCGATACCGTGAGCCCTATGATCTTGGGCCCCTTGCCGGTCTCAAGGGTAACTTCGCGGCGTCCTTCTTTGAGAGGAAAAGAGAGAAAGGGAAGTGCGGTTTCGATCCCCTTGCTGGTCGCGAGTTCCTTTTTTATTCCGGTGATCTCCTCGGCTGTCCTGTTGAAGATCAGCACGTTGCCGTATCTGTCTGTGGTGAACAATCCGCTCGGGAGACTCTCTATGACTTTCATATTGAACAGCTCAAGATCCTTCAGATGGGTGTCTTTTTCCTCGAGCTTCTGAGCGGTCTTTTCGAGTCTGGAAGAAAGGTTGCCGCTTAGGTAGGCGGTGAGATATAGAGAGAGGATATGAATAAAGATATTGTAGAGAAAGAGCCTTTCGGAGATGACTGAATGAGGGATATTCAGTATGCCGTAATACTGCAGGTCGAGAAGCGTCCCATAAAGGATACTGCTCAAACTTGCTATGACAAAACCGGCTTTTTTGTTAAGAACAATGCTTGATGACAAGACGGTGAGAATCAGAGTAAAGGAGAACCAGCTCTCAACTCCGCCGGTTATGTAAATCAAGCTGATTCCGGCGATCACGTCGAAGATCAGCTGGATATAAGTGAATAGGAATAGGCCCTTAATTTTGGTAATGAGGAGGGCATAGATTATGGTGAGCAGATAAAGCGAGATAATGAGATACGAGATTGCCCTGGGTTGAGCGTAAAAATACTCGATCCTGAAGAGGAAAGATGAACCCAGCAAGACCGTGACGAATAAGGCCCTGAGGCTTATCAGGGCCTTCAATCTTGCCGTCAGGACATTGTCGGCCATTACCCCTTATTTGATGAGGGTGATTAGTTTGAAGATAGGCAGATACATGGCTATAACTATGAAGCCGACGGAGCCTCCAAGAAAGACCATCAGCATCGGCTCCATCATGGCGGTAAGGTTAGAAACCGCATTGTCCACTTCATCATCATAAAAATCAGCGATCTTCGAAAGCATCGTATCAAGCGCCCCGGTGGATTCACCGACCGCGATCATGTGGGTGACCATGGGCGGAAACACCTTGGATTTCAACAAGGGTTCGGCAAGTGTCTTACCTTCCGACACAGCAAGCCGTACGTCCATGACCGCATATTCTATAACTTTGTTGCCCGCCGTCTTTGCCGTTATTTCGAGGCCGTCGAGTATCGGGACGCCGCTGCCTATGAGCGTGCTTAAGGTCCTTGTAAATTTTGCAACCGCCACCTTTCTCAGCAGGAGGCCGAATATGGGCAACCTCAGAAAAATCTTGTCAGTTATTAAGGTGCCCTTCTCCGTTTTTCTGATCTGCTTAAAGGCGATGGATAAGGCGACGATCGACAAAAAGACCATAAGGCCCCCGAGGCCCGCCATGAAATTGCTTATCTTTATGACAATGAGCGTAGGCAATGGGAGGGTCCCTCCCATTGAAGTGAACATCTTCGCAAACGTAGGTACCACGAATATCATTATGACTGCGATGACTCCTATCGCGATCGTGGATACCACAATCGGATATACCATCGCACCTTTTACCTTCTTCTTGAGCTTCATCGACTTTTCAATGTAGGCTGCAAGCCTGTTCAGGATCGTATCGAGTATACCGCCTGATTCACCTGCAGCGACCATATTTGCGTATAATTCCGTGAATGCCTTCGGATGTTTCCTGAGCGCATCGGCATACGTCGATCCTGATTCAACATCCGATTTAATCATGCCCAGGGTCTTGCCGAGAAATTTGTTTTCAACCTGGGTAGTCAGTATTTCGAGCGCCTGAACAAGGGGAAGGCCGGCGTCGATCATGGTGGCGAACTGTCTGGTGAAAATGACTATGTCCTTGTCTTTTACTCCGCCACCCAATGCGGACAGGCCAGCAAAAGCGGATTTCTTTCCCTTTGGGTTTATGAGAGTGGGAGTAATGTTCTTTTTCCTCAGATTAGCGACCACCTCTTCCTTTGAACCGGCGGACATCTCACCCGATTCAATGGTCCCCTTGCTCGTCTTCCCCGACCACTCAAAGACGTTAGCCATTTTTTATTACCTCCCGCGTCCAGAAGGCGCGTTAGTTGCCCTCTGAAGCATAGTGATTAACTCTTCCGGCACCATTGACCTGCCTATCGCATCTTCATAGGAAAGATGCCCCTTCGTGTAGAGCTCCACCAGAGACTGGTTCATAGTCTGCATTCCGAATTTGGTCTGTCCCGTCTGCATCATGGAGTATATCTGATGTATCTTATCTTCTCTTATTAGGTTCCTGATGGCCGGATTCGGCACGAGCAACTCGACCGCCAGGGACCTTCCCTTTCCGGTTTTCTTTGGAATGAGCTGCTGAGCGAGTATCCCCTCAAGAACGAAGGACAACTGGACCCTGATCTGTTCCTGCTGATGAGGAGGGAATACATCGATTATACGGTTTATCGTCTGGACAGCTGAGTTTGTATGCAGTGTCGCAAGGGTCAAGTGGCCCGTTTCCGCAACCGTGAGTGCAGCTTCGATCGTCTCGAGGTCCCTCATCTCGCCGATGAGGACGACATCGGGGTCCTGCCTGAGCACATATCTTAATGCAGCTTTAAAGGAGACTGTATCGGCATTTACTTCACGCTGGTTTATAAGACACTTCTTGTGTCCATGGAGGTATTCAATAGGGTCTTCTATCGTTATAATGTGCTCGTATCTTTCGGAATTGATCCTGTCTACCATCGCGGCAAGGGTGGTGGATTTGCCGCTTCCTGTAGCGCCGGTGACAAGTATGAGCCCCCGAGGTTTCTTGACGAGATCATTTACTATCTCAGGGAGCCCGAGATCAACGAATGTCCTGATTTCAAACGGGATTGTCCTGAAGGCCCCGGCCACGGCCCCCCGCTGCATGAAGACATTGCCCCTGAACCTGCTAAGGCCTTTTACCCCGAAAGAGAGGTCAAGTTCATTATGCTCTTCAAATTTATGTTTTTGGCTGTCGGTCAAAATGCTGTAGCAGAGCGCCTTCGTCTCAACAGGCGTGAGGGCCGGATGGTCAAGGGGGACGATTTTCCCGTCGATCCGTAACCTCGGCGGGCTCCCCGTGGTGATATGGAGGTCAGAGGCGCCTTTTTCGATCATGGTTTTCAATAGGTCATATATATTTGCCATCAATAGCTCCTTTAATCGCCGAAAGTAACCCTCATAACCTCTTCAATTGTTGTTACGCCTTCCGCAGCCTTGGTGATTCCACTCATCCTCAAGGTCTTCATTCCAAGGCGGACCGCTGCCTTCTTTATTTCGGCAGTTGAGGCACCTTCAAGGATCAACTCCTTGAGTTCGTCCTTGATAGGCATTACTTCATAGAGGGCAACTCTCCCTTTATAGCCGGTCCCATTACATGTAGGACAGCCCTTCCCCCTGTAACACTTAACCGTTTTTGCTGCCTCCTCGGTAAAACCTGCCTTGATGAGTGCTGCGGCAGGGGATTTTCTCCTCTTCCTTACACTGCTGGCATATTTTCCGTGCGAGTCTCTGTGCGAGTATCAGAATGACTGCCGAGGAAACAAGAAAAGGCTCGATGCCCATATTTAAGAGCCTGCTGATAGTGCCCGGAGCGTCGTTTGTGTGAAGCGTGCTCAGCACGAGATGGCCGGTCAGGGCGGCTTTAACTCCGATCTCAGCGGTCTCGAAGTCCCTGATTTCGCCGACCATTATAATGTCCGGGTCCTGCCTGAGAAACGACCGAAGGGACGCAGCGAAGGTCAGACCGATTTCCTCTTTTACCTGGACCTGATTGATACCCATGAAATTGAATTCTACGGGGTCTTCTGCGGTCATAATATTTGTGTCGGGCTTGTTTAGGTAGTTCAGTGCTGAGTACAGGGTCGTAGTTTTACCGCTGCCCGTAGGGCCTGTAACCAGTATCATCCCGTATGGTTTGTTGAGCGCGCCCATGAAGTCGTCCAAAGCACCCTGTTCAAAGCCCAGTTTGGTGAGATCGACCTGGAGATTAGCTTTATCGAGAAGCCGAAGGACGGTTTTTTCGCCGAAAAGGGTGGGAAGTACAGAGACGCGAAAATCGATATCGCGCTTTTTTCCGAGCTTCAGTTTTATTCTGCCGTCCTGCGGAAGCCTTCTCTCGGCGATATCGAGCTTTGACATTATCTTTATCCTCGAAGTAAGGGCCGCCTTTATCTTTGTAGGGAGGTTCATGACCGTATACATTACGCCGTCCACTCTGTAGCGCACCCGCAGAGAGTTTTCATAGGGCTCGACATGGATATCGCTCGCACCGGATTTTATGGCATTGACGAAGATGCCGTTCACCAGTTTTACAATCGGCGCCTCGACTTCCTTTACAACGTTGGTATCCTCCTGTTCCTCTATAACATCCACATTGTCGAGGGCGCTGCCCACGATCTTATCGAATTCATCGACATTCACACTCGGGCCCTCCTCAAACGAGGAGCTGTCAAAGTTGCTGTCCCCCGGCATATCGTCATCGCTCATAGTGTAGTCTTTTGCCTGGATCTGCATAGAGGCAGTCTGGAGCGTGTTCGATGCCGCCAGCGTGTTGTCGCCTTTGCCGAGATAATGGCCGGTAATAGAGCCTATGATCGCGGATTCGCTCGAAACAACTACCTCCACGTTATAGCCGGTCATGAACTTTACATCGTCTATGGCGAAGACGTTCGAAGGGTCGGCCATCGCGATGGTCAAGGTCGCGCCGACCCGCGCTACAGGCATGATGAGGTATTTCTTGGCCATGTCGGAAGGTATTAATTTAAGGACAGCAGCGTCTATTTTATATTCCGCGAGGTTTATGGCGGGCACCCCGTACTGCTTGCTCAAAAAGGCAACAAGTCTATCTTCAGTAATAAATCCCATTTTTACGAGATTTGTGCCGAGCCTCCCCCCATCTTTTTTTTGGACGCCCAACGCCTGCTTCAACTGTTCTTCGGAGATAATACTCGAGGCTATAAGTAATTGCCCTAGTTTCACAGCCATATGTCTAAAATATATGAAATTATATTTATTGTCAATAATTTGTCAATAATGATATACCCTTGAAGGCATTGGTTTTTATAGATATTCTTCCCTCTGATGTTTTATCATAGAACCGGACCAACGGAAAAGAAAATTTATTTTTTCTAGGACCAAAAATCTATAACTTTTTATTAAGAATTAAGAGCGTGTGGGGTTACCATGCTTAACACCCATAAAAAGATGCCTTCTATTGTTGACACCGAAAGGGCGGAAAGGCTGAGAGAGGTATTGGTCGCCCTGTTCGAAGTCAACAAGAGGATACCTGTCATTGTTGAGGGGAAAAAAGACGCGGTCGCGCTGAAAAAACTCGGGCTCGTCGGCGATATTGTCATTCTCCATAGCGGGAAAGGGCTCTATGAATTCTGCGAGGAAATAGCCGACAAGTTTTCGAGGGTGATACTACTTCTTGACTGGGATGAAAAAGGGGAGAAATTGAATAGCCTTGTGTCTGATAACCTGAGCGGCCATTGGGAGGAATTTTCGGCCTTTAGGGGTATCATCAAGGTCCTCTGCCAGAAAGATATAAAGGACATCGAAGGGATACCTAAACTACTTGGAAGGCTGGAGGGTGATGAATACCCTCGGTAGGGAAGGTGAGGAACTCGCCGTCTCTTTCTGCAAGAAAAAGGGCTACAGAGTTTTGGAAAAGAACTATAAGACCGCATTTGGGGAGATTGACATTATCGCAAGAGACGGGAATGTCGTTGTCTTCATCGAGGTGAAGACGCGTGCCGATGACGCCTTCGGATATCCTTTTGAGGCGGTGAATGCCAGAAAAAGGGAAAAAATAAGAAAGGTGGCCCTCTGCTTTATGAAAAAATTCAAGCAGGAAGTTCCCGCGAGGTTCGACGTCCTTAGCATCAGTCTTGAGGACGGCAGGAAGCGCGTAGAACACATTATCGACGCCTTCGAGGTCTGAACCGTTCTGTATTCAACTACTTTATAGTTTGCCTTACAGAAATTATCAACCTATTCAAAAATAATGTAATTTTTGTAGGGGTGCTTGGTCAAGGGGTGTTATTCCCGCCCACCAGACAAAAATCAGCCAATCGGCAGATTTTAGGGGTGTGTGCTATTGTCACGGTGATTGAAGATGTGTTAGTTTATAAGTGTTTATTTGTCCTGTGGGGCTGTAGCTCAGTTGGGAGAGCGCTTGAATGGCATTCAAGAGGTCGACGGTTCGATCCCGTTCAGCTCCACCATTTTAATTCATGATATTTCAATAGGTTAGCTATCCTCTGTTTCCTGTCTTATAAGCTATTGCCACCTGATTGTCTGGTTTTTATAAGGTTGATCTATGCTACCTAATAGCAAGTCATCATGTTGCCGTTGAAGGAACAGGTTCGCGGTCTATCAAGGACATTAAAAAGCCTTTGCCGGTAGCTTGAACGTTCGAGACTGTCTGCGGCATTTTTAAAAGCCGCTTCAATCTGCCTATTTCGTGCCGCATCCTCAGCACTTTCCGTGTAGTAATTCCCTGCCTCTTTTCGTAATAAAGCGTATTCTCCTGCCTTACCTGCCAATAAACCATGTACTCCTGAGATGGCCCTCAGTATAGTAACCCAGTCAATACCCTTACGCATTTCTTCATCAAGCGCCGCGATAACTGCGGTCGACTCTCTTTCTGCCACTTCTGCTGCCTCCAGTAGTTCTGCGTTTTTGCGGTCAAACCATGAACTAGTGAGGGCAGAGGTAGGATTTTCATTCATATGTGAGAGAAACTCCCTCAACGCCATCTCCCGCCCCTCAAAAGTGGAGGCATCGACAATCAGTTCGTTTACCTCTTTAATGTTTAAAAGAACTGCGTTCCATAGCTCAGCCGGACTGAGCGTCTTAGGATACGCAGCGGGAGTGAATCTCACGGCATCTTGTTCAAAGACGTACTTCTTTTTGTAAGAATAGGTGCTATGATACTCCTGCAAACGAGCAGACCAGGCATGCTGATAGGAGTCATGAAGTCTTACCTGTGAGACCGCGCAAGAAGCAGTAAGAAATAGCAGCGCGAAGGCTAGGCTTCTTATCCCTTTCCTTTTCATTTTCATCACCCCAATTCAGTTATCTCGTATTCATCATAGCAAAATTACGGAAAAAGCTAAATAGACGAGGCCCCGGTCTTCCAGGGCCTTTTCTTGTCCTCAGTCTTCATATCACGTGCAAGAAATTCGGAGGATTTTGTGGACGGGGCGACTGCGGATAGCACCGGCTAAAAAACGGGTTCCAATCATGTGCAACAATAAAGATTCCCCCTTGAAATCCAGACCATTATATCACCCCCCGAAAGGTGATGAGGAAGAAAAAAGTTCTCAGAACTATGAGCTTCAGTAACATACACTTTTATTCCAGCGACAGATGAAGATCGTATACCGTTGACGTCAAAGCTGACGGAAAATTCGTGGATCAATCGCTGCGGCAGCAAGAATTCCTCCCATCATGGCTCCTGTTATCCCTGGAGTCACCACATCTTGGCCTGCTAAATACAACCCTTTGACAGGGGTTCTTACATGAAGACTACGGGAGAGAAAACGCTGCGGCGTAGTCTCAAGCCCGTAGGACGTGCCCTGCTGTCTTCTCACAAAATGAGCCATTGAGAGCGGAGTTGACAGTTCATGGTATGTGATCAAAGATGCAATCTCAGGGAAATGGTGTTTGAACCGGTTCAGCATTTTTTCTTCGATAAGCTGCTTAAACTCTTTGTAATCCTCAGGCCTGCTGCCATAGCTTGACTTCTCCCATTTACTGAATACATCCCAATTTACCGACGTGGTGACTGCGCCGGTATGTTTCTGCTTTTCTCCCGCTTCATGCTGCGGATCTTTTAACGAGGGGAAAGATACAAACAGTACCGGAACATCCGTCGCTGCAGGATTGTTCCAAATAGCTGCGTTGGTATCCCAGGTCTCATAGGTCCAATGGTTTGCAGCTGTGGCACCGGCTGCACGGATGTCGCCCTCAAAGCCCAGGTAAAGACAGATATGGCAGAGTGAAGGCTTGAAGGTCAATATCGCCTGTGCCCATGCTGTGTTCGGCGAATATGCCGGCAGCAGGTGTTGGACGGTATCCCATGCACCTATAGTGGAGACCACTCTTTTGGCATGATGTTCGCTATTGTCTTCAAGGCGCACGCCAGTGGCCTTGCCTTTCGTGACAAGTATCTCCTTTACGGGTGACTTGACTCTCACCTCACCTCCGGCATTCTTTATAGTCGGTATCAGTGAGTCCCCAAACGTCCGGGCGCCACCCACTGGATAAAACGCTCCACCCAGAAAATGGTTCATGATCATTGCATGCATCGCAAAGCTTCCCTCAGATGGCCTTTCACCGTAATCTCCCCACCGAGAGGTCAGTACCGATCTCAGCTTTTGGTCATGAATTATTTCGCTAAGCACTTCATCGGTCGTTCTTCCCCACCACTTTCGAATCCTGCCTGCCGTCCACAGTGAATAAATCCATGCCGGTAGACGGGGCAAAACACGCAACCTGAATAGTGCAGAAGATTCACGGGCGGTCCGTTCGAGAAGCGAGAAGAAGACATCAATCTCTCCAGCAGACCGTGGAAATCTCTCCTTAAGATTTTGTGTGAGAGCTTCGGCAGGACTTTCGAAGATAATTTTGAAGTCATCCGGGAAGTGTACAATGTCATAAGCTGAGCCAATAGGGGCCATCCTGATTGCGCCGTTAGATAACCAATCGAGGAGCCTCCGGGCCTGCCCCTCAGGCCCCATGTCCCCAAGATAGTGGATACCGACATCCCATGTGAACCCTTTTCGGCTAAAGGTACTGGTTAGCCCACCAGTAATGTAGTGCTGTTCTAAAACCAGTACTCTATGGCCGCATTTTGCCAGTGCGGATGCACATGCAAGACCACCAATCCCTGAGCCAATAACTATTGTGTCGTGGACCATTTCTACAAATAGTTCTCCTTCTAACTAAAATATCGATTACCATGTGTTATCGGCACCATTTTAGCAGACGTTGACGGTGTTGACTACAGGAAAAAGTCATTAAAGCGAGTCGTGATCCCCTCGAACGTTTAGTTCACCACGCTATACGTAACAAAACCTGCTTTTTCTTTTGTTGTCAGTAGGTTAAAGCCTACTATTTATAAGCTCTTTTTGTTCCCATTCAAAGTTATCAGCTCTTATCGGCTGGGTATTCTGCAAAACAATCTTTATCGCTTTGAAGTAATCTCTCTGTACTTTGAGATTGGAGACTCTACAGTAACATTGAGTTGTTGTAATCCGGCTGTGGCCCAATAGATCCTGTATGGTAACGAGATCGGCATCGGCGTTCAGGAGCTGTGTTGCCATAGTATGTCTAAGGTGATGACAGGATACCGCAGTCCCGGTCCTCTGTGCATAGTATTCAATCCTCTTTTGAATGCCGCGAACTGATATCGGCTTTCCCCTCAGCGGCCCCTTCTGCACTAAGAACACTCTTTTCTCCTTCGACCATTTCCGTTTCTGCATATACGCCTCTAAGGCACTCTGGGCATCTTCACTCAGGTAGACAACCCTGTCCTTGCTGCCTTTGCCATTGAAGACATAAAGCTGTCTGCTGCGATACTCTATCGCATCTACTGTCAGTCGTGCAACCTCTTCAACACGCAGACCACACCTGAGCATTAGCATGAACATGGCTCGATCTCTGGTGTCATTGATCTCCCTAAAGAGAGTCACAATCTGTTCGTCTCTTAGATGTTTGGGCAATGGCCTGGGCAGACGAAGCCTATAATTCTTTCTTACCGGATTGGTAAGAGGCATTCTCTCATCTTCGATCAGATAATCGTAGAAGGCATGGATGCAGCCGAAATGACAGTTGATAGTCTTTGGTTTCATTCTCCTTCTCAATAGATGGTCCATATACGCATCGGTTTCTTTGTGGGTTATTTGCTCCAAAGAAACCTGCGACCAGACATTGAAGTGACCGAGGATATTCATGTAGTTTTTTACAGTGTTGGCCGAACAGTTCCTTCGCTTTAGGAACCTTCGGTACCTGGCAATCAAATCAGTAGGCCCCATTAATGCCTCCTTGTTCGATGATTTCCATGGCACGGAAGTATTCCTCTTCGCGGCTCTTATCTGTCAGGCGGGCATATCGTCGGGTCATCTCTATGTCTCGATGTCCCAACAGAAGTTGCAAGCATTCCAGGCGCATGCCGGCATTGAGCAGCTCGCTTGCGAAGGTATGCCGAAGGCTGTGGATTGTGTAGCCTTTGTGTTGGAGCCCTGTTTCTCTCAAGTATCGCGTGAAGATATTACGGGCCGAGGTATAACACAAGTGACTCCTCAGACCATGAAAGAGATATTCTTTTGTCTTATCTCTCTTTTTAAGCCAGAGCCCTAAGGCCATCAGTGCATCATCACTCAGATAAACCACTCGCCCAAGATAGTTCTTTTCGCCCTCATAGATATGTATCTTCCTCTCACGGACATCAAGATCTATCATCTTCAATCTGAGAAGCTCACCGATTCTCATGCCTGTCCGTAAGAGCACGAGGATCAGGGCACGGTCACGAATCTCCTTAATGACACCAAGAATCTTTCTGACATCGCCCGGCGCAATGGCCCTCGGCAGGAAATCCGGCACTTTGAGTTTTATCTTGCGTTTGAGTATGCGTCCGTCAATGATATCCTGTTCGATCAGAAAACGAAGAAAAGCAAAAAGGCAATGAAGCCGTGTTCTGACCGTGTTGATCTTAAGCCCCCGATCCTGCTCGCGTTCGACAAACGCCTCCAGGTCGTTACTGGCAATCGCCTCGATATGACTCTTCCCCTGGCCACCATAGAAAATGAGAAAGGAACTCACAGCGACGAAGCTGCCTTTAAGAGTACTTGGCCTGTGGTTCATTCTCCACTTGTTGCGCATGTAGCTATCAAAATGCTCTCTGGCGGGAAGGTCTAACTTGGAGATCCTCTGAAGAATACGATCAATCGGGGGTCTGATAATTTACTACTTCTATGTCACTGACGATTGCCCTGAGAATTGAACCTGCTTTGGTCATTGCTCCTCCTCTTTCTATTTGAAAAAGCAGGATTTATCATGACCCTCAGCGGTCCTAAGGTTCAATCCATTTTGTTACGTATAGCACCGATAACTAGTGATGTTTCATTTAATTGCGCCACTGAAGATTATCTGGTGAGCCTTCCCCGAATTGATGGACACACCTAAAGATTTGTAAGATGGAAAAGGAGGTGTGTGTATGGGGAAAGAGGATAGGCGTCGTCATTTCACGAGAGAGTTCAAGAGGAATGCTGTTCATCTTGTGACGGAGAAGGGTATGCCGGTAGGGAAGGTAGCTCGGGACCTTGATATTCATCCCAACTTACTTCATTTATGGAGAAGGAGGTTGCTGAAAGACGGGGAGAAGGCATTTGTGGGGAAAGGCCATTCAAGTCCGGAGGGAGCGGAGATAAAGCAGCTTCGGAAGGAATTGGAAAGGGTGAGGGAAGAGAGGGACATTTTAAAAAAAGCCTTGGCCGTATTCTCCAAACGCAGCAGATGAAGTACGGGTTGATGGAAGAGCATCGGGAGAAGTACAGGGTGGGAAGCATGTGCAAGGTGTTAAAGGTATCCAGGAGTGGGTATTATGCGTGGCGCAGCCGTCCGCTTAGCAGGAGGCAAAAGGACAACCAGGAGTTGCTGGGACACATACAGGAGATCCACAGAAGAAGCAGGAAGCTGTACGGGAGCCTAAGGATCACGGCTGAACTCAATGATGAGGGTGTCAAATGCGGGAAGAACCGGGTAGCCAGGATCATGAAGGATCATGCCATATGCGGGGAAGTGAAGAGGAGGAGGTTTAGGCGGACTACCGATTCACGGCATGATTATGCTCTGGCGGCAAACCTGCTGATTGGCAAGAGACAGACCGATGGGGTATGGGCATCAGATATTACGTTTGTTCCTACTTCCGAGGGGTGGTTGTATGTGGCAGCTGTGATAAATGTGAAAAGCAGAAGAGTTATAGGGTTGTCCATGAGCGATAAACTTTCTCAGGAACTCGCCTCTGATGCGCTAAAAGCGGCAGCCAGCAGGCAGAGCCCTCCTGAGGGGTTGATCACCACTCCGATCGAGGCAGGCAGTACGCGAGTTATGCATATCAGGAGCTTCTCAGAGAATACGGCATTACTCCGAGTATGAGCAGAAGTGGCAATTGCTATGACAATGCCTATGCGGAGTCATTTTTCGGAACGCTCAAGACGGAATTGGTCCACGGTGAGAAGTACCGTTCACGGCTTGAGGCAAGGCTTAGTATCTTTGAGTACGTAGAAGTGTTTTATAATCGTCAGAGGAGACACTCGGCATTAGGGTACAGGAGCCCAGAGCAATTTGAACGGCTCCTTGATGAAACTTAACCAAGTGTCCACATTATCGGGGAAAGCTCATGGAGAAACAAACATAAAGAAGGGTGAGAGAAAATCTCACGCCCTTTCTAGTACCATACAAACGAAATTTATAGTTACCACAGGTCTCAAGATTCTGTCTCAGTGTTATTCATATTTGTGATATAGTTTGTTATATGGTATGCATACGGCTGAACGCATAGCATGATGAGAGTGACTGAGAAACTCAAGAAATATGTGAAGAGGAGAGAAGCTGTTTTCTTTCTTATTCTGCTAAGTAGTTTATACAGTTGTATTGGGATTGGGAGGGAAAAAGGTATCCTTTACCCAACGGAGGAAAGGAAAAAACAAATCTTAACCTGGGCGACTTCTGAAAAAACCAAGGTGGATAGAGGGACACTCAAGAACAGCGAATACTGGAAACAGTTCTATCGAAAGTCGATTGAAATGAGACCCGACTTGGACGATTTCCTCTATTTTGCAAACGAAATGATCAAGGTTTCGAGAATCTTTGAAGAAGGTAAGATAACGAAGGAACAATTTGAGGATAAACATCGCCAGCTAACTGCCCTTCTCGCTCGGGAAGAAAACAGACGCGCTCAGATGTTCTCTCTCTCCAGAATGAACGACTATGAAGCAGGAGTCTTTTATGCTTACCTTGGGAGTTTGTTTTTGGACTATCTCAACGACCTTCAGAGGCAATTAAATGCGGCCGGGTCGCAATTCGAGAGCAGCCACTGTGCCTTTTTTGGGGACAGGATTCAATGCACTACTCAGGACTCGCCTTTTTGAATTAGGGTCCTGAGGGTAGCATATTTTCCGGGGTCGACAATTGGCCGGGGCGATGCCCAGCGTTATCTAATACTACACATACTCTTAATCGATGGGGCCAGCACCGAACAATTATTTCAAAAGGAACCTCACGCCAATGTCAAAGATCGCCGGTGTAGAGTACAGCAGTCATTAAGACAGGGCGTGATTCCCCCGATCGCATAGTACTTACATATTGCCCTCATGATCATGATGCTGCATAGGCTGTCCTCCCCCGCCGGTATGCCCGAGATGGGAGGCATGGCGTGCAGGTATCTCGTGCCGGAGTAAGGCAGCGCACAATAGTACGCCGATTATCAGAATTGCCTCGACTTTTACGCCTCGCCTGAACCGCGAGGCGATCCGGCCCCCGTTTCCACCCGGCTGAAGGCCTGGAAAGAACTGAAGCGCGATGCGGGTGAAAATTCCCCGACCTTCTGGGGAGGCCCCTGCCCATTCCTGCAGGAGCGGGACGCTGACATACCTATTGAAGCCGCCGAGATTTATGAGGACAAGGAAGAGCACGACCTTCGCTATGACGGTCCAGCCGTAAGGCGACCCTAGTAACGCGTGTATGCTCCCCACATATTTCCACGCGTTATAGAGCGCGGTAATTGCGACTATGCCGACTGCAAAGCCGGCCAGCGACGAGAACCTGCCTGCAACTCTTGAGATCAGGGCAGGGGTAGGCTCTCTCCGCCCTATGAGATCAGGAAGAACAGAGACGGAAAGCACCATGAGACCGCCTCCCCACACCGACGCTGCAAGCAGATGGAGCCAGTCCATTATCTCCGGCAGGCTTAAATCACCTGCATCGGATGCGTGCCCGGAGGCGCTTGCCGTCATAGCGACTACCAGTCCGAGGAGGAGCATGAAAAACAGGAACACCCGTGTATCACGATATCGCACAGCCATTTTCGAAAGCGCCAGCAGGAAGAGTGCCCCAATGCGGACGATCCAGACGCTTCCATAGTGGGTCCGGAAGAGGACAGTAGGCAAGACCGAAAAAAAAGCAGGAAAGGGTTGGCCGCTCATCTCAGCCGTCCTCGAAAACAGCTCGACTATGCTTCCTGCGATCAGGAAGGCCAGCCCGAAACAAAACAACGTCCACATCCTCGGGACGAAATTCTCCTGATATGAAAATTCGTCTTGAATCGAAGGCGTAAAAAACCAGAGACGGCAGACGATCACCCCGATACAAAAGGCAAGGGATATGAGTTCTAACCATTCGGGAATAACATGCATTGACCTCTCACCTCCTGATAATATCTCTTCTTCAGCCTCTTATCACCTCATTTTATTGAGAATGAGAACTGTCCGTTCGTCCTGTGCCCATCCCTTGCCACAACGTTCCAGATCACAAGATACGTACCCGGCGGCAACTGGGGAAGACTCACCTCAAGTAATTTAGGATCAGCAGGGTCCACATGGTTGTTCCTCTTGTCGATCATCTTGCCGTCGGCATTATGCACCATAAGGGTCGAGAATGCCGGCTCCAGATCGCTGTCAAACCAGATGCGGACCTGAGCGGGCGAGCCCGAAACAGTCGAGCCCACCTTAGGGTCCGAATGGTCCGGGAATGCATGACCCCACGCCGCCCCGGGCAGGACGCGGCAGAAAGACCAGGCAAAAAAACGCAATAGCAGGCCTGATATTTACGGGGCGCATTGAGCTTTACCTGAAGATAGGCCTGCCGAGACTTTTTGGGAAGAGATCATCAACATACAGATGGACCAGTCCGAGGAGGCCGACGCTGCTCCCTGATCGAGAGTTTACCGGGATCTGCGCGGCGATCCCAAACTCCATGAACTTGCCCGCCCATACTATCCCTGGGTTCACTGTTCCTGAAATTTGTCCCTTGCAAGTCGGCGTTCATGCAAGTTTCCATCGGGAACTCCGCCACTAGTATCATTCGGTTAAACGGGGCGCCGAGCCCGATATCTTTTACAAAGGATTGAAGGTACATGAGACTGTACTGTAAGGAGAATGCCCAGTTCAGAGTCGTGGGGTTTCGTTCCACTATTGTTTCTCCGGTGTCGGGATCTATAGAAACGTTGCCGGATCTCGTGGGGAAACTGGGGCCGATGACCCCGGTAATTGCAAATGGCCTGAAAAATCCCATCGACGCCGGCAAGTCGCCGAACCCTTTGCCGAAGAAAAGAGCCGGGGAAATCGTTGTGAAAGAATCGGCTATCTGGTGTGCCCCGGTGCCGCCGATGTCGAAGTCTGTGCCGACTGAAAGGATCAGCTCATGGGGAGCATTCGTAAGGAACTGCCATTTCGCCCCTATCCCGAGATTGTCCCAGCCATTGGCCGAGCTGCCGTCGGTTGCCCTCTGGTGCAGGTAGGCCTCATGGAATTCGAGCCCGAAGTTGGGCACGATGCGTTTGGAATAATCGATATCGATTTCCGTGGTCGTCGCGTCTGGTCCCTTTGCACGATTAATCAGTATAGAGAACTCATCCGAAATGAACGGATCATCCACCTGAAACGTCGTGGGGAAAAACCTCTGTCCTGCAAACCCGTGGGCCCATGACGATGCGGGCGCAAAAAGTACGAACAACAGTGTAAGGCCGAATACCTTGCGCAATATATCCATTCCGGAGTTTCTGCTATTTCCCGCACTCTCTGCTATTTCCCTCATTTATTCCTCCCAAAGGCTATTATAGAAGTATATCACCTAATTGTGACACGGTCTATCGCAGCGCGTAAAAAGGACCATGCTCAGAAACAGTGCCTAAAACATTACTTGAACGCCGGCATTAAGCACCCATGTGGTTTTCATTTGAAGGCCGTTAAGGTTTTGATAGACCGGCACTCCGCCTTCAACTCCGAAGCTGAGGGAGCCCTTCTGAAGGCTCAACCCGATCAGACCATCCAGCCTCTGCCCGCCATAGTTGTTTGGGTCGGCATCAGGCGTGGGCGCACCCATGCCCATCCCCATTACAGGATGGATGAGCTTGTCGATCTCGGGGTCCTGTCCCTTGATCCGGCCCGTGTCGTTATAAGCAAGCCGCACCCAGGTGCTTAGCGGGCCGAAGGCGCGCTGCAGCCAGCCAGTCGCCTTAAAGTTGTCGCCGAGGCTGTAATCGTTTTTATTCTTATCTATATGATAGGTGTACATGGCCTGAGCACCCCAGTTCCATTTTGCGTCATCGCTGAGGGCACTGTAAGTGAGAGCGGGTTTCAGATCGTATGTGCCTGAGCCCAGCTGCATGTCATAGGGTGCGCGATATACCTTGCGCATCATCACTATGGGTTGGTCGATGTCGCCGGTCGGAAGGCTGAGACCGAGGCTGCCGTTAAGGTATTTATTGATCTTGTAAATCCCTCTAAGTTCGGTGTCGCCAAGGCCGCGGGTACTCATGGGGTCCTCGCGAGTGATCATCCTGCCTGGGCCCATGTCCATCAGCATTCCCATCGAGTTGACCTGATAATTTGCCATGGCCATCACGGTCAACCGGTCGGTGATCCCGTACATCAGCATAAACATATGCATATCCATGGTCATGTCGGTAGGTATCATCATGTAATTATACGGCTTGCCCCTATTGTATCCGACGCTGTCCGGGCCGACGTCCGACGTGCCGGAACGCAGGCCGCTCATATTCATGTGCATGAGCTTGTAGGTCACCATCCACATCCCGGCCGGATGGGTGTGGTATATGTCGTCGCCAAATGCCGGGTTGAACAGCATCTGGGAGCCCGGCTCCATTGCCATATGACACATGTCATGACCCATGTGCCCATGATGATCGTGGGCCATCTCCGCACTCCCTTCCACTTCTTCCTTCGCGGCCTTCATCGCCTGGTCGAAGGAGGATACTTTGCCTCCATTTTCCTTTACGAATTTCTGCGCATCTTCCTCCTTTATGAATGCCCATTTTGGTACGGAGGTCATGACACCTTCTTTATTGCCGCCGATTACCCAGGTTGCGGTTTTGGCATCTGTCAATTCTTTGGAAGTGTAATCCGCAACCATAAGCGTCTTGACCTGCTTGTCCTTGTTTTGTTTCATTTCTGCAGCTGCACAGTGGATACTGCAGACCTCAGCGGTGGATCCGTCTTCATAGCCAATCACCATCCTGCTTTTCGCATAAACGTCCAGGTCCATCCCGCATTGCTTGCAGTGTTTGGGATTCTCTGCCGTATCGGCTGCTCCTGCAGCAGTGAAACTCAACAGCAGGCAAAAAACCAAAAATATCACGAATCTTTTCACAAGGGACTTTTTATTAAGGGTATAGGCAAAAGATGACGCAAAGAGTGTTTTTGACCTAGTCATATAATAGGATCTCCTTTTCTTAACAGACAGTAAAGAGCATTTTTGACGCTCCTCACTCCTCTATATTTGGAAAAAGCTGCGAATCGAAGACTTCGGAACTTCGGGTCAGGACTTGGGAGGGCGTTCTATTTGGACAAAATACCAGGATGGGGAAAAATACATATTGTCGGGTTCTCTATATTCTGCAAACTGTAACGGACAGTCCGTGCAGGAAGATTCATACAGGCAAGGAATCTCCGGATTGGCTGATATGAAGGACCCCGAAGCATTGCAAACATCGAGCGACGCAATGCACTTCACCTGATTGTGCGAGGCGATAGTAACATGGGCCGTAATCGGCGATAACATCGAAACAACCAGAGCCACGATTATCCACATGCCGCTTGATCGCATATTTTATTATCCCCGGATATAAAACTATGTCAACGTCAAATTATATTTATGAGGTGTTCTTGCAGAGATAAGTCAATGGATCACCCAGAATTACCTTATCCCCCCTCCGGCGGCAAGCGTGCAGGGGGCGGCTTCCGCGCCATTACGAAAAACGATCCTTGATTTTCATCCGGATTACCCATAAAATTAAACGCCATGGAAATCAAGATACTAAACGGCAAAACTATACCGGCCGGTGACGGCGAAAGCATCTATAAGGCCTTGAAGGACCACGGGGTCTATCTCGTTGCCTCGTGCGGAGGCAAGGGCGTCTGCGGGAAGTGCCGTGTGAAGGTACTGGAAGGCGAGACGAGGATCGAATCTGCGGGCAAACTTCTGAAAAAGGATATTGAGGAGAATATTGTCCTTGCATGCCAGGGCTTTCCCAAGGGTGATATCCTTATTGATATACCGGAGGATTCAAAGCTTATTATCGGTGACAAAATCGCGTTGTCGAAAACAAAGGATTTGCTGCAGTATCTTCGGACCGTCGAGCCGGCGGTTACTTCCGCCATACGCAGGGTTGTCCTGAACCTTACACCCCCTTCACTCCAGGACAATACCGGCGACCTCGAACGGCTGAAAAGGGCGCTCCACGAAAAAGGCATCTTTGACATGGAATTTTCCCACAGTTTTATCCTCTCGATGCCGAATATTCTCAGGGAGGCTGAATGGGATGTCTGTCTTAGCTATACGGAAAAACACGAGGCAATAGGTCTTTCAGCGGTCTGTAAGACAAAACACTATGGGATTGCCGTGGATATAGGAACGACAACTGTGGTGCTGTATCTGGTGAACTGTTCGGACGGCACACTTGTTGATGCGGGTATGACCTTTAATTCGCAGATGCGCCACGGCGACGACGTGATCACTCGGATTGTCTATGCAACAGAGGGAGGAGGCCTTCAGGAGCTGAGAGACACCATCGTGGATGATATAAATGGCCTCCTTGCCCCGATTGTAGAAAAAAATAATATCGACATTGAAGATATTGACTCTGCCGTCATTTCGGGGAATACGACAATGACACAGCTCTTCTGGGGGCTGGACCCCTCTTCGATCAGGGAAGAGCCCTACATCCCGACGGTCAATATCTATCCCGTGTGGAGGGCCGGGACGGCCCGCTTTAAAATAAACCCTCAGGGGCCGGTCTATACCATGCCGAACGTGGGTAGTTATGTGGGAGGAGACATCGTGGCAGGGGTCCTGGCCTCCAAGATGCACAAGAATCCTGAAGTTGCCCTGTTCATGGACATAGGAACAAACGGCGAAATCGCCGTCGGCAACAATGAGTGGATGATCACGGCCGCATGTTCTATGGGACCTTGCTTCGAGGGCAGCGGCATACGGCACGGCATGAGGGCGACGGAGGGTGCGATTGAGTCGGTGAAGATAGACCTTTCGAGTTTCGAGCCGGCCCTCGGCGTCATCGGCGGGGTCTCACCTTCGGGCATCTGCGGTTCCGGAATGATTGACGCCATCTCCGAACTTTTTTTTGCCGGGGTGATAGACCAGAAGGGCAAACTTGTTAAAGACCTTGATACGGACAGAATCAGGACGGGTGAGGAAGGGCCGGAATTTGTCCTCCACCGCGGTGACCGTAAGGACATCGTTCTTACCGAGGTCGACATCGAAAACGTTATCCGCGCAAAGGCCGCCCTTTATGCAGGTGTGTCTGTGCTCCTGAAGGAGGTCGGGCTTTCTTTGGACATCGTCGAGAGAATATATATCGCCGGGGGCTTCGGCAATTATCTCGACGTCAACAAGGCGATCATGATCGGCATGCTGCCCGACATCCCGCTTGAGAAGTTTTCATTTATAGGGAATACCTCGATCGCCGGCGCATACCTCTGTCTGCTATCCGAAAAGATGCGGACCGAGGCCCAGGAGACCGCGAAAAAGATGACGTATGTAGAGCTCTCTGCCTCGAGGGGGTTCATGGACGAATACATGTCTGCCCTTTTCCTTCCCCATACCAATATCGAACTCTTCCCCACTGTCAGGGACCTGTATAAGAAGAAATAATCACAGGTTGACCAGCACGTTGTCTATCAGGCGGACATCCCCCATCCTGACCGCCACTGCAAGAAGGAGCTCTTTCCTGACCTCATCGGTTTCATCCAATGTTTCGGCGTCGTACACAGATGCATATTCTATTTTTGTGACGAGTCTCTCTCCGGCGAGCATCTCGCGCATGAGTTCCCTGGTCTTTGCCGGGGTATGAGTTCCCGACCGCAGAGCTTCAGATGCATTGCTGAGGCACCGGTGTAATACGGTCGCAGCGTGCCGCTGTTGACTGTCGAGGAAAAGGTTCCGGGAACTCATTGCAAGCCCGTCCTGCTCCCGGATGGTCGGGCAGACGACTATCTCAACGTCGAGGTCAAGGTCTTTTACCATCCTTCTTATGACGGCGGTCTGCTGAAAGTCTTTCTGTCCGAAATAGGCCCTCGTGGGGTCTGTAATATTGAGAAGTTTCGCAACGACCGTCGTAACGCCCCTGAAATGTCCGGGCCTGAAGGCCCCGCACAGTTTCCCGGATATATTTTCAACCTCGACATAGGTAGCGAAATTTTTAGGGTACATCAGAGCGCTATCAGGCAGGAATAGGATATCGACTTCCTGCTCGCGGAGTTTCCTGATGTCGTTTTCGGTGTCTCTTGGATATCTATCAAGGTCTTCGGAAGGGCCGAACTGTGTCGGGTTAAGAAAAATGCTCACTGCCGAGATGTCATTTTCCGTCCTGGCCCTTTTTATCAGGCTTATATGTCCTTCATGAAGGGCGCCCATTGTTGGGACCAGTCCCAACGATCTTCCTTTTAATAAATATTTCTTGCAGGTGTCTTGCATGATGCGCGGTATCCTAATGATCTCCATATCTCATCCTTTCGCGGTTATTTTATCATAACGAAAAGGTCGGCTGATATTTTGATTCTGGATTTAGATTGACGGGGCTCCGATTCCATGATAAAAAAATATATATCAACCGGCGACGTGCAAACTGGCCCCGAGGTGGTGCAATGAAATACTATTTCAGCAAAACGCTTACGATGTCGTTCGAAGAGGGAGTGGATAAGGTCACGGGAGAACTGAAGAAAGAAGGCTTCGGGATTATCACCGAAATTGACGTGAAGGAGACATTAAAAAAAAGCTGGGAGGTGCATGATGCCTGTACGTGAAGCAGAAGCGGTTTGGGATGGGAATTTGCTTAAGGGAAAAGGGAAGATGAAATTCGGAAGCGGGGCCTTTGAAGGGGCCTATTCCTTTTCTTCAAGGTTCGAGTCCGGCCAGGGCACAAATCCGGAGGAACTGATAGGTGCGGCGCATGCCGGATGTTTTTCGATGGCCCTATCCCTTTTTCTCGAGAAGGCGGGTTTTGTCCCGGAACACATTCGCACAAGGGCAAGGGTGCATATAGACAAGGCAGGGGACGGGTTTAAGATAACCGTTATCGAACTTGATACGGAGGCGAAGGTGTCGGGGATCGATGAGAAAAAATTCCTGGAACTTGCCGATGCGACCAAGAAGGGCTGTCCGGTCTCGGTAGCACTAAGCGGCGCCGAAATAAGGTTGAAGGCCAAGCTGATAAGTTAATAGAATACACTAATTAGTTTCTGTTCTTAAACTTTATATTGCAAAAAATGCTGTCATTCCCGCAATCCCGAATGTTTTCGGGAGGTCGGGAATCCTTCAACCCCCTCTATCCCCCTTATCAGGGGGACGAGAGTAATTCCCTCCCCTGAAAAGGGGAGGCTGGGAGGGGTTGCCGGACAAGACATAATGATAGATGAGCAAAGTATGCTAAAGAACTGTTTGCCATCAAAGGAAAACGATCAGGAGGTACCGGGTTTGGCCGGCACCTCGCTTTTTGCGCAGGGCTTCCCGATAAGGACGGATGATTCCGAATGGCCTAATAGTCTTCTGGAGACGCTGCCCATCATCCCCTTGATCCCCCTTAAGCCTCTGCAGCCTACTGCGGTCATGTCGGGTTCGAGGGTCTTTTCCATCATCAGTATTTCCCTCGATGGATCTCCGATCCTCAGCAGATAGTCGATCTTCTCGAACCTGCCGCCCAGATACATCTTTGCCTGTTCGAATATCTTTTCCGATTCATGGTAGGTGGAGGGCCTTCCTGCTAGCTGTTCCCCCGTCTCCTTCAGGTACTTTTCCGGGATATCCGAGATGAAAGCAGAAGAGGCGTGCATGACAGTAATCTCTGTTTCGGGCGACAGCGGCAGTGCCGCCATAAATTTTCCCGCCTCCCCGGCGATCTCCGAGCCGTCTGTTGCGAAAAGGACTTTCATTGGCCCCAATGCCTTCCAGGAGGGCCGCTTGAAGACGAGGACCGGCTTGGGCGAATTAATTGTCACCGCTCTTGTTGCGCTCCCCAAAAAAAGCAATTCGACCCCTTTTACTCCCCTTGCGCCCATTACGATAAGATCGCTTTCGTAAGCGATCGCCTTTTCTATAATAGTGGTATCGGGATAACCGCCTTCCTCAACCGTCGTTATCTCAGCCGCGACGGACTTTAATATGTCGGCAGATGTCTTAAGTATCTTTGGCGCTACACGTTTGATCATGAGCTTGATCTGAGCATGATAGTCGTCGTCGTAAGGGACTTCGCTTATTACGTGAAGGACTACGATCTCGTCCGTCTTTGAGAAGTCAAAACGGGACAAAAATCTCGCCGCCCCTTCCGAGTGTTCGGACCCATCGGTAGCAAGTAATACCTTCATGTCATCACCCCTTGGCCCCATCTTATCACGGAATCTGTAAGAGGTATATGAGTGAGTATGCGGGTGAGGAAGTAAGTTTCGGAAAGACACCTGCATGACGCCTCTACACATCCTGTGAGGGCGTTGAGGCGGCCCGGTCCCGTCAATTTTTGTCTTGTTCTCTTATTTCTTCCATCAGCGCCTTAAGAAGTTCCTTCTCCTTGAGCCTCTTTACGATCTTGCCCTTCCGAAAGAGCAGTCCCGTTCCTTTTCCGCCGGCAATCCCGACATCGGCCTCTCTTGCCTCGCCGGGGCCGTTTACAATACAGCCCATCACCGCCACCGTTATCGGCTTTTTAATATCCCTAAGCAGGGTTTCGACTTCACCCGCAAGCCCCCGGATGTCGACCTCGCACCTGCCGCAGGTCGGGCAGGAGACGATGTTTGCCCCCCTTTCCCTAAGGCCCAGCGATTTGAGAATTTCATAGGCTACCCGCACTTCCTCCGCGGGGTCCGAAGAAAGTGAGACCCGAACAGTATCGCCGATGCCTTCCGAAAGAAGGATGCCGAGACCTACTGAACTCTTGATTATCCCGGTGAACGAAGGGCCCGCCTCCGATATCCCGATGTGAAGGGGATATCGAAACTTTTTGGAAAACAGCCGGTATGCCTCCACCGTGGTAGGAACATTTGACGCCTTAAGAGAAACTTTTATGTTCCTGAAATTTGCCGCCTCCAGTATCTCTATATGTTCCGCAGCGCTTTCAACGAGCGCCTCAGGGGACGGATGAGTGAATTTTGCCAGCAGTTTCTTCGAGAGGGAGCCTGCATTGACCCCGATCCTTATAGGGATGCCTCTGTCGTTGGCTGCTGAAACGACTTCTTCGACTTTCCATCTCGCTCCGATATTGCCGGGATTGATCCTGAGACCGTCAACTCCCTGGCGAACGGCTTCCAGGGCCAGTCTCCAGTCAAAATGAATATCGGCAATGATCGGGATGGTGACGCGGGCCTTTATTTTCCCCAGGGCCTTTGCCGCGTCGATGTCGGGCACCGCAATCCTTATGATTTCGCATCCCGCTTCTTCCAGGATACAGATCTGTCTGACCGTTGATTTTACATTCCTCGTGTTCGTCTTTGTCATCGACTGGACAGAGATCGGGAATCCGCCCCCGACCGCCACCGTGCCGACATGAATGACTTTTGTTTTTTTTCTTTTCTTTATCACGTCTTTGTCCTTATGTATTTTTTCTCTTGCTCATTAAGATTTCAACTTTTTGATGCTATCCTTCCGCATTCAGTTTCTTTTTGTCTCTGTATGCCTTTACCGCCTCCGTGTGCTGGCCGAGCGTCACGGAAAAAATGTGGGTGCCGTCGTTGTTGGATACAAAATATAAGTAGGGAACATTTGCCGGATTCAGGGCCGCGATAATCGATTTCAGGCCGGGGGAGGCGATCGGCCCAGGCGGCAACCCGTTTATCACATAAGTATTGTAAGGGGTTTTCCTTTGGAGGTCCGCCTTCGTAATTTTTTCTTTCGAACTCTTTATCCCATATATGCTTGTGGGATCCGCCTGTAGCAGCATCTGCTTATGAAGCCTGTTATGGTATACGGCCGAGATCAAAGGCCTTTCACTGTCCACTACCGCTTCTTTTTCTATGATCGAGGCAAGGGTCAATACCTCTGTTTCGGTCATGCCCATCTTTTCAGCCTCCGCACTCAGTTTCCCTGAATATTTCTCCCGCATCCTGTCTATCATGATCCCGATGGCGTCTTTTGCCTTCACCCCTTTGGCGATCATGTAGGTGTCTGGAAATATAAAGCCTTCAATGCTCGGGGCCTCTATTTTGTAAGAAGACAGAAACTCCCGGTCCTTTGATATCGTCATCACTTCATCGTAGGTTGCGACCCCTGCTTTTGAAAAAGCAGCCGCAATCTCAGGCAGGGAGTCGCCTTCAAGGACCTTGACCTCGTATTCGATTATCCGTCCCTTGCGGATGATCTTGAAGATATCCCATGGGCTCATGTTTGACCATATCGAATAAAAGCCGGCCCGGATCTTTCTGTCCGCACCCGTCAGTCTGCCAAGCAGGAGGAATATCTTTTTGTCCCTGATCAGTTTCTGATCTGAAAGGATGTCGACTGCCTGTCTGAACGTCGCGCCCTTTGGGATCTCGATTTCCGTGTTCTTAGTTGCATTCTGGGCAGGAACGAACATCTCGAAAGCCGCATAGAGAAGGGTCATAAAAATAATGGCCGTGAAGATGATAACAACGTTTTTCTTCATATGAGTAGCATGACAAAAGAGACCAAAAAATTGCAAAGGAAGACAGCGGAATCCCTCATCTATAATCAGAATCTCTTTGGCTCAGAGCCCAGCCTATTGCTAAATATCACGGCTGATGGCGTAGATTTGCGAGAGGTTGCAATGATAGCTGAGAAATCAAGATCCATCGTTAGTATTGTTCTCTGTTCACTTTCAGCAATATCAACAATCTCTCTGTCTTTTGCCTTAGATAATCCTCTTTCACTTATTCGGTAAACGTCATGCCCCAGGGGCGAAGATGCGAGAATGTCTTAGGCGAAATCGGCATATCCGCCAGGAACTTCATTTATGGCTACCGGATATAGCCACATTTTTTTCGCTTGCAAGCCATGCGGCATACTCAATGCATTGCCTGATGTCTGCCTCCTCTATTTCGGGGTAATCGGCGATAATTTCCGCATGAGTTTTGCCCGCCGCAAGAAGCTTAAGGATAAGGGTTACCGGTATTCTCATCCCCCTTACGCACGGCTGCCCTTGAAATACTTCAGGGTCGATTGATATACGGTCCAAGGTTTTAAACATTTCTGCCTCCTTACTGCTATTTTAACAGCATCGCTCTATAAGTTTCCCGGCACTGGTATCAGCAGACTGTGGTGGGCGAAGTCAAAGTATATCCTCTGCCCGGTTCGCCCGCCGATAACTCCGGGACTTCCCCGTTAGATACTTAAGGCCTGCATTGTATAGTTACAGTTACCCTCTTCAAACTTCCCAAATACAAAGATGCAAGGCCTGACCCCGCCATAACATGCTATCAACGGCATCCGAAAAAACGACGGAAAATTTGAGGTAGGATTTTGTACGGGTTCCACCGACTCAACACTGGCATTATTTTGACAGGGTAATAGTTATCATTCGGAACCTATCGTCCGCCCGATTGCGGCTGTTTGCGGAGTACATGTCGTTATCCCCAAATTTCTGAATGAGAAGAGAGACCCATTCGGCCGGAGCAATTTGCCCCCGTGTAGTTATGCCGCTCACAGGCGGGCTCAATAGCACCTATCCTCTCTTTAAATTCGTTAGAGTTCTATTTTCCGGTTGCTTATTTACGGATAATAAATAAAAAACCAATTACAAGTGATATGCGAGTCTCCGTTTGCGATGCTGGTATATATCGTTGATTCGTTACCAACGAGAGTTTCGGGATCGAGTCTTGTAAATTTATTCTGAGAGATCCGGAGCCATGGAACCACTTGGCCGGCGGGCATATCAATTGTAAGGGGGGGCTTACCTGGTGCTATCATTTTATAATCCGGCAAAGGCAGATTTCCTTCGCCCCAGTAATACCCCGGGCCCTCGTCAGAAACAACCAGCTGGTTCGGTTGCGAATAGGGTGGGGCCATCTCCATGTATGTATTCCCGGCTTCAGTGAGTCTCACGCCCGCGGAGTCGATTAATACGGTCACCCAATAGGTAAGGATGCCATCCCAGAGCTGGTAGACACCAGGAGGGTCAGAGGTATCATTATATCTGCCGAAAGTCGCCCCACCTGTCATGTCCCATACTGTCAGTTGAGTTGCACCCCCCAGAGAGGCTGTCATCTCAACATGGCAATGTGAAGTGCCCTTCCAGACGTCTTTCATCGGCAATAGTTCGACCAGTTCCACATCATAGGCGGATTCAGTTGCCGCGACGGTTCTCCCCGGGCCGTTGTCGGCAGCAGTTGACGTGGAGCTGACTTGCCGGGTCGAAACCAACTGGAGAGTTACGGAATAGATGTTCGAGCCCCAGAGCAGGGATGGAATACTCAGTACGGTCGAGGCATCACTCATTACCAGTACTGACTCCACAGCGCACGCCTGTGATGTCGGGTGTATGCCCGCGAGCGTAAATGATGCGGTCTTACCCGAAAGATTCAGACTAAGCAACCGAAGATCTAGGGCATAAAGGCTGTCACGAAATCTTACGACCGGAATATGGGCGACCATGTCAGACGATACGGTCGCATTGCACGCCGGGTCGACTGCTGCATGTGCGCTAAAAGGTAGGCCGCAACAGAATGCAATAATCAGGAAATAAAGAATTGTGAGAACTCTGCTCTTTTTTGCTTTCACTTATTTCTCCTTTGTAAGGAACATTAAGAAAAGAGACGATGGTCCCGCGGATGATCCTTTGACATGCTTGTCACACGGCGTGACCTCCCCAGAAATCTTCACAACTCTGTCTATACTATGTATGCTAATAACTTGCGCCTTGCCTTTATTTATCACAAGGGGAGTCTTAAAGTCAAGCATATCCGAGAAGCATATCCGAGCATATCCGAGAAGTTTGTTCGATGTTTTTTTACTTGGAATTTTAATTTCGTTTGTGCTTTAGAAATATCTTTTCGAATATCATAGTAAACTGATCGGAGGGCAAAAAAAAGGCGGGGAAAATGTCCCCGCCTTTTTTTCGATCTGTATTCGAAAGTGGATTAATACATTCCGCCCATGCCGCCGCCCGGAGGCATGGCAGGCATTTCAGGTTTTTCTTCAGGAAGATCCGTGATCATTACGGAGGTGGTGAGCATAAGAGAGGCGACCGAAGCCGCATTCTGGAGGGCATATCTCGTCACCTTTGTCGGATCGATGATACCGCTTTTGAGCATATCTACATACTCTTCGCTAGCAGCGTTAAAGCCGTAGTTTGCATCTTTTGAGCTCTTGACCTTGTCGACGATCACCGACGGCTCCAATCCGGTGTTATTGATGATCTGCCGGATCGGCTCTTCGAGCGCCCTCTTTAAGATATCCACGCCTACAGTCTGGTCATGGTTGTCGAGCTTCAGGTTTTTGAGAGCGCCTATGCACCGAAGCAGAGCAACTCCGCCGCCCGGGACAACGCCTTCTTCTACGGCTGCCCTTGTTGCGTGGAGCGCGTCTTCTACCCTTGCCTTCTTCTCTTTCATCTCGGTCTCCGTTGCAGCTCCTACGTTGATGACCGCTACTCCGCCGACTATTTTCGCAAGGCGTTCCTGGAGCTTTTCCTTGTCGTAATCGGACGTGGTCTCATCGATCTGGGCCTTGATCTGTTTTACCCTGCCCTGGATCTTTGCCGGGTCTCCCGCACCTTCGACGATTGTCGTGTTTTCCTTGTCTACGGTGATCTTCTTCGCCTTTCCAAGGTCATTGATCTTTACGCTTTCGAGTTTGATTCCGAGGTCCTCTGAGATCACCGTGCCGCCGGTGAGGATCGCGATGTCTTCAAGCATCGCCTTTCTCCTGTCGCCGAAGCCCGGCGCCTTGACTGCGCATACCTGGATCGTGCCTCTGAGTTTGTTGACGACCAGGGTCGCAAGGGCCTCGCCCTCGACTTCTTCTGAGATGATCATGAGAGGCTTGCCCATCTTCGCGGTCTGCTCGAGGATCGGGAGAAGGTCTTTCATCGAGGAGATCTTCTTTTCATTGAGGAGGATGAAGACGTCTTCGAGATTGCACTCCATCCTGTCGGGGTCTGTGATGAAGTAGGGTGAAATATAGCCCCTGTCAAACTGCATCCCTTCCACTACGTCGAGGGCCGTCACCATGCTCTTTGCCTCTTCGACCGTGATGACGCCGTCCTTGCCGACTTTATCCATCGCATCGGCGATCAGTTCGCCGATCGTAGGGTCATTGTTTGCGGAGATGGTGCCGACCTGTGCGATCTCTTTCTTGTCCTGAACCGGCTTGCTGATCTTTTTAAGCTCTGCGACGACCGCGTCGACTGCTTTTTCAATGCCCCTTTTAATGTCCATCGGGTTTGAACCGGCTACAACGTGCTTGATCCCGCCGCTGTAAATCGCATGGGCCAGGACGGTCGCTGTCGTTGTTCCGTCGCCTGCGACATCCGAAGTCTTGCTCGCTACTTCTCTTACGAGCTGAGCGCCCATGTTTTCATAAGGGTCTTTCAGCTCGATTTCTTTTGCAACCGTGACGCCGTCTTTTGTGATAGTGGGAGCGCCATATTTTTTGTCGATGATGACATTTTTGCCCTTCGGGCCGAGGGTGGCCTTGACCGCATTGGTGAGCATGGTGATGCCCCGTAATATTGTGGTCCTTGCCTCCTCATCAAATAGAAGCTGTTTTGCCATAATGTTTTTCCTCCTGAATAATGGTTATGTACTATAGTGTAATTTTATCCCTCGACGATGCCGAGAATGTCTTCTTCTTTGATGATCAGATATTCGTTGTTGTCGATATTGACCTTTGATCCGGAATATTTGTCAAAGAGGATGGTATTGCCGACCTTTACCTCTTTCACCTCTGAACCGACCGCCTCGACCAGGCCCTTCTGGGGTTTTTCCTTTGCCGAATCCGGGATGTAAAGTCCGCCCGGGGTCCTTTCCCCCTCTTCGGTGTACTTTACAAATACCCTATCTTTGAGTGGCTTGAATTTCATAGACTCTTCTCCTTTCTGAATAGTTCTTGTTTTGGGATTGTTAGCACTCAATGCGAGTGAGTGCTAATATACTAAAAAAAGGAAGGTTTAGGCAAGTTCTTTTTTACGAAGAATAATTTAGGAAAACCGGCTATTACTAAATAAAGCTCTCAATTTATTTGATTTTTCGATGAAATCATGAGATGGCTTTTTTTCTTGCGGAGATAAAATTTTCTATGGCTTCCTTATAGAAGTCCGCGATATGTCTCACTTCCGGAAGAATTCTTTGATCATATAATTTCTTCCCTTCCCTCAATTCAGGCGCAAAAACGGCATAAAAGTTATTGTTCCGGATGGCCGCATCAAGTTTGGCGGAGTTATATAAATAGATGTCATTTATGATCGTCCGGGCAAGCCTTTTTGCCTTTTCAACTTTTTCGTCAGAGAATCCCGAGGCAGAGACAGGCTCTTTTGCGACGGGTTCGGTCTTCACCTCAGGCTTTTTGACCTGGGCGCGGTCGATGTCCGGGCGGGGCGGTCCCTCGGCCTTTTCCTCCCCCCGGATTTCCCCGAGCCTGTCGACCTTGTCGACAAGCTGCGTTGAAAGATCATGGTCCTCAATGTAGTCATCCGCTCCGTAGAGGGAAACGGGCTCTCTCCTGTACTTGTTTCTGTCGTATATCGAAGGGACAAGTATGAATTTCATTCCCTTTGTCTCTGCTCTCATCTTTAATCTCTTGCAGATCTCGAAGCCGTATATCTTTGGAAGAGCGACTTCAACAATGCCGAGGAAGGGGTATTCTTTTAATGCTTTGACCATCATGTCTATGCCGTCAGCAGCAGTTACGACGGTGTAGCCGTGACCGCTCAGCAAGGAGACTATTGTTCTGAGAGTTTCAGGATTCGAATGGGCGACGAGTATTTTTTTGCCGTCAAGGGTTTTCTTCGGCTGTGCCGCAGGCTGTTTTACCACGAGCACGGCGCTGCATTTAGGACATTTGAACTTAGAGCCCTCAGGGGAGAGTTTCGAATCATCTACCTTAAGGCGTACCTTGCATTTAGGACATATCACTACCACGTCTGGTTCCTCCTTGGCAGCCACAGTTTAATCGTGAGAAGGCCTGCGAGAAAACCGCCCACATGAGCGAACCAGGCGGTACCTCCCTGATGCAGAATTCCCTGCGTGATCAAGCCGCTCACGAACTGTATAATAGCCCAAAAGCCGATAACTATCAAGGCTGGGATCCTTATGACCTGAATGAAAAAGCCGAAAAAAACTATCGTATGAATTCTTGCCCTGGGGAAAAGGAGCAGATACGCCCCCAAAACACCCGAGATAGCACCGCTGGCGCCTATCATCGGCATCTCGGAGTGCGGTGATGAGATCGCATGTGAATAGGCCGCGAATACGCCGCAGAAGAGATAGAAAAATACGAACCTCAGATGTCCCAGCCTGTCCTCGATATTGTTGCCGAATATCCAGAAGTAGAGCATGTTGCCCCCGATATGCAACAGCCCGCCGTGCATGAACATAGAGGTAAATACGGTGAGCACCGCCGGTATCGGCTGGTCCGAGTGGAAGCTCAGGAGGTTTTTGGGTATCGCGCCGTACGCAGACACCAGATATTGGCTGTCTCTGGATGACAGGAGTTCAAGGACAAAGAACGATATGTTTAAGGCGATAATAAGCAAAGTGACAAACGGAAGGGACCGGGTGGGATTGTCGTCCTTAAACGGAATCAAAGCTGTTCCTGCGGATCATTTGTTTCGCTGTGCATAGACGATGTAAAGTGATATTTCATATTTTACACGACTTTGTTCTTTATCTCATTCAAGGCCGAACCCAGATTGTGCCTGAGAACGGACAGGACCTGGGGCGCATTAATGGGAATATTTTCCAGATCGGCCCTGATCTCCCTGGTATCGAAGGAAAGCGGCTTCATATCTTTATCATGATCATAGTCAAAGGTGAAATCTATTTCCGGGTTCCCGGCGATCAATACCAAGAGCGTTTCTGTGATATCACCCAGAGGTTTCATATCGATGTGAGCCGGTCTGAATTGGGCAGTGACTATCGTGCCCGTCCCCAACGCCGACTCTATCGTGATATCACCCCCCGTTTCCCTGGCCGATTGAGCGAGAAGGGAAAGACCGAGACCGACGCTCCTTGTCGTGCGCGAGGTAAAGAAAGGGTCGAGCGCCTTTTTCACAAGGTCTGCCGCCATCCCTTTCCCATTGTCCTTTATCTCGACGACGAAACTATTTTCATCCCTGCGATCGACCAGCCTTATTCTAATGAGTGTCGCGCCCGCAGTGATCGAATTTTCCGCGATATCGAGTAGGTGAAGGGATATATCTTCCATGGCTTCTCAGAAGGCGACCTTTCTGCCGCCGGCGCCCTTTAGGGCAAGCCGCAGTTCTTCAAAGGTCGAGTGCTGCATGAAGAGGCTTGTTGTTCTCTTCCCAATATCCTCCAGCCTGTGTGCGTCCGACGAGGAGATCCAGGGCAGATTCCGGTACGATGAGAATTTTATTCTCGCTTCACCGGCGCTTGTCCTGCACGATATTTCAAGCGCGTCGAACCTAAGTTCCTGCGGGATGAACCCAAGCTGGCCTATGATCCCGTATCCTTCACGGTCGATATGGCTTGCCACGGCGAGGCCGTTAAAACTGTGGATAAGATCGACCACGCGGTCGACCGAAAGACCCGTTGCCCCTATCAGGAGCCTCTTGTTGAAGCCCAGGACCTCATCAACCTCATTCACCACGACTTGCATGCCGAAGGTGTCCTCATCGTTTTCGCCGGGCTGCAGATTGTCATAAATGACCTCCTGCATTTTAAATGCGTCCTCTATATTTCCGAAGAGGCCGAGGATATGGACCTCCTCAGAGGAGTTTATTTCCATCCCGGCAACCACCTGTATGCCTTTTTTCAAGGCAAGGTCTCTCGTGACGGAGACGTTTTCGGCGGAATTGTGGTCGCATATGGCGATGATGTTTATTCCCAGCGAAGCGGCTTTTTCGACGATGTCCCGCGGTGTCATCGACAGCTCCGCGCAGGGCGAGAGGCAGGTATGGATGTGCAGGTCTGCGATGAATTCTACCGGCATCTCAGGCCGAGGGTATAAAGCCTTCCGACGAGTTCAAAGGCCGCAAGAGGACTCGTCATGACCGGAACGTTTTCAGCCGACGCCTTCTTTAGTGTGTCTTCTGCCGGCACCCTGTTTTTGACGAGGATGATCCCGGCGAGGCCCTTAAGAGACGCGACGGCGACGATGTTGAGATGGGACTGGAAGGTCACCCAGACGGATCCTGCCTCCGCGTTTGCGATGACATCCGACAGCATGTCGCTCACATAGCCGCCTGTCACCTCCCGTGTCAGGTCGGTCCCGGGCGTCTTCACTTCAAGGGAAAGGTTTTCTATAAGGTCACACAGTTTCATAATCCCCCCGCGCGCATATTTTTGACGATGAATCCCAGGTGCCCGCAATACTTCGAGAACACTTCCCCTCTCATGACGTTTGCGGCGGAGGCCCTGCCAGATAAATTATAAACTCCAGGGTCGTCCCCTCGCCTGCCGCCGACGTTATCGTCAGCTTGTCCACGTTTTTTTTTATGTTCGGCAGGCCCATGCCTGAACCGAACCCCATCTCCCTTATATAGTCAGGCGCCGTAGAATATCCTTCCCTCATCGCGAGTTCGATATCGGGGATGCCGGGGCCCATGTCCTGAAAGATAACCTTTACCGCTTCCGGCGTGACCGAATAATGCATGATCCCTGCAACTGCGTAAATAATGGCATTCATCTCCGCCTCAAAGGCCGCAATCGATGCCCTTCTGATTATCTCCGGAGGAATCCCCATATTTTCAAGGACCCCTTTTAGGTTGCCCGAGGCCGATCCGGCATTTGTGAAATCCTTACCGGTCAGAAAAAAGACTCCATCCGCATTCTGGATCATGATGTTCCCTCGGGCCTGCTTCGCATCCCCTTCTCGTAAAGCCTGCCGCAGACGTCGAACATCGATAACCCCGTGGCGAGGAGGGGTATATTCTTTCTCTCCGCCATCGCGACCGTCTCGGCGTCAGGCCTTTTCCCCTGGATGAATACTATCGCCCTGACTTCGGCCACGTCTGCTGTCCTGATTACCTGCGCATTCGTCAGCCCGGTGATCAGCAGAGAATGAGTAATGGAAAAGGCGAGCACATCGCTCATGAGGTCCGCGCAATATGCCCTCTTTATCTCCCTGTTCATGTCCTTTTTTCTTGTGAGAATCAGTGCATCGAGTATGTCTCTGATCTCTCCTATTGTCATGGTAGTATCACTTGCCCGCGGTCAGCCCTTTACCGCTTCAATTTTTACCGTATCTCTAAAGGGTGTCCCATTTTCAGAAGGACAGGTGAGGGCATTGACCCTGCCGTGAGGGAAATGCATCGACGTAAAGATGGCCCCTGAAGGGACCGCATCGGAGATCCTTGCCTTAAGGTATACGGCCCCGCGTCTTGAAGATACCTTCACGTGGCTGTTGTCGGTAACTCCGTACTTCCCGGCCTCTTCTTCGTTGATCTCAAGGAAAGCCTCGGAAACAACAAGGTCGAGGGCCTTTGACCGCGTCGACATCGTGCCGGAATGCTGCAGTACGTCCCTGGTGACGAGGTGCAGCGGATACTCCCCATCTGCCTCTTCTCCGGGGCTATAAGAGACCGGCTGAAAAATCCTCCTGTCGGACTCTGCGGGGAGCGCCTGAACCGTATTTCTTATGTCGGCAGACACGTCGTCAATAGTCCTGAATACTATTTCCTTGCCCATCGACAGGGAGAGGTTTCTCAGTATCTGCCAGTCAGGCATGGACTGCCCGGTCGCATCTACCATCCTCTGCAATTTCTGGGTCACCCCCTCTGCGTTGGTAAACGTACCTTCCTTTTCCGCCCAGCTTGATGCCGGAAGGACCACATGTGCAAACTTCGCGGTCTCCGTCATCGCAATGTCCTGAACGATGACAAGTTCAAGAGACTTCAGGGCCCCTATTATCTTAGAACTGTTGGGGAACGCCGAAACGGGATCTTCCCCCATAATGTAGAGGGCGTGGAGGGAGCCGGGCTTATAAAGCATATCGAACACGTTTTTGCCCACGGCGGTCCCCGCATCGGGTCTTACCCCCATTGTATAAAGGCCAAACGTATTTGAGTATTCTGCGGGTATCTGGAGTGCATCGGCCTCTTCGCCAAGAAGGGTGATCAGATTGGCGGCCGCCAGGACCAGGTCGGCCCCTTTTGTGTTTTCAGACAGTCCGACGGTGAAAGAGATCATCCTGTCCTTTGCCGTCGCGATTTTTTCTGCTGTGGCTCCCAGTTCTTCCAGGGAGATCCCGGTCAGTTTTGATGTGCTTTCGAGTGTGTAATCATTAAGCGCTTTTTCGAATTCCGAGAAGCCCGGTATCTTCGATACCAGCGCCCTGTTGTACAGTCCCTTGTCCATGATGATCTTCATCAGCCCGTTCAGTAAGGCAACCGAGGTGCCCTGCCTCATCTTCAGATGAGAGGAACTGTGTCTCGTCAGTTTCGTTTCTCTGCTGTCGGCCACGATAAGATGAGACCCCTCCCTTTTTGCCTGCAGGATGTTCAGGCCGTATACCGGATGGGTGACGCTGATATCGGACTCGATGATGAAAATTACTTCTTTGCCGAGCGGAGCCTTCATGGCGATCGGATGGGACTTCAACCCCAATACCTTATCGAGTACAGCCTGGACCTTCGCATATCCGAAGGCTAAAGAGGAGTCCATGTTGCTTGAGCCCACGACGTTCAGCATGAATTTCCGGAGCATGTAGTTGTCTTCGTTGGTGCACCGGTGGGAGCCGAGGGCCCCGACGGAATTGCTGCCGTGGGCCTTGATGATATTTGACAGGTTTTCGCTTATATAATTCAACGCCTCATCCCATGTTGCGGAAACGAGAACGCCTTCTTTACGGATCATGGGGGTCTTCAGCCGGTTTTCGCTGTAGATATAATCGATGCCGAACCTGCCCCTGCCGCAGAGGTTGCCTTCGCTGCGTCCGTTGTCTTCCTTCGCACGAGACCTGAGAACTTTCCCCTCCCTCAGCCCGAGCGTCAGGGTACAGCCGCAGCCGCAGAAAGGACATATCGTGTCTTTTTCTTCGAGGAACCAGGCGCGCGCCTGGAACTTGACCGGCTTCGACAGAAGCGCGCCGGTAGGACAGATGTCGATGCATTGACCGCAGTAATCGCATTCCAGTATCTCGCCGAAGGCCGGTTTGACTACAGTCGAAAACCCTCTCCCGATAAGCCCCAGTGCGCCGCGCCCCTGGTGCTCCGCGCAGATCCTTACGCATTTGCCGCAAAGGATACACCTGTTTGCGGTCAGCTCTACGAGAGGACCTCTGACGTCGGGCGGAGCCTCTTTGCGGTGGCGTATGAACCGCCCTTCGGGCTTGCCGTATTCATAAGCCAGGTCCTGCAAATCACATTCCCCGGCCTTGTCGCAGATAGGACAGTCGAGCGGGATGATGGATCAGAAGAAGCTCCAGCACGGTCTGACGGGCCTTCCTCAGTTTCGGGGTATCGGTCTTTATCGTCATGCCCGGCGCCACGGGCGTCGAGCATGCGGCAAACAGCCTGGGCTGGCCCTTCCAGCCTCGACAACACAGAGTCTGCAGCCGCCGTACGGCCTGAGCCTCTTGTCGTAACACAGATTGGGGATTCTTATGTCGTTTTGCTGTGCGGCCTTGAGGATAGTAGTGCCTTCTTCTACCGATATTTTTTTATCGTTTATCGTCAGCTCTATCATTTCGTATCTCCCTTCTTTGTCTCTCCTTCCGCAGTTGTGCCGACGAGTTCGGAAGGGTCTCCTTCGAAACCGGCGGGCAGGATCCTTATCGACTTGAATTTGCAGGCCTCGTAGCAGGTCCTGCAATGAAGGCAGAGCTCCTGGATGATCTTGTGAGGCTGTTTCTTTTCTCCCATGATCGCTTTCGACGGGCATGCCCTCAGACAGGCGCCGCATCCTTTGCAGAGCTTTTCGTCTATCCAGAAGGTGGTCAGGTTGCGGCAGACCCCTGCCTTGCACCATTTGTCTTTTATGTGCGATTCGTATTCATCCTTGAAGTATTTGATTGTGGTGAGCACCGGGTTCGGGGCGGTCTGGCCGAGACCGCAAAGTGAGGTGGCTATAATGTCCCTGCCGAGATCGAGAAGCGTATCTATATCGGACTCTTTGCCTTTGCCTTCCGTGATGTCGGTGAGCATGTCAAGGAGTATCTTTGTGCCGACTCTGCAGGGCGTGCACTTTCCGCAGGATTCATCAGCGGTAAATTCAAGGAAGAACTTCGCGGTGCCGACCATGCAGGTGTTATCGTCCATGACGACCATTCCGCCCGAACCTACGATCGCCCCGGTTGCGACGATATCTTCATAAGTAACAGGCGTGTCGAGCAGATGCTCCGGGATACAGCCGCCTGAGGGACCGCCGAGCTGGACGGCCTTGAATTTTCTCCCTTTCCTGATGCCGCCGCCTATATCATAGATTATTGTCCTAAGCGGTATCCCCATAGGGACCTCGACGAGTCCGACGTTGTTTATCGCGCCTGTAAGCGCGAAGACCTTCGTCCCCGCGCTCTTTTCGGTGCCTAGGCTCCTGTACCAGGCCGAGCCTTGAAGGATGATAGGGGATATCTGCGCAAGTGTCTCGACGTTGTTCAGCACCGACGGTTTGTCCCATAGCCCCTTTACCGCAGGGAAGGGCGGTCTCGGTCTGGGCATGCCGCGCTTTCCCTCGAGAGAACGCATTAGCGCCGTCTCCTCGCCGCAGACAAAGGCCCCTGCGCCAAGATATATCTCGAGATGGAAATCAAATCCTGTATCCAGTATGTTATGTCCGAGCAGTCCTGCTTCGGTGGCCTGGTCTATCGCCAGCTGAAGGCGCTTGACAGCCAGAGGATATTCCGCCCTGACATATATATAGCCGTGATGCGCACCTATCGCCTTTGCGCCTATTATCATGCCCTCGATTACCGAATGGGGGTCGGCCTCCATGACCGACCTGTCCATGAACGCCCCGGGATCTCCCTCATCTCCGTTACAGAGCATGTATTTAACGTCCGACTTGACCTTCGATGCGAACTCCCATTTAAGGCCGGTGGGGAAGCCTGCGCCTCCTCTCCCTCTCAATCCAGAGTCCTTCATGACCTTGACGATATCTTCAGGGGTCATCTGGGTAAGGGCTTTTGCGACTGCCTGGTATCCGTCCCTGGATATGTATTCCTCTATCTTTTCAGGGTCTATGAGTCCTTTGTTTCTTAATACCCTCAGGACCTGGTGCTTGAAAAACGGGATGTCCTTCATCCTCGGAATCGCGGTCTTTTTTTCAGGCTCCTTGAACATCAGCTTTTCGTAGGGCCTGCCTTTCAGGAAATGTTCTTCGACCAGCAGAGGAACATCTTCGACCGTTATCTTCTGGTAAAAGACCTCGTCAGGATAGACCGCCATCACAGGACCTTCAGCGCAATACCCATTGCAGCCGGTCAGAACGAGCCGTATTTCTTCATCGAGGCCTCTTTTTTTCAGTTCCTGCTGGATCGCCTCCTTGACATTGGCGGTGCCGCTGGCAACACAACCCGTGCCTGCACATAACATTACATTTGCACGAACCTTTTCCATCTATGTCCTCCGTTTTTTCAGTTTCATTGTCACTTTAGTATGTCGACTCGCATCCTGCCACAAGCGCATACTTTTCCACCGGATTTCCGCCTATGATATGTTCCCTGAAAATCTCCCTGATCTTTTCGTCAGTGAGGTCGCAGTATTTCACCGGCGGGTGGTTCATCAACTCGACCGTTGCAAGGGGTTCTTTCGCACAGAGTCCCGCGCAGCCCGAGGTAGTCACGATGACGTCGGTTGCGTTTGCTTTTGCTGATCTCGTCCATGAGTGCGGACATTACCGCCCTCGCCCCTGCGGCGATACCGCAGGTGCCCATATGTACGGTCACCTTCGCCCTGTAGCCGCCTTCACGAAGGGTGAAATCGGCACGATGCTTTTCCTTGATTTTTTTTAGGTCATCTATCGTCAATCTCGGCATGTTAAGCCTCCTTTTCGGCCATTTCTTCCGCCTCTTCGGCCGGAGCCGACTCTAAGACGGTGGTATCAAACTGACTGATTTTTTCGATTGCCTTTTTGGGCGTCATTGCGCCGTAAGTCTCCTGGTCTATTACCATGACCGGGGCGAGGCCGCATGCGCCGAGGCATCTCACCGCCTCGAGAGAGAACTTCCTGTCCTCGGTGGTTTCTCCTACATTTATCTTCAGCGTATCCTGGATCTTCTTGATGACTCTCTCTATGCCTTTTACGTAACAGGCGGTGCCGAGGCAGACCCTGATGTTGTGGTCCCCTCTGGGCTTCATCGTAAAGAAAGAGTAAAAGGAGACAACACTGTGTACCTCCGCCTCAGGTATGTTCAGCCCTTTCGCTATCCTTTTTTGCACTACCGGAGGGAGATACCCCACGATCTCCTGCGCGCGCTGAAGGACCGGTATCAGAGATCCGGGCTTCGTCTTTAATTGGGCGATTACCCTGTCCAGTTCTGCGGCCATGGCAGGTGGGAATTCTTCGGTCTTTTTTACCTCCTCCGGTTTCCTGCCCCTTGTCCATTCAACCGCCCGTTCGGTAACGTCAAGCAGGACCGAAGGCGTGAATGGTTTCGGCACATAGTCTATGATGCCCAGTTCGAGCGCCTCTTTTATGGTGTCCTGAGAGGGATATCCTGTGATAATGACGATCCCGACAGAGGGCTTCATCTTTTTTATCCACCTGATAAGGGTGATGCCGTCCACCTCAGGCATCTTCAGGTCGGTGAAGACAAGGTCATAATTCTCCTGACCTATTTTCATGATCGCTTCTCTTCCCCCGAGCGCCCCTTCCACACTATATCCTTCGCTCTTAAGCACCCTTTCGGCGCTTTTGATGACAACAAGCTCGTCGTCGACGATCAATATTTTGGGTTCAGCCATAAAATCCTCCTCACTATATAAACCGTGTATGGTTAAATTTTTAAAGCCTCGACGCGTGCCAGCCAGAGGAGCCAGCCCTCGCATAGGTTATCCCGTACCAGGGCGCTCATCGCAGTGTTTGCCTGATGGTTAAGTTCGACTACCCTTCCCGTCATCGGCGAGATGAGGTCCTCTGTCTGCCCTCCGCCTGAGAGTATCTTTGCGAAGGGCTCCCCTGCAGCGACCATTTTGATGGTGTCCGGCAGGTCTATATACATCAGCTGTCCGCCGAGGAGCCAGTATCTGACGTCGCAGCCGATCTCCCATAGCCCGTTCTTCGATGGTCTGGCCCAGGTCCCCTCTTTATAAAAAATGACCGGGTTTTCCGTGTCCCTTAAGGACACTATCTCGTTTCTGAACTCGTCGATAAAGGCCTTCCGGAGTATCCAGCCCTTATTGTCGAAGACTTTTTTCGCAACGTTCATCATGAACTCGGGGGTGAAGGGTTTTTCTATGAATTCGAAGGCCCCGAGTTTTACGGATTCCTTTGCGTCTTCAAGGGTGGGATACCCGGTGATGATCACCACGTCCAGTTTTGGCTGAACTACCTTTGCCTCCCTAAGCACCGTGATGCCATTGATGTCCGGAAGCCGGATGTCGGAAATCAGGAGGTCAAATTCCTCGTTAGAGATCCTTTTGATCGCATCTTCCCCTCTGTCAGTGGTGATAATGTTGTACCCTTCAGCACCGAGGATCCTTTTGCAACTCAGCGTCACAACAGGGTCGTCATCAAGTACTAATATCTTCCCCTTGTTTTCCATGACCGACCTCCTTTATTAGGTTCGTGGCTATAATCAGCAATAAGGATACCATTTTTTGAAATACTTTAAAATCAAAAAGATATGCGAGGGGAAGGGCGTCTGTTACCCGCTTGGGACGGAGAAGCGTATAGATAAAAAATACACCCGCACCTGCAAAAAAAGTCGTATCGCCTACGGACGTAACGATCCGGAGGTGTATATTTTTTTTATAAAGAGAGGACACGAGAATAATGACGGTGCAGGAAAAAAGACACCTTTTTCTTGACGTTCCCCTTCTTCACCCATATAATTCATCAAAAGACCTCACGCGGCACAAGAAATAATGTTAGGCGACAAGTCCCGCAATCCGCGATTAGCCGACGATGTCCAGCTGAAAGGAGCAACGAATGAGAAAAGTAATCGTATCAGTGATGGTATCCATTGATGGCTTCTTTGTCATTTGCTTAGCCCTTGCGGCTTTGACTATGTTGGCAGGCTGCAGCCGCCCTGCACCCTATCGGGTGCAGGGGTATGTCGAAGGAGAGTTTGTATATGTGGCATCGCCTTTTGCCGGGGCGCTTGAGGCGCTGCATGTGCAGCGGGGCTCGCAGGTGAAGGCGGGTGATCCGCTTTTCGCGCTCGACAGCTCGCCGGAAAAGGCAGCCCGGGACGAAGCGAAACGGCGTGTGGATCAGGCCCGCTCGAATTTGGAAGATGCGGAAAAGGGCAAACGGCCAACGGAAATCGAATCCATAGAAGCGCAGCTCAGGCAGGCGCGCTCTGCGATGGCTTTTTCCGAGAAGGAATTTGAGCGACAGGAAAAAATGATCCGGAACCCGGGTGTGACAGCGGAGCAGGATTTTGACCAGGCGCGTTCGAAGCGGGACCAGGACAGCCACCGAGTGGCGCAGATTGAGGCAGATCTGAAAACAGCGCAGCTCGGCTCCCGCATCGACCAGGTCGCAGCGGCAGAGGCTAATGTACGGGCCCAGGAAGCGGCGTTTGCCAAGGCGGAGTGGGACCTTTCACAGAAGCGTCAGACAGCGCCGCAGGCCGGTTTGGTTTTTGACACACTTTACCGCAAAGGGGAATGGGTCGCCGCAAGCAAGCCGGTCGTGGCATTGCTGCCGCCTGAGAATATAAAGGTGCGGGCGTTTGTGCCGGAGACATGGATCGGCGCGATTCATCCAGGCGACCGTGTGCAGGTCTTCGTAGACGGCATGCGCGGACCTCTCATAGGGAAGGTGAGTTTCATTTCGCCCCAAGCGGAATATACCCCTCCGGTCATTTACAGCAGGGAGAGCCGCAGCAAGCTGGTTTTCATGATCGAGGCGGTCTTCGAACCCGGGGCGGCGGCGAAACTGCATCCCGGACAACCGGTTGATGTGCAATTTGGTTTTTGACCTATGACTGAAGACCTCGCCATAGATGTGCAGGGAATGACAAAGCGCTTCGGAGACCTTACGGCCGTCAACCATGTCGATCTCCAGGTCCGCACAGGCGAAATCTGCGGCTTCCTGGGCCCAAACGGAAGCGGCAAGACGACTTTTATCCGTATGCTCTGCGGCCTTCTCCGTGCCGACGAAGGCAGCGGAACGTGCCTCGGCCATAATGTAATCACCGAGAGCGGGGCGATCAAGAGAGAGGTCGGCTACATGACCCAGCGATTCAGTTTTTACGAGGACCTGAGCATCTCCGAGAACCTCGATTTCGTCGCGCGGATGTATTCCATGAAGAACCGCAGCGAAGCCGTTCATGAAAGTATTGAGCGACTCGGGCTCACCGAGCGGAAGGACCAGCTCGCCGGCGAGCTTTCCGGCGGCTGGAAGCAACGGCTTGCCCTTGCCGCATGCATGCTCCATCAGCCGAAACTGCTTCTGCTCGATGAACCTACGGCCGGCGTGGACCCGAAGGCACGCCGCGAATTCTGGGAGGAGATCCATCAGCTTGCCGGCCGGGGACTGACGTTCCTCATCGCAACGCACTACATGGATGAAGCCGAACGCTGCCATCGGCTGGCCTTCATCCTAAACGGCAATCTGCTCTCTTATGGCACTGAAGCCGAAGTGATCGAGCAATCTCACCTTACGACCTGGTCGGTCAGCGGTCCCGATTTGACCAAGCTCGCCCAGCAGCTTCGCACCCGGCCGGGGGTGGAGCAGACTGTAGTATTTGGCAATATGCTTCATGTGAGCGGAGATGATGAGACCGCGCTCGAACAGGCCCTCACTCCGTTTCGGACCGGTCAGTATGAATGGCGCCGGGTCGATTCCGGCCTCGAGGATGTATTCATTCACCTTATGGACAGAGCGAAGAACGGCCTTTCGTCATGAATAAGAGATGGGATTTTTCGTTCGCGCGTTTTTGGGCGATGGTTGTGAAGGAGTTCATCCAGATGCGGCGGGACAGGGTGACCTTCGCGATCATGGTAGGCGTCCCGCTCCTGCAGCTTACCCTCTTTGGCTTTGCAATCAACTCCGACCCGAAACATCTGCCTGCCGCCGTGCTCCTGGCAGACAACGGACCGCAGGGCCGCACGTTGCTGTATGCAATCCGGAACAGCGGTTACTATGACTTCGTCAGACAGTTAAAGACAGAATCCGAGGGGCATGACGCGCTCGCACGCGGCGAAGTCCAGTTCGTCATAAACATACCGGAGAATTTCTCCCGGGATCTTCTCCGGGGCGACAGACCCGCCATTCTCATCGAGGCGGATGCTACCGACCCTGCCGCCACCGGCAACGCCGTGGGTGCCCTGCGCACTCTGATGAACACCGCGTTACAGAGCGATCTGAAGGGATCATTAGCCTTTTTGGCCGACGCTGACGGCCCTATCGATCTGCGCGTCCATTCGCTTTATAATCCCGAAGCCATTACGCAATACAATATTGTACCCGGTCTCATGGGCGTTGTCCTGACGATGACCACGGTCATGATAACAGCGCTTGCGATCACTCGTGAACTCGAAAGCGGCACCATGGAAAACCTTCTCTCCATGCCGACGCGTCCCCTTGAGGTGCTTATCGGCAAGATCATCCCCTACATCCTTGTGGGCTACATTCAACTGGCGCTGATCCTCGCCGCCTCGCACTTTCTTTTTCATGTGCCGATGGTCGGAAGTCTCATCCTGCTGCTTGCGGTGGCGCTGGTTTTCATCGCTGCAAACCTGGCGATGGGCCTCACCTTTTCCACTATAGCCAAGAACCAACGCCAGGCCATTCAGATGGCGTTTTTTTTCTTCTTGCCGTCGATACTTCTTTCGGGGTTTATGTTTCCCTTCCGGGGCATGCCGCAGTGGGCCCAGGTGATCGGGGAGATATTTCCTCTTACCCATTTCCTGAGGATCGTCCGGGGGATAGTGCTCAAGGGGAATGGATTCGAAGATGTAATGCGGCAGCTATGGCAGATCGCCCTCTTTGCCGCGGTAGCGCTGACGGTCGGGGTGAAGCGCTACAGGAAAACGCTGGATTAGCGTCATGAGAATATATGAATATATAAGGCCGCTGCTGCAACTTTCCTGCTGCTGCGCTGTCCTTGTCGCACTCTGCTCCTGTACCGTCGGGCCAAATTACAAAAGACCCGATGTATCGAATATCACACCAAAAGACTGGCATTGGAAAATTGCCGAGCCGAAGGACACCGTTCCAAAGGGTGAATGGTGGAAGATTTTCAACGATCCTGTGCTCGATGAATTAGAAACGGGCGCCGTGGCCGACAACCAAAATCTTCAGGCGGCCGTCGCACGCGTCGATGAAGCCCGCGCCGCCGCAAGAATCAGCCGCAGCCGGTTTTTCCCGGAACTTTCCCTGGACCCTTTGTTGATGCGGGAGCGCACTTCCGCCAATCAGCCGACGCCGATCCCGATTCCGCCGCCATTTACGCTGTCTTCAGCACACCTGAACACATTCAGCGTCCCGTTCGATTTGAGTTACGAAGTGGACCTTTGGGGCCGGGTGAGAAGGTCCTTCGAAGCAGCGCGGGCGCAGGCAGAAGCCGGCGCCTCTGATTATCAAAACGTCCTCCTTACGCTCACCGCTGATGTTGCGGTAAACTATTTCCTGGTCCGTTCCCTGGATTCCGAAATCGATACGCTCAGGCGGACTGTCGAACTGCGCAGAGAATCCGTCCGGATCTTGAATGACCGTTTTGAAACCGGCGCTATTTCAGAGATCGAGCTCGCCCGCGCAAAGACTGAACTGACCATTGCCGAGGCCGACCTGGCCGACACGACCCTGCAGAGGGCGGAGACCCTCAACGGTCTTGCACTGCTGTGCGGTAAGCCCGCTGGCTCTTTTGAAATTGCTGGCCGCCCGGTGACCGCCCCGCCGCCGCTTGTTCCGGCCGGGCTGCCCTCATCACTTCTGGAGAGGCGGCCGGACATCGCAAGCGCAGAGAGGAAACTGGTGGCCAGGAACGCCCAAGTCGGAGTGGCCGCGGCAGGCTATTTCCCAGTTCTCCGCTTAACGGGACAGGCGGGATACTTGTCAGCCAAAGCGGACAAATTGTTCTCAGATGACAGCCGGGTTTGGTCGGTTGGGCCCAATGTCACTATGCCGTTATTTACCGGGGGCCGGACGGCAGCCGAGGTAAAACAGGCCGAGGCGGCTTATCAGGAAGCGCTCGCTGAATATCGTCAGACCGTGCTTACCGCCTTCAAGGAGGTTGAAGACTCCCTTGCGCAAGTCGTCCTCCGCAGCGAACAGGCCGTCGCCCAGGGCAACGCGGTTGCCTTGGCCGAACGAGTAGCAAAACTGGTAAATGCCCGCTACGAGGCCGGTGCAATCAGCCATCTTGAGGTGGCGGATGCCCAGCGGCAGTTGCTTCAGCAGCAACGGGGTGAGGCGGAGCTTGCGGGCCAGCGCTTTGCCGCCAGCATACGGCTGATCAAGGCACTCGGGGGCGGATGGTAGGGTCGTATTACCGGGGGCGGTATTCTGGTAGAAATGTGCATCTGATCAAGACGGGAAAAGGGGATCGAAGAGTGGCGACAAAAATATATCTGGGAATTCTCGGAATAAGGACTTGAACACTCAGCGGCCCGGAATCAAGGAGGGTGAATGAAAGAGCTGATTCCTGTTGAGATAATAGAGAGAAGGATCTACATAGTCCGTGGACATAAGGTAATGTTGGATCGCGACTTAGCTGATCTTTACGGGGTAGAGACACGTGTCCTGAATCAGTCTGTTCGCAGGAATTCAGAGCGATTTCCTGAAGATTTTATGTTTGCTCTTACCCGCGACGAGATCATGAACTTATCACAAATTGTGATAAGTTCCCGCATAAAGCATGCCCCCAATGTCTTTGTTTTCACCGAGCAGGGAGTTGCAATGCTCGCAGGCGTACTGAACAGCGGCAGAGCAGTCCAGGTCAACATAGCCATTATGAGGACTTTTGTGAAGCTTCGGGAAATGCTCTCCTCGAACAAGGAACTTTCCTCCAAATTAAAGCTGCTTGAAACGTATCTTCTTTTTTAAAACTGCGAGGAACTCCATATGCTGCAATGATTCGTGGGCGATTTCCGATTTCAAGAAAATGGCTACAATTTTACCTTAAGCAGATCGAGAATCTTTTGCTGATTGTTATCGGGAGTGCAAACTATTCTGCACGAAGCCCCCTGCATTTGAAGTGTCTGTCTTCTTATGCTCTTTAATCTCTCAATCACATACTCAAATGTCCACTTACGGTTTTTATTCTTGCCGTCAGACTGAAACAGAGGTTTCAGCCTCTGGTTCATATGCCACTGCAAGTAATAGGCAAGTATGCAAATAAACACATGACAGCGGATTCGCTCATCTGTTTTGTGATAAACGGGCCGCACTTCAAGTTGTACGCTTTTTAGGTTACGAAAAGCCTGTTCTACAAGCGCGAGCTTTTTATATGCCGCAACTATTTCCTGTTTTGCCATCAGCCCGGCAGGAACATCGGAGGCAATTATATAACAGCCGTCAATCAATTCCTCAGCCTCGATCTTATCTGTTTTGAATTTCCAGGTGAGATGCCCATCCTGTACTGCCCACTCTACGAATTTCTCTGTCTTTGTCTTTCCAAAAATCTTTCCTACTCTTGCCGCTATCTTCTCGGTTGTCGACTTCCGTTTTGATTGGGCTATCCTGTCTAATGCTTTTCTGGTGACCTCAAGCAAGCCTTTGCGTGTAGTTGCTTCCCTCGTTGCGGTTTTTGGATTACGGCATAAACAGTATCGCCGTGCCGGGTCTTGGGGATCCACTACTTCAACAATCTCCTTTTCATCAAACATGTCCACCTGGATCACCTTGCGTTGCAAAAGCTCGTTTATCTGACGGTGAGTTAATGCCGATACTGTATTGAGCCCTTTCACATCTTTGACCTTCTCGTAATTGGCATGAGTGACCATTCCGCGATCCCCAACAAAAATTATCTCCTGTATCCCGTATCTTTTCTGCACCTCAGCTATCTTATCGAGGACCGTTTGGGCATCCTGCGTATTTCCAGGGAAAACTTCCACACCCACAGGGCAGCCATCAGGACTGCAAAGCAGCCCTATCACCATCTGTTCATGCCCCCGCTTACCGTCACGGTTATATCCGAATTTAACGATCTCACTGTCTTCATACTCGCCTTCAAAATAGCTGCTGGTTATATCGTAAAGTACAAGCGCCCCGTTTCGGAGATGCTTTTTCGCCAATGTCATTTGGATCGCATCCTGCCTCTGTAAAAGACGATCCATAGGCCCATAGCACTGTTTATCTACGTCAACCGCCCCTTCTATCCCGCAGAGTTCCCATAGTGCCGTGTCCTCCCATCTGTGCGATAACGCCAGCTTGCTGCCGCTATATACCAGACGGCCGACTATCATGGCGAGACAGTCTTTAACCCACTGCTCGGAATATCTCGAATAGATCATTTTGTCCAACTCTAATTCCTTCGCCAACTGCAATGCCGCATAGGAAGCGCCGTACTCCTTCGATTCTGTAACTTTTTGAGCGTCGGCTGAACCCCTTACCAGCACATCGCCTCTGAAGGCGGCCTGTATGAGCTTTAATTGTTCAAGGCTCATATCCTTGATGGTCCCATGAGTTGTGTGTCTGATTTCGCCCTTCTCACGGAATGTGGTGCGGATGACCCCGTAACACTTGTTGCCGGAGGTTTGTATTTCGAGGTGGGGACGTGGCTTCTTCTTTAATGGCATGGCTACTATTATAGAGTATAACAATAGCTATGTCAAGTATAAAATGCTAATTTATATGGCTACATTTGAAAGCCAAAAATCCAGTAGCATCTTGCCAAATATGGATTTATTGGTGTTTTCATAAAAGAAAATACGTTGAAAACAGGATAGAAAAGCATGATGGCGAGATAAAAGCCATTTTCGGCGCTATTCGACAGTTGATGGCGCCGCCGGATAAGGCGAAGGTGATAAAGGGATTTGGGAAAGGGAATGAATAGACGGAAGGTCAATAGGCTGAAGGGTTTAGCGTAGTCGCCACTTTTTTTTACCGGATGCTTTTTGTCATTATGCGTGTGAGTCAATGGTTAACCGTGGCAGGGGCAGGCTTTATATTATTGAATTTGATTGTATTCGCGAGGGTGCAATAACAAAAAAGCAAGGCCTGACCCCCTCACTGGCCGCAAATTTTAGGGGACGGAAGGTAAACGCCAATGTGCAGAAACATAAAGACCCTCTTTAACTTCGAACCGCCTGTGACGGACGAAGAGATCCGCGATGCTGCGCTTCAATTTGTAAGAAAAGTGAGTGGCTTTCATAAACCATCGAAGGCCAACGAAGCTGCATTTTTTGCGGCTGTCGATGAGATATCGGTGGCTTCAAGAAACCTTCTAAGCTCACTTGAGACGAACGCGCCGCCTAAGCATCGGGAAGATGCAGCTGTGAAAGCCCGGGCACGCGCTCAAAAGAGATTTTCAACGTGACCTTGGGAGCCTGAGGGACACGAATCAACAATCCGGTGTGATGACCCTTTTGTTGCTTTCCCACTTGCTGTACTGTCTGTATTTGCCTGATGCCTGTTTGCTTATACACTCCACCTGATACACACTGCGGTTATCATCTCAGAAATGAGGATTTTCGCTTATAGCAGGTAAAATCTGTTTTCTCTTCCTTCCTGTAGTCCGCATAAGTCGAGAAGGTTGAAATGATACACGATTCACCTCCAACTACTCGCCTGGAGACTGACAACAATTATAAAGATTAGCGAAAGAAACCATGATTTAACGCTGAATTAAGCGGCTTGACCGCTTGTATGTTTGGTTGGAAATCAGGCACTCGAACCATTTCAATGTGCGGCCCTCTGGCGTCCTCCTCTTTTGCTATCTCTATAAGGCGCAAAGCATTCTGAGAACCAACGTCCCCAAAACGCCACTTGGACAGGGGGAGGGACGCTGGACATCCGGACTGATTAATTTTTCGGCTTGTAAGCAAGAGTCTGGAGTTCTTTTATACTCTGCTTGTCGACAAGCTGGATGACATTGGTTGTTCCTGTCTTTATTGAGTGACGGCTGATGGTGACGATAAACTGTTCTTCCGGATTAATTTTCTTCTGCTTTACCGCTCTTTTATAAAAATTCAAAATCGCCTTATCGCTGTCCTGGTACTTTCTGTCGACTAAAACTGATTCGACACCCCAGACAACGGCCAATCGCCGGTGTGTTTTTTCATTGCTTGTAACTGCAATAATGCTAACCTTCGGACGCTGACGGGCAATCATCAATGCGGTCAAGCCTGTTTCGGTAAACGTGACGATTGCCGAAACCTCAATTCGTTGGGAAAGGGCAACCGCTGCAGCCGCCATTGCTTTTCGGTTGTCCCGCATTTCAACAACTTCCCGATACCTTGGATAATATTTCTCTGTTTCGTTTATCGTGGCAGAAATAACTTTTACTGCCTCTTCGGGAAAATCCCCGACAGTTGTTTCATCAGAAAGCATCACTGCATCCGCGCCATCCAAGACCGCATTAGCAATATCAGAGACCTCTGCCCTGGTAGGATACGGTGAGGACACCATTGACATCAGCATCTGGGTCGCAATGATCACCGGCAATCCCTTTTCCCTCGCCTTTGCAATGATCTGCTTCTGTATAACAGGTATGACATATGGTCCCATCTCAACACCCAGGTCCCCCCTGGCGATCATCAAACCGTCCGCTTCGAGAATAATGTCTTCTATGTTTTCCAGGGCGGAACTTTTTTCTATCTTGGCAAAAACAGGTACATACTCTCCTGCCATTTTAATAAGCTTTTTGGCCTCTCGGATGTCATCAGCAGACTGAACAAAAGAGAGTGCGATGAGATCTATTTTCTGGGATATACCGAATTTAATATCTTCTTTGTCTTTTTGGGTGATCGCTGACATCTTGATCTGACCCACAGGCAGATTCACACCTTTTCCAGTGGTAAGCTTCCCCCCGGTTAAGATTCTTACAGTGACCTTGTCGGAATCTATACTTTCAACAGTTGAACGTATAGTACCGTCGGCAAAATAAACCTGATCACCAATGGACACCCCATCAAGGATTTTGGGATAGTTGATGGAGATACAGTTCTGTGCCTCTTTGGGAGGGTTTTTTCTCCAGATATCGAGAAGATTGTTTTCAATCAACTGGATAGGTTCCATCGGCTTTACCCGGATTTTGGGCCCGGAAATGTCCTGAAGCAAGGCTATCGGCCTGTCAAGCTGTTCTGCAAGACGTCGTACATCTTTGATAAGCTTTGCATGGAAATCATGATCACCATGGCTAAAATTGAGGCGAAAAACATTAACCCCCAGGAGTATCAGTCTTTCAATAATGGCTTTATCGGCTGTTGCCGGTCCCAGGGTTGCAATTATCTTCGTTCTGGTCATGTAATCTCCTTCACCGATGAATTGTTAAGCTTGCGGCGTATCCGCTGGTTTTGAGGTTGCAGAATTGATTGGGGTCAGAGTAAAATCAATTATATTATTCATCGGTTCCTCAGTTAATTTTACTCTGACCCGAATTATAGATATTCATGCTTCCAGACGGTTAGCGTGGCCCGCCCCACTCTCCCCCGTTTTTCAGAAGGCTAACAAGTTATTGAGTAGTTTCTCGTTATCTTACGGAAAGCCGCAGACTTTGACAAGGATTTTATAGTATTTTGGGGATATAAGGACACTTCCTAACTCGTTATCTACAAGCAACTATTTCCAAAAGAATGTGACACTACTTACAAATACATGAAAACTGCGGACTCCAAGGGGAACTTCTTAAAGTCGCAGGCAGTCGTAAAATGTTGAGTAGTCGGTGGACTCGGTAAACGACCCCTGCGCATTTCCAAGAATAAACGGCAATATGATCAGTCGCCCAGCCGGTCTCGACTTCTGTGAGTAGTTCCTATCGAAGCTCTCTTCGTTATGGGTGAATGTTTGTGGCTGTTTCTCGCCTTCATATTTTTCTGAGAGCGTTTTATTTCAAAATAATAATTTCGACGGCGTTTTGTTTCTTAAGGATGGTAACCCCTAGTTTAGGGATTTTTCTACCCGATTTCTTCCGGATGCTTTGGCCTTATAAAGCGCATCATCGGTTCGTCGTGTGAGGCTGAAGACATCGTCGTCATCATTGAGTTGAGCGACACCAAAACTGCAGGTGATTCTCTGCTGTCCTCTGATCCATAATGCTTCTGTTTCCGCCCGGAGGTGCTCCGCAAACAGCGCCGCCGTCTCCAACGCATTGTGTGTCAACAAAATCATGAATTCCTCGCCTCCCCATCGGGCAAAATAGTCGTGTTTTCTGACATGCTTCGATATGTGCGCGGTAAGTTGCTGCAAGACAGCATCGCCTATATGATGGCCGCAGGTATCGTTTATCGTTTTGAAATGGTCTATATCGAACATAACGAGCGAGAGGGGAATCTTGTGCCGCTTGGACCTGCTTATTTCCTTCATAAGCATCTGATCAAATTTCAGCCTGTTATAGATGCCTGTAAGGGGATCAGTCGTCGCCTGCTGCTCAAGGAGTTGATTGGCTTTCTTTAACGCTTCCTCGGTTTTCTTTTGTGTCGTAACGTTGTCCAGCACGAGAAGAACAAACGTATTATTATCATGGCTAAAGGCAGTTGTTGTCACACTGAAGAAAACGCACTCTACGCTGCCATCATAGCTGAGTTCCATCTCCGCCGCTTCACCGCAGACATCCTGGCCTTCAAATGCCCTGTATACAGAGTTTCTAATTACACACTCCGTGCACCACTGTGAGCCTCCACATCCTTCAGCTGTCGCATTGGCGTGCAGGCAATGCAGTATTTCCCCTCCTCTTTTCATCAAGACTTTTTCTTTTGCCGATCCGACAACCTGGGACGCTGCCCGATTCAAATGGATGATTCTCACATCATAATCCACTATGAACAACATAGCCGGCACAGCGTCTATCAACTTTTGCAGGAATGTGCTATCTTTCACAAAATCATTCATGTCAGAACCTGTTCAGCTCCTGTTTTTGTATGGTCCCTATTGCGTTTTTGCTCAAAGCCTTCTCCATCGCGGCAGGGAGATACGGAACCTTTGTTTAGAAAGTTGCTATAGAATTAGATTTCTCACTTTGCTTTGAATATATGGCCTCTGACACAATATAGTCAATCCTACCGGGGTAGTGGGGAAAATGCAGGCGGGATGTCTTCCTGGCATATCTTCATAGTCTACGGTCACGCTATCGATGCGGTTTGGGCGAGCGTGTTACGGGACAAACTTCTCAGTTATCGCGAATCGAAACTCGCGTTTAGTCCTGCGAGAAGGATAAAGAAGCGGCATGGGCTGTAAGGTCGAATTTATTCGGGATGGATTTTATCATTCCGCTTCAGCCGTTCTGGCGGAAATATGATATTTCTTCATCAGGGTATGGAAGTTTGTCCGCTGCATCCCCACGTCGGAAGATGCGCGCGAGATGTTCCCGTTGTTGCGCCTGAGCGCCTCCATGATGAAGGCCTTCTCGATGCCTTCGACCGACTTGAGTCTCAGGTCTTTCTTTTTTTCCTTGAGTTCTTCAACAGTCCGCGGAATCGACTCTTCAGAAGGAAGGTCAAGGGAGGTGAGATGTTCCGGTTTGAGTGTCTTGCCCTGGCACATGATTACCGCCCTCTGGATTGTGTTTTCAAGCTGGCGGACATTTCCCGGCCAGGGATAGAGAACCAGGAGCCTCATCGCTTCTGCGGTGATGTGGGTGACGCGTTTGTTGAGTTCTTCTGCGTACTTTTCCAGAAAGTGATGGGCGAGATGCGGGATGTCCTCCTTCCGCTCACTCAAGGGCGGCATGTGTACAGGGAAGATGTTAAGACGGTAGAAAAGGTCCTCCCTGAAGGACCCTTCTTTTGTAAGTATTCTCAGGTCCTTATTTGTCGCGGAAATAAATCTCACGTCGATGTGCACCGTCTTTTTTTCTCCGAGCGGACGGAATTCACGCTCCTGGAGCACCCTGAGCAGTTTTGCCTGCGTTTGCATATTGAGATTTCCGATTTCATCCAGAAAGATGCTGCCGCCGTTTGCAGATTCGAGCAGACCTTTTTTATTTTCCGATGCGCCGGTAAAGGCCCCCTTGGTATGTCCGAACAACTCCGACTCGATGAGCGTCTCAGGGATGGTGGTACAATCGACGACAACGAAAGGCAGGTCTTTTCTAGGGCTGTTAAAGTGAATGGCACGCGCAACGAGTTCTTTCCCCGTCCCGCTTTCCCCAGTTATGAGGACGGTACTGCCGGTGCCGGCGACTCTTGCGATGAGCTGGAAAACTTTCTGCATCGCCTGAGATATACCGACAATGTTGCCTAGTTCGTAGTGGGACGGTACTATCTCCTTGCTCGCTGCCTCATCGGAGGAGAGTCTGCTTAATGCCCGGGCAACGAGAGCAAGAAGGTCATCGGGGCTGAAGGGCTTTTCTATATAATCGAACACCCCCATCTTCATGGCCCTCACCGCGGTATTGACCGTCCCGTATCCGGTCATTATGATTACCTGGGTGTCGGGCCAATTCTCTTTGATCCGTATGAGTACTTCGATGCCGTCTATGTCGGGCATCTTCAGGTCGGTAAGAACAAGATCCACTCTCCCCGCGTCCAGTAACTGCAGGCCCTCTCTCCCGGCCTTTGCCGTCCGCACTTCATACCCGGCCGGCTCAAGCACCCGACGGCAGCTTTCTCTTAGTATCTCTTCGTCATCGATGATGAGTATTCTGCCTTTATTCATCCCCAGCAGGCCGTAGTATTATGCAGCTCTTATTTTTTGTTCTTATGGTCCAACGCCTTGGAAACGGCGTTCATGAGAGCGTCGGGAGTAAAAGGTTTTTCTATATAATCGTAGGCCCCGAGCTTTATAGATTTCACCGCCGTATCGACAGTCTGGTAACCCGTAATAATGATGACCTCGACCCCGGGCCAGTCCTCTTTTATTTTTCTCAGCACCTCGATGCCGTCTATGTCAGGCATCTTTAGGTCTGTAAGCACAAGATCGAACGCCTCCTCCCCCATCATTTTGAGGCCTTCCCGACCGTTTTTCGCCAGTTTGACCTCGAAGCCGCCCGGCGTGAGCGTACGGCTGCAACTGGTCCTGACGATGTCCTCATCATCGACTACGAGAATCTTTCCCTTTTTCATGGTGTTTCCTTATAGGCGGGGAGCTTTATAAAGAAGCTCGTGCCTTCGCCCAGTTTGGTTTTTACAGAGATGCTCCCTCCGTGCTCATGGACAATGCCGTGACTGACGGCGAGTCCGAGCCCGGTGCCTTTGCCGACCGGCTTTGTCGTAAAGAAAGGTTCGAATATCTTTGCAAGGTTTTCGTCATCGATGCCGGGCCCTGTGTCCCGGAATTCGATTTCCACCCAATCGCCGTTGTTGTCCCGTATATTTTTCGTAACCATGGTAATAGTGCCTTTGCCTTCAATGGCATCGGCCGCATTCATGATCATATTGAGAAATACCTGCTGGAGCTGCGAGGAATCGGCCCTCACCTTCGAAAGATACTCATCAAAATCGGTGACTATTTTAATGTTAAAGAAATCGGCCTTGTTCCTGACGATATTGAGGGAATGGTTTATCACATCATTGATATTGGTAGGCGCTTTCTCGGCTGCGGAAGCCCTCGCAAACCCGAGAAGCCCCTTGATAATCGTGGAGCACCGGTTGGCCTGTTCAATAATTACCTGGATGTCCTCATTTTCCTCTGATCCCGGCGGAAACTTTTTTAGAAGCAGGTGCCCAAACGTAACGATCCCGGTGAGGGGACTGTTTATCTCATGCGCGACGCCCGCAGCCATTCTGCCAAGGGAAGCCAATTTCTCTGAATGGATAAGCTGGGCCTGGGCCCTGTGTATGGCCTCAGTCTTTTCCTGGACCTTTTTTTCAAGGGTATTGCCCCATTCCACAAGTTCGTTCTTGGCCTTTTTCAGGTCCGAGGTCATGGCGTTGAACGCCTGTGCAAGTTCGCCTATTTCGTCTTTTGTGTTGATGTCCAGGTGATAATCGAGGTCACCGCCCGCAACCTTTTCCATCCCCCGGGTCAGAAGGCTGACGGGTGTGGAGACAAGGTTCCATAGAATAGTGCAGAGCACGACTGAAATGACAAACAGAAAAACGAGGACATAAGCCGTAATCGCCAGCCCCTGATTTTTTATGCTATTGTCCAAAAGGGCGAGGGAAAGGTTCGCCTCAACCAGTCCGAGGACCCTCTGTTCCTTCGGGTGTGCGTGACATACTGAGGTATAGCAGGCGGCCTCATTATAGATCGGCTGGATAATATTGAGCACCCTGAAGTTCTTGCCTTTGGTTATCAAAACGGTTGCCGTATCCTTGGGGTGTTCACCCCCCGCAGAATGGCAGCCTACGCAGATAAGGGATTTCATGTCAACCGCCGTACCGATGTCTTTTTTGTCAGACGAATAGGCGATCTTTCCCTTATTGTCGAAGACGCGGACGCGAAGGACCCCCTCGGCAGACCCAATCGCCTCTATTGTCTGCTGTATGAGGAGTTGCTGAAAGGTGAGCATCCCGTATCGGGTGCTCTTCCTTACGTAATCAACATAGGAATGACCGTATTTTATGGAATTCTGGATAAGCTCGTTTTCCTGATGCCGGAAGAGAAAATACCAGAAGATGGTACTCCCTACAACCATCAACGTCCCTATAGTGAGGATGAGCTTTCCGGTCAATGAATGTAAGGATTTTCTTACGAGCATCTTTTAGGAAAATGTATACTATTTCACCCGGTTTATGCAACAAAAAAACCTAAAACTATAGTTTTAATTTTTTACTTGACTTCCCGAACGATTTTCCTTATAACTTATTACTGCATGGTAAAACATTATACTATTTTGCCCGGTGCTTTTATGCCGTCGGAATATCTGCCGATCTTGATTTTTTTCATGGTCGCCACGGCCTTCGGGCTAGGTGCCCTCGTCCTCGGCGAGCTTTTCCGGATAAAGAGACCCTATCCCGAGAAGCTCATGCCTTACGAATCGGGGAACGCGCCGGTCGGCGAGCCCCGCATGAGATTTTCAGTAAAGTTTTATATTATCGCAATGCTGTTTGTCGTGTTCGACGTTGAAGCGGTCTTCCTTTATCCATGGGCGGTTGTATTCGACAAGATCGGCATGTATGCCTTTATTGAGATGATTGTTTTTATCATAATTCTCCTTGCGGGTTATGTATATGCGTGGAAGAAAGGGGCGTTTATTTGGGATTAATTCAGGGGTTAGAGACAGTAACGCTTGTTGAGGTCGAAGAAGGCACGAGAATCATGTCTCCCAATATTATCATTACCTCCATGGATAAACTGATAAACTGGGGGAGACGGTCGTCCCTATGGCCGATGACCTTCGGGCTTGCCTGCTGTGCCATTGAAATGATGGCGACGTACGCCAGTCATAACGACCTCGACAGGATGGGGATAATCCCGAGGGGTTCCCCGAGGCAGTCTGATTTTATGTTCGTCGCCGGCACTGTTACAAAAAAAATGTCCCAGATCGTCAGAAGGGTCTATGATCAGATGCCCGAGCCCAGATACGTGATCTCGGTGGGAAGCTGCGCCAACAGCGGAGGCATTTTCAATACCTACAGTACGGTGCAGGGATGCGACACCTTTTTACCGATCGATGTATATATCCCGGGTTGTCCGCCGAGGCCCGAGGCCTTTATCGACGGGATAATCAAGCTCCAAGAAAAGATCAAGGCGGAACAGTTCCACTGGAGCCGCTGGCGTTAAGGCGGGAGAGCGGCGTTAGCCGGCAGTTCGTAGTCATAGCCTGAAGTTAAATTTTGAGAGAGGAACGCGGACTTAGGGGTTATGGAAGCATTACAGGTCGCCGAAAAGATAAAGGAAAGATTTCCTGAAGAGGTTCTTGACGTAAAGGAATTCAGGGGACAGGTGTCCGTTACCCTGAAAAAAGAGAGGATACTCGACATCTGCAGATTCCTACACGACGACCCCGAACTATTCTTCGATTACCTTGTAGATGTCTGCGGGGTCGATTATCTCGGGAAGAATGAAAAGAGGTTCGAGGTCGTATACCATCTCTATTCGATAAAACACCGTCATGCCCTCAGATTAAAGGCAGAAGTGGCCGATGACAAACCATCCATAGATTCAGTCATGCCCGTATGGATCGGAGCGAACTGGCACGAGCGGGAGGCATATGACATGTACGGTATTGTCTTTAATGGGCATCCTGACCTTAGGAGAGTACTCATGCCGGAAGACTGGGAAGGGTATCCGCTTGAGAAAAGACTATCCGTTACAGGGCCCGGAAAAGGAGTGGTCCGGCTTCATCGAGATTCTCGATAAAGCAAAGAGGTACAGGGAATTCGAGTGGCACGGATGAGCACTGAGGATAATAAGGGGCAGAATTTTCATAAATATGGAAGAGATGGAATCTAAAGAAAAGACGTTCGAGACTCAAGAGCTGACGATCAGCATGGGCCCCCAGCACCCGGCGACGCACGGTGTTCTGAGGCTGTTGCTCGACCTCGACGGCGAAAATGTGGTCAAGTGTACCCCCTATGTCGGTTATCTCCATCGGGGCGTTGAGAAACTCGGGGAAAACAGGACCTATTTTGCTGCCCTTCCTCTTAGCGACCGGCTTGATTACATATCTTCCATGAACAACAATGTCGGCTACGTCAACGCTGTGGAAAAGCTCTTCGGTATCGAAGCTCCGGAAAGGGCCAAGTTCATAAGAACAATGGTTGCCGAGATGGGGAGGATATCTAGCCATATCATCTGGCTAGGAACGCATGTCTTGGACATCGGGGCCACCACTCCTTTCTTGCATGCGATGGCCCAGAGAGAACGCATTCTCGACCTTTTCGAGATGCTCTGCGGAGCGAGGCTTACCGTGAGTTATCCGCGGGTCGGCGGTGTCCGCAATGATATTTCTCAGGAGTTTCTCGATGCCCTTTATGAATTTGCTCTTGAGTTCCCTTCGCATATGGACGATTATGAGACCCTTGTCACTGAAAACAGGATATGGAAGGACAGGACGGTAGGTATCGGTGTCATCTCGGCCGAAGAGGCGATAAACTGGGGTCTTACAGGCGGTATGCTGAGGGGCTCCGGAGTTGATTATGACATAAGGAGATATGCTCCTTATGATGCATATGACAAGGTCGAGTTCGATGTGCCTGTCGGCAAGAAAGGCGACTGTTACGACAGGTATCTTGTCAGGGTGGGAGAGATGAGGCAGGCAAACAGGATAATGAAACAGTGTATAGAGAAACTGCCTGCGGGGCCTAGTCATGGCGGATGCGCCTAAATTGACCCTGCCGCCCAAGGACATGATCCTCAAGGACATGGAGCATCTTATCCACCAATTTATCCTGATTACGAAAGGCCCGTCCGTTGCCGAAGGCGAGGTTTACATGTGCGACCGAGGTGCCCAAGGGAGAACTCGGCTTTTATTTTGTGAGCGACGGAACGGGGAAGCCTTACAGGATGAGGGTGAGGGCGCCTTCATTCGTCCATGCTTCGGTGCTTCCGAGGTTGTGAGGGAGGGATGATCGCAGACGTTATAGCGAACATAGGGACGATAGATATTGTCCTTGGAGAATGTGACAGGTAAAAAAGGTCAAAAGATAAAAATGTTTAATGAAGCTGCAAGGAAAGAACTGGAAGAGATAAGGCTGAAATACCCGACGTGCAAGGGCAGCGCTCCTGCCGGCCCTTTATGTGGCCCAGAGGGAGTTCGGCTGGTCTGTCTCCGGACGCATATGAGACGGTGTCGGACCTGCTCGGCAGTGCCGAAGGCGATCGCCCGGGGTGTAGGGACTTTCTATGCGATGTACAAACATAAGCCTGCCGGCAGAAACAGTCGTGCAACTCTGCACGAATGTCTCATGCATGATCCTGGGCGCCGAAAGACTTGTGGATTTCCTGAAGGACAAATACGGGCTTGAACCCGGGGGGACGACCCAGGACGGAAGGTTTTCTCTTGTGATTATGGAGTGTATCGGTGCATGCGGCACTGCGCCGGCGATGCTTGTGAATGATGATTTTTATGAAAATCTGACTGAAAAATACATAGAAGAAATACTTGGTAGATATAAATAGACGACATGGGAAAGGTACTCCTTAAAAATATAGAAAATCCAAACTCTGCGGATATAAACGAATATATAAAGGCAGGCGGCTACAGGAGTCTTCCGAAGGCGCTCGGTATGGTGCCCAAGGAGTTGATAGAAGAGGTCAAGAAGGCCGGTTTGAGGGGCCGGGGCGGAGCAGGGTTCCCGGTCGCCATGAAGTGGACCTTTGCCTCTGCAGACCCCAAATTCCCAAAGTACCTTCTGTGCAATGCAGACGAGGGTGAGCCGGGAACCTTTAAGGACAGGCCGATACTCGAAAAGAACCCCCATCTTCTTATCGAGGGGATGGCTATTTCAGGGTTTGCGCTCAGCGCTGAATACGGTTATATATATCTCAGGGGCGAATATCCTGCCGCAAAGCATATCTTGAAAAGGCGATCAGCCAAGCCTATGAAAAAGGTTTCCTCGGGGACAATGTTGCGGGCAAGGGAGTGAAATTTCACCTTGCGGTACATCAGGGCGCCGGGGCTTACATATGCGGCGAGGAGACGGCGTTGATCGAGTCCCTCGAAGGCGACAAGGGGCAGCCGAGGATCAAGCCCCCTTTCCCGGTGAATGTAGGTGTATTTTGCGAAACCGACTGTCGTCAATAATGTCGAGACCCTTTCGAATTTGCCGTATATCATCGAGATCGGCGGGGAGGCGTATGCGAAGATAGGAAGCCCCGACTGTCCCGGACCCAAGATCTATTGCGTCTGCGGACATGTGGAAAAGCCCGGAGTGTATGAGCTGCCAATGGGGACCAATCTTAAGGATATTATCTACACGCATTGCGGCGGGATAAAGGGAGGCAAAAAGTTGAAGGCGGTCATCCCCGGCGGGATATCGACGCCGGTGCTTCCCCCGGACAAGATAGATTGTCCCATGGACTTCGTAAACATGCCGAAACACGGCAGCATGCTGGGCTCCGGCGCCGTGATTGTCATGGATGAGACGGTCTGCCTCGTCAAGGTCTGCTATAGGGCACTCAAATTTTTCGAGCATGAATCATGCGGCAAGTGTTCGCCGTGTCGTGAAGGGACAGGATGGTTGAGGAAGATATTGGGAAGGATCGATAGCGGAGAGGGCACGGAAGGAGACATTGATCTTTTGCTGTCCATCTCAGCGAATATGCTCGGGAAGACCTTCTGTCCTCTAGGGGACGGGGCAGCATCTGTTGTACAGAATTTCATTAAACATTTCAGGTCCGAATTCGAGGATCATATCAGAAATAAGGCCTGCACAGTAGCAGGATAACGGACAATCGATGATAAAAGTAACGATCAACGGAAAAGAGATAACCCTTGAAAAAGCGGTCACGGTACTTGAGGCTGCCAGGTCAGCCGGGATCAAGATTCCGACGCTCTGCTATCATGAGCAGCTTGAAAAGTACGGCGGCTGCAGATTATGCCTTGTGGAGGTCGAGAAGATGCCGCGTCTTCAGACCGCTTGTACCCTGATGGTCACAGACGGCATGACCGTCAGGACTGAAACCGAGGCGATCACGAATGTAAGAAGGAGCATACTCGAATTTCTCCTTATCAACCATCCGCTTGACTGCCCTTACTGCGACAAGGCCGGCGAATGCGAACTTCAGGACCTGGTCGAAAAGTACGGTCCTGCAACGAGCCGCTTCAAAGAGGCCAAGAGAAAAGTGCCTGAAAGCCTGGAAGACCCTGTCATTGTCAGGAATATGGAGAGATGCATAGTTTGCACAAGATGTGTGAGGATGTGCGAAGGCGTTCAGGGTGCGGCGGCCATAGCCGTCATAGACAGAGGCGGCCACTCCCATATCGAACCCTTCTCGGGCGGCAAGTTCGATTGTGAATACTGCGGCAATTGCGTTTCTGTCTGTCCGGTGGGAGCCATAATGTCGAGGCTCCACAGACACAGTTACAGGCCATGGCAGATGGTAAATGAAACTGAAACAATATGCCCTTACTGCGGGGTCGGTTGTACCCTCATAGTGCAGGTCCGCGATGATGTCATAAAAAGGGTCGTCCCCCGGATAGGTACGGCAGTCAATAACGGACTTCTCTGCTCCCGCGGACGGTTCGGCTACGAGTTCGTCGGACATAAGGACAGACTCACTTCGCCGCTGATTAGAAAGAACGGCGTCCTTGAAGAGGCGACATGGGAAGAGGCCATCAGCCTCGTTGCCAAAAAACTTGGAGAGATAAAGGGAAGTTTCGGAGGCTCTTCGATCGCGGGGATAGCCTCGCCGAGGTGCACAAACGAGGACAATTACGTTTTCCAGAAGTTCATGAGGGTCACCCTCGGGACTAACAATATAGACAGCACCGCCAGGACAGGGTATGCAGGGGCGCAGGGCTTTATCGAGAATATCTTCGGGCAAGGGTCTACGGCAAATCTTATCCCCGGTATTTCAAAATCCGATGCCGTCTTTGTCGCCGGAGGCGATCCGACTGCGATAAACCCTATACTGGGGCTTCAGATAAGGGCCTGTTCAAGAAAGGGAGGAAGTATTCTCACGGTGGGCCACATAAAAGGGCTCAGGCATTATACGCCCGTGGAATTGAGGCCTTCACTCTTTTCGGAAGCTGTCTTGCTCGAGGGGATCGTATCGGCCCTGAAGGACAAGAAAGGTCTTCCAGGAGCGAATCAGATCCTGGAGGAAAAGATAAAAGATATCGCTGTCTCCTCCGCAGATGTCGTTAAAAGTTGCGGCGTTTCGGAAAAAGACTTTACCGCATTCATCGACAAGCTCTCGGGCTCCTCTAACGCGTCGGTAGTTATCGGCAAAGAAATCGTCCAAAGCGACGGCGGTAATTATAAGCTCCTGCTTTTGGCGGCGATTACGTATCTCATAAACGGCAGGGTCTATCTGCTTTCCGAGCGTGCGAACGAACAGGGGCTTTTAGACATGGGGTGCGCGCCGGACCTTCTGCCTGGATACAGGCCGCTCGGATACGCCGAATTCAGAAAAAAGTATGAAATAGTATGGAAGACCCCGGTCCCGGAGCGGCCCGGTCTTACGATATTTGAAATGATCGGGGCCGCAAAGAGCGGATCCTTAAAGGCGATGTACATAATGGGCGAGAACCCGGTGTTCAATCTGCCGAACTCTAAAGAAGTAGAGGCCGCGCTCAAGAAGGTCGATTTCCTCGTCGTGCAGGACATATTCCTTACCGAAAGCGCCAAACTGGCCGATGTGGTGCTTCCTGCCCTCAGCTGGTCGGAAAAGAACGGCACTTACACAAACATGGAAAGAAGGATCCAGCGCCTTAGAAAAGCGGTGGGCCGCGAAGGCATGGAGGACTGGAGAATCATTTCGGAGATTTCAAAAAATATGGCCTCCAAGATGCACTATGCGGACGCAGAGGACGTTTTTTCCGAGATAAGTAAGGTCTCTCCTCTGCACAGGGACCTCTCCTATGGCGAGATAGGAAAAGAAACCGCAATATATCCTTATAAGGGAGAGCCTCTCAGGGGCGTTACAGGAGAGATCCGGGCAGAGAAGAGCAGTTCTGTCGCAGTGGCGGGTAAACTCTATCTGAGACTCGAAAGACCTTTGTTCCACTCAGGGACACTCAGCAGAAAGGCTCAGGCGTTAGTAAATATATATGCCGCGGCAGTGGCGAGGATAAGTCCGGCCACGGCAGACAGGCTAGCCCTAAACGAAGGCGATGTCATTAAAATATCGACGGTGCCCGGGTCCCTGGACCTCCCGGTGGCTGTCGATAAGGATGTTGATGATTCTGTGGTAATGCTGACGAACAATTTTGAGGGCAAGGGGGCATTCAGCCTGATAGAATATTCGATCGACCCTGTTACAAAGGCCCCTGTCATCGACGGAAATGTCGTAACGGTGGAGAAGGTGGGCAGATGAACGATATCCTTAATGCCATGACTACGTCGGGATTTCTTGCCACGGCAATTAATATCGTTTTCATTCTCCTGAAGATCGCAGCCGTCATCGCGGTGGGTCTCCTCCATGTCGCTTACGCAACCTATTTTGAGCGCAAAGTCATGGCACATATGCAGGTAAGGATAGGTCCAAGGGAAGTTGGTCCATTGGGTTTGTTCCAGCCCTTCGCAGACGGAATAAAGCTTTTTTTCAAGGAGGACATCATCCCCCAAAATGCGGACAAACCGTTGTTTTATCTTGCTCCTGTGATATTCTTTGTCTCTGCGCTTACTTCCCTGTCTGTGCTGCCTTTTTTTGACGGGTTCGTGATAGGCAACATAAACATAGGACTCCTTTTCCTCTTTGCAATGTCTTCACTTGGCGCATACGGTATCGTTCTTTCGGGATGGTCATCGAACTCTAAGTATGCTTTTTTGGGGGGGCTCAGGTCTGCATCCCAGGTGATAAGTTATGAAATCTCCATGGGGCTTAGCCTGGTAGGCGTCATGATGATGTCAGGGTCGCTGAACCTGATGGACATCGTGAGGGCTCAGCACCATTATCCTTTGGGCATGTTTGCAGTACCACAGTTCCTTGGCTTCTTTGTATTCATAGTTGCGGCCTTTGCGGAGACGAACCGGCTCCCCTTCGACCTTCCTGAGGCGGAAAGCGAGCTCGTTGCCGGCTATTTCACCGAATACAGCGGCTTCCGTTTTGCCATGTTCTTCCTCGGCGAATACACGGGCATGCTGGTGATGTCATCTATCGCGGCCCTCTGCTTTTTGGGGGGGTGGGCACTTCCGGATTTCATTACGGCCAGCTTACCTGTTTTTCTTGCCAAGGCCCTCGGGCTCTTTTGGTTCCTTTTTAAAGTGTATGCCTTTATGTTCCTCTATTACTGGGTTAGATCGACACTGCCGAGATACCGCTACGACCAGCTTATGGCGATCGGATGGAAATTGCTTATCCCTCTGGCGCTCGCAAACATCGTAATTACGGGGCTGGCAAAAATGTGGTTTAAGGGATTACTATGAAATCGGGAAAATTAATAAGGACGATATTCTTTGTAGAGATTTTAAAAGGTCTTGCCTTTACCTTAAAGACTATGTTGTTCACCAAGCCTGTCACGAGGCGGTATCCAAAAGTCGCTGTGCCGGCACTTCCGGGCTTCAGGGGACTGCACGCCCTTGCAAAAAACGCTGAGGGAAAGTTGAAGTGCGTCGGCTGCGGTCTCTGCGGCGCCTATTGTCCCTCAAAATGTATCCATATCTATACATCTGAGGGCGAAGATCATGCCAAGGTCGTCGACAGGTATGAGATAGATGTGCTCAGGTGCATCTTCTGCGGATTCTGCGTAGAAGCGTGTCCCTTCGGGGCGATCACCCTGAGCGAGCACTATGAATATTCGAATTATAAGAGAGAAGATTTCTATATGACAAAGGACAAGCTCCTTGGGAACTGGGATAAATACTTTGCGGGGCCGAAGGGCGAACGTTATTTTAAAGATTTCTGGCAGCCCAAGTCTGAAAATTTTACCGGAAGCGAAGGACAGGCGATGTTCAGCAAAGTGAAAGTGAAGGAGAAGAGATAGGAAATGCTGCCTAAATTGTTCTTTGGATATTTTGCCGTGGTGATCACCGTCCTTTCTGTCCTTGTGGTGACAAGGAGAAACCCCGTCCACAGCGTCATGTGGATGCTCGTTCTCTTTTTCAACCTCGCAAGCATGTACCTCTTCCTCGATGCCGAATTTATTGCGGCGATACAGGTGATAGTCTATGCCGGGGCGATACTCGTCCTCTTCCTGTTCGTCGTTCTTCTTCTGAACCTTAGGGAAGAGTTGTTGGCAAACCGGTTTATAGGCTCCTGGCCTGCCGGGCTGGTTATCGCACTGGCACTACTGGGCGGCATCGGTTTTGCCGTGAGTTCCTTTGTGCCCGGTATTTCAGGGAGGTATACGATCGACTATATACAGAAAGAGACCTTCACGAAGGTCTTGGGGCAAGTCCTTTACACCGAATATCTTTTTCCATTCGAGATCGCTTCTTTAATCCTGCTGATCTCGATTATAGGAGCCATCGTGCTTGCAAAGAAAAGGACGGGGGCTTAGCGCATGGTCCCCTTACACTGGTATTTAATGCTGAGCGCTGCGGTTTTTACGATAGGCGTATTCGGATTTCTTACGAGGAGAAATATCATTATCATGTTTTTGTCCATAGAACTCATGCTTAACGCGGTCAATATCAGTCTGGTGTCTTTCAGCCATTACCTTCAGGATATGAGGGGCCTGATCTTGGTCTTCTTTATTGTTACGGTTGCGGCGGCCGAGGCGGCGATAGGGCTCGCGATTATCATAGCCCTCTTCAGGAACAAGACCACTGCCAATGTCGATGAAATGAACGAGATGAAGGGATGAAAGGAAGGATATGCATAATTATCTGCTGATACCCTTTTTACCGTTTGCGGCATTTCTGATCAATATCCTCTTTGGCCGTGGCATCATAAAAGACAAGGCCCACTGGGTCGCGATCATCGCCGTGGCCGGTTCCTGGGTAGTTTCCGTCGCCACGCTCCTCGATGTGATGTCCGGGAAGACATTGAACGAAAACCTCTATACGTGGATATCGTCGGGAGGGTTCCAGGTATCTGTCGGTTTCCTTATCGACCAGCTCACTGTGGTGATGCTTATCGTAGTCACCACATGCAGCACGCTTATCCATATATACTCCGCAGGCTATATGCACGGCGACAAGGGATATTACCGCTTCTTTTCGTACCTGAGCCTCTTCACCTTCTGCATGCTCATGCTGGTTATGGCGAATAATTTTCTTCAGCTCTATTTCGGCTGGGAGGGCGTAGGTCTTTGTTCCTACTTCCTCATCGGCTATTATTTCAACAAGAAGTCCGCCTCTGACGCCGGGAAAAAGGCGTTCATCGTAAACAGGTTCGGCGATTTCGGGTTCGGCCTCGGAATCATTATGATATTCCTCACCTTCGGCACGGTATACTATGAGCCTGTTTTCAGCCAGGCTGGAGCTTTTGCGGCAAAGACCGTGAACTTCCTGGGCTACGATGTCCACCTCATGACCCTTATTGCGCTGCTCCTTTTTTGCGGTTCGGTGGGTAAGTCGGCCCAGATGCCGCTTCACGTCTGGCTGCCGGATGCGATGGAAGGCCCGACGCCGGTCAGTGCCCTCATCCATGCCGCTACGATGGTGACCGCGGGCGTATTCCTCGTTGCCCGGTGTAACGCGATATTCAGCCTCTCCGAAATCGCTTTGACCGTGGTCGCCCTGGTCGGTGCGATAACATCTCTGTTTGCGGCGACTATCGGTCTTGTACAAAACGATATAAAGAGGATAATCGCTTACTCGACGATAAGCCAGCTCGGCTATATGTTTCTCGCTTGCGGCGTGGGAGGATATACTGCCGGTGTATTCCATCTGTATACGCATGCCTTTTTCAAGGCCCTTCTCTTCCTCTGTGCCGGCAGCGTTATGCATGCTATGGCCGGAGAGCTGGATATACAGAAGATGGGCGGATTAAAGAAATATATGCCTGTCACGTATCTGACTATGTTTATCGCATCGCTGAGTATCTCCGGTGTCCCCGGATTTGCCGGATTTTTCAGTAAGGACGAGATTCTCTGGCTCGCCTATTCCAGTCCAAACCCGGCAGGCAGGCTCGTTTGGCTCATCGGGACCTTTGTTGCCTTCCTTACCGCGCTCTACTCATTCAGGCTTATATTCCTTACCTTCCATGGGAAGTTCCGCGGCACTCATGAGCAGGAGCACCATCTGCATGAATCTCCGAAGTCGATGACGATTCCGCTGATACTCCTCTGTGTTGGGGCTGTTGCTTCGGGCTGGGTCGGGATACCGCATCTGCTTGGAGGCGGGGCGCACTTCACAGAATTCATGAACCCGGCGCTGGGACATTCTGAAGGCCACGGTACCAATGCTGAAGAATGGATGGTGATGGCAGTCTCAATTATTGCGGGCCTCTCCGGAATAGGGCTTGCCTATTTCATGTATCTCAAGAGGACGGACATTCCTGTCAAACTTGCGGAGCAGTTCCGGGGCGCACACAGGATCCTTTTCAATAAATATTATGTCGATGAGTTATACAGTTTTATACTGATAAGGCCTACGATCTGGATAGCCAAAAACGTCCTAATCGGGATCACTGACGCGAAGGTGATAGAGGCGATAGTCAACGGGGTCCCCGCTGCTATCGGAGGGTTCAGCAGGCAGTTACGGAAGGTGCAGACCGGATTTCTTCATCACTACGCAACGATAATGGCGACGGGCATACTGATAATAGTTGCCTGGATGCTACTGAGGTAGGCATATAATGGAACAGGCAATGACAAACAGTTTGGGATTCCCGATTTTAAGCACCTTGATATTCCTGCCTGTCGCAGGCGCGGCACTTTTGCTTCTGATACCCAGGTCCCGGGAGGGGCTCATTAGAGCTTTCACACTTGCCTTAAGTGTAATAACATTTATCATTTCGCTTCCGCTCTTTACTAAATTCGATAAGTCTACTCACGTCATGCAGTTTGTCGAACGGCATCAATGGATACCTGCCTGGAACGTCAATTATTCCCTCGGGTTAGATGGAATAAGCATCCTCTTTGTTCTGCTTTCGACGCTTGTTATTATCTTGTGCGTGCTCATATCGTGGAATGCGATAAAGACGAAGACGAAGGAGTTCTATATTTCGCTCCTTATCGTGGAAGGGGCGATGATCGGAGTATTCTGCTCTTTGGACTTCTTCCTGTTTTATATCTTCTGGGAGGCGATGCTCATTCCCATGTATCTTCTGATTGGTGTATGGGGCGGGCCAAACAGGGTCTATGCCGCCGTGAAGTTCTTCCTTTATACCCTTGTGGGAAGTGTGCTGATGCTGGTTGGAATAATCGTGCTTTATTTTTACTCCGGAAGGACCTTTGACATTGTGGAACTGTCCACCCGCACATATCCTTATGAGATGCAGCTCTGGCTTTTTTGGGCCTTCTTTGCCGCTTTTGCGGTCAAGGTCCCCATGTTCCCTGTCCACACCTGGCTCCCGGATGCACATACTGAAGCCCCTACGGCAGGCAGCGTGATACTTGCCGCCGTACTTATAAAAATGGGGGCCTACGGTTTCCTGCGGTTCTCCCTCCCCATCCTGCCCGAGGCTTCAAGGGCGATGACCCCCGTAATGCTGGTATTATCGGTGATTGCGATCATTTACGGCGGGGTGATCTGTCTCGCCCAGACTGATCTCAAGCGGCTTATCGCCTATAGCTCGGTAAGCCATATGGGCTTTGTAACACTCGGGATCTTTGCACTCAATATACAGGGAATGGAGGGGGGTATCCTCCAAATGGTGAACCATGGAATCGTCACCGGCGCCCTCTTTTTAAGCGTTGGCGTCATCTACGACAGGACTCATACCAGGCAGATTGCGGATTACGGCGGAGTAGCTTCGGTGATGCCTCTCTATGCTTCTTTATTCATCGTCTTTACCCTTGCGTCGATTGGTCTGCCGTCTACAAACGGCTTTATAGGAGAGTTCCTGATAATTTTGGGAGGGTTCACCGCGAACCAGTGGGCCGGTGTTCTCGCCGCGACGGGTGTCATTATCGGCGCCGGATATATGCTGTGGCTCTATCAGAGGGTATTTTTTATGGAGACGAACCCGAAGGTCGCTGCCCTTCATGATATTGACGCGAGGGAGATTATCACCCTTCTTCCAATGCTTGTGTTGATATTCTGGATAGGCATCTATCCGGACACCTTTCTGGGGTTCCTGCACAAGTCGGTGGAGCATCTTATCGACAGAGTGAATACGGGCGGCATGCACGGGCCGACGATCGCCAAAACTATCACAGAGGTTATCAAGTGAGCAATACGCAACCGAGTTCCAGGAGGTTCCAATGCAGTTTATGATGCCACTTAGACCGTTAACGCCCGAGATTATTATGACCGTCCTGTCGCTCGCCATCCTCTTGTCGGACCTCTTCATAAAGAGGAAAGAGACGATAGCGTTACTGAGCATAATATGTGTGTCCGCAGTGGCCTATTCCTTCAGCGGTTCCCTCGGCATTGCCTTCAATGGGATGTTCATCTCCGACGGCTACAGTATGTTCTTTAAGATTATCTTTGTCCTGAACGTCATCCTCACCGTCCTTATTTCGATAAAGTATATCGCCATCGAAAAAGTGAACCTTGGAGAATATTATAGCCTCATACTCTTTTCAACCCTGGGGATGATGATCATGGCGTCCGCAGGAGACTTGATCGTCGTTTATCTCGGCCTTGAGCTCATGGCACTGAGCACCTATATCCTTGCCGGATTTCTCCGCCACGACGTGAAATCCAATGAGGCGGCAATAAAGTATTTCCTCCTAGGCGCGTTTGCATCGGCATTTCTGCTCTACGGCACTTCCCTGATATACGGCCTGACGGGGACGACGAACCTCAAGGCCATTGCTCAGTATATCACCCTGCATGGACTAATGGGGAATCCCGCGCTTACGCTGGCGATGGTCTTTCTTACGATCGCGTTTTCCTTTAAGATTGCCGCTGTCCCGTTCCATATGTGGACCCCTGATGCGTATGAAGGCGCTCCTACATCGATCACAGCCTTTATGTCGGTTGGGCCTAAGGCGGCCGGTTTCGCGGTCATGGGGAGGGTCTTACTTGATGCGCTTTATCCGATAAAACCCCAGTGGACGCCGGTACTCATCCCGATAGCGATACTTACTATGGGTGTAGGAAACATAGTCGCGATTTCACAGACCAACATAAAGAGGATGCTGGCCTATTCCTCAATAGCCCATGCGGGTTACGCCCTTTTGGGCATCATCGCAGGGACCGCCGACGGGCTCGCCGGCGTTATGAATTATATGATGATCTATGCCTTTATGAATATCGGGGCCTTTGCCGTTATTATCATGCTGAGGACCGAAGGGTTTAAGGGAGATAAGATCACGGACTATGAAGGGCTTTCGAAGACCCATCCGGTAATTGCGGCATTTATGCTTGTCTTCATGTTCTCTCTTACCGGGATTCCTCCGACTGCAGGCTTCATGGGGAAATTCTATCTCTTTATGAGCGCCATAAACGCCGGATACACATGGGTGGTGATTATTGCGGTAATATTCAGTGCGATATCCGCCTATTTCTATCTCCGCATAGTCATGTATATGTATATGAAAGAGCCGAAGGAGGCTGTAGCGATTACAACCTCTCCTTCAATGGGCCTGGCGCTTGCGATAACTCTTGCCGGTGTGGTAGTAATAGGCGTGCTCCCGGCCCCTGTCGTCCATCTTGCGCGCATTGCGTTTCCGTAGTTTTCATCCGGGAATATTTTTTCTCCATGCATAAATTCCTCTATGGTAAGGGCCACGGCCTCTATCGCATTCCCCCTTTCAGGGATGCCCATATGCATTTCATGGTTGACGGCCGGCAAGCATCCCTTCGGGACATTTTAAGGATAGGGGAGGTATACGCCAAAAGCGGCATTTTTTCTGCAAATGACATGGGACACCGCACCGGAATAGGTATGGATGCAAAAGCCCTTTTGGCCGGGAAGATCGCGATGAGGACAGCATGGGCTGCAATATGCAAAACAGGGGGTTATGGAGAATTTCTCGGAAAAAGTGTCAGCGGGAAGGAAGAGATCAAAAGGGCAGTAAAGGAAGTGGCAGATGCCGGCGCAGATTTCATAAAGGTCATAAACTCAGGGGTTGTCAGCTTCACCGCTCCATCGCCCGTGACTACCGGAGGCTTTACACTTGAAGAACTCAAGATTATTCAGGCCGAGGCAAGGGAAAGGAACCTGGACATTGTATGCCATGCAAACTCTGACCCTGCCATAAAAGATGCGGTAGTGGCCGGTGCCATCTCGATCGAGCATGGATTCTTTGTTGCCACGGAGACGCTCCATATGATGGCAGAGTCAAAAGTCTCGTGGACACCAACAATATTTGCGTTATCGGGGCAGACAGCGACTCTCGCCACGTCTGAAAAAAAATACGTCGAAGGTATCATCGAAGACCATCTCTATTCTATCAACACTGCTGCATCTCTCGGCGTCAGACTTCAAACGGGGACCGACAGCGGCTCACGAGGCGTCAATCATGGCGGATCGTTTTTTGAGGAACTCCGGCTTTTCAGGAAAGCCGGTTTTACTGGAGAGCAAATACTCTCTGCGGCATGCATGGATATAAGTGAAATCGAAAAGGGGAATTATCTGGTGGTAAGTGAAGACTTTATTGAGACGGGAAAAATTGAGGGGGTGTATGGAAAAGGGAAACGCATCCTCCCACAACGACAAACGGCCGCCTCTTAGGCTGTGGATTGAAGGCAACCTTACCGGGAAAACAGAATGCGTTGCCCAAAATATATAGAGAAGCGTTGCTATTTCAGGCCTTGCCCCTGTAAAATACTCACATAGTCTCTCTGCATTGAACGGGTATCTGCATCCATGGGGCTCGCACTCCTGCCTTTCAGGAATCGTCGCAGCAAATCAAAGAGACAGAATAAGAGGAGAACATAATCGTGAAGCGTGAAGATTTGAGAAATATTGCTATTATTGCCCATGTCGACCATGGCAAGACAACGCTCGTCGACGGGATGCTGAAGCAGTCGGGCCTGTTCCGCTCGAATGAAAAGGTGCAGGAAAGGATGATGGACAACATCGACCTTGAACGTGAACGGGGCATCACGATCATGGCGAAGAACACTGCTGTCCAATATAACGGCTGCAAGATAAACATTGTGGATACGCCAGGCCACGCCGATTTCGGTGGCGAGGTGGAGAGAACGCTAAAGATGGTCGACGGCGTTCTTTTGCTTGTGGACGCTTCGGAAGGGCCCCTTCCCCAGACAAGGTTCGTCCTTAAGAAGGCCCTCGAGCTGGATCTTCCCCCGATTCTCGTAATCAACAAGATAGACAGGCCGGATGCCAGGATACAGGAAGTGCTCAATGAGGTGTACGACCTTTTTATCGACCTGGATGCCACAGAAGAACAGCTTGAATTTCCGATCGTTTACACAAATGCAAAACTCGGTGCGGCGAGACTCTCGATGGAGGAAGACTCGGAGGGAGACTTGCGGTGCCTTCTGGATTTGATTCTAAAGACGATACCTGCTCCTGAAGCGGACGAAAACGAAGTCCTGCAACTGCTGGTGACGAACATAGACTATAACGATTATGTCGGCAGGCTCGCCATCGGCAGGATATTTTCAGGCTCCGTCAAGGTCGGGGACTGGGTTTCGGTGATCAAGAGCAAAGAAGAAGCGGACAAAACGAAGATCACCTCTCTCTTCGGATTTCAGGGCCTCGACAGGGTCAATATCGAGAGCGCTTCCGTTGGCGACATTGTCGCCCTTGCCGGGATCGAGGGGATAAATATAGGCGATACAATAACGGATCTGGAGCGGCCAAAACCACTGCCCAGAATTAAGGTGGATGAACCGACGATATCGATGGTCTTTTCGATAAACACCTCACCCTTTGCGGGGAAGGAAGGTAAATACGTTACGTCCAGGAACCTCAGGGAGAGGCTCGAAAAGGAGCTTCTTTACAATGTGGCGATCAAGGTCGAATTCGACAACACCGATTCGTTCAAGGTCATGGGCAGGGGAGAACTGCAACTGGCCATCCTCATCGAAATGATGAGAAGAGAAGGGTATGAACTCTCCGTTTCGATGCCCGAGACGATCACGAAGGACATTAAAGGAGTGCTCCATGAGCCGATGGAACATCTCGTGATCGATGTGCCCGATGAGTTTGTCGGTGTGGTGACCCAGCAAGTGGGGATGAGAAGGGGGAAGATGCAGAAGATGACGAACAACGGCCACGGCAGGGTACGCCTCGAATTCAAAATAGCATCGAGAGGGTTGATAGGCTTTCGAACCCAGTTCCTGACCGATAGCCGGGGGACCGGACTTCTCAACCACATCTTTGACGGATATGAGCCATGGCAGGGCCAGATCTCGAAGCGCTCCACAGGTGCAATCGTCGCTGACAGGACAGGCAGGACGACCACTTACGCACTCTTCCATCTGCAACCCAGGGGCACTCTCTTTATAAAGGAGAACACTTCTGTATATGAAGGGATGATCGTCGGTGAGAATTCCAGAGAAAGTGACATCGACGTGAATGTAACAAAAGAAAAGAAACTTACGAACATGAGGGCATCAGGGGCCGACGAGGCGCTACAGCTGATACCCCCGAGGATACTTAGTTTAGAGCAGGCGATCGAATTTATTAAGGAAGACGAGCTGGTCGAGATTACCCCGGCGTCCGTCCGTATCAGGAAAAAAATCCTTGATGTGAATAAGAGGCCGAAGAACAGGGACAAAGTCTGAGTCTGAATTTCACCGCTCGGGCCGGACAAAAGGGGGATACATCTTTTTCCAGTCGACTGGGGATAAAGCCGGCGAAGAGGGTTTTTACTTTATCTTATATTCCTTGATCTTTGTCCTGAGGGTGTTACGGTTTATACCGAGGACCCTGGCAGTTTTGAGCTGGTTCCCGTTCGTTTCCCTAAGGACAATGGATATCAGTGCTTTCTCGACCTCAGAAAGCACGGTGTCATAAAGATTGAAATTAGTGACTTTTGTCATATCTTTCAGATATCTCTTCAATTTTTCTTCCAGGAAGTCCTTGATGGAATAAGAGGCATCTTCTTCGATGAGGAGATCTTTTTTTTCAATTACCGTCCCCGTTGAAAGCACGCAGGCCCTTTTTATGACATTTTCAAGTTCCCGGACGTTGCCGGGCCAGTCGTATTTTAGGAGTGCCGCCTTTGCCTCTTTGGAAAGTTCTTTCTCTCCTGTTTCCAGTTTATTAACGGCATCCCTGAGAAAGAATTTTGTCAACAGAGGGATGTCCTCCTTCCGCTCTCTCAACCGGGGCAATTTAATCTGGACCACGTTGAACCGGTAGTATAGGTCCTCTCTGAAAAGTCCCTTCGCAACCTCTTCAGGGAGGTTCTTGTTTGTCGCGCCTATTATGCGGACATCCCCCTTGATAAGGTCATTGCTGCCCAGCGGGCTGAATTCCTTTTCCTCAAGGAAACGGAGGACTTTTGCCTGCAGACCGGAGTCCATCTCGGCTATCTCGTCAAGAAATAAGGTGCCGCCGCTGGCAGACTCTATCTTTCCTTTCTTATCGGATACGGCCCCCGTGAAAGCGCCTTTCCTGTAGCCGAAAAGCTCGGACTCGAGCAGTTCCTTCGGGATAGAGGCGGAGTTGATGGCCACGAAAGGGCCGTGGGAGCGCCTGCTGTTGTAATGGACCGCCTTTGCAACCAGTTCCTTGCCCGTTCCGCTTTCGCCGGTGATAAGGACGGTTATGTCTTTCGGAGCTACTTTCCCTATGTCCTTGAATACCTTCAATATCCCCGGACTCTTGCCTATCATGTGGGGGCTTTCTGTTTCGTATGCCGCCTTTTTGAGTTCCCGCAGTTCTTCTCTTAGGGAAAGGTCCCTGAAGGCCTTTTCGATCACTATCTTAAGCTCTTCGATATCGAAAGGCTTCTCAAGGTAGTCGTACGCGCCTTCTTTCATGGCGGTGATGGTGCTCTGCATCTGGGCGTGCGCAGTGATCATGATGACGACAGCGTCGGGATAAACAGAGCGTATCTCTCTCAGCCCGTCGAGTCCGTTGCCGTCTGGCAGTATGAGATCGAGGAGGATGACCTGGTGCCCCTCCTGAATTGCCTTGAGACCCGACGAAAGCCTCGTCCGCGAGACAATACCGTGACCGAGCGGTTCGAGGGCCTTCTTGATGACCCATGTGATGCTCTCGTCATCGTCTATGACTAGGATTTTTTTATCCATTGTGCCCAAACGGTATGTAAATAGAGAAGGACGTGCCTTCGCCTACCTGGCTTTTTACGGTGATAAGCCCTCCGTGATCTTTAATGATTTTCCGTGACAAAGCCAGGCCTATGCCGGTGCCGTGTTTCTTTTTTGTATAAAAAGGAATAAAAATCTTCTGAAGATCCTTTTCCCGTATACCGCTCCCATTGTCCCTTATCGAAATCAAGGCCCACCGCTTTATGCGCCCTCCCTCCCTGACGGATTCCTTAGAAGGGTAAGTAGAAACTTCCAGCTTGCCCCCCTTTTTCATGGACTCAAGTGCATTTTTTATAATATTCAAAAAGACCTGGAGGAGCTTCGACTCATCTCCCTTTACTTGTGGAAGGCTTGGGTCATACAGCCTCTTGAGCGTTATCCCTGCGCCCTTTATGGGTACATCCATAATGGAAAGGGCCTTCTCCATAACCTCATGGATATTCACCTGGTTAAATGCGGGTTTTTTGCAGAGTGTCAGATAGTCGTGGAGAATGGAATTGAGTCTGTCCGTCTCCTTCACGATGAGATCGACATATTCGTTAATAGGCGCGTTTTTTGCCTTATTACGAAGCAACTGCGCAGCTCCCTTTATTCCACCGAGGGGGTTCTTGATTTCATGGGCTATCGAGCCGATAAGGTAGACAAGGGAGTCAAAATCGTATTCTTCCCTTTCCGAGATATTGATATTTTGGGAGATTGACAAGACGGCACCATCTATTTTTCCGTTCGAAAAAAAAGGCGAAAGATGGAAATCAATATTGATGAACTGCCCGATATCGAGTCCTACGGACTTGCCTTTGAATGAACGCCCCTCGCGTATCGTCTTTTTTATGAGGGTTGAGATGGCCTTTTCACTCTCGAATATCTCCGACAATTTTTTCAGCATTATTTCTTTGGAACTCTTCCTCAGTAGTTCTTCAGCGGTCTTGTTTAAATAGACGATTCTCAGCGTCTTGTCAAAAAGGATGACGGCCTCTTCGAGACTATTTATTATGGCATCGAGCGAGATCATTGGCGATTATTTTAAGGGAAACGTTCGTTATTTGTTCGTTGGTCGATTATGCGACTACATACGCATAGAGCCGTGCTCCCGGTTTTTGATATGCTAAGACTTTAGCATACGGAGAATTCCCTTTGCAATCAGATATCCGCTGAGTTTTGCCGTAGGTACCGTGCGGGTAATTATTCTCTTTATAATCAACTATTTCTTCCGAAAGTTTACATTGACACGTTCTTTATTAAACTGGTAATATTGGTGCATTAATTTAAACAGGGAGGAGTGATACATGGATGCCCTCAATACGGGTACGGGAAAATGACTCGTTCGAAAACGCTCTTAAGAAGTTTAAGAAACAGTGCGAAAAAGAAGGAATTCTTTCTGAGGTAAAGAAAAGAGAGCATTACGACAAGCCCAGCGTGAAGAAGAAGAAAAAGGCTATCGCGGCACGGAAAAAGGCAATGAAGAGAGTCAAAATGTCGGTGAGGTAAAATGACTTTACTGCAGAAGCTTGATGGAGATTTGAAGACAGCATTAAGGGAGTCTGATAAACTTAAGCTTTCTGCAATACGGATGGTTAAGGCTGCGGCCAAGAATCTGCAGATTGAAAAGGGCCGCGATCTTTCAGACGAAGAGATCCAGTCGGTTATTTCAACGCTCGCAAAGCAAGGAAGGGAGTCGATCGAGCAATTTTCGAAAGGCGGCCGGGAAGACCTGGCCGATCAGGAGAGGCGCGAATTGGCGGTCCTTCAATCATACATGCCTGAGCAGCTTTCGTCCGCAGCGCTCGACAAGATTATCCTCCAGGCGATACAGGAGTCCTCAGCCGGGGGCGAAAAAGACATGGGGAAGGTCATGAAGATCCTGATGCCGCGCGTGCGGGGCGTTGCCGACGGGAAGATAGTGAATAACAGAGTCAAGGAACTTCTCCTGTCCCTCCGCAGATAATTACGAGCTGTTGAGAAAAATCTCCTGAAAGACTCTTGCCCTCTCATTACACAGCGGCGGTAAAGGGAAAGATCATCTCTAGACAATTTCTCCTGAGGTTCGTGGTAAAATAACTAAAGAATTTTCCGTGGGGAAGGCATGAAGACTGACAGGCTTCTCGAAGATATAAAGGCAAAGAGCGATATAGTAGACTTCATATCCTCCTACGTGCAACTAAAAAAGTCGGGACAGAACTGGAAAGGCAACTGTCCCTTTCATTCTGAAAAAACCCCCTCTTTTATGGTGAGCCCTTCTAAGCAGATATTCCATTGTTTCGGCTGCAGCGTCGGGGGAGATATTATCACCTTTGTCATGAAACATGAAAACATTTCGTTCCAGGAAGCGATAAGTCTGCTCGCAAAGAAGGCGGGTGTGCCGTTGCCGACGGACGGGACGGACAAAAAAGCCTTCCGGAAATATGAGAAGTTGCGTGATGTACTCTCTGAGGCTGGTCGGTATTATGCGACGAAGCTGAAGGCATCATCGCCGGCGATGGCGTACTTAAAAAACAGAGGAATCGGCCTCGAGTCCGTAGATATCTTCGGTATCGGATACGCTCCCCAGGGATGGGACAACCTTCTCCGGCATTTGCGCGGAAGCGGCTGTAGCGACACTTTGATAAAAGAAGCAGGGCTTGCCGTACAGGGGAACAAGGGGCCCTATGATATGTTCAGACACAGGATCATCTTCCCTATAACGAGCATGAGCGGCGGCGTCCTCGCTTTCGGTGGGCGGGCACTTGACGATTCCGTGCCGAAGTATATCAACTCTCCGGAAACTGCGGTATTTAAGAAATCCGATACGCTTTTCGGCCTCTTTACCGCGAAGGATGATATAAGAAAGGGTGGGGGAGTCATTATCGTCGAGGGCTACTTGGACGTCATTATTTGTCACCAGTATGGGTTTAAAAACGTCGTGGCCCCCCTCGGGACATCGCTTACGTCAGGCCATATCCAGAAACTAAGAACACTCGGCAGTAAGCCCGTGCTTGTGTTTGACGGAGACGCGGCGGGCAAGGCTGCCGCGCGCCGCGCGCTCGCCCTTGTATGCAAGAATAACTATACCGCGAAGGTCCTCCTACTCCCAGATGGTGAAGACCCAGACAGCTACCTGAGGAAGTATGGCGGGGAATCCTTCGGGAGACTTCTCAATGACACAAAGACGCTTGTTGATTTTCTTTTCAGCATTTCCCATGGAGAAAAGATAGATGTCGTGAGGGAGGCATTGACGCTGATATCGGGGGTCAAGGACCTGCTCTCCGCTGGTGAAATGCTCGGGGAGCTTTCCGAAAGGGCGGGGATAAACGAATCGACAATAAGGGAGGAGTTCAAAAGGATAAAAGACGGGGGCGTCCGTGCAGTGCCGGGGATCCGTCGCGCGTTTCCTTCTGCGGGGAACGGCGAAGAGTACCTTCTTTTGAGCGCGGTAATCGCCTTTCCTGAAAAATCCGACTATGTATTTTCGAGGCTTAATATGGACGATATCGAAGACAAGATTGTTGTCTCACTCTTCAGGAAGATCGCCTCGCTCGGAGAGATGCGGGACATTACGCAAGTCCTGGATATTGCGGATGAAGAAGAAAGAAAAATGATTACAAGGTTTTCGGTCGAACCGGGCTTTGATCCCGAACATGTCGACAAGAGCATAGAGGGGTGCTTCAGGAGGATGGAAAAGAGGAAGCTAGATGAGAGACTACATCTTGCACAGACCTCCGGAGACCCGGTGCTCGCCAATTCTCTTTTGGTTGAAAAGAGGTCTTTAGAGGGTAAAGGATTATGAAAGAACAAGAGGACTATTTCGAAGATTATGAAGAAGACGGGCCTCAGATTAACGAATTTGAACCGGAATATGAGGAAGGAGTCGAAAAAGAAGAGGAGTCTAAACACAGGGAAACACTGTTTCTGGATGGCGACCAAGATCCAATAAGGATTTACTTAAAGGAAATGGGCGGCGTGCCCTTGCTGACCAAAGAAGGCGAGATCGAGATTGCCAAGAGAATAGAGAGGGAAAAGGAAAAGGTCGCCAGAATCATTTTTTCCCTTCCCTTCGTCTTAAGCAAGCTCATTACGCTTGGAGAAATGGTCGAAGTCGGTGAGGCTCCCCTCGAGGAGATCATATTAAACGGCGAAGATGAAGTAGAGGAAGACCTTATCATGGAGAGGAAAAAGTTTTCAGAGATCGCCTTGCTATTGAAACCGCTTCGCGACAGCCGGAAAACACTTCTCAAAAATGTGAGAGATGCCGGAGGTGTCCTTCGGGAGAATGATGAAAAGGTCCTTGAGGACAATCTCGAACAGATCCTCGACCAAATAAGTCGACTGAATTTGAAGGACGATGTAATCCTGGCGTTTTCTGAGGAAATCAAAAAAGCAGTTCTAGATATCAATGATCTTTACATGAGGATGTCCTCTGCGCAAGAGAAGGCACAGTCTCGGGCCGGCGACATCAAAAAGATCCGGGAGGCTTCCGATGTGAGTGACAAAGACGCTGAGGAAGAAATTGCCGGTCTCCTTGCAGAAGCGTCGGCATGCAGGCTGGAAATCGAAAAGAAAGAGAATTTTTTTGATATAAATAATGGTGAAATGGGAAAGACGGCGGCGATTTTAGAAGAAGGGGAGAAGGCTATTCGAGAGGCCAAGAACGCTTTGATAGAAGCAAACCTCAGACTTGTGATAAGTATAGTCAAGAAACACTTGGGCAGAGGACTCGGGTTTTCCGATTTGATTCAGGAAGGGAATGTCGGCCTGATGAAGGCCGTCGACAAGTTCGAATACCAGAGGGGATATAAGTTTAGCACGTATGCCACGTGGTGGATAAGGCAGGCGATTACAAGGGCGATCGCGGAACAGTCAAGGACGATCAGGATCCCCGTGCACATGGTCGAGGCGGTCAATCGAATGATAAAGGCGATACAGGAACTTGTTCAGGAAAAGGGAAGGGAGCCCTCAACGGAGGAAATCGCAGAAAAGATGAAGATACCGGCTGACAAAGTAAGGGTCATGCTGAAGATTTCGAAGGAGCCCATTTCGTTGGAGACCCCGATTGGGGAGGATGAAGACAGTCACATCCGTGATTTTATTGAGGACAAATCGGTATTGTCTCCTCTGGATATCGCAATGCAAGGTGACATGAAAAAGAATATCGACAAAGCGCTTTCTTCCCTGACCGCACGCGAACAGAGTATCATCAGGAAGAGGTTCGGTCTCGGTGAAGACACCCCCCATACCCTGGAGGAGGTCGGACTCGAATTTGATGTTACCCGCGAACGGGTGAGGCAGATTGAAGTGAAGGCAATCAGGAAATTGAGGCACCCGTCAAGAAGCAAATGGCTTAGGACCTTCATCGAGAGTCCTTGACTAAAAGAAGGCGTGGATTTATATTAATAGGCTACGGATATTTTCAGGGAAGGCGGTCAATAGTTCAGTCGTCTTTCCTTTGGTTTTGTTTTGCAGGGCCCATAGCTCAGCTGGTAGAGCTACCGGCTCATAACCGGTTGGTCCCAGGTTCGAGTCCTGGTGGGCCCACCATATCCCTGGAGGACTGGTGAAAGATCTTATCAAACATCTTGTAAATCTGCAGGAAACAGACACACGCATTATCGAGAAACGTTTTTTCATTGGAAAGGTCCCTCTTCGAATTTTTGAGGTCGACGAGCCTTTCAAGCAGGCAAAGGCTGAACTCGAGAAGATGAAACAAAGGAGCGAGGCGCTGGCAAAGAAGAAACGTGACAAGGAGCGGCTACTTGAAGAGACCAATGAAAAAATCAACAAAATGAAGACGAGGGTTTCAGACTTAAAGACGAATAAGGAATATCAGGCCCATCTGAAAGAGATAGAGGTTTTTCAAAAGGAGATCGAAGGGATAGAAGAAGAAATACTGGTCGTCATGGAAGAGCTCGATGTCGCGACGAAACAACAGAGGGGCAAGGAAGAAAATGTAAACAGGGAAGCGGAAAAGCTGGACGTCTTCAAAAAGGAGCTGGACGAAGAAGTCGGGGAGATAAAGAAGGAATTGTCCACACTAGAGGAACAGAGGGCGAAGGTGATTGGATCAATTGAGCCCGATATTTACGACAAGTATATGATGCTTCTGAGAACAGGAAGCGGAGTTGCAGTAACGCAGGCGAAGGATGAGCTCTGCACCGGCTGCAACATGAACATACCGCCTCAGCTGTATGTTGAGATCAAAAAAAACGAGCAAATCATTCAATGTCCCCAGTGCCTTCGGATACTCTACTCTCTCGAATCTGATGAAAATGGTGGTTGATAAGCCCTAATAGAATGTTATATAATAATTAAAATTTATTATAGACTGCCGAAGCAGAACAGATGGTCGCCCGCCGGAAGGCGGGAGGAAAGTCCGAGCTCCAAAGGGCAAGGCGCTCTGTAACGCAGAGTCCCGGTGACGGGAAGGAAAGTGCCACAGAAAGGGAAACCGCCCTGTATGTCAGGGTAAGGGTGAAAAGGTGCCCGCCTCGGCGGGTCTGCCGGAATTGGGCAGAAGGTAAGAGCTCACCAGTGCCTCGGGTGACCGGGACAGCTAGGAAAACCCCGCCTGGAGCAAGGTCAAATAGGTTCCGCTTTGAGAGGGGCCCCTTCAAATCCCTTACGTTTCAGGGTGGCGGAACGGGTAAGGCCGCTAGACCCCGGCAATATGTGCGGGGCTAAGATGAATGACCATGACCCGGTCAACGGGAGACAGAACTCGGCTTATGGGCTGCTTCGGCAATATAACAGGACCCTTGAAGGGTCTTTGAGAAGGCGGTATGGACGACCATAAATTAAAAGTTTTTTGCACTGTGGCGGAGACAAAAAGTTTTTCCAAGACTTCGGAGATCATTCACTTGACCCAGCCGGCAGTCAGCCTTCAAATACAGGCGCTCGAAGAAGTCTACGAAACAAAGCTTTTTGACAGGTCAAGCAGTACTGTTACCTTGACGCCAGCCGGCGAAATCCTCTACCGATATGCCAAGGAAATCCTGAGCCTCTATTCGAATGCGGAAAAGGACATAGGAGAGCTTATCGGCCTTGTAAAGGGCAGCATCAGCATCGGCGCAAGTTCGACAATAGGTAATTATCTCTTGCCCGGCGTCATTACCGATTTCAAAAGGGCTCATCTGAAGATCAAGGTCCATCTCCTCGTTGGCAATACGAAGAGGGTGGTAGAGCTTCTTAACTCAGGGAATATCGACCTGGGCCTTGTCGAAGGTGATGTCACCAGGCAGAAGATGGTCGTTGAAAAACTTATACCGGACGAACTCCTGCTCGTGGTCCCTTCCTACCACCCCTGGGCAAAGAAAAAAGATATTTCAATAGGGGAACTTACGAAGGAACCTTTTATTTTCAGAGAAGGAGGATCAGGCACACGGCAGATGATAGAGAAGTTTCTCGCCAAGCATGGAATAACGCCGCAGGACATGAAGATATCTATGGTCCTCGGGAGTACCGAAGCGATAAAGGAGGCTGTTGAAAACGGTCTCGGTGTGTCCATTCTCTCCCGGTGGGCAGCGCGTAAGGAGATCAAATACGGAAGCCTTCACCTCATTAGGATCAAAGAGGAAAAAGTGCTGAGGGAGTTTTCACTGATAATCAATAAGAATTCTGTCTCGTCGCATGCGGTCGACGAGTTTCTGACCTATCTAAAATCCTATCCCTTTGAAAAGCTTCTAAACTGATCAATCCGCTTCCCGTTTTGCATATATCCTGAAGTCCGCGTCCTTGAAGATGTTGTTCTTTTGTTCCAGACGCAAAAGGTTAGCTTTGTCTATGTTGCCGGAGGAGATATCCCTATGCAAGTCCAGGAAGTTTTTCATGTGTTCCCGAAACTTGTGTTCCGCAAAGGCTGCGGCGTTGTCCGTCTTCATCATGAACGGCCAGTCGCTTGACTGCGCCAGAAGGAGTTCCCGCAAAGCCTGATTGAGCGCTCTTCTGAGAAGTCCCCGCGCATGTATATTCCTGAGGGAAGCGCCGGCGAGAAGTTTTGCGGCCCTGTGCAGGTGTTTATATATCCAGTGGTTGGAGGAATGTATCCACGTTGAACCGTATCCCTTGTCTCCCCAACTCGATGCAGAGGGCATGACCGATTGAATTTCGCCGTGCCCCGAAATGTATTCCGAGGGCGTAGTAAACCGAAATGAATTTTTTTTGTGATGACCACCTTTGAGAAATGACCTGAGCCATTCCGGTCCTTCAAACCACCAGTGGCCGAAAAGTTCGGCGTCGTAAGCCGCGGTGATGACAGGAGGTATCTTTAGATGTTCACCGAGAAACCTTACCTGTTTATTCTTTTCGGAAACAAAGTGATCCGCGTGGATCCTTGCCTTCTTAAGCGCACGTTTCGGGACATAGGGCTGCTTCCCGCCCGCACTGCCCGTGATACGGTAATACTTGAAGCCGGTAAAGGTCCGGACACCTGCGGGGAGGTAGGGCTTGAGGTATTCGTCGTCAAGATCGAAGCCTATATCCCGGTAAAAATCTCTGTAGTCGCAATCCCCAGGGTAACCCCCGATTGAGCTCCAGACTTGCCGGGAAGACTCCACGTCACGCGAAAAGGCGACAACCCCTGCCGGGGTTCTCACAGGCGCATAAATACTGTGTGTGCTTGCAGGGGTACTGTTGAGTATCCCGTGACTTTCGAGGAAGAAGTACTTTATTTTAGTCTTTCCCAATATTTCATCGAGGGCCGGGACAAAACCGCATTCGGGGAGCCAGAGGCCCTCCGGTTTTTTCCGGAATGTCTTATAGTGATGGTCGACCCCAAGCCGTATCTGTGCCTCAGCCGCGAGGGGCATTGTGATTAAGGCGGGCAAGAATGCGTGAGTGGCGGCGCTTGTAATCAGCTCAACTTTGCCAGAACTCGCTAACGCCCCGAATGCCGAGATCAGGTCTTTCTTGTATACTTCTTGGAAGAGGTACCGTATTCGGGTGAACCGGCGCTGGTACATCCTTGAGAGGGGCTTGATGGCCGAGCGACCACGGTTTCTAAAGACTTCCTTTTCAGCAAGGTCTATAAGGTTGTCAAGATATTGTTCGTATCTTGCCATTAACAGTGCGTCGCGGATCATCTCTGTCAGCGTGGGGGTAAGGGAAAGAGTTATTCTGAAATCGACGTTGTCGGACAATAAGTCCCCCAACATCTCGATCAAGGGTATATAGGTCTCCGTGATAGCTTCGTAGAGCCATCTTTCTTCCAGGTGACGAGTGTGTTCAGGATAGCGGATATAAGGCAGGTGAGCGTGCAGCACGAGCAAGAGATAGCCTGAGGGTCCTGGTGAAGGCGAAATTCGCATGATGAAGAAATGATACACGATACGCAGGGAGAGGGCAAGATGGGTATTGGGTCAGTGTTTAGGCTGACCCAATACCACAAATGAAAGCGTTTGCAAAAGGCGAAAGAAAAATGCAAAATGTCAGCGACACATGGAGGACCGCACCGGATATGTTTATTTTCCTTGACGGATTGATTGTGCCGGAATCGCAGGCAGTGGTATCGGTATACGACCACGGCTTTCTTTACGGCGACGGCGTGTATGAGACGATGCGCTCTTACGGGGGGATAGTGTTTATGCTGAGGCGGCACATGGAGAGACTTGCGCGTTCTGCTGCGTTAATTAGGCTTGAGGCACCGGAAGGAGAAAGGCTCATCGACGCGGTCTATGAGACTCTCGAAGCAAATAAGCTGTCCGATGCATATATCAGGGTAACTCTTTCGAGGGGAAAAGGGCCGATAGGACTTGATCCCGGACTCTGCGGAAAACAGACCCTGGTGGTCATCGCGGAGCAGTTCAGGGAATACCCCATTTCCTGTTATGAAGACGGGGTGCAATTTGTTTTTGCAAAGACCCGGCGGAATCTTGCCGATGCAATTGATCCGAAAATCAAATCTTTGAATTTTCTCAATAATATCCTGGCAAAGATGGAAGCGAAAGAAAGGGGCGCTTATGAAGCTATTATGCTGAATGCAGCGGGCTTTCTCACTGAGGGCACGGTATGCAACATCTTCTTCGTCAGCAAAGGAGTCCTCTCTACGCCTTCTTTGGAAGCTGGAATTCTTGACGGGATCACCAGGGAACTTGTGGTCGGCCTTGCAAGGAGGGAAGGAATAAGGGTAGAGGAAGGGATGTTTCTTCCCAGTGACCTTCTTGGCGCCTCGGAGGTTTTCTTTACGAATACGACTGCCGAGGTCATGCCCGTGACCCGCGTCGAGGGAGTCAGGTTTGAAGTGGGCAAGATCACACGTACCCTGCACGGCCTTTACAAAGCGGAAGTCGCGCAATATGTAGGCAATCACAAATGATGATCGGCTGTATTACCCGGTATTGCCGTGACTATTCGGGTATATGCAAGAAGAGATATACAGACAGCGCACCGAAGAAAAGGGGTACTGTCCACGCGGAAATAATTGCCGGAATGACGCCCGCGTAGCCCATCGAAAGGGAAAAGGTGTAGCTGAACCAGTAAAAAAGACTTATGAGGAGCCCAAGTCCTGCGCTGAAAAGACCGCCGCCTAAACTCATCCTAAGAGACAGCGCTATGCCGAGCATCATCATGAACAAGCTGACGAGCGGAAAAGAGATCTTGGAATCGAGGTCAACAGCCAGCTTCACATTCATGAACCCTGCGCTCTTCAGCCTTTGGATATACCGGTAAAGTTCGGCAATCCCCATTTCCCCCGCGCCTTTAAGCTCTTCGGCGAAGAAGTCCGGGGATTCCAGACTGCCGTATGTCATTGTTTGTAAATGCTCCACAGACCCTGTCTTGACAATGTATCTCATCACATCCTCAAAGACCCAGGTGTCTCCATTCCAGTAAGCTCTCTTGGCAAAGATCTTTTCTTTCAGGGATTCTTCGCCTATTATAAAAACACTTATCCCTTCCGCCGTCTTTTTTTCCGCAACATAAAGATCAATTTTGACCGGTGACCCGTCCTTGCTTCTCAGCCAAAGCCCTCCCTCAGTAACATTAAGACGTCTGCCTTTACCCTCGAGAAAGTTTTTAAGGTCCGCAGCTCTTCCTGAAAAGTCCGGCACGATGATTTCTCCTGTGATAAATGCGAAGAGGCTGAGAAGCGCGCCCATCGCAATAAAGGGATAGGACAGCGCCCGTATTTTTCCACCGGCCGCCTTTATTGCGGTGATTTCTTTTTTGCGGACGGCTTGGCTGAACGTAAACAGACTGCTGATAAGTACGGACATCGGGAGGACGTAAAGAAGGAATCTCGGAATGTTGTAAGACGCATAAAGAAAGAGATCGGCAGTTGAAGACTTCCCGGGAACAAAACTGCCTATCTTGTCTATCATGTCGAGGAGGCTGAAAATGACCGACAGTCCGCCCAAAAGCAGGAAAAGCAATTTTAGAAAGTCCTTCAGATACAGCCGCTGTATAATTTTCACCGAGAACTCTCCGCCCTGAACATAAAGAACGCGAAGATCCCCAGTAGGAGCGTTGCTGTCCACGCGCCGACGTAATGGGATATCCGAGAAGCCGTCGCAAGATTTTCACCGTATATAAGTGTCATATAGTAAAGCGTAAAGACCAGGAGGCCTATGGCCAGTCCTCCCAGCCTGCCCGATTTCCCGGACATCGAAGAGAGAGGGGGGGCCAGGAAAACAAGAATAAGGCAGACAAAAGGCAATGACAGACGCCTGTGAAATTCGAGGTAAAAGGATGTTCGCTCCCTTTCCGTATCGGCTTTTCTCGCGCTATCGAAAAGCTGGGCTGGCGTATATTCGATTTTTTTCGGCGCGGCCGAATGTCCGTCAAGGTAGAGGGCCATTTTGTAGGCGCTGAAAAAAAGCTCTGTTGTGTTGCCGCCTTTTGAGATATTCATGTATCCATTTCGCAGGTAAAGACCGATTGCAAAATCGTTCTGCATGGTTATCTTTCCTTCCTTTGCTATTAGTACCCGCGGCTCCTCTTTTGCGCGGGTATCGTAAATGAAAATGTCCTCCAGGGTATCGGGCGATTTTTTCCCTTTCACAAGTATCACCAAGTCCTTAAATGAAGTGTTGAAAGTCCCTTCTTCTATCGCCAGTGTCGACCTTACCGCAATAATCCTCGTTATCTCTTCCCGGAGGCGGATGCTGCTTGAGGGGCCCAGGAAAAAACTTACCGTTATACTTGCCAGAAAGCAGAGAAATCCGAAGATCATTACCGGGAAGGAAATTCGCGTGTAATCCATCCCGGCCGTCTTTAAGATGATGATTTCACCGTCTATGTGCATCCTGCCGTAGACGATAAGGACCGAAAGCAGTAATGACATAGGGATTGTCAGCATTAGAATTTGTGGTTGCAGATAAATAATGACCCTGACCATATCGGCTACCGTCGCGCCGACCCCGGAGAGCAGCCGGCTCAGCCTCAGAATTTTTTCCATCATGAGGATGGAATTGAGGAAAGCGAGTGTCACAAAGAAGGTTAATAGTAGATCTTTAAGGACAGACCTGTAGATGATTCTTGGCATAGATGACATTTTAGCACAAAGACCGTTTGGTTTAGGGTGGTGCCGTAAGGCGTATTCAAGGATAGATTGTCTCATATTTGCATTGAGACTGTTGAAAAATAGATACATAGACGAGCCACTGCCGGCTTACCCTAACACCCTCGCAACACATTGTAAATATGTGATATTTTAAACAAATAGACCCTCTTTTGGGAATAAATAAAAGTTGGCCTTTTTTTTGCAAGAAATATGTCGCCGATTGTATAAATATGGAAAAGAAAACTTACGAAATTTCTTGACAAACTATGCGGCAGAATGATATAAATTTGCAATTCAAAACGGTAGATGTCGCTTACTTTTGTTATATTTTTGCACACAGCTTCCATGGGAGGCAGAACCTTTTGTGGGGAGGTGATAAAAGAATTCAAAAAAGAGAAGTCAACAAAAATTTCGCAGTAATTATGGAAAATCCGCCCTTGGCGGACAAAATATCTTTAGTTAGCTGTTAGTTGTTAGTAATAATCCCTAACTTCTAATGCCTAACTTCCAACTTTAAAGAAGGAGGGTTAGCAAATTGAAAAAGTTTTTAGCGATAATGTTAGGCGCAATATTCGTATTAAGCTTTGCAGCAAGTGCCTTTGCTATTCATGCTGAAATCCCGGCAGAGACACAGGCAGTCGTAGGAACAGGAGCCACCCAGATCACCCTCGGTGGTGAAATAAGGACCAGAGGCTGGTACATACACAATATCGTTGACACCACAGGCGCAAAGGCAATCAACGGTCTGCCCGGCGACGGCGGTTCATCGGCATGGTATGACCAGAGGGTCAGGCTTTCCGTAGACGCAAAGGTTACCCCGAACGTCGAAGGCTACATCCAGCTCGAATCAGGCAATGAGATCAACGGTACTGCTGCTTCTAACGGCGACAGATACATCTGGGGCAACTTCGATTCGAAGCCTGCCGATATAAAGATCCTTCAGGACTGGATACTGTATACCGGACAGGGGCTTTTGGGCGTCCCCGCAGGAATCAAGATCGGTCATATGCCGCTTGCTCTTGGTGAGGAGCAGTTCTTCCAAAACACCAAGTTCGGCGATGACGCAATTGTATTTTTCATGGACCCTGTAAAGGAACTCCATGTCGCCTTGCTTACCATTAAGTTCCTTGAAAACACCAGGCAGAGCAACACCGACGACCTCGACGGCTATGTCGGTCTTGCTGTTTACAAATGGGACCCCAAGAACACTGTCGGCATCAACTACACCTATCTGAACCTGTCATCGGCCGGTTTGAAAGAGTCTGACCTCGGACTGCACGCAAACGGCAATATCTCCGGTCTGACGTATAAGGCCGAAGCAGACTTCCAGTTCGGCGACAAGGCCGCTGGCACAAAGGCAAAAGGCTATGGCTTAATGGCTGGTCTCGGCTATCAGATTGATCCTGTCGGCATCAGGGCAAGCGCAGCCTATGGTAGCGGCGATGACGATGGATCGGGCGAAAAGGAGTTCGACACCTTCCAGAGCAACGTGCAGCACTACACCTTGGTTTATGAATATAACGTGACCAGCGCGGCTGGCGGCATAAGCACCGGCATCGCTAACACGACGTACTTCAACCTCGGCGTTGATTTCACGCCTATGAAGGCGTTGGCGGCCTCTCTTGACGGCTACATCCTCAGGGCTTCCAAGACGCTTAATGGTCAGTCCAAGACATTGGGCTGGGAAGCTGACGCAAAGGTTGTTTACAAACTAGCCAGGAACCTTGACTATCAGGTAGACGCAGGCTATTTCAAGGCTGGAGACTTCTACGGCGACGAAAAGAAGGGCGTAACAGTCCTCAGACACATGATCACACTCAGCTTCTAAGTTTAAGCTTAGGACTGGATTTTACAGAGGCGGGTCTTTTGACCCGCCTTTTTTTTCGGTATTTTGAATTTTGATTTTTATTAGGGTATAGTAAATGAAATGAACTGCCGAGGCATCCTGGAAAAATTCGGAAAGAGGCGCATCCTTGTCATAGGCGACCTGATTCTTGATCATTACATCTGGGGGAATGTCCGCCGGATATCTCCTGAGGCGCCAGTGCCCGTAGTAGAGGTTACGAGGGAAAGCTTTATGCTCGGAGGCGCCGCCAACGTTGCCCACAACATCGTTGCGATGGGCGGCAAGGCATCAGTGGTCGGTATAGGAGGCCGGGACATGGCAGGTAAAACCCTGGTAGATATGCTTACGGAGAAGGGGGTGGACTGTAACGGCATCTTTATCGAAAACAGGCCGACGACGGTGAAGACAAGAGTAATTGCGCATAACCAGCAGGTCGTAAGGTTTGACCGTGAGGATAGTCAGTATGTAGGCGGCACTATACTAAAGGGCATCACGGAATATATAAAATCAGTGAGCATTAGTCACGATGCGGTCATAGTGTCGGATTATAAGAAGGGCATGGTGTCAAGAGATCTCATTAAGGGAATTTTGGGAAAGTCGAAATTAGGAAAGTCAGGGACCCGCGAGGGATTGTTTGTCGCGGTCGATCCCAAGATCGGCCACTTCGATCTTTACAAAGGCGTATCACTGATAACACCAAATATTATGGAGGCATCGAGCGGTTCCCGCACGGAGATCCGTGACGAAAATACCTTGCTCCTTGCCGGCAGGACACTTATGAGAAAACTCGGCTGTGCCGCAGTCCTGATTACACGGGGCGAACAGGGTATGAGCCTTTTCGAGAAAAGGGGCGTTACTCATATACCGACGGTCGCCCGGAAGGTCTATGATGTGACCGGAGCCGGAGATACGGTAATCTCGGCCTTCACTCTTGCCCATGCCTGCGGTGCGAGCATGGAAGAGGCGGCTATCATCGCAAATCACGCGGCCGGCGTTGTGGTGGGGGAAGTCGGCACCGCCGTGGCGTCGCCTGATCAGATAATCGAATCATTTCAATAACGCGAAATTATCAGACAGAGGTTATTACGTGAAAAGATATCGGGCAGTTGCGTTATATTCCGGAGGGCTTGACAGCACACTTGCGATCATTACGGTCTTGCGGCAGGGCATCGAAGTAAAGGCGGTCACGTTTATGAACCACTTCGGATGTGATATTTCAGACAGGTCTTCCTGTTCCAAGAACCCATTTGCCGCAGCAGAAAAATTCGGTTTTGAGGTCAAGATGAGTCATCTGTCGGGGAAATTCATAGACATTGTGAAGAACCCCAAGTTTGGCCACGGCAAGAACATGAATCCCTGCGTTGACTGCAGGATCCTTATGCTCAGGGAGGCGAAGGAGTTCATGGAAATGACGGGGGCTGAATTCATAGTTACCGGAGAAGTACTTGGACAGAGGCCGATGAGCCAGAGGCGGGATTCGCTGAATATCATCGACAGAGAGGCCGGGCTGAAAGGTTTCGTGTTGAGGCCCTTGAGCGCGAAGTTGCTGAAGCCGACAATTCCCGAAGAGGCAGGCATAGTGAAAAGGGAGCTGCTCCATGATTTTGGCGGACGATCGAGAAAGCCGCAGATGGCACTTGCGGCAGGGTTTGGCCTGACGGAATATCCGGCTCCTGCGGGGGGCTGTCTTCTTACTGAGCCGAATTATGCATACAGACTGAGGGAACTTCTCGATCACGACCCTGATCCTTCTTTGCTTGATCTCCAATTGCTCAGGGTCGGCAGGCATTTCAGGATATCTCACGAATGTAAGGTTATCGTGGGCAGGGACCAGTCTGAAAACGAGGCCCTCCTTAGACTTGCAGATGGTAAGAGCCCTCTCATGAGGGTCCTTGGACATGGGAGTCCCCTGACGTTGGTAAGGGGCAGGACGGATGAACACGCAATCTTGATCGCTGCGGAGCTTTGTGCGCGCTACTCCGACGGCAGGAGGCTTGACTGTGTGGATGTAAAGGTTATCGGCGGTGTTGCCGAAGGCCATGGGCTAAGGGTCGCCCCGGCAGCAGACTTTATCATAGAGGAATTCAAGATAGAGAAAAAAGTCCGCGACAGGTCTCTCCTGCGCACTTAGAAAAAGGGCCTTAACCAAGAGAGAATCATGCATACCGATGAATACGAGATTTCGCTTTTAAGAGAACTGCTTGTCTGCGAGAAAGAGATCAAAAAAATCACAAGGGGTCTTGCGGGGATGGAGACGAAATACGGCATGAAGACAAGGGTCTTCGTAGCTGAATTCGGTTGCGGAAATATTACCGAACAAAAAGGTGATTATAAAGCCTGGATAAAGGAATATGAGGCCCTAAAAAAGTGGGAAGTTTTAAGGGACCAATACGCAGCATTGCTCCGCAGGATGAAAATATGAAGCGGTCCCAATACACAATTTAACGGGAATATAATGGATTGGCCGAAATTTCCCACCCCTCGCGTTTTTTAATCTTTTTTTTATCCTATCCAATACGGATGGGAGATCTCTTCAAATATCGACATGGCCGCAACGGCTCCCTGTCCCACTGCCGTAACTATCTGTTTAAATCCCCCCGTAATATCTCCCGCAGCATAGATGCCGGGGACATTGGTCCTATGGCCATGGTCGATCTTTACGTACCCTTCCTCGTCTGTTTCAACGCCGAGTTTTTTTGCGAGGTCGTTATTCGGTATATATCCAATCGCGATGAAAACGCCGTCCATTTTAACTGTGCTGATGGACTTGTCTAAGACGTTTTCCAGCACCACTTCTGTGACGAGCCTGTCTCCCTTTATCTCCCTGACGACCGAATTCCAGATGATCGGTATCCTACTGTCTGTAAGGCCCTGCTGAAGGATTTGTTCAGCCCTTAGTTTATCCCTTCGGTGAACGAGTGTAACATCCACTCCGATGTTCTTCAGATACAACGCTTCAGTGGCTGCGGTGTTGCCTCCGCCGACCACGATGACTTTTTTCCCGTCTTTGAAAAAGTATCCATCGCATGCGGCACAGTAACTTACACCCCTTCCCTGATACTGCTGTTCTCCCGGCACATCCAGTTTTTTGCTTTCTACGCCCGAAGCGATCAGGACCGCCTTTGCGGAATACCTCGCCCTGTTAGTAAGGACCTCGAAGATGCCATCCGACTTTATTATGTCGATTACCTCTTCACCAACGTGAATATCGGTATAGGTGATGGCCTGTTGCGCCATCATATCCATCAGGGTCTTGCCCGCAATCCGGGTGAAGGCCGGATAATTTTCGACCACCGGCGTGATCGCAACCTGCCCTCCAATATTTGCCTTTTCCAAAATTATCGATTTAAGGCCACTTCGCTCGGCATAAATTGCGGCGGTCAGGCCCGCCGGCCCTGCCCCGATAATGACGACATCTTTCTCCATGCCTTGATGGAGTTCGGCTGCCTTAATCTCAACAGGCGCCGCGGTTATTATCTCCTCTACAAATACCTCCTCCGGCTGAAGGCCTGGCGCAACGAGCTGATCATTTATAAAAGTCTGGGGCACTGAAACAACCCCATATTGAGACGCCAGGTCTCTGTTTTCATAGATTTCTATCATC
>CAWEQH010000001.1:570000-691562 GCA_963811165.1 uncultured Nitrospiraceae bacterium
CGATATCTCGGAATCTCATATTGCGGTCCTGAATAAGTTCAACGTGCTGGAACACCACCTTCTCATTATTACAAGGGAATTTGAGGATCAGGAATCCTTGCTTACCGCAAAGGATTTCGAGGCGTTATGGGCTTGTCTAAACGAGTATGACGGGCTCGGCTTCTACAATGGAGGCGAAGCTGCCGGCGCTAGTCAGCGCCACAAACACCTCCAATTGGTCCCGCTCCCTCTGGCTCCGGAAGGCCCGCGAATCCCCATCGAACCCCTTCTTGGCGGGGCGAGATTCAAAGGTGAATTAGGTGTCGTTCCCGGGTTTCCTTTCCTCCACGCTTTTGTCCGGTTTGATAAGGAAATGTCTTTGACTCGTCACCAACAGGCAGAAAAAAGCTTTGACCTTTATTGTAAGATGCTCCGGCAGCTGGGACTGAACGCCCCGAGTGCGGACAGGCGGGAAAGACAGTCGGCCCCTTACTGCCTAATCGTCACTCGGGAATGGCTGCTTCTTGTCCCGAGATCAACGGAATTTTTCGACGATATCTCGATCAATTCGCTCGGGTATGCAGGTGCGCTGCTTGTCCGCAACGAAGAGCAGCTGGAAGTACTGAAACGTAGAGGACCGATGACGGCACTGAAAAGTACTGCGGTGCAAAGAAACTTCAGTTCACCTTAAATCTCCTAAAATACTCGACCAGCTTCAGGGGGTTCTTTCTCCTCCGGCAACCCGGAGTTGTTCCAGCCTATTGTACAAAACCTTCTCGAAAAAGACGGCTTCTTTGTCCTCGCAGATTATGCCTCTACCCTAAGGTGGCAGGAGAATGCGGGAAAGGCTTACTCCAAACTGGACAGGTGGACGCGGATGGCGATACGCAATGTTGCTCGATGTGGAAAATTTTCAAGCGACAGGGCGAGCAGGGAATATGCCGAGAAAATATGAGGTATTTCACCAGCGAGGACGGGCTGACCGGTATCTAAGAAATTCTGATGGAAAAGTCTTCTTTATCCTGTGTCAAATTCGGGCTGTAATAAGGGTCGCCTTTTTCAAGGACGTTCTTCCATCTCGCCCGGAACAGCGCTTCTTCTTTTTTGCCCCGTTCTCTTTTTTCCACAGTGTTGTCATACCCCCTGGTTTTCAGCTCATCGTGATAAAGTTCGGAATATGGAGTCCAGACAATGAGATATCCCTTCTCCCTGAGCCTTAGACAGAGATCAATATCCCCAAGGGTCAATTTATATCCTTCGTCAAAACCTCCTATTTCCTCGAAGACCTCTGTTTGCATCATCAGACATGCGCCGGTGACTGCGCTTACATCTTGTATGATCTTGAGCCTTGCCCTGTAACCAAAGGCCGTGGAAGAAAAGAATCTGTGGGGATGAAGCACGAACCCTCCGACTCCCAGTATCACCCCGGCATGCTGCACTGTGTTGTCACGATAATAAAGTTTTGCCCCGACTGCGCCGACATCTTTTCGAACCGCATGTTCAAGCATTTTTTCAAGCCAGTCAACACTAATAACCTCGGTATCATTATTCAGAAAAAGCAAGATCTTACCGTCTGCAAAACGCGCAGCATGATTATTGACCGAGGAATAATTGAATGGCTTGTCCCATCTGAGTATTCTCACATTGCCGTATTCCTTCAAGTCATTGTATAGCTCTATAGTTGCGTCTTCCACGCTTCCGTTTTCAACGATAATAATCTCATAGTTCTTGTAAGTGGATTTCTCTAAAATCGATTTGACACAGTTGTTTAAAACATCCGCATGATCCCTGTTCGGTATTATTATCGAGACCTTCGGACTATCAACCCGGCGGGCAATTTTATAGAGTCCAGGCGATGGGCTGTCATCAATGATCCCTTCTATCCCAGTGCGCAAAAGATGATCGGCAAGTGCTTTTTCCCCTGCCTCATACGCATAAAACTTAACCTCCGGCCGTCCTGCACAGGAGTCCTTGTGCAGTCTCCAGTGATATAGCACCTTGGGTATATGGACAATTTTTTGGGCTACCTCCGTCGCCCGTAAGATCAGGTCGTAATCCTGACTTCCCTCAAAGCCAGCCCTGAACCCACCTGATTTTAAGAGGAGTTCTTTTTTAATGACTGTCAGGTGCGTGATGTAGTTACAGCTCCTGAGATTGTCCGGGCTCCAGTCGGGCTTAAAATGAGGCTCGAACCTTGTCTTGCCGTTTTCCGAGACCAGGTCTTCATCGGAATACAGAAAGTCCGCTTCGGGGGTCTCGTTTATCGCCTTAACAATTTCGAAAAGAGCGAAAGGCGCCAAGGTGTCATCATGGTCGAGAAACGCCATATAATCTCCAGTGGCAAGAGAGAGGGCCTCGTTTGAATTGCCTGCAATGCCTTTATTCTCTCCCAGAAATTTTATCTTTATTCTGGCGTCCCTGCCGTCATAGTCCATTAATGCTTTCTGCGTTCGGGGTGCAGCGCTGCCCCCATCAGCGATACAAAGCTCCCAGTGCGGATAGGTCTGGTTAGTCACGGAAGTCAGCATTTCTCCTAAAAAGAACTCAGCGGTGTTATACACAGGAACAATGACGCTAATCTTAGGCTTATGGTCGAAAATAAATTCCCGCTGCATCGCCAGGTCTTCCCCCGAGGGCTCATTTTTTTTTGATCCATAGCTTGTATCTTCCGCTAGAGAAGAGCCACGGCCTCTGGAGAACGGTCTTCAGGACTTCTTTGACGAAAAGCTTCAACCCGTAGACACGCAAAAAAATTAAGCCATTTCTTATTTTTTTAAGGAAAAAATACATTGTATTATGTCAACTACACAACTACTCTTCCACTATCAATATGACATATCCGCATCGATTCTCCTGCCGTTGCTCCCGTTGTTACCCGTTTTTAAGAAAAAACGCTTAGTTCTGACCACACAGCCCGCCTCAGTGATTTTTCATCGCATTATTTCTGGCCAAACAAAATACGATGGATTTTTCTGAGCGGCGAGGTCATTTTCCAGCTCAACGAATCATGAACGCAGCTATCTGACTATCCTTGCGCCTGATAGCGATGTCAAGATATTCCCAAAAAAAGAGAGCGAAAGGGCTGAAACTGCCAAGAAGGTTCAGCTCTGCTTCGGAAACCTCGGGCTTATCACGATAGGTACTGGCCACAATCTTATACCATTTTTCAGGTGAAAATGGCAGTTTGAGTGTTGTTGGCTTTATCAGGGAAGCGGCTGCATAAAAATTCTGGGCAAGTCTTAATGCGAAGCTTGTCGACTCCAGGTACTGCAGTCCGTATTTCTCGTCAGGCTCCAAATGACACCCCTCACCCCATTCGTTCCAGGAGTTAATAAAGACGAGCTGTTCATTTCCCTCGAGATGCTCAAAAGTATGCCAGACAATCTGGGAAAGCCAGAAAGCATACTTTTCAGGCGATGAATTTATAAAGATCGCCGGTGAATCCTTTCGCCGTGCTGAATTGTCCCATGAAGGGAAAATTCCCTTGAAGAGTTTATACGGAGGTTTGGGCCTGGTGAGCATCTCTTTCATAATGTGATCGTAATCGTAGATCAAAGGATTGGTTTGCACTGATTCATTGTACCGCGCCACTTCAGAAGTAACGAGCGGCCCAAAGCTTCCCAAATGGGGTGCAAACTCCACAGCCGCATCGAAGCCAATCTCCTCCGGCGGCGGATCGTATCCCTGAAAACAATTTTCCACCCGGATCAAATAGATGTCGCCAAGCCCCATACGCTTTGCCGTGTCTCGCCAGAGCTCGGCTGTTTTTTTTGCGTCGGGCAGAAGATTTGTCTTGTAGACGAGGAAAACAGGCCTGCCGTTTATCCTGATATATCTCTCATCCCTGAAGGCTGGAATCAGACTTTCGATGTGATGGCGATCGTCCTCGTAGCTGTATTTTTGTGCTATCAAGACCTGCTTGTCCTCCCCGTCCCATCGCCTAGTCCAGTTTTCGTTTGCCCAGCAAAGGCAAAAAGGAAAGTCCGGTTTGCGGGATCTCAGAACTTCATTAAACGGCCATTCCAAAAGGCGCCTGCCATTAAACCAATAATGGTAGTAACAGAACCCGTAAATACCGTATTCCCTCGCTAAAGCCGCCTGAGCAGTACGAATATCGGACGACCTCAGATCATAGTATCCCAGCTGCCCCGGCACATGAGGCTGGTAATGCCCAGGGAACAGTGGGGCAGCTTTTCTCACGTTTGTCCATTCGGTAAACCCCTCGCCCCACCATTCGTCGTTCTCAGGGATGGGGTGAAACTGCGGGAGGTAAAAAGCAATGAGACGCATGTCAAAATTATCCACGACCCATTCTCCTCAGCTTCAATAGTATCTCGTGCGCCCGCCGGAGAGGACCCGTCATACGCCAGCTTAAAGATTCTATGATTTGACTAATGCGGATCTCGCGAGTCTCAATATCGAGTTCGCGTTGCTCGATAAGGATGTCCTTCACCGCAAGCTGCCGCTCCAATTCCGCAATGCTCCTTTTACGACATCCGTAACCTTTCGAATTACGGCAAGCGCCTGCTCATTGTCGGTGTCTTTAGACAAGATCAGTGCAGCAGGGGTTTTGATTGGGTCGAGGTCTGATCTGCCACTTGCTTCTTTCATAGCCCGACTGGTCGCCTCCAAATACGATCTCCCGAATTTCTGGTCTGGCTCTAGGTGATTACCTTCGGCCCATTCATTCCAGGCATTGACGAATGCAATTTTCTCATCCCCCCTCAGACGGGCATTTGTAAACCCGATAGCTTGTTTCAGCCAGTTTCGATATTTCTCGGGGGTAGAGCCGAGAAAAATATGTGCGCCATCGAGCCTTCTTGCGGTATTATCCCATGAAGGCGTCACGCAGCGGAACCAGGTGTAATCCGGAGCCGGTTTTTTCATCATATTGCTCACCAATTCATCGTAAAAATGGACATAGTTCTTCTCGCAAAGCTCATTTGGGATCTCCCAATTAAGGAGTTTTTTATTGAGCCTCTTATCATTTGCAATGACTCTTGGCCCCTTATTATTCCAGTCGGGCGCGAACTCCACAGCAGCATCGAAGCCGATGGCCCTTGGGTCCGTCTTTCCGATGCTTTCGACCCTCACCAGGTAAAGCTCGCCGATGCCCGCTTTCCGCGCCTCCTCCCGCCAGACTTCGGCTGTCCTCCCAGGGTCCGGGATGTTCTCCGTCCGGTAGACCAGAAAAAGTGGCTTGCCATTAATCTTGATATAACGATGGTCTTCGAATATTCTGCAGAGTTCACGGATGTGGCGACGGTCATCTTCCTCACTGTACTCCAGTTTCATCAAAACCTGCTGGTCTTCCCCGTCCCATCGCCTGGTCCAATTTTCGTTTGCCCAGCAGATGCAGAAGGGAAAATCCGGCTTCCCGGACTTGAGCAGGTCGTTGAGGGGTCTTTCGAGGAGCCTCTTGCCGTTGAACCAATAGTGGTAATAACAGAAGCCGTAGATACCATGTTCCCGGGCGAGTTTCGCCTGGGCAATGCGAGTCTCTTCCAGTCTCAGATCATAAAACCCCAGGTCGGCCGGTATATGGGGTTGATAATGACCGTTAAAGAGGGACTTTGCCTTTGCAACGTTTCTCCACTCGGTGAACCCCTTTCCCCACCATTCGTCATTTTCCGGGATCGGGTGGTACTGCGGAAGGTAAAAGGCGATCAATCGGGGGCTTTCCCGTGTAGCCTTCGTTGCGGGAGAATCAGCCACTTTTACGGCAGCCTCTTGCCCGGCGGAAAAGAGAATGTTACTCATAAGTTCGGCGGCCTTTTGCGACGTAAATGTTTCTTCAATGAAAGTCGATCCACGTTCGCTCAGTTCTTTCAGTTTCTCCTCGTCTTTGTACAACGAGACGACTTGAGAAGCGAAGGCGGCGGGGACGTCCTGGGCCGCGAATATCTCATCAATCCCTTCGATCCCTTCCAGTCCTATTGAAGTCGACACGACCGGCACGCCGTGATAGAGGGCCTCGATGGCCTTCCCCTTGACCCCGGCTCCAAACCTCAGGGGAATCACCACAAGCCTGGCGGTTTTGTAAAGCTCTTTCAGTCTCTCTTCGCTCACTTTGCCCAAAATCCTCACGTTTTTTGATTGCAGGGCCGAAATGTCCTTGGGCGGATTCGCGCCGACCACGTTAAATACGATCTTCGGGATCTCCCGCCGGATGAGGGGAAGAACCTCAGTGCAAAACCAGGAGACGGCGTCCCTGTTGGGCGTGTGGGCGAAGCCGCCGACAAATAGTAAATCCATACGCTTGCCGAAATCACGATCCGGTGCCGGTACATTTTCGTAGAAGAAAAGAGGGACCGTCAGAACCCGCTTGTGTGGAAAATCCTCCTTGATTATCTTCTCCTCCACCTCGCTGAATGTCAACAGAACGTCACTGCTGGAAAATATAAAGTCCTCTTTCTTTTTATAAAGCCCCGCTTTAGCGAGAATTGTTTTATCATTTTTCACCTGAGCCTCCCGCTTGAGCCTCAAGTAATGGAGGTCAGAACACTGGTAAATGATCGTGGCTTCAGTATACTTTTTGACAGCCTCCAAAAATTTTATTGCAGGATCGGGCTTGTAAAAAAAGACATAGTCATTCTCCTGCCCATTGTTCCGCAGCCAGCTTTCCCAGTTGTTCCGGTACCACTCGCCGTCCAGAGTTTCAATCCCGAGGTCGTTGAGTTCGGACAAATACGGTTCCACGCGTTTGAAATCGGCAGGCAGGAATTTTACGTTAAGCCCCATCTTTACCAGCAGGGATAGGTACATGAAGTTTGTCCGTGAGCCGGCAAACATGTCGTAATGGGGAACTGTGTAATCCACAAATAGAAGGGTCTGTTTTTTAGCGCCCTTGCCCCGATTCGTTTCGGCTGTCGATTTATCTACTGCATCAGCTGAAAGAAAGTGCCTGCTGCCCTTTGTGTTCCCTCCCTGCCAGAAGGCCAGCAAGCTTTCTTCTCCACAGGCCCGTTTCTGACCACGACGCGGGCTCGCGGTACAGTGTTTTTGATGAACTCGTGCTTGAGGAGTTCATAGTTCTCCCTTACGTATGCAAAAAGCTTCTGTTCCTCTTCCATAAGCGGCTGCAAGATCCGGAGTTCTGCGTCCGTAACGGTCAGAGGCTTATCTTTGGGAGTGACGTTGATGCGTACGTTTTTCAAACGTGCGCCCAACAATTCGGAGAGGGTCGAAAGAAAATCGTCATAGTGCTCCAGCGAAGCGACATAAACATGATTACGCTGAATATTGTCTACTGCGTCCTTAAACCTGCCGTTATGACTGAAATGCCAGCATGCCATATTGACCTGTTTGGTGCGGATTTGGTGTTTGACAAACGCCGAGAGATCCTCAAACTTAAGCTTATGATGGGCGGTCAGAGTGCTAACCCTGTGGTAATGCCACAAGGACATGAGCCGCTCGGCGGGATCACGAAGAATAGCTACGGCCGGATAGTCAATGCCTTTATCAAGTATTTCTGTCAGTGAAATATGACCCGATATATAGTTATATTTCCTCAGTTCGTTGCTAGTCGCTTTCAAAACGGCGACGGTCTGCTTCATTTCCGAATCTGACCGAAGCGGCCTTTCCGAAGTGCCTCTCAAGCTCATGGTGCAAAGAGAGCCCCGCAGTCTTGGGGATATGAATGAAGACTAGGTTTTGTAAGCAACCCCAGCGTTGGCCAGCCGACATCATCTTTCCTTTAGCTTCAATATAATTTCGTGCGCCCGGCGCAGAGGCCCGGTCACACGCCAGCTGGAAGAGTTAAGTAGCTCCTCGACCTGCCTGGTTTTCTCTGCCAGTTGTTCTTTGGTCTTCTCCAGCAGTCTTTCTCGTTCAGCGAGATTCTCCCGGCAATCATTTCTTATTACCGACATCATCTTCATTTTGTAATCGTAAATGCATATTGATTGGACGTCGAACAACTTTGCGATTCTTGCTGTTTCCTGTAATGTTTCATGATTGATATTGGCCGCGTCAGGCCTTTTTCGTAAAAAGACGATCTGCTGGTCCACATCGAGCTGAAAAGTTGTTATATGTTCATATAGGGAACTCCATTGATTAACGAGCAGATCGGGTGAAAGAAAAGCCTCTCCATATGTGATTTCAGCATCCGAAGAATAAGGAATAAAGACAAAGCCGGTCTTTCCGTAAAGATCCTCTTCCAATTCACAGTCTCGGGAAAAAGATGTCTGCAGCCTATAAAAATATCGCTCAGATTCGGGGGATCTGAGCGGCTCCTTCTGGAGCTGACGTATGATATCAAAGCGGCGCGGCTGCCATACAGTCATCGCAAGCATTCCACCGGGCCTGAGGATCCTGAAATATTCATGCATCCATAACGTCACGGCATAATACGAAAGGTGAGTAAAAACGGAATATCCCTCGATTATGTCGAAACAGTCATCTTCATAGGGGGTTAGGGGAAGAGGGTTGATTAATTGAAAGTTCAGTTCACCCCTGAAGCAGGAGTTGCAGATGTCAATACTCCGGGGAGATACGTCGCACCCCTTGAGGTTGGATGGAGTTATATCTTTCATGAAAAACCGTATAATCCTGCCCCAACCGGAGCCGGCGTCGAGCAGCTTTGTCTGTTCGCCTATTTTTCCATTCTGTGACACGTAAGTATCTTTAATGGATTTGTAATACTGATATGGCTCATGAACATTATTTTCGAGGGTCGATCCAACAAAATAACATTGGGTTGCTTTATCCGGGACAAGAGGAAAAGCAATTCCATCAACCATGGGATCGATCGCCGATTTTCTGATTATTTCTTTCCAGTCTTCGTCGGGCGTAGAATTATACTTCCTGAATATTTTTTCAGCATTTGAACTCATAATATTTTCCTCTCCGAACTAGTTCGATGTGTCACCTTCATCTCACGACGTTACGACATGCAATGTTTTTTCAAGGTACGCTTCGCCCCACCTCAGATCCGGTTCCAGATAGTTGGTCTCGGCCCACTCGTTCCAAGACTTGATGAAGACAACCCTCCGGTCATGGCTGCGGGCAGCTACAAGGCCAACAGCTTCACGAAGGTGTTTGGCGTAGAGCTCGGGTCTAGAGCCTGCAAGGACAAAGCCGTTGACTCCGGAGCGGGGTGTGTTGTCCCAGTTTGGGACCACGCAAGGGTAGAACTCCGGCCGGCGCGTCTTTTCCGGAAAGGCGTTCCTGACGAAGGTTTCATAGGAGTAGATCTGTGGCAACTCCGGTTTATCGTTGGGGAAAGTCCGGGCAATCTTCTCGTTGAGGGACTTGATCCCCTGGTATGCAAGCATTGCCACTGGAGGATTCGTTGTGCAGGCGTCATAGCTCTCCTCAGGTATCTTCCACGGATAATCCGTAATGGCGATGAAATAGAATCCCGGCACGCCCTCTTTCTCCGCCAATTTCCGCCAGGTATTTATGAAGAGTCCCGGCTCCCAGAGATCAAAAGGGCGATAGATGCAGAAGATATTTCTGTCGTCTATCTTCATGTAACGGGGGTCGCGGAAGGCATCAATCATGGCATAAAAGTGAGAGATGAAATCCTCTACGCCTGGATACGTCTGTTCGATCAGGATACGATCCGGGCAACCGTGCCAGATGCCCGACCATGTATGGTTGGCCCAGGCAAGACAAAAGGGAAAGTCAGGGTTTCCTGACTTCAGCACTTCATTGAAGGGCCTCTCCAACAGTCTTTTGCCGCCGAACCAGTAATGCCAATAGCAGAACCCCTCTATCCCGTATCGATGGGCCAGCTCCGCCTGGGCAATCCGGGACTCAGGCACCCGTAAGTCGTAGAAGCTCAGGTCTGCCGGGAAATTCGGCTGCTCGTGTCCGGCGAACAGAGGCTTTGCCCTGGCGACGTTCGTCCATTCGGTGAATCCTTCGCCCCACCATTCATCGTTTTCCGGGATCGGATGGAACTGGGGAAGATAGAATGCGATCAGACGGGCTTTGAGATCAGAATTCTGTCGTATCATAAACTCCCTGTTGATGACATTCGATTATTTTGCCAATAAGCGGTCTGCCAGCCATCTGAGCGAGGCTGTTAACTCCCAACTCAGGGAGCTTTCCAAGGCATGTATCTTCTGGTCTTTTTCGGCTAAACGTCTGTCCTTTTCGGCCAGACGTTGGTCTCTATCGTCCAACTGACGGTGCATTTCAGCCAACTGACGGTCCATATCAGCCAGTTGGGTCAATTGCCGGTTAATCAAGTCCAGAGTTTCTTTTCGATTCCAAAGATCGGTCGCATCGTAGCGGTAGAATCGCGCATAAGAAAAAAAGTCGTTCCACAGTCGGGCTACCGTCTCCCGATTTGAAGGGGAGTCCAGTGGATCACCCTCAAGCATGCGCTGAAAAAGTTCATAGAGTTCTTTTACGGGCCGGGGCGCTCCGCATTTATTGAGGTCCTCTGCCGTCGAAGCGCTGTGCCTCAAATCAGATCTTACAAAGGAAGCCATCCTCTCCCGAAGCTCGCTATCGTCCCGGGGCCACGAGATAGCCAGACCTTCTGAGACGCGTCTCAACTCCATCTCCCATTCGTCAAGGAAGAGGTCATAGGAGACGAAAACCTTCGATATTTTATCTATTGCCCGAAGAGCGGTGATGTTGTAATTGAACCATATGCCGAAGCCTTTATCGAGGGAAAACCCGTCTCGTTTCTGAAGTGAGCGCGCGACATCAAGGGGGTTTCTCACCACAAAAACTATGGAGAGATCAACCCCGAGATCAGTGAGAACTTCTTGCCAAAGCTCAATAAATATCTGCGAACGCGGATCTTTCCAGCCCCACAGAGGAATGCCGGAGAAGTTAGCCCTGATGAGCGAGCTGATCTCATCTCTAAAAGGCTTCACCTCCGAAGCACCTTGCCATCCGGAAGGAAAAGGCAGAGCCGTATCCCATTTTCTCTTCATCTCTGCCAGAAGTCGTTCCTGCAGATTATTGAAATCAATTCTCTCCCAGAGTCCTTCGGGATTATAGTCCCGGGCAGAGTAAAGGTCCGACTCTTCTCCAAGATATACACCCAACAGATTAATAGCCCGCGCGATCACAGAAGTTCCGCTCCGGTGCATGCCTAGGATGCAGATGGCTTTTTGTCCTTTACTGTTCATCTTATTAGCGGGGGGAAATCACTCTTCTTCGAACTTTAAAATAACTTTTTTATCAATCATGAAATAAACAAAAAAAAGTTCTCCTCATGAAAGTTAGACACAATTATTATAACATAGCGCTGTTTATTGAAAGTTTTGTTAGCAAAAATTGCTTCATCGAGAAACGGACCAATTCGAAAGAAGAAATTCTTGGAGGGAGCATGAGGGGCGTGAAGTGTTTGTTGCAGCGGTCGCTGATAACTGCGCATTGACTAGCGGCGCCTCGTCATGTTATAAGAATAAATGTCTCAAAAAGCAGATTCCTACCAGTTAATAGATACAAAAAAAAGATTTAGAATAGACATAAAAAAAAGATTTAGAACTGTTCTAAATAAAGACGTTATAAACGTAAGATACTACACCGCTTTCGATGTCTGCAACTTCTCCTGTGAGTATTGTGTCGCGGGACAAAACAACAAGGCACGAATAATACATAATTTTGATAAACGCAAATATATCGAAATCGTGGAAGCAATCAAGAAGTTGCCTTTTTCAATGAATATAAGAATAGGGGTAGGAGGGGAATTTTTCCTGAGTCCGGATTTGATCGAAGGGGGAAGACGGCTTTCATGGTCCAGAAATGTAGAACATTTGAATTTAATCACAAATTTGAGTTTTGATTATGCTAGGTATGCTGATCTGCTAAGAGGCTACGACCGCAAAAAAGTTGCAATCGTTGCGAGTTACCATCCAACCCAGACAGAGAACAAAAAAAGATGGCTCGAAACCGCCCTCCATATAAACAAGGAATATGATTTTGCTGTGATATTAGTGGCCTACCCGCCTCTTTTAGGGGATTTGCCTATTATTGCCAGAGAATTGAGGCAGGCGGGTCTCGACGTATTTGTTCAAGGATATATCGGGAGCTACAACAATAAAGTGTACCCTCTTTCGTACACGATGGAAGAAAAAGAACTTCTTAAAGACATAATGTATAGCCGTCACGATTATGAATTTTTTGTAAACTGCAAAAAACCGGGATTATGCAACGCCGGATATAAAAGCCTATATATCGACAGAGAAGGGAAAGTATTTTCCTGTGGAATGGGAAAAGGTGTTAAACTCGGGAATCTGACGGAAAGCCCGGAGATCCGCTTCTTCGACGCTCCACGCCCATGCGTTCATGAAACCTGTTTTTGCGATACGGAATATATAAACACGGTCATTTTTGAACAATATTATTTTATGCTGGGGGGAAATCAGCATAAATATGCTTATAGATTTAAGCAGCTTTCAGAACATATCAAAGAACTGGACGAATGGAAGATCGCTTATTGATATCTCTTCTATTCGCTCTGACCTTCTTTCGATCCAGAAGCGGGCCTCAACGATGGGAAAAGCGCTCATTGCATGGCGGACAGTTTGAAAAAAAAGGCAGGGTTATTCACCCTGCCTTAGAATAGCCTCAAAAAAACGTTTTATCTAATTGCCGGCAGTCAGAGATGGTCCAACGCTTCCAAACATATCTTTTGATTTGATCTTCGTGACCTGTGCTTCAAGTTTATTCAACTTTTCCGAGAGTTCGGCAATTGTCTTGTTCTGCTCCTGAACAACTTTCGTCAATACTGCCACGATGTCCATGGTGCTTAAGGTCTTTCGGTCAGGAGTCGCCACGAGGTCCGGAACATCCTCTGCGATAAAACCGACATGTTTATAACCGGGGATATCCTTGTATACAAAGGTAACAGGATTCATTTTCTTGACGGCCGCGATAGCCTTTTCGGCACTAAGTTCTTGAATATTGTCTTTGTATTCTTCTGCTCGATGACGTAAACCATGTAGCTCCATCCGAACCTGCTCCGTTGGTCCCTACATTAAAAAGATGATGCAGCGTGGATGTGCCCGTGCCCACCCCGACTTTCCCACTGGGAAATAAAACACTGCTCCGACCAGCAATTGATATCATATCCTGAGGACCTGTCATATTATAATGTCTTATCTTAAATGTAGCGCTCGGCAAATTGAAGAGATTTGAACCAAAATCAAAAATTTCCCATCCTGGGTTTGAAGGATCTTGCGGACCTATAGCCTGCCATCTCGGGGCAAAATCAGTTGCCGAGCTTCCTATCAAACTGATCCTGCTGTTCGTTTGATTAGTCACAAGTTGAACATGAGACGCTCCACCGGTATGCCCCATTACTTGAATTTGGAATGCGTTGTTTGCGTCTGTTCCGCCGGCAAACACTTCACCGGTGTCGCTGACACTAAACACAGTATTCGTTCCCCCCGAATCCTTCACGATCAGTTTGTCCGCGCTGAACGCAGCCGCCGCCAGCAAAAAGATAAGAGCAACAACTGTCAATACAACTGCAAATGACTTTTTCATCTCTTTTCTCCTTTCAAAGAAATATTTATAACAAACATTGACTTTCGATGTCCCGTCGATTTTCCTTAGTTGAGTTGCCTCCTTTGTTGATCATCCGTAATATTTCTTCCCGATATAAATCGGCCCCATTAAACGTATATTATCAATTTTTGCGCGATTTATCAAAATAAAACTATCCACGAGCAGTTCCCTTTCTGTCCGCCCGCTTTGGGCGATACCTGCACGTGTTTATGTTTGGGTTGGCGATAAAGCCGATATTGTAGTCCGCCGCCACCTCGGGCGTTGATAGAAGGAGGATATGCCCCGAAGACTGTCGGACCACGGACTGAAATTTTCGCTAAAAATCAAGGCCTTTTTGGTGATATTATGAAATGCGCATAGCATGTCCGTTTCTGAAACAACGCTAACGTCAAGTTACGTTTTCCCTCACAGCACTATCACATTCCCGATGATTACGGTCCCCTTGCTGATCGTGAGTGTCCCGCTAATAGTCGTAGAACCGGTTTGGGACTCGAAGGCAGGGTCATAACCGCCCAGCAGACTTACGGTAATGCCCAGAGGCAGGTTAATGACGGGGCTTCCGGCAAGAGGAGTTTCCGGACTCGTCGTTTGCAGGCGAATGTCATCCCAGTTGCCGCAATCTCCTGCGGCCGTCTGGATGTCCGCATAGGTTGCCACAATTGCGCTGCCCTGCGCGAGCGCGACAGGATCGTTGCCGCGCAAGGGAATATCCAAGGTCGTCAAGATGGCAGGGTCATTGGATGCAATGCTCAACTGTCCGGTTCTTGCCCCTGCCCCTATGGGAGTAATAGAGACACTGCAGCTTGACAGGGACGGTATCGCATGACCTGAACAGCCGTCATTCGCTATTTCAAAATCGCCGCTGATCGACACAGTGCCTATGGTGAGGTCGGCGGTGCCCTGATTCACTATGAGTATGGTGCATGAAGTAGCAGCCGGATTTTGAAACATGTCAAATGTGCATGCATTGGAGTCGTTGACGAAATAGGCTGACGGCGGCAGGCCGGCAATCTGAGGGTACATCGCCCCTTGCTGAGTAATTAATAAAGGCGTATTGGTATGCGGCGGCTACATCGGCAGGCCAAACCCGTAGGTATTGTTAGGCGAAGAAGGCTCATCCGGCAGCGGAAGGGCTGACTTCTGAATAGCTTCCTCTATCTGGTCAGGCGTTAGCCCAGGCATTGCGCCTGCCAGTAGTGCTACAGCCCCTGAAGCATGCGGCGCAGATTGCGAGGTCCCGGAATATAAAGCATATTCGGAGGTAGTGGTGCCTGAAAAAATGGAACCTTCCGGGATAGAGGACCGGATGTTTGAACCGGGAGCAACCACATTCGGGAAGTTGATCCCCGTAAAAGTGGGGAAGTCAGGCCTGGCAGAACAGGCGGAAGGGCCCCAGGCGCTATAGCCTGCGATGACATTACTCGGGCTTGCGCAACCAATGCCAATGCAGTCTGTTGCGCCTACAGCGAAGACCCCAGGATTGTTGGCTGGGCTGAAGCTCGATGGAGAAATGACGGGCGTCGTGGGAACATTCCCGGCAGAAAAGACGACCTCTATCCCGGCAGCCTGCAGATTAGATATCACAATAAAAAAGTAGTGTCACATGCATTTTGAGAAGTGTCTATCTGCCATGAGTTGTTTACAACATCCGGCGCAGGTTCGCAGACACAGCCGGTATCTGCAGGGTCGCAGCCAGGGCAAAGGGCCCACCCCAATGCACTGATAATGTCGCTGTCTTGCGCGTTGCCGGCATCGTTGAATATCTTTGCCGATATCCACTTCGCCCCCGGGGCCATCCCTATCGCATTGCCTGAAGCGGTTCCTCCGGCCATGATGCCCATCGTATGTGTGCCGTGGACATGAGTATTGTTCAGGTCGAGACAGGTAAAGTCCGAAGATTGGCATGCTACGGCCTTAAGGCCGTAAGGAGTCGTAGTATGATTATAAGGTTACCAGCTTGGGCAATTGGGAGGAGTGCTGCATGCCCCTCCTCTCCACCGGTACTTCAAATCCGGGTGGTTCACATCGACCCCTGTATCAAGATTGGCCACTACCGCGCCGACACCTGTGATTCCCGCGGCCCAGAGGGCGGGCGCGTTCACCCTGTCGATGTTCCAGCGGGGTGTGCCCGGCAAGGCAGGGACCATGGGCGTAAGCTGGACAACGGCATCCAGTTCAATGCTCGCTACCTGCGGCGAACCCGAGAGTTCGTTTATAGTTGAAGCCGGGACAGTGACGGCAATCGAATTCGTTATCCAAAGAGGCTTTATCTTCTTACCGCTTCTGTTTTGAAGCAATGCCTTGATCGGTCCCTGCGTCTTGTCCGCCTTGTCCTTAAGCGCAGCGGCAATCGCTTCTTCTAATTGCCCTGCCCTCCCGCGTACGACTCGCGGGGACTAGAGGAATTTGTTTAACGTCTACCTTATCGGCAAGATTAATGATGATAGCTACCTCCTGATTGGGAGGAGCTGTTTGTAATACCGATTGAAGTTCAGGGCTTATAATAGCTGCCTCACAGACGGATAAGATAAACGAGAAGAAAATGAAAGAAAGAAACAGAAACACAAACGCCTCATTTTGTTCACTCCTACAGTGCTGTCTTACATATATATTTTAGCAAAATGGTCCAACCTCATAACAATCCCAACATAGAAGAAACCAAGGCCGCAGGGAGTATGTCCTGCGGCCTTGGCGTGAACTGTCCTGATACAGGCTAGTCCATTACGGGGCGGTTACGTATCCCGCAATCTGGCCTGTATTAATTGAAAATACGTTTAGTTGGCCAGTCAGCAAGGGATCCATCCCGGCTGCGGGCACGTCATTCGAAACAGCAGTTGCTATTTGCGTCCAGGCGGTGTTGCCTGTGAGGCTGTCGCCGTTAATGCTTGCCTTATAGATGTTAGTGTTGGCGGCGCCCTTGGCAACGACCTCAAGTTTGTTTGATTAGCGTTCCAGGTGATACCAGGACGAGTCGAAGTGGTGCCGGCAGGAAATACCTTCCAACCGCTGAACGACGAGCCGTTGTTATTGACGTTACCGACAAGGATCTGATTGGTGCTGTTTCTCAAAAGCGAACTGGACCTTTCCGGTATTATCAATCGCAATTGCCGGAGCAGAAGCGACGACGCCTGCAAGTGCGGTCTGGGAGGCACCTGTACCGTTGTAGTTCATGGAACCTACCCATGCGGTGGTACCGGCCAAGATCGCATATTGCAGCTTGTTAGTTACAGGGTTCCAGGCGATTGCCGGAGCGGCAGTATTACCCGCCCCGACCAGGGTATATCCGCTGAACCCTGAGCCGTCGGCATTCATATTCGCAACCCAGAGATTGTTAGAGCAGATCCCTTAACTGCGATTATGAGCTTCTTGTGTAGAGGGTCCCAAGCGATTGCGGGAGCAGTCGATGAGGTCCCTGGGGACAGAGGGGCAAAATCAAAGTTGAGTACGCCGTCCACATTCGCCGTCCCTACGTAGATCTTGCTGTCCGCTCTCCTGATGGCAACATGGTATTTGCCCAACGTGGGGTTCCATGCGACCGAAGGAGCGGAGGCCGAGTTAACCGGGGCGATCTGGAAGACAATCGGCCGCATCATGTCGAATTCTTCGTGGGCCAGGATGTGGCAGTGCCACACGTATTCAAAGCCGAAGTCGGTCAGCGTGTTGGTTGTCTGGGCCACTGCGGGGACGCCCACCGGCGGCGCTATCGGCAGGAAGTTTGTGGTGGAACCCACAGGCGTCGAGGGATCCAGCGGCCGGATTTCGTGCGGCTCAGTGAACGGCAGCACCGGCTGGGTCGGCTTTAAGGCAATAAAGATGTCCTCAAAGGGGTTGGTCCTGATGGCTTCCCTCCAGCCCAGTTCATCAGGATAGGGCGGCTTTACCGTGTTGGCATAGTCGACCCTGTTTATTACCTGAAGGTCGAAGAGGTGGAAGTGCATCACATGGGAATCGACGCCGAGGTGCGTAATGCGCCAGAGCACGATTTCGCCGTTGTTGAGGTACTCGGTCGGCGGGTCTATGAACTTCGAGATACCCACAACCGGGCCTGTGCCTACCGTCGGCGTAAGCGGGTTGGGGGTCGAACCGAGGAAGATGTTTATCCGCCCGTAGTCCGGATCAAAACCCTCGGTCAGGTTCTTCCCGTAGGAGCAAGGGCGCCGGTAAGCAACGCCGAAGCAGTGGCGCCGGTGCCGTTGGTCCCCGGTGCAGCGATGAGGAAGACCAGAGGCTCATTGACGCATCCAGAGCCCGCATTTGTGACCGTGATCGAGCCGACGAGGCCGGCGGTTGCCACGGTAACCGAGCAGGTCGCGCCGGTGCCGCCGCCGCCCGTAATGGTGCAGGTAGGGGCTACCGCGTTAACCGCGGTGTTATAGTTCGAACCTGGCTCCATAATTATGATAGCGGTAACTACACCGCCCGATATCGTTGCCGCTACGGTGGCCTGTACGCCGCCGGCAAGGGGCGCGCCCAAGGTGACCGTAGGCGCCGAGGTGAACCCGGTGCCTGCCGCGACGAGCGTGACCGCGCCGATGGGGTTAATCCCCGCAGTCGCGGCGGGCAGCGTGGTGCATCCGCCTGCGCCGGGGACTATCTGAACCGAAGGAGCTACGGTATAACCTGCGCCGGGCAGTGTCGTCACGATCCTGGCGACGGTCTGACCCTTACCGGTTATATTCAGGCTGTCCATGTATCCCTGGCCATAAATATTGGCAGTCGCGAAGCCGGGGAAGGCCGCATTATACGCCAGCTGCGGCACTATGGTTTTTCCTGAACTGCTGCAAAGGCCTTCGGCAACACCGTCCTCAGAGCGGTGAACGTCGCCCCGAATGGGCCGCTCAGGGTCGGCGGGTTGAAGGACCCGGTAGGAGAGTGATCGAAAGCCGGCGTTGCCGTGACATCGAAGTTGAGGGTCGACGTCTTGGTTCCCGCGATCCGGATCTGCATGAGGGTTCTGATGTTCGGGCCGAAACCTGCTGGTGTCGGGTACGCGCCCACCGGGAACTTATCAGGAGAGTCGGTGTAGTAGTCATAGGACGAATTGAACATTGCATAGGCGTCGGTGCGTCGTTGTACACGATAAGCATGTCGCCTGCCGTGTAGTGGGAGAAATCGACAATAACGTCAGCCCGCATCGCGCCCATCAGGTAGAGCGTATGGCTGGTGACGCCTGCAAAGGGGAGATTCTGCCGGACATACTCATAGTCGACCGGATTCTGCGGCCAGACCGCAAGCTGCGCCAGGAACCCGGCTTCATTGCCTATCTGGAGCCACGGGGGGCCTATAGTGGTCAGGATCAGGCACGCCTCCGTCCCTGCCGTCTGTCGGCCAGGTCGGCGGATCCTGCGCCCACTGCGGCGGGGACCATTGCGACCTCTGTGCAGAGGTTTTCCCAGGTCTGACCCGAGGGTGGCGTTGCATAATTGTAACCGAGGGACCCTGCTTTGCATATGGTGCCCGCAAGGTAGCCTGCGCCGCCAAAGTTCGGACCGGTAAACGTGAAGCCGGTGACCGCGCCGGTTCCATCCAGTATCGGCGTTGCTGTGGCGACCGTAGTCGGAACGTGGCCGGCAACGTCGGTGATGGTCGCGGTGAGACCAGGGGCACATCCTGCGCCTGGTCTCAGGACAGAGATGCCGGTGACGCCGCCGCCGCGTACCACAGTCGAGGCGATAGGCATCGTGGTGCAGGCCCGGTGAAGGTAACATGGGCATGCCGACGGCCGCGCTATAGAGCTGGAGGTTGAAGCTGCGGTCGTTTCCTGCGTCCAGTATCCTGAAGCGGAGTGCGTCAGGCGGCAAGTTGACGAAAGGGAAGGCCGTGCCGTTGACGACCGCCGTGTCCTGAAAGGCCTCGGCGTGACTGACGGGCTCGGCAGGGTGAGATACTTCGGAATCGCCGCCGGAATCATGAAGGGGCCGTAGTCCCACCTGCCGGTATCGGTGTACCCTCTCGGGTCAAAGATGTTCTCGATCGGCATGTACTCGTGGGGCATCCAGAGGTTCCCACCAGACAGCCGAGGCTATTGTTGGTATAGTTCACCCAGAGAGGGTCTACCGCGAGGTTATCTCGTTGGACTGGAACTCAGCCGGGAACGACCTCGTGGCGGGATAGGCGTTACGAATGGCATCCGTCGACGCATCTGCCACAAAGGTCTTGTCCTGAATGACCAGCGGGATTCCGTAGCGGTATACCCCATTAGGGGTACCATTGTCAGGCAAGATCTTGGTGGGGCTGATCCCCGCGGCGGTGAAGACGCCAGAATTGTTGGTGCCGTCGATCAGATCATCCTCGGCGTCGTCGACGATCAGATAGGGTGCGGCCATGCCGTCATAAACAGTCAACCTCGTAATGCCCCAGGCATGGTCGTGGAGGAAGACACCGGGGACTCTGCTGGTTCGTATAATACAGGGTCTCAACACCGTCGTCGGCTGAAGGCGTAATGCACTTCGCGCCGCCTACGCGGAGAGGGCCCGTCACCATGTCGGGGACATCCTGGAAGTCCGGACCTTTCTTCATGCCCCAGGGATATCCCGGGATGGCGGTCCCGGTAATCGGGTCTCCCACAGGAGTGAACCATTCGCTGGGAGGTCCGTCGTTGCTGCCCGGGGTGTGGCCGCCATGGAGGTGAATGGAGATGCGGTTCTGCGTGAACTTGGCACAGGTCGAGAGCCCGTAATCACAGGCCGCTCCTGTCAAATCCTGGGGCCCCATTCCCCAGCCCATGACCGTCTCGTCCACAGGGAAGGGGAGCGCTCCGCGCCGCCTGTGCTGAGCGGAAGATGGTTTTCGAACCTGAAGCGCACCGGCTTGCCGTTTACCGCGCTTCCAAGAGGATAACCACCAATGAATCCGGTGCTCCCGGCCGGCTTGTCTGGATGATAGGTGCGGGCTATGATCGCCGGTCCCAGATACTGAGGTGTGCCGCCGGCGTTAGGATCTGTTGCGTGATCACCCTTAATGTAATAGCCCCGGAGCGTTGTCGGAGGCAGGTCGGTGTGCATCTGGCGTGAATACTGCGCTACGCCGAGCTCATAGTAGTCCGAAGCAGGGGCAATACCCGTTGTCGGAAAGCTTGCCGTGTCGGGAATGGCAATCGGGATGAACTCTCCGAGGTTGTTTTGGTTGCACGTACCACCGGTAACATAAGGGGGCGTGCCGGTACCCGGCGTGCATCCCTGAAGTCCCAGTCCGGGCAGCGAGTCAACGAACTTCCTGATACTCGGGCTCTGGGCAAAGTTCGGGAGGGTGTAGTCGACGACCGGGTTAAACCCGATCCCTGGCGGGAAAAGCGGGTTGGCCGCGACCGCCGGACCGACAACCTTAGACGGATAAGGCGGCCTAACCGGCCCGCTCGGCATCTGATTGATAGCCTCAGGAATCGGTCCGCGGAACCGTTGTCCGCTGGCCTTTATCGCGTTCAGCATCTGTTGAGTCCACTGCAAATACTCATTGTGTCTATCGAGGTCAGTATTCACTCCGCTCTGAAGCGATGGCGCTACCGTCCCCTTTGGCGGGTGGCCTCTTTCCCCTTCCTCTGCGTTGCCCCTGACAACTCCCCATAAAAAGAGAGCTGCTGTGAGGAGCACGCCCATTACAACGATAATTTTTCGTCCATACATTATGTTTATCCTCCTGCTTTTAAATGTTTTCCTTCATTGCTCTAAGCCCTGACACCATCATAATTCATAACTTCGTCTCAACATCCCCTTCCCTTTGTCGATTCTCCGACAATTTGATTGCTAAGAGTTCTATCTGGAAATATGCGTCTAGTGTAACTATTTACTCCCCCCATCAAGAGACCACTTGAGTGGTATCCGAATTTATTAAGTATATTTAATGATGCCAACCAACGTTTAATATACTTATCTATTTAGAAATTTCAATATAAAAATATATAAAATATAAAAACTTTGCATTTATTCTCCCGCCATCCGCGAGAAGTCTGAATAATTTTAACCAATTAGGGGATTTTCAACAATAAGTCTTAGTCCGAAATTAATGGAGGATTCATTAACTTTGATGTAAGTCATTTCCCTACAAAAGTCGGGTTTAAATTCGTCACCCATGATCCTCAATAATCAGTAACAAGCTGTTATAGCTGCTTTTTTAGCTAAGCAGGGAAAAGCTATGCAGGGCGTAGTTGAAATTAACCTGGAAAAAGGAGATCAAGCGGAAAGTCATAATAGAAAAAATTAATAGATGAAAAATTAATCAAAGGACCACTTATCCCCCCAAGGCACGTATGGATGTCATGTTGCAGAAACGCTCAGTAAATAACCCGATCGCTCCTTCTGATAAGTTCAGGTTTCGGTCCTTTCTTGAGCTGAACGATATAGCATCCCTTGGAGGCATAGCGTTGACCCGGACCGAAGCTCAGGCGCTCATACGGAGCAATCTCCTGGTCCTCCATCATTCCGATGACATCCAAAAAGTAGTCACGGTAATATTTTCCCCTTATATCCATGAGCGCCCGGTCCAGGACCTGGATAACGTCGTGTGTCCGCGCGGTAATCTGCTGAATATCGTCCTGAGCCGGCTTTCTCGTCAAGGTCTCGATGTGGCCTACAAACGTTGCCTCATCCTGGCGCAACCTGAAAGGGTAGGTTACGTAAGACTTGCGCAATTTGAAAGGGTAGGTTATGTACGTGAAGTCACGGGCCTGATCCTTCAATTCCCAAACACTCTTCCCAAGATAGCTCGATGAAACAAAAACCATTCCCGGCCTGTCGTTACCGACAGCCGCCATATATTCAAGAGCGGTCAGGGCCTGGGGACCGTCCCAAAGGACGAGCACGGCAGGTTTTTCCTCAGCCAATGCCTTCCGCAAGGAGGCTGCAGTCAGCGCTTCCCCTGCCTTGAGGGTGACCGACACGGGGGGGCGATGTCCCGCTTCCTGCAATGTGTTTTGAAACCCGGCCGCCAGCGCCCGGCCTTCACTTGAATCGCGAACGATCTGGAGTATCACCCCGCCTTTTGCCGGTTCGTCCTCTACCGTATTGAGATATCTGGCCGCTCCTTCGCCTTCCTGATAATATCCCCTCGACAGATACCAGGTATACCAGTCATTTTCGGAAATGACCGGTAAATCGGTAAAAGGGAAGAGTTCCGGGATCTTATTTGCCTCGCAGAAATCGTGTACCGGCTTCCAGTCACCGCTTGTAATTCCCCCTATCAGCGCAAATACAGGATTGTTACGATGGTATTCTTCCAGCTGGATGCGCCAGGTCTCCCGGGGACCTTTGAGCACCCAGAGTGCCAGTGACAGATCCCGGTATGCCTGTTCCGGACCGGCGTATTGTCCCTGGGACACCGATGATTCCTGCACAGAGCGGTTCATGCCTTCCTCAACCTTTTTGAAATATGCATTGCTGTTCCAACTCACTATGTAGTTCTCTAAGGGACGCAGCATCGCCTTGCGAACTTCGGGGCTCACATCCTCGGAGACGACCGTCGCCAAGTGCAGCGTCGAAGCCGAGACCCCGGGAGAAAATTGAGATGAAAGCGATTTGAGGTAGAAGATGAGCACTGCCATGTCCTTATCATCAAGCAGATAACGGGGCATGACCTCGCTCAGGACCCGGCCTGTGGGGTCTATGCCGCCCCTGATTACGTCAGCCAATGTTTCATCCGTATACGCCGGCCGATATAAAAGCGGCGTGGGAGCTTTTTGAAAATAGCCTGTATAAAATTCTATCTTGTACGGATGGAAGAGCTTCTTCCCGGTTGTAGGGGGCGTGATAACACTGCCCTCGATAGAGCCGAGCCCGCTGCGCAGATGGCAACTCACGCAGCTGAAGGCTGTTCCTGCAACAGGGATTTCCCCATTTACCACGGCCTCCATCGGTTCACCCGAGGGAAGGATCCGTCACGATACATCCGTTCCCCAAGGCGTACTGCCTTTTCATTGGCCATCCCGGGAACAGGGAGGGGCTTTACGTCATCTGCCCATACAGGCCCGGACCAATAAAGCGCGAGCAGGGTAATAAAAAATCGCAGACCGATCAATGCCCCGCGTGCTGTCTTTGCGATATATGTTTTCATCATTTGGCCATCCTTTCATATTCGGCCAAAAGGTCGGAAGTCCCGATGAGACCGTAGATTCTGAGCCATCGTTTGTCAGCCGAAGAATACAGCAGGGCCAGCGGCAAGTGGGACATCTTATTCATGGTGTAGGCCTCCAGGACCTTTGTCACTCTTTCGATATCTCTCTTGGAACCCGTCAGGAATTCCCACCCTGGTTTTGCACCATACCGTTTAAGGTACTCGGTCAGCCTTTTCGGGGTATCATTTTCAGGATCAATCGAGATGGAAATGAGCAACACATTCTTCGGATCCTGGCCGACCCTCTTTTGGAAATTTGCAAAGCCGGCTGAAAGCACCGGACAGATCGTGGTGCAGGTGGTAAAGATAAAATCCACCAACACTACTTTCTTCGAGTTCAGCAGCTCAATGAGCTTCACCTTTTTCCCCTGTTGATTCAGCAGCGTCACGTCCGGAACGACATAGTCTTTGAACGTCCTCGTGTACTTTTCCTGTGTCCCGGCGCTGACTATCTCTGCTGGAAGTAATAGCGTAAGTGCAGCCAACAAAACCGGGAAATACCATATCTTGAGTTTTGGCATTGCAAAACCTCCATTATATTTTTACACTGACTTTTTTACTCTATCATAAAAAATCACGGGTGGCTAGCAAACGAAAAGGTGGGTAGTGGGTCGTTTAAACTGACCACTACAAAAGGTGCAGCCTCATCTTATCCCTGCAACCAATTCCCTTTTTGTCGCCCTTGTCTTGAAGTGTTACGTCTGATATGATGGCTGTATTACATCCTCATGAAAAGGAGTTTTATGAAATCAAGATTCGCAGTTTTCATGGTCTTGCTCTTTCTCTCACTGTCTTCTCTGAGCTATGGGACTGATTGGTGTCAGGAATATTTGAATAAAGGAGAATATGACAAAGCGATTGATGCATGCACAGCCATGATTCAATCGCCGGCCCCTCAGACATATCGTAGCTTCTACAATCGCGGGTTTGCCTATTCCAAGAAGGAACAATACGACAAGGCCATTGCGGATTACACCACGGCAATTGAGCTGGCCCCCCGAAACGGGGGCATTTACGAGGCACGGGCATACGCCTACGAGGGCACGAAGCAGTACGATAAAGCCATTGGGGATTGGAGTAAAGCCGTTTCAATCGCTCCCTCAGAATATAATTACCTCCATCGCGCAGGTCTCTATCGCAACAGTGGGCGATATCGTGAGGCCATAGCGGATTACGGCAAGGTCATACAGTTGGACCCCGAAAAGGCCGCAGGCTATTGGTTTCGCTCAGTTGCCTATTACGAAGAGGGATCGTTCGGGGACAGCGTCCGGGACAACAGGAAATTGATAGAAATAATGCCGAAGACAATCCATGATGTGAAATTGGATCTTCTCTATGTGCGTCTTTTAAATTCCGCAGGGAAGCTTTCTCAAGGCGAATACGACAAAGTCCTCGCAGAACTCCGGAGCTATGTGGCCTCTCACGACGTTTCATCCGACGACGAAAAGTGGTGGCGGGCCATTTCAAAGTATTACCTGGGGATGGGTGACGTGACGGATATCCGATTGCTTGAGGAAGCGCGCAATGGCAGGACTGAAGAAACGGTGCAACACAGGCTTTGTGATGCATATTATTCGATCGGCGAAAAAAAACTTATGGAAGGGGACAGAAAAGGGGCAGAAGGGTCCTTTAATAAAAGCATAGAAACGGGCGTAAATTCATATTCATCAAGATATGCAAAGGCGATGCTGATGCTGATGCATGAGGGAAAGCTGTAGTTCCGTTCCCGTGTATCTTTGCTTTTGTCCTTACGGAAACGTGACCGGTCGGTCCAAACGCAGACGAAAAAGTCTGTCCCCCTTTTCCCGCAGACAGGTTGAACTAAAGCGCCTGCCTCCACGGCCGAGGGGGGAACCCCATCCGTCTATGCGCTACGCCAAGAATACGTCGCAGAAGGTGTCTACTCGAAGGGGGCGGTGGTTACGTCAAGTTTTATTGCCTTATCGATAGCCTTTGCCGCCTCTTCATTTCGGCCCAGAGCTCGAAGGCTTACGCCTTTATAATACCAGGCATACACTTCCTCTTCATGGCCCAGGCCGAGGCTTATCGCCTTATCGTACGCCTTCACCGCTTCTTCATGCCGTCCCAGAGTTCGAAGACTTGAGCCTTTCAAATACCACGCGTGAGGAGTTAACTCCTTCCTCAGGCCGAGGCTTATCGCCTTATCGAGGGCCTTTGCCGCCTCTTCATTTCGTCCTAATGCTTGGAGGCTTAAGCCGTTTGAGTACCATGCATATGCCTCGTCTTCCTTCTTAAGGCCGAGGCTTATCGCCTTATCGAAAGCCTTTGCCGCCTCTTCATGTCGTCCTAATGCTTGAAGGTTTAACCCGGTTGAATACCACGCATATGCCTCGTCCCTTTTCTGCAAACCGAGGTTTATTGCCTTATCGAAGGCCTTTAACGCCTCTTCACGTCTGCCCAAACTTCCAAGGCTTGCCCCCTTCTCATACCAGGCATATGCCTCTAAATCTTTCCTGGGGCCGAGGCTTATCGCCTTATCGAATGCCGCTATCGCTTCTTCGTATTTGCCGGCCTGGCTTAACCCTACTGCCTTGTTATTCCAGTCCGTTGCATTGTCCTCTGCAAAAGCCGGCGCGGCTGCTGAACCGGATACTATGAAACAAGACAGCAAAAATGCCATTGCAGTAAAATAGTAAGTGCTTTTTCTCGCTGCCGCGTTCCTCGGTTCTTTCACCGGACGGCCAACTTCGTGAGAATTGAGTATAATCATTATCGTCCTCCCTAAAAGGTCCATTATTTCTATAGATTATATAAAAACGTGATACGAAATCAGCAGAAATACCTCAACCGCCGTATCTCTTTATCGTTCCCGCAACATCGGCGCCGGACTCATGAATCTGGCCGTGGTCCAGCCAGACGACTTTGTTGCAGAGGTCTTCTATGTCGGTCAAATTGTGAGAAACGAGAAGCATCGTTGTCCCCTTTTCTTTGAACGCACGAATTCTTTCGTTGCACTTTCTTTTGAAATGTGCATCGCCCACGGCGAGGATTTCATCGATGATGAGTATCGCCGGATCGACTTCGGTCGCGATCGAAAACCCGAGTCTGGCTATCATCCCGGAAGAATATGTTTTAAGGGGGCTGTAAATAAAACCGCTGAGCTCGGAAAAATCCACTATCGCCTCGAACTTGTTGTCGATCTCCTTTTTTGAAAGTCCGAGGATCGAGGCATTGAGGTATATGTTTTCTGAGCCGGTCAGCTCCATGTCAAAACCCGCGCCGAGCTCTATAAGAGGTGCGATTTTGCCGCTTACAAAAACGCTTCCCGCTGTGGGCTTCATCACCCCGGCGACTACCTTTAAGAGCGTGCTTTTCCCTGCACCGTTAGCACCGATAATGCCGAGGGTCTCCCCTTTGCCGACCTCGAAGCCTACATGCCTCAAGGCCCAGAAATCCTCATAATTGGTCTTCCTGCCTTTTAGTTTCTGTATGAGAAATTCCTGGAGCGTCTTCGGTTTTTCCCTGGAAAGACGGTAGCGGACCGCAACGTCCGCAATCTTTATTGAGAGATCACTCATCCCCGTGCCCCCAAATATTTCTCCGCCCGCGATCACAGATGATAAACCACCCTATCTTTATATCTGTCGTAAAAAATCCAGCCTGTGGACAATGCTCCCAGGGCGAACAATGACGCGAACAACAGTTTTTCATAAAAAAAAGGGACGTCCATGTATAAGACACCCCTGAAGACGCTTATAAAATAGTACATGGGGTTCAACTCAAAGATTATCCTGAATCGTTCAGGGACTATCGACTCGGGGAAAAACACAGGGGTCATATACATCATGGCGAGCAGAACGACTTCATAAATGTATTTCGTGTCATGAAAAAAAACGGTCAGCGTCGAGAGGATGAGTGAAACCCCGTAACAAAATATCCCTACAAGGACGATTACCAATGGAAGCATGATAATACGGCCGCCGACAGAGGTGCCCGTCAGATAAAAGATTAAAAAAAGAGGGACGAGGGAGAAGACGAAATTGACAACTGCCGACATCACGACAGACAGTGGGAAGATGGCCTTCGGAAGATAGATCTTCTTGATGAGATTGCTGTTAGTCAGCAGGCTTACGAGCGCCGATGACGTGCTCTGCGAGAAGAAGTTCCATAGAATGATCCCGGAAAGGAGATAGGATGTGTAGTTTTTGGTCGCCACCCGAAAGAGTTCGGAAAAGACCATATTGAGTATCAGCATCATAAACAGAGGGTTAAGCATGACCCAGAGAAATCCGAGAACAGACCTCTTATAGCGCACTTTAATGTCCCGCATGACGAGGTTCCTCAGAAGTTCCTTGTATCTGAGGATGTCAAATATTTCGCTTTTATATGTCACCATGCCTTGCCTCGGTTTGATATTATACAGCATCCGCCCCGTCTTGTTCGCCTTGTCCGTGAATCTGTGAAACCCTCCCCGGGCTGTGCTAAAATCTTACATGGCCCGAGAGTTCAAAATGGTTTTATTTTTCCTGAAAAGGCCCTGAACCATTGAAGATAGGTATTAATGCAACATTCCTGAGCGAAAAACCTACCGGATTAGGGGTTTTTACACAAGAGATATCCCGCCATATCTCTGCGCTTAACAGGGACTTCGTCGTATTTTCACCGGTCGCCCTGGAAGGAGTTTCGGAAGTTTTTATCCATAAAGTCCCGCCTTCGGTCAGGGGTTCTCTGAGGTTTCGCGATAACCTGCTGCGGTTTGTGTATCTAAACGGTCTCTTCCCCATGCTTTGCCGGAAGAGCAAAGTTGATGTCCTGTTTTGCCCGATGATAGAGTTTCCCTTTGTACCACTTGTCCCGCTTGTTGTGCAAGTCCATGACCTGCACCCGATACAATTTGCCGCGCAGTTCAAGCGCGCTGCAGTTCACTTCAGATTATCACTGAAAAGGTTGGAGAAAGTCGCCGGAAGGGTGACCGTCTCGTCCGAGTTTGTAAAAAAAGTTCTCCTTTCGGCAACAAACTTGGGAGAAGACATGATCGACGTAGTCCCGCTTGCCTATAACCGGGAGAGGTTTTATCCAAGAGGCCAGGAGGGAAGAGCCGGGTTCCTGGCAAAATATTCCCTCAATGGCCCTTACATCCTTGCGGTGGGAAATCTCTTTCCTTATAAAAATATTGGCAGCCTTGTTGAGGCATTTCTCAGGATTAAAGGTAAGGTGGCTCATTCATTGGTCGTTGTCGGCAGAAAGGAATTTGCGGCATCGCAATTGGCCGATGACGAACGGGTACTGTATACCGATTATGTCCCGGACGAAGACCTCCAGAAATTTCACTCCTATGCTGATCTTCTCATACACCCCTCCCTAAGCGAAGGCTTCGGACTTACTCCTCTTGAGGCGATGGCCTGCGGTACGCCGGTCATATGCTCTGACCGCGCATCATTACCGGAAGTAGTCGGAGACGCGGGGCTGCTTTTTGATCCGGACGACGAGACCGCCTTGGGGGAATTGATACTGAGGGTGCTCGGCAATGAAGGACTGAGAAGAGAACTCTCGGCAAAAGGGCTGAAAAGGGCTCAACTATTTTCCTGGGAGAAGACCGCCTCGGGCATCCTTGATTCGTGCAGGAAGGCGCTAAAAGAGAACCGGTGAAGATACTCCATCTGCTGTACGAAAGCAAGGGCGATTATTTCGGGATCGGCGGTGTCGGAACGCGCGCATACGAGATTTACGGCCGCCTCAAAGGCAGGCACGAAATTACGCTTTTGTGCAAAAAATATCCTGGCGCACGCGACAAAGAGATAGAAGGATTGGCACATATCTTTGCGGGTACCGAAAGCAGGAGTCTCACCAGGACGCTGTTGTCCTACGCATACAGGGCGGCCCGCTTTGTCTCGGAGAAGGGGAAAGATATGACCTCATAATTGAGGAATTCTCCCCGGCCGTGCCGACCTTTCTCCATGCCGTTACGAAAAGGCCGGTTGTGCTGCAGGTCCAGGGATATACGGGGTCCCTTTATTTCAGGAAGTACAACCCCCTCTATTCTTCGGTCCTTTTTCTTTTGGAGCACCTGCGGCCGTTGCTCTATTGCAACTTTATATTTATAAATGATGAGACCGCGGGCAGGCTCTTTCTCGATAACAAAAAGCATAAGACGGTCATCCCAAACGGCGTGGCCCCCGAACTCTTCGGCCTCCCGTTTCGGCGAGGGGATTACATACTTTACCTGGGCCGTATACATGTACGGCAAGGGGCTCGACCTGCTTTTGGCTGCGTATACTGAATTTTGCAGTTCTTTCCGTAACATCAAACTGGTCGTGGCCGGGGACGGCAGGGACATGGACAGGTTAAGGTCAGCGGTGATGGCACTGCCGAGGGCGTAAGGGGGAACATCGAACTTCCCGGTTGGGTCTCGGGAGTAAAGAAAAGCGAAATTATCGGTGATGCCTCTTTTGTCGTCTTTCCTTCCAGGCATGAGGTCCAGCCCATATCGGTCCTTGAGGCTATGGCCTGCGGGAAGTCTGTTTTAGTGAGCGATATCCCCGCATGCTCTTTTGTCACGCAAAACGGGGCAGGGGTCTCCTTCAAGTCAGGGGACCCGGCCTCGCTGGCCCTCTCTATGAAAGATCTCGCCGAAAGCTCCGCACGTGAAGAAATGGGGATCAAGGGAAGGGAATGGGTCAAAAATTTCACATGGGACAGGATCGCAGCTCAATATGAGAAGTTCCTTGTCGAGACAGTCGAATCTTACTCGGAGTAAATGATCGCCTTGATCTTCTCCTTGTCTTTTATCTTGGCAGCCAGTTTTGCCGATTTTCTTGTCTGCGGAATTTCCGATCAGCACCCGGTAGAGCATCCCTTTGTCTTTCCCGGAGCCCTTGACCACAAAGGCATCGTATCCTTTCCCCTTAAATTGTTTCGTCAGCGCGGCGGCATTGTCTCACTCTTAAACACACCCAGTTGAACGGAATAGTCTTTTTCCCTGAGGTTTTCGCTTTACCCGAAGGAGTGGGCGCTGTGGGCAAGGCGCGGCGGTCCTTTTTTCGCAGGCAATATGGGGGCCGGTGAGGGCGATGCAGGGGCTGTTTTCCCGGCAGACGGGCAAGCCGCAGGGGCCGTCTTATTTTCAGCGCCGGTCTGTTGTTTTTGCTGTTCATTTTCCGGAGCAGGCGACGGAGTCGAAGAATGAGCGGGCGCCGCATTCGGTCTTCGGCTTCATGCGGTAGTCGATGGGTTTATGGGGACGGCCTTTTTAGTCCCCAAATCCCGGTATCAGCCCGCTGTAAAAGAGGGCGCCTGCACGATAACGACAATTACCATGGCCGCTCCGGCGATGACCGCAGGGAGGCTCGCTTCTTTTTTCTGCGCCTCAGCGCTTCTTTGGAAATTAGGCATCCGCAGGCTCCGGAATTTTTTTTCCCCGTAAACCATTTCTTTATCAGGCTCTTCGTCAAGCTCCGGTATACCCGACAACTGAAAAATCGGAGCCTCATGTCCGGGGCCTGTTTTACGGCAGGACCTCAATCGGGAAGGCAGTCTCTTCGCTTTCAGGGGCACGTTCCTTTTTCCTTGACGTGCAGTACGATGGGGGGCCTTGAATTGAGGACTTTCGCGGTTTTTTCAAGGAGCTCACCGGCGGTGAAAGGGACGGTAATCACGTCCGGCGACACGAAGGCAGAAGAGAGTCAATTCCATTTTGCTCGCGGGGATATCAATAAGACGAGGGGGACCTTTTGCAGTGACTCGAACCCGCGGATCGTCCTGCACATATCAAGCCCTGTTTCATCGGGGTTTATGAATATGAGGGAAGGGCTGACTTTCTGCGCCATTTCCGTGCCGACGTCGCCGCCGGGGACCGCAAAAAACCAGATTCCCTTCCGATCGAGGGTAGAAGCGATGAGCTGCTCCGTTTCGCTGTCGGAGTCAATTACAAGGATCGTTTTGCTTGCCATAGTAAATTCCCTTTCAATGGGTTATCGTATCCCGAGACCTCAAAGAGGTTCCCAGTACTTCGAAGGCATATGTTGCGCCAGTTCAGCGCACCGTTCATCCTGCAAACAGAGGGTCTTCCACGCAAGATACCCTGCAGGGGCCGTATTCTCTCAGTGCGTCCTGCAAATATTCACGGAGGCCCCGGATCAGGCTGCCGCCGCCTGCAAAGACGATATTGTTTTTATCCTGACCTGAATTCAGGATCGAACCTCGCGATCATCTCGGTGGTGGTCTCGGTGAGCGCCGGAAGAATGCTTTCGGAGGCCGCTTGATCTCGTGTTTGATATCGTGCATGACGGGTTTGCCGTCGACCGGTATCCCTCGCGGACCTCTTCGGCCGTGTCCCTTACAAAGCTGTAATTTTTTTTGAACCGACGCACCATGTTCTTGTTGAACTTCGAGTTGGGATATTTCTCGATCAGATAGCTGAACAGCTGGTCTTCTATGTAATCGCCCGCATTCAGTATGGTCTTCTGGGCTTCCTCTGTAGGGATCGCCCCGTGCATGATGCAGAAATCGGTCGTACCCGCGCCGATATCGATGACGAGCGAATGTTCAGGAGGTTCATCCCGTAGGCGACCGCAAAGGGTTCGGTCACACCATCAATGCGTGGACGAATTCCGTCACCGCCTTTCTGATGGCGAGTTGTTCACCTTCAGGGTATCGGCCGAACGCCCACGACCGCGTGTATCTTTTGTTCCGGTTTGGGGCCTGCGAGTTCGATCAGATGCTTCATGATCTCTTTCACGGCCTCTTCGTTTTTGCCGATCCCTTCCTTTATCACACCATGCTCAAGAGCCGGCAGACGTCGAGGGAGAGCCTGTTTTGGAGCGCCTCGGCGCCGAAGAGCACCGGCTTGCCGACGACCTGCATCGAGATAAAGTCCTTGGGCCAGCCCACGAAACTCTCGATCCATTCCCTCTTGTCGTTGCCGGCCGAGATCGCGGACCTCGATGTCCCGAGGTCGATCCCTACGAACAGGATGTTATCTTTTTTCTGCGGATCCGTTTGCCTCATAGCTCATTTCTCCTTTATTTAGGTAATCCAGTATCCCGGCCTCAAGATAATGGGCGATATTCTCCCTGTGCCCCGGGGTGTTCAGCATCTGTTCCTCCTCTTTGTTGCTCAGGCATGAGACCTCCGCCAGCACGGCCGGTATGTCCACTCCAAGCAGCACGACGAAAGGCGCCCTCTTGACCCCGAAGTCGTAGGCGTTTCCGTTGTCTTTCTTGAAGTTCAGAAAAAGCGTTTTTTGTATGGAATATGCAAGGCCCCTGGACTCCTGCGTCTTCATCCTCTCCCCCAGCTTTTCGATGATCTCCTTGAAATCGCTCAGGCCATACTGGGACCCGGCGTTTTCCTGTTCCGCAAGCCTTTGCGTCTTGGTATCGGCAGAGGGACCGAAAAAGTAGGTCTCGATGATATTGATCGGTTTGTGGGGAATATAATTGAGATGAATGGACAGGAAGAGGTCCGCCTTTTTTGATACTGCCATATCGACCCTTTTATTGAGGGGCACCGTAACGTCCTGGTCTCGGGTCATCAACACGTTAAACCGGCCGTATTTGTCTAAACGTTCCTTCAGCCTCCTTGCGATGTCTAAAGTGATGTCCTTCTCAAGAGTGCCCATTACTCCCTTTGTGCCGGAGTCTGCGCCGCCGTGCCCCGCGTCTATCATGATCGTCCTTACCCCCAGGCCGAAGGTGCGGCTGACCGACATATCGGGATTGGTGATAAATGCCCGGAAATCGGCCGGATTTGATTTGGGGCCGGGAGTGAGAATTTTTTGACTTATCTCGCTTGCGGTCAGCTGTTTTTCCGAGAAGAACGAGTTTGAGACGTAGGAGCCGTGGACCAGGATAGCGACCGTTGAGATAAGCAGGGTCAGGAAAAACTTATTGAGGAGAAAAGGTTTTTGCCGTGATGCAACGCCGTCGCCCTTGCCGATGATCCGCAAATTTTCTTCATAGACGCCCCGCAGCATCTCCTGCCGGACCTTAAGATCGTTTTTCTTCCGCGAAAAAATAGAGATCATGACGTTCACAACACTTTACCAATTTGCGGGAAAAAATTCAATGGTGAAGCTCTCTTATAGCAGGCATGTCACTTGTCCTGTGCCCTCTGCAGCAAAAAATGTATCTTGTTCCAGGCCATGTTGTTAGCGCCTGTGCTTGCCCGCTATGTATATGTAATAGTAATGGCGCCGAGGGGAACCCTCTCCCAGGTTTTTCTCGCTCTTGCCTATCCCGAAGCCGAAATTCAAGAAATTCAGTCTCTGTCGTCCATTAATTCATATTCTTCAACTATAGAGTATTCATCCTGAATCCGGAAAACAATTTAAATTATGACCTGCATCTTCTTCAGGCCAAAGGCAGTTAGGTTCGTTAAGAGGAAGGATAGCATATAAATGATAATCACTAGAAAAGAGAATAACAAATAATCTTCTAAGAGATTTAATTGAAGGTATCTAAAAAGAGGTAAAGTCTGAGTTAATAAAATATGATGAATTAGAAATGCTCCATAAGAATATACACTGAAAAAATTAACAATCTTCTTAAGAAATAAAATATCAAAAAAAGAAGAGACACATGATAAACATATGAAAATGCAAATACCTTCTATAGCCGTCCTATAAAGGATAGGCATATTCGTTTCAACAGCCAAGAAAAAGAATATTCCTGCTATTCCTATTATGAAAACTTTTGACAATCCATGAGAGGGGTTATAGAAATAAACAAAACTCATGCCAAAGGCAAATTCGACTAACCGAGACAGCGGAAATCTGAGAATTTCCATATTCAGACAATAAAATCTTTCCGTCAAGATCATTATGAATACACAAAACAGAAAGGTGATCAATTGATTTGTCAAAAATAGACGCCGCAAAAAAGGAAAAATCATATACATGATGATGATAAAGCCTAAAAACCATTCTCCCAGCAAATAAAAATTATTTACTCCATACCGCAAAAAACCATCTAGCCCCGCGATTGTAAGCAAGAAAGTTGCCAAATGTGCTTTTACAGGAACCGCTTGATATTTCAAGAATAATATTGAAAAAGTTATCACATAAGTAACCCAGAAAAGAGGATAAATGGAAAAAAACCTTTTTTTAAAAAAAGCCTTTGCCTCAAAGGTGTCTTTTGTGCTTACCATTAGTGAAGCTCCCGATAGAATAATGAAGAGTGACACTCCTATAAGTCCCCAAAAAGAGTGATCCAAGCTAAACAGCGATTGAGGCCAGAAGACGATATTGTTCGTAATTCCCATTTCCAGGGCATGATAATTGTAATGAAAAATTATTATCAGTAATATTGAAATCGCTCTTAAAAAGTCAAGGTAGAAAAGTCTTTTCCCCTTCATCGTATGTAGTTTGACATTATCCACGAAGAAACTTTTTGATCTTCATTAAGAAGAAGTCCTTTTCCCAAACAGAGGTCATAATACTGTAAAGGTATTTATTATCGACTTTCACGGTTTTCATAATTTGTTTTCTCTTGCTCATCATGCTTGGAAAAAAAATGACAACGTCTCTTTTTGCCTTAAGATAAACCCTCAGTTTCCTATGCTTTACTGCAAAATAGATAAACTCAGATATGATGCCAAGGATAAATTCCGGGAAACACCTCAAGAAAAGAACAAATGAGATATTCTTGATTCTCACAAATTCGCTGTTCCTGAGGGTATAATAAACAGCCATATCGCTCATATGACCTATCGATGAGCGAACCTTATGATAGACTACCGCGGTAGGTACGTAGAGGACCTGCCAACCTGCAAGCTGAGCCCTGAAGTTAAGATCGGTATCTTCGTGGATCAGGAAAAAATCTTTGTCAAGAAAACCGATCTCATCGAGCATTTTCCGCCTGTAAAGTGCAGCACCTGCACAAGCACCGAAGACATATTCCTGGCTGTTATAGTTGAGGCTGGCTTCCCCTTCTCCTCGTTTAAAGCCCTTCAGCGATGTTGAGTATCCGTCACCCGCACTATCTATGTTATCTGTTCCAAAAACAATCATTTTAGAAGCGCAGATGCCCGTATCGGGACGCGCTTCCATCACTCTAACAAGATTATCGATCCATTCCCTGCCGGGTTCGGTGTCATTATTAAGGAGGGCTATATATTCGGCTTCCGTATACGCTAACCCCGCCAGATTACCACCAGCAAAGCCTGAGTTACCGTTTAAGGGGATTAATTTTACAGGATTTAAAGTGCTCATTTCTAAAAACTTTCGGATTTCATTTATTGAATTATCTGACGAGCCATTTTCAACAATGATAACCTCAAAGTCCTTAAAGCTCTGCTCCTCAATAGCTCTCAGACAATCTATCGTCAGGTCGCTCCCATTGTAATTGACAATAATTATGCTTACTTTGGGCATCTGCCTTGGTTGATGCATGTCTGAATAATGAAGATAGGGAGCCCGATCTCATTCATACGGGTTTGCACTTAATACGAGGAAATTAAATATGAAACGTCATCGCTTTCGCTCTTAATGAATACCTTAATGATATTAAAGCCAGTATCTTTAGAAATTACTTCCTTTAAAACTGATCCCCCAACTTTAAACTCCCATCCCGAATTCAGACAATCAGCCCTATCAAAATGCTTTTCCACATCCGGACGCGGCATCCCAAGCGTTGCCTTTCCCACAAGTTCAGCATTGGCATAAATGAAGATCTCCTTTACGGGGTCATTGATTCCTTTGCCTATAGCCCACCCGAAAATGGAGAGACCGCCATCCTGTGTCATCCAAACAGAATCAATGTTTCCCATAGGGTAATGGGTAGGCATCAAATTGTTCATCTGCGGAATATTCTTTTTTGTAACCACATAAATATCCTGAAATCCGCGTAATTCTTTCTCCAGAAAATAAATATTGGCAATGCCTATTTTCTTGCCCAATCCCTCCACCCAATCTCGTTTTACAAAGGTAGATCCATATTCCTTTGAAGACAATGACCTGCTTTCGCTCCAATTAAAAAAGGTGAACCCTGACGGATCGATCTGAAGTCCTTCAGGGCACAACGATTCTCCATGCGTTGAAAAGATAAGGATTCCGTCATCGTCCAAAACGTTATAGAGAGTCGATAGCCACTCTTCAAAACGGTTTGCGGGAAGATGAGAAAATAGAGATCCTACATAAATTATCTCAAAGTTTCCGGGAAATACCAGGCGTGAAGGTTCTGTTTCAGAGTAAAACCCATTTACCATAAAATATTTCTTTTGAAAATCTACCGCGTCCTTGTAGATATCGCTTACCCATACTTTGGTGGACTCGATCTCTTGAATCAAGAACCTCGTAACCCTTCCGTAGCCGCATGCAAAGTCCAAAAAGGTTCTTACTTCTCGAAACGACTTTCCGCTAAACCGTATAATATTTTCAATGCTCTTAAAACATTCTCTGCCTATTATGAAATAGAGATATTTTGCCGTATCCTTCTGCTCGGTGCTATTTCTCGAAGTGATATACATCTCATCTTCCGGACTTATTACATCAACAAAAGTATTGGGGTTCTTCGCTGCCGTTTCGATGTAGGCATTCGCTAATTTTTCCTCTCTGTCAGTGAACAAATGTTGATTGATGACATGCCTGTCATTAGATCCTTTTGTCTTCTCCATACACTGTCTAATAAATCCTTTTATCTTTTCCATGCATTGTTTGTTAAAAGTCTCTTCCCAGCTCTGGCTCCAATGAACGTTGGCTCCGCTTACACGGCTGTCATAATTTTCAATATTCTTTATTGCCCTCACGAGTCCATTTTCTATTCCTTCTGTTGTGGGTTCAGCCGGGATAATATTTGTCGAAGATTTCCCTAAGACGTTCTGCTGTTTTATTAGCAAAGGTATTTGTTATAACAAGCATCCCCGCTGCAGCCATTTCTAAAGGTACAATGCTTGGGTGTGGTGAAAGCATCAAACTAAGGCCAATATCAAACCCCGGCAGCACCTCTTTATATTCGTTCAGACTCAGCTTCGGCAACAGTTTCATAGATACATTGTCATGAAGGATTATCTTCTTGTTCTCTCCCTCTACACTGCCGATTCCATAGAACTCCCAGTTATCAACATCAAAATAACCACTTCCGATTACATTGGACAATGCGATCATTCCAAGCTCAAACATGTTTCGTGATGCATGTTCCTCAGGGCGTGCATAAAACAATAATTTCTTTTTTGCCCTACTCGCCATCTTGGTCTTGTCTAATTGAAATTTCAGAATCGCGTTCTCAATAGCAACAGACGATTCCTCACCGATTTGATGCCCGTCTCTAAATACTCCTAATCGATTCTGACTGAAATATTCTCTCAGTATTTCCGTAGAAAACACCGCGTAATGAGGAAGATTATAGCTTTCCATCGCCAAAGCCGCAAATGATCCCATCGGGTAAAATATAGGTTCGAATTCCTGGCTGAGATATAGAAAGTTATGAGAATTGAGGTATTTTATAGCGTAATTTGCGATATGAGCCGTCCACCAGCTGGTCGCCATGAAAACATCTTTTCCGCTCACATTTATTGGCTTTGACCTGAGGACAGCATATTCAACTTCAACATAATCAAAGAACCCTTCAAGTCCTTCGTATTTCTTAATCTCCTCTTTCCACACATCGGGTTCAAACTTACACTCATCGATAATTACCATTCTGACTTTAAATCCTTCTGCTGTCAGCTTTTTCGCAAGATTAAAGACCGATAGATATCCACCAAAGAAATACTTAAAATTGATGATGGAAATCAGCATATTCACCCGTTCTGGTTCGCTGTCCACAATTTCAAGATTTAAGGGTGCAATCTTCTGTCTGATGAAATTGATGACAGGATAATCCCGAAACGCTGAAGAATCTGCAGAATGATTTGTGCTGTCCACCACTTTTTCCCTTGCCTTCTTAAGAAAAGCCCTGAATCCGTAATTTCTTATATATAAAAAAGATTTTTGTGCAGTTAGTTTATTGAATAGCCTCAAAAATTTCAATACAGTTTCCGCCATTGATCTGCTTCTCCTACGATTTCTTAATGCATCTATAATATGCATTCATTAATCTATTTGCAAAAATACTCTTAAGCAGCAGGGAATCCATCCCAAGCGTGGTACAATCCTTATTAAGGAGTTTATCCTTTACGATCTGAAGAAAGATGCTTAACACTGACTTTTCAAAGCTGACAAATCTCTCTATGATTCTTCTTTTTTCCCCTGAAACATTGCTGCAACGCAGACGGAGCACATGAGCAATCATAACCCTTCGGGGATAATGATTATAATATTCGGCTTGATTATGCTTCAGCAAAGCTAAAATATCATTGAACCACCTTCTTATCGTTAACCTTTCTTTAAGGTTCTTCAGAAGTTCGATAAGTTCTTCCTGTGAGACCTTATTCTGTTTGACATAATGGCCCAACACATTACCTGAATGCTGATAGTAATCATAAAGGGGTTTATCGTGATATTTTATTTTTCCCATAGCAAGTGCAACGCAGGCAATAAAATGATCATGATAAAAATCCCCTATTTTCGCAGGAAAGGGCAATAAGACATTCAGAAGCTCCTTCCGAAAAAGAGAGGCTGCTCCGGTAACCGTATTGGTAAGTATGAGAAGATCAAGTTCACTGAAATTATTCTTCCTTGTCGTCCAATACGTATTGTATATAACGTTCCCTTCTGTATCCACAATATTCATATCGGAATACACTAAAGTTGTATCCTTATCAAAAAGAGCCATCAGGGTAGATAACTTGTCCTCATGCCAGTAATCATCCTGATCAGCGAGGGCCACAAAAGATGTCCCTTCCGGGACATAGGACAGACACCTCTCAAAGTTATGATAGAATCCCAGATTAGATGGGTTTCTGTATAATATAAAGCGCCTGTCTCCTGCAACAATATCTTTAACCTTTTCAAATATTTCAGGTTCAGAACAATCATCATTAATTATGCATACCCATTTTTTGTATGTCTGGCATATGATTGAATCTATCTGTTTCTTGAAGTATCTCAATGAAGGATTATAAGTAGTCATGCATATGGCAATTATAGGCTGCCCATATGACTTATCATCTATAGTGCGCATGGACGATGCAGCCGGGCTCATTTCCGGCTCGAGAGTGAGGCTTCCCATTGAAGATGTACATTTGTTTCCATTATAAAGCTCTGTTCTAATATCAAGGGTTATCTGGCGTGGAGAATCGATTTTAGTAAAGGGAATGATTACCCAAAACTTAGTCATGATACTATTTCCTTTACCATCTTCTTGAAAATGTGTCGGGGGGCCACTATCTTTAAGAAAAGAAAAGTGAGAAACCGGATACTCACCACCGGCAGCAAGGACAACAATTTTTTTTACCCATTGAGACGGATGGTAACACCAGCCATGCAAAAAAAAGGCATTCCCTGCACCAACAATAAACGGCATTGAAAGGTTAGTTTCTATATGATAGGTCAGCTTCTCCTCAATAAATGTCTTTTTTTTTTCATCAGATTTGCCGGGATAAATACTATGAGATCAAAAACCCTCTTAACGAAATGTCTCCTAATAGAATTCGCAGGTAGAAGTTTGTCCCGGATCCTGTAAAATAGCGACAACGTCTTCCATCCGCGTGAGCTATAAATGCTCTGCAGAAGAAAATCTTTATCCTTTACTAAAGACTCAATGTTGGTTATTCGCTGGTCTCTTTGATCAATATGGTATGCGAGGTTGGTAATATACTGGTCTTTTCCCTTTATCACATCCCGCAGATTTTTCGCATAAACTTCAAGCTCTTTTATATGCCTACCTTTATCATTTTTATCTTTTTCAAGCTCCCTCAAATATACATTCTGTTCTCTGAGAGCTTCAAGATTCTTGACGTGAACATCCTGATGACGGGCATGACATTCTCTTAAAATATTATCCATTCGCCCCTTGAAATGCATCCATGAGCTCCAACTGACATATTCTTTGTTTCTTTCGAAAACTATAGAAGCAAACTTCTGGATGTCATATCTGCTTTCAAGGTAATTCTCGATGGAAGCAGCGTAAATATTATATTGGCAAGTAACTTTCTTCAGGTGCAGGAATTCATGGTTTCTTGAAATTAGAGTAAGCATTCGCCAATCTTCGTGTGTATGAAGATCCTCTTCGAACCGCCATTTGGTGAGCACATTCTTCTCAAACATAAGACACATGAACGGGATGTAGTTTTCGAACAATAACCTTTCCCTGTCAAAGTCCTCGGAATACAGCCTTTCCTTTTTCTTGAGAACATATTCATCCGGAGCTGCTTGGATTTCATGAAAGGCGAGATACGAATCGGCATAAGCAACTTTATAATAATTGCCCTTGCTGAGTTCGCTGACAAGTGTATCAACATGCTCCGGATAAAACTCGTCATCATCATCGAGAAACCCTACGTATTCGCCTTTCGCGCTTTCGATCCCGATATTCCCGGCGTGCGCCCTGCCCATGTTTTTTTCGAGCCTCTTATAATTGAGCGATACGTCCCCGAGAATGCCTTTTATCTCTTCGATATCGAGGTCGCAGCCGCCGTCATTGACAAGGACGACCTCAATCGGCCGGTAGGTCTGCGCAGCAATGCTCTCTAGCGCCCTTTTGAGAAGTTTTGGCCTGTCTTTTGTCCTTACGATTATGGAAACTAAAGGTCTGTTTTCGTCCATTATTATCCTAAATTCCTCATAGCTACCTCTTCCGATCTTTTCCCCGGTAACCATTATTATATTTGATAGCGAGCTAAAATTTCTATGAAGGTTCAGGCCAGCCGGAGAGAGACTAAAGAGAGAGTTCAGTATGCCCCTTCTCTTTTTATGACGATCCGAACGGTCTTCAGAAGGATCACGACATCCAGCCAGAGGTTCCAGTTCCTGACATACCATGAATCGAGTGATATGCGGTACTCATAACTCGTATTGCTCCTGCCGCTCACCTGCCAGAGTCCGGTGATGCCCGGCAGCACACAAAAACACAACTCGGCCATATCCTTATAATGAAAGTCAATTTCATCCTGAGTCACGGGCCTGGGTCCGACGAGGCTCATCTCGCCTTTGAGGACGTTAAATATCTGAGGCAGTTCATCGAGGGAGGTCGTCCGAAGGAATCTTCCTATCCTCGTGACCCTGGGGTCATCGCTCAGTTTCCAATGTTTTTCCCACTTCTCTTTCGTTTCCTGATCTTTTTCGAGGAGTGCGGCGAGTTTCTCCTCGGCGTCTTCATACATCGTCCTGAACTTGTAGCATCTGAAGAGGGTCCCCTTCTTCCCGATCCGCTCCTGAGAGAACATCGCCTTCCCCCTCGAATCGAGCCGTATCAGTACGGCTATAGCCGCCATTGGGACCGAAAGGAAAGGCAGCATCAGGACGCCCATGACAATATCAAAACACCTCTTGACAAAGATGTTTAGGGGGTTTGAGAGGTTGTTTTTCATCTCGAAGGCGAAGGCCTCTTCATGAAAAAAATGCTGAAGGTCCGTTCCCGTGACTGCAATCCCGAATATGTCGGGAACGAAGAGGATACGTTCGACCTTGTGCTGCAGGCTGTTGATGAGGCCCTGGAGCCGCTCCTTGCCCGCGCCGGGCATGGCGATGAAAAGGTCGTCGATGCCGCACCGGTTGATATACGTCGCCGCCCGATCGGTCCCCTTATGGATTTTAATGCCTTCTATCTCCCGGCCGAACTTAGCCGGGTCGTCGTCGACAAACCCCTTGATCTCGTATCCGTAATTCGGTTCTTTCTTTAGGGCCCTCAGGATCAGCTTCCCTGTCTCTCCCGCACCGAGGATAAGGACCCTGCGCTTAAGCAGGCCGAACCGTCTTAACGCCTTTTTGGTGATGGTCCTGATCAGAGGGAGCAAAAGGACCGAGATGATTCCCATCACGACGACGATGGTTCGTGACATCACATCGCCGAGTTTCCCGACCGACACCACGGTAAAGACACCTACCGTCGAAAAAAAAGATACCTTCCATAGCGCCCTTATCTCGTCCCAGAAAGAGAACCTCTTTGTGTAGAGGCCCTCATAATAAAATAGAAAGATCCAGACGGCAAAGACCCACCATATGTCTGCAAACCCCCTGAAGGAAAGGCTTGGGGGGAAGCCCGCGTAAAAGAGGGGTAGTGCCTTGAGCCTGATGAGGACCGCAAGACCGAATATGACCAAAATGGCTGCGATATCGACAAAAAAAACCGTGAGCACCTCGGCAGCGGACTTGACTCTGTGTATGGCCTTAATAATTTCCTCCCGAAAGTGTTGCAGTGACCCTGCCCACCGCCACTTTAGTCTGCATCTTGACGGGGACGTGTTTCCCGTCGTCGGTGAGCCAGATATACATGTCTCCTCTTTTGTTGAAGATGCCCTCCGACTTCAGGAGCGGTCTTATGACGATAGTATCGAAGTCCCCGAGGCCGGTGCTGATCCGTTCCTTCCTGAGGACCTGGACCTCCACGTTCCAGAGCTTCTTGTTGTCCAGGATGTCCACATAGACGGATTTACCCACTTTCGCATTCAGAGTTCTGACATAGTAAAAGCTGGAAAGCGGGTCAAATGTGTTGTCCCTTATCTCTATCTCCTTTTTCTCGCCGCTTAAGTGGTCCGTGAATGAGGCCCGGTGCCTGGTGTTGTCGAAGACGACCTCTTTGTTTCGCCTGTGATTGCCTTCCCTGATCTTCACCCTGTAATTTCTCGGTGTGCCGAGGACCGCCGGATGCCGCGGCGTTGAAAGTTCCGACTCGATCCTGTCCTCTACCGTATAAAATACGGAAACCCAGTCAGCCGACCGGGCGGTCGAGACGATTGTCGTTTTCTCATCTCCATTGCTGATCTGAAGCGTTGCCGTCCCGGTTTTTATTCCCGCCCACGTAAGGTCGTACACGAGCTTCTCCGGAACACGGAAGCCCGCGGCAAAGGAGAGCGAGGGAAATATAAAAAAAAACATCAACAGGCCGATTCCCGTGAATTTTTTCATATGAGGATTTCTGCCCCGGCAGGCGACTTCATGAGACCTCCTGGAGTATTACGGAATTTTTCTGCTATATTAATACTATGTTTATTATTCCTGCAATAGATTTAAAAGACGGCGTCTGCGTTAGGCTTGAGCAGGGCAGGAAAGAAGCCGTGACCGTGTATTCGAAAGATCCGGTCCTGACCGCCAAGAGGTGGGAGTCTTGCGGCGCCAGGCTGCTTCACGTCGTCGACTTAGACGGGGCTTTTACGGGAAACCAGAAGAATCTGGAGAGCATTCTTAGGATAAGAAGGCACATAAAGATGACGATGGAAGTGGGCGGCGGCATAAGAGACATAACAACCGTCGAAAAACTCATCTCTTCGGGTATAGACCGCGTGATCATAGGTACTTCCGCAATCGAGGATTCCTCATTTGTCGTAAAAGCCTGCAGTAAATTCCCGGGCAAGATCCTTGTGGGAATAGATGCGAAAGACGGGAAGGTCGCGGTCAAGGGATGGGAAGAAGTGAGCGCCGTCGGCGCAAAGGAACTTGCAAAAAGGGTCGAGACCGTCGGCGTTGCCGGCATCATTTATACCGACATATCGAGGGACGGCATGCTCACGGGACCTAATGTCTCGGCGCAGGAGGAGATGGTCGCTACGGTCAATGTCCCGGTGATCGCATCCGGAGGCATAGCGACGATAGAAGACGTGAAACTCCTCCTGGGGATAAAAGGCCTTTGGGGGGCGATAACGGGCAAGGCCATCTACTCGGGATCCCTCGACCTGAAAGAGGCGATAAAGCTTAGTGAAGAACAAGGTCCGGGGAGCAAGGGTTAAGGGTTACTGAGATGCTTGCAAAACGGATCATCCCCTGCCTGGATGTGAAGGACGGCCGTGTGGTCAAGGGCGTCAGCTTCGTAAACCTTCGCGATGCCGGCGATCCTGTCGAAAACGCCAAATTTTACGACGAACAGGGCGCCGACGAGCTGATCTTCCTCGATATCACCGCCTCTCATGAAAAGCGGAAGATCATCCTCGATGTGGTCGAGCGGACCGCCGAAGACGTCTTCATGCCCCTGACCGTAGGGGGCGGGATAAAGACCCTGGACGATATCAGAGACCTCCTTAACGCCGGTTGCGACAAGGTCTCTATAAACACCACAGCGGTAAAAGACCCCTTTTTCATCAGCAGGGCCGCCGAGAAATTCGGAAGCCAGTGCATTGTTGTGGCCATCGATGCCAAGAGGGTAACGGGCCGCATGTCCGATCCGACGGGTGAGGGCTGGCTCGACGATCCTTCCCTGAAAGACGTACGCCTGGAACTGCCAACCCCTCCCGGCCCCACCTCATCAGGGGAGAGCGATGCGTTGGTGTGGGCGATCTCGACGCACGGCGGCAGGAAGATGAAGCTCATCGACGCGGTCAAGTGGGCAAAGAAGATGGAGGAACTCGGCGCCGGGGAGTTTATGCTTACCAGCATGGACAAAGACGGGACCAAAGACGGCTATGACATCGAGTTGACGAGGGCGATATCCGAAACAGTCTCGATACCTGTCATCGCCTCAGGCGGCGCAGGGACGCTTGAGCACCTCTACGACGGACTTGTCTACGGCAAGGCCGATGCCGTACTTGCGGCTTCGATCTTTCATTTCAGGGAATTTACGGTGCGTGAAGCTAAGGAGTACCTTAGGTCAAAAGGCGTGCCGGTAAGAATTTAGCACTGCAAAATTCTTTACGCTCCCCCTCGGTCGCAACCTAAAATTATCAAAGGGGCACGGCAGAATATGAGCGATCAGCTCTCAGCGGTATACTCAGGACAAAAATCCCCTTCGAAACTTCCAGGTGAGTGGTGACGCCCGCAGGGTGAAAGATTTTAGGCTGTCTGAGCCCGCCGCAGGCGAGTTCCTAAAATCTACCGAGGACGACAATGCGAACCGCTCGGGAAGGTTCGTCGGGCGCCCTTCTTACGGTTACGCTTCTTGGAGCGAGCAAGAAGGGTAACTGGGGTTTGGGGCAATGCCCCAACATGAAATGATCGACTCTTGATATTGCCGCCCGATGTGATACCCTGTAATCATAAGTCAGACAATCTAGGAGGAACAATTATGAGGATGGAACTCGAAGGCTCGCTTTTGAAATTTACGCCTGAAAACGACAGGGAAAAAGAGGAACTGAACCAGCTCTGGACAATAGTAGTGGGATGCGTTAGCGAAGGGAAAAAATTGGTCCCCGTCGGTCAGTACCTGCCGGGCATAAAGGAAGTTGCGGTATTCAACATAGAGTAGAAGACAAGAAAAAAATCGGGGTCGTCGCCTATTCAGGCTATAAGGGAGAGGAGGCGCCCCGATCTTTTTTGCTCGGAGAGGTCAAAGTAAATGTCGTCTCTGTGATAAGGGCGTGGGTGGAAGAGTCGCTTGATGCTAGGAGGCGGAAGAGATTTTTCAAGGTCAAAGGGAGCGACGGATTTATCTATACGCTATATTACGACGAAGCGCATGCCGAATGGTTTTTGGCCGGGAAATGAACAGTTTGGAAATTCCTTTCTCCTTACTCACTCCTCGCTTTATTTCGGGGCCTTGCCCCGCACCCCAAGCGCTTTTCTGAATGCGTCAGAAAAGTGCCCAAAAGAGCGCACCCCGCGGAAAATCCTTTTCGATCTGCTCGGTCGGTCTCGCTAAATTCCGGAGCTCAGACAGTCTACAATTTTTTACGCTCGACCTCGGTCGCAAATCGGGATTTTCCAAAGGGGCCCCGTAATACCCTAAAAAAGCAGGTACATAAGTAAAGCCTCCTTTGCAGGTCATTCCCCTTCGAAAACTTAGGCGAGCACGGACGCCCGCAGGGTTAAACATTTCCCCATGTTCGAGCACCGATGGCGACCTTCTTTGGGCTACCTTGCTTGGTCGTCAAGAAAGGTAGCTGGGGTGCGGGGCAAAGCTCCGGTTCGAAGGTAAATCCTTCTTCAGATTTTTTCGCGTATCTTTCGTATGCGCTCGACGATTGGGGGATGGGAGTAATAAAATTTTGCATAGAGCGGATGGGGGTGAAGGTTTGAAAGGTTGTCTTTGGAGAGTTTGATGAGAGATGTGGCGAGGCTGCCTGGGTCCCCCGTCAGCTCGATAGCGAAACGGTCCGCTTCGTCTTCGTGCCTTCTCGAAAAAAGGGTCATGAGGGGCGTGAAGGGAAAGGCCGCTATCCCAAAGATAAACCCGAGGACGACCAGTTCCGCAAAGAATGCTTCACCCTTGATACCGAACATATCTGAAAGGATATTCGACCTTAGGACCAGAAAGGACAGATAGGCGCCGGCCAGGGACATAAGCTCGAACAGAATGATCCGCTTTAAGACGTGCTTCTTTTTCCAGTGTCCCGCCTCGTGGGCAAGTACCGCAATGATTTCGGACTGCGACATCATTTCCATGAGCGTATCAAACAGGACGATCCTTTTTACCCTGCCTATCCCGGTGAAGTAGGCGTTTGTATGGCGGCTCCTTTTCGATGCGTCGATAGTGAAGACGCGGGTTACGCGGATGCCGACCTTATTCATAAGCTCCCTGATCTTTTCTTCAAGTTCACCGCCTTCAAGGGGGGTGAATTTGTTGAAGAGCGGTTCGATGACGTAAGGGGAAATATACATGAGGAAGATGCTCAGGACAAAGAAGAACCCCCATGCAAAAAGCCACCAGTACCCGGGGCTGTGCTGCACGATGGAAAACCCTCCGAGGGACACGATCCCAAGGATGACCGCGGACAACAACAGAGATTTTGCCAGGTCGGCGACCCAGAGTTTCCAGGTCATGGTATTGAACCCGTATTTGTTCTCTATCCTGAATGTCGAGTAAAGGCTGAAGGGGACGGAAAGAAGCGTAGTGACGAATGCCAGCACGAGAAAAAATACGGTCCCTTTTACGACGAAGGGCAGACCAAGTGAACCGATCCACCGGTTGTAAATACCGAGGACCCCGCCGAAGAGGAAAACAATCATGGCTATATTGCCGAAGACCGACTCGATGAACGAAAGTGAACTTCTCTCGATCGTGTAGGCATATGTCTTCCTGAGCGCCTGCTCATCGATATATCCTTCGAACCCCTCCGGCACGCGAGTGCCGTATTTTTTCATATACTGGAGGTTCAGGAATTTGAGCCAGTACTCAAACGCCTGCACGAGGAGATAAAGGATCAATAAAATGAGTCGGTATTTTTGCATCCTATGGTTGCCTGAATGAGATTATTATAGCATCCGAAGGCGAGGATCTCCGAAAATGGTCTTTTGTTCGGTTATAATAAACGATAACGCTGAAAGGAGTTTTAACAATGGCCACTGTCAAAAAAGGAGATACTATCAGAATACATTTCGTGGGCAAACTCGACGACGGCACGGTCTTCGATACGTCGGAGGGCGGTGCTTCACTCGAAATAAAGGTGGGGGGAGGAGAATTCCTCCCGGGCCTCGAAAAGGGCCTCGTCGGCATGAGCACCGGCGAGAGCAAGACAATCCGGGTCGCCGCAGGGGAGGGATATCCGTACCACAAGGAGCGGGTCTTCGAGTACGACAGGTCCAGGCTGCCCGAGGGCGTGAGCGCTGAAGTGGGCCGGCAGTTCCAGATGTTCCGCGCCGACGGACAGCCGGTTATGGTCACTATCGCCGGGGTGAATGAAAAGACGGTCACGCTCGACTGTAACCATCTCCTCGCCGGAAAAGACCTGACGTTCGAAGTCACTCTGGAGGAGATCGTATAGAAGCTTTTCCGAATGGTAAAAAGAATAAACCTCAAATCGCTCCCTAATGACGGCCTCTTTCGATATATTGAAGACAGCGGCCTTCCCCGTTTTCGCGCGGGCCAACTGATCAGCTGGATCTACCGGAAGTACGCTTCCGATATCGCAGGCATCACCGAGTTTTCGAAGGAACTCAGGTCCTCGCTTGCCGTCGGGGCATATATAAGCGACCTGAGACTTGCCAGGCGGCTTAAGTCTTCGGACGGCACGGAAAAATTTCTCTTCTCTTTAGAAGACGGGGAAACGATCGAAAGCGTACTCATCCCCGATGACGCACGGCTGACACTCTGCATATCCTCCCAGGTCGGCTGCGCGATGGGCTGCAAGTTTTGTCTGACCGGGAAGCTCGGTCTGATCAGAAACCTCAGGGCCTTCGAGATTGTCGACCAGGTGATCGCGGTAAACAGGCTGATCCTCCCCGGAAAGATCACGAACATCGTCCTCATGGGCATGGGAGAGCCGCTTGCGAACCTGAATGAGGTTGCCGAAGCGCTCTGGAGGATCACCGAATATATAGGGATATCAAAGCGGAGGATAACCCTTTCGACTGCAGGACTTGTCCCGGGGATAGCGCTTCTTGCCGAAAAGGCGCCGGAGGTGAATCTCGCGGTTTCGCTGAACGCTTCGTCCGATAAGATACGGGAAGAGATCATGCCGGTAAACAAGAGGTATCCGCTTAAGTCCCTCATCGGCGCCTGCAGGAAGTTTCCTCTGGGGCCGCAGAGGAAGATAACGTTCGAATATGTCCTGATCGGGGGTGTAAACGATTCTGTAGGGGACGCTCTGCTGCTTGCGAAACTGCTCAGGGGCCTAAGGTGCAAGGTAAACCTCATACCCCTGAACCCTCATGAGGGAAGCGCTCTGAAGCGGCCGTCCGATACCGTCGTGCACGAGTTCCAGAAGGCCCTTGTCCGTAACCACCTCACCGCTTTTATCAGGGAGAGCAAGGGGCAGGACATCCTTGCGGCCTGCGGACAACTCAGGGCAGAACATTGAGAAGCGCTGCGGCATATTTCTCTTTACTTGACGGCAGGCCTTCTGATAGCGTAAAAAAAGTGGAAAAAAAAATATGCGCCGGGAGGCAAATGGTGTGATAAGACCGAAGATACTTCTTCTTGTAATTATTGTCTCCCTTTTTGCGGCCTGCGCCACGACGGACAGAGCGAACAAGGCGGAGGCATACCATAAGCTCGGCATCGCATATCTCAACGAAAACAAGATCCAGCAGGCCTTCGTCGAATTCTATAAGGCCTATGACCTCGATCCGCACAACAAGGAGGTCCTCTTTGCAATAGGGACCCTCTATCTCCTTCATCTCGACGAGACGGAAAAGGCGATCTCGTATTTCGAAAGAGCAGTGAAGGAGGACCCGCTTTATTCGGAGGCCTTCAACAGCCTGGGCTACGCGTATGAGAAACTGGGCAACTTCGAGAAGGCGATATCTTTTTACAAGAAGGCCCTTTCGAACCCGCTTTATCCTACCGCGGAAAAGGCTTACGTAAATATGGGCAATTCCTATTACGGGCTTGGTAATTATGATGCGGCCTTGCAGTCGTATAAGGAAGCGATCATGAGGTCGCCGGAGCTTGGCATCGCCTACTGGAGGATGGCCCTCTGCCTTAATGCGATGGGCAGATACGGAGATGCTGCGACAGCGGTTTCCGAGGCGGTGAGACTGGACTATGCCGGCGACCGGGGAAGGGCGGTCGAAGACCTGAGCCTGAAGAAGCTGAAGGCAAGGGGCCGTGAGGAACGTGAGATAAGCGACTACCTGGAAATACTCAAGTACTGACCCTGTGCCGATTCTATCTTAATTACACCACCAATTACATACAATTGCGTATCCCTAAATCCCCGGTGGCGGATAGTGTTGAAAAATTTCTATTGACAAGACACGACTTTTTTGAAATAATCGAATCAAGAGGTATTGTAATATGAGTAAACATGTGTTGATGCTCCCTGTTTTCGTCTCGCTATTAGTATTTTCCCCAGGCAGTGTTTTCGCCCAGGAAAGCCAGAAGGATATTCTCTCCGGCAAAGACTCCGGCAGCAAAGAGGTATGCGTCCTTATCAAAGACAACCTCAAAAGAGGTGTCGATGCGAAGGCGGTGACGAAAACGAATATTCAGCTCGGGCATAACGTCTGTTACGTAGTCAAGTGCGCTATAGAAGGAGGCGGCGAGCTGAAGCTGATCATTACCGGCGCGTTAGAGGCCGGCAGTACTTCAGACGTTGTTTCGAAATGTTGTGTCGATGCCGGGGCCGAGCCCGGGATGATTGCACAGATACTTGAAAGTGTGGGAGAGGGTCTCGGGTATTCCCCCCTCGGGGACGAGATGATCCCGATGGACCCTGTCTCAACAGGAACTAAAGGAGGCAGTTCTATAAGTCCCTCCTCTTTTTGATCTCTTCGCCAAATCCTCACCTCGTCCAGTCGCAACACTCTTATCGTACAATCGCTAATCCTTCAGATGGGTTTCCACGAACTGTGCGAGGACCTCATGTATCTTTACCGGAGGAGACACGCCGAAATAAAAGTCGAGTATGACGTGCGCCAGTTCATGCGCTAAGACGCCTAGCCTTACGTCGTCGACCGAAATATAGACCGTCTTATCCCTTGGGGAATAAAAGGATATATAATCTACGGCCGCACCGTATCTGTTTTTATAGACTCTCTGGACCTCCCTGTCATTCGAGAGAAGGACGATCCTGAACTTCAGGTCCCGTGGGAACATATCAAGGATCGCCTCGACCCTTTCGACCAGAACGTCTACCTTGTTCCTTACCTCGTCGTCGGATGTGATGCTCCTTCTGTTTCTGAGGAGGTATGAGAGGCTCCCGAAAGAAACCTCTCTATTGAACTTCCGCAGTTGTTCCTCTTTATCGTAGGTGACGATCGTGTACTGCGTCTTTAACTCCGACGCGAAAGCTGCGGCGGCGGATGCGACGAGTAGGAATCCGGCAAGGACTGTACTTAACAAGCCAGGCAGCATAACTAATTGTCATTCTTTAACTTGAAATTGCGGAGTATCTCCCCGATCCTCCGGTTTTTGGCAGCGGCCTCATCGAGTTGTCGGACAGCCTCCGGTCCGTTCGAGGTTTTTGCATCTGAGATGTGCGTTTCAATCTTGTCCGAGAGGTCCCTTATTTCTTTCAGATGCAAGGAGAGACCGGCGTTGAATTCATTAAACATCTGCGCGAGTTCCTTGGCTTCGTCTTTGGCCCTCAGTCTGATCTCGACATCGAAGTTGCCCTTCAGCATCTCCTCAAGGGACTTTTCAAACCTAAAGACGGGTCCGGCGAACCGGTGAGTGAGAAACATTGAGGCCAGGACAACGAGCAGTCCGCCCGCGAAGATAAATATCCAGTTTGCGCTCAGGGCCTCTTTCAGAAGAATTACCGGGGTCTTCCCCAGTCTGAGATCGTAGTTCTTATACGCGATCGTCAGCGTATCGGCCGACAGGAGGCTGAAGATGATCGTAAAAAAAAAACTTCCGGCAACAACCAAGATAAAGACGCTGAAGATATATCTCCCCTGGAGGTCTTTCTTTATGAAATAATTTCTTCTTCTGTACGGTTTTTTCATGCCAGTATCTCCCGTGCTACTTCTTGATCAATATTTTTATCGTGGCCTTCTTCCTGAGGTCGCCGATCCAATTGTTAATCATCTTTTCTCTTTTTTCATCCGCCAGTATTTTCCTCAAGCCTTCCCTGTCAAGCCCTGCCGGGCGCGCCGAAGGCCTCTCCATACTGTCGAGCCTTACCACGACGTAGCCCCCGCCTGTCTTTATCGGTTCGGTATGGTCCCCGGCTTTAAGCGCCACCACCGGCGCCCTCAGATCACCGGAGAGGTCTTCAAGGTACAGGGTCTTCTGTTCGCCGCCCGTGAAATTGCCTCCCTTTGCTTTTTCAGGACTGTCGAAACTAAAGAAGGTAAGCCGCATCTTCCTGTTTAAAAAAGAGATGTAGTTGTTAAGCTCATCATCGCTCACCGAAACCTGCAGTAAGGAGAACTTTCTGTCCATGAGAATTTTTACCAACGACTGCTCATAGAAATTCTGTATCGCCCTTCTAAACGACTCTTCCTTGTCGATTCCTTCCTTTTGAGATTCCTGGATGAGCAGTTCGCGTGTTATAAGGGAATTTATGAAGTTTTCCCTGTTTAGGGTGCGCACAGACTGCGAGGAGATGAGAGCTGAGAACTCATCTGAGGTAATGGTTTTCCCGTTGATGATAAGGGCGGCCTTTTTTTCAGGGGTCTTTGCGGGCATCAGCGTATAGCCGATCAGGGCCGAGATTATCAGCAAAATTACGACAATGTAGTAGATATATTTCAAGAAGACCTCAACTTCAAAAAAGTATAACAGACCGGCCGGAAAAAGTCATTCGAGCGCCAATGCTTGTAAAATGCTATTATTCCTGACAATTTGCGGCGATATAAAATCAATCCCCCTACGCGGGTAGGGTTGACGGAAAGTCTATCACACCTTAGAATATACAACGATGAAGCTTATTTCGAAAAAAGAACGGATAACGGATGAAACCGGTGTTTCCTGCTGACATTTCAGAGAACTCTACGGGTTTTTCGTGAATCCCGAATGTTCCGAAAATAAATATGATAAAATGGGCTCCGAGTTGCATAATCAGTTACATAATTTATTTCATCCTTAGTGCCCTCCTGTTTCAAAATCACATCTGTTTCGCCGGACAAAAAGAAGAAAGTGTCGGCAATAAAGTCTCCCGAAACGAGGTCGAGATCTCTGTTTTTACGACGGAAGAGGAGGCGGAAAAACTCGCCGAGAAGATCAGAAGCAGCGGTTTCGAGACCCTGGTCCGCACACATCAAACAGAAGACGACAGAACAGTATACGGGGTTTTCGTAATAATACATAAGGAATCTCCAGTCGCACAAAAACCTCCTTCCCCTGGGGGCGGGAGTGAATCGGTGCCTCCTCCCGTCTCTGGAAGCCCGGTCGGGGTGAAGAGGACCCCCAAGGATATCTTTGCACGTTCAGGGAGCTATTTCCATGCAGGGTTGACCGTTACGGAGATCTACACGGACAATGCCTTTAATACAAAAACCGACAAGAAAAGCGACTTAAGTACGGTGCTCTCCCCCGATGTATGGATATCGGTGCCGCGCGTGAATGAAAAGCCGGCCGGCCTTGATTTTATTGCACCCCGTTCTTTAGGGGGGTTGTCTCTTGGCAGGGAAAGGGCCGAAGGGGAAAGACGCTACCAGGCCTTTTTGATATATCAGTCGGATATCCCCGTGCATTCCGCGAACTCCCCTTCCGGCAACACGTTGACCCATAATGTACAAGGCGGCCTGGCCTATAATTTTCCCTTCGGTCTGTCCCTTGAAGTGAACGACGAATTTTCGAGATATTATGAGACGCCGGATACGTCGGGGCTGGTGGCGCCGGGCGAAGTGGACACATATAACAGCAATCTTTTTTATGCGCTCCTGTCATATGACACAGGAAGTAACCTCAGGTTACGCTTCGATTACTCCCATTTCACCCTGAACTATGATGCCCAAAGGAACGAACTCAGAGACCGCGTGGATAATTCTTTTTCCACGTATCTTTTTTACAAGCTCCGGCCGAAGACCTCGCTTTTTTTTGAATATATTTTTACCGATGTCGGATATACGGACGATACTACGCTCAACAGCAAGGAACAGAATTTCTTTCTGGGTGTGGAGTGGAAAATCACGGCAAAATCAAGGGGCAGCGTCAAGGCAGGTTACAGCCTCCGGGACTTCACAGTTTCGGGAACAAACAATAACAAGACCTTCGTCTTTGAGGGCAAGATCGATCATAAATTTACCCCCAAGACCTCCCTGACGGTCACCGCATCGAGGAGGACGGACGAGACCAACATCCCCTCTACCTTCTTCGTGCTTACGAACGAGGTAGAGTTGCAATATCAACAGATGGTGACCTCCAAGATTACGGGATCTTTGGCTCTTGGGTACAAAAACGAGAGTTACGGTGCCGATCTGACCCTTGGGGCTTTGACGGCAAAGAGAAAAGACAACCTTTACCAGCTCTCTCTGGGGCTGCAATATGAATTCAGAAAGTGGCTCAAGGCTGGGATCTCCTACATATACGCCACCAGGGACTCCAATTTTTCCAATTTCAATTATTCAAGCAATACTGTTTTGCTGAAGCTCACCGGTTCTCTCTAGCATTTCGATACTGCTCAAATGTGTATTTCTTCCCCAATTTATTCTATAATTCACTATAGGTTCTGGAAATGAGAAACTACTTATTACCCTTACTAGTCGTTGTTTTCCTCTGGAACGCCGGTATTCTCTTTGCCCAGGACTACAGGGTGGGCGAGGAAGATGTGTTGAAGATCACCGTGTACGACCATCCGGATCTTACGACTGTGGCGCGGGTCAGCGGCGACGGACTCATCACCTTGCCGCTGATAGGCGCAGTAAAGGTTACGGGGCTGAGCACCGCCCAGATATCCCAAAAGCTGACCGATCTCTTGGCAGACGGGTATATCGTCGACCCCCATGTGTCTGTCTTTGTGGAGGAGTTTAGAAGCAGAAAGACCATTATCATGGGGCAGGTGAACAAGCCGGGTGTCTATGCATTGAGCGGGAATACTACGTTTCTGGAATTGCTGTCCAAGGCCGGCGGTCTTACCAAGGAGGCCGGAGACAAGGCCATCATAAAGAGAAAGATCCTTTCGCCCGTCAAACAAGAGAGCATCATCACGATCGATCTTAAAAAACTCCTTGAGGAGGGAGACACCTCCTCTGACGTGATGCTCGTGGACGGCGACAACATTTACGTGGCGAAGGCGGGCGTTTTTTATATCACGGGAGAGGTCAAGAAACCCGATGCGTATAAATGCGAGGAAGGCACTACAGTGATCAAGGCTGCGACGATGGCCGGAGGTTTCACCGACAAGGCCGCCAACGGGAGGATAAAGATCATTCGAAGGGTGCAGGGGAAAGAAAAGATTATCGAAAAGGCGGAGATGGATGAGCCGGTCCTGCCCGACGATATCATCGTAGTTCCGGAGAGTTTTTTCTGAACGGGACGGATAAAATGGAAGACAGAGAGATACATTTAAGGGACTACCTGAAAATTATCGCCAAGAGAAGGCAGACGGTATACACGTTTTTTGGCGCGGTGTTTGCCGTATCCCTGTTGCTGACTTTTTCCGCCACCCCGATTTACATGGCCACGACTAAGGTCCTGATAGAAAGGAGCGAACCGGGCAACCTCGGGCCTATGAACATGTATTACTCAACGTATGACCCCGATTTCTACGAGACCCAGTACCAGCTTATAAAGAGCGCCTCCGTTGCCCGGAAGGTAGTCAAGATGCAGTCCCTGGACAAGAGCTATGAGTCTTACTTCAAGAAGGAACAGAGTGCCTTTAATATTGTCGGCGGGACCATCGGATGGTTTAAAGAGATATTTACCATGGTCCTGAATGTCACCGGCATAACCGGCCCCGAACCGCGTCCTGCCGTCAAAAAGGAATCTGAAGGGGAGGTTGATGCGAAGGTCGATGCGATCGCAAGGACGATAAGCGCTTCTCTCATTGTGACACCCATAAAAAACAGCAAGCTGGTAAACATCGGGTACATGTCTTCGAACCCGGAGTTTTCGGCCCTGATAGTAAACTCCGTCGCGAAGGCATACATTGAAGACCTTCTCGATATGAAGATGAGCACGTCCCGTTACGCGATGCGGTGGCTTACCGAAAAGGCGGAAGAAGAGAGGGCGAAACTCGAAAAATCGGAACAGGCGCTTCAGGATTACCAGAGGATGAAAGATATTGTAACCCTGGAAAACAGGATCGCAATGGTCCCCGAGAAGCTCTCCGAAGTCGCCACGAAGATAGCCTCTGCCGAATCGAAGAGGAAAGAGTTGGAAGCCCTTTATGCCAAGGTCAGGGAGGTGATGCAAAACCCGGATAAGGCCGATACGATACCGGTGATCGCGTCCGATCCCACCGTCCAGTCGCTGCGTGTGCAGATACTTAAGGCGGAGCAGAATATCGGCGACATGTCAAAGAGGTTCGGGCAGAAACATCCGGCGATGATTACGGCCGTGGCTGACTTGAAGGTCTTGAAGGAAAAGAGGGCACAGGAGATCAGGAGGGTCGTGGAGTCGATCAGGAACGAGTACGAGCTCGCAAAGGCAAACGAAGAAAATTTTCACAAAATGGCATCGCAGACAAAGAGCGAGACGCTGAACCTGAACGAAAAATTCATTCAGTACGAAGCCCTCAAGAGGGATGCGGAAACGAGCAAACAACTCTTCGACGCCATCATAAAGAAGATCAAGGAGCAGGACATAACCCAGGATATTCGGACCGTGAACGTCTGGGTCGTCGAGAAGGCCGAAGTCCCGAAGGCGGCCGCGAAACCGAACAAGCCCCGCAATGTCCTTCTGGGGTTTGTAATCGGGCTGCTTGGAGGGATTGGACTCGCCTTCTTTGTGGAGTATCTTGATAATACGATAAAGTCGGCGGAAGACGTTGAGGCGAAGTTGGGGGTCCCGGTCCTCGGGATCGTTCCGCTCCTGAAGACCGGCGAAAGCAAGATGGAGGAGATACTCCTGAAAGAGCCCCATTCCGTCTTCGCGGAAAACTACAAGGTCCTCAGAACGGCGATATTGCTTTCTTCTGCGGTTACCCCCCCGAAAAATATCCTTGTGACGAGTGCGGCGCCCGGCGAAGGCAAGACGGTTACGTCGGTCAACCTTGCGATGACGATTGCACAGGCAGCACACTCGGTCCTCCTTATAGACAGCGATCTAAGGAAACCGCGCATCCACAAGATCTTCGGGCTGGACAATTCCAAAGGCCTGAGCACATATCTTGCCGGCGCTTCCGATATGAACATCATTTTCAAAGAAAAGGCCTCGAACCTTAATATTATCCCTTCCGGTCCGCTCCCCCCGAACCCTTCCGAACTCCTTAGCTCTGGAAAGATGTACGAACTTATGAGGGCCCTGAATGAGAAATTCGATATTATCATCTGGGACGCGGCTCCTCTGCTGACAGTCACGGACAGTCTCGTCCTTAGCAAGCTCCTCGATGGGACCATTATAGTGACAAGGGCGGGACAGACTACGTACGAAAGCGTCAGCAGGGCGCTGAAATCCGTGAATGACATCGAAGCCCATTTCCTTGGCGTAGTCATTAACGGACTCGACGTGAGAAAGAACGAGCATTATTACCGATATTACAGTTACGGGTATGGTGACAAGGACGCCTCCGTGTAAATCCTGCCGGCTGTTTGACGTCATTTTTTTTCGGGGGATCATAAAGTTGAGACCATGGCCCGTCGGTCCGACAGGGGCGAATGAAAAGACGAGGAGCATGAAGAAGAAATGAGCAGTGCCATATTCTGGATATTTTTGTTCCTTCTGATTTTTTCGCCTCTCGCCTTCGGCACGGTCGAACTATGGTCATTGTCCGTGATGGAATCCCTATCTTTTTCGGCCCTGGTATTTTTCCTCGCCGGCAAAAAGGGGAAGGGGGCCGTATGCCTATACGAGGTGCCGGGGCTTCTCCCCTTGTCCCTCTTTCTGGGGTATATCCTTCTGCAACTTGTCCCAATGCCTCCCGGCCTGCTGAAAATTGCCTCGCCCGGCACCTATGCTCTCTACAAAGAGACGCTTTGGAGCGCGGACCCGTCAGCATGGGGTTCCCTCTCTATATATAAAAAAGGCACTTTAACGGAATTCTTCAGGCTGGGCTCATATGCCGCGTTTTATGTCCTGACTGTTCAGTTGCTTACAAGAAAGGAACTTCTGAAAAAGACTGTCGGGACCGTCGTATTATTTGCATCGGCCCTTGCTTTTTTCGGGATGCTGCAGCATTTCCTCTGGAACGACAAAATATATTGGGTAAGAGAGTTGACCGCGGGCGGGCATCCTTTCGGCCCCTACGTAAACCGCAATCATTACGCTGGGCTCATCGATATGCTCCTCCCCTTGGTCGTGTCCCTTTTTATTTATTACAGACCCCGGCACCTACGCACTTCTCTTAGGGAGCGGGCGGTAGAGGTGTTGGGCAATTCCCGGACGAATCTGCACGTTCTCCTGGGACTTTCAGGTGTGCTGCTTGCAACGTCTGTCTTCCTGAGTCTCTCAAAAGGAGGCATCATAAGCCTCTGCCTTTCGCTGTTTTTCATGGCCGGCATGATAAGGAATAAAGACCGGGAAGGGAGGGGCTGGATCCTTGTATTTTTCACCCTTATGCTTGTCTTATATTCGGTAGGGTGGTTCGGGTGGGACAGAATTTTCGAAAGGTTTTCGGCCTTAAGAGATGCCCGGGGTGCCATAGCCGAGGCAAGGCTTGAAATATGGCGGGACAGCCTCGGCATTGTAAAAGACTTCCCGCTGACCGGGACGGGGCTGGGCAGCTACCTAAGGATCTATCAGAAATACCGCTCTATAACGACGGACAGCATTGTCGACCACGCCCATAACGATTATCTTGAAGGTTTTGCCGAGGGCGGTGCTGTTGCCGTCGCACTCTTTGGCTGGTTTGTCGCCGCGGCTCTCTATCAGGCGTACAAGGGGTTCCGGAGACGGCGCGACCGCTATTCAACCTTCCTTTTTATCGGCGCTGTCTCAGGAGTCGTGTCGGTGCTCATCCACAGTCTCACGGATTTCAATCTCCATATCGGAGCGAATGGACTCTACTTCTTTTTTCTTATCGGTCTGGCTGTTTCTGCCGCACACACGAGGATGCATGACGGACTGAATGATACATTTCTCGGAAAGGCGCGGCCCTTCCTGCTCAAAGGCCTGCTCATCCCTTTGACGGCAGTTTTTATTGCGGGTGCAATTTTTATTACGGGGATCCTCTCGGCCCGGTTCAGCCTGCTCGCCTTTGCGGGGAAGAACGATGGGCCGCAGGCGGCGAGGGAGGAACTCCTGGCACGGAGAAACGCTCAAAACAAGGCGTCTTTGTTCGACCCGGCAGAAGGGGGATATCCCTATGCTGCTGCGGGCATGGAATGGTCCCTTGGAAACAAGGGCGCTGCAGTAGAACAATACAGAAAGGCCGTATGCCTCGACCCGGTAAACGGAGCGTATCTCCAGGCCCTCGGTCTTCACCTGCCGAAGTCAGACAACGGCGCCGGGACGGAACGTCTTTTGCAAAGCGGGATAACGTGCGACAGAATGAACCCCTCGATATACAAAAGGTATGCGCTATGGCTCATTTCGAAGGGCGAAAAAGGAAAGGCATCGAAACACTTCAGTGCTGCCGTGGCCCTGGAGCCGACGAAAACAAGAGAGTATATCGCCCTTCTTGTCCTCTATGGCTGGACGGACAGGGAGATACGGGGGAGCCTGCCTGAATTGGTCAGGCCCCATCTGCTTTTTGCGGATTATCTGGACAAAACGCAGCATCAGGACATGGCTGACGAGGAGTATCGTTCCGCACCGGATTATGTGAAATACGAAAGGGAGCCCGACGCCTCCTATTTTTATCCGTCGCGCGAGTACTTCGTGAGGAGGGGAATGTATGATGACGCCCTCGGTGTCATGAGGAAGGCAGCAGAGACGCTGCCCAATGATGCGGGTATAAGGATGTCCCTGGCAGAGATCTATGAAAAGGCAGGCATCGCCTACAGGGCGGCGGAAGAATACAGGAAGACACTCGTCCTCGATCCCGGAAACCCCTCGGCGAGGGAGAAACTCGGGAAGGTAAAATAAGCACCGTTCTACTCTCCCGCAAAAAAGTTATGATGCAGGAGGATGAACCGGTTTCTGGAGACCGTTATCAATCCGTCTTTTTGCCATTGTCCCAGCACCCTGGTTACCGTCTCGCGCGTAAGCCCCGCCATATCGGCCATTTCCTGATGCGTCAGCTTCAGGTTGATGATCGTCCCCTCCGGGGTATTTTTGCCGTTTTCTCCTGAAAGGATGGTAAACAGCATCTTCATCCTCTGGGGCGCCTCCCTGAAATTCAATATGTGGATCCGTTTCCACGACTCGCGCAGGCGCGAGCAGAGTATGTGGAGAAGGTTCTCCAGCACCTTGCTCTGGCTGTACAGGAGGGCGTAGAAATTTTCTTTTGAAATAATGGCTATCAGGGATTCCTCCATCGCCATTACCGTTGCGCTGGACGTCTTTCCGTCTATAAGCGAGAGTTCGCCGAAAAACCTTTCCGCCTGATGGATGGCGAGGATAATCTCCTTCCCCCCTGCCGTCGTCTGGACTACCTTTACCTTCCCCAACAATATGATATACATGAATGCATTTGTTTCTTCCTCAAGGAGGATCGTCTCGTTTCTGGCAAACTCCTTAACGATGATCCGATTGCTGATCTGGATCAGTTCCTCGTCGGTGAGAGAGGAAAAGAGCTCGATATTTTTCAGGAAGTCGATCTTTACATTTTCCATGCCTGGTACTAAAAGGTTACCGCAAAGATATCGGAAATGTAAACGGTTGTCCCCTGAGGCGGCCTCCCGTTGTGATTCGGATTACAGTAATTTGTCTCTTTTGTCGTGTAACCTGAAGACGGTATGAAGTCTGCGCAGCCTGAAAAAGGGGGCCGCTTGGAGGGTAAACGCGCAGAGGTTCCATAATATAAAAAATGAAAAGGACGGCAGGGAAGGGATGAGAAGAAACAATATTTGTCAGGAAGAGACCGAGCAAAGGGATGAACGCGGCGCCATAGTCTGCGACGAAGTTGAGGAATTTTCGGATATGTTCGACGCCGGCGGGACAACAGAGGATATCGCGCTTTCCGAAGATGACGACGCCTACCTCTCCGGAGTGGAATGGGATATCGCGGAGAATCAAAATAACTTCGGACGGACCACAATAGGTGAAAGCGGCGAGAGCCTTGTCCAAAAGTATTTTCATTCGATGGGTGATCTCCGCGTGCTCACAAAAGAACAGGAGACCGCCCTCGCAAAGGAGATCGAGGAAGGCAGAAAATGCATCAGCAGGATAGTGAAATCCCTGCCATTGTATAGCCGCGTCGAAGCGGGTCTCAATGTCCCGCAAGAGGAAAAGGACGCAAAGGCAATGGACCTCTGCCTGGAAATTCTCGAAGGTCTTATGAAAGGGGCGGGGAGGTCCGACAGACCGGTGAACCGCGACGGGGTATTTCCTGGACAACCGGGTTCGGTTTCAGACAAGGAAAATGCAGGAGCGTCAGTGCATTGCGCGGTCATGAAGGAGGTCCATAACGAATGCCAGCGTATCGGATCGAAGGTGAAGACCGACGTCGGGGAACTGAAGGGCCGGTGGGAAGTGATAGCGAGCGCCAGGGAGTCGATTGCCAGGGCCAAGGACGAATTGATTACGAGGAACCTGAGGCTTGTCATCAATGTCGCCAAGCATTATTCCGGGAGGGGGCTTCCTCTTTTGGACCTTATCCAGGAAGGCAATATCGGTTTGATGAAGGCGGTAGACAGGTTCAAATACGAAATGGGTTTCAAGTTCAGTACCTACGCCACCTGGTGGATAAGACAGGCGATATCCCGTGCCCTCATCGATCAGTCAAAGACCATCCGTGTGCCGGTGCATATCATGGAGTTTTATAACAAGGTAAGCCGTGTGACGGCGGAACTGAAGCAGGAGCAGGGAAGGGAACCGGGGACGAAGGAGATCGCAAAAAAAATGGGGATCCCGATGAAAAAGGTAGAAGAAGTCAGAAAGGCCATGCAGACGCCGGTCGCCCTGCAGACCCCGATAGGCGACGAAAATTCCGATCTCGAAGACTTCATCAGCGACTGCAGCACGCCGTCTCCGGATCTGGATGTCGAGAAGAAGGAGATATCAAAACATGTGCTGAAGGTCTTAAAGACGCTTTCTCATCGTGAGGAGAGGGTGCTTAGAATGAGGTTCGGTATCGGGGCGGAAAGGGACCACACACTCGAAGAGGTGGGGAAACGCCTCTCCATAACCCGTGAGAGGGTGAGGCAGATCGAGGTGCAGGCGATGAAAAAACTGAAGCACCCGAGCAGGCTCCGCACGCTGAAGTCCCTGGCCGTGTTTTGAGGGTCAATAGCCCCTTCCCTGATTGCGTCTCAAGCATCCTCCGGCTCATTATCGCCGGAGGATGCCTTCCAGTATCTCATCAAGGTTACTGCATAGCCTGAACCCGTTACCGCTATAGGTGCGATTCCATGGGAACAGTAACCCCGTTGCCAATGCACCGTTTTCAACAGCCTTCTTAAGGACATCCGGGGAATCGTCTACGACTACCGTAGTCAGCTCATTAAACAGGCTGGTCTTATCGAACGAAAGGTGAAGTTCGTCATGCACCAGCCCATGCGTGTTAAGCCATCTCTTGGTCTGCGGCATGAAATCAGGGGACCGATGGCTGGCTATCGTGATGTGAAACCCATCCTGCGCCAGGGCCTCAAGGAATTTCTTTGATTCGGGGTAAGGCAGGTATCCGGCGTCGTCTTGGTTAGAGTGGATGGCATTGATCGCCCTGTAGAAATCTTCCTCAGTGCAGTATCCTTCCCAGATATCCCAGTGGCTCCATCTATCGGGCGTCGGAAAGTCCTCGTTCACCTTCCGCAGTTCCAAGTAAAAGGCATCACAAAATTGCCATAAGGTATTGTCTATATCGATGATTGCCGTTTTTGTCATTGTTTTTTCCACTGCAATATTATAACCAACCGCAGCGAAGTTTAAGTAGACCGTCATCCGGTTTCTGAAATGTTTTCTCACAGTACCTATCAGCAGGCTGCCAGTACGCCCGTGCGAGGGGTACTTCCTGTATCTAACACCCCAGGGTTTTTACGAGAGGGCAAGATTTCCCTTGGAAAGTGATGTTCCGCATCGAAGCAAATTGTGCGGAGTCCGTGTAGAACTTCGCACAATTCTGAGGGATGTGTGCAACAGGGAAGAGCCTCCCGATTTCAGAAAAAGTCTTTCTGGATTACAATTATCTTTTTGTCTGAGGTTAACTCTTCACCCTTTTCTGCTCGTACATCGCTTTGTCCTCCTGAGATAGCAGTTCATCAAGCGAGCAGGGATATTCTGGATCGTAGCATGCCAAACCAACACTTAGCGATAAATCATAGCTGCGGCCTATTCTTGTGTTGCTAAACTCAATTTTTTTCTGTAAACGTGAAGTAACTCTCTCGATATTGCCTCCATCTGCTACAGTTGGAATCACTACAAACTCATCTCCACCAATGCGAGCAATGATATCGGAATTGCGAAAAGTTTTTCTAAGGATACGGGCGACCTCGCCTAACACTCGATCACCTTCTTGATGCCCCATGGTATCGTTAATTACTTTTAGACCGTCAAGGTCGACATACACTATGAACATTCCTGTCTTCAACCGATAGGCCATCTTCAACTCATGTTCAGCTAAGGCAAAGAATCCTCGTCGGTTATAAAGGCCTGTAAGTTCATCGGTAATCGACAATACCTTCATCTCTTCCCCTCTCTGTTTGATAGCTCTAAAAAGAGGAGATATCAGTACTACTCCAGTCAACATTAGGAGGGATGTGATGAGCCCAATTAGTTCAAATGTCATGTTCGGGAGATTTGACTGATCACCGGGAATGAACGGGACTAATGAAATTATACGCCGGATTCCCATAAGAAAGATCGATAAAGAGATCAATATCCATGATATACGTCCTCCGGTAGTTTTTATCAATCTCAGGGCAAAAAAGACCGTTAATAATTGAATAACAACCGATATTCCAACAACAAGTTCTATATACATACTTTCCCAATTTCGAAAAAATAGCAGTATCAATTATCAGTCGTAATCAACTCCATTATAGCAGGATAGGTGTGTTCTGCATAAAGAAATTAGCGTCTATTCTAAGTCTACGGACTCGAATTTCTGGATGAACACCTCGTCCCGGAATGCTGCCATGGAATGAGGGTTTGTAAAGATAACTGATATATCGTCGAGACGACGCGAGTGTCGGTTTGTCGGTGGACTGTGGAGCTATTACCGACCGGGACGCGCGTTTACTTCTGAGAGAAGTCGACGATGCTGAGCGCCCCGGCTATTGTATTTACCTTCGTTATTGTATTAATCTTTTTAAGAGACGCAATGCCGGTTGGTTATGCATGTATAAAGAATATTTCGGCCTGAAAGAGACCCCTTTTTCAATAGCACCCGATCCCCGCTATCTTTATATGAGCGAGGGGCATAGGGAGGCGCTGGCCCATCTTGAGTACGGCCTCCGCGGCGACGGAGGTTTCGTCCTTCTCACCGGGGAAGTGGGGACGGGGAAAACGACCGTCTGCAGACGCCTGCTCGAAAAGCTCCCCGACGATTTGGACGTAGCATTTATCCTAAATCCGAGGGTCACGGTCGAGGAGCTTCTGGGGACTGTCTGCGACGAACTTGGTATTAAATATCCTGAAGGCAATATAAGCGTGAAGATATTTGTCGACAGGATCAACGAATTTCTTATCGGGACCTATGCCAAAGGGCGAAGAACGGTCCTGATCATAGAGGAGGCCCAGAACCTCCGCTTTGACGTGCTGGAGCAGTTGAGACTGCTGACCAATCTCGAGACGAACGAGCGAAAACTCCTTCAGATCATCATGGTGGGGCAGCCTGAGCTCAGGGACATGCTGGCGAAGCCCGAACTCAGGCAACTGGCGCAGCGGATTACCGCGCGCTATCATCTCGGTCCGCTCTCCGCGAAAGAAGTGGCCTGTTACGTATCGCATCGCTTATCGGTTGCGGGCGGATCCGGCACGTTGTTCCCGGCGCTCTCAATGAGAACCCTCTTCCGTCTTACGGGCGGCATCCCCCGGCTCATCAATGTCCTTTGCGACAGGGCCTTGCTCGGGGCCTATGTCCAGGGGAAGGACGGTGTCGATACTGCGACGCTTACGAAAGCAGCCCAGGAGGTCTCCGGCAATGCAAAGCCCGGGTTGTCAATAGCCGGATATGAGAAGTTGCTTGCCGGGGTGATGATTATCGTCATCGCTGTTGTCTTGTCTGCGGCGTATTATTATCTCAGGAGCGCACGACCGGAAGGTGCCGCAGGATTTTTGAATCAGGAGCATGTGAGCGGGCGGCCCTCCGATAGTCCGCGTCTCGATACCGTGTGGTGGTTCGACCGACGGTCTTTCCCGTGGCGGGACAAAAATGAGCAGAGGGGTATCATGCCGTCGGACGATCAGTGGGCGGTGCCGGAGCTGCCGCACGGGCATTCCTCGGTCGACCAACAGGGCCGTGAACTTATTGATGACGGTGCTGACGGGACTCGGCAGACTGCTGCCCGGCACGCGGGGGACTGATAGTGTCTTATATCCTGGAGGCATTGAAGAAACTTGAAGAAAAACGCCGGAGTGAAACCGTGCCGTATTTTCTGTCTGAAGAGTATTCGGACCGGCATAAACGGAAGAAAAAATTTCCCTGGAGGTCCCTCATTGTCTTTGGACTCTTTCTGAATCTGGGAATCTTTCTCTGGTTGCTCCATCCATGGAGTTTGGGAGGGTCTCCTGAAACCGGGGTGGAGAAGGTAGTCCAGAGGGTGCCGGTCCAAAGACCGCGGGATAGGGGCAGGAAAAGTATGCAGCCGATAACGAAGACTGAAGTTCCCTCCGCCGGATATGGGGATATGGTGTCGGTTGCCTCATCTCAGGCGTCCCGTCCCGCTTCTGACGACACGCGCAGGAACACAAAGATAGTCGGCATGAAAGAGCTGCCTTTGTCCGTCAGACAAAGACTCCCTGACCTGTCCATCTCGGGTCATTTTTACGACAGCAGACCGTCTGCTCGCGTGATGACCGTCTGCGGCAAAATTCTCCATGAAGGCGATGCTCCTGCGCCCGGTGTAATACTGGAACGAATTACACCCGACGGGGCGGTTTTTTCCTACGATGGATACCGTTTTCATGAGGGTGTTTTTTAGGCTGGGTGATTCAATAGTGCAGAACGTGTTCAAGATTCTTCATAGACGGCATGAATCAAGCGGACTGACGTGGAATCAGGAGATAGGCCGTGATAAAATGTGGGCAGATCAGGAGGTAATGATATACAATGTCCTTGACTCGGTTTGATATGGGTCAGCGAGCAGCGAAGTTTTCATGGGGCAGTTCGATCCATTCACAAGAAAGAGGGAAAAGATGTTTATCGTCATGATAACGCCGGAATGCGCACCGGTTGCCAAGGTAGGGGGGCTTGCCGATGTCGTCTACGGGCTCACCCACGAACTCGAGATGCGCGGCAATGACGTAGAGATCATCCTTCCGAAATACGACTGTATGCGCTATGACCATATATACGGACTAACCCGGGTTTTTGATGATCTTTGGGTGCCTTTCTACGACCGCTCGGTCCATTGCTCGGTATTTTTCGGGTTCGTCTACGGCAGAAAATGTTTTTTCATCGAACCCCATTCCGAAAAGAACTTTTTCAACAGAGGCGTGTATTACGGGCATCACGACGACCCGGAGCGGTTTGCCTTTTTCAGCAGGGCCGCGCTCGAGTTCATGCTCAAGGCAAACAAACGTCCCGATGTCATCCACTGTCATGACTGGCAGACCGGCATTGTACCTGTTTTGCTGTTCGACATCTACAAACACCTTGGTATGACCCACCCCCGCGTCTGCTATACGCTCCATAACCTCAAGCATCAGGGGGTGACCGGGGAATTCATACTGCACGCCGCCGGACTCGGCAAGGCCGACTATTATCTCCATCCGGACAGGCTGCGGGACAATTTCAATGCTTCCGCAGTCAACCTCATGAAGGGCGGCATCGTCTACTCGAATTTCGTGACTACCGTCTCTCCGAGTTACGCGTGGGAGATCCAAAACACCTCCCTGTCCTATGGCCTCGGCCAGACCCTTCACGTACACGCGCAGAAATTGGGCGGCGTCCTCAACGGTGTCGACTACGAGGTATGGAACCCCGAGATAGACAGGCACATCCCCCGCCGGTACTCAGCCGCTACCGTCGAGGACAAATATAAAAACAAGGATGTCTTGCGCCACAGACTTCTTTTAACCCAGGCGTATAAGCCGATCGTGGCATATGTGGGCAGGCTGGACCACCAGAAGGGCGTTGACCTTATCAGGGACTCGCTCTTCTATGCGCTGGCCAACGGCTGCCAATTTGTCCTTCTCGGTTCAAGCCCTGATCACGGGATCAATAACTACTTTCTGCACCTTAAGCGGCACCTTAACGACAACCCCGACTGCCATCTTGAGATCGGGTTCGACGAAGAGCTCTCACATCTTATTTATGCAGGATCGGACATGATAATTCTGCCGAGTCTGTTTGAACCCTGCGGATTGACGCAGATGATCGCGCTGAAATACGGGACTGTGCCTGTTGTCCGGGCCACGGGAGGGCTCAGGGACACTGTTTTTGACGCGGACTACTCGCCGAGGCCTTACCATGAGAGAAACGGATATGTCTTCAATGACTTCAACTTCAAGGGGCTGGAGTCGGCGCTCCACCGGGCCATCGGCATGTGGTATACCTACCCGCAGTATTTCAGGGAACTTATGGTCAACGGGATGAGATGCGACTTTTCCTGGAACCATCCGGGGCAGCACTACCTGAACATATACGAGTATATCAGGGACAAGTAGGGACTGCCGGGACGATGAGGTCTGTGAAAGCAGTCTGAGATTTCGGATTTGTAAGAAAAAGGAATTCCCATGCGGCCAATAAGGGAAAAGATTTTCGGGACGGCCATTTTTCTTATATTCTCGTTCCTTCTGAATTTTTGTGTCTCTCCGGCCGCAGACGCCGGGGAGGTTATCAGGATAGGGGGAGTGGGCGGCGCCCTCGGAACGATGAGGATACTCGCCTCGGCCTTCATGAAGTCATATCCGGGAATAAAAGTCGTCGTGCTCAAAAGTATAGGCACCAAGGGCGCACTTAAGGCAGTGCCCGACGGGGTGATCGATATCGGTCTCCTCGGCATGCCTTCAAAGGACAAAGGACTCGTATCGGGCGCAACGGTGATCGATTATGCAAGTACCCCATTTATTTTCGTTGCCGGAAGGGGAGTAGAAAATAAAGGCCTCACTATCGAGGAGGTGGCGAGGATTTATCAGGGAGACATCAGGAACTGGCCTGGGGGTGAGAAAATTCGTACGATAATGCGCAGGACCGATGATTCCGACAACCGTATTGTGGAAGGCATTTCTCCGGGCATAAAAACGGCGCTCGAAGAATTGCTGTCAAGCCGGGGACTTTTGTTTGCGGTCACCGATCAGGACAACCTGAACATTATTGAAAAGACGCCCGGTGCTCTCGGATACACGACGCTGGCACAAGTGATCTCCGAAAAGCGGCGGGTGAAGATCCTCTCACTCAACGGTGTTGTGCCAGGTGTAAGGACGCTTGGTGACGGCAGCTATCCGGTTTCTAAAACGTTCTCCATGATGACGAAACAGGAACCTTCCGGCAAGGTCCTCAGGTTCGTCAACTTTGTCATGTCTGAAGAAGGTGCGAAGATATTGAAGGACAACGGAAACGTGGCCATTAGAAATAGGTGATCGACAACCTGTGACGAAGGAGACCTCAACAAATATCAGCAGAGTGCTTACGTGGGCGGTCGGGATCATCTTAGGCATGCTCGCCTTCGTCCTTCCCGCGGGGTACTATTTGATCTCTTACCAGAATATGACCGGGAACCTCGAAGCCCTGGTCGATGACATCTCCCTGGAACTTTCTCAGGTGATAACGGAAAACCCCGATGTCTGGGAATATCAGCAGATACGATACCTGGGGTACCTGTCGCAAAGATCACGGCGGGGGCACGAAGAGGACAGGCTCATTCTTAACAATGAAGGAAAGATCATCGCAGAGTATTCAGACCCGTTGTCTCCGCCGCTGGTAAAGCGGTCTGCCGAACTGTACGATTCGGGGACAGTGGTGGGAAGACTCGAGATCTCCCGCTCGATGCGGCCGATACTGAACCGCACCATCATCCTGACACTGATTGCCGTGCCTCTTTGTTGGGGGGCCTTTCTGATCATACGTAAGATACCCCTTAACGCCATAAAGGATTCGGAAGAGTCGTTGAGGGCGAGCGAAGCGAGATTCCGCAGACTCTCACAGGAATTTCATGTCCTTCTCAATGCCACCTCTGACGCCCTGCTGCTGGTGTCCCGGGACTTGACGGTGATATGGGCCAATAAGAGCGCCTCCGGCCTTCTTGAGGGAGGGGGAGGGGACACTGATCTTACGGGAAGGTATTGCTATGAAGTAATGCATAAGCGTTCCGGCCCCTGTCCGGACTGTTACCTCAGGAGGAGCCTTTCGACGGGCGATACCGAGAGTTTTTCCTACTCGTCCCGGGACGGGAGACTTCTGGAGGCGCGCGCCTTCCCGATAAAAGAGGAAGATGGAGAGATGTACAACGCTTTGGCCGTGATCACCGACATTACGGAAAAAAACGCGCTCCAGGCCGAGGCCACGAGGGCCGCTCATCTCGCCTCGCTTGGAGAACTGGCAGCGGGGGTCGCGCATGAGATCAATAATCCCATAAATGGCGTTATCAACTATGCCCAGTTGCTGGTCAACAAGAGTCCGCAAGGAAGCAGGGAGAACGACCTCGCCGGCAGGATCGTACATGAAGGCGACAGGATCGCGAGGATCGTCGGAGGCCTTCTTTCCTTTGCGCGGGAGAGTAAGAATGAGAAGTCCGCCTGCCACCTGCAGAAAATAATAGACGACACGGTGATGCTGGTTGCTGCGCAGCTCCGGCATGACGGCATCAGCGTGCAGGTAAATGTGCCGGAAAAATTGGAGGAGGTAATCGTAAACCCGCAGCAGATCCAGCAGGTCTTTCTGAACATTATAAGCAACGCCCGGCATGCGCTAAACCTCAAATATTCAGGGGCGCGGAAGAACAAGACCCTCTCGATATCCTGCCAAAGCATAATTGCAGGCAGCTCTCCTTATGTGAGGACCACTTTTTATGACCGCGGGACCGGCATCCCTGCGGAGATACTGGAGAAGGTGATGCTTCCGTTTTTCTCTACGAAGCCCAGTGGACAAGGTACGGGACTGGGGCTGAGTATTTCTCATAATATCATAAAAGACCATGGAGGCCGGATCATGATCGAAAGCGAGGAAGGCATATCTACGCAGGTCATTGTGGACCTGCCGGTGAGGAGGGAAGGTGGGGAAAAAGCATAGGATCCTTATCGTCGATGATGAGGAGAGCATCAGATTTACCCTGGAATGTTTTCTCACGGAGGAGGGGTATGAGGTCGTAACCGCAAAGAATTACGGCGAGGCGGTAGAGATAATCGCAACCGGGGCGTTCGACATGATGTATGCCGACATAATCCTTGGGGGAGGAAAGACGGGTCTCGACGTGATCCGGGAGGCCAGGGCAAGAGGGGTAACCTGTCCCGTCGTCGTCATCACCGGAGCCCCCAGCGTGGAGACCGCGGTCGAGGCCGCCCACCTCGGGGTCTTTGATTATATTCCAAAACCTATCCGCTGGGAAAACCTCATGCGGACCACGAGGGCCGCACTGGAAGGGAAGGACCCCTACGGGGAAGAGGGATAAGGGCGTGTTTCGCTCCCCGAGCCCGGCTATCGGGACTTTTGTTCTTCCGTGCTCTCCAGCAGTCTGGTGAGTCCCAGCATGAGCTGAAGCGGCGTCGGAGGGCAACCCGGGATGCGGGCATCGACGGGTATCACCTTGTCGATCCCGCCCAAAGAGGCGTAGCTTTCGCCGAAGATCCCGCCGTTACATGCGCAATCTCCAACGGCCACTACGAGCTTTGGGCCCGGGGTGGCGGCATACGTCCTTCGAAGGGCGATCTCCATATTATGAGTAACGGGTCCAGTGACAAGGAGCATGTCGGCGAAACGCGGAGATGCCGTAAAATGGATACCGTATTTTTCGCAGTTGTAGATAGGGTTGTTGATCGCGTGGATCTCGAGCTCGCAGCCGTTACATGAGCCCGCATCTACCTGTCTTATGGTGATGCTTCTCCTGAAGCGCTTTCTGACAGCCTCTTCCATCCTGAGCCCTACGACCTCGATCTCCTGTGCAGCCTGCGGGGGAAGAGGCTCGGTCACGATGCCCGTACGGAATATCTGCTTGAGTATCCTAATCATGACCACCTCGGAAAAAAACGGAAATGTGGCAAAATGGGACGGGTTTATAAAAAGCTCCGGAGGCAAGGCGCGCAAGAAATGAGGAATGAGGCGTACCTGCAGGTACGTCGCAGTGACGAGAGGTGAAGTGCAACGCAGCATACGGACTTTTTATGAAGCCGTCAATCATAAATCATGCCCCGAATAGGATTGGTTAAAGCTCTTGTTGCAGAGCGGGAAGTCGGGGACTATATTGCCGTGTATCGCCCGTTCGAGTCCGAGCCAGTTGACGCTGGAAGGGTCCCTCACCATGCAGCGGTTGACCTCTCCTGCTGTCCCGGACTGGAGCCAGTAGATGATCTCACCTCGCCAGCCTTCGACTGCTGCGAACCCCGCCTTATCAGGAGGGGGTGCTTCGAGAGGGACCGATATAGCCCCGCCCGGCATGTTCTCCAGAATCCAGCGGATTATCCTTATCGATTCACGTATCTCCTGGACCCTGACCCATGTCCTTGCATGGACATCGCCGGTGATCATGACAGGTACTCCGAGTTCCAGCCTGTCATATTGGTCGTACGGCGGGAAGGGGTTGAAGATGCGGCAGTCGAGGTTCAGGCCGCTCGCCCTTGCAACGATGCCCACCGCGCATATCTCCCTCGCCCGCTTCGGCTTAAGCATCCCCGTGTTTCTCACTCTGTCTTCTAAAGAAGGGTTTTCTTCATATATCGTCACAAGCCTCTCGAAGTCCTTTGAAAGGCGCGCAAGCTCTTCCACTATTTCGGCGCTCCCTTTTTTATCGATATCGACCGCGACCCCTCCGGGTATTACCCTATCCATGATAAACCTGTGCCCGAAGAGCGTATGGTTTGTCCGAAGGAGCATCTCCTTGAGCCTCATCATCTGATACAGCATGAACGCAAATGCGGCGTCGTTGCAGATGGCGCCTATGTCTCCCAGATGGTTGGCGATGCGCTCCCTTTCGAGGAAAAGCGCCCTTAGCCAGTGCGCCCTTTCGGGCGGATTGCATCCTGCCAGGGATTCAAGCGCCATGCAGTAAGTGAGACTATGGGCCACGGTAGTGTCCCCTGAGACGCGGCCGGCGAGCCTGAAGCCTTCCTGCCAGGAAAGGGACTCGAACCTTTTCTCTATGCCCTTATGCACGTATCCAAGCCGCTCTTCAAGGTTCAGGACGTCTTCCCCCACCGCCTGAAAACGGAAATGGCCTGGCTCGATGATCCCTGCGTGGACAGGTCCTACGGGTATCTCATATACCCCTTCCCCCTCGGCCTTCGTCCACTTGTATTCACCTTTTACCCGCGGCATCGGCTTCGATGGATCGAAGGATTTCCGGAGAGGCCAGGCGTCCTCGGGCCAGTCTTCGAACTTTATCCACGGGCGGGTATCGGGGTGGTCAAGCGGAGTGATACCCATAAGGCTCCTTATCTGACGCTCGAAGCGATAGGCGGGAAGGAACTTCTTCGTTAAGCTCGGGAACGTAGGATCATCGGCAGGGGCCTCTGTCTTTACGATGAGATATTCGGAGCCCCAGCGATAACACGCGAATATCCCGTACCCTCTCCCTAAAGACGTCTCGTCGGTTGCCCATTCGGCCGCAAGAAGCGCATACGCCTTTTTCATCGCCCTTGCCGCCTCGACGAATTTTTCTCTGGGCACGGAGCAAAAGACTACACGGGCCGGGTATTGGTATCCCTCTACGAAATGGACGTCCTCTTTAAGCAGTGACGTTATCGCGTCTTTCAGTATGCTCATTTTAGTAACGCCACCGCGGTATGGAACCATTGGTTCAGAAAATCAGGCATATAGAGGCCAAGGAAGAGGACTAATGCCATATGAAGCAGGACCGGCAGATGGGCCACCCGCAAAGATTTTTGGTATGAAGGGATTTCTCCGGAGACCATCGGCTGGACCCTGCGGAATAGTGCTGCAAAGGCGACGCCGAGACCGAGCAGGAGAAAAGGGGTCAGAAGGGGCGCGTCTTTGATCGTGGCGGTGAGGATGAGAAATTCGCTTGTGAATACACCAAAGGGCGGCATGCCGACTATCGCCATCACGCCAAACATCAGTCCCCACCCTACGAGCGGGTTTCCCCTGAACAGCCCCTTAATCCGCTCCATGTCCTGCGTGCGGTGCATCTGCGATGCGTGACCGACGGTAAAGAATATGGAGGACTTGGCGAGGCTGTGGACGAGCATATGGAGAAGGCCGCCGAAGGTCGCGATCGGCCCGCCCAGACCGAAGGCAAAAGTGGCTATCCCCATATGCTCTATGGACGAGTATGAGAACATCCGTTTGATGTCTTTTTGCCTAAGGAGAGAAAATGCCGCCACGAGGATCGACAGAAGTCCAAAGCCCATCATGATGTCTCCGGCGTGATGTGTCCCGGTAGAGCCGTCTACTAAGACCTTGCATCTGACGAGCGCATAGAGGGCGACATTCAGCAGCAGGCCCGAAAGCACCGCGGAGATCGGCGTCGGGCCTTCGCTATGCGCGTCCGGAAGCCAGTTATGAAGGGGCACAAGACCGACCTTGGTGCCGTATCCCACCATGAGAAAGACAAAGGCAAGAGACAATACGGTCGGCTCCAGCTGACCGCTCACCCGGCTTAGGTTTGTCCAGAGCAGGGCCTCCCCTCCTTCACCCAGGACCTTCTCAGCGGCAAAGTAGAGGAGCACCGTCCCGAAGAGCGCCTGGGCGATGCCCACGCCGCAGAGGATAAAATATTTCCAGGCCGCCTCGATCGCGGTGGGCGTACGGTAGAGCGAAACCAGAAGGACCGTTGAGAGTGTGGCCAGTTCCATCGCGATCCATAATACGCCGACATTGTTGGTCAGGAGGCAAAGGAGCATGGCGAAGATAAAGAGCTGGAACATCGCATGATAAAACCGCATCCCTATATGCCCGACACGGCCGTGTTCCCTCTCCCTGCGCATATAGCGCCTGCTGAAGACAGCGGTGGTCATCGAGACAAAAGAGGTGAGGACCGCGAGATAAACATTAAAGGCGTCGACAAAGAAAAATTTCCCCCCTGCAAGCATGGGACCGTGGTAATAGACTTGGAAGGCCAGCCCGAGACCCGCTCCGAAATTTGCGGCCGAGCAAAGGATATTGATCTCAGGGGCAAACTTTCTGTCTCCCACAAAGCCCAGTATGACCGCGGCAAAAAGAGGCACCACCAACAAAATAAGCAGCATCATAGGGCCACTCCAACCCTCATCGGTCTAATCAATACGGGACAGGCGGGTGAAAAATCTTTTATGCGACGCCTTATAAAAAAAAGCCCTTGAGGGGTCGGCAAAAAGACCTCTGAATCATGTAGAAGACTATATATATAAACCATAATGTCGATCATAAAAATTTTTCAGCCGTTTGTCCCGTGTTCGTTGTCACCTAATCTCCCTCCTTCAGCCTCGCCATCTGTTCCACATCCAGGCTGTCAAAGGTGGTGTGTATGTGGAAAAAGAATATCCCGAATATAAACGCCGCGATCAGGACGTCCAGCGCTACCCCGAGCTCAACTACAAGGGGCATGCCGTACGTCGCGCTGGTCGCCGCGAAGAAAAGCCCGTTTTCCATCGCGAGGAAGCCTATGATCTGGGTGACCGCATGTCTTCTGGTGATCATCATCAGAAGCCCGATCATGACTGTAGCGAGCGCCACCGCAAGGGTCGAGCGCGTCACCAGTGTCGAGAGCTCCCGGACAGGGGCGGTCAGGTGATAGGACAAGATCACGAGCGCGATGCCTATCAGCATGGTCAGAGGCACGTTCACGATCGTCTCGACTTCCTTTTGTATCTTCAGACGCATGATAAGGACATGCAGGATGTACGGCAGGAGGATCACCTTGAGCGAGAGCGTCAGGAGCGAAGATATATAGAGGTGATGTTTACCCGCGACAAACCCGACTATAGCCGTGCTGATCGAAAGGAAAAGCCCCTGCCACGCGAAAAGATGGATCAGCCCGTACATCCTCCGCTGCACCAGCATGCCGAAGGCGGTCAGGAGCACGAGCGCCGCCAGAAAACTGTTTATCTGTGCTGCAAACTGAAGATTCATCTCACTCCAGAATAAAATACGACAACATCCCGAGTGTCGCCAGCAAGAAGGCCGACCCGAGGAATTCGGTTAATCTGAACAAGCCGCATCTTCGCAAGCCCTGTCTCTATCAACACGAGGACGACGCCCGCAATGCCCAGCTTCAGCGCCATAAAAAGGAACGCCGCGGGGACCGCAGAAGGTTCCCCGTCGGCTGCGATGCCCCAGGGCGAAAAGGCCGCGATCCCGAGCATGACGAAGAGGAAGAGTTTCATCATCGACGCCCACTCCATCAGCGCGAGGTGTCTTCCGGAATATTCGAGGATCATCGCCTCATGGATCATCGTCAGTTCCAGGTGTGTCGCCGGGTTGTCAACAGGGATCCTCCCTGTTTCGGCAAGCGCGATCAGTATAAAGGCAAGCAGCGCAAAGACAATAGAGGGTCTAAGGACAGGCTGGCCGCTTAGATGACCTGCACCATCTGTGAAAGCGAGGTGGACTTGCTTGCAAGGGACATCGTAAAGATCGCCATCAGCATCGCCGGTTCGGCCAGCGAGGCGATAGTCATTTCACGGCTCGAGCCCATGCCCCCAAAGGCCGTGCCTATATCCATCCCTGCCAGGGCGGTAAAGAACCGCGCGATCGCAAAGAGTGCCACCAGCACAATGACGTCGGCGGTCGCTGCGAAGGGCAGGTCGACTGACAGTATCGGGATGATGCCCCCGGCGATCACCGCAGTGCCGAAGACAAGGTATGGGGTAAAGCGGAATATCCAGGAGGCGTTTTCAGCCAGGACCACATCCTTGGAAAAGAGTTTCTGATGTCCCGGTAAGGCTGAAAAATACCCGGGGAGCTTCTGGCCCTGGGCCCAGCATTTCAGCATCCTGACCCATCCTGCAAAGACAGGGGCGACCGCAAGGAGCATCGAAGACCTGCAATATCTCTATCAAAAAAGGATACAGCGATCATCGCAGAAACACCAGGAGCACGATGATCGTCAGGAACGAATAGATCAGATACACCTGGATGCGGCCCTGCTGAAGTCTCCCGACCTTGCGCGAGATCCAGAAGCTCAGCTCGATTACCGGCTTATAGAGCCAGCCCCAGAAACGGTCCCTTACCCGCAGGGAATAATGGAGCTTCTTCGGAAAGGCTCGTGAGCGCTCTGCGGGCCTATCCGGGCTATGTTCCTTTATGATGAAAGAGAAATCCGAATATCCTCCGGATCGGCATGGAAAAGGAAGTGGCGTTATACTGCATCCTCTGGTTGATCTTCTCAAACCCGCAGTCCCAGATCGGGACCCTTTTTATGGTGCCCGGCTTGACATGGAGAAGAACGTAAGCGAGATTACGACCGCCAGTATTCCGCAAAAGACGATCGGGCCGGAATATGAGGCGCGTTCGGGGGCAATCGGGGTAAGCCACATCCAGCCGAATGCGCCTGCGGATGTGCCGATCTTGGCGCCGAGCAGCTGCTGCGGTGAGCGTATCCATCCAGTTGATCACAATGGTCGGGAAAATGCCGAGGCATAGACAGGTGAGTGCCGCCATGATCATTCCCGACGCGCATAGACCAGTCCGCCTCGTGGACTTGTTGGCTTGTGGTGGCCCCGCCAGTGGCCCAGAAACGTCACGCCGAACGCCTTTACGAAACAGGCGGCGGCAAGCGCCCCTGTGAGGGCAAGGAGCGCCGCGCCCATCGGGATGAGCAGTTTCAGGAGCGGGCTCGGCAGGGACGGAGAGAGCAGAAAGGCCTGGAACGTGAGCCACTCAGACACAAAACCGTTAAAAGGCGGCAGCGCCGAGATGGAAACGCAGCCGATCAGGAAAAGGGCGGCGGTCCAGGGCATCCGGTGGATAAGTCCGCCCATCTCCTCCATGTTCCGCTCGTGCGTGGCATGGAGCACCGCGCCCGCCCCCATGAAGAGCAGCCCCTTGAACATGGCATGGTTCAGGGTGTGATAGATGCCCGCCGTAAGCGCCAGGGCCGCAAGGAGCGGCAACTTGAAGGAGGTAAAGATCATCGCCAGCCCTACCCCGATCAGGATGATGCCGATATTTTCGACCGAATGATAGGCAAGAAGGCGCTTCAGATCATGCTGCATCAGGGCGTAGAGCACCCCCATGACAGCGGAAATGAGTCCCAATACCAGCACTATCGCCCCCCACCACCAGGGGAACACCTTGATGAGGTCGAAGGTGACGCGGATGATCCCGTAGATCGCGGTCTTTAGCATCACGCCGCTCATCAGTGCCGAGACGTTCGACGGCGCAACAGGGTGCGCCTCAGGCAGCCATACGTGCAGCGGGACGACGCCGGCCTTTGCGGCGAACCCGAAAAAAGACAGGAGAAACGCGGCAGTGGCCCATTCGACCGGGAACCGGGCGTTGCGCATCGCGTCGAAGGTATAGCCGCTGAAACTCCCAAATCCTGTGGCAAGGCCCGCCAGCACTCCAAAGGAAAGAAGGATAGCGATTGCGCCCACGTGGGCGATGACCATATAGAGGAAGGCGGCCCTCCTGTTTTCGATGCGCTCATTTTCAAACATCACGAGGAAATAAGAGGCAGCGGCCATGATCTCCCAGGAAATAAGGAAGATCAATGCATCGTCGGAGAGCACCACCATATACATCCCGGCAAGGAAGAGACAGTAGAAAATGACGAGGCTGGTTACGGACCTCCTGCCCAGAAACCCTTTGATATACCCTATCGAATAGACGGACACAAAGAAGGCCAGGAGACCGATGACCGTCAGGAAGAAGCCGGCAAGGGGGTCGAGCCTCAGATGGAAAGGAAGGTCCGGAAGCCCCATGAGCAGCTGGATCTTCTGGGTCTGACCGCTCCAGACGGCCGAGGCCCCGGCGATTACCGAGAGCAAAGCGGAGACTGCAGCCACAAAAAAGGTGAAATAAGAAAGAAGGCGCTGTCTGAAGGAGATAAACGGCGCAAGGGCGACCGGCAGCAAGAGCAGGAGAACGGCAAAAGAGGCAAGGTCTATTTGCTCAGTCAACATTCTGGGCTACCTCTGCGTATCCCGGTTTTTTGCCCGGTGAAGAGCTTTTTCCGCAGGACGGGTCGGGGAGTCGGCGACGTCCCTCACAGTAAGTTTCATTTCGGTTCAATCTATCTATAGTGTTAAGGAATGGAAAAGTTATAAAAACTCTCTAAAATAAATCAATACTTACAGGCTTGTCAAGAGGCAACAGGGCGCCTCCGGTGGATCGTTTGTTCTGTTTTCCGATGGACGGGTTGTTGGTCAGTAAGGACGGAAGAGAGGTATATGTATTTTGTTGCTGTTTTCTTTTTTTGGCTTCTTGCAGTCCTTTGGCAGGCACATGCTGCAGCGGGTCTTGCTGCAATACTGGCAGAACGTGCAATCGGGGCAGGGGTTTTTCTTCAAGACGCCTTTCTTGTCCATAGTATTAGTATATGCCTGCAGCTGCATCGGGGTAAAGCGGGAAGGCGGCCCGCGTCTGCTTTCCCCCGGCAATTTTACTTATGATGTACTCTCCCACTCCCGGCCATATCCCGTCCATTGACTCGGGAGCTGCAAATCCTATACACTTAATACCTCTGTTTGTATCAAACCGCTTCAAGGTGGAAAAGCCTGAGGACTTTAACGAGTGAGGTATTAAGCTATGTCAAATGAGAATATCGAAAATTCTTCTGATGCAAATCATAATGGAAGCACTGAAGTTGCTTCGGAGGTGAAAGAGGACTTTGCAGAACTCCTTGCCAGCAGCAAATCCAAGCAAGGAAGGCTTGATCCCGGCCAGAAGGTCAGGGCGAAGGTCGTGAGCATTTCCGGCGATCTCGTCTATATCGATCTCGGGGGGAAGAGCGAGGGCGTTATCGATATCGCAGAGTTCACGGCCGAAGACGGGACGGTTTCCGTGCATGCCGGGGACGAGATTGTTGCATTCTACATCAATGTAAAGGACGGCGTAAGGAGGCTTACGACAATGGTGAACGGCTATTCTGCGGCCACACTGACCGCTGTCCGCGACGCCTTTGAGGCCGGGGTGCCGGTGAACGGGACGGTGAAACGTGAAGTGAAAGGGGGCTTCGAGGTGTCTGTCGGAGGGGTACGTTGTTTCTGTCCTTTTTCTCAGATCGATCTAAAGGGCGGACGCGAGGGGGGCGTCTTCCTGGGGCAGACATTCCCTTTTAAGGTCCTTGAGTACGAGGAAAACGGCAGAAACGTAATATTATCGAGAAGGGCGCTCCTTGAAGGGGAGAAAAGGGCCAGGACGGACAAGCTTAAGGAAGAGCTCTCTGTGGGCATGACCATGAAAGCCACGGTACGCGCGATACAGAATTTCGGGACCTTTGTCGATCTGGGCGGTGTCGACGGTCTTATCCCCGCCAGTGAGATCTCATGGGACAGGTCCAGGAGGCCTGAGGACACGTTTTCGGTGGGACAGGAAGTGACTGCAAAAATAATAGCCCTCGACTGGGACGCAAACCGTTTGACATTGAGCATGAAGGCCCTGGAACCGGACCCATGGCAAGGTGTTGAGCAAAGATATCTTGTCGATACGAAAGTCAACGGCACCATAATGCGGCTTGCCCCGTTCGGCGCCTTTGTCATGCTTGAGCCGGGTGTCGAAGGCCTGATCCATATCTCCAACCTCGGCGCAGGTAGACGGATCAACCACCCTAAAGAGGTGGTAGAGGTGGGACAGGCGGTTGAGGTATATGTGCTTGCCGTCGATCCGGAGAAACGAAAGATATCTCTTTCGATAGAGCAGAAAATGAAAGCCGAGCCGGTCGTTCTTCCTGCTGTTGGTGAACGCGTCGATGGTACGGTCGACAAGGTGATGTCCTTCGGCATCTTCGTGAAGATCGGAAGCGGCCTGAGCGGTCTCATCCCCAACTCCGAAATAGGCTCGACCGGAAGCAAGGACATCAAACGTGCGTTTCCCCAGGGCGCCAAGGTCCAGGCTATTGTGGTCGAGGTAGATCAGGGGAGCGGCAAGATCCGGCTGAGCCGCAAGGCCGTTACGGACAACGAATCGAAAGAGGAATACACGCAGTATGTAGATTCCGCCAAACAGGCAGAATCTTCGTCAAGCCTGGGCAGTCTCGGGGACATCCTCAAGGCAAAGCTCGAAGAAAAGAGAAAGGCCGGGTAAGCCCCGGCAACACTAATACGAGCAGGCACCGCATGCCGCCTCAAATTATGTCATTCCGGCTTGTCCGGTAACCCCTCCCTGCCTCCCCTTATCAGGGGAGTATCCGCCCCTTCCCCCTTGATAAGGGGGGATAGAGGGGGGTTGGTTTCCCTATGCGCTTCACTTGCGGGAATGACGACAATGTGGCTTTAATTCAGAACTCTCTTTTTACACCTTTGGACCGACTTCAATCATCTTCTTTTTGATCTCTTTTATCCTGTCCCTGATGGCAGCGGCCCGTTCGAAGTCCAGTCCACCGGCCGCTTCTTTCATCTCCTTTTCGAGTCTCTTAAGGGTCTCGTCGTCAAGGACGTATTCCGCCTCTTCCTCTGCGGCGGCGGGCACCGTCCAGTAATCCGACTCGTAGATCGAACTCACGATATCTTTGATGTTGCTCTTCACCGTCTCAGGGGTGATATGCATCTTTCTGTTATATTCCTCCTGGATGCGTCTTCTCCTTTTGGTCTCGTCGATGGCTTTCCTCAGGGAACCGGTGATGACATCGGCATAGAATATCACCTCTCCGTTGACATTTCTGGCGGCCCTTCCGGTTGTCTGGATAAGTGACCTCTCCGACCGGAGGAACCCTTCCTTGTCCGCATCGAGGATCGCGACGAGCGAGACCTCGGGCAGGTCGAGCCCCTCTCTGAGCAGGTTGACTCCTATGAGGACATCGAATTTACCGAGCCTCAGGTCCCTGATGATCTCGACGCGCTGGAGGGTATCTATGTCGGAGTGAAGGTAACGTACCCTGACGCCTAGTTCAGTGTAATAGTCCGCAAGGTCCTCCGCCATTTTTTTGGTGAGGGTGGTGACGAGTACCCTTTCACTTTTCTCCGCCCTTTTCCTGATCTCCCCAAGGAGGTCGTCGACCTGTCCCGAAACGGGCCTCACCGTAGGTTTCGGGTCTATCAAGCCTGTGGGACGTATGATCTGCTGGACCGTCTCTCCTCCCGACTTTTCTATCTCATACGGAGACGGGGTCGCGGAAACGTATATCGCCTGGATCACGCGCTTTTCGAACTCATCGAACTTCAGCGGTCTGTTGTCCAGGGCCGAGGGGAGCCTGAAGCCGAAGTTGATAAGGGTCTGTTTTCTGGACCGGTCACCCTCGTACATGCCCCTGATCTGGGGGACTGTGGCGTGGGACTCGTCGATGACAATCAGGAAATCGTCCGGAAAATAGTCTATAAGCGTATAGGGAGGGTCCCCCTCCGCCCGGCCGCTCAGATGCCTCGAATAATTCTCTATGCCGTGGCAGTACCCGAATTCCTTCAGCATCTCCATGTCGAACCTGGTGCGCTCCTCTATCCGTCTGGCCTCGATGATCTTCCCCTGTTTCAGGAACCGCTCGACGGCCTCCTTCATCTCTTTCTCAATGCCTATAAAGGCGGATTCGAGCCGGTCTTTCGGCGTCAGCCAGTGGCTGTTGGGGAAAAGGGCTATCTTGTCCAGTTTTTTTAACCTGCCTCCCGTCAGCGGATCTGCTTCGCTCATTGCGTCTATGTCGTCGCCGAAAAACTCGACCCTTACAACCCTGTCCAGCGCGAAGGGAGGATAGATCTCGACGATATCACCCCTTACCCTGAAGCTCCCCCGCTTGAAATCGGTGTCGGCCCTGGCGTATTGCATCCCGACGAGCCTGTCGAGGACCACATCGCGCTCCACATGCATGCCCTCCTCCAGGAGAAGGTGCATGTCCATATAGTCCTGGGGCGAGCCTATGCCGTATATGCAGGAGACGGAGGCAACGACGATCACATCTCTCCTTTCGAGCACCGCGCGTGTGGCCGAATGTCTGAGCCTGTCTATATCGTCGTTGATCATCGCGTCTTTTTCTATGTAGGTGTCCGTAGTGGGGAGATAGGCCTCGGGCTGGTAATAATCGTAATAGCTGACAAAAAACTCCACTGCGTTTTCCGGGAACAGTTCCCTGAATTCTCCGTAGAGCTGAGCGGCGAGCGTCTTGTTATGCGCGATGACGAGGGCAGGTCTGCCAAGGTTGGCCACGACGTGTGCGACCGTGAAGGTCTTTCCGGAGCCGGTCACTCCGAGCAGTACCTGGTGCCTCTTCCCGCGTAAGGCCTCACCCGTAAGCTTCTCGATGGCCCGGGGCTGGTCGCCCCTTGGTGTGAACGGGGATGTCAGGCTGAAAAGCGACATGACCTGCGTCAGTGACTTGGTTTCTGCATGCCGTTCAGTGCGGAAATGAACTTCTCCGTATCCGAAAGGTCCTCAAATACCACATCTGCGCCTGCATCCGCAAGGACTCCGTACTCATAAGGGCCTGTCGCTACCGCAACGGCGAATGCCCCGTAAGGTTTTGAGCACTCTATGTCTCTCGGCGTATCGCCGATGACCACGCAGTCCCTGAAGCCGACCTTAAGAGAGGTCCGTTCATATAATTTTTCGACGGCCACGGGAAGGAGTTTGTTCCTGTCCTCTGAATCGTCTCCGAATGCTCCGGTCTGAAAATATGAATCGAGCCCGAAGGCCCTGAGTTTGACCATCGCCCCTTCCCGGATATTGCCGGTGAGGAGGCCGAGTATGGACCCGTTGTCGGACTTGAGGACCTCGAGGGCCTTTTTTATCCCGGGCTTGACCTGCCCTTTTTTCTCATCGATAGTATTCCTGAGATGTCTGATATAGCTCTCGAAAAATGCAGGGACCGCCCCGTTTACACCGATGCCGTGCAGTTTCAACCCCTCCCTGAGTATCTGCATGTCGGTCTTTCCGGCCATGCGGATAGTTTTAAAAGCGCCGGGGACCGAGAAGGTCTCCTCAAAGGCGAGGTCCAATGACCGTGTCCCTGCCCCGCCTGAATCGATAAGCGTCCCATCGATATCGAAAAGTATGTATTTCATAAGTTAACGATAACCAGCGGAGAGGCCCGAAGTCAACTTTCCTTAGAAGGTAACCCCCCCCGGGCGCCCTGTCTGCCGCCAGGCTTAAGATAAGAGCGGGGTTAAGGGGAGTTATGAATTTCCTGGGTAAGAGAGATTTTCTTGACATCGGCCGCCCTTTGACCGAAAAATACGGGATGGAAGAAGTGTTTCAGCGTGGAGTCGGCGACATCTTGAAAAGGCGGACAGACGGATGAACTGGTATGCCGTTTACACTAAGGTGAAGGCCGAAGGTGCTGTCGCCCAGCTCCTGAGCAAGGCCGGCGTCGAGACCTTAAATCCTAAAATAAGGATAAGGAAGTACGTAAGAAGAAAATATATCGAGTCGGTCGAACAGCTCTTCCCATGTTATCTATTCGCATTTTTTGACGAAGGGGACCAGGGCCATATGGTACGGTATACGCGGGGCGTGAGATATATCGTCGGCAAGGAGAACCCCTTGACGGTCCCTCCCCAGATAATAGAAGTCATCCGGGAGAGGATGGAGGGCGACATCGTCGAACCCCTGTCCGAAAAATTCGACAGAGGAGAAAGGGTTTTGGTAAAGGAGGGCCCCTTCAAGGACTTCTACGGCATATTCGAGCGCCATATTCCCGGCAGGAAAAGGGCCACGTTGCTCCTCGAGACGCTCTACTTCAGGCTCGAAGTAGAGAACAGATCGTTGGGAAAGCTCTGAGCCGTTCGAACGCATCCTCGCGCCAAAGTTGCCGGTGGATCGCGGCCTTATCAATTCTTGATATTTCCCGCCAGAATTGGGTATTATTAGTTCAGTGGCTGAACGCACAAAGGGCCCGCTAAATTTTGTTCTGTGTTATGACAGGAAGCGGCGGTAGCCTGTCCGGAATCGGGTTTTTTACTCTCCGCCTCTGGCGTTTGTAATCGATTCCCGACCCTCAATTCCAACTGGTTGCTGTGTATTTCTTACTTCTGATCGTTCATGGATGAGACCCATTTCAATACCCTCCGCGAATTAGCGAGGGACGGCTCACTCTCCCAGCGCGAGCTTTCGAGGAGGATGGGACTGAGCCTGGGCAGGGTGAACTATGTCGTGAACGCGCTCCTGAAGAAGGGATACATAAAGGCGAGGCGCTTCAAGAACTCGAAGAACAAGAGCGCCTATATGTATGTGCTTACGCCGGAGGGCATAAGTACGAAATTCACACACACCTACGGATTTCTCCAGAGGAAACTGGACGAGTTCGAGAGGCTGAAGAAAGAGATAGAGATACTAAGACGAGAGACGGACGAGGTAAAGTCCCCGCAGGGGACGACCGAAGGTCCCAAGTTCAAAGTGGGGAATACGGGACCGGACAAAAGCGGTAAAGAGCGGCTTTTATAATAAGATAATTACTCCGGAAAAAGGGGAGATTCCATGTCTAAGATATTGGTGACCGGCGCAGCGGGGTTCATAGGCTTCTTCGTATCGAAAAGACTCGCCGAGCGGGGAGACGAGGTGGTGGGACTCGATAACCTCAACGACTATTACGACGTCAACCTCAAGCTTGCAAGGATCAGGCAGATGGCGATGGAGAGGAACTTCAAGCCGGTGAGGATCGACCTGGCGGACCGGGAGGGGATGGCAAGGCTTTTCTCCGAGGAGCGGTTCGATGCGGTCGTCAACCTGGCGGCCCAGCCCGGGGTGAGGTATTCCATGGTCAATCCCTTTGCCTATGCCGACAGCAACCTCAGCGGTTTTCTGAGCGTCCTCGAAGGCTGCCGCCATACGGGCGTAAAGCACCTTGTATTTGCCTCATCGAGCTCGGTGTATGGGGCCAATACGGCGATGCCTTTTTCCGTCCACCATAACGTCGACCATCCTGTGTCGCTTTATGCGGCGACGAAAAAGGCGAACGAGCTGATGGCGCATGCCTATTCGAGCCTCTATGCCATCCCCTGCACCGGACTCAGGTTCTTCACTGTGTACGGCCCTTGGGGAAGGCCGGACATGGCATATTTTCTGTTTACGAAAGCGATCAGCGAGGGGAAGCCTATCGATGTCTTCAACCACGGCAGGATGAAGAGGGACTTCACCTACATCGACGACATCGTCGAGGCGGTAGTGAGGGTCATAGACAGGATACCCGGACCGGACCCCCTCTGGAGCGGTGAGGCCCCGGATTCTGCAACGAGCTACGCGCCCTACAGGCTTTATAACATCGGCAACAATAACCCCGTCGAACTCCTGAGGTTCATAGAGATCATCGAGGACTCCATGGGCAAAAAGGCGGTGAAGAACTTCCTCCCGATGCAGCCCGGGGACGTGCCCGCCACTTACGCCGACGCCGGCGACCTGATGAGGGACGCGGGCTTCAAACCTTCGACCCCGCTTGAAGAGGGACTGAAGAAATTTGTGGAATGGTATAAGGGATATTACAAGGTTTTATGAGCCCTGAGAACGACATACTTGTGATCGAGGCCGGACGGACGGAAAAACATTACTGGCTGGACCTGTGGAGGTACCGTGAGCTGTTTTACTTCCTGGCCTGGCGGGACATCCTTGTTCGTTATAAGCAGACGGTAATAGGTGTCGCCTGGGCATTGATTCGGCCATTTCTTACGATGGTCGTTTTTACCGTGGTCTTTGGTAAGTTGGCGAAGCTGCCTTCAGAAGGGGTGCCGTATCCGATCCTGGTCTTTGCCGCGATGCTGCCCTGGCAGTTTTTTTCGAATGCCCTTTCGGAGGCGAGCAACAGTCTTGTCGGAAACGCTAACCTGATTTCGAAGGTCTACTTCCCGCGCCTGATCATTCCGGCCAGTTCCGTGATCACGAGCTTTGTGGATTTTCTCATCTCCGGAGCAATCCTCGTCGGCCTCATGGCCTGGTATCGGTTTGTGCCGGACTGGCGGATTATCACTTTGCCGCTTTTCATCGGGATCGCCTTTGCCGCAGCCATGGGCGCAGGTCTCTGGCTTACCGCCCTTAACGTCAAATATCGTGATTTTCGCTACATAGTGCCTTTCATCGTCCAGTTCGGCCTTTATGTTTCTCCCGTTGGTTTTTCGAGCAGTATTGTGCCGGGCAGATGGCGGTTGCTGTATTCCCTTAATCCTATGGTGGGAGTAATAGACGGCTTTCGCTGGGCGCTCCTGGGAAGCGAGAGCAAAATCTTTATGCCCGGATTCATCCTCTCAATGGCAATAGTTGCGGCGCTGCTCATTACCGGCATTCTGTATTTCAGAAAAACCGAGAAGTCGTTTGCGGATGTGATTTGAGAAAGAATGGAGCAAAGAGCTAAGAGCGTAGAGCCAGGAGTAAAAGCTAGAGCAAAAAGCTAAAAACTTAACATGAATAAATTTCGTTTTGAGAACTTGGAAATTTGGGAGCGATCGGTAGAGGTTGCGAGGAAATTATTTCGACTGGCTGATGACCTTGAGAAGAATAAGCTGTATCGGTTTGCTGATCAACTCAGGGGTGCCGGACTCTCCATGCCGAACAACATTGCGGAAGGGGCTGGAAGTACATCAAAAAAGGAGTTTGTGCAATTTCTTAATATTGCCCGAAGATCGACGTTTGAAAATGCGAGCATGATCATGGTATTTGCCAAAGACGGACTTATTCATGATCGAAAGCGGGAAGAGATAATACAGGAACTCGATGAGCTTTGTAGAATGATTACGGCTTTTTCCCGAAGCCTTAAGGAAAAAGGGTGATGATGCTGTCTTTAGCTTTTTGCACCTGGCATATGCTTAAAACTATATGCTCTCAGCTCTTAGCTTTTTTTATCATTTGCTCTCAGCTCTCCGCCAACAAGGAGTTAGACTGTGTCTAACGACGTAGTTATAAAAGTCGATAACCTCTCGAAGAAATATCTGATTAGTCATCAGCAGAGGGAAAGGTATACGGCCTTGCGTGATGTAATGGCCAATAAAGTTAAGAGCTTGGGGCGTAGAGTATTATCGCCTTTTCGCTCCTCGCTCTCTGCTCCTAGCTCCACGCTTGAAGACTTTTTCGCCCTCAAGGATGTTTCTTTCGAAATCAAACGGGGAGAACGGATCGGCATCATAGGCAGAAACGGCGCCGGCAAATCGACGCTTCTGAAGGTACTGAGCAGGATCACCGAGCCGACGATCGGGAAGGATCGAGATCAAGGGCAGGGTTGCGAGCCTTCTCGAAGTGGGAACAGGTTTCCATCCGGAATTGACGGGAAGGGAAAATATTTTTTTGAATGGTGCAATCCTCGGGATGACGAAGGCAGAGATAAAAAAGAAATTTGACGAGATCGTTGACTTTGCAGAGATCGAGAAGTTCCTCGATACTCCGGTGAAGCGATATTCATCAGGGATGTACGTGAGGCTGGCGTTTGCAGTTGCCGCGCATTTGGAACCGGAGATACTGATTGTGGATGAAGTGCTGGCGGTGGGGGATGCTCAGTTTCAGAAGAAGTGCCTCGGAAAAATGGAAGAGGTAGGGAAAGAAGGACGCACGATACTCTTTGTGAGTCATAACATGTCGGCAGTTGCGACGCTCTGCACCAAAGGCATAGTTCTTTCTGCCGGAGCGGTCCACTTTCATGGGGACCCGCACGCGGCGATCAGCAGCTATCTCGTATCCGGGACCGACTCTTTATATGAGCGCAGGCCTGAAATAAAAAACACGCTTCCTGTGATCCAAAGGGCATGGTTTGAAAATGCCGCCGGAGAAAAAACCACTCAATTTTATAGCGGAGAGGCGATCCGCCTGGTGATGGACTCGGAAAATCCGGGCAGTATCCCTATGGAGGTATCGCTATCGTTCTGGGACAATCTTCGCCGTCCCCTGTGGAATTTTACTCAGGCCATGCACGGAATAGATACCCTCCCGACGGGCAGAAAGATCAGAAGCAGGATTGTTTTTTATCCGCCGAGGTTGACCGTTCCGGAGATTCTGGTGGATTTGGCGATTGGACAAAAAGGCGGGGGGTATTATGACCATATCGTGAATGCCATAAAGTGCTCAATTATAGAAAATTACGGGGAGACTGTTATGGAACGTTTTTCCGGGTGGCCCATATTCTGTGACGCGAAGATGTCAAATGAGGTTATTCTTGAATAGGAAAACACTGAAAAAGATAGCGAAGGAGATCCTGCCGCCGTTTATCCACGAGTCCCTGAGAAAACTGTTCTTGAGGGATAAGGATGTCTGTCGCCCCTCGTGGCATACCGTCAGAGGAGGTATTCTCAGGGGCAGAGAGTTATTTCTTGATCCCGCCTGGGAGTGGCAAAGAGACATACTGGAGGGGCGATACGACAGTTTTCTGCTCGATTACGTAAAAGACCTGCCCATCAGAGGCAGGACTGTACTTGAGATCGGTGCCCATGTCGGATTTCATGTGATGAACTTTGCCCAATTGGTAGGGGAAGAGGGGATGGTGTATGCCTTCGAGCCGAATAGATTCAACCGTGAAAGGATGGAAATTAATTTGAGGAAGAACCCGGACCTTGCACGCCGCGTCAGGATATTCGGGGTTGCGGTCTCGGATGCCGTTGGGGAGACCGATTTTTATTTTAGTGAGGACGTGGACAGGGGGACCAGCAGCGGAAATTTCATTTCCGGTGCCGATACCTATTATCCGAAAAGCGAAGCGTATCTGGCATCATTCAAGATAATGAAGGTGAGAATGATCTCGCTTGATCACGCGTCCGAGACCGGCACCGATACAATGCCATATATCATAAAAATCGACGTCGAAGGCGCCGAAGGCAGCGTAGTCCGGGGCGCCATGAAACTGCTCGACAAGCATAAACCGTTATTATTGATTGAAGTCCATTCCATCAGGAACATGCTGGAGATATCTGAATCGCTGCATTCACTGCAATATACGATAGTACTGTTAAAAGAAGAAAAAGATGGAAGGTGCTTTATCGCAGCCTCCCCACTTAATAAGGGTGACCAGTGACCATACGTCTGATTATTAAAGAACTCATCTATAAATTTACCAGTAGGGAAAAGAAATTCGCGAATATATATAAGACTAATTGGTTTGGCGGTGATGAGTCGATATCTGGCCCCGGATCGAGCCTCGAACAAACACAAGTCATAAGAGGAGAACTGCCAAAAGTCATACAGGCATTCAAAATAAGAAAACTCATTGATGCTCCGTGCGGTGATTTCAACTGGATGCAAGAAGCTGTTCTTGACATTGACAAGTATATCGGCATTGATATTGTCCCCGAAATAATCGATAGCAATCGGGCAAAATATGGAAACAACAAGCGGGAGTTTCTTGTCATTGATATAGTAAAAGGGACCTTGCCGGAGGGAGACCTAGCTTTGTGCCGTGACTGCTTTATCCATCTGTCATATAGAGATATATTTTCCGCCGTGAGAAATTTTCACAAGTCAGGGACAAAATACTTGCTGACAACAACATTCACGGGACTTAAGGAAAATAGAGATATTGTGAGCGGAAGAGTACGCCCTATTAATCTGCAAAGGCAACCTTTCAATTTCCCTACTCCTCTGCTCCTGATCAATGAGCATTGCACTGAGGGAGGAGGCAAGTATGCTGATAAGTCTCTCGGATTATGGAAGATTGAAGAGATTCTAAAAATATTATGATGTCCCTGAAAAAAATTATAAAAGCGGTATGCCTGGTCTTCTATAATATGTTTCTAAAGAATTTTCCTTCATCAAATTCACCACATGCGTTTGGATGCAAATCGAGGTTGGCCTTTCTCAGGCATTTCCTGAAGAGTGCCGGGAAAAACGTAAACATTCAGCCCGGAGTTTATCTGTATCCGCTCTGTAACATTTCCATCGGAAACAATTCCGGAATTGGAAAAGACTCTTTCGTGCTTGCTCCGGATACGGTCGAGATCGGAGAAAATGTGATGATCGGGCCGCAACTGATCGTCTATACTGCAAATCACGGCACAAAACGCTCAATTCCCATGATCCATCAGCCCATGGTCAATGCCCCTGTAAAAATCGGCAATGATATATGGATCGGCGCCAGGGTGACCATTCTCCCCGGTGTGACTGTCGGTGACGGCGCGGTCATTGCCGCCGGGGCAGTCGTTACAAGAAATGTCGAGCCTTATACGATTGTGGGAGGCGTTCCCGCAAAAAAAATCAGTGAGCGAATATAGTATCTATTTCTGGTCTCTTTTCTGATAAATTTCGCTTTAAAACGAAACGAGTTTTGAACCGCATCATATGGATTAATTTCATGGTAGTCTTTAATGGCTGATATCTGTCTGGTATCGATGCCCACGCTGGGACGGGCGAAGAGTACGATTGTTCCCCATTGGATACTCTGGCTCGCGGATTACATTGAAAAACAGGGACACAGCGTTGATGTGGTAGATGTGAAGAGCTGTGTAACTGCTGACTATACTGAAAAAGAAAAGGAGAGGGTATTTCAGGAAACAGTCAAGAAAACAATCGCATCGGGCTCTCTCCTTATAGGCCTGAGCGCGTTTACCGAAGATTACCAGAATGTAATGAAACTGGCCGGAGAGATCAAGAAAAGGAGCAGCGCCAAAATCATAGTGGGCGGTATACACGCGACCATATTGCCTGAAGATTTCTTTGCGGGGGACGATTCACCTTTTGATGCGGCGGTTGTGGGTGACGGCGAGGTGCCTTTGACAAGGATAATCGAAGCCGAAAAAAACGGGACAAGTTCTTGGGAAAAGATAGACGGACTTGTTTTCAGGAAAGGCAAAGACCTTGTCCAAACGGCGCCCCAGACTGCATTCCCCTCTTTGGAGGGGATGTCGAGGCATCCTTATCACAAGCTGGACATGGATTTCTATCTCCAGCCGCAACAGTTTCTCCTGCGTTCGATCTATCTGTCGGGGATTCATATATTTACTGCGAGGGGGTGTCCCTATCATTGTACATTTTGCGCAAACAGTGGAAGAAAGGTGAGATTTCGGCCTCTGGATTCTGTTATTGAAGAACTAAGGTTTCTGAAAGAGACTTACGATATCGACGGCTTCTATATTCACGACGATACCTTTACAATAAAAAATGATCGCGTCATTGAATTTTGCGAAGGACTGATGGACCTGAAATACCGGTTTGTCTGGGGAATGGAGGGACGCGTCAACCAGTTTTCCGATAAGGTTTTTCAGTCTCTCAAGAAAAGCGGTTGTATCCAGATAGATTTCGGCGTGGAGTCCGGTTCACAGGAGGCGCTGGACCGGATGAAAAAGGGAATAAAGGTTGAAGACACAGTGGAGGTCTTTCGCCGCTGTCGGGCCGAAAAAATTCGTACCTATGCCAATATCCTCATCAACACCCCTGAAGAAACTGAGGAAGATGTTAGAAAAACCATTAATTTGATGGAGAATATCAAAGCGTCGACATACGGAATATGCGTTACCACGCCCTATCCGGGCACAGAAATCTACGATCGGTATGTCAAACCGCCCCTTACGGTTGAAGAGTATCAGCTCTACCGGGACAGCAAATCGTATGTGTCAATCGTCGATCCAAGATTCCGCCTGGCAGCCCACAACCTTAACATTGAAGAACTTTCGGCAAAGCTTGGCAGGCGGTTTATGCTCGATCAGGGCTGGCAGATCTTCAGCCTGTACCCGTCATATCTGAAGGCCCTCTTGAAAAGCAGGAGAAAAGCCCAGTATATTTCCATCTTCATCTTTCGGCTTTTCCGCAAACTGAGAAATCTGTTTAAAAAATATCTACATCGATCACTTAAAGAATCATTTAACAAACATATTGCGTGACAATTACATATCTTCACAAGCTCGATAAGCTGGATCCCAGAGTTCATCACTGGGACCCCTTTCCGACAGAACGCAGAGGCTGTCCCTTCTGCGGGGAATACTCTGCTCCACTTTTTTTAAGACCGGATGATCTGCCTGTTTCACAGTGCAGCCGGTGCCGATGCTTTTACGTTTCACTCAGGATAGCTGACGAGGTACTGAGACAATTTTACGACAGTTACTGGTCAGCGACATGTCCACGTCCATTGACTGATGAAATGGCACGGTACCTGCTTTCGAGTGCTGGGAATCGCGCTTCTTCGGATGTGTGCATACGTAAACTAACCGCACTTCGCGGTGGCTGGAACGGAGCGCAGGTGCTTGATCTGGGCTGCGGCTTCGGAGAAAAGGCGACTATGATGAGAGCCCTTGGGGCCTCTGTTACCGGTCTTGATATTTCTGCTGCTGCAGTGAAATTTATGACTGACCAGCTTGAAATGGAGGCATACGGTTCAACTATTGAAGAATGGGCCGGTAAAAAAAGCTTTTTTGACATAGTGACGATGTTTGAGTTTGTTGAACATCTGCTTGACCCTTATGGTTCGCTGATGGCCGTAGTAGATAAAATACGGACGGGCGGGTTATTGGTGATAGTGACGCCGAATGGTACGGCAGGAGACAGGGCTGCATTCCCTCTGCATGGAGAATGGATAGGTTTTCGCGTGGATCTTGAACACATGCAGTATCTTCATGTCGATACCATAGACTACCTTGCTCATAAACTTGACTGCCGCATCCTGCATTGTGAACAGATGGGCTTCAGAGCGCTTGATGATGTTGCGCGATGCGGGAGAGAAACGACTCGTATCAGCTCCCGTCGTATCCGGCGTTTCATAAAGGCCATTCCCGGAGTAAGGAGCGCCGTCTATGCCTTCAGGAATCTGCAGATGAGGCGGCGCGCCGCTGCAAGACCGCCCCTTGACACCGGTGTCTATCACCTCTTCGCTGTTTTACAGAAAACAGGTGTGCGGAAGGGAAATGTCGCGTAATAGAAAAATCATCATAGCCGCCACAGAGATAAGCGTTGGCGGGCTGGGGTCGTATATCGACACTCTTGCAATGCGACTCAAGTCCGGCGGTTGGGAGGTGCATCTTGTATCGACCAGTACACGCGGAGATCTTTTTGACCGGATGAGGGAGTCCGTGGAATGCCATGACTTTTCCGCGCACCCTCTTTCCGGGGGGAAAATCTTAACGGCAGCCGAATTGGTGAACCACATAGCTCCGGACATCCTTCTTATGAACAACTGTGCGCTCTTGCATTATGCGTTGCCGCTTATAAAGACGACAGCCAGACCGGTGGCGGTTTTGCATAGTGATGATATAAGGTTTTACAAAACAGCCTCATTATTTGAGAAGCGGATATTTCGCTGGATTGCCCCGACCCGGGGCGTGGCCGAAAGATGCAGGACGTTTCTTCAGCCGCAACGGGGAGCGCGCGTCCGCACCATTCCGCACGGGATAGAGAATAAGATGTTTACCGCCAAAGAAAGCGGCAGGAGAAGAATCAGCGGGAATGTCAGCTTCGCGGGATTTATAGCCCAAAACAAGGGGGCAGATCTGCTGCCTGATATTTTCAGCGGGGTTTCAAAGGCATATGGGAATGCCCGCTTTACAATTGTGGGATCCGGCCCGCTGGAACAAACCCTCAAGAGGCAGTGTGAAGAAAATGGGACCCTCCATAAGTGCAATTTTACCGGGACGGTAGATCATGCCAGAATGGCCGAGATCCTGCGCGAGTCCGACATATTAATTCTTCCGACACGCATTGAAGGGTTCGGACTGAGTGTGGTCGAGGCCATGATGAGCGGAGCAGTCCCGGTTGTTTCGAGGATAGAGGGGGTAACGGATGATATTGTAAGCGATGGCTTGACCGGCGTGCTGATTAATCCCGATGACGCAAGGGGCTTCGCAACGGCGATTGTGGATCTTCTGAAAAATCCGGGGAGGCTTCTTTCGATGTCTGAAATGGCAAGACAGGACGCCCTGCGCAGATACTCAGCCGAAAAAATGCTCGATGCGTATCTGGCATTATTCGATGAAGAAGATGACAGGGTATCGATCCAGCAGCGGGGCACAATGGGATGGATCATCGAGACTGTCGGCGAGAAGGGCAGGAAGGGAGTGGACCGGCGGTGGCTTTTACACAGGGCAATGGAAATATGGGGCGGAAGAGTAACGGGGAAAGCGGATAAGGCCGGACCTTCATGAAGGCATCTGTTTATTTCATACAATTTCTCAAGGACGATGCCCTGAGCGTCGGCGGAGGAGGGATAGGAACGCTCATCAGTCACCTCTGCCCTCTGCTTGAGGAACTTGGACACGAAGTCACCGTCTACCAGTGCGCCGGGAGGGCCTTTGATGTCAAGTGGGGCAACACCCGTGTCATCGGCCTCCCCGGTTATCCGGGAGCGGGAAGGACTAACGAAAAGGTGGCGCAGTCCCTTAGGGAATTAGCAGAACAGAGGGCTAGGTCTAAAGAACGGATAGAGATATTCGCCGGTGATTTCTTTTCAGTGAAGAATAGTAACCCATACGCCATCTGCGTGCAAAACGGTCTTGCATGGGATGCATCCATTGAACTGCTCACTTCTAACAAGATGTATCACAATCCAATCGGCGAGAAGATTTTCCGCTACCGCTGCCAGATGCGCGGATTACGCAGATTTGAGACCTGTTTCAACCGTGTTGCCGTCGATCTTTATTTCCTAAACTGGTACAGGAGTTTTCGGGGGCCCAATGTCAAGGGGCGTCTTTTTTATAACCCAAATCCCGCGCCTCAGTCGACGTGGGATGTTCGCCGCGAAACTAGAAAGAATGAGCAGATGAAGATTATCTTCGCCAGGAGACTTGTTCCGGAAAAAGGCACACGTGTAATAGCTGATGTCTTCAGGCAGCTTCTAGTGCTTCGCCCTAATATAGAAATAATGCTCGCCGGCGAAGGTAGTGAGGAGGGATTTCTGAGAGAGACATTCTCAGGTGACAGGCGCGTAACTTTGACATCATATAAGGCAGAGGATGCATTAGCGGTTCACCGGGAACATGACATCGCTGTGATTCCATCATTATGTGGCGAGGCGACGTGTCTGTCCGTTCTTGAAGCTATGGCTGCGGGTTGTGCGGTCGTGGCAACGAATATGGGCGGGACCATAACACAGATCATCGATGGTTACAATGGACTGTTGTGCTGGCCCCGAAAGGGGCCCCTGTTAGAGGGCCTTTTGAAGCTGATAGATAACAAAGAGGAAAGGCTGCGGATGCAAAGAAGTGGATGGGAGATTTCGCAGAAATCATTCAGCATGGTGCAATGGAAAAAACGCTGGGAGGAAATTATCGGCGAAATTACAGGCGCCAAGGGTTTGGAGGGAAGGCAGTGATGCAGCTATTCCCGATTATGGTATGTCTAAGGATATGTTAGATAGTCACCATTGTGGGATCTGCGGATCAGCATCGCAAAAGATCTTCACGGCCGGCATATTGAGCAAATACGAAGTCGCTTATTATTATTGTGATGCCTGCGGCTTTCTTCAGACCGAAGAGCCATACTGGCTTGAGGAATCGTATAGAGAATCAATTAATATGTCTGATACAGGAACGTTGGCAAGAAGCTTGCACCTTGCCGAAATGACATCGGTTATTCTTTATTTCCTGTTTGATAAGAATGCCAGATACCTCGATTTTGCAGGAGGATATGGTCTTTTTACCCGGCGAATGAGAGACATAGGTTTTGATTTTTTTTGGCAGGATAAATATACGCAAAATCTTATTTCAAAAGGGTTCGAATACCGGGAAGGAATGGGTGACTTTGAGCTGATAACATCCTTTGAGGCGTTTGAGCATTTTGTGAATCCAATGCGGGAGATTGAAACGATGCTGTCCATGTCAAAAAATATTTTGTTTACTACTGAACTCCTGCCGCTACCTGTTCCACGTCCGGGAGACTGGCATTATTATGGATTGGAGCACGGCCAGCATATTTCTTTTTATTCTCTTAAAACACTGCATTCCATCGCCCGGAAATATGGTTTACACGTGCACTCTATCGGGCCTGTGCATCTCTTCACGTCAAGGGAGATACATCCGCTTTATCTCGAGCTTCTGTTGAAGTGCAGGAAGTTGGGGCTTTTTTTATATATAAAGAAATGCCTTCAAAGCAGGACGGTTGATGACTGTAACTTCTTGAGGGAACACGTCGTGGTTTCTATCGGTGATAGAAAACGATAAGAAAAATCGATACATGCGGCAATGACCGGAATTATTGAACAGGTTTACCGGCGGCTACGGCACAATGCCCGCGTCCGCCTTAACTTCGGCCGCAACTATATTATTCTCCGAAGATTAATTGCGCGCCTGAAAAGAGAGTCACAGAAACGGCGACTGGTGGGAGTAATGCTGCTTGAGCACCTCGGCGATATCGTTGCATGCGAGCCGGTCGTACGCCACATAAAAAAAATGCATCCTTATGCATTCATTGTTTGGGGAGTTAAAAAGCCATACAGGGAGCTTATAGAAAACAATCCTTACATAGATGGGACATTGACCATCCACTGTCTCACAGAACGGATGCTTCTCATAAACAGCGGTCTGTTCGATGAGGTGATCGACCTCCATTTCCACGACCGGTATTGTTCATTGTGCTCCCAGCCGAGAAAGAAAGTGCAGGGCGCTTCGCCTATCAATCTTACGAATTATTTCCGGTTTGGAAGTCTTCTGTCGGCGATGTCTCAGAGCGCGGGACTATCCGCACTGGATGATAAACCGATGGTGTATATTCCCGAGGCGGCGGTGAGAAAAGTCGATAGTCTTAGATTGCCGGAGGAATTTCTCGTGATTAATTGCACCTCCAATGCGCCCGAGAAGGGTTGGCCGGCCGAGAAGTGGATTCGACTTCTTGCCAAGGTTAAGGAGACGGTCGGTTTGCCCGTCTTTGAAATCGGCACCGAAACATTTCTTGATATGTCATTATCTTTGAGTCAAAGTCTCTGCGGAAAACTCTCAATCCTGGAGTCCGCCGAGGTTATACGAAGAGCGAAACTTTTTATCGGCATCGACAGCGGACCTGCTCACCTGGCGAATGCCGTTGGAACTGCCGGTGTTGTTCTCATGGGAAACTATCTTGGGTTCACAAAATATATACCCTTCAGCGGTCCTTATGGAAAAGGCAAAAATTCTGAGATCATCTATCAGAATGGCAGCGTGGCCGATATTTCGATTGAACGGGTTTTCATTTCTGTAAAGGAATTTCTCGATAGTACCAATTAACTATGGGACGCATAATTTATTCAATAGTAATACCGGCGCATAATGGAGAGCCATTTCTTCGCTCCGCTATTTCTTCAGTCTTGGGGCAAAGCCGGACGGCGGACGAAATAATAGTGGTCGATGATGCATCAAAGGACGGGACCGCCGACATCGCACAGGCATCTGAGTTCGGCGGCCGCATCAAGTATTACTTCAATGAACGGTCCTCCGGGTTTGTCGATGCATGGAACAGGGCGATCTCTAAAGCTACCGGAGATTTTGTGGCAATCCTTCATCAAGACGACGTGCTGCATCCTGAGTATCTGGAGCATATGGAAAATGCCGTCAGGCGCTATCCCCAGGCGAGACATTTGTATGCTGCCTGCACCTATATCGATGAAAACGACCATATAACGGGAATGCCTCCTGAGCCGTATTCTCCGGAGCCTGTGTTATATTCGGGCAGACAGTATGCGCATAATTACCTCGATGGTGTGATTTCCAGCCGGCATATACACAGATGTCCGGGCGTACTTACATCGAGGCAACTCCTGCTTCGAGAGTGCACATACCGTAAGGAGGCCGGTCACATTGCGGATGATGATTTTTTTCTGCGCGTTGGAACTTATACTGACGTCGTGGGCATTTCTCAGCCTCTTGCAAGCTTCCGTCATCATGCAGGCTCAGAAACCGGGCAGGTCGATCTGCTGTCTCTGAAGCTTGCGGAGGCATATCTGTTCCAGACTGAATATTACCGTAGGGATGAGACAATTCTTGAATCTGGAGATATTTGCAGGATAAACAAACAGGCGGTTAAGTTCATCAACCTCCTGCTCTTCCAGTCGTTGCTTTTCAAGAGAGATGACTGGATAAAGCAGGCCCTGGATTTCAGGAAAAGGGTTGAACGAATACTCCCGGGTTTTATGGAACAGGAACTTCCGCGATGGTCACGTCCGATGTGGGGCTTGACGCTTCGCAAAGGCGGCGCTCATCTGTCCGCCATGTGGTATGTGCGGATTCTGCATGGCATGCTACGACTGCGTGATTTCGGCAAATATACGGGGCGACAAAGGTGAGTCCAGAACTCCATCAACATGTCCTTGTTGCTATGCCGGTCCTGTTATCCGGCGGGACCGAGATGCAGACCCTGGCCCTTGTATCTGTGCTTGTTTCCGGTGGATATAAGGTAACGGTCTGCTGTTATTATGAATATGATCAAGACATGGTGAACCGGTTTGAAGGTGCAGGGGCAACGGTAATTCTTTTGAAGTATGAAAGGGCAAAGGGCCTATGGTATCTTGCGAAAGGGCTCATCAAACTGTTTAAAAAAGTGTCTCCTGCTATTGTTCATGTCCAATATATAGCTCCGGGTTTTGTGCCTGTGATTGCTGCACGCTTTGCGGGAGTCAAGACTGTATATGCGACCGTTCATCAACCTGGAAGGGTATATGGCTTGAAGGAGAAACTTCTTTTGAGAACAGCAGCCGGCTTTTGCAGCGTTTTTCTCTGTGTCTCAAGGTCTGTAGAAGAATCATGGTTCGGTGACAGTGAATTGTTTGATCCTCAAAAGGTCGAAAAGGGACGCAGACATTTTACCGTTTATAATGGAGTTGATGTTGGGAAGATCGAAAAGATTGTCAAAGAAGCGGACAATCAGGTAATCAAGAAGTCATTAGGCGTAGATGGAAAGAAGGTTGTTGGAGTTGTCGGCAGACTAAGAGAGGAGAAAGGCCAAACTATTTTGCTTGATGCGATCGCAAAAGTTACAAAAACAATTCCGGACGTAATGCTGCTGGTTATAGGCGACGGACCGGATAGAGTGAGCTTAGAGCTAAGGGCTAAGAGCTTAGGCATAGACAACAACATTATTTGGCTTGGGCAGAAGAACCCCGAGGGAGTTTATCATCTTTACCTAATTATGGATGTAGTGGCGGTACCGTCATTTTTTGAAGGCTTCGGCCTTGTTGCTGCCGAAGCACAGGCAGCAAGATTGCCGGTTGTTGGAACGAGGGTTGATGGATTGACTGAAATTATAGACGACGGCGCAAGCGGTTATCTTGTTGAGGCAGGGAACAGCATAGAATTGTCAGGGGCAATAATTAATCTTCTGTCAAATCCTGAGAAAGCGAAAACTATGGGCATGAAAGGACTGGAGACCGTGCTCGAACGTTTTTCTTCCGAACGCTTTGGAAAGACCATCCTTGGGATCTATCAAACGGCATTTAATCGGGGATGAACATAAAAGCGGTTATTTATCAGGCAGGCATGAATGCCTTAAAATTATTTTGGCACTTGAGAGGTGGCAGGGGAATCAGTGCCTTTGGTCGCGAGATCAGGGTATCGGCCGATACGATTTTCCCCAGTTATCGCAAGCTGAGACTCCTCAAGGGCCGTTGTCACTCTGAAATCAATATGTATTTCACAAAAACACAGCTTTTGATAAGGATGCCTATATCGGGCCAACTTTGTTTGTGCCAGTAGAGTTTACAAAAAGCAGGTGGGAAGTCTGAATGAAAGCTGATATCCCGGCAGTCTCGATAGTGATGCCTCTTTTCAATAAAGAGAAGGAAGTTAGTCGTGCAATCCGGTCGGTCCTGTCTCAGTCCGCGCAAGTTTTTGAATTGATTGTCGTCAATGATGGGTCGACGGACAATAGTCCTTCAGTGGTGAATAAGTTTGTTGATCTGAGAATCAGGATGATTTACCAGAAAAACTGCGGTGTTTCGTCTGCACGAAACAGGGGGATAAGCGAGGCAAGAGCTGACCTCATCGCCTTTCTTGATGCCGATGATGAATGGGCTCCGGATTTCTTGGAGACTATCATAGGGTTGAGGTCAAAATATCCTTCCTGCGACATATTTGGGACACGCTACTTTCTTTCATCACTAACAGGGCATAAGCATCCAGCGGTCATAAAGGGCAACCCTCATGATATGAAGGACGGTATTTTAACTGACTATTTTATCGTCGCTGCGCAATCAGACCCGCCCCTTTGTCCTTCCGCCGTCGCAGTCACAAGAAAGGCAATAGAGATTGTCGGCGGATTTCCGGGTGGCGTGATCAGCGGCGAAGATTTGTTGACGTGGGCGCGACTTGCTTCAAAGTTCCAGATCGCCTATGCGATGAAACCGTGCGCCACTTATTATAGCCCCCAAAAGGTCTCGGACCGTCCTGGACGGGTTCCCGCGGAGCCTGATATCGTGGGGGGGGCGCTGAGAGAGCTTCTCAATGAAGCGGATTCTGCGATGATCCCCGGACTAAAAGCGTACATAGCACTTTGGCATAGAATGAGGGCGGTTGTTTATATTCAGCTGGGGTCCAGAAAAAACGCCTTAAAGGAGATTAGAAAAGCTATCAGATTTGCGCCCAGTCCGAGGCTATTCCTCTTTCTCCTTATCGTGCACCTCCCCGGTTCTCTTTCTTCGAAAGTTCTAATGTCTATAAAAAAGATCAAGGCATATTCATGATGTATGTATATCCTGAAAGATAGTTTCTCATGAAACAAAAAAGAGTTAAAACAAAGTTGTCATTTCTCATTTGGTTGGTTGCTGTCACGACGATTGTGGCTTGCCTCAGCGGAGCCAGTTTCTTAGGCTACAATGTTTCCGGTTACGCGTGGGCCATCCCTTTGTCCCTTTCAATAATAATTTTTCTTCAGAATCCAGAAAAAATTCGCTTTCCCGTTGTGATCTGGCTTCCGTGGATATGCGTGGTGGCGGGCTATCTTATTTTCGCAGATGCCGAAAACGCCTTTCAGCGAAGTGTGATGCTCCTCTGCCCCCTCTTTATCGGTATGACCGTTTCTAAATCGAGGGTCGGAGATAATGAACTGTCGAGTTTCAGGAAGTTATATCGATATATGGCGATTTCCCTCTACGCAATTGTTGTGTTGAAGACGGGCCTCCTTTTTACGGGGACACTGCCGAAAACTTCCGGCCTTGCTGCAGAAGTAATGACCGGCGCACTCCTCTGCACACTCTTTGCGACTCATTACATGTTCGGACAAAAAAGGGACCTTGTCTGGTGGGGGGCCCTGTCATCTATCCCAATTATCGCCCTTACAAGGATGGGTATGATCGCTACGGGTCTCTCCCTACCGCTCACCTTCGCGCCAATGAAGATACTTAAACGAATTGTGTTGGCTTCAATGATTATGGCTGCTGGATACGGCCTATTCTTTACAGAGCGTGTGCAGGAAAAGACTTTCTATTCCGGCAGCGGAACTCTCCAGGATGTCAACAGGGAGAACCCCGATTTTGCGACCAGCGGGCGAAAATCCATATGGGAGCATATGCAAACAGAGATCGATAAACAGCCATGGTTCGGGCACGGGGCAAATGCGTCGGAACCATTTGTAGCAAGACTGACGGGTGGGCTGACACACCCTCATAACGATTGGCTACGATTGCTTTTCGACTATGGATATTTTGGGACAGTTATTTTCGGGATCACGATGGTGCTTCAAGTCCTGCATCTTATCAGGAAAGGGAAACAGACCTCCGGAGAAACCCGCATTCTGTTTTTTGCCGGTGCATCCTCGTTTGTCGCTTTCTCACTCTTTATGTTTACCGATAACATCATTCTTTATGCTGCATTTTTCGGAAACCTTCAGTTCACTCTCCTTGGGCTTGCATATGCGGCATATGGGACCTCTGCCCTTTCGCAGACACAGAAGGAGGCGGTTGTCAAGCGTCCTATTTGGCGAAGGATACGATGGTGATGCAGAACAGGCGCTTCTATGAGACAGTAGACAGGGCAAATGTATATACCGTAGAGGATGATCCAGTCAAACATCCTTTTTATCGGATGCTTTCGCAATTTGTTCAGAAATGGGGGCTAACAAACAAACGATGTCTTGAGATTGGAAGTTCGAAGGGACTCTTTCAGGATATCGTTGATGACTATACCGGAGTGGATGTGGCTGAAAGTCTTTCTGGATACTACCATAAAAAGTTTTTTCCGGTATTGGGCGCCGAACTGCCTTTCTTTGATAATACATTCGATGGCATCTTCACCTATGCCACTCACGAGCATATCCCGGAGCTTGAAACTGCCCTTGAGGAAATTGTGAGAGTTCTTAAGCCCGGGGGAGTCTGCCTTTTCGCTCCGGCATGGCATACGCGACCATGGTTCGCTGGAGGATATCAGGTGCGGCCATACGCAGACCTCAGATGGCGGGAGAGGATGATTAAATTTACAATTCCTCTCCGAGACTTGGTTCTGATAAGATGGCCCTTTGTGTTTCTGAGGAGACTGACAAGCTTGTTTATGTATATTGTGTCACGCGGTACGCCCAAACCCCTTCACTTCAAGAAACTTGCGGCAAATTATGAGCAATATTGGCAGTCGGATTCCGATGCGTGCAATAGCCTCGACCCCTTTGACGCTATTCTATGGTTTCGAAGTCGCAATGTCATTTGCCACGGGTATCGCAACTTGTGGAAGGCTCTTTTTGTAAGAACATATGCCCTCGAGTTGCAGAAACTATAATCTTCTTTTTACAATCGTCAACAAGACGGTGATGCCCGCACTATGGGACTGCATGTAGCCGTCGTCTGGCAGCGGTTTTTGCCTTATCACCGGGCCAGGGCGCGGCGCACTCATGCGCGGTTGATCGAGCTTGGGCACAGGTTCACTGCGGTAGAGGTAGCCTCACAGGATGCCTCGTATGATTTTCCCGAAGATAGCTCTAACGGCGGCATGGAACACATCTGCTGTTTCCCGGGCGTTTCTTATCATGCTCAGAAAGCAAAGGATATCTATATGAAGGTCTTGAACGTTTTGACAGACCTTAGACCTGATGTGGTGTTTGCTCCGGCTACGCCTTTCCCTGAGGGCATGGCAGCGCTTGCATATCGGCTGGAAAATGGAAAACGGGTGTTCATGATGGACGATGCCTGGGAGCATACGGACCGGAGGGGGCCTGTCACTAACCTTATGAAGCGGGTCATTCATAAAAATGCCGATGCCGTCTTTGTCCCTGCGCCTTCTCACCTTTCGTATTACAATGGGCTCGGTTTTTCAACTGACCGGATTGTCTTCGGTGTTGATGTTGTCGACAACGATTATTATTCTGCAAATGCTGAGAAATGCCGCCTCGACGGAGCTCGGTTGCGGGCAGGGCATGGCCTCCCTCTAAACTATTTCCTCTTCGTCGGAAGGTTTTTAACAAGGAAAGGCATCGAGGGTCTTATTGAGGCATATAAACAGTACAGAAAGACGTCGGAGGAACCGTGGGGCCTTATATTGGTCGGGGACGGTCAGGACGGAGCGAAGTTTCGTTCTATGGCAGAAGGGCTAAGGGACGTGCGTTTCGTCGGCCCCTGCTACGGTGAGGAACTCTGCCGTTATTATGCGCTCGCCGGCGCACTTATCGTCCCTAGTATCTCTGACCCGTGGGGACTGGTTATCAATGAAGGTATGGCCTGTGGTTTGCCGGTGGTTGTCAGTAGGGGTTGCGGCGCTGCAAAGACCCTTGTGCAAGAGGGAGAAAACGGCTGGACATTTGAGTCGGGCGACTCGGAGACTTTGGCCGTCTTAATGAGCAGGTTAAGTTCCATGCCTGCCGAAACGCTTGACAAGATGGGTGAGCGATCGAAGCAGATCATATCGGGATGGTCCCTCGACAGGTTCTCGGACGGAGTGATTAAGGCGCTCACCATCCCTCACCGTCCGCCAGCCGGATTTATCAGCAATCTGGCAGTCCAGTTATGGAAGGGCAGGGTGCGGACGACTTGATATGAAAGTCCTCCTCGTCCATAACTTCTACCAATCTTCCTCCCCTTCGGGCGAAGACGCGGTGTATCGAAACGAGGCGGGGCTGTTGAGGAGCAGGGAAGTTGCGGTCGTTCAGTACGAAAGGCATAACGACGAGATTTCCGGGCTGCTTGATAGAGCAAAGACGGGTTCGGCTTCAATCTGGTCGAAACAGACATACCGGGAAATCTCGGGGCTCATCAAAAAAGAAAAACCCGATATCGCCCACTTCCATAACATCTGGTATCTCATCTCACCCTCTGCATATTATGCCTGCAAAGAAGCCGGTGTCCCTGTTGTGCAGACACTGCACAATTTCAGGATGTTCTGTGCAAACGGTTTATTGATGAGGGATGGGCGCGTCTGTGAGGACTGTGTCGGCAGGGTCCCATGGCGGGGCACCGCGTACGGCTGCTACCGCAGCTCCCGGCTTTACTCCCTGCCGGTTGTCGCTTCGCAGATCATCCATCGGGCAAGAAGGACATGGGCGGAGGCCGTCGACGCATATGTTGCACTTACGGAATTCGGAAAGCGGAAATTCGTTGAATGCGGATTGCCGGCAGAGAAGATATTTGTTAAGCCCAACTTTCTTGCCGACCCGCCCACCGCAAACTACACTATGGCCGACTATGCCATTTACATGGGAAGACTGTCTGAGGAAAAGGGGCTGGATGTCCTGGTCGATGCGCTCGCAACTGATAATGGCATGGTATCGCGGCTTAAGGTGAAGATTGTGGGTGAAGGGCCCATGAGGGCCCATCTCGAGGGCAAGGCAAAGGACAAGAGCCTTTCGAATATCGAGTTCCTGGGCAGGAAGGATTTCAGCGAATGCCTTGACCTTCTTTCCCGCGCCCGCTTCATGATCGTGCCGTCCGTCTGCTATGAAAATTTCCCGATGGCTATTCGGGAGGCCTTTGCCTGCGGCAAGCCGGTGATCGCTTCGAATCTGGGGGCCATGGCATCGATAATCAGGGACCGAGAAACAGGTCTTCTCTTTCAACCCGGAAACCCTGAAGATCTCGCCTCAAAGATTGCCTGGATGGTCGGAAATGAGGATGCCTGCATTCAGATGGGCCGAAACGCGAGGTCTGAGTTCGAAAGTAAATATACAGCGGACCGGAACTTCGAGATGTTGATGGGGATTTATCGCAAAACGATCTCGGGGAAGAGAAGATGAGTAAATGAGGGGGATGGGGATATGGGTGAAATCAAGACACATAAGGATCTTGAAGTATGGCAGAAAGCAATCGATCTGGTCGAAAAAACATATCGTGTCACAAAGACTTTTCCTCACGAAGAGCTGTATGGACTAACGTCGCAAATCAGAAGAGCTGCCGTCTCCATTCCTTCAAACATTGCTGAAGGAGCTGCGAGGCAGACAAGCAAAGAGTATATTCAGTATCTCTATATTGCTCTTGGCTCATTGTCTGAGCTTGAGACGCAGTTCATTGTCGCAAAGAGAATAAGCGCTTTACAGGACGACAGTGTTTTGCCGGACATTGAGCATTTGAGGCGAAAGCTGCTTAATTTTATCAAATACAGGAAGAGCAAGTGTTAGAGTAGATAATGATATTCACATATTCTCATTCTCGCATACTCTCATGATCGAATATGTCCTGGGCTACCGGGTCTCTGCCGATTCCCTGGCGGCATGCGTCTCCGGGATAGCGGAAGGGATTGTCTCCGGCAAGATGAGGAAATACTTCGTCTGTGCCAACCCCCATTCTCTTGAAGTAGCGCGAAGGGACCCTGACTTCGATATCGCGATAAAAAACGCCGACCTTATCGTGCCGGACGGCATAGGCATCGTGCTGGCCTCAAAGATCCTCGGGGGGTGTATCAAAAAAAGGATCACGGGCATGGACATGTTCCTCGGCCTGAGTGGTGAGCTCAATAAAGACGGCGGATACAGCTGTTTCTTCCTCGGCTCCACCCGTGAGAACCTCGACAAGATCAGGGAAAAAATGCGGACGGACTTTCCGAATCTCAAAGTCGCAGGCGCCTATTCCCCGCCCTTTAAACCCGCATTCAGCGATGAGGACAACAGGCGCATGAGAGATGCAATCAACGAGGCCCGGCCGGATGTGCTCTGGGTCGGCATGACCGCGCCCAAGCAGGAAAAATGGACCTATGAAAACAGGACCGGGCTGGACGTTAAATTCATCGGCCCAATCGGCGCGGTCTTCGATTTCTACTCCGGAAGCGTGAAAAGGTCCCATCCGCTGTTTCAGAGGATGGGCCTCGAATGGCTGCCCCGCCTCATCCGGCAGCCGCGCAGACTCTGGAGACGCAACTTCATCTCAAATCCCTCATTTCTCCTGAGGGTCATTTCGCAAAGGTTCATGCGTCATTAAAAGGAAACATGGAAGTATCATTATTAAGATTTCTCCTCCCTTTCCCGATAAGAGATCGTATTAGTTTGTCCCGTAACGATCTGGAGAGGTTGAAGGGTGACGCCGTGAGACATAATCAGCTTCTTTTGCTCTATTCCCAGGTGAAACGGCATCGTGAGATGATCGAACCTGCCGGGGTCGCAGACGATTTCCTGGAAGGGCAAAAGGCCGCTTACTATAGGAATGTCGTCCGCTCGATGAGGCAGGAAGCCGCTGAAAACAGGGCGCTCTCTCTTTTGTCGGCTGAAGGGGTCCCGGCGGTTTTGCTCAGGGGCAACGCCATCGCAAAAGACATTTATGGCGACCCTTATTGCCGGACCTCGACCGATATCGATATCCTGATCCGGCAAGGGGACCTGGCGCGTTCCGATTCGGTCTTTTCAAAAAACGGGTATGTCAGAGGCGACAACCTCCCCCTCGCTTTCTGGGTAAACCGGATACACCACGCGCTCTACCGCGGTCCCGATACCGATGACCTGATCGAGCTGCACTGGAATTTCGGCATACCTTCTTTTTTCGGGCTTTCATCGGACGATATCTGGGCCGGCATTGTGCAAATCGAAAAAGATCAGTACAGGGTATCGCCTGGGATGACGATACTCCATCTGCTTATGCATCATTACATGCATGCCTTCAGGGAATTACGGATACTTACCGATATTATATGGGCCCTGCACAAATACGAAGATTCGATCGAATGGGGCACCCTCGTGCAAACGATGAAGGACATCGGGCTTATGAAGACCGCAATGATCACCTCGGCCCAGATAACTTCATTGTGCAGGGAAGTTGCTTTGCAAGAGACTGCTTTGTCAAAGTTCGGGGAGGCGGTAGAGGGCATGGGGGGCCGGAGGCCGGGACTTCTCAAGGCTTATTTTCGTTTGGCCCCGGAGAAAAAATATGCGTTTCAGGACCCGAGGGATAAATTTATGGTCCGCTTCGCCCTGGATAAAAGGAGAAAGATCATACAGTCTTTCGTCAAAACACTTTTCCCTTTGCCTGGGGACCTCAAACAACTTTACCGGGACGAGAGGAATTGGATGCTGCCGCTCCATTATTCGAGGTTTATCGCATGGCGGCTTAAGGGGAGGGAGGGGATGATTCCGGCCCCGACTTCCGATAAAGAGGATACCATATGCCTTCGGTAAGACTGCTCTACTATTTTGTCTCCTATTTCGCCGTGGCCTTCGGCTTGGCACTGGCTCTGACGCCGTTGATGCGTCCCCTCTCATTCAAATTAGGTGCGATCGACACGGGTACGGGCAGGAGGGTGCATACGGGCAGAATCCCCAGGCTGGGGGGTGTGGGCATATGTATGGCCTTTATGCTGCCGGTCGTTTTCTCCCTGACAAGGGGGGAGTGGGGCAGTTTCCACGACAGCCTGATCGCGATCCTCATGGCCTCGGCGATCGTATTTTTTATCGGCCTGTACGATGACCTAAAAGGCGCGACGATAAGGAACAAGCTATTGGCCGAGGTGCTGGCCGCTTCGGTCATCTTTTTCTGGGGGATACGCATTACCGTCATCAGTAACCCCTTCGGCCCCCCTATAGTCCTAGGCTGGATGAGTTTCCCCGTGACGGTGCTCTGGGTAGTGGTGGTGACAAACGCAGTAAACCTGATAGACGGTATGGATGGTCTCGCCGCCGGGACGGGGATACTCATATCCCTCACGCTTTTTTCCCTCTCCGCCTCCGACACGCATATGCAGCTGGCCTTTATCGTCATGGCGGGCAGCCTTGCCGGATTTTTGGTGTATAATTTTCCGCCTGCATCGATTTTCATGGGAGATTCAGGGAGCCTCTTCCTCGGCTTTTTCCTTGGGGCCCTGTCGATACTCTCCTCGCATAAGGCGACGGCCATCGCAACGATCATGATCCCCATCATCGCCTTCAGTTTCCCGCTCATGGACATGCTTTACGCGGTGCTGAGGCGTTATGTGAGAGGGGTCCCCCTCGGAAATGCCGACAAGGAGCATATACACCACAAGCTTTTAGAAAAAGGCCTGTCAAAGAGAAAGGTCCTCTTTCTCCTCTATTTCGTCAATATCAGCGCCATGCTGACGGTCCTGGTGCTGGTGAGGAAACAGTTGAATGTCGATTTCTTCGGTCTCATCTTGGTTGCAGTCGTTGCAATCTTTGGACTTCGGGCACTCGGTTATATTGAGTTTATTCCGTTTATCAAGGAGATCTTCGTCAGTTATGCCCTGGGAAGGAAGAGGAAGTTTTTTAATTATGTGATCACGAGGTTCAGGCAGGGAGCGGCGCAGAGCGACTCTGCCGGTGAGTTTCGGGCGAGCCTGACCGCGATGGTGAAGGAATATAATTTTAGCTATACCGAGGTTCACCTCGATCTTCCAGGAATAGAAAATCCCTTTTATCTCTATGTAGACAAGAGTAGAACCGGCAATCCCATGAAGCTCTCCTTCCCGCTCACGTCTGCGCAGAATAAGGTCATGGGTTATATCCAGATAAGAAAACAGGTTGACGACGATTATTTCCTCTGCACCGCAGAGATGGTGAGGGCTCTTTCCGATGAAGTAGTCCGGTTCGCAGTGGACCGCCTGGGACCCGCAAATACTACGAACTCCTCGTAGCGGATGAATGTAGGGCTGTCGAGATTCAACTTAGGAAAAACTGAGCCGGGACATAGTCCTTACGGTTGGCCGGGGGTACTTCAATATGGTAAAATCGGGGGGCCTGGAAGAGAGTCATGGTAATTAGATGGTAGAGAAAAAGATATTCAGACAATACGACATCAGAGGGGTCTGGTCCAGGGACCTGACGCCGGAGACGGCGTATATTATCGGCCGGGCATTCGGCACCCTGGCCATAGGGGCTTCGGGGAAAGAACAGGTAAGCCTCTCTGTGGGCAGAGATGTCAGGCTGAGTTCAGATGTGATCTCCGGGGAGCTCATAAAAGGGATAGTTTCCACGGGCTCCGACGTTATAGATATCGGAGAGTGTCCGACGCCGGTCCAGTATTTTTCTCTTCACAGTCTCGAAGTGGACGGCGGCGTCATGGTGACGGGGAGCCACAACCCTCCCGAATATAACGGCTTCAAACTGAGCATCGGGAAAGAGACTATCTTCGGCGAGGGGATACAGCATCTGAGGAAGATCGTAGAGGCCGGGGAGTTTGTGACGGGAAGCGGTACCGTCCGGAAAAAGGAGATGCTCGGCGATTATGCCGCTTATCTTAAAAAGGGTTTCCCGGACTTCAGCGGCATTAAGGTGGTGCTGGACGCAGGAAACGGCGCCGCCGGACTCGTTGCCCCGCGCATCCTGGAAGAACTCGGCGCCGGGGTGATAAGACTGTTTTGCGAGCCTGACGGCAATTTCCCCAACCATCATCCGGACCCGGTCATGCAGGAGAACCTGGCCGCTCTCATAGATAAGGTCAGGACCTCGTCGGCCGATCTGGGCGTGGCATACGACGGTGATGCCGACAGGATAGGGGTCGTCGACTCAGACGGCGAGATCGTATGGGGAGACCGCCTTATGATAGTGTTTGCGAGAGACATCCTCGAGAGGTCGCCGGGGGCTCCTATCATCGGGGAGGTGAAATGTTCCCAGATAATGTACGACGAAATAACGCGCAACGGAGGCAAGGCGATCATGTGGAAGACCGGCCATTCCCTCATCAAAAAGAAGATGAAGGAGGAGAAGGCCCTCCTGGCGGGTGAGATGAGCGGCCACATCTTCTTTGCGGACCGTTATTTCGGCTACGACGATGCGATCTATGCGACACTCAGGCTGCTGGAGATCCTCAAAAAAATGGGAGAGCCCTATCGGTTGAAAAGACTGTTGTCGGGGCTGCCTCAGGTCTTTTCTACACCGGAGATACGGTTTGATTGCCCGGACGAACTGAAATTCAGGGTGACGGAGATGATGAAAGACGCTTTTTCAGAGTATGAGGTGGATACGATCGATGGGGCGAGGATACACTTCGGTGACGGATGGGCGCTCATAAGGGCGTCCAACACTCAACCGGCCCTGGTAATGAGGTTTGAAGCATCTGACGAGCCGTCGCTTGGGAAGATACGGGCGGCGGTTGAAGAGAAACTGGATTCCGCGATGAAAAAGGCAGGGGCCCCATGACGGCCCGCAATGGAGGGACTATATGAAGATACTCGTGACAGGCGGGGCCGGATATATCGGGAGTCATATGGTGAGGTCCCTGGGCGAAAAGGGACATGATCTCGTTGTCTACGACAATCTCTCTACCGGCCACAGGGATTCTGTGTTATACGGAAGGCTGGTTATAGGCGACACGTGCGACTCTGCTCTGCTCAAAGACCTTTTCGGGGCGGAGGCCTTCGACGCGGTTATCCATTTTGCTGCTTCGATCGTCGTCGAGGAATCGGTCAAGGACCCGGTAAAGTATTACCGGAACAATTTCGCAAATGCCCTGAACCTCCTGGACGTCTCTGTGAGTCATGGCGTCGATAAATTCATATTCTCTTCCACCGCTGCTGTCTATGGCATACCCTCTGAAGTCCCGGTGAGGGAGGGGGCCCCGATGCGTCCGATAAACCCTTACGGGGGTTCGAAGGCGATGGTCGAACAGGCGCTGAAAGATATCAGTGCGATCTCCCGCCTCAGATATGTCGCTCTTAGGTATTTCAATGTTGCCGGTGCGGACCCTTTGGTCAGGATAGGGCAACGATACAAAAACCCGACCCATCTGATCACTCTCTCTCTGAAGACCGCGCTTGGGTTGAGGGACCACTTGGATATATTCGGCACCGACTATGATACGCGTGACGGGACCTGCATCCGGGACTATATACATGTGGACGACCTTATCGACGCCCATGAACGTGCACTTGACCATCTCGTTTCCGGGGGCGGCAGTAAGGTATATAATTGCGGATACGGCTGCGGGTATTCGGTGAAAGAGGTGGTACGCGAAGTGAAGAAGGTCACCGGCAGTGATTTCAATGTGGTGGAGACGCAAAGGAGGGAAGGGGACCCCCCTTCTTTGGTAGCGGATTCTTCCCTAATAAAGAGAGAACTCGGCTGGAAGCCGGCCCATAACGATCTCCAATACATTATTAAGACCGCGTGGGAATGGGAAAGGAAGTTAGTAAATAGTAAACAGTGAATAGTTAGTGGGTAAGTATATCTTGAGGAGCCTCCTCTTTTAACTTTTCACCATTCACTTTTCACGTGTTAGAGTTTAAGAAGCACCATCCCCGAGACAGGATCGAGTTCCCTCCGCGCGGTGACGCCGTCTATCTCGACTACGATGGCCTCGAGCACGAGGAATGTCTCGGCATTCTCCCTCAAACACCCCACCTTCACCATATCTTTTTTGCCGAAGGCGCCGTGAAAATGTATCTTGGGGGTCTCTTCCAGCCAGAAGATGGTGCCGACCCCGACCACTTCATGACTCTCCTCCAATTTTTTCCAGACCGGGGTGGGAGGGAATTCGTCTTTTTCAGGACCCACCACGATGCTACCCTGCCTCATGCCGCCGACAAGATAAAAGACCGCTGCCTTGATCTTCTCCCTTCTTGCCAGTTCCGTGAGATTCCCTATGACGTCATCTCTATCTTCAAACCTCACGATGACTACTCTGCCGGGCCTGCCGACCTGATATTGCATTTTCTCCTCCTCTGTTTACCCTGTTTGAAAGCGATAGTGCCTGGGAACAGTAATCCCCTTTTTTAAGCCGGACGGGGTTTATCCTGCTTAGAGACGGGTCTCAAGCGGGATTGATGATATTTCCTTTGAGCTACTGTTTTCTGTTTGTCTGGCTGGGATGGCCGTTCTTTTTTTCATTTGTGAGAGCCGCTCCGATCTTCAGGGCGCACTTGTAGTCCAGGCCGCAGGAACGAAGTACTGCGTCCATCTCCATGGTGTCCAGATCCATGCTGTCGAGTTCTTCGATGATATGCAGAAGGAGTCCCACCTTGTTCATGCGGAATTCTTCGATCGCCTTCCGCTTCTGTGCGTCCTGCTGCGCCTCTTCACTATGATCCATTTCGGCCCTTTCCAATGGACTGCCTCTTTTTTAATCATAATATGAGGGTTTTTGCACGAATAGTCAACCCTACGGGGGTAGGGGAGAAATTGCATATCCGCGTCAAAAGCGGCGTTCCGGTACATCCCCTCCTTTCATATTGGACAAAACTGCTATCTCCTCCTACAATTGAAGTATAGGCTGAATGCCTGAGGTGGAGTGGCTGAAGTGAACAAAATACAGTCGATGTGTTTCAAAACATGCTCCAAGTGCGGCTTCGTTTGGCCCGAAAAGACGTATTTCCTCAGTGATCCGGGCCTTCGCATGATCGGCTACCAGGTCGACTTTGACGAACTTATGGCGGGGCTGTTTCTATTCAATCACATCTGCGGAACGACTCTTGCTGTTAAAGCAGACGACTTTCAGGATCAGTACGACGGCCCGATTTTTACCGAAAGGCTGATAGGCACTAAAGGGTGCGAGGGTTACTGTTTGCACAAAGATGATTTGCGTCCATGTCCGGCGAAATGTGAATGTGCATACGTTCGTGAAATTGTGCAAGTGATCCTGAACTGGCCTAAACAGGGATTGGCTCGCAGAGGCGACGGCTAATGATCTGTGTATTTTAAGGGGGTGCCACGATATCTTTAGAAGGAGGCATTCTTGTGGGACTTTTTGATACGGGTCCCCTAGTTCGTAAAATGCTGCCGGCACATGGAATTTATTTGTTTGCATCTCCAAAGCTATCGTCATAAAATAATAAGAATTATGTTCTACACTAGGGAGGACAGCATGAACAGCAAGATTGTGGAGATCATAACGGGGATTGCGGCATGCATCAGCCTGCTGCCTTCGTGGGAAGATCCTGAGGAACCGAGGCCGTATTATACATGAGAAAACCGAGAGTTAACATTTTTGACGATGACGTGAATATTCTGAAATTTCTCAAAGAATTATTGTCCATGAGGGATTACGAAGTGGTGACCTTCGACAGGCCGGTTGTTTGCCCACTTTATGGTGCTCAGGCGGATGAGTGCCTCAACTCAAAACCGTGCGCCGATATAATCATAACCGATTATCAAATGCCAAAAATGACTGGAGTCGAAATGCTGCGTTTGCAGGCGCAAAGAGGATGTAAGGTTAATGTAAGAAATAAGGCGGTCATTTCCGGAGACCCCAACAGTAAGGGGAAGATGATCGAAGGGGTAGCGGGCGCATTCTTCATCAAACCCTTTAAGATAAGTGAACTTTTTGCCTGGCTTGATACCTGCGAAAAATGCATCGACCTGTCAAAACCGGTCGGACTCATGAGAAAATCGAATCGTTATCCCGCCGACATCGGCATTGTGTACGCATACAGTACCGACGAGAAAGCCTATGAAGGAACCCTCATGAATATAAGCGATAGCGGAATTTGTCTTAAAATGCACGCCCCCCTCGTGGAAGGACAATCTGTAGTGCTTAATACTGAACTCCGCAATGGGTGTAAAAACGCATCTGTTCGCTGGGTAAAAAAGATGGGAGACTACTTCTACGTGGCAGGCCTTTCCTGCCGCTAATTTTTTAGCAGTTCTTTCTTCCTGCATTTACTTCCGGGAAGAAAGCTGTGTGTTACGAGATAAATGGCGTATTCAAGCCATCCAAAAAAGTTGCAGTGACAAAACAGTGACGGGACAGACTTAGAACTTCGGCTTCAATCCCGCTTTGTTTGCACAGTTCATTTGCGGTTATCCTGTCGAGGGTGCGGTGTTTTACCATGCGGAACAGTTTACGAGCATTCCCCCACAGCGGGATCAGTTTCCAAAACTCGGTATACTAATGCTCGGGCTTATGCCATGACCGAGGGGAATAAAAGCTGGTCCCATTTGAATGGCAACTCCTACTAGTGCCCTCAGCAAAAGTTCATACCATGTCGGGCAACGACGATTTGCCACTGAAACCGTCCGGTCAGGGATACTCATCATGAGCCTCTTCTCAACAGTGGAGGCAAATGAGGGACAACGGCTCTTGAGCAACGCAATCGTCTCGGCGTATTCGTCCGCTATCTCGATGCGATTGACTTTTCTCACCTCGACACCTTTCTCTATCCTGATATCCATATCGATAACCAATGACCCGACGTACAATGCACCACTATCCCCGGACACGTCAAAAAAAGTATTGGGGCTGACGACAAACCCGCACTCAGGCGGTTTTTCGGGCTTAAGAGAAAAAACCTGTTCTGGTTTTTGATTTCTGAGATCCTGGGCAGAGACTTTCATTTGAAGCCCCCAACCCAATGCGTCAATCTGGTAGTGTCCGGTTGGCAATACCCAAAAAAATGTGCCGTCGTTTTCAAACCACGGTTTCCTTGTCGGTAATTCTCGGGTGACCAGATCACCAGACGGTGGCTCGGCTATAACGGTCTTTGCATAAACTGCGGACCCTGTTGCACGTTTCCCTCTTTCCACATGCACAAGCCCCAGACCAAGAGGAGGGAAACTCACTTCTCCCATTTCTTCGGAATGAGTTACGAATACGACCCTGCCGAATACGACTCTCTCATTGCCTTCGAGCACGTTAGGCTCATCAGGGTTTACATGCTTGACTGTCATACTGCTGCATCCGGAGGCCAGGATGGACAGACATGCCGGGACAAGGAAATAGGATATAAAGATGAGATGGAAAGCCTTTGGTTTCATTTCAACCCCCCTTGCTAACTCACCGCAGTCCCAACGTAACCGTGAAACCCTTCCCGCGAGATGATATGGGTACGCTTTTATTTTACCACTTAAGGGATGGAAACATAGATGCCCGTGTCAAACTGAAGACGGGGACCCTGTCAAATAGAATGGCTCCCGAGGCCTGAAAAGAAAGCTATACTTTTTTTCATGTCAAAATCCCCTTTCTGGAAAAAGTTGTTTACTGATTGTAATCCTCACGACTCACGGTGTACCACCAGCTGCGGTTTTCAGGAAGGAGTCATTGAAACGGCGGGTGATCCCCTCAATCGTTTAGCCGACTACTTCTCAGGTATTGTTATTCGAAACAGTATCGAAGTTACATTCGGAAAAAAAACAGTCCGGATTGATTTCAAAATGTCACTTTCTTCCCAAAACAAACATTTTAAGGGATCTGATAGACATCCTCATTATACAAAATTACTTTCTTTTCGAGACAATGGCCTTGCGCCCACAGCAGTTCTGCTACTGCTTATTGTAGACCAGCTTCTGCTTCTTGACACCGTTAAGCGTCTTCATCGTCGTGTCTATCGTCATAACTCTGCCGTCGGCGCTCAAGGATCGGACAAAGGTCGACTCTGCCAGGGGCCCTCCCTTCGTCGACATGACGCTTTTTGTGATCAGGGTCGAGCCTTCCCACCTATTGGTGCTCTTGATGTCCTGGCCGCTGGGGGACTTGTTTATACTCTCGCTGCCATCCAGCTTTTCAATAGCAGTATCTGAGCGCCCGCCCACCGTGCGGGTAGTGGCGAGGGTAGCCGAGGTCTGTTTGATCACTATGGTAACTTTCGCCTTTGCCATTGCGCCTGGGCGGCCTTGCCCCATATCACTTTTGGCCGTGTCCAGGGTCCATGTGCCGGAGAAGTCGGGTTTGCCCAGTGCGAAAGCTAATCCGGAGAGAACCAAGGTGATGAATATGATGAAAACTGTTGCACGTTTCATTGATGCCTCCATGTCGAAAAGATAGAGGAAATATAACCGATAGAGATGTCGATGTCAATAGTTGCTTATTATATATGGGCCGCTCTCTGAGCCGGTTCATATCGACCGTAATATTCCCTAAATTCTGCGGAGTACGACCCGTATAAAACAGTTATTCCAAACCGAAACTGGTTTGGGGTACAGGAAGGACATCACACGTGTGGGAAAGTCTTCATGGGGTTTATTTCATGGTGGAGTAATAATTTCTCAATCTCCTTTACCCTTTCCAACAGGCGCGAGGTAGATGGCGAACTCCTCAGTCCCATCAACACCCAAAAGGTTGTCTATCAACTCTTGATTATACGCAGCAACTGCACAGGTGGCTGCATGGATTGCCTCGCAGGAGATATAAAGGTTTTGGCAGACGTGACCCGCATCAATGGCAATGACTTTGTGTGCGGCTATGTCGTATCGCCACTCCATCCGATAGGGTATGGCAGTCCATATGAACGTAACAGCGGACTTCCCTACGAAATCCTGGCCCAAGGCTGCTTCAGAGATCCGGGAGGACAAGTGCGCCGGCTGCGAAACGATCAGAAGTTGATGTTCCAACGGCAGATAACGATATATCCCCTCCCCAAGCCCTGCAACATTAAAAACGCAGAGATAGGTTTCAAGTGCATGGCGGCATCCAGCAGACGGAACGACTCTGAAGGCGGTACCCGGCGCGGCGATCTTCCGAACCCCCTGGGTAGCCCAAAGCAAAAAGGAAAGCTCTTTCAGGGTAAGAGGAACTGGATTGAAAACCCGGCGGCTCCTTCTGTGGGCAAATGCGGTACAGACATCCATAACTGAAATGTCGCGCAATTTTTCAGCGGGGACGAGATCAATGCATTGAGCTCCGGCAGGGATGGGTTTTTCGAGAGGCGGTGGGGCTATCCCCCTGTTCTGATCGGTATTATTGAAATCAACCTTCTGCCTCACTGTATCCTTCAGAAAGTCCCGGAACCTGTCTCGCGATGATTTATCCATGTTTGATCTTCCTTTCCCCTCTTATTGAAAGAATTCCCGCATCCTCATTATAATCCTTGAGGAGGAATTACATGGGATCATATTTGAGAATCGCAGCCATTGCCTTTATTTTGAGCCCTGTTTTGTTAGGCTAGCCAACCAAGGCAGATAGCAGATCATATAATATTTACGGGGTTATGGACACAAGGTTGCTTAAATATTTTAGAGAGGCTTGTATACTGTGTCATAAGGAGAACTGTCTAAATGGATATTAAGAAAGAAATAACCGATATCATTGGTCGTGCGTGTGCATCTCACGATCATGAATTAGAAGGTCACGGGGTATGGGCTGAGATGATCATGGATATTTTCCGTAAAGTGATAGAAGATCAGAAAGTATATTGTGGTGAATGTTCGGGAGAGATGAAAACGGTGGAGGTTACTGATGATTTATCGGGCAATCTCAGGGAGAATTTAGAATGTGGAAAGTGTGGTGCTACATCTATTTACTTTATCGTAGGTAAAGATGAAGAAGATGATTTAGCAGCATTTAACGGTCGATAAAAATAAATTGGTTGAAGCAACCATTTGCGACAGCATGCCTGATAAAGTGATTAGAACCTATCTCAAAATCGATTTAGCAGGACTTTAATGGAAGCGAGTCTGACAAAACCCAGGAAGTTTTCCGCATGATACTCCCATCGTGTAAGGAGCATTAATCGATTTACAGTAACGGCTTAGTAACGGGTTGAGAAAAAGATTTAGTTTCTTAGACTTATGAGGCGAAAAGGCGAGAAATGGCTTGTTTAAGCCATTTTATAAATAATTGATTTTACGGTGTAAATGGTGGGCGATACTGGGATTGAACCAGTGACCCCTCCCGTGTGAAGGCCCAATCAATCGGGTCTCTCCTTTTCCGAATCTTTCCGTATTTCTCCGAATTAACCAATTTCAGCATTGACGCGGTTTCCCCGGCATCCATATTTTTCAAGGACTTCACTTTTTCCGACCGGAAAAGCATTTCCGAAAAGTTAGGACACAAAAAAAGCACAGTGAGCCCCGGAGGCCGAATTAACCTTTTACATGCCGTTGCTGTGGAGGACGTAATGGAAACCTTAAAACTTACATTTCACGATGGATCATATCATGTCGATAAGCCCGGGGATCAGTCCGGGGAATACGTCAAGGCTGAGGTAGTTCAAGAGATGCACGACTTCATCGACAACCTTGCAACATTCTGCGAGGGCGAACCCATAGGCATCCATGCGAAGGGAATCATTAACCGAATCGAGGTAGGAAAATGAAGGCTAACGACTTAAAAGGAGGTATTCATAATGGCGTGTGAACACAAAAAGGAAGGCGGGATCTGTTGTGGCAAGACCTGTTTCTCTGAGAAAGAATTTCGGACCGTCGCGCAGATGTGCATTGACGCGGAAACGGTTTCGCAGGGTCAGGCAGAAGGCAGCTAAGATCGACGCGCTGCTTGAAAAAGATGGTAAAGCCCCTATGTTCGTCCAGGCGTTCGGGAAGAGCCTTTGTCCTCATCACCGTTCCGATAAAAGCGCTCAGGTCGCGCAGAGGATCGAGAAACTGATTGATCCGATCCTTGGGAATATGCAGATTGAGAAACTGAAGAGGCCGGCGCTGTCCCTGTCTTCCCGGATGCTCGATGAACTGGGGGGCCTGGGCCTGTAATGTTAAGGGCGCAGTACATGGAGATCCTCGCCCGTATTACAGAGAAGGCGAAACGGCTCGATGCCTTTATGATTCAGGCGGGGACGGCGAAGGCGGCTGAGAAGACCGCCCGAGCTATGCATGACGAATCTGAGGACATCGAGAAGGCTATCAAGGCGGCTCTGGACGTGGAGGACGGGTTAGATTTTCTACTATCACATTTAACCCAAAAAGACGCAAAACCAAATTAAAAAACCAAACGGGAGAAAAAGGACATGAAAAAGGTTGTGGAATTCAAAAAGAGAGAACAGAAGGATGAGGTGAAGGAAAAGGAGACATATTGTTCTAAGGTGCGAGCAGTGCTGCTCCTGGGGGAGACTGCGGATCAAGAGATGTTAAAAAAGGTGATCGAGGCTGTCTATGCGAGAACCGTTCGCAAACTAAAGACGGAGCAGTCCTTGGACGAGGCACCCCCGGAGAACGAGGCACCGCGGGAGAAGGTTGAGGAGAAGAAAGCCCCGGTTATCTCAAAAGAACTCCTTGACGACCTACACCTTGAATTTAGGAAGGTTATCGCGTTGACGGACGTTCTAGAACTGGCTACCTATGCAGACACAGAACTACTTGAACATTCAGAGGGATATTCCCTTGTCGTAATCCGGGAGATCCTCGAAATGATGATGAAGGACCTTGAAGACGCGGGAGAGGGCACATGGAAACCAAAATAATAAATAAGTTCGAGTGTCCCGATTGCGGTATGGAATTCGTCGCTGAGACCTCTAGAGCGGGTTGTCCGAAGTGCGGGGGTATCTGTGATGCCTCTTCGCGGGAGATCTTCGATCCTGGGGCCTTCAGGAAGCCGACGAGGGGAAAAATAACCTTCCCGCGGTTCGGAAGGTCCTTCTCCGGCTTTGTAGCCGGTCCTATGATGTGACTTTTAAGGGGACCGAGTGGGAAGGGTTCGTTGATGAGGCGCTGACGAGTTCAACCGTACCTAAAGGCGTAGAGAAAGGCCCCTGGGGAGATCCGGGGCCGCTCTTGTTGATTATCAAAAAAAGAAGTGGAGTATTGACCATCAGGATTGAAGGGGGATTACAAAAAATGGAAACTGGCAGCGGTTGCCACATTCCAACTTCCGAAGAAAGACCTAAAACAAGGTTACGTTCTAAAGCCCCTCTGTCACCCGAGGAAGAAGAATTCCGGCGCGTTGAAAGAGAGACGTTCACCCGGGACCTCAAAGAACACGCCAGGTATTTAGTTTCAGTGGCCGCTGTATATGAACTTCGGCGCAAAAACCCGAGATGGAGAGAGATCAGGTGATGTTCACGATCTTCTCAATAGCGGTAATGGGCTTCATCGGGCTCTGGATACTCTACGGGATATCCCGGTTTATCCTGTGGCTGCAGGGGAAGGACGCGGACGGACAGCCAAAGGAGAGGAGTAAGAGGCGATAGCAGTATAATCAAAATCAGGGCCTAGACTGGCCGTCGAAGAGCGGAACCCTTACCGCCTGGCCCTGATACTGTATAAGGGAAACCACAGTAAGGGAGTGGGTTATGGGAAAGAAAACAGGCTGGATAGTAAGACTTTCGGGTATAAGTTACTTGATCCACATTTTACGAGATCAGGGGCGCCCCCGTATTACCAAAAAGCTTGCCGCAAAACTCGATCAATTGAGAGATCATAAGATCATCAAGAAACGGTGGTCTTTGCTTTGGAGATGGCGGAATATCCCCACGCTTCATTGGCGAATCTCGTTTTTCAGGGTTCAGTCTTTCTTGCGGAAAGAGGGTTTCTTGGCCATTCAAGATTCTTTTGATGATGCCGCACACATGGCCTTATCAAACTATATTACGTTAGATGATTTCAGCACCTTCATCGATTCAGGCACTATGGAGTTGAAATTTCCCTCTAGGGAAAAGAGTACCCCAAGGAACAACTTGAGTCCAATGGCGTCGTCCATGAACTTTTTTCAGATGAGGACGCTGAATTGAAAAATAAGAGCCCTTTTGTTGTGCCGACAGACTGGAAGCAAGATATTGAAACCATCAAGGTGGATAAATCGAGCGGGTAACCGTGTGATCTATTTAAGAGTCGATTTGACGCATTACAACAATAAAATAACTCCAAGCGCCGTGAATGAATACATCAAAACCAGGATGGAAGAAATTGGTCTCAAGACGCAATCGCATATTAACGAAGAGTCGCTAGAAACTGCCCTCATGCTTGATGACATGAAGACTTTGCGTTTCACCTACGATGATCTGGGCAACATCATAGACTTTTTTAGTAAGGTCTTAGATCCCCACCGCCTTTGTTAAAGACAAGCTGAAATTATCTCGGTCCCTCAAAAAAAAATGCACTGAAGTAAACTTCCCTTTCTAAAAATAAATTGGTTCACTGAATAAACTGGTTCACTTTGTTCACCGTGTTTTCCTCGTCTTATTCCTGTACGCTTGAAATTCAGAACGGGAAAATCTAAACCCGTGTATGGTGATGGAGGAGACGATGAACAAGGTCTTTCGAGTATCAGAAATTCAACTAGCAAGCTATCTCACCCTATGCGGTTTCCACGTTTCATTCGATAAAAAGGGATCAAAGGTCTTCTTCTGTTTCGATAACTCACCAGAACTTTATGAAAAGCTCAGCGAGTACAATGCCGGCGCGAAGGTCGATGTTCAGGAATATGGACGCGAACTCCGGCGTCTATTTCAGGGCGCTCATGTACGAAAAAAAAGCAGAGGAAGCCCAGGGATGAAAAGACCCTCACAGTTCTATCT
>CAWEQH010000002.1:0-40232 GCA_963811165.1 uncultured Nitrospiraceae bacterium
ACTATGCCTCTCATGTGAAATGTCAAACGAGATGGCGGGCCATACTTACTCCGATCCGGATCGGTGAACCAGGACGGCGATACCAACGTTGCTCCACAACGCCTAAAAATTTCGAGCGACAGGGCTAATAGGGAAGATGGCGAATAAAATATGAAGGGATTTCACCAGCGAGGACGGGCTCACCGGTATCTAATAAATTCTGATTAAAAAGTCTTCTTTATCCTGCGTCAAATTCCGGGCTGTAATAAGGGTCGCCTTTTTCAAGGACGTTCTTCCATCTCGCCCTGGAACAGCGCTTCTTCTTTTTTGCCCCGTTCTCTTTTTTCCACAGTGTTGTCATACCCCCTGGTTTTCAGCTCATCGTGATAAAGTTCGGAATATGGAGTCCAGACAATGAGATATCCCTTCTCCCTCAGCCTTAGACAGAGATCAATATCCCCCAAGGGTCAATTTATATCCTTCGTCAAAACCTCCGATCTCCCCCGAGTGCCCTGTTTGCATCATCAGACATGCCGCGGGTGACTGCGCTTGACACATTTTGTATGATCTTGAGCCTTGCCCTGTAACCAAAGGCCGCGGAAGAAAAGAACCTGTGGGGACGAAGCACTGACCTTCTCGACTCCCAGTATCACCTCGGCACGCTGCACCGCGTCGTCACGATAATAGAGCTTCGCCCCGACTGCGCCGACATCTTTTCGCAACCGGGATGTTCAAGCATTTTTTCAAGCCAGTCAACACTAATAACCTCGGTATCATTATTCAGAAAAAAGCAAGACTTACCGTCTGCAAAACGCGCAGTACTGAATCATTGACCGAGGAATAATTGAATGGCTTGTCCTGATCGCAGCACTTTTACATTGCCGTATTCCTTCTAGTCATCGTATAGCTTGATATATGCGTTTTTCCACGTTTCCGCTTTCAACGACATGGACCTCATAGTTCTTGTAAGCGGATTTCTCTGAAATTGATTTCATACAGTCGTTTAAAACATCCGCATGATCCCTGTTCGGTAGATTATTATCGAGACCTTCGGACGATCAACCCGGCGGGGAAACATATCAGAGTCCAGGCGATGGGTCGTTACTCAATTATCTCTTCTATCCCAGTGCGAAAAAGAATGGGGGGCAAGTGCTTTTTTCCCCTGCCTCATACGCATAAAACTTAACCTCCGGCCGTCCCGCACAGGAGTCCTTGGCGCAAACTCCAAAAATAGCACCTTGGGTATATGGCAACAATTTTTTGGGCTACCTCCGCTGCCCTCAAGATCAGGTCGTAACTCATGACTTCCCCCTAAGCTAGCCCTCAACCCACCTCATTTTAAAAGAAGTTATTTTTTAATGACTGTCAGGTGCGTGAGATGAAGTCACAGCTCTCTTGAAGATTGTCTGGGCTCCAGTCGGGCTTGAAAAACCAGGCTCTGACCTTTGTTTTGCCGTTTTCCGAGAACTAGGTCTTCATTGGAATACAACAAAAGTCCGCTTCGGGGGTCTCCGTCATTGCCTTAACAATTTCTAAAAGAAGCGAAAGGCGCCAAGGTGTCATCATGGTCGAGTAATGCTAATAATTTCCAGTGGGCAATAGAGAGGGCCTCGTTTGAATTGCTCTTGCAATGCCTTTATTTTTCCTCAGAAATTTTATTTTTTATTTTTGGTGTCCCTGCCGTCATAGTCCATTAATGTCTTTGTGCTTTCGGGGTGTAACGTTGTCTCCATCAGCGATACAAAGCTTCCAGTGCGGATAGGTCTGGTTAGTCACGGAAGTCAGCATTTCTCCTAAAAAGAACTCAGCGGTGTTATACACAGGAACAATGACGCTGGTAACCTCAGGCTTATGGTCGAAAAACAAATTCCCGCCGCATCGCCAGGCTCTCCCCCGAGGGCTCATTTTTTTATTCTCTATAGCTCTGGGACCTCCCGCTAGAGAAGAGCCACGGCCTCTGGAGAACGGTCTTCAGGACTTCTTTGACGAAAAGCTTCAACCCGTAGACACGCAAAAAAATTAAGCCATTTCTTATTTTTTTAAGGAAAAAATACATTGTATTATGTCAACTACACAACTACTCTTCCACTATCAATATGACATATCCGCATCGATTCTCCTGCCGTTGCTCCCGTTGTTACCCGTTTTTAAGAAAAAACGCTTAGTTCTGACCACACAGCCCGCCTCAGTGATTTTTCATCGCATTATTTCTGGCCAAACAAAATACGATGGATTTTTCTGAGCGGCGAGGTCATTTTCCAGCTCAACGAATCATGTAACGCAGCTATCTGACTATCCTTGCGCCTGATAGCGATGTCAAGATATTCCCAAAAAAAGAGAGCGAAAGGGCTGAAACTGCCAAGAAGGTTCAGCTCTGCTTCGGAAACCTCGGGCTTATCACGATAGGTACTGGCCACAATCTTATACCATTTTTCAGGTGAAAATGGCAGTTTGAGTGTTGTTGGCTTTATCAGGGAAGCGGCTGCATAAAAATTCTGGGCAAGTCTTAATGCGAAGCTTGTCGACTCCAGGTACTGCAGTCCGTATTTCTCGTCAGGCTCCAAATGACACCCCTCACCCCATTCGTTCCAGGAGTTAATAAAGACGAGCTGTTCATTTCCCTCGAGATGCTCAAAAGTATGCCAGACAATCTGGGAAAGCCAGAAAGCATACTTTTCAGGCGATGAATTTATAAAGATCGCCGGTGAATCCTTTCGCCGTGCTGAATTGTCCCATGAAGGGAAAATTCCCTTGAAGAGTTTATACGGAGGTTTGGGCCTGGTGAGCATCTCTTTCATAATGTGATCGTAATCGTAGATCAAAGGATTGGTTTGCACTGATTCATTGTACCGCGCCACTTCAGAAGTAACGAGCGGCCCAAAGCTTCCCAAATGGGGTGCAAACTCCACAGCCGCATCGAAGCCAATCTCCTCCGGCGGCGGATCGTATCCCTGAAAACAATTTTCCACCCGGATCAAATAGATGTCGCCAAGCCCCATACGCTTTGCCGTGTCTCGCCAGAGCTCGGCTGTTTTTTTTGCGTCGGGCAGAAGATTTGTCTTGTAGACGAGGAAAACAGGCCTGCCGTTTATCCTGATATATCTCTCATCCCTGAAGGCTGGAATCAGACTTTCGATGTGATGGCGATCGTCCTCGTAGCTGTATTTTTGTGCTATCAAGACCTGCTTGTCCTCCCCGTCCCATCGCCTAGTCCAGTTTTCGTTTGCCCAGCAAAGGCAAAAAGGAAAGTCCGGTTTGCGGGATCTCAGAACTTCATTAAACGGCCATTCCAAAAGGCGCCTGCCATTAAACCAATAATGGTAGTAACAGAACCCGTAAATACCGTATTCCCTCGCTAAAGCCGCCTGAGCAGTACGAATATCGGACGACCTCAGATCATAGTATCCCAGCTGCCCCGGCACATGAGGCTGGTAATGCCCAGGGAACAGTGGGGCAGCTTTTCTCACGTTTGTCCATTCGGTAAACCCCTCGCCCCACCATTCGTCGTTCTCAGGGATGGGGTGAAACTGCGGGAGGTAAAAAGCAATGAGACGCATGTCAAAATTATCCACGACCCATTCTCCTCAGCTTCAATAGTATCTCGTGCGCCCGCCGGAGAGGACCCGTCATACGCCAGCTTAAAGATTCTATGATTTGACTAATGCGGATCTCGCGAGTCTCAATATCGAGTTCGCGTTGCTCGATAAGGATGTCCTTCACCGCAAGCTGCCGCTCCAATTCCGCAATGCTCCTTTTACGAGCATCCGTAACCTTTCGAATTACGGCAAGCGCCTGCTCATTGTCGGTGTCTTTAGACAAGATCAGTGCAGCAGGGGTTTTGATTGGGTCGAGGTCTGATCTGCCACTTGCTTCTTTCATAGCCCGACTGGTCGCCTCCAAATACGATCTCCCGAATTTCTGGTCTGGCTCTAGGTGATTACCTTCGGCCCATTCATTCCAGGCATTGACGAATGCAATTTTCTCATCCCCCCTCAGACGGGCATTTGTAAACCCGATAGCTTGTTTCAGCCAGTTTCGATATTTCTCGGGGGTAGAGCCGAGAAAAATATGTGCGCCATCGAGCCTTCTTGCGGTATTATCCCATGAAGGCGTCACGCAGCGGAACCAGGTGTAATCCGGAGCCGGTTTTTTCATCATATTGCTCACCAATTCATCGTAAAAATGGACATAGTTCTTCTCGCAAAGCTCATTTGGGATCTCCCAATTAAGGAGTTTTTTATTGAGCCTCTTATCATTTGCAATGACTCTTGGCCCCTTATTATTCCAGTCGGGCGCGAACTCCACAGCAGCATCGAAGCCGATGGCCCTTGGGTCCGTCTTTCCGATGCTTTCGACCCTCACCAGGTAAAGCTCGCCGATGCCCGCTTTCCGCGCCTCCTCCCGCCAGACTTCGGCTGTCCTCCCAGGGTCCGGGATGTTCTCCGTCCGGTAGACCAGAAAAAGTGGCTTGCCATTAATCTTGATATAACGATGGTCTTCGAATATTCTGCAGAGTTCACGGATGTGGCGACGGTCATCTTCCTCACTGTACTCCAGTTTCATCAAAACCTGCTGGTCTTCCCCGTCCCATCGCCTGGTCCAATTTTCGTTTGCCCAGCAGATGCAGAAGGGAAAATCCGGCTTCCCGGACTTGAGCAGGTCGTTGAGGGGTCTTTCGAGGAGCCTCTTGCCGTTGAACCAATAGTGGTAATAACAGAAGCCGTAGATACCATGTTCCCGGGCGAGTTTCGCCTGGGCAATGCGAGTCTCTTCCAGTCTCAGATCATAAAACCCCAGGTCGGCCGGTATATGGGGTTGATAATGACCGTTAAAGAGGGACTTTGCCTTTGCAACGTTTCTCCACTCGGTGAACCCCTTTCCCCACCATTCGTCATTTTCCGGGATCGGGTGGTACTGCGGAAGGTAAAAGGCGATCAATCGGGGGCTTTCCCGTGTAGCCTTCGTTGCGGGAGAATCAGCCACTTTTACGGCAGCCTCTTGCCCGGCGGAAAAGAGAATGTTACTCATAAGTTCGGCGGCCTTTTGCGACGTAAATGTTTCTTCAATGAAAGTCGATCCACGTTCGCTCAGTTCTTTCAGTTTCTCCTCGTCTTTGTACAACGAGACGACTTGAGAAGCGAAGGCGGCGGGGACGTCCTGGGCCGCGAATATCTCATCAATCCCTTCGATCCCTTCCAGTCCTATTGAAGTCGACACGACCGGCACGCCGTGATAGAGGGCCTCGATGGCCTTCCCCTTGACCCCGGCTCCAAACCTCAGGGGAATCACCACAAGCCTGGCGGTTTTGTAAAGCTCTTTCAGTCTCTCTTCGCTCACTTTGCCCAAAATCCTCACGTTTTTTGATTGCAGGGCCGAAATGTCCTTGGGCGGATTCGCGCCGACCACGTTAAATACGATCTTCGGGATCTCCCGCCGGATGAGGGGAAGAACCTCAGTGCAAAACCAGGAGACGGCGTCCCTGTTGGGCGTGTGGGCGAAGCCGCCGACAAATAGTAAATCCATACGCTTGCCGAAATCACGATCCGGTGCCGGTACATTTTCGTAGAAGAAAAGAGGGACCGTCAGAACCCGCTTGTGTGGAAAATCCTCCTTGATTATCTTCTCCTCCACCTCGCTGAATGTCAACAGAACGTCACTGCTGGAAAATATAAAGTCCTCTTTCTTTTTATAAAGCCCCGCTTTAGCGAGAATTGTTTTATCATTTTTCACCTGAGCCTCCCGCTTGAGCCTCAAGTAATGGAGGTCAGAACACTGGTAAATGATCGTGGCTTCAGTATACTTTTTGACAGCCTCCAAAAATTTTATTGCAGGATCGGGCTTGTAAAAAAAGACATAGTCAATCTCCTGCCCATTGTTCCGCAGCCAGCTTTCCCAGTTGTTCCGGTACCACTCGCCGTCCAGAGTTTCAATCCCGAGGTCGTTGAGTTCGGACGAATACGGTTCCACGCGTTTGAAATCGGCAGGCAGGAATTTTACGTTAAGCCCCATCTTTACCAGCAGGGATAGGTACATGAAGTTTGTCCGTGAGCCGGCAAACATGTCGTAATGGGGAACTGTGTAATCCACAAATAGAAGGGTCTGTTTTTTAGCGCCCTTGCCCCGATTCGTTTCGGCTGTCGATTTATCTACTGCATCAGCTGAAAGAAAAGTGCCTGCTGCCCTTTGTGTTCCCTCCCTGCCAGAAGGCCAGCAAGCTTTCTTCTCCACAGGCCCGTTTCTGACCACGACGCGGGCTCGCGGTACAGTGTTTTTGATGAACTCGTGCTTGAGGAGTTCATAGTTCTCCCTTACGTATGCAAAAAGCTTCTGTTCCTCTTCCATAAGCGGCTGCAAGATCCGGAGTTCTGCGTCCGTAACGGTCAGAGGCTTATCTTTGGGAGTGACGTTGATGCGTACGTTTTTCAAACGTGCGCCCAACAATTCGGAGAGGGTCGAAAGAAAATCGTCATAGTGCTCCAGCGAAGCGACATAAACATGATTACGCTGAATATTGTCTACTGCGTCCTTAAACCTGCCGTTATGACTGAAATGCCAGCATGCCATATTGACCTGTTTGGTGCGGATTTGGTGTTTGACAAACGCCGAGAGATCCTCAAACTTAAGCTTATGATGGGCGGTCAGAGTGCTAACCCTGTGGTAATGCCACAAGGACATGAGCCGCTCGGCGGGATCACGAAGAATAGCTACGGCCGGATAGTCAATGCCTTTATCAAGTATTTCTGTCAGTGAAATATGACCCGATATATAGTTATATTTCCTCAGTTCGTTGCTAGTCGCTTTCAAGAAACGGCGACGGTCTGCTTCATTTCCGAATCTGACCGAAGCGGCCTTTCCGAAGTGCCTCTCAAGCTCATGGTGCAAAGAGAGCCCCGCAGTCTTGGGGATATGAATGAAGACTAGGTTTTGTAAGCAACCCCAGCGTTGGCCAGCCGACATCATCTTTCCTTTAGCTTCAATATAATTTCGTGCGCCCGGCGCAGAGGCCCGGTCACACGCCAGCTGGAAGAGTTAAGTAGCTCCTCGACCTGCCTGGTTTTCTCTGCCAGTTGTTCTTTGGTCTTCTCCAGCAGTCTTTCTCGTTCAGCGAGATTCTCCCGGCAATCATTTCTTATTACCGACATCATCTTCATTTTGTAATCGTAAATGCATATTGATTGGACGTCGAACAACTTTGCGATTCTTGCTGTTTCCTGTAATGTTTCATGATTGATATTGGCCGCGTCAGGCCTTTTTCGTAAAAAGACGATCTGCTGGTCCACATCGAGCTGAAAAGTTGTTATATGTTCATATAGGGAACTCCATTGATTAACGAGCAGATCGGGTGAAAGAAAAGCCTCTCCATATGTGATTTCAGCATCCGAAGAATAAGGAATAAAGACAAAGCCGGTCTTTCCGTAAAGATCCTCTTCCAATTCACAGTCTCGGGAAAAAGATGTCTGCAGCCTATAAAAATATCGCTCAGATTCGGGGGATCTGAGCGGCTCCTTCTGGAGCTGACGTATGATATCAAAGCGGCGCGGCTGCCATACAGTCATCGCAAGCATTCCACCGGGCCTGAGGATCCTGAAATATTCATGCATCCATAACGTCACGGCATAATACGAAAGGTGAGTAAAAACGGAATATCCCTCGATTATGTCGAAACAGTCATCTTCATAGGGGGTTAGGGGAAGAGGGTTGATTAATTGAAAGTTCAGTTCACCCCTGAAGCAGGAGTTGCAGATGTCAATACTCCGGGGAGATACGTCGCACCCCTTGAGGTTGGATGGAGTTATATCTTTCATGAAAAACCGTATAATCCTGCCCCAACCGGAGCCGGCGTCGAGCAGCTTTGTCTGTTCGCCTATTTTTCCATTCTGTGACACGTAAGTATCTTTAATGGATTTGTAATACTGATATGGCTCATGAACATTATTTTCGAGGGTCGATCCAACAAAATAACATTGGGTTGCTTTATCCGGGACAAGAGGAAAAGCAATTCCATCAACCATGGGATCGATCGCCGATTTTCTGATTATTTCTTTCCAGTCTTCGTCGGGCGTAGAATTATACTTCCTGAATATTTTTTCAGCATTTGAACTCATAATATTTTCCTCTCCGAACTAGTTCGATGTGTCACCTTCATCTCACGACGTTACGACATGCAATGTTTTTTCAAGGTACGCTTCGCCCCACCTCAGATCCGGTTCCAGATAGTTGGTCTCGGCCCACTCGTTCCAAGACTTGATGAAGACAACCCTCCGGTCATGGCTGCGGGCAGCTACAAGGCCAACAGCTTCACGAAGGTGTTTGGCGTAGAGCTCGGGTCTAGAGCCTGCAAGGACAAAGCCGTTGACTCCGGAGCGGGGTGTGTTGTCCCAGTTTGGGACCACGCAAGGGTAGAACTCCGGCCGGCGCGTCTTTTCCGGAAAGGCGTTCCTGACGAAGGTTTCATAGGAGTAGATCTGTGGCAACTCCGGTTTATCGTTGGGGAAAGTCCGGGCAATCTTCTCGTTGAGGGACTTGATCCCCTGGTATGCAAGCATTGCCACTGGAGGATTCGTTGTGCAGGCGTCATAGCTCTCCTCAGGTATCTTCCACGGATAATCCGTAATGGCGATGAAATAGAATCCCGGCACGCCCTCTTTCTCCGCCAATTTCCGCCAGGTATTTATGAAGAGTCCCGGCTCCCAGAGATCAAAAGGGCGATAGATGCAGAAGATATTTCTGTCGTCTATCTTCATGTAACGGGGGTCGCGGAAGGCATCAATCATGGCATAAAAGTGAGAGATGAAATCCTCTACGCCTGGATACGTCTGTTCGATCAGGATACGATCCGGGCAACCGTGCCAGATGCCCGACCATGTATGGTTGGCCCAGGCAAGACAAAAGGGAAAGTCAGGGTTTCCTGACTTCAGCACTTCATTGAAGGGCCTCTCCAACAGTCTTTTGCCGCCGAACCAGTAATGCCAATAGCAGAACCCCTCTATCCCGTATCGATGGGCCAGCTCCGCCTGGGCAATCCGGGACTCAGGCACCCGTAAGTCGTAGAAGCTCAGGTCTGCCGGGAAATTCGGCTGCTCGTGTCCGGCGAACAGAGGCTTTGCCCTGGCGACGTTCGTCCATTCGGTGAATCCTTCGCCCCACCATTCATCGTTTTCCGGGATCGGATGGAACTGGGGAAGATAGAATGCGATCAGACGGGCTTTGAGATCAGAATTCTGTCGTATCATAAACTCCCTGTTGATGACATTCGATTATTTTGCCAATAAGCGGTCTGCCAGCCATCTGAGCGAGGCTGTTAACTCCCAACTCAGGGAGCTTTCCAAGGCATGTATCTTCTGGTCTTTTTCGGCTAAACGTCTGTCCTTTTCGGCCAGACGTTGGTCTCTATCGTCCAACTGACGGTGCATTTCAGCCAACTGACGGTCCATATCAGCCAGTTGGGTCAATTGCCGGTTAATCAAGTCCAGAGTTTCTTTTCGATTCCAAAGATCGGTCGCATCGTAGCGGTAGAATCGCGCATAAGAAAAAAAGTCGTTCCACAGTCGGGCTACCGTCTCCCGATTTGAAGGGGAGTCCAGTGGATCACCCTCAAGCATGCGCTGAAAAAGTTCATAGAGTTCTTTTACGGGCCGGGGCGCTCCGCATTTATTGAGGTCCTCTGCCGTCGAAGCGCTGTGCCTCAAATCAGATCTTACAAAGGAAGCCATCCTCTCCCGAAGCTCGCTATCGTCCCGGGGCCACGAGATAGCCAGACCTTCTGAGACGCGTCTCAACTCCATCTCCCATTCGTCAAGGAAGAGGTCATAGGAGACGAAAACCTTCGATATTTTATCTATTGCCCGAAGAGCGGTGATGTTGTAATTGAACCATATGCCGAAGCCTTTATCGAGGGAAAACCCGTCTCGTTTCTGAAGTGAGCGCGCGACATCAAGGGGGTTTCTCACCACAAAAACTATGGAGAGATCAACCCCGAGATCAGTGAGAACTTCTTGCCAAAGCTCAATAAATATCTGCGAACGCGGATCTTTCCAGCCCCACAGAGGAATGCCGGAGAAGTTAGCCCTGATGAGCGAGCTGATCTCATCTCTAAAAGGCTTCACCTCCGAAGCACCTTGCCATCCGGAAGGAAAAGGCAGAGCCGTATCCCATTTTCTCTTCATCTCTGCCAGAAGTCGTTCCTGCAGATTATTGAAATCAATTCTCTCCCAGAGTCCTTCGGGATTATAGTCCCGGGCAGAGTAAAGGTCCGACTCTTCTCCAAGATATACACCCAACAGATTAATAGCCCGCGCGATCACAGAAGTTCCGCTCCGGTGCATGCCTAGGATGCAGATGGCTTTTTGTCCTTTACTGTTCATCTTATTAGCGGGGGGAAATCACTCTTCTTCGAACTTTAAAATAACTTTTTTATCAATCATGAAATAAACAAAAAAAAGTTCTCCTCATGAAAGTTAGACACAATTATTATAACATAGCGCTGTTTATTGAAAGTTTTGTTAGCAAAAATTGCTTCATCGAGAAACGGACCAATTCGAAAGAAGAAATTCTTGGAGGGAGCATGAGGGGCGTGAAGTGTTTGTTGCAGCGGTCGCTGATAACTGCGCATTGACTAGCGGCGCCTCGTCATGTTATAAGAATAAATGTCTCAAAAAGCAGATTCCTACCAGTTAATAGATACAAAAAAAAGATTTAGAATAGACATAAAAAAAAGATTTAGAACTGTTCTAAATAAAGACGTTATAAACGTAAGATACTACACCGCTTTCGATGTCTGCAACTTCTCCTGTGAGTATTGTGTCGCGGGACAAAACAACAAGGCACGAATAATACATAATTTTGATAAACGCAAATATATCGAAATCGTGGAAGCAATCAAGAAGTTGCCTTTTTCAATGAATATAAGAATAGGGGTAGGAGGGGAATTTTTCCTGAGTCCGGATTTGATCGAAGGGGGAAGACGGCTTTCATGGTCCAGAAATGTAGAACATTTGAATTTAATCACAAATTTGAGTTTTGATTATGCTAGGTATGCTGATCTGCTAAGAGGCTACGACCGCAAAAAAGTTGCAATCGTTGCGAGTTACCATCCAACCCAGACAGAGAACAAAAAAAGATGGCTCGAAACCGCCCTCCATATAAACAAGGAATATGATTTTGCTGTGATATTAGTGGCCTACCCGCCTCTTTTAGGGGATTTGCCTATTATTGCCAGAGAATTGAGGCAGGCGGGTCTCGACGTATTTGTTCAAGGATATATCGGGAGCTACAACAATAAAGTGTACCCTCTTTCGTACACGATGGAAGAAAAAGAACTTCTTAAAGACATAATGTATAGCCGTCACGATTATGAATTTTTTGTAAACTGCAAAAAACCGGGATTATGCAACGCCGGATATAAAAGCCTATATATCGACAGAGAAGGGAAAGTATTTTCCTGTGGAATGGGAAAAGGTGTTAAACTCGGGAATCTGACGGAAAGCCCGGAGATCCGCTTCTTCGACGCTCCACGCCCATGCGTTCATGAAACCTGTTTTTGCGATACGGAATATATAAACACGGTCATTTTTGAACAATATTATTTTATGCTGGGGGGAAATCAGCATAAATATGCTTATAGATTTAAGCAGCTTTCAGAACATATCAAAGAACTGGACGAATGGAAGATCGCTTATTGATATCTCTTCTATTCGCTCTGACCTTCTTTCGATCCAGAAGCGGGCCTCAACGATGGGAAAAGCGCTCATTGCATGGCGGACAGTTTGAAAAAAAAGGCAGGGTTATTCACCCTGCCTTAGAATAGCCTCAAAAAAACGTTTTATCTAATTGCCGGCAGTCAGAGATGGTCCAACGCTTCCAAACATATCTTTTGATTTGATCTTCGTGACCTGTGCTTCAAGTTTATTCAACTTTTCCGAGAGTTCGGCAATTGTCTTGTTCTGCTCCTGAACAACTTTCGTCAATACTGCCACGATGTCCATGGTGCTTAAGGTCTTTCGGTCAGGAGTCGCCACGAGGTCCGGAACATCCTCTGCGATAAAACCGACATGTTTATAACCGGGGATATCCTTGTATACAAAGGTAACAGGATTCATTTTCTTGACGGCCGCGATAGCCTTTTCGGCACTAAGTTCTTGAATATTGTCTTTGTATTCTTCTGCTCGATGACGTAAACCATGTAGCTCCATCCGAACCTGCTCCGTTGGTCCCTACATTAAAAAGATGATGCAGCGTGGATGTGCCCGTGCCCACCCCGACTTTCCCACTGGGAAATAAAACACTGCTCCGACCAGCAATTGATATCATATCCTGAGGACCTGTCATATTATAATGTCTTATCTTAAATGTAGCGCTCGGCAAATTGAAGAGATTTGAACCAAAATCAAAAATTTCCCATCCTGGGTTTGAAGGATCTTGCGGACCTATAGCCTGCCATCTCGGGGCAAAATCAGTTGCCGAGCTTCCTATCAAACTGATCCTGCTGTTCGTTTGATTAGTCACAAGTTGAACATGAGACGCTCCACCGGTATGCCCCATTACTTGAATTTGGAATGCGTTGTTTGCGTCTGTTCCGCCGGCAAACACTTCACCGGTGTCGCTGACACTAAACACAGTATTCGTTCCCCCCGAATCCTTCACGATCAGTTTGTCCGCGCTGAACGCAGCCGCCGCCAGCAAAAAGATAAGAGCAACAACTGTCAATACAACTGCAAATGACTTTTTCATCTCTTTTCTCCTTTCAAAGAAATATTTATAACAAACATTGACTTTCGATGTCCCGTCGATTTTCCTTAGTTGAGTTGCCTCCTTTGTTGATCATCCGTAATATTTCTTCCCGATATAAATCGGCCCCATTAAACGTATATTATCAATTTTTGCGCGATTTATCAAAATAAAACTATCCACGAGCAGTTCCCTTTCTGTCCGCCCGCTTTGGGCGATACCTGCACGTGTTTATGTTTGGGTTGGCGATAAAGCCGATATTGTAGTCCGCCGCCACCTCGGGCGTTGATAGAAGGAGGATATGCCCCGAAGACTGTCGGACCACGGACTGAAATTTTCGCTAAAAATCAAGGCCTTTTTGGTGATATTATGAAATGCGCATAGCATGTCCGTTTCTGAAACAACGCTAACGTCAAGTTACGTTTTCCCTCACAGCACTATCACATTCCCGATGATTACGGTCCCCTTGCTGATCGTGAGTGTCCCGCTAATAGTCGTAGAACCGGTTTGGGACTCGAAGGCAGGGTCATAACCGCCCAGCAGACTTACGGTAATGCCCAGAGGCAGGTTAATGACGGGGCTTCCGGCAAGAGGAGTTTCCGGACTCGTCGTTTGCAGGCGAATGTCATCCCAGTTGCCGCAATCTCCTGCGGCCGTCTGGATGTCCGCATAGGTTGCCACAATTGCGCTGCCCTGCGCGAGCGCGACAGGATCGTTGCCGCGCAAGGGAATATCCAAGGTCGTCAAGATGGCAGGGTCATTGGATGCAATGCTCAACTGTCCGGTTCTTGCCCCTGCCCCTATGGGAGTAATAGAGACACTGCAGCTTGACAGGGACGGTATCGCATGACCTGAACAGCCGTCATTCGCTATTTCAAAATCGCCGCTGATCGACACAGTGCCTATGGTGAGGTCGGCGGTGCCCTGATTCACTATGAGTATGGTGCATGAAGTAGCAGCCGGATTTTGAAACATGTCAAATGTGCATGCATTGGAGTCGTTGACGAAATAGGCTGACGGCGGCAGGCCGGCAATCTGAGGGTACATCGCCCTTGCCTGAGTAATTAATAAAGGCGTATTGGTATGCGGCGGCTACATCGAGCAGGCCGAACCCGTAGGTATTGTTAGGCGAAGAAGGCTCATCCGGCAGCGGAAGGGCTGACTTCTGAATAGCTTCCTCTATCTGGTCAGGCGTTAGCCCAGGCATTGCGCCTGCCAGTAGTGCTACAGCCCCTGAAGCATGCGGCGCAGATTGCGAGGTCCCGGAATATAAAGCATATTCGGAGGTAGTGGTGCCTGAAAAAATGGAACCTTCCGGGATAGAGGACCGGATGTTTGAACCGGGAGCAACCACATTCGGGAAGTTGATCCCCGTAAAAGTGGGGAAGTCAGGCCTGGCAGAACAGGCGGAAGGGCCCCAGGCGCTATAGCCTGCGATGACATTACTCGGGCTTGCGCAACCAATGCCAATGCAGTCTGTTGCGCCTACAGCGAAGACCCCAGGATTGTTGGCTGGGCTGAAGCTCGATGGAGAAATGACGGGCGTCGTGGGAACATTCCCGGCAGAAAAGACGACCTCTATCCCGGCAGCCTGCAGATTAGATATCGCAGATAAAAAAGTAGTGTCACATGCATTTTGAGAAGTGTCTATCTGCCATGAGTTGTTTACAACATCCGGCGCAGGTTCGCAGACACAGCCGGTATCTGCAGGGTCGCAGCCAGGGCAAAGGGCCCACCCCAATGCACTGATAATGTCGCTGTCTTGCGCGTTGCCGGCATCGTTGAATATCTTTGCCGATATCCACTTCGCCCCCGGGGCCATCCCTATCGCATTGCCTGAAGCGGTTCCTCCGGCCATGATGCCCATCGTATGTGTGCCGTGGACATGAGTATTGTTCAGGTCGAGACAGGTAAAGTCCGAAGATTGGCATGCTACGGCCTTAAGGCCGTAAGGAGTCGTAGTATGATTATAAGGATCATACCAGCTTGGGCAATTGGGAGGAGTGCTGCATGCCCCTCCTCTCCACCGGTACTTCAAATCCGGGTGGTTCACATCGACCCCTGTATCAAGATTGGCCACTACCGCGCCGACACCTGTGATGCCCGCGGCCCAGAGGGCGGGCGCGTTCACCCTGTCGATGTTCCAGCGGGGTGTGCCCGGCAAGGCAGGGACCATGGGCGTAAGCTGGACAACGGCATCCAGTTCAATGCTCGCTACCTGCGGCGAACCCGAGAGTTCGTTTATAGTTGAAGCCGGGACAGTGACGGCAATCGAATTCGTTATCCAAAGAGGCTTTATCTTCTTACCGCTTCTGTTTTGAAGCAATGCCTTGATCGGTCCCTGTGTCTTGTCCGCCTTGTCCTTAAGCGCAGCGGCAATCGCATTTCTTCTAATTGCCCTGCCCTCCCGCGTACGACTCGCGGGGACTAGAGGAATTTGTTTAACGTCTACCTTATCGGCAAGATTAATGATGATAGCTACCTCCTGATTGGGAGGAGCTGTTTGTAATACCGATTGAAGTTCAGGGCTTATAGTAGCTGCCTCACAGACGGATAAGATAAACGAGAAGAGAATAGAAAGAAAGAAACAGAAACGCAAACGCCTCATTTTGTTCACTCCTACAGTGCTGTCTTACATATATATTTTAGCAAAATGGTCCAACCTCATAACAATCCCAACATAGAAGAAACCAAGGCCGCAGGGAGTATGTCCTGCGGCCTTGGCGTGCAACTGTCCTGATACAGGCTAGTCCATTACGGGGCGGTTACGTATCCCGCAATCTGGCCTGTATTAATTGAAAATACGTTTAGTTGGCCAGTCAGCAAGGGATCCATCCCGGCTGCGGGCACGTCATTCGAAACAGCAGTTGCTATTTGCGTCCAGGCGGTGTTGCCTGTGAGGCTGTCGCCGTTAATGCTTGCCTTATTGATGTTAGTGTTGGCGGCACCCTTGGCAACGACCTCAAGTTTGTTTGTATTAGCGTTCCAGGTGATACCAGGACCAGTCGAACTGGTGCCGGCAGGAAATACCTTCCAACCGCTGAACGACGAGCCGTTGTTATTGACGTTACCGACAAGGATCTGATTGGTGCTGTTTCTCGAAGCCAACTGGACCTTTCCGGTATTATCAATCGCAATTGCCGGAGCAGAAGCGACGACGCCTGCAAGTGCGGTCTGGGAGGCACCTGTACCGTTGTAGTTCATGGAACCTACCCATGCGGTGGTACCGGCCAAGATCGCATATTGCAGCTTGTTAGTTACAGGGTTCCAGGCGATTGCCGGAGCGGCAGTATTACCCGCCCCGACCAGGGTATATCCGCTGAACCCTGAGCCGTCGGCATTCATATTCGCAACCCAGAGATTGTGTGAGAGCAGATCCCTTAACTGCGATTATGAGCTTCTTGTGTAGAGGGTCCCAAGCGATTGCGGGAGCAGTCGATGAGGTCCCTGGGGACAGAGGGGCAAAATCAAAGTTGAGTACGCCGTCCACATTCGCCGTCCCTACGTAGATCTTGCTGTCCGCTCTCCTGATGGCAACATGGTATTTGCCCAACGTGGGGTTCCATGCGACCGAAGGAGCGGAGGCCGAGTTAATGGGGGCGATCTGGAAGACAATCGGCCGCATCATGTCGAATTCTTCGTGGGCCAGGATGTGGCAGTGCCACACGTATTCAAAGCCGAAGTCGGTCAGCGTGTTGGTTGTCTGGGCCACTGCGGGGACGCCCACCGGCGGCGCTATCGGCAGGAAGTTTGTGGTGGAACCCACAGGCGTCGAGGGATCCAGCGGCCGGATTTCGTGCGGCTCAGTGAACGGCAGCACCGGCTGGGTCGGCTTTAAGGCAATAAAGATGTCCTCAAAGGGGTTGGTCCTGATGGCTTCCCTCCAGCCCAGTTCATCAGGATAGGGCGGCTTTACCGTGTTGGCATAGTCGACCCTGTTTATTACCTGAAGGTCGAAGAGGTGGAAGTGCATCACATGGGAATCGACGCCGAGGTGCGTAATGCGCCAGAGCACGATTTCGCCGTTGTTGAGGTACTCGGTCGGCGGGTCTATGAACTTCGAGATACCCACAACCGGGCCTGTGCCTACCGTCGGCGTAAGCGGGTTGGGGGTCGAACCGAGGAAGATGTTTATCCGCCCGTAGTCCGGATCAAAACCCTCGGTCAGGTTCTTCCCGGTAGGAGCAAGGGCGCCGGTCAGCAACGCCGAAGCAGTGGCGCCGGTGCCGTTGGTCCCCGGTGCAGCGATGAGGAAGACCAGAGGCTCATTGACGCATCCAGAGCCCGCATTTGTGACCGTGATCGAGCCGACGAGGCCGGCGGTTGCCACGGTAACCGAGCAGGTCGCGCCGGTGCCGCCGCCGCCGCGTAATGGTGCAGGTAGGGGCTACCGCGTTAACCGCGGTGTTATAGTTCGAACCTGGCTCGACAATTGTGATAGCGGTAACTACACCGCCCGATATCGTTGCCGCTGCGGTAGCCTGTACGCCGCCGGCAAGGGGCGCGCCCAAGGTGACCGTAGGCGCCGAGGTGAACCCGGTGCCTGCCGCGACGAGCGTGACCGCGCCGATGGGGTTAATCCCCGCAGTCGCGGCGGGCAGCGTGGTGCATCCGCCTGCGCCGGGGACTATCTGAACCGAAGGAGCTACGGTATAACCTGCGCCGGGCAGTGTCGTCACGATCCTGGCGACGGTCTGACCCTTACCGGTTATATTCAGGCTGTCCATGTATCCCTGGCCATAAATATTGGCAGTCGCGAAGCCGGGGAAGGCCGCATTATACGCCAGCTGCGGCACTATCGGTTTTTCCTGAACTGCTGCAAAGGCCTTCGGCAACACCGTCCTCAGAGCGGTGAACGTCGCCCCGAATGGGCCGCTCAGGGTCGGCGGGTTGAAGGACCCGGTAGGAGAGTGATCGAAAGCCGGGCGTTGCCGTGACATCGAAGTTGAGGGTCGACGTCTTGGTTCCCGCGATCCGGATCTGCATGAGGGTCCTGATGTTCGGGCCGAAACCTGCCGGTGTCGGGTACGCGCCTACCGGGAACTTATCAGGAGAGTCGGTGTAGTAGTCATAGGACGAATTGAACATTGGCATAGGCGTCGGTGCGTCGTTGTACACGATGAGCATGTCGCCTGCCGTGTAGTGGGAGAAATCGACGATAACGTCAGCGCGCATCGCGCCCATCAGATAGAGCGTACGGCTGGTGACGCCTGCGAAGGGGAGATTCTGCCGGATCATACTCATAGTCGACCGGATTCTGCGGCCAGACCGCAAGCTGCGCCAGGAACCCGGCTTCATTGCCTATCTGGAGCCACGGGCGGGCCTTGAGTGGTCAGGATCAGGCACGCCTCCGTCCCTGCCGTCTGTCGGCCAGGTCGGCGGATTGCCTGCGTCCACTGCGGCGGGGACCATTGCGACCTCTGTGCAGAGGTTTTCCCAGGTCTGACCCGAGGGTGGCGTTGCATAATTGTAACCGAGGGACCCTGCTTTGCATATGGTGCCCGCAAGGTAGCCTGCGCCGCCAAAGTTCGGACCGGTAAACGTGAAGCCGGTGACCGCGCCGGTTCCATCCAGTATCGGCGTTGCTGTGGCGACCGTAGTCGGAGCGTGGCCGGCAACGTCGGTGATGGTCGCGGTGAGACCAGCGAGCACATCCTGCGCCCGGTCTCAGGACCGAGATGCCGGTGACGACGCCGCCGCGTACCACAGTCGAAGCGATAGGCATCGTGGTGCAGGTCGCCGGTGAAGGTGACATGGGCATGACCGACGGCCGCGCTATACAGCTGGAGGTTGAAGCTGCGGTCGTTTCCTGCGTCCAGTATCCTGAAGCGGAGGGCATCAGGCGGCAGGTTGACGAAAGGGAAGGCCGTGCCGTTGACGACCGCCGTGTCCTGGAAGGCCTCAGGCGTGACCGACGGGCTCGGCAGGGTGAGATACTTCGGGATCGCCGCCGGAATCATGAAGGGGCCGTAGTCCCACCTGCCGGTATCGGTGTACCCTCTCGGGTCAAAGATGTTCTCGATCGGCATATACTCGTGGGGCATCCAGAGGTTCCCACCGGGCATGCCGAGGCCGTTGTTGGTATAGTTCACCCAGAGAGGGTCCACCGACCGAGGTTATCTCGTTGGACTGGAACTCAGCCGGGAACGGCCTCGGTGGCGGGATAGGCGTTACGAATGGCATCCGTCGACGCATCTGCTCACAAAGGTCTTGTCCTGAATGACCAGCGGGATTCCGTAGCGGTATACCCCATTAGGGGTACCATTGTCAGGCAATATCTTGGTGGGCGCTGATCCCCGCGGCGGTGAAGACGCCCGAATTGTTCGTGCCGTCGATCAGATCATCCTCGACGTCGTCGACGATCAGATAGGGTGCGGCCATGCCGTCATAAACAGTCAACCTCGTAATGCCCCAGGCATGGTCGTGGAAGAAGAGCAGCCGGGGACTCTGCTGGTTCGTATAATACAGGGTCTCAATACCGTCGTTGGCTGAAGGCGTAATGCACTTCGCGCCGCCTACGCAGAGCACCGGGCCCGTCACCATGTCAGGGACATCCTGGAAGTCCGGACCTTTCTTCATGCCCCAGGGATATCCCGGAATGGCGGTCCCGGTAATCGGATCTCCCGCAGGAGTGAACCATTGGTGAGGAGTGTCCGTCGTTGCTGCCCGGGGTGTGGCCGCCATGGAGGTGAATGGAGATGCGGTTCTGCGTGAACTTGGCACAGGTCGAGAGCCCGTAATCACAGGCCGCGCCTGTCAAATCCTGGGGCCCCATTCCCGAGCCCATGATCGTCTCGTCCACAGGGAAGGGGAGCGCATCCGCGCCGCCTGTGCTGAGCGGAAGATGGTTTTCGAACCTGAAGCGCACCGGCTTGCCGTTTACCGCGCTTCCCAGAGGATAAGCACCGATGAATCCGGTGCTCCCGGCCGGCTTGTCAGGATGATAGGTGCGGGCTATGATCGCCGGTCCCAGATACTGAGGTGTGCCGCCGGCGTTAGGGTCTGTTGCGGTATCACCTTTAATGTAATAGCCCCGGAGCGTCGTCGGAGGCAGGTCGGTGTGCATCTGCGCGTGAATACTGCGCTACGCCGAGTTCATAGTAGTCCGAAGCAGGGGCAATACCCGTTGCCGGAAAGCTTGCCGTATCGGGAATGGCAATCGGGATGAACTCTCCGAGGTTGTTCTGGTTGCATGTACCACCGGTAACATTAGGGGGTGTGCCGGTACCCGGCGTGCATCCCTGAATTCCCAGTCCGGGCAGCGAGTCAACGAACTTCCTGATGCTCGGGCTCTGGGCAAAGTTCGGAATGGTGTAGTCGACGACCGGGTTAAACCCGATCCCTGGCGGGTAAAGCGGGTTGGCCGCGACCGCCGGACCAACGACCTTGGACGGATAAGGCGGTCTAACCGGCCCGCTCGGCATCTGATTGATAGCCTCAGGAATCGGTCCGCGGAACCTTTGTCCGCTGGCCTTTATCGTGTTCAGCATCTGTTGAGTCCACTGCAGATACTCATTGTGTCTATCGAGGTCAGTATTCACTCCGCTTTGAAGCGACGGCGCTACCGTCCCCTTTGGCGGGTGGCCTCTTTCCCCTTCCTCTGCGTTGCCCCTGTCAACTCCCCATAAAAAGAGAGTTGCCGTGAGGAGCAGGCCCATTACAACAATAATTTTTCGTCCATACATTATGTTTGCCCTCCTACTTTTAAATGTTATCCTTCATTGCGCTTAGCCGTGACACATCATAATTCATAACTTCGTCTCAACACCCCCTTCCCTTTGTCGATTCTCCGACAATTTGATTGCTAAGAGTTCTATCTGGAAATATGCGTCTAGTGTACTATTTACTCCCCCCATCAAGCGCCCGCTTGAGTGGTATCCGAATTTATTAAGTATATTTAATGATGCCAACCGACGTTTAGTATACTTATCTATTTAGAAATTTCAATATAAAAATATATAAAATATAAAAACTGTGCATTTATTCTCCCACCATCCACCATGAATGTTGAATAATTTTAACCAACCAGGGGATTTTCAACAATAAGTCTTAGTCCGAAATTAATGTAGGATTCATTAACTTCGCATGTAAGTCATTTCCCTACAAAAATCGGGTTTAAGTTCGCCACCCATGATCCTGAATAATCAGTAACAAGCTGTTATAGCTGCTTTTTTTAGCTACCGCCGGTAATTTCGATTGTGAGCGTAATTGGAAGTCTCCAGGCCCAAGCAGATCATGCGGGAAGTCTTGCCGGAAAGCCCCCCGAGCTGCAGGCTTCCTCATTGCACCGTAAATCCCGCCGAGGCACGGGGGGCATTCTGTCATGTTTCGGAAACGCTTAGTAAATGACCCAATCGCTCTTCCTGATAAGTTCAGGTTTCGGTCCTTTCTTGAGCTGGACGATATAGCATCCCTTGGAGGCATAGCGTTGACCCGGACCGAAGCTCAGGCGCTCATACGGAGCAATCTCCTGGTCCTCCATCATTCCAATGACATCCAGAAAGTAGTCACGGTAATATTTCCCCCTCATATCCATGAGCGCCCGGTCCAGGACCTGGATAACGTCGTGTGTCCGCGCTGTAATCTGCTGAATATCGTCCTGAGCCGGCTTTCTCGTTACCGTCTCGATGTGGCCTACATACGTCGCTTCATCCTGGCGCAACCTGAAAGGGTAGGTTACGTAAGACTTGCGCAATTTGAAAGGGTAGGTTATATACGTGAAGTCACGGTCCTGATCCTTCAATTCCCAAATACTCTTCCCAAGATAGCTCGATGAGACAAAAACCATACGGGGCCTGTTATGGTCGGTGGCTGCCAGATCGTCGAGCGCCGACAGGGCCTCCGGACCGTCCCAAAGGACGAGCACGGCAGGTTTTTCCTTAGCCAATGCCTTCCGCAAGGAGGCTGCAGTCAGCGCTTCCCCTGCCTTGAGGGTGACCGACACGGGGGGGCGATGTCCCGTTTCCTGCAATGTGTTTTGAAACCCGGCCGCCAGCGCCCGGCCTTCACTTGAATCGCGAAAGATCTGGAGTATCACCCCGCCTTTTGCCGGTTCGTCCTCTGCCGTATTGAGATATCTGGCCGCGCTTTCGCCTTCCTGATAATATCCCTTCGACAGATACCAGGTATACCAGTCATTTTCGGAAATGACCGGTAAATCGGTAAAAGGGAAGAGTTCCGGGATTTTATTTGTCTCGCAGAAATCGTGTACCGGCTTCCAGTCACCACTTGTAATTCCCCCTATCAGAGCAAATACAGGATTGTTACGATAGTATTCTTCCAGCTGGCTGCGCCAGGTCTCCCGGGGACCTTTGAGCACCCAGACGGACAGTGACAGATCCCGGTATGCCTGTTCCGGACCGGCGAATTGTCCCTGGGACACCGATGATTCCTGCACGGAGCGGCTCATGCCTTCCTCAACCTTTTTGAAATATGCATTGCTGTTCCAATTCACTATGTAGTTCTCCAGGGGACGCAGCATCGCCTTGCGAACTTCGGGGCCCACATCCTCGGAGATGACCGTCGCCAAGTGCAGCGTCGAAGCCGAGACCCCGGGAGAAAAATGAGATGAAAGCGATTTGAGGTAGAAGATGAGCACTGCCATGTCCTTATCATCAAGCAGATAACGAGGCATGACCTCGCTCAGGACCCGGCCTGTCGGATCTATGCCGCCCCTGATTACGTCAGCCAATGTTTCGTCCGTATACGCCGGCCGATATAAAAGCGGCGTGGGAGCTTTTTGAAAATAGCCTGTATAAAATTCTATCTTGTACGGATGAAAGAGCTTATTCCCGGTTGTAGGGGGCGTGATAACACTGCCCTCGATCGAGCCGAGCCCGCTGCGCAGGTGACAACTGACGCAGCTGAAGGCCGTTCCCGCTACGGGGATTTCCCCGTTTACCACGGCCTCCATCGGTTCTCCCGAGGGAAGGATCCCGTCGCGATACATCCGTTCCCCAAGGCGTACTGCCTCTTCATTGGTTATCCCGGGAGCAGGGAGGGGCTTTACGTCATCTGCCCATACAGGCCCGGAGCCAATAAAGCGCGAGCAGGGTAATAAAAAATCGCAGACCGATCAATGCCCCGCGTCCTGTCTTTGCAATATATGTTTTCATCATTTGGCCATCCTTTCATATTCGGCCAAAAGGTCGGAAGTCCCGATGAGACCGTAGATTCTGAGCCATCGTTTGTCAGCCGAAGAATACAGCAGGGCCAGCGGCAAGTGGGACATCTTATTCATGGTGTAGGCCTCCAGGACCTTTGTCACTCTTTCGATATCTCTCTTGGAACCTGTCAGGAATTCCCACCCTGGTTTTGCACCATAACGTTTAAGGTACTCGGTCAGCCTTTTCGGGGTATCATTTTCAGGATCAATCGAGATGGAAACGAGCAACACATCCTTCGGATCCTGGCCGACCCTCTTTTGGAAATTTGCAAAGCCGGCTGAAAGCACCGGACAGATCGTGGTGCAGGTGGTAAAAATAAAATCCACCAACACTACTTTCTTCGAGTTCAGCAGCTCAATGAGCTTCACCTTTTTTCCATGTTGATTCAGCAGCGTCACGTCCGGAACGACATAGTCTTTGAACGTCCTCGTGTACTTTTCCTGTGTCCCGGCGCTGACTATCTCTGCGGGAAGTAATAGCGTAAGCGCGGCCAACAAAACCGGGAAATACCATATCTTGAGTTTTGGCATTGCAAAACCTCCATTATATTTTTACACTGACTTTTTTACTCTATCATAAAAAATCACGGGGGGCTAGCAGACGAAAAGGTGCAGCCTCATCTTATCCCTGCAACCAATTCCCTTTTTGTCGCCCTTGTCTTGAAGTGTTACGTCTGATATGATGGCTGTATTACATCCTCATGAAAAGGAGTCTTATGAAATCAAGATTCGCAGTTTTCATGGTCTTGCTCTTTCTCTCACTGTCTTCTCTGAGCTATGGGACTGATTGGTGTCAGGAATATTTGAATAAAGGAGAATATGACAAAGCGATTGATGCATGCACAGCCATGATTCAATCGCCGGCCCCTCAGACATATCGTAGCTTCTACAATCGCGGGTTTGCCTATTCCAAGAAGGAACAATACGACAAGGCCATTGCGGATTACACCACGGCAATTGAGCTGGCCCCCCGAAACGGGGGCATTTACGAGGCACGGGCATCCGCCTACGAGGGCACGAAGCAGTACGATAAAGCCATTGGGGATTGGAGTAAAGCCGTTTCAATCGCTCCCTCAGAATATAATTACCTCCATCGCGCAGGTCTCTATCGCAACAGTGGGCGATATCGTGAGGCCATAGCGGATTACGGCAAGGTCATACAGTTGGACCCCGAAAAGGCCGCAGGCTATTGGTTTCGCTCAGTTGCCTATTACGAAGAGGGATCGTTCGGGGACAGCGTCCGGGACAACAGGAAATTGATAGAAATAATGCCGAAGACAATCCATGATGTGAAATTGGATCTTCTCTATGTGCGTCTTTTAAATTCCGCAGGGAAGCTTTCTCAAGGCGAATACGACAAAGTCCTCGCAGAACTCCGGAGCTATGTGGCCTCTCACGACGTTTCATCCGACGACGAAAAGTGGTGGCGGGCCATTTCAAAGTATTACCTGGGGATGGGTGACGTGACGGATATCCGATTGCTTGAGGAAGCGCGCAATGGCAGGACTGAAGAAGCGGTGCAACACAGGCTTTGTGATGCATATTATTCGATCGGCGAAAAAAAACTTATGGAAGGGGACAGAAAAGGGGCAGAAGGGTCCTTTAATAAAAGCATAGAAACGGGCGTAAATTCATATTCATCAAGATATGCAAAGGCGATGCTGATGCTGATGCATGAGGGAAAGCTGTAGTTCCGTTCCCGTGTATCTTTGCTTTTGTCCTTACGGAAACGTGACCGGTCGGTCCAAACGCAGACGAAAAAGTCTGTCCCCCTTTTCCCGCAGACAGGTTGAACTAAAGCGCCTGCCTCCACGGCCGAGGGGGGAACCCCATCCCGTCTATGCGCTACGCCAAGAATACGTCGCAGAAGGTGTCTACTCGAAGGGGGCGGTGGTTACGTCAAGTTTTATTGCCTTATCGATAGCCTTTGCCGCCTCTTCATTTCGGCCCAGAGCTCGAAGGCTTACGCCTTTATAATACCAGGCATACACTTCCTCTTCATGGCCCAGGCCGAGGCTTATCGCCTTATCGTACGCCTTCACCGCTTCTTCATGCCGTCCCAGAGTTCGAAGACTTGAGCCTTTCAAATACCACGCGTGAGGAGTTAACTCCTTCCTCAGGCCGAGGCTTATCGCCTTATCGAGGGCCTTTGCCGCCTCTTCATTTCGTCCTAATGCTTGGAGGCTTAAGCCGTTTGAGTACCATGCATATGCCTCGTCTTCCTTCTTAAGGCCGAGGCTTATCGCCTTATCGAAAGCCTTTGCCGCCTCTTCATGTCGTCCTAATGCTTGAAGGTTTAACCCGGTTGAATACCACGCATATGCCTCGTCCCTTTTCTGCAAACCGAGGTTTATTGCCTTATCGAAGGCCTTTAACGCCTCTTCACGTCTGCCCAAACTTCCAAGGCTTGCCCCCTTCTCATACCAGGCATATGCCTCTAAATCTTTCCGTAGGGGCCAGCAGGCTTATCGCCTTATCGAATGCCGCTATCGCTTCTTCGTATTTGCCGGCCTGGCTTAACCCTACTGCCTTGTTATTCCAGTCCGTTGCATTGTCCTCTGCAAAAGCCGGCGCGGCTGCTGAACCGGATACTATGAAACAAGACAGCAAAAATGCCATTGCAGTAAAATAGTAAGTGCTTTTTCTCGCTGCCGCGTTCCTCGGTTCTTTCACCGGACGGCCAACTTCGTGAGAATTGAGTATAATCATTATCGTCCTCCCTAAAAGGTCCATTATTTCTATAGATTATATAAAAACGTGATACGAAATCAGCAGAAATACCTCAACCGCCGTATCTCTTTATCGTTCCCGCAACATCGGCGCCGGACTCATGAATCTGGCCGTGGTCCAGCCAGACGACTTTGTTGCAGAGGTCTTCTATGTCGGTCAAATTGTGAGAAACGAGAAGCATCGTTGTCCCCTTTTCTTTGAACGCACGAATTCTTTCGTTGCACTTTCTTTTGAAATGTGCATCGCCCACGGCGAGGATTTCATCGATGATGAGTATCGCCGGATCGACTTCGGTCGCGATCGAAAACCCGAGTCTGGCTATCATCCCGGAAGAATATGTTTTAAGGGGGCTGTAAATAAAACCGCTGAGCTCGGAAAAATCCACTATCGCCTCGAACTTGTTGTCGATCTCCTTTTTTGAAAGTCCGAGGATCGAGGCATTGAGGTATATGTTTTCTGAGCCGGTCAGCTCCATGTCAAAACCCGCGCCGAGCTCTATAAGAGGTGCGATTTTGCCGCTTACAAAAACGCTTCCCGCTGTGGGCTTCATCACCCCGGCGACTACCTTTAAGAGCGTGCTTTTCCCTGCACCGTTAGCACCGATAATGCCGAGGGTCTCCCCTTTGCCGACCTCGAAGCCTACATGCCTCAAGGCCCAGAAATCCTCATAATTGGTCTTCCTGCCTTTTAGTTTCTGTATGAGAAATTCCTGGAGCGTCTTCGGTTTTTCCCTGGAAAGACGGTAGCGGACCGCAACGTCCGCAATCTTTATTGAGAGATCACTCATCCCCGTGCCCCCAAATATTTCTCCGCCCGCGATCACAGATGATAAACCACCCTATCTTTATATCTGTCGTAAAAAATCCAGCCTGTGGACAATGCTCCCAGGGCGAACAATGACGCGAACAACAGTTTTTCATAAAAAAAAGGGACGTCCATGTATAAGACACCCCTGAAGACGCTTATAAAATAGTACATGGGGTTCAACTCAAAGATTATCCTGAATCGTTCAGGGACTATCGACTCGGGGAAAAACACAGGGGTCATATACATCATGGCGAGCAGAACGACTTCATAAATGTATTTCGTGTCATGAAAAAAAACGGTCAGCGTCGAGAGGATGAGTGAAACCCCGTAACAAAATATCCCTACAAGGACGATTACCAATGGAAGCATGATAATACGGCCGCCGACAGAGGTGCCCGTCAGATAAAAGATTAAAAAAAGAGGGACGAGGGAGAAGACGAAATTGACAACTGCCGACATCACGACAGACAGTGGGAAGATGGCCTTCGGAAGATAGATCTTCTTGATGAGATTGCTGTTAGTCAGCAGGCTTACGAGCGCCGATGACGTGCTCTGCGAGAAGAAGTTCCATAGAATGATCCCGGAAAGGAGATAGGATGTGTAGTTTTTGGTCGCCACCCGAAAGAGTTCGGAAAAGACCATATTGAGTATCAGCATCATAAACAGAGGGTTAAGCATGACCCAGAGAAATCCGAGAACAGACCTCTTATAGCGCACTTTAATGTCCCGCATGACGAGGTTCCTCAGGAAGTTCCTTGTATCTGAGGATGTCAAATATTTCGCTTTTATATGGTCACCATGCCTTGCCTCGGTTTGATATTATACAGCATCCGCCCCGTCTTGTTCGCCTATGTCACGTGAATCTGTGAAAGCCCTCCCCGGGCTGTGCTAAAATCTTACATGGCCCAAGAGTCCAAAATGGTTTTATTTTTCGCTGAAGAAGGCCCTGAACCATTGAAGATAGGTATTAATGCAACATTCCTGAGCGAAAAACCGACCGGCTTAGGGGTTTTTACACAAGAGATATCCCGCCATATCTCTGCGCTTAACAGGGACTTCGTCGTATTTTCACCGGTCGCCCTGGAAGGAGTTTCGGAAGTTTTTATCCATAAAGTCCCGCCTTCGGTCAGGGGTTCTCTGAGGTTTCGCGATAACCTGCTGCGGTTTGTGTATCTAAACGGTCTCTTCCCCATGCTTTGCCGGAAGAGCAAAGTTGATGTCCTGTTTTGCCCGATGATAGAGTTTCCCTTTGTACCACTTGTCCCGCTTGTTGTGCAAGTCCATGACCTGCACCCGATACAATTTGCCGCGCAGTTCAAGCGCGCTGCAGTTCACTTCAGATTATCACTGAAAAGGTTGGAGAAAGTCGCCGGAAGGGTGACCGTCTCGTCCGAGTTTGTAAAAAAAGTTCTCCTTTCGGCAACAAACTTGGGAGAAGACATGATCGACGTAGTCCCGCTTGCCTATAACCGGGAGAGGTTTTATCCAAGAGGCCAGGAGGGAAGAGCCGGGTTCCTGGCAAAATATTCCCTCAATGGCCCTTACATCCTTGCGGTGGGAAATCTCTTTCCTTATAAAAATATTGGCAGCCTTGTTGAGGCATTTCTCAGGATTAAAGGTAAGGTGGCTCATTCATTGGTCGTTGTCGGCAGAAAGGAATTTGCGGCATCGCAATTGGCCGATGACGAACGGGTACTGTATACCGATTATGTCCCGGACGAAGACCTCCAGAAATTTCACTCCTACGCCGATCTTCTCGTACACCCCTCCCTGAGCGAAGGCTTCGGACTTACTCCTCTTGAAGCGATGGCCTGCGGTACGCCGGTCATATGCTCTGACCGCGCATCATTACCGGAAGTAGTCGGAGACGCAGGGCTGCTTTTTGATCCTGACGACAAGGCCGCCCTGGGGGAATTGATTCTGAAGGTGCTCGGCAATGAAGGACTGAGAAGAGAACTCTCGGCAAAAGGGCTGAAAAGGGCGCAACTATTTTCCTGGGAGAAGACCGCCTCGGGCATCCTTGATTCGTGCAGGAAGGCGCTAAAAGAGAACCGGTGAAGATACTCCATCTGCTTTACGAAAGCAAGGGCGATTATTTCGGGATCGGCGGTGTCGGAACGCGCGCATACGAGATTTACGGCCGCCTCAAAGGCAGGCACGAAATTACGCTTTTGTGCAAAAAATATCCTGGCGCACGCGACAAAGAGATAGAAGGATTGGCACATATCTTTGCGGGTACCGAAAGCAGGAGTCTCACCAGGACGCTGTTGTCCTACGCATACAGGGCGGCCCGCTTTGTCTCGGAGAAGGGGAAAGAATATGATCTCATAATTGAGGAATTCTCCCCGGCCGTGCCGACCTTTCTCCATGCCGTTACGAAAAGGCCGGTTGTGCTGCAGGTCCAGGGATATACGGGGTCCCTTTATTTCAGGAAGTACAACCCCCTCTATTCTTCGGTCCTTTTTCTTTTGGAGCACCTGCGGCCGTTGCTCTATTGCAACTTTATATTTATAAATGATGAGACCGCGGGCAGGCTCTTTCTCGATAACAAAAAGCATAAGACGGTCATCCCAAACGGCGTGGCCCCCGAACTCTTCGGCCTCCCGTTTCGGCGAGGGGATTACATACTTTACCTGGGCCGTATCGACATGTACGGCAAGGGGCTCGACCTGCTTTTGGCTGCGTATACTGAATTTTGCAGGTCTTTCGGCAACATCAAACTGGTCGTGGCCGGGGACGGCAGGGACATGGAAAGGTTAAGGTCCGCGGTGACGGCACTGCCGGAGGGCGTAAGGGGGAACATCGAACTTCCCGGTTGGGTCTCGGGAGTAAAGAAAAGCGAAATTATCGGTGATGCCTCTTTTGTCGTCTTTCCTTCCAGGCATGAGGTCCAGCCCATATCGGTCCTTGAGGCTATGGCCTGCGGGAAGTCTGTTTTAGTGAGCGATATCCCCGCATGCTCTTTTGTCACGCAAAACGGGGCAGGGGTCTCCTTCAAGTCAGGGGACCCGGCCTCGCTGGCCCTCTCTATGAAAGGTCTCGCCGAAAGCTCCGCACGTGAAGAAATGGGGATCAAGGGAAGGGAATGGGTCAAAAATTTCACATGGGACAGGATCGCCGCTCAATATGAGAAGTTCCTTGTCGAGACAGTCGAATCTTACTCGGAGTAAATGACCGCCTTGATCTTCTCCTTGTCTTTTATCTTTGCGGCCAATTTTGCCGACTCTTTTCTGTCTGAGGTATTTCCGATCAGCACACGGTAGAAAGTCCCTTTGTCTTTGCCGGAGCCCCTGACCACAAAGGCATCGTATCCTTTCCCCTTAAATTTATTCGTAAGCGCAACAGCATTGTCTTCGCTTTTAAACACGCCCAGTTGGACGGAATAAACTGCCTTCCCTGAAGGTTTCGCTTTAGCCGAAGGCGTGGGCGCCGCTGCGGCAGGGAGAGGCGGTCCTTTTTTCACAGGCATTATGGGTGCCGGGGAAGGCGTTGCAGGGGCTGTTTTCCCGGCAGACGGGGAAGCCGCAGGGGCCGTTTTATTCTCAGCGACTGTCTGCTGTTTCTGCTGCTCATTTACCGGAGCAGGCGACGGAGTCGGAGACTGAGCGGGCGCCGGAGGTTGGGCCTTCGGCTTCATCGCGGTACTCAATGGCTTTATGGGGACGGCCTTTTTGGCCCCCATTCCCGGTATCAGCCCGAGGTAAAAGAGGGCGCCTGCAGCGATTCCGACAATTAAAATGGCCGCTCCGGCGATGACCGCAGGGAGGCTGCTCTTCTTTTTTCTGCGCCTTGACGCTTCTTTTGAAATGTAGGCATCCGCAGGCTCCGGAACTTTTTTCTCCCCGTACACAATTTCTTTATCAGGCTCTTCGTCAAGCTCCGGTATCCCCGGCATCTGAAAAATCTGAGGCTCGATGTCAGGGGCCTGTTTTACAGCCGGGCGCTCAATGGGGAAGGCAGTCTCTTCGCTTTCAAACGCACGTTCTTTTTCCTTGACGTGCAGTACGATGGGGGCCTTTGTATCGAGGACTTTCGCGGTCTTTTCGAGGAGCTCCGCGGCGGTGAAAGGGACGGTAAGCACATCGGCAACGCCGAAGGCCGAAGAGACGGCGGTGTCCACTTTGCTCAACGGAGATGTCAATAACACGAGGGGGACCTTCTGCAATGACTCAAAGCCGTGGATCGTCCGGCATATTTCAAGGCCCTTGTCGCCTGCCTCCTCCGGGTTCACGAATATCAGCGACGGACTGACTTTTTGGGCCATTTCAGCCCCGATATCGCCGCCAGGGACGGCAAACACGAGATACCCTTCAGTTTCGAGTGTCGACGCGATTATCTGCTCAGTCTCGCTGTCAGCGTCAATTACAAGGACAGTTTTGCTTGCCATCGACAAGTCCCCCGTTAAGAAATTAAAGGCGTGGAGAGAAGACCTCAAAGAGGTTCCCAATATTTTGACGGCATGTCCTGCGCAAGTTTGAGCGCGCCGTTCGGCACCTGAAAACAAGGGGTCTTCAACGCACGAGACCTTGCATCAGCCGTCTTCCTTCAATGCGTCCTGGAGATACTCTTTAAGTCCCCTGATCAGACTGCCGCCGCCAGCCAGGACTATGTTGTTTTTGACCCTGATCTGGAATTCCGGATCGAACCGCGCAATCATCTCGGTCGTTGTCTCGACCAGGGCCGGAAGGATACTTTCGCAGGCGCGTCTTACCTCATTCTTTATATCGTGCATAACCGGTTTTCCGTCAACGGGGATCTCGACGCGGATATCCTCCGGCGTATCTCTGACGAAGCTGTAACTCTCTTTGAACTGCCTCACCATATTCTTATTGAACTTCGAATTGGGATATTTCTCGTTCAGGTAGCTGAAAAGCTGATCGTCGATATAATCACCGGCATTAAGTATCGTCTTTTGGTCTTCCTCGGCAGGGATAGTGCCGTGCATAATGCAAAAGTCAGTCGTGCCGGCGCCGATATCTATCACCAGAGAGTTGTTCAGGAGGTTCATACCGTAGGCCACCGCAAAAGGCTCCGTGACAACCAGCAGGGAATGGACGAACTCCGCCACCGCCTTCCGTATCGCAAGCTTGTTCACCTTAAGCGTGTCCGCGGGCACCCCGACCACCGCGAATATCTTTTGTTCGCCGGGAAGGGCCGGCGAGCTCAACCAGGTGCCGGATTATCTCTTTTACGGCCTCTTCGTTCTTATCGATCCCTTCCCTGATAACCCCGTGTTCGAGGGGCCGGCAGAGATCGAGTGAGAGCCTGTTTTGGAGCGCCTCTGCCCCGAACAGTACGGGCTTGCCGACCACCTGCATCGCGATAAAGTCCCTAGGCCATCCTACAAAGCTCTCTATCCACTCCTTCTTGTCGTTGCTTGCGGAGATCGAACTCCTGGACGTCCCCAGATCGATCCCGACATACAGGACATCATCTTTTTTCTGCATATCTTTCTGCCTCATAGCCCGCTTCTCCTTTATTTAAGTAATCGAGTATTCCCTTCTCAAGATAATGGGCGATATTTTCCCTGTGGGCAGGGCTTTCCTAACTGCCGTTCCTCCTCCTTATTGCTGAGGCAGGAGACCTCGGCCAGCACGGCAGGCACGTCCACTCCAAGCAGCACGACAAAAGGCGCCCTCTTGACCCCGAAGTTTTGGGCATTGCCGTTTTCTTCTTTTTTCATGTTAAGGAACATTGTTTTTCTGGATCGCATAGGCAAGTTCTTTCGACTCCTGGGTCTTCGAGTTCTTTTTCACCAAGCTTCTCGATGATCTCTTTGAAGTCGCTCAAGCCATACTGCGACCCTGCATTCTCCTGCTCCGCAAGCCGCTGAGTCTTGGAGTCCGCAGATCGGCCCGAATAATAAGTCTCGACGATATTGATCGGCTTGTAAGGCAGAGAATTGAGGTGGAGAAGCAGGATGGAAGAGTGAGCTTTTGCCGCCATCGCCACTTCCACTCTCCTGTTTAGCGGCACTGTGACATCCTGGTCGCGGGTCATGAGCACATTATAGCGTCCGTACTTGTCAAGACGTGAGTTCAACCTTTTTGCAATGTCCAGTGTCATGTCTTTTTCCCTGGTGCCCATTTTCCCCTGCGTGCCCGAGTCTGCCCCGCCGTGTCCGGCGTCTATCATGATCGTCTTCACACCCAGCCCGAAGGTGCGGCTCACCGACATATCGGGATTGGTGATAAAGGCCTTAAAATCCGCCGGATTCGAGGCATATTTCGGCGCCTGCGGCTGAGGGTTCCTGAACTTCAGCGCACTTGAGGCAAGCTGCTGTTCAGGGAAAAAAGAGTTCGAAACGTAGGAGCCCTGAACGAAGATGGCTGCCGTCGAGAAAAGCAGTAAAGTCAGAAGAAACTTATTGAAAATAAAAGACTTTTGACGAGAACCAGGGCCTGATGGCCCTTCCCGTTCGATCCTCAGGTTATCCTCGTAGACACCCTTCAGGATTTCGTCCTTGATTTTGCAAGATGATTCTTTCTTTTCCTAGAAGATAGGCATCATAACGGTTAGAGACACTTTAACAATTTACAAGAAAAAATTCAATGGTGAAGCTCTCTTATAGCAGGCATGTCACTTGTCCTGTGCCCTCTGCAGCAAAAAATGTATCTTGTTCCAGGCCATGTTGTTAGCGCCTGTGCTTGCCCGCTATGTATATGTAATAGTAATGGCGCCGAGGGGAACCCTCTCCCAGGTTTTTCTCGCTCTTGCCTATCCCGAAGCCGAAATTCAAGAAATTCAGTCTCTGTCGTCCATTAATTCATATTCTTCAACTATAGAGTATTCATCCTGAATCCGGAAAACAATTTAAATTATGACCTGCATCTTCTTCAGGCCAAAGGCAGTTAGGTTCGTTAAGAGGAAGGATAGCATATAAATGATAATCACTAGAAAAGAGAATAACAAATAATCTTCTAAGAGATTTAATTGAAGGTATCTAAAAAGAGGTAAAGTCTGAGTTAATAAAATATGATGAATTAGAAATGCTCCATAAGAATATACACTGAAAAAATTAACAATCTTCTTAAGAAATAAAATATCAAAAAAAGAGAGAGACACATGATAAACATATGAAAATGCAAATACCTTCTATAGCCGTCCTATAAAGGATAGGCATATTCGTTTCAACAGCCAAGAAAAAGAATATTCCTGCTATTCCTATTATGAAAACTTTTGACAATCCATGAGAGGGGTTATAGAAATAAACAAAACTCATGCCAAAGGCAAATTCGACTAACCGAGACAGCGGAAATCTGAGAATTTCCATATTCAGACAATAAAATCTTTCCGTCAAGATCATTATGAATACACAAAACAGAAAGGTGATCAATTGATTTGTCAAAAATAGACGCCGCAAAAAAGGAAAAATCATATACATGATGATGATAAAGCCTAAAAACCATTCTCCCAGCAAATAAAAATTATTTACTCCATACCGCAAAAAACCATCTAGCCCCGCGATTGTAAGCAAGAAAGTTGCCAAATGTGCTTTTACAGGAACCGCTTGATATTTCAAGAATAATATTGAAAAAGTTATCACATAAGTAACCCAGAAAAGAGGATAAATGGAAAAAAACCTTTTTTTAAAAAAAGCCTTTGCCTCAAAGGTGTCTTTTGTGCTTACCATTAGTGAAGCTCCCGATAGAATAATGAAGAGTGACACTCCTATAAGTCCCCAAAAAGAGTGATCCAAGCTAAACAGCGATTGAGGCCAGAAGACGATATTGTTCGTAATTCCCATTTCCAGGGCATGATAATTGTAATGAAAAATTATTATCAGTAATATTGAAATCGCTCTTAAAAAGTCAAGGTAGAAAAGTCTTTTCCCCTTCATCGTATGTAGTTTGACATTATCCACGAAGAAACTTTTTGATCTTCATTAAGAAGAAGTCCTTTTCCCAAACAGAGGTCATAATACTGTAAAGGTATTTATTATCGACTTTCACGGTTTTCATAATTTGTTTTCTCTTGCTCATCATGCTTGGAAAAAAAATGACAACGTCTCTTTTTGCCTTAAGATAAACCCTCAGTTTCCTATGCTTTACTGCAAAATAGATAAACTCAGATATGATGCCAAGGATAAATTCCGGGAAACACCTCAAGAAAAGAACAAATGAGATATTCTTGATTCTCACAAATTCGCTGTTCCTGAGGGTATAATAAACAGCCATATCGCTCATATGACCTATCGATGAGCGAACCTTATGATAGACTACCGCGGTAGGTACGTAGAGGACCTGCCAACCTGCAAGCTGAGCCCTGAAGTTAAGATCGGTATCTTCGTGGATCAGGAAAAAATCTTTGTCAAGAAAACCGATCTCATCGAGCATTTTCCGCCTGTAAAGTGCAGCACCTGCACAAGCACCGAAGACATATTCCTGGCTGTTATAGTTGAGGCTGGCTTCCCCTTCTCCTCGTTTAAAGCCCTTCAGCGATGTTGAGTATCCGTCACCCGCACTATCTATGTTATCTGTTCCAAAAACAATCATTTTAGAAGCGCAGATGCCCGTATCGGGACGCGCTTCCATCACTCTAACAAGATTATCGATCCATTCCCTGCCGGGTTCGGTGTCATTATTAAGGAGGGCTATATATTCGGCTTCCGTATACGCTAACCCCGCCAGATTACCACCAGCAAAGCCTGAGTTACCGTTTAAGGGGATTAATTTTACAGGATTTAAAGTGCTCATTTCTAAAAACTTTCGGATTTCATTTATTGAATTATCTGACGAGCCATTTTCAACAATGATAACCTCAAAGTCCTTAAAGCTCTGCTCCTCAATAGCTCTCAGACAATCTATCGTCAGGTCGCTCCCATTGTAATTGACAATAATTATGCTTACTTTGGGCATCTGCCTTGGTTGATGCATGTCTGAATAATGAAGATAGGGAGCCCGATCTCATTCATACGGGTTTGCACTTAATACGAGGAAATTAAATATGAAACGTCATCGCTTTCGCTCTTAATGAATACCTTAATGATATTAAAGCCAGTATCTTTAGAAATTACTTCCTTTAAAACTGATCCCCCAACTTTAAACTCCCATCCCGAATTCAGACAATCAGCCCTATCAAAATGCTTTTCCACATCCGGACGCGGCATCCCAAGCGTTGCCTTTCCCACAAGTTCAGCATTGGCATAAATGAAGATCTCCTTTACGGGGTCATTGATTCCTTTGCCTATAGCCCACCCGAAAATGGAGAGACCGCCATCCTGTGTCATCCAAACAGAATCAATGTTTCCCATAGGGTAATGGGTAGGCATCAAATTGTTCATCTGCGGAATATTCTTTTTTGTAACCACATAAATATCCTGAAATCCGCGTAATTCTTTCTCCAGAAAATAAATATTGGCAATGCCTATTTTCTTGCCCAATCCCTCCACCCAATCTCGTTTTACAAAGGTAGATCCATATTCCTTTGAAGACAATGACCTGCTTTCGCTCCAATTAAAAAAGGTGAACCCTGACGGATCGATCTGAAGTCCTTCAGGGCACAACGATTCTCCATGCGTTGAAAAGATAAGGATTCCGTCATCGTCCAAAACGTTATAGAGAGTCGATAGCCACTCTTCAAAACGGTTTGCGGGAAGATGAGAAAATAGAGATCCTACATAAATTATCTCAAAGTTTCCGGGAAATACCAGGCGTGAAGGTTCTGTTTCAGAGTAAAACCCATTTACCATAAAATATTTCTTTTGAAAATCTACCGCGTCCTTGTAGATATCGCTTACCCATACTTTGGTGGACTCGATCTCTTGAATCAAGAACCTCGTAACCCTTCCGTAGCCGCATGCAAAGTCCAAAAAGGTTCTTACTTCTCGAAACGACTTTCCGCTAAACCGTATAATATTTTCAATGCTCTTAAAACATTCTCTGCCTATTATGAAATAGAGATATTTTGCCGTATCCTTCTGCTCGGTGCTATTTCTCGAAGTGATATACATCTCATCTTCCGGACTTATTACATCAACAAAAGTATTGGGGTTCTTCGCTGCCGTTTCGATGTAGGCATTCGCTAATTTTTCCTCTCTGTCAGTGAACAAATGTTGATTGATGACATGCCTGTCATTAGATCCTTTTGTCTTCTCCATACACTGTCTAATAAATCCTTTTATCTTTTCCATGCATTGTTTGTTAAAAGTCTCTTCCCAGCTCTGGCTCCAATGAACGTTGGCTCCGCTTACACGGCTGTCATAATTTTCAATATTCTTTATTGCCCTCACGAGTCCATTTTCTATTCCTTCTGTTGTGGGTTCAGCCGGGATAATATTTGTCGAAGATTTCCCTAAGACGTTCTGCTGTTTTATTAGCAAAGGTATTTGTTATAACAAGCATCCCCGCTGCAGCCATTTCTAAAGGTACAATGCTTGGGTGTGGTGAAAGCATCAAACTAAGGCCAATATCAAACCCCGGCAGCACCTCTTTATATTCGTTCAGACTCAGCTTCGGCAACAGTTTCATAGATACATTGTCATGAAGGATTATCTTCTTGTTCTCTCCCTCTACACTGCCGATTCCATAGAACTCCCAGTTATCAACATCAAAATAACCACTTCCGATTACATTGGACAATGCGATCATTCCAAGCTCAAACATGTTTCGTGATGCATGTTCCTCAGGGCGTGCATAAAACAATAATTTCTTTTTTGCCCTACTCGCCATCTTGGTCTTGTCTAATTGAAATTTCAGAATCGCGTTCTCAATAGCAACAGACGATTCCTCACCGATTTGATGCCCGTCTCTAAATACTCCTAATCGATTCTGACTGAAATATTCTCTCAGTATTTCCGTAGAAAACACCGCGTAATGAGGAAGATTATAGCTTTCCATCGCCAAAGCCGCAAATGATCCCATCGGGTAAAATATAGGTTCGAATTCCTGGCTGAGATATAGAAAGTTATGAGAATTGAGGTATTTTATAGCGTAATTTGCGATATGAGCCGTCCACCAGCTGGTCGCCATGAAAACATCTTTTCCGCTCACATTTATTGGCTTTGACCTGAGGACAGCATATTCAACTTCAACATAATCAAAGAACCCTTCAAGTCCTTCGTATTTCTTAATCTCCTCTTTCCACACATCGGGTTCAAACTTACACTCATCGATAATTACCATTCTGACTTTAAATCCTTCTGCTGTCAGCTTTTTCGCAAGATTAAAGACCGATAGATATCCACCAAAGAAATACTTAAAATTGATGATGGAAATCAGCATATTCACCCGTTCTGGTTCGCTGTCCACAATTTCAAGATTTAAGGGTGCAATCTTCTGTCTGATGAAATTGATGACAGGATAATCCCGAAACGCTGAAGAATCTGCAGAATGATTTGTGCTGTCCACCACTTTTTCCCTTGCCTTCTTTAAGAAAAGCCCTGAATCCGTAATTTCTTATATATAAAAAAGATTTTTGTGCAGTTAGTTTATTGAATAGCCTCAAAAATTTCAATACAGTTTCCGCCATTGATCTGCTTCTCCTACGATTTTCTTAATGCATCTATAATATGCATTCATTAATCTATTTGCAAAAATACTCTTAAGCAGCAGGGAATCCATCCCAAGCGTGGTACAATCCTTATTAAGGAGTTTATCCTTTACGATCTGAAGAAAGATGCTTAACACTGACTTTTCAAAGCTGACAAATCTCTCTATGATTCTTCTTTTTTCCCCTGAAACATTGCTGCAACGCAGACGGAGCACATGAGCAATCATAACCCTTCGGGGATAATGATTATAATATTCGGCTTGATTATGCTTCAGCAAAGCTAAAATATCATTGAACCACCTTCTTATCGTTAACCTTTCTTTAAGGTTCTTCAGAAGTTCGATAAGTTCTTCCTGTGAGACCTTATTCTGTTTGACATAATGGCCCAACACATTACCTGAATGCTGATAGTAATCATAAAGGGGTTTATCGTGATATTTTATTTTTCCCATAGCAAGTGCAACGCAGGCAATAAAATGATCATGATAAAAATCCCCTATTTTCGCAGGAAAGGGCAATAAGACATTCAGAAGCTCCTTCCGAAAAAGAGAGGCTGCTCCGGTAACCGTATTGGTAAGTATGAGAAGATCAAGTTCACTGAAATTATTCTTCCTTGTCGTCCAATACGTATTGTATATAACGTTCCCTTCTGTATCCACAATATTCATATCGGAATACACTAAAGTTGTATCCTTATCAAAAAGAGCCATCAGGGTAGATAACTTGTCCTCATGCCAGTAATCATCCTGATCAGCGAGGGCCACAAAAGATGTCCCTTCCGGGACATAGGACAGACACCTCTCAAAGTTATGATAGAATCCCAGATTAGATGGGTTTCTGTATAATATAAAGCGCCTGTCTCCTGCAACAATATCTTTAACCTTTTCAAATATTTCAGGTTCAGAACAATCATCATTAATTATGCATACCCATTTTTTGTATGTCTGGCATATGATTGAATCTATCTGTTTCTTGAAGTATCTCAATGAAGGATTATAAGTAGTCATGCATATGGCAATTATAGGCTGCCCATATGACTTATCATCTATAGTGCGCATGGACGATGCAGCCGGGCTCATTTCCGGCTCGAGAGTGAGGCTTCCCATTGAAGATGTACATTTGTTTCCATTATAAAGCTCTGTTCTAATATCAAGGGTTATCTGGCGTGGAGAATCGATTTTAGTAAAGGGAATGATTACCCAAAACTTAGTCATGATACTATTTCCTTTACCATCTTCTTGAAAATGTGTCGGGGGGCCACTATCTTTAAGAAAAGAAAAGTGAGAAACCGGATACTCACCACCGGCAGCAAGGACAACAATTTTTTTTACCCATTGAGACGGATGGTAACACCAGCCATGCAAAAAAAAGGCATTCCCTGCACCAACAATAAACGGCATTGAAAGGTTAGTTTCTATATGATAGGTCAGCTTCTCCTCAATAAATGTCTTTTTTTTTTCATCAGATTTGCCGGGATAAATACTATGAGATCAAAAACCCTCTTAACGAAATGTCTCCTAATAGAATTCGCAGGTAGAAGTTTGTCCCGGATCCTGTAAAATAGCGACAACGTCTTCCATCCGCGTGAGCTATAAATGCTCTGCAGAAGAAAATCTTTATCCTTTACTAAAGACTCAATGTTGGTTATTCGCTGGTCTCTTTGATCAATATGGTATGCGAGGTTGGTAATATACTGGTCTTTTCCCTTTATCACATCCCGCAGATTTTTCGCATAAACTTCAAGCTCTTTTATATGCCTACCTTTATCATTTTTATCTTTTTCAAGCTCCCTCAAATATACATTCTGTTCTCTGAGAGCTTCAAGATTCTTGACGTGAACATCCTGATGACGGGCATGACATTCTCTTAAAATATTATCCATTCGCCCCTTGAAATGCATCCATGAGCTCCAACTGACATATTCTTTGTTTCTTTCGAAAACTATAGAAGCAAACTTCTGGATGTCATATCTGCTTTCAAGGTAATTCTCGATGGAAGCAGCGTAAATATTATATTGGCAAGTAACTTTCTTCAGGTGCAGGAATTCATGGTTTCTTGAAATTAGAGTAAGCATTCGCCAATCTTCGTGTGTATGAAGATCCTCTTCGAACCGCCATTTGGTGAGCACATTCTTCTCAAACATAAGACACATGAACGGGATGTAGTTTTCGAACAATAACCTTTCCCTGTCAAAGTCCTCGGAATACAGCCTTTCCTTTTTCTTGAGAACATATTCATCCGGAGCTGCTTGGATTTCATGAAAGGCGAGATACGAATCGGCATAAGCAACTTTATAATAATTGCCCTTGCTGAGTTCGCTGACAAGTGTATCAAC
>CAWEQH010000003.1:0-46892 GCA_963811165.1 uncultured Nitrospiraceae bacterium
ATTATGCCTCGTACCCTAAGGTGGCAGGAGAATGCGGGAAAGGCTTACTCCAAACTGGACAGGTGGACGCGGATGGCGATACTTAATATCGACAATACGGCCCTAGTCTAATTGGCTTTTCATCCCTGGGCACTTGCTAGGTTAAGTCATTTATCTAAATCCTCTTATTCCCTCGAAATATTTTATGCCTTCCTTGCAGGAAATAATGAAGGATCGCCATCCCCATTGCCATCCATATATTTTTGTGACATAGAACAGTCTTTTAAAAGCCTTTATGAATAAAGTACTCTTCTCATATCTCTTCATCTGTTCCTTAACCCCGATCACATTCATGTATGCGCAGATCCATGAGTCCGAAATGGATCCGAAGTGCCTTTTTACGGTCTCCAGACATTCTTCATAATGTTTCTCCTGCAGGACAGTTGTTTTGGTTTCGCTATGCATTCTAGAATTTGCGAAATGCTTTCCCTTGAGGAATGCAATCATCGTTGAAGGATAATATTTCCCAATTCTTATCCAGTAATCATAATCCATGCAAGTTTGCAGATCGACATTAAGGTCACCGATTTTTTTGAAGACCTCTGCCCTGATAAAAACCGTTGGCTGGCATATATAACACGATTCAGCAAGCCGCTCGAATCTGAATTGTTCAGTTGAATATTCGCCAGTAATTCTTCCATCCCTGTCAATAAAATAGGCGTCTCCATATACCATGACAACCTCAGGATGTCGAGCAAAGTACTCGGCCACTGTACTGATCGCGCCGGGGAGATAGGTGTCATCGGAATTTAACCATCCAAGAATCTCGCCTCGTGCCATGCTGAACCCCTTGTTAACAGCATCAGCCTGTCCCCGATCGGGTTCTGAAACCCAGCGTATTCGTCCCTCGAAATGAGCAAGGATGTCGGTGGTGCTGTCAGTGGAGCCTCCATCGACGACGATATGTTCGATCTTGGAATAGTCCTGGGAGAGGACACTCTTTATCGTCTCCTCGATAAACCCCCCCTGGTTAAGTGAGGGAGTTACTACGCTGACCAGGGAGGGTATAGTTTTTGCCGGAATCTCAGCCATAATACATGCACTTCCCCAGTAGCAGGGAGTATTTTTTCACTAGCATCTGGGGCATGTATGATATGAAATGCGACAATGTCACGCTCCTACCCGTTCGTCTGACACAAATATGCATTGCCTCTGCGGACAAGAAAACCCATAGCGAGCACAAAAGTTGTGAAATGCAAAGGCCATAACCGCGCAATCCTCGCCCGATAAAATCGTCCAACGGCGGGCAAACCGCTAAGTGTCGGGTAGGAATAGGCAAGCACAAATCCTGACAAGATAAAGAAGAAGGTGACAGCTTGGGCAAAATTAAAATAGTCACCCACCGCGCCGGGAATACCAAAATTTCCCCTCGAATGATGCAGGACGATCATAGTCGCAGCAATAAACCTGAGTGCAGTAAGCGCGTCTAATCGGCGAACCATAGAACCGGCAATTACAAACCTCCTTTCCACATTTGCAAAAACCTAGCGATCGAGTTGATTACTATTGTATCGCCTTAATGCCGTCTTTGCCTTGTCTTCAGCCATGTATGTACACGGTGAATGCCCTCCTTAAGGTCGATCTCAGGGCTCCAACCCGTCTCAGACCTAAGAAGAGAACTATCAAGAACACTGATGGGAACATCATATCCTCTCGATTGCTTATAAACAACTTCTACGGCGGCATGGATCTCCCGCTGGATAAGGGCAACAATATCGGTTAATGAATGCCCTATCCCGGTGGAGATGTTAAACACTCGGGAGCCGCCCTCGTGGCGGATGAGTTTCAATATCCCGCTAACAAGATCTTTTACATAAAGGTAATCCCGCTTGCTTGTGCCATCCCCCCATATTTCAATAGGATGCCCTGAAAGCGCACGATCGAGAAAAACGCCGATAACACCCTGTCCGATATTGAGTTGTTGGCCTTCGCCAAATACATTTGCAGGTCTGCATATCCGGTATTGAATGCCGAATAGATCAGCATACATAGATACATATTTCTCTATGGAAAGTTTAGAGATGCCGTAGGAGGAAATGGGGTTTGTAGGGTGATCTTCATGAATAGGATTTAGTTTTGGTATGCCGTAAACAGTACCGCCCGAGGAGACATATATCAACCTCGACAACCCTGTCTTGTCAAGTGAGGACAACCACTTCACAGATGAAACAATATTGCTCTGTACGTCGTAAGACGGATCTATCATCGATGAACCAGGCACGGTAGTATGAACTAAATTCACGCAAACATCCATTCCTTGGAGAGCATTCAGCACATCCTCATGTCTTTCGATGTCTCCCTCAGCGATCTCAACATCTCCCTGGAAATCGCCAATCAGATTTCTTGAACCATATAATTTATCAAAAATACGCACTCTGTATCCTTCATGCATCAAGGCACGGCAAAGATGACTGCCGATGAAGCCAAGCCCTCCCATGACTAAGACCCGAACACGATGGGTACTTTTTTGAAAATCTTCGTGCTTCATTTCACTTTTTATGTATCACATATCCAGGATAAGAGAATCTACATTTGCTCATAGTAATATGAAAGCAGCTCGTCGATATAGCGGTCGAAATCAAATAATTCTTCGGCAGTGCGCCTTGCCCCTTCTGATAACCGCTTAAGGAGCTCGGGGTCAGAAACAATTTTCATAAGGGCCGCGAGCATCGCCTCAGTATCGTTTAATGCTACAACAAATCCGTTGACGTTATGCAGTACCGCCTCTTTCTGCCCACCTACATCATAAGTGATTACGGGCACGCCGCAGGCAAGAGAGCAAAGGCATGTCAAAGAAAGGTTTTCCGCCTGAGTAGGGTACAGTAACGCATCGCAAAGATTTAACGCATTGCACAACTCGTGAGGATATCTCAGAAATGGCAAAGAAGTGATTTTTAAGCCTGAAGGAACAATGTCCTTCACTTCGTCACTCCCCCGCCCGACAACAAGCAGCTCAAACTCATCCGGATTTTGAGAATCAAGATCGCCCAACGCCTTGATAATGGGAAGTATGCCTTTCCGGGGGTCGGTAATATAACTGTGGAAGAGACCGACAACGAAGCGGGAACCCAGACTTACCCCGAGACGGTCCGCGCATACTATGGGGGAAATCTTCCGATTTGAATTGATATCAACTCCGTAGTGCAGCACCCGGCCGGGCCGCTGTCCGACAAATGTAGCTTGATAATGTGATGCCAATGCTTGTGTATGAAACAGCATGTTAACTTTCGATGACCTAAAGAATATACGCTTCAGATGCCATAACAAACGTGTGGCATCCCTTGAGATTCCAGGATACGGCTCGGCTAGCCTTGGACATGACCCGCAGCCGTGCAGGTATCTCTCACAACCCATCGCATAGGGACAATACCCGGTAGACAGGAATTGATCAACGGGAGAGAGGACAATCCGTTTTGTCCAACTCACGAGGCCCAGTAGTGGTATACTGACATAATGTGCGTGCAAATTATGGAAATGCCAGATATCAGCAGAGCGAAGCCAGCGGCTAATACGCAGCAGAGCCGTGGAAGGGAAAAAAATATCATTCCATCCGGTCAACCGGGATAGTACGCGCTCTATAATTTTTTCCAAAGGAAATGTGGGAAGCCGGCGGACAAAAAAAGGCGGGTTATCGTCCATCTGTGAATTCATCACGTAGACCCGCGCATCATGCCCACGAGCAATCAGCGCCTTTGCCGTATTGTAGATAAGATGTTCGCACCCCGACCCCACACCAGCAGTGGAAGAAGAAAAAAAAGCTATACGAAGCGGGGTATTCTTTATGTGGGTTTTCAGCCCGGATGCCTTTGAGTCCGACAAAGTGCCCGCAGGGTATTTTACTGTATCTGTGCTATCTTTCTCGCTGACTCCCAATTTGCTAAAGAATATCACAGGAGGTATATTCGGCATTGATTGAACCGAAATAATATGTTCTCCGCCCGGCTTTGGACACGACACGACGCTCAAACTAAAGTATGCTGGGCCCCAATTTTCCAGGGCGGGAACAAAATATCTGTCAGCAGTTATCCTGAACACCGAGAAGCGTTTGTTTGACGACAACGGCAACGTTATTGATATCGGCCGCTTTAAATCAATATCCCAGCTTTTTCCATCCAGATTAAGATACAGACGATGGGCACAGAGTCGTGGTACCGGGGCTGAGAATACCCAGTCCATCGTTGGTCCAAGAGTCTGCTTGTCGATAACATAGAGCGCCTCGGGACCTGTCCACCCGAAAGATGTCGTACCACGGACAGGGAGGATACCGTTTCGTGAGTAGCGTTGCCAGATGTCTAACACCGCGCCGTTAAATGCATCCTCACTGCAGCCCTCTTTGATCCACTCAAGAATGGGCCTAGATTGTTGCTCCCACTTCGTCAGTAACCGCTTTCTTCCCGCTTCGGAAAACGGCCATTCCGAAAGCGTTATGGAGTAACGCCTTCCAAAATTCTCCCTAGCTCTTTTCATTTCATCCACATAACGTTCAGAAGAAGAACTTTTCTGGCCTTCCAGCATGCGGTGCATTCCGAGTATCTCCGGCAGGTAGGTGGATTTCCCTTCTCGAAAAAGGCGCAACCAGAGGTCGTAGTCCATCGCACCCCAATAGGACGGATCCACTCCCCCAACACGGGCATAGAGGCTACGGCGCATAAATGTCGCCTCCTGGTTAATAAGATACGGAGTCTCGAAAAGGTCTTTCCACGTGACAGGGACATGCGTGCCCAGTCCCACCGGTACAGAGTGCGCATCAATCATCAGACAGTCGCCGTACAGGACATCCACATCGGGATGCACAGAAAAGAAAGCTGCAACTTTCTGGAAGGCACCAGCCGGGTAGGCGTCATCGGAATTAATCCAGGCAACGATCTCACCGCTGCCCATGGCCAGCCCCTCAGCTATGGCAGCAGACTGACCATCGTCTTTTCGCGATCGAAAATAAGCCAGCTTCGGTTCATACGACCGGATAATGTCCGCACTGCTGTCCGTTGAGCCCCCGTCCAAGACGTAATAGGAGACTTCGACCCCCGGGCACTCCTGCGACATTACGCTTTCCAGTGTTTGTCTTATATAGATTCCCTGGTTAAAAGAGGGAGTGACAATATCAAATCTCAACTCTTTATTTTCCTCAACTTCTCAGGGGGCATATATTTATACGCATGAACTCAATGCACCGGATTTTCCAGAATATATGCAACCAAAGCCGTCATACAATATTTCCCTTAATATCTCCGAGTACTCTGTTTACTCATCATAATATATTGTAGCCCACGTCGGCTGAATTTATAAACAAACTCTGACTAATATTATCGAACAAGGAATATAAATATTATCAGGAATCAAATCCTATAACATCGCCACTTGGCCAAGCGGGGAACCTATAAAAGTCCGCCTCCAGAAGATTGCTGTCAACTAAGGACTGGTATGCCGCCGTCCCGGGAGCAACGCGCTGTGAAGACAAAGAAGGATCACTGCTATTTAACGCCCAGCAAACAAAATCTACTCCCAACGCACGCCCAAAATGAAGGAAATCTCTCATCTCCTCTTCAGAGTCGTTCCAATTAAACAAAAGGGCTTTTAGACATATCCACGGCAGCTTTTTTCCGGCTAATTGCTTTAGTCGCACAAGATTTTCGATATTAGCTTCTATGCGTCGAATATCAGGACCACACCCGGCATATTTGATAAGTCCTTCCTGCGTATGCCCCCCGTGCAACGATATAGTGAGAAAATTGACCTTATGCTCGATAAGCGCCCTTGCTATGGCATCATTCAGCAGCATGCCATTCACTGAAAGATATAAACACAGTGTGGGATTCTCCGTTCTCAAGTCGCGGATAATATCTATAATATGAGGGTGTAGAAATGGCTCACCATAATTATAGAGGCGAACCTGCTTTATTTTAGGGATCGCGGGCAATATGTTTTTGCAAAAGCTGCTCATATCGATGAACCCAATGCGGCCAAGTTCTCTTAAGCCGGAAAAACATCCCCGGCATGAATAATTACAGGATGCTGTTGGCTCGATCACGAGGGAGGTTGGAAAGGGATGAGATAGTTGTTCGAATTGTCGAATCATAGCAAGATCATCTGTCTTCTTTGCGTTGAAGGCAGCCATGTATCCGTTGTCAAGGCACATCCTGCAGAGTGGAGAATCCCAATCGGTGCCTCTCTCATTCGCGTCAACATTCTTAAGGTGCCACCGCAAGAAGTTTTGCTGCCATAACACATCCAAAGTCGTTTCGTTGATATTGCCAAGAGTATTAGTTCCCTTGGCATCGAGGCAGCACGTTGTCACGTCACCATTTGATAGGATAACGAGTTCTCTCAGGTAAGCAAAACAGACAGGTACGACATTCTGTGAGCCCGTATGTGTTCGCACAACTTTTTTTTGACGGGGGGAAAATTGCGTGTCCTTATTTGCCCTGTCTTTGCCGGTCTTGCTAAACCATTTCGGAAATAATTTATTGAAAAACATGTTAACTTCTGTTATGAGGCCGCTATATATTAAGCGCCTTTTTTCTCAGGATATATCCAACGGAAGTAAGGCGATGATATAATTTTTTATTAAATCCCCGGCCATAGCCCATTTCAATATACATCTCGGGAGGTATAAAATAGGCATCTTCATCGCTCGTTATTTCTTCACGGGTCCACGGATGGCTTTTGGGGTCAAGCAGTTCCATGTCCAGGTAGGCGATATCGTCACGATAGTCATATCCTGGCGTTAGATCAAGGTTCATGAAATAATCTACGGTCACAATCAGCAACCCACCTGGCTTGAGTATACGGCGAAACTCCTTTAGACATGGGTAATGTGCATGAGGCCGCTCTGGGGTTAAGATATGCTCTAGCACGCTCACACAGGTTATACGGTCAAAGGCGTCATTAGCAAATGGCATGTCAAACATGGTGCCATGGTGATACCGAACAACGCCATCATGCATTTTTACCCATTCTTTGGGTATTCCGTATGTGTCAGGATAGTCTTTTTTTTCTCCCTGCAGATAGTCCAACCCGTGTGCTTCACATCCGAGCCCATGCAAATATGCAGGGAGTGGTGACTGGCCGCAGCCGGCATCAAGACATATCAACCCGCGCGAAAAAAGTCCATTTTCGAGTATCCATGGGTATTCCCAGCACCTAGTCCCATAAGCCCAATCTGCCCAAAGTTTCTTTTCACTAACATATCTTGCAATTGCACTGATCCTCGCGTAATCTATCATCCCCTTACCTCATCGTAAATGAATATCTATAAATTCTTCCATATTAGCATACTTCAACTTCGTCTTGTTTCGGTATTAATACTGTAGGCCTTAAACAGCCTTAACCCACGCCTGGGCGTCCATAGCACGACTGCCTCTTGCTCTGAGATGAACGCCAAATTCCCTAAGACCTTCGTATTCCCCAGAAAGTACAAGGAAAGACTGTGGACCCCAATCCTGTAGCAGCACAAATTCATCCTGTTTTTTGGCCCAGAATTTGAACTCAGGATCTCGGTACCCCTTGGATTCCGCCTTTAATATGAGCGCATTTCCATCACTGCTTAAAGAGATAACAACTCTTTTATTCAATGTCAGCCGCTCGCATGTTGTCTTTATTCTTCTGCCAACCCATGAGAGTCCCATTCCTTCGCCTAGTATTCTTTTCAACGTTGCCGCATATCCCGGCATCAAAGGTGTGGCTACATGCTTGACATGAGCACGGATAAAAGACATCACCGCGCCGAAACGTTTCCGGTTGTCCAAAAGTTTCATTGTTGCGTCGAGCAACCTTTCGGCATCGGCATAGTGCTGGGTAATACCCCCGGGGCTTATCTTATACATCAGGGAAAGCTTCCAATAATGGGGTGTCCAAGATGACGGCCAGTATCGCCTGCTTACATTGATTAATTCTATCCTCGACCCGTAATTATCAGCAAAACATTTTGCATCAGGGTGGATACGATATCGGGCTATGTATGTATGTACACGTTCAAATCGCACCTTACGGCTCATGCGCAGCCACAGGTCATAGTCCATCGCAAAGTACAAATTTTCGCGTAACGGGCCGCAGGCCTCCCAGACTGCCCTGGTCCAGAAAATTGCTGGCTGACTGACCGGGGGTATCGCCAAAAGCGAAGAAACATATAATGGCTATAGTAGGAATATTGGTTTGCCGGATGATCGGACATGAAATTTCCATCCGCATCGGTAAATCGGCTGTATCCCATTACAACACTATGGCCTAGCTGAATGTCTTTCACAACAGCGCTTACGGCGCCGGGCTCATACTCATCGTCTGCGCAGAGCCAGGCAAGGATGCTTCCCTGTGCCATGGCAAACCCCTTATTGATGGCATGAGACTGACCACGGTCTTTTTTTGAATGGATAACGAGATGGGGATATTTCTTGCAGATCTCCAGTGTTTCATCCGCGGAGCCGCCATCCACAATGATGTGCTCAATTCTCGGATAATCTTGTTGCAGCACGCTCCTAATACATGCATCTATCCATCGGGCCCCGTTAAAGACAGGGGTAATAATCGATACAAGCGGCAAGCCAGTTGTTGCAGCCCTTCCTTCATCATTTGACATAGAATTATTCCGCACATTCCGAAGCAGTCTTTCGACAGAGTCATTAACAAAGCGAAATGGTCTCGTTATCCTCCATGAAAGGCTGGCATGAATATTTGAGAGAGCTTCTTTTTTTTTCATCAGGTCCTCTGCCTGCCTATTTATCTCCACATCGCGGCGGCCGAGTTCTTGCGCAAGGCGGGTGATCTCCATATTGCGCCTGGCGATCTCCTCTGCCTGCTGTCCGAGCAAATCGACGCTGGCTTGAATTCTCTCACGTAGATTTTCAATTATTTCATGCTCAATCGCGCGGTCCGCCCCGATTTTTCTCAATTGTACTTCAAGATGGGTCGGCACAAAAGACCAGACCGCTTTTTGCGGCATATCAGAAAAAATAAAATCCAGCAATTCCGCCCCCTGGCCACACCAGCGGCTGTATCCCTCAGTTGCAGACTGAATCACAGGTCCGGCAAAGGCATCCGCAGAGGGAAATGTCAGCGGCCGGGGGGCAGCAGGATTGTACAAAAGTCCGTTTATTCCATGCGTAATATACTCATTCATGGTCGGATGATCCGGCGCCACGATAAACTTCCCCTGCGCCATCGCTTCCACAAAGGACATGCCTATCCCTTCATACAGTCTCGGGACAAAGAAGACATTTGCCCGCGATGTTGCCTTGAAATAATCTTCACGGTTATCGAACCACTCGGATAAGGTAATATTATATTTCCTGATTTCTTCGTCTGTCGGCTCGATTTTATCACACCCAGGCGGGTCGACGGCGAGATGGAGATGAAATGATCTGAAGTCAGCGCCCTCTACCAAGGTACGGATATGCTCCCAGGTTATGTCGCCTGTCCTCTGCCAGAAAAAACCACGCAGGCCGTTGTCTTTGCAGACCTTAGCCGCAGGCATGGCGGGAGGCAAGAAGAACTGGAAATATCTGGATCGTATTCCCAGGCGGCCTAGCTGCTGATGCAGCGCCTTCGAGAAATTAACCACTTTGAAGTCGCGATACTGAAGCCAGTACACATCGGACCAGCTGCCGCTATGATCGTACATGGGGATAAGAACGATATTCCTGCATCCGCTGTTTTTCAACTCTGCAGCTGAATATTTGTCGATCACCTGGAAAAAAATAGCGGTATCGAATCCCATCTTACCCAAGCGTGAAATGTCCGCACGCGGGCCATTTATCCACGACTCATCCCAGAATATCTCGACATCATATTCCTGCCTGAGCATATCCAACAGGAAAAAGGTAGCGGTGGACTTCTGATGAAACGAATGATCAATGAACGCAACCCGCTTATTCACACTCTACCCCCGTCGCCCCCAGAAAGATTATTATTCATCCCTGTCGGCAGACGCCTTAACACTAAACTGTTGCGGCTCGTGCAATGCGAATACGCATCCGAAAAGGACTGCAATGCCACATTGCCGCAACAACGCTGTCTGTAAGATGTCCTCAATTTCTTTTCATCGTCAGGTATCATTCTTTACCCAATAAGATCTTTCTCATACCCCGTTGCAACCAACAAAACACCAAAGCGCGATCAGCACCATAGCGGTCCGCCCGAAAATGGCATCGCTTCTCAATAATGCATTTACTGGAAGTCATAGTGGAAGATCCTAATGTCAGGCTCAAATGTTTGCCTAACAAGTTCAACAGTCTCAGGGGTATAGTATTCCTGATACGGCTTAGTCTTGGATACATTAATTTTAGGAAGGGACGTAGAAATACCAATGCGCGTGCAGATATCCGCGAAGTCATCATCCAATCTCTCATATTTTCCTATGAAATCTACAAGTTGTTCTCCATTTTCTGAAAAAATAAAATCCTTCTGAAATCTGACTTCCTTATCACACCGCCATCGAATGTAGCCCTCGAAATTGCCAAAGCCCTTAACAAGGGCGTGCTGGTGGTGCTGCTGGCTAGTGAGCATATATGTATAAAGCGAGACCTGCCAATCCCATGGGTTGCGCACAAAAGCAAAGGAGAAAAAAGATTTATAGGCCTGTTCTCCCATGATAAGAATAAGTTCCGATGTCTTAATGTGGGGAGGGTAAATTTGTGGATCCAATAACTTTGCATATGGTTCTAAAGCTCGGGAAATGCTTGATCCCGCAGTTTTATAAATGTGCATAAAGATAAACTTATGTGTTTCAGACAATACCATCTGCAGTTCTCCGTCTCAGTCGTCCAAAACCACTGTCCGCCTATTACGAAACATAACGATAAAACTTCTCAATAGATTTATCATAGCCCATTATGGTTTAATGTATGAAATCTTTCTATGTCCCGGACAAGTTCCCATTCAATCTGCATCGCTATATGCGAAGTCCCACCAGAAATTTTCTGATTTCCTCAACGGCTTGTCCATCTTCCGAAAGATCCGTGGCAAAGTTTCTAACCGGCTCCAGGCTTGGGCTAACAAGATACCGATCTGTGGGCGGACAGTGAGAACCGGAACCGTCATGTCCGATATTGCGGACCAGTGATCTGCCTGGATGAAGGCATAGTCCCTGATTCATAAAGACGCTCGCATACCATCGGATCGCCCAGGAATCCAGCTTCCCGTCCGCCTGCAGCTGCAGCATGTTGAGAAAATCCCTGCTGCCTTCAATGTTGAATTCATGTGAATGATTCCCCTTTTTAATCGCATGAACGAGGTCAGCTGCATTGGCCTCAAAGTGAGACCAGGCTCTCTTCCAGGTAGCCCATCCCCAGCAGGAAGGGACCCGGTAAAAAAAAGTTTCAGGAAGAACGCCCCGAACTGGATGCGTATACCCCGCAATATGCATGACCTTAGGAGTATCTTCATAGATCTTCAAGGCATCGTTCATATACCTCAAAAAATATCTCGAAACTATCAGGTCATCCTCGATCACTATTGCCCGACCTAGCAGATTGGTTATGTACGTGACTCCACGAATGATTGAGTCTGCAAGACCCTGATTACATTCCTGCTCAATAATTGTCACTTTTTCAGCCCACTGTTGCTCTCTTACAAGCGACCGGACTTGCTGTACACCGTCAGCATCGGAGGCTCCCCTTGACCCATCACAAAAAATAAAGAGGTGCGAATTTTCCGCCCCCTCACATTTCGATAAAGCCTCCAACGCCCGTCGGGTATGGTGCGGTCTCTTGAAAGCAAAAAAAACAATAGGGGCCATATTTGCCGTTGCAATAGCTTTACCATCTTGCCGCCGGGCATCAACACTAAAATTAAAGGCCATAACTTCACTCACACCAGGGTCTCCGCCATGATCAGGCAAAACACAAGCCTTGGAAGCAAGAGCAACTACAGCCGTCGGATAGGCCATAAGTCTGTCTTCCGGTGGACGCACAACAAAACCGCTGATCTCATTCCAGAAAAAAAGATGAGCACTCAGGTTTTCAGTAAGGACCGCAATATTTATCTTATATGCCTGGGGATAGAGATTCGGCCTGATTATTTCGAATCTGACTTTACCGGTTCCTTCGATAAAAGCAATTCTTGCACCGGAAGCGGTCGAATCCATGTTGGCAAAAAACTTATATGCCCCCATCGAGAAATTGACCCTGAAAATCGGTTTTTCAATTCTGTTGACTGCGTCATAGTCGAAATCAATAATTATGTCTTCTCCAAAATCAATCTCAGGGGTACGCCCTTCTTTCCCTTTTTGGTAACAAGCTACATTGGTTATGAAAATGTCATTGGTCCCGCCCCTGTTACCACCATAAGAAGTCGGTAAAGCGCGGCCGAGTGAAGCCGCATCAGGGGGTTGGTGGGTCCGCTGGTTCTCGGACTTGCTTTCCTCATATGTGTATGCGTTAATTACCGCTGAAGGTTCACCGATCAACACAGGCTTGCCATTTTGCAGAAACAGAGCCTTCTGACACATAGTACTGATTTCGGACATCGAATGAGAAACAAGAATTATTGTCTTCCCCCGATCCTTGAATTCGTTCATCTTTTCTTTGCACTTCTTCTGGAATCTCAGATCGCCGACAGCCAATGCCTCATCTATGATCAGGATATCCGGATCAACGTTGACCGCGGCGGCAAAGGCGAGCCTCACAAACATGCCGCTAGAATAAGTCTTAACCGGCTGGTCGATGAAATCGCCTATATCTGCAAATTCAATTATTGAGTCGATCCTTCCGTCCATCCTCGCTTTATCAAAGCCTATAATTGCCCCGTTCATATATACATTCTCTCTGCCGGTCAATTCAGGGTCGAAGCCAGTACCAAGCTCAAGGAGCGAAGACATTCTCCCCCTGATTGCACATGTGCCTGTTGTCGGCTGTAACACGCCGCAGAGAAGCTGCAGAAGAGTGGATTTGCCGCTTCCATTTTTTCCGATAATGCCGAAGCATTCCCCCTTTGCCACTTTTAACGATACATCCTTCAATGCCCAAAATTCACGGTGGTATTTCTTTCGGAAAGGGTGCAGCGCCTCTCTGAGACGATGCTTCGGGCTGTCGTAAAGATGGTATTTCTTGCCGAGGTCCTTGACCGAAATCGCAATGTTGGGATCGGGGACCTGGGACGAGCGATCAGCAATCATACTGTTCTTCTCTTCGAAAAGCTCCAGGCGCCTGATAAATATCCATCACCAAAGCCATGCGCACTTCCAAACATCCACATTTTTATGATCTTTCATTTACTAGTTCCCAGTCCCTATTTGCCAGTCCCCATCATAAGACATCCGCAAAATGGGGCCTCAGTCTCAGGAATATTATAGCGCCCAGGACAAAGACCGATCCAGTTACTCCCCAGTAGTAGAGTGTCAGCGGCCAGTGGTGCCAGAACGGAACAAAATAGATGAAAGAATCACGGTAACCCTGGACAATATAAAACATAGGATTCAAATTGATTAGTGACTGGGCCTTTTCCGGCATTATCGACGGGTCCCAGAAAATCGGCGTGCTCCAAAAGCCCAGTTGAAGAATGACGTTGACGATCTGCCCAGTATCCCTTGCAAAGATATTGATAGAGGATGTGATCCAGCTGAGACCTAACACCAGCACGCTCATGGCTGCGAAGTAGTAGAATGCCTGCAACCAGTAAAGGCTGAAAGGCAACTTATACAGGAGTATCAAGACGATCAGGACGAAGAGAAAAACGAAATGGGTTATGAAAGAAGCAACGAGCCTTACTACAGGAAGGATGCTTAGCGGAAAAACCACCTTCTTCACCAGATGCGAGTTGTTCAATATAACGGATGTTGAACCGCTGACAATCTCCGCGAAGGTGTTCCATATGGACATAGCCGCTGTCAACCAGACGACAAAAGGCACGTTTCCCTTCGGAGCCGATTTGAATCCCTTGCTGAATACGAACCAGAGGATGAATGTCGTGATCACCGGATTCACGAAGGTCCAGAAAAAGCCGAGAAGTGAGCCTACATATTGACTGGAGATATCGCGCTTAGCCATTTCGAAGATCAATGATCTTCGCCGATACAAAATAGCTATAAATTCAAAAAACCCCTTAATTAGTGAAGTCATTCTTTCGCCATTCCTGTTTATTCCTGTTGCCCGGCCGTCTAAACCTGATAAAACCAACAATGTCGGCGAAAAAAAGGCGATCAGTCTCTTTGCCGTCACGGACGGTATGCTCAGTATTCGGAGCCTTGGAATGCAGAGTGCCCCTACCAGTCTTCACCGGTTTCGTATCCCAGCTTCATGAGAACGGGATTATACAACTTCTTAAAATACTCAATGTGCCGCCCGGTAAAGTGGTTCCTCCAGTCCCCCGGCACGCCCCTGCGATAATGATGGGAGACATCTTCTGTCCCGGCCTTCCGGCCACCGGAGAGTTTTTCGAACGAACAGCGTTCAACGATTTCGCACACAGACTGCTCGGATATTTTGTCCGGGACTAACCCGAGGAAGCGGAATATCTCTATGAATCTGTCGCACTGACCCCGTAGCAGGTCCTCAAACCTCAATTGCAGAATCTGCGGGGTGTCGTAATCCCAGGACAGCATGTGGTGAAGGAAGCTGGAGGAGAACTCAATCTCCAGCATGAGGCCTTCTTCCTTTGAGAGGGTCCTCAGGTATCTCCTGTAAAATTTCAGGCGGGGCCAGTGTTCGACAGGATGACTGCTAAGATGAGAAAAATAGCCCGAGATGATGACGTCCCTCGGATCCCTCACAACATGGAACCCTCGTGTGTCGAGATATCTGACGAAGGTGTAATCGGCGTTAATATAGCACCAGAAATCAAAGGGGTTATTTCTTCTGTACTCCTCGATGTCTCCATCGAAGAACTCATCGGAGTGATGGGATTTCATCTTCATGGAAACGAGATTACATACCTCCATGACTATATAAAGTATCCAGGTCGAGCCGGATTTGTGATGCCCGTAATATGCAAGCAGAGGTCCGCTCATTGAATAATCCTCATGGCAGAAAAGCCTGTCTCTTCATAAACTCCCGTTTCATCGGCAAATTTTCCTGAAAGCGCCAGCCCTATTCTTAAAGGCAATAGTATTAATATTATAATGTCTGAACGAGACAATGGGCAAGTGAAGCTGCTTTTAGCAGCGTGCCAGTACAGGCCATAAAAAAATCTGCTGCCTGTTATACTCAGACAGCAGATTCTTCTAACTAATGAGGTTCTTGTTAGAACCTTGAAGCTTTTTCGAGTCGTTCGACCTTGGCTGCCAATGCTTCTATTGTCTTGTTCTGCTCCTTGACAACCTTCGTGAGCACGGCAACAATATCCATCGGATCGATGCCGGTTCTCCCATTCTTGGCGACCAGATCCGGCACATCCTCCGCGATGAACCCAATATGACTTTCAGCCGGATATGCTTTATAGGTAAACTTCACAGGATTCAACTCTTCGATGGCTTCCAGCGCCTCCGATTTCTTTAGGTCAACAATATTGTCTTTCAAGGTCCTGGAAGACCCATAGGTGACGCCGTTTATTTTTGCGGGACCATTGACATCGAGGAGGGCTGTGGGAGTCGTGGTCCCAATCCCGACATAGCCATTTCCCAAGATAGAGACTCTCTGCGCATCGCCGTGCCCTCTGTCCCTGATAACTAAATGACCGTCAAGTGCAAGAAAAAAATCCCAATACCCGATTTTGGTATCAGGCGCAGACGTATTTGAATAAATCAACTCAAAGGCCGGGTTAAAAGTATCATGAATACGCCAAATCCTCATAACGCCCTGATCACCGATCAGGTTCATCGCCCTCGTCGCCCTGGAAGCGGTAACCATATTACCGAAATCACCCACGATCCCCGATGTCGTACCCGCGTCAGTTACATGAAACACGGTGTTAGTTCCAGTACTATCCTTTACAACAAGTTTATCCGTTTCCACCGCGAACGACGAAGCCACGAGCAAACCAGTAATAGCCATTACTGCCAGCATAACTACTAGAAACTTTTTCATCTCCGATCTCCTTTCAACAGAATGATTAATATGAAGGATAAAGTATATCCCGCCAGTTTCCCCCTCGGGCACTGCCTCCTTTTGTTTATTTATATATATACCATTTTTCCCAAAAAAAATCCGACCCCAATAATCCATATTATACCACTCCCAAGCAATTGATTAAATATCAAGTTATCCGCAAGCGGTTCCCCTCCTTCCCGCCCACTGCAGGCGATCCCCTCTATTCCCATGACATTTTGGCGTCCTGATTCGTCAAGTACTCGGTTCGGCAACCGTGCCGGCTTTTAGCGGACAAAGCAACAGACTGGAATGACAAGGCAGTAGATTTAGGCAAAGCCGGCAGATATGAAGAAGTCGGAGCGTTACCCGCCTACGGGCCGCAGTTTCATATTTCTGATCCTGAAAAGAAAGAGCAAGGCAGCGCTCCTCACATCACAACCACATTTCCGACAATTACGGTCCCCGCGCTGATCGTGAGTGTCCCGCTGATAGTCGTAGAGCCGGTCTGGGACGCGAAGGCAGGGTCATAGCCGCCCAGCAGACTTATCGTTATGCCCAGAGGCAGGTTAAAAACAGGGCTTTCGGCAAGAGGCGTTTCCGGACTCGTCGTTTGCAGACGAATGTCATCCCAGTTGCTGCAATCGCCGCCGGCAGCCTGGATGTCGGCATAGGTTGCGACAATTGCGCTGCCCTGCGCAAGCGCAATAGGGTCGTTGCCGCGTAAGGGAAGATTAAAGACAGGCTTTACAGTATCATCTGACGCGACACTCAGCTGGCCGGTCCTGGATCCTCCCGCCGTAGGGGAGAACGTCACGTACACCGCGCAGCTTCCCAGAGGGGAAATAGGTAGGCCGGTGGAGCAATTGTCGCTCGTTATGGCGAAATCTCCGCTGATCGAAACGCCGGTCGGATTTATCGTGAGGTCTGCCGCGCCCTGGTTCACTATGGTTATCTGAAATGTCTCGGAAGTGTTGCCCTGCGGTATATCGAAGAAATCGACCGACGAAGGAACGCCGGCTATCTGGGGGACGCTCCCCTTGCCGAAATGATCGAAGGCGTAGAGATACGCAGCCCCCACGTCGAGAAGGCCGTATCCGTAAATATCATTAGGAGAAGTATCGTTAGGCGGCGAACCAACAAGAGGGGTTGCGGTCATCTGAAGGGCCTCCTCTATCTGATCAGGGGTGAGGCCGGGGATCGCACCTTCCAGCAAGGCCGCGCCCGCCGATGCATGAGGTGCCGCCATCGAAGTCCCCTGTAAATAGAAATATTCGGTAAGATGACCACCCGGACCCTGAGCTGTCACGCTGCCGAGCGGCACCGACGACCAGATCCCTGTGGCGCCTCCCTTTGTACCCGGAGCGACGATGTTAGGGAAAGGGACGTTGGCACTTATCCTGTCGGCGCAGGCGGACGGCCCCCACGCGCTGAAGGGCGCAATGACGTCGTCGAAATCGGTGCCGCCGACCGCGAACACGCCGAGATTATTGCCGGGGCTGTAACTGGAAGATGCCGTCGCCGGCGGCGAATTGACATTCCCGGCTGCAAAGACGACCTCTATTCCTGCAGCCCTGAGGGTGTCTATCGCCGATAGGAACGTTGTGTCGCAGGTATTCTGCGCATTGATCGTCCAGGAATTGTTCACCACATCCGGCGCGTTTGCCGCATCCCCCGCAGGCGCGAGTGCCCATTGAAGCGCGCCGAGGATGATGCTATTTGTAGAGGTCCCGTCGGCGTCGGAGAATATCTTGGCCGATATCCACTTCGCCCCCGGCGCAACGCCGATCGGATCGCCCGAAGCAGCCCCGCCGACCATCGTGCCCATCGTATGCGTGCCGTGGATGTGGACTGAATCAACCTGCGTAAGATCGGCTTTGTATGGAAGACCATAGGGAACAGTCGTATATTGAAGGGGATTAGTATTTGGTATGGGGTAAGGATCGTACCAGCTCGGGCAATCTGGCGGGGCGCTGCAGGAACCCCCTCGCCATCTGTACATGAGGTCCGGGTGGTTCACGTCTACTCCCGAATCGAGACTCGCCACCACCGCCCCCGAGCCGTCGACGCCCGCCTCCCAGAGGGCAGGCGCGTTCACACTGTAAAGATGCCAGTTATTTACCGATTCTGCGGACGGAATAACCACTGGCGGCTGGACAACGGCATCGAGTTCGATGCTCGCTATCTGAGGCGAGCCCGAGAGTTCGTTTATAGTTGAAGCCGGTACTGTGACGGCGATCGAATTTGTTATCCAAAGAGGCTTCGTCTTCTTTCCGCCCCTGCTCTGGAGCAACGCCTTGATCGGTCCCTGTGTCTTATTTGCCTTGTCCTTAAGCGCAGCGGCAATCGCATTTCTTCTAATTGCCCTGCCCTCCCGCGTACGACTCGCGGGGACTAAAGGAATTTGTTTAACGTCTACCTTATCGGCAAGATTAATGATGATAGCTACCTCCTGACTGGAAGGAGCTGTTTGTAAGACCGCTTGGAGGTCAGGGCTTACAGTGGCGGCCTCACAAAGAGAGAAGGAAAGCAGAAAAAGTATCGAAAAAAAAAGGAGATGCTTCATGGTTATTTCCACCGTATATGCGGCTGATTGATCGTCTTTGATTATCATTGTTTATTTTACCAAAAAGTTCGGACCGACTGAAAAAAGAAGCCAAAGCCGCAGGCTCCTTCCTGCGGCTTTGGCTCGCGCATCCTGGCTCCTAAGTACTAAACATCAGCTCTTAGAGACCAGTTGTTGTGTATCCAGAAACGTTGCCTCCATTTAAGGTAAAGATGTTGAGTGGAGGCAGTAAGGGATCCATTCCAGCTGCAGGCCGATCCGTCGAAACCGCCCCACTCACTTGAGTAGGGGCGATAAAGCCTGTTGTGCTGTCGCCGTTTATGGCTTCCTTGAATACGTTAGTAGTAGTGGTGCCTTTATAAGCGACATCAAGTTTGTTTGTCGCAACGTTCCATGAAACGGCTGGAGCAAGCAAAGTACTGCCGGAGGCAAGCGTTTGCCAACCGCCGAATGATGTGCCGTCCGGATTCACATTGCCTGCAAGGATTCGATTGAGCGTATTACTTCTGACCGCCAACTGAACCTTGCCGGCCGAAGGGCCGGTTGTTGCGATCGCGATCGCCGGGGCAGAGCCCACAGTTCCCGCAAGCTGAACCTGGCTAGCGCCTGTACCGGTATAGCTCATGGAACCGACCCATACGGTGTTAGAAGCTGCCGTGATCGCATACTGGAGCTTGTTTGTATTAGAGTTCCAGGCGATCGCAGGAGAGGAAGTAACACCGATGGGGGACGCGGTCAATCCGCTGAATCCCGAGCCGTCGGCATTCATATTCCCGACCCAGAGATTCGTGGCAGTTAGTCCCTTAAATGCGATTATGACCTTGTTGTGCAACGGGTCCCAGGCGATTGCCGGTGCAAAAGCCGTGGTTCCCGCAGGCAACGGAGCAAAATCAAAGTTAAGGACGCCGTCCACATTCGCCGTGCCGACGTAGATCTTGTTGTCGGCTCTCCTGATGGCAACATGGTACTTGCCCAACGTCGGGTTCCATGCGACCGAAGGAGCAGAGGCCGTCGGAACCGGTGCGATCTAGAAGACGTCGGCCGCATCATGTCGAATTCTTCGTGGGCCAGGATGTGGCAGTGCCATACGTACTCAAACCCGAAGTCGGTCAGCGTGTTGGTGGTTTGGGCCACTGCCGGGACGCCGATCGGCGGCGCTATAGGCAGGAAGTTTGTGGTGGAACCCACAGGCGTCGAGGGGTCCAGCGGCCGGATGTTCGTGCGGCTCCGGGAACGGCAGCACCGGCTGGGTCGGCTTTAAGGCAATAAAGATGTCTTCAAAGGGGTTGGTCCTGATGGCTTCCCTCCAGCCCAGTTCATCAGGATAGGGCTGCTTTACCGTGTTGGCATAGTCGACCCTGTTTATCACCTGCAGGTCGAAGAGGTGGAAGTGCATCACATGGGAATCGACGCCGAGGTGCGTGATGCGCCAGAGCACGGTTTCGCCGTTGTTGAGGTACTCGGTCGGCGGGTCGATGAACTTCGCGATACCCACAACCGGGCCTGCGCCTACAGTCGGCGTAAGCGGGTTGGGGGTCGAACCGAGGAAGATGTTTATCCGTCCGTAGTCCGGGTCAAAACCTTCGGTCAGGTTCTTTCCGGTAGGAGCAAGGGCAGCCCTTCAGCAGCGCCGAAGCAGTGGCGCCCGTGCCGTTGTTCCCCGGTGCAGCGATGATGAAAGACCAGGGGCTCATTGATGCATCGCGCCCGGGTTCGTGACCGTGATCGAGCCGACGAGGCCTGCTGTTGCTACTGTCACCGAGCAGGTCGCGGCGGTGCCGCCGCTCCGCCGCGTGATGGTGCACGTCGGGGCCACCGCGGCAACTGCAGTGTCATAGTTGGAACCCGGCTCCACAATGACGATGCCGGTAACGACACCGCCCGATACTGTTGCCGCTGCGGTAGCCTGTACGCCGCCGGCAAGAGGCGCGCCTAAGGTAACGGTAGGAACCGAGGTGTAACCGGTGCCTGCCGTGACGAGCGTAACCGCGCCAATGGGGTTAATCCCCGCGGTGGCGGTAGGCAGCGTGGTGCATCCGCCTGCGCCGGGACTATCTGGACCGAAGGAGCCACGGTATAACCGGCGCCGGGCAGTGTCGTCACGATCCTGGCGACGGGCTGACCCGTACCGGTTATATTCAGGCTGTCCATATAGCCCTGGCCAAAGATATCGGTCGTCGCGAAGCCGGGGAAGGCCGCATTATACGCCAGCTGCGGCACGAGGGGCTTTTCCTGGACCGCTGCAAAGGCCTTCGGCAGCACCGTTTGCAGAGCGGTGAACGTTGCCCCGAATGGACCGCTGAGATTCGGCGGCAGGAAGGACCCGGTAGGAGAGTCGGTCGAAACCGGGCGTTGCCGTGACATCGTAGTTAAGGGTCGAGTCTTGGTCCCGGTGATCCGGATCTGCATGAGGGTCCGGGTGTTCGGGGCCGAAACCGGCCGGTGTCGGGTAGCGCGCCTACCGGTGAACTGATCGGGCAGTCGGTGTAGTAGTCATAGAAGCGTCTGAACATCGGCATAGGCGTCGGTGCGTCGTTGTACATGATGAGCATGTCGCCTGCAGCGTAGCTGCGGAGAAGTCGACGATAACGTCAGCGCGCATCGCGCCCATGAGATAGAGCGTACGGCTGGTGACGCCTGCGAAGGGGAGATTCTGCCGGATCAGCCTCATAGTCGACCGGATTCTGCGGCCAGACCGCGAGCTGCGCCAGGAACCCGGCTTCGTTGCCGATCTGGAGCCAGGGCGGGCCCTGCGTGGTCGGATCAGGCACGCCTCCGTCCCTGCCGTCTATCGGCCAGGTCGGATAGTCCGGGTTCACTGCGGCGGGGACCATCGAGACTTCTGTGCAGAGATCTTCCCAGGTGTAACCCGCGGGCGGTGCGGCAAATGCCGGCTGCTCCTTTGCATATCGTGCCGGCAAGGTAGCCTGCGACCGGGGTTGGTAATCGTGAAACCGGTGACCGCATCCGCCTGCATACCGATCGGCGTGGCTGTGGCAACCGTAGTCGGAGCGTGGCCGGCAACGTCCGTGATGGTCGCGGTGAGACCAGCGGTACAACCTGCGCCCGGGCTCAAAACCGAGATGCCGGTGACAACGCCGCCGCGTACTATTGTCGAAGCAATAGGCATGCGTTGTGCAGCCGCCGCCGAAGGTGACAGGGCAGGACCGACGGCCGCACTATACAACTGGAGGTTCAAGCTGCGGTCGTTTCCTGCGTCCAGTATCCTGAAGCGGACGGCATCCGGCGGCAGGTTGACGTAGGGGAAGGCCGTGCCGTTGACGACCGCCGTGTCCATGAAGGCCTCAGGCGTGATCGACGGGCTGGGCAGGGTGAGATACTTCGGGATCGCCGGCGGAATCATGAAGGGGCCGTAGTCCCACCTGCCGGTATCGGTGTATCCCGCTCGGGTCAAAGATGTTCTCGATCGGCATATACTCGTGGGGCAACCAGAGGTTCCCGCCGGGCATGCCGAGGCCGTTGTCGGAATATCACCCAGAGAGGGTCCGACGACCGAGGTGTCTGGGATTGGACTGGTAGTTAGCCGGGAACTGCCTCGGTATGGCGGGATAGGCGTTACGAATGGCATCCGTTGAGGCATCATTGACGAAGGTCTTGTCCTGGATGACCAGGGGGATTCCGTAGCGGTAGACCCCGCCCAGGTTAGGCAATATCTTAGTGGGCGCGATCCCCGCGGCGGTGAAGACGCCCGAAAAATTCGTGCCGTCGATGAGGTCATCTTCGACCTGGTCGACGATCAGATAGGGCGCGGCCATGCCGTCATAGACGTTCAGGCGCGTAATGCCCCAGGCATGGTCGTGGAAGAACATCAGCCGGGGGCTCTGCTGGTTCGTATAATACAGGGTCCCGATCCCATCGCCGGCTGCAGGCGTGAAGCACTTGGCGCCGCCGACGCACGGGACGGACTCCATCCACCATGTCAGGGACATTCTGGAAGCCCGGGCCTTTCTGCATGCCCCAGGGATATCCTGGAATGGCAGTCCCGGTAATCGGATCTCCCGCAGGCGTGAGCCATTGGTGGGGGTGCCGTCGCTGATCCCCGGGGTGTGGCCGCCATGGAGGTGAATGGTGATGCGGTTCTGCGTAAAATTGGCGCAGGTCGCGATCCCGTAATCACAGGCGTGCCTGTCAAATCCTGGGGCCCCATTCCCGCGCCCATGACCGTCGTGTCCACAGGGAAGGGGAGCGATCCGCGCCGCCTGGGCTAGTAGGAAGATGGTTTTCGAACCTTAAGCGCACCGGCTTGCCGTTTACCGCGCTTCCAGAGGATAAGCACCGTGAATCCGGTGATCCCGGCCGGCTTGTCAGGATGGAAAGTGCGGGCTATGATCGCCGGTCCCAGATACTGAGGTGTGCCGCCAGGCGAGGGTCGTAGCGGTATCACCTTTAAGGTAATAGCCCCGGAGTGTTGTCGGGGGCAGGTCGGTGTGCATTTTGCGCGTGAATACTGCGCTACGCCGAGTTCATAATAGTCCGAAGCAGGGGCAATACCCGTTGCCGGAAAGCTTGCCGTATTGGGAATGGCAATCGGGATGTACTGTCCGAGGTTGTTTTGGTTGCAGTACCACCGGTAACATTAGGGGGTGTGCCGGTACCCGGCGTGCATCCCTGAATTCCCAGTCCGGGCAGCGAGTCAACGAACTTCCTGATGCTCGGGCTCTGGGCGAAGTTCGGAATGGTGTAGTCGACGACCGGGTTAAACCCGATCCCGGGCGGGAAAAGCGGGTTGGCCGCAACCGCCGGACCAACGACCTTGGACGGATAAGGCGGTGTAACCGGCCCGCTCGGCATCTGATTGATAGCCTCAGGAATCGGTCCGCGGAACCTTTGTCCGCTGGCCTTTATCGTGTTCAGCATCTGTTGGTTCACTGCAGATACTCATTGTGTCTATCGAGGTCAGTATTCACTCCGCTTTGAAGCGACGGCGCTACCGTCCCCTTTGGCGGGTGGCCTCTTTCCCCTTCCTCTGCGTTGCCCCTGTCAACTCCCCATAAAAAGAGAGTTGCCGTGAGGAGCAGGCCCATTACAACAATAATTTTTCGTCCATACATTATGTTTGCCCTCCTACTTTTAAATGTTATCCTTCATTGCTCTTAGCCGTGACACATCATAATTCATAACTTCGTCTCAACACCCCCTTCCCTTTGTCGATTCTCCGACAATTTGATTGCTAAGAGTTCTATCTGGAAATATGCGTCTAGTGTACTATTTACTCCCCCCATCAAGCGCCCGCTTGAGTGGTATCCGAATTTATTAAGTATATTTAATGATGCCAACCGACGTTTAGTATACTTATCTATTTAGAAATTTCAATATAAAAATATATAAAATATAAAAACTGTGCATTTATTCTCCCACCATCCACCATGAATGTTGAATAATTTTAACCAACCAGGGGATTTTCAACAATAAGTCTTAGTCCGAAATTAATGTAGGATTCATTAACTTCGCATGTAAGTCATTTCCCTACAAAAATCGGGTTTAAGTTCGCCACCCATGATCCTGAATAATCAGTAACAAGCTGTTATAGCTGCTTTTTTTAGCTACCGCCGGTAATTTCGATTGTGAGCGTAATTGGAAGTCTCCAGGCCCAAGCAGATCATGCGGGAAGTCTTGCCGGAAAGCCCCCCGAGCTGCAGGCTTCCTCATTGCACCGTAAATCCCGCCGAGGCACGGGGGGCATTCTGTCATGTTTCGGAAACGCTTAGTAAATGACCCAATCGCTCTTCCTGATAAGTTCAGGTTTCGGTCCTTTCTTGAGCTGGACGATATAGCATCCCTTGGAGGCATAGCGTTGACCCGGACCGAAGCTCAGGCGCTCATACGGAGCAATCTCCTGGTCCTCCATCATTCCAATGACATCCAGAAAGTAGTCACGGTAATATTTCCCCCTCATATCCATGAGCGCCCGGTCCAGGACCTGGATAACGTCGTGTGTCCGCGCTGTAATCTGCTGAATATCGTCCTGAGCCGGCTTTCTCGTTACCGTCTCGATGTGGCCTACATACGTCGCTTCATCCTGGCGCAACCTGAAAGGGTAGGTTACGTAAGACTTGCGCAATTTGAAAGGGTAGGTTATATACGTGAAGTCACGGTCCTGATCCTTCAATTCCCAAATACTCTTCCCAAGATAGCTCGATGAGACAAAAACCATACGGGGCCTGTTATGGTCGGTGGCTGCCAGATCGTCGAGCGCCGACAGGGCCTCCGGACCGTCCCAAAGGACGAGCACGGCAGGTTTTTCCTTAGCCAATGCCTTCCGCAAGGAGGCTGCAGTCAGCGCTTCCCCTGCCTTGAGGGTGACCGACACGGGGGGGCGATGTCCCGTTTCCTGCAATGTGTTTTGAAACCCGGCCGCCAGCGCCCGGCCTTCACTTGAATCGCGAAAGATCTGGAGTATCACCCCGCCTTTTGCCGGTTCGTCCTCTGCCGTATTGAGATATCTGGCCGCGCTTTCGCCTTCCTGATAATATCCCTTCGACAGATACCAGGTATACCAGTCATTTTCGGAAATGACCGGTAAATCGGTAAAAGGGAAGAGTTCCGGGATTTTATTTGTCTCGCAGAAATCGTGTACCGGCTTCCAGTCACCACTTGTAATTCCCCCTATCAGAGCAAATACAGGATTGTTACGATAGTATTCTTCCAGCTGGCTGCGCCAGGTCTCCCGGGGACCTTTGAGCACCCAGACGGACAGTGACAGATCCCGGTATGCCTGTTCCGGACCGGCGAATTGTCCCTGGGACACCGATGATTCCTGCACGGAGCGGCTCATGCCTTCCTCAACCTTTTTGAAATATGCATTGCTGTTCCAATTCACTATGTAGTTCTCCAGGGGACGCAGCATCGCCTTGCGAACTTCGGGGCCCACATCCTCGGAGATGACCGTCGCCAAGTGCAGCGTCGAAGCCGAGACCCCGGGAGAAAAATGAGATGAAAGCGATTTGAGGTAGAAGATGAGCACTGCCATGTCCTTATCATCAAGCAGATAACGAGGCATGACCTCGCTCAGGACCCGGCCTGTCGGATCTATGCCGCCCCTGATTACGTCAGCCAATGTTTCGTCCGTATACGCCGGCCGATATAAAAGCGGCGTGGGAGCTTTTTGAAAATAGCCTGTATAAAATTCTATCTTGTACGGATGAAAGAGCTTATTCCCGGTTGTAGGGGGCGTGATAACACTGCCCTCGATCGAGCCGAGCCCGCTGCGCAGGTGACAACTGACGCAGCTGAAGGCCGTTCCCGCTACGGGGATTTCCCCGTTTACCACGGCCTCCATCGGTTCTCCCGAGGGAAGGATCCCGTCGCGATACATCCGTTCCCCAAGGCGTACTGCCTCTTCATTGGTTATCCCGGGAGCAGGGAGGGGCTTTACGTCATCTGCCCATACAGGCCCGAGCCAATAAAGCCCGAGCAGGGTAATAAAAAATCGCAGACCGATCAATGCCCCGCGTCCTGTCTTTGCAATATATGTTTTCATCATTTGGCCATCCTTTCATATTCGGCCAAAAGGTCGGAAGTCCCGATGAGACCGTAGATTCTGAGCCATCGTTTGTCAGCCGAAGAATACAGCAGGGCCAGCGGCAAGTGGGACATCTTATTCATGGTGTAGGCCTCCAGGACCTTTGTCACTCTTTCGATATCTCTCTTGGAACCTGTCAGGAATTCCCACCCTGGTTTTGCACCATAACGTTTAAGGTACTCGGTCAGCCTTTTCGGGGTATCATTTTCAGGATCAATCGAGATGGAAACGAGCAACACATCCTTCGGATCCTGGCCGACCCTCTTTTGGAAATTTGCAAAGCCGGCTGAAAGCACCGGACAGATCGTGGTGCAGGTGGTAAAAATAAAATCCACCAACACTACTTTCTTCGAGTTCAGCAGCTCAATGAGCTTCACCTTTTTTCCATGTTGATTCAGCAGCGTCACGTCCGGAACGACATAGTCTTTGAACGTCCTCGTGTACTTTTCCTGTGTCCCGGCGCTGACTATCTCCGCGGGAAGTAATAGCGTAAGCGCGGCCAACAAAACCGGGAAATACCATATCTTGAGTTTTGGCATTGCAAAACCTCCATTATATTTTTACACTGACTTTTTTACTCTATCATAAAAAATCACGGGGGGCTAGCAGACGAAAAGGTGCAGCCTCATCATTATCCCTGCAACCAATTCCCTTTTTGTCGCCCTTGTCTTGAAGTGTTACGTCTGATATGATGGCTGTATTACATCCTCATGAAAAGGAGTCTTATGAAATCAAGATTCGCAGTTTTCATGGTCTTGCTCTTTCTCTCACTGTCTTCTCTGAGCTATGGGACTGATCGGTGTCAGGAATATTTGAATAAAGGAGAATATGACAAAGCGATTGATGCATGCACAGCCATGATTCAATCGCCGGACCCTCAGACATATCGTAACTTCTACAATCGCGGGTTTGCCTATTCCAAGAAGGAACAATACGACAAGGCCATTGCGGATTACACCGCGGCAATTGAGCTGGCCCCCCGAAACGGGGGCATTTACGAGGCACGGGCATCCGCCTACGAGAGCACGAAGCAGTACGATAAAGCCATTGGGGATTGGAGTAAAGCCGTTTCAATCGCTCCCTCAGAATATAATTACCTCCATCGCGCAGGTCTCTATCGAAACAGTGGGCGATATCGTGAGGCCATAGCGGATTACGGCAAGGTCATACAGTTGGACCCCGAAAAGGCCGCAGGCTATTGGTTTCGCTCAGTTGCCTATTACGAAGAGGGGTCGTTCGCGGACAGCGTCCGGGACAACAGGAAATTGATAGAAATAATGCCGAAGACAATCCATGATGTGAAATTGGATCTTCTCTATGTGCGTCTTTTAAATTCCGCAGGGAAGCTTTCTCAAGGCGAATACGACAAAGTCCTCGCAGAACTCCGGAGCTATGTGGCCTCTCACGACGTTTCATCCGTCGACGAAAAATGGTGGCGGGCCATTTCAAAGTATTACCTGGGGATGGGTGACGTGACGGATATCCGATTGCTTGAGGAAGCGCGCAATGGCAGGACTGAAGAAGCGGTGCAACATAGGCTTTGTGATGCATACTATTCGATCGGCGAAAAAAAACTTATGGAAAGGGACAGAAAAGGGGCAGAAGGGTCCTTTAATAAAAGCATAGAAACGGGCGTAAATTCATATTCATCAAGATATGCAAAGGCGATGCTGATGCTGATGCATGAGGGAAAGCTGTAGTTCCCTTCCCGTGTATCTTTGCTTTTGTCCTTACGGAAACGTGACCGGTCGGTCCAAATGCAGACGAAAACGTCTGTCCCCCTTTTTCCCGCAGACAGGTTGAACTAAAGCGCCTGCCTCCACGGCCGAGGGGGGGACCCTATCCCGTCTATGCGCTACGCCAAGAATACGTCGCAGAAGGTGTCTACTCGAAGGGGGCGGTGGTTACATCAAGTTTTATTGCCTTATCGATAGCCTGTGCCGCCTCTTCATTTCGGCCTAGAGCTCGAAGGCTTACGCCTTTATAATACCAGGCATACACTTCCTCTTCATGGCCCAGGCCGAGGCTTATCGCCTTATCGTACGCCTTTACCGCTTCTTCATGCCGTCCCAGAGTTCGAAGACTTGAGCCTTTCAAATACCACGCGTGAGGAGTTAACTCCTTCTTGAGGCCGAGGCTTATCGCCTTATCGAGGGCCTTTACCGCCTCTTCATTTCGTCCTAATGCTTGAAGGCTTAAGCCGTTTAAAGTACCAGGCATATGCCTCGTCTTCCTTCTTGAGGCCCAGGCTTATCGCCTTATCGAAGGCCTTTGCCGCCTCTTCATGCCGCCCCAACGTTTGAAGGTTTGACCCGTTTGAATACCAGGCATATGCCTCGTCCCTTTTCTGCAATCCGAGGTTTATCGCCTTATCGAAGGCCTTTATTGCTTCTTCACGTCGGCCCAAACTTCCAAGGCTTGCCCCCTTTTCATACCACGCATAAGCCTCTAAATCCTTCCTGGGGCCGAGGCTTATCGCCTTATCGTAGGCCTTTATCGCTTCTTCATGCCGGCCCAAACTGTCCGAGGCTTAACCCTTTCATGATCCACGCCATAGTTTCATCTTCCGGCTTCAAGCCAAGGCTTATCGCCTTATCGAACGCCGCTATCGCTTCTTCATATTTGCCGGCCTGGCTTAACCCTACTGCCTTGTTATTCCAGTCCGTTGCATCGTCCTCTGCAAAAGCCGGCGCGGCTGCTGAACCGAATACTATGAAACAAGACAGCAAAAATGCCATTGCAGTAAAATAGTAAGTGTTTTTTCTCGCTGCCGCACTCATCGGTTCTTTCACCGGACGGCCAACTTCGTGGGAATTAAACAAAATCACTTTGTCCTCCTTAAAAGACCATTCTTTTTATGATATCAATTATCATAAAAAAATTTATTTTGTCAATCGGCCTGTTTCAGACCCCTGACTTCCCGCCCTGAGAACAGTTGAGGCTTTTGTTAACAGTTACCACGCACTCCGCGATAGTATCGCCCGCCTCCGCGCAATTTTTATCAGCACAATCGTTAAATGCCGTCTGAATAGCGGGATGCGGACGGCGGTCGAGCGCAACGTAGTATCGGCAAAGAGATCTTTGCGGCCGTTTTCAATAGGGAAACAGATTGCAGCAGTGACCCCTGAACTGAGCAGGTTTAGTCACCGCGAAATGATTCTCTGATACTCCCGGGTAATCGCCAGCTTCTCCGTACATCCTCATCGCGCCCTGCTCAAGCCATAGGACCTTACTACAGAGTTTTCTGATTTCTTCCGCGTTGTGTGAGACGAAAAGCATTGTAACCCCCTTTTCCCTGAAACCGGATATCCTCTCATTGCACTTTTTTTTGAAATGTTCGTCGCCCACAGCCAATATCTCATCGATGATCAGAACATCGGGATCGACCTCCGTGGATGATCGAAAAACCGAGGCTGGCGATCATACCCGATGAATATGTCTTAGGGGGCTGCAAATAAAACGCCGAACTTGGAAAAATCTACGATCGGTTAAAACTTGCTGTCGATCTCCCTTTTTGACAGTCCGAGGATCGAGGCATTGGTGGCCACCTTGAAGATCTGGAAAAAAACCATGTTGAGAGTGAGTATTATAAACAACAGATTCAGCGTGACCCAGGACCTCTTGTAGCGTACCTTGATGTCCCGCATTACGAGGTTCCTGAGGAATTCCTTGCATTTAAGGATGCTGAATATTTCGCTTTTATATGGTGCCATTGCCGTGTCCGGTTTGATATTATGCAGCATCCGCTCTTTCTTCTTCCTTATGTCACTGAAACTGTGAAAGCCCGCGCTTGGCTGTGCTAAACTCATACATGGTTCAAGAGTCCAAAATGATTTTAATCACGATAAGAAGGCCCTGAATAATTGAAGATAGGTATTAATGCAACATTCCTGAGCGAAAAACCGACCGGCTTAGGGGTTTTTACACAAGAGATATCCCGCCATATCTCTGCGCTTAACAGGGACTTCGTCGTATTTTCGCCGGTCGCCCTGGAAGGAGTTTCGGAAGTTTTTATCCATAAAGTCCCGCCTTCGGTCAGGGGTTCTCTGAGGTTTCGCGATAACCTGCTGCGGTTTGCGTATCTAAACGGTCTCTTCCCCATGCTTTGCCGGAAGAGCAAAGTTGATGTCCTGTTTTGCCCGATGATAGAGTTTCCCTTTGTACCACTTGTCCCGCTTGTTGTGCAAGTCCATGACCTGCACCCGATACAATTTGCCGCGCAGTTCAAGCGCGCTGCAGTTCACTTCAGATTATCACTGAAAAGGTTGGAGAAAGTCGCCGGAAGGGTGACCGTCTCGTCCGAGTTTGTAAAAAAAGTTCTCCTTTCGGCAACTAACTTGGGAGAAGACATGATCGACGTAGTCCCGCTTGCCTATAACCGGGAGAGGTTTTATCCAAGAGGCCAGGAGGGAAGAGCCGGGTTCCTGGCAAAATATTCCCTCAATGGCCCTTACATCCTTGCGGTGGGAAATCTCTTTCCTTATAAAAATATTGGCAGCCTTGTTGAGGCATTTCTCAGGATTAAAGGTAAGGTGGCTCATTCATTGGTCGTTGTCGGCAGAAAGGAATTTGCGGCATCGCAATTGGCCGATGACGAACGGGTACTGTATACCGATTATGTCCCGGACGAGGACCTCCAGAAATTTCACTCCTACGCCGATCTTCTTGTACACCCCTCCCTGAGCGAAGGCTTCGGACTTACTCCTCTTGAAGCGATGGCCTGCGGTACGCCGGTCATATGCTCTGACCGCGCATCATTACCGGAGGTGGTTGGAGACGCAGGGCTGCTTTTTGATCCTGACGACAAGGCCGCCCTGGGGGAATTGATTTTGAAGGTGCTTAGTAATGAAGGACTGAGAAGAGAACTCTCGGCAAAAGGGCTGAAAAGGGCGCAACTATTTTCCTGGGAGAAGACCGCCTCGGGCATCCTTGATTCGTGCAGGAAGGCGCTAAAAGAGAACCGGTGAAGATACTCCATCTGCTTTACGAAAGCAAGGGCGATTATTTCGGGATCGGCGGTGTCGGAACGCGCGCATACGAGATTTACGGCCGCCTCAAAGGCAGGCACGAAATTACGCTTTTGTGCAAAAAATATCCTGGCGCACGCGACAAAGAGATAGAAGGATTGGCACATATCTTTGCGGGTACCGAAAGCAGGAGTCTCACCAGGACGCTGCTGTCCTACGCATACAGGGCGGCCCGCTTTGTCGCTGAAAAGGGGATAGAATATGATCTCATAATTGAGGAATTCTCCCCGGCCGTACCGACCTTTCTCCATGCCGTTACGAAAAGGCCGGTTGTGCTGCAGGTCCAGGGATATACGGGGTCCCTTTATTTCAGGAAGTACAACCCCCTCTATTCTTCGGTCCTTTTTCTTTTGGAGCACCTGCGGCCGTTGCTCTATTGCAACTTTATATTTATAAATGATGAGACCGCGGGCAGGCTCTTTCTCGATAACAAAAAGCATAAGACGGTCATCCCAAACGGCGTGGCCCCCGAACTCTTCGGCCTCCCGTTTCGGCGAGGGGATTACATACTTTACCTGGGCCGTATCGACATGTACGGCAAGGGGCTCGACCTGCTTCTTACTGCGTATACTGAATTTTGCAGGTCTTTCGGCAACATCAAACTGGTCGTGGCCGGGGACGGCAGGGACATGGAAAGGTTAAGGTCCGCGGTGACGGCACTGCCGGAGGGCGTAAGGGGGAACATCGAACTTCCCGGTTGGGTCTCGGGAGTAAAGAAAAGCGAAATTATCGGTGATGCCTCTTTTGTCGTCTTTCCTTCCAGGCATGAGGTCCAGCCCATATCGGTCCTTGAGGCTATGGCCTGCGGGAAGTCTGTTTTAGTGAGCGATATCCCCGCATGCTCTTTTGTCACGCAAAACGGGGCAGGGGTCTCCTTCAAGTCAGGGGACCCGGTCTCGCTGGCCCTCTCTATGAAAGGTCTCGCCGAAAGCTCCGCACGTGAAGAAATGGGGATCAAGGGAAGGGAATGGGTCAAAAATTTCACATGGGACAGGATCGCCGCTCAATATGAGAAGTTCCTTGTCGAGACAGTCGAATCTTACTCGGAGTAAATGACCGCCTTGATCTTCTCCTTGTCTTTTATCTTTGCGGCCAATTTTGCCGACTCTTTTCTGTCTGAGGTATTTCCGATCAGCACACGGTAGAAAGTCCCTTTGTCTTTGCCGGAGCCCCTGACCACAAAGGCATCGTATCCTTTCCCCTTAAATTTATTCGTAAGCGCAACAGCATTGTCTTCGCTTTTAAACACGCCCAGTTGGACGGAATAAACTGCCTTCCCTGAAGGTTTCGCTTTAGCCGAAGGCGTGGGCGCCGCTGCGGCAGGGAGAGGCGGTCCTTTTTTCACAGGCATTATGGGTGCCGGGGAAGGCGTTGCAGGGGCTGTTTTCCCGGCAGACGGGGAAGCCGCAGGGGCCGTTTTATTCTCAGCGACTGTCTGCTGTTTCTGCTGCTCATTTACCGGAGCAGGCGACGGAGTCGGAGACTGAGCGGGCGCCGGAGGTTGGGCCTTCGGCTTCATCGCGGTACTCAATGGCTTTATGGGGACGGCCTTTTTGGCCCCCATTCCCGGTATCAGCCCGAGGTAAAAGAGGGCGCCTGCAGCGATTCCGACAATTAAAATGGCCGCTCCGGCGATGACCGCAGGGAGGCTGCTCTTCTTTTTTCTGCGCCTTGACGCTTCTTTTGAAATGTAGGCATCCGCAGGCTCCGGAACTTTTTTCTCCCCGTACACAATTTCTCTATCAGGCTCTTCGTCAAGCTCCGGTATCCCCGGCATCTGAAAAATCTGAGGCTCGATGTCAGGGGCCTGTTTTACAGCCGGGCGCTCAATGGGGAAGGCAGTCTCTTCGCTTTCAAACGCACGTTCTTTTTCCTTGACGTGCAGTACGATGGGGGCCTTTGTATCGAGGACTTTCGCGGTCTTTTCGAGGAGCTCCGCGGCGGTGAAAGGGACGGTAAGCACATCGGCAACGCCGAAGGCCGAAGAGACGGCGGTGTCTACTTTGCTCAACGGAGATGTCAATAACACGAGGGGGACCTTCTGCAATGACTCGAACCCGCGGATCGTCCTGCACATCTCAAGCCCTGTTTCATCGGGGTTTATGAATATGAGGGAAGGGCTGACTTTCTGGGCCATTTCCGTTCCGACGTCACCGCCGGGGACCGCAAAAACGAGATACCCTTCCGATTCGAGAGTCGACGCGATAAGCTGCTCCGTCTCGCTGTCGGCGTCAATTACAAGGATTGTTTTGCTTGACATAGTAAATTCCCTCTCATTGGGTTAACGTATTCAGGGGACCTCAAAGAGGTTCCCAGTACTTCGAAGGCATATCTTGCGCCAGTTTGAGCGCGCCGTTTGACCCGGCAAACAGGGGGTCTTCAACGCATGATACCCTGCAGGGGCCGTATTCTCTCAGTGCATCCTGCAGATATTCGCGGAGGCCCCGGATCAGGCTGCCGCCGCCTGCTAAGACGATGTTGTTTTTTATCCTGACCTGGAATTCCGGATCGAACCTCGCGATCATCTCGGTGGTCGTCTCGGTGAGCGCCGGAAGGATGCTTTCGCAGGCCCGCTTGATCTCGTTTTTTATGTCGTGCATGACGGGCTTGCCGTCGACCGGTATTTCCGCGCGGACCTCTTCGGCCGTGTCCCTTACAAAGCTGTATTTTTCCTTGAACAGACGCACCATGTTCTTATTGAACCTGGAGTTGGGATACTTCTCGCTCAGATAGCTGAACAGCTGGTCGTCTATGTAGTCGCCCGCGGTCAGTATGGTCTTTTGGTCTTCCTCAGTCGGGATCGCCCCGTGCATTATGCAGAAATCGGTCGTGCCCGCGCCGATATCGATGACGAGCGAGTTGTTGAGGAGGTTCATTCCGTAGGCGACCGCAAAAGGCTCGGTGACCACCATCAGTGCCTGGACGAATTCCGTCACGGCATTTCTTATGGCGAGTTTGTTGACCTTGAGGGTATCGGCCGGAACCCCCACGACCGCGTGTATCTTTTGTTCCGGTGAGGGGCCCGCAAGTTCGATGAGATGCTTTATGATCTCCTTCACCGCCTCTTCGTTTTTGCCGATCCCTTCCTTTATCACCCCGTGCTCAAGAGGCCTGCAGACGTCGAGGGAGAGCCTGTTTTGGAGCGCCTCGGCGCCGAAGAGCACCGGCTTGCCGACGACCTGCATCGAGATAAAGTCCTTGGGCCAGCCCACGAAACTCTCGATCCATTCCCTCTTGTCGTTGCCGGCCGAGATCGCGGACCTCGATGTCCCGAGGTCGATCCCTACGAACAGGATGTTATCTTTTTTCTGCGGATCCGTTTGCCTCATAGCTCATTTCTCCTTTATTTAGGTAATCCAGTATCCCGGCCTCAAGATAATGGGCGATATTCTCCCTGTGCCCCGGGGTGTTCAGCATCTGTTCCTCCTCTTTGTTGCTCAGGCATGAGACCTCCGCCAGCACGGCCGGTATGTCCACTCCAAGCAGCACGACGAAGGGCGCCCTCTTGACCCCGAAGTCGTAGGCGTTTCCGTTGTCTTTCTTGAAGTTCAGAAAAAGCGTTTTTTGTATGGAATATGCAAGGCCCCTGGACTCCTGCGTCTTCATCCTCTCCCCCAGCTTTTCGATGATCTCCTTGAAATCGCTCAGGCCGTACTGGGACCCGGCGTTTTCCTGTTCCGCAAGCCTTTGCGTCTTGGTATCGGCAGAGGGACCGAAAAAGTAGGTCTCGATGATATTGATCGGTTTGTGGGGAATATAATTGAGATGAATGGACAGGAAGAGGTCCGCCTTTTTTGATACTGCCATATCGACCCTTTTATTGAGGGGCACCGTAACGTCCTGGTCTCGGGTCATCAACACGTTAAACCGGCCGTATTTGTCTAAACGTTCCTTCAGCCTCCTTGCGATGTCTAAGGTGATGTCCTTCTCAAGAGTGCCCATTACTCCCTTTGTGCCGGAGTCTGCGCCGCCGTGCCCCGCGTCTATCATGATCGTCCTTACCCCTAGGCCGAAGGTGCGGCTGACCGACATATCGGGATTGGTGATAAATGCCCGAAAATCGGCCGGACTTGATTTGGGGCCGGGAGTGAGAATTTTTTGACTTATCTCGCTGGCGGTCAGCTGTTTTTCCGAGAAGAACGAGTTTGAGACGTAGGAGCCGTGGACCAGGATAGCGACCGTTGAGATAAGCAGGGTCAGGAAAAACTTATTGAGGAGAAAAGGTTTTTGCCGTGATGCAACGCCGTCGCCCTTGCCTATGATCCGCAAATTTTCTTCATAGACGCCCCGCAGCATCTCCTGCTTTATTTTGAGATCGGTCCTTTTCCGCGAAAAAATAGAGATCATGACGTTCACAACACTTTACCAATTTGCGGGAAAAAATTCAATGGTGAATGCGGGTTGCGTAAGAAGAGTGAGCTTCGGTTGGATCCTAACCGTTTTCTAATTTCCCGTATTCTCGGATAAAGTCCCTTATGCCCCTAAAATACATTCTCAGCTTCTCTATTTTTTTTGATTCCCATAATATCGTCTTTACAGGTCTCCTGATTCAGCCTGAAGATCTCAAAATAGAGGAATGACCTATAGTTCTTTCCGTATTTAAAAAGGGTATATAGGCTATTTTTCGTCTGGTAATACACTCTTACGGGTTGATGCTCCCTGTATTGAAAAAAAAGTTTTTGTTTTGTTTCGGCAAGGGAGTGATAAAGCAGGGCATTTTTGCTTAAGAGTATTCTGAGATTTCTATCCAGAATTCTGAAACAATAATCAAAATCGATATAGTCAATAAACAGGTTTTCGTTCATTAATCCTATTTTCGAGACAAGCTCATTTTTCAGAAGACTGCCGGAAGTAATATGGAAATGGACAAAGCAATCACCTGCTGGAGTCTCAATTTTTTTGTTAAGAAAATTAGTGGTGATGACCGACGGCAGCATTTTTTTGAAATTTCTGTCATATACCGTAGGAACTACCAAAGCCGTTTCCTTTTTTGCTTCCTCATCAAGATCATTATATGACCGAAGCATTTCACCTATCATACTTTCCGCGAGGATGCTGTCCTGGTCCAAAAGGAGTGTCCATTTGCAGGCATTATCCAGAGAATAACGAATTCCCTGGTTCAAGGCGGCTGCGAGTCCCTTATTGCAGTCATTGAATATAAAAGCGATCCTGTTGGCGTGCGGCAGCGCGAGGAGTGCGTTTCTTACCCGCTGATCAGCGCTGTTATCGATTACTACAATTTTATCTGCCTGGTTCTCTAACGAATCGATACAGGTGATCACACTTTCAGGCGAATTGAAGGAAACTATGACCGCGCAGACCGAATTATTTATAAATCCTTTCCGTTTACCGGTGAATTATACCCCGAAAGGCAATTAGAAATGTACTTTTGCCGTGGAGAATCAGCAAAGAACAGCAGTAACACGGGCGGGGTGCAGGCGAAACTTCTTCCACGGGACCGCAAAATATCCGGCAGTCAGTTCATTCGAGCCTTAATTTTTCCGGCACTGCACTAACCTCGATAGAATTAAGGTAATAATCGCCCGGCACCTCGCCAGGGTCTAAACGCAGTTTTCCATAAAGATCAGCAGAAGGCACGGGAACAAACAGCAAATTTTTCCCCTTCCTGAGAAAACGTCTTATGCTCAGCGTTTCGGTATATTCCCGTGAGGCGTTTGTCATATAGTATAGCTGCAAATTTGTATCTGCAGGACTCATAATATCTATTTTGATGATAGGATATCTGTCTTTGGGCAGAGAGAAAAACGGGAGTTCAATGAATGGGTCTCCTCCCGTAGCTTTAATTCGCAGGCCGGATTTATGAAGACTTTCCTTTGAAATGCTGGCCTCATGCAAAGGGACAACACCTGCGTAATTTGTTTGAGGATTGCCGAGTATCAGAATATCGGACGTGCTGTAAAAACACTTCCGGAAAAAAATATTCTGGAACTCCTGGCTGATAGGCAGGGCGGGCAATTTTTGGAGAGAGCGTTGACTATTTCATCTATCACGATATCCGGCCGCTCATGAGAGATAATCGGTTGGTAAAGATTGTCTTCCAAAATATAAACATAAACGCTCCGTCTGAAGTTTTCGGAAAGATAGGGGACTAGCGCATCCCGGAAGGAGTCCCCGAATAAGACCATTTTAGGGAGATGCCCTGCTCGTTCCTCAAAGACAGGGAGTGTCCAGTCCGGAAACCCCTTTAAGTGCTGCAACTTATAGACAAGTTCAACTTTATGCGCCTGTAAAGGGGAAAGCCTGGAAAACTGCGGAACAGTTTCCTCAAGAAAAGCACTGCTCACCAACATATCCGAAAGATCAAATCCTTTGCGGACTTTATACTCAATTTTGAAGTCCTCCGGCAAAAGAGGGCGCATACTAGGAAAATAAGCGGCAACATTCCTTATGATTTCGCGATAGGCGATAAAAGCCCCAAATTCGTTCCAATGGGTATCGTTCTTATAATAAACTGAGTGGTCCTTTTTAGCCTTGATCAATGCACCGTATACATCAACCATCCGTATATACGACTTCTCTTGCAGGTGCCGCCGAAGTTGATCAAGATGACTTCCCCTAGGGGCATAAGCTTCGGGGAGAAATTCGGGATAGATGGATTGCTTATCGGGCACCATTATCTAAGAAATAGGGGATACCTTGTTCAGCCAGCCATTCGTGCTTGGCTTCCAGGTAAAACTGCAGTTGCAAAAGCTGTATCTGATCGAAAGGAGTGTTCAGTAAATAATCATCCTTTAACGTTGAGACATTATCTCCACGATAAAAAAGCCATCCCTGCTTCCCAATGACTACCTTGGGAACCGGGGAAGTCGATAGAAACCGGGTTTTCAGGTAGCTGTTCAAGGCTATTAATTGGCCTCGTAGTGGGAAACGGTCATTGTAGTATTTCTCGAATTCCCTTGGAAAATTTCTTAGGGCAGACACCCCGAGGGTGACCCTTGGAAACGGGGCAAGAGCCCTCTTTTCATTTAGTCCCGTCGCGTTTTTGATATTAATAATATCCCATACTAGTGGGGAAAATATGGCGGCAAAGAATAAAATGATTACGAACTTCTTTGAAACTGAGCCAATCTTTGCCGGACTATGCTTTTTCATCCCGCTCCTAAAATCTGAAATAAATAAATGGATTATATGTCCCGCTTGCAAGAGATATGACAGAGGCGACAAAAACGAGACTTAGTCCTAAGCCCTTACAACGTGCGCTCCATACGTGACCTCCGGTAGTGTCCTAATTTTAGTGTCCGCGTTGACCAAATAAAGCGCTAATAATGGCTTCAAAGGCACAGAACCGGCAATGCCGACAAGCACCGCCAATAATAACTCCGGCGTCATGTACATCGAGACCGTATGTTTTACGCCTGCATATCTGTGAACTCCGCCCATAATGGACAGGTAATCGAGCGCGCCCGAAAGAAGTGTCAGCCCTAAAAAAAACCCACCCCACGGTGACAATGAAAAGTGTATAGAAATGCCTTAAGGGCGCTCTCTTTTGGTCGAGCCATCTTCCGAACCCCGTACGCTCAAGGACGAGGAAGACACCGTGCAGCATGCCCCATATTACAAAATTCCATTTCGCACCATGCCACAAACCGCAAAGGAAAAATACTAGGACAAGATTAAAATATGTCCTTCCAACAGAATTCCGATTGCCCCCAAGCGGTATGTAAAGATAATCCCTGAACCAATTGGACAGGGAGATGTGCCATCGCCTCCAGAACTCCCTTACTGATTTTGCAATATAAGGATAATCGAAATTTTCGAGAAAGCGAAACCCGAACATGCGGCCAAGTCCAATCGCCATGTCCGAATATCCCGAGAAATCAAAATAGATTTGGAGCGTGTAGCATATGATTCCCAGCCATGCCAGTCCCGTCGAACGGGTACCGGAGGGAAGGGAAAAAATCTGGTCGACGGTCAGGGCCAGCGTGTTTGCTATCAACGTCTTCTTTCCGAGACCGATAATAAATCGCCTTATTCCAGTCACAAATCCATCCAGGCTCGGCAAACGGGAGGCGATTTGGTCCGCTACGTCGTGATAACGGATGATCGGTCCCGCTGACGAGTTGCGGGAAAAGAGAAACGTAGAGAGCGAAATCAGCTGGATTCTTCTGCACCTTCACAATCCGGCGATGCACGTCGATAAGATAAGACATAGTGTGGAATGTATAAAAAGATATGCCAATGGGAAGATGCACAGGAGCGAACGCAAGCGGACCGATTCCGGCGATATGCAAAAGACCGTTTAGGTTTTCGGCCAGAAAATTTGCATATTTATAAAAGCCAAGTAGAGAAATATTAAATATGACGGCACCCGCCATAACCGGTCCCGCCTTCCACTTGCCGTGAAACCGATCTATCAGAATGCCGAACAGATAATTACATGCGATCGAAATAAGCATTATGAAGATATAAAGTCCTTCTCCCCAGGTATAAAAGCAGAGGCTTGCAGCCAAAAGGAACGCATTTTGGAATTTTTTCCCGATCAGGTGATAAACTGCCAGGACTAGGGGAAGAAAAAGAAATAAAAATATCAGCGAGCTAAAAACCAACTGACTCTCCGAATAAAAAATAAAAATAACTGAATTGTCTCATGAGGCCCCGCCCAAGAGTTTGCATGGAATATGCTGAAAGACTAGTGAATGTACGCATCGCCTGAATGCCATATATGCTTGTTCTGATCCCAAAAAAAAATTTACTTATATTATCACATCTGCAGGAAATAAATGGTTAAGCGGTGACTATGAAGGGCTAATATCTTAATATATCCTGTCCTGCTCATTTCTTGATTTAGGTCCGTTTATCCTGCATAATAGCACCGGCATGTCTATTACGATTCTCAAGAAATTCCAAAAACTATTAACTTTTTTCTCCAGCCGACAGCATTCGGAAACCGTAGCGGAGCAGAAGCAGCCCCTTTCGCGTCACGAAATTGCCGTCGGCTATCTGACAGGAACCGGGCTTGAGATTGGAGCCCTTCATAATCCATTATCTGTGCCGGCAGATGTGACTGTCCGCTATGTTGACCGCCTCACCCTGGAAGAGCTGCGAAGGCACTATCCGGAACTCGATAGAACAAGTATCGCTGCACCTGATATCATCGATAATGGAGAAATATTGGCTTCCTTGCCCGACGCCTCCTTTGATTTCGTTATCGCAAATCACATGATAGAACATAGTCAGGACCCTATCACGGCGCTGAAGAACTGGCTCCGGGTGATAAAACCCGGCGGGATAGTGTATCTGGCCGTCCCGGACAAACGGTATACATTTGACAAAGACAGGCCAATAACGTCGATAGACCATCTAATGAGAGATTATCGCGATGGGGGACAGCGATCAAAAAAAGATCACTTCGACGAATGGGTCAAATTAGTCTATAAGATTCCCAAAGAAAAGTCGCCTCCAGGGTTCGAGAACTACTGGATATGGATTACAGTATCCATTATCATGTGTGGACTCCAAAAGATTTTTTTGAACTGCTGACGCACTGTCAGGAGAAATTACATTTTCCATTCCGGATAAAATTATTCCAGGAAAGCAATGATGAAGTTGTTGCTATATTGAGAAAGGATCAGCCGTCTCAATAGCCTCTCATCTATAACAGCAGGAGCCAATCCCCGCATTTACTTCGGCGCACGAAAAAAGTTACGATTATGAAATAAGTTATAGGGGAATCGCTGGAGGCAGTCCAGCCAACTGAATAGCTTTAATAATACGAGGAAAGTCATAGGATAAGGATATGCTCGACGAATATACTTTAAAGACAAAGCTCATGTTGAATGAGAGGTTTAAGATGGTTGATGAGGATGGGGTATACTGGGCACATCAGCCTGTTTACGGGTTTCGATCGGGTCATGAAGAAGCAGGCCGGTTTGACCAGTATATTCGCACCTACGAGATAATGAGAAGTCTTTCTCATCTTGACTTTAAGACATTACTGGATGTGGGCGGGGCAGAAGGCTGGAAAGCATTTCTTGCAAGAGAACTGTTTGGAGCTGAAGTAACAAACTCAGATCTTTCGGAAGAGGCTTGTAAAAGAGCTGCTGAGCTTTTCGGGATTAGATCGGTTCCCGGGGACGTACACGAGCTGCCATTTAACTCCGACGAGTTTGAGGTCGTACTCTGCAGTGAAGCCCTGGAACACGCTAAGGACGTGAACAAGGCTCTCAGAGAACTGCTGAGGGTCGCAAGAAAAGCTGTAGTGATTACGGTGCCGCACGAAACAAAAGAAGAGGTGGAGAGGAACATCGCGGAAGAAGAGGTACACGGTCACATACATGTTTTCGATTTGGAAAGTTTTAATTTTCTAAAATCCGATGGATATGAAGTTCTTTGCAAGAAAGTCATGACCAAGTATTCGGTAGCCCTTGCACTCAAACTAATTGACAAGGAACTGGTGCAGCAAAAAGTCGTGGGGGCAAAGACTTTTAAAGCGCTATTATCTCATTTGTGGAACTTGTGTGTGCCGGTGGCCAATAAAATCTTATTCGATAAGAGTACGACTGCACTAATCATGAAACTAAATAGTTTGATTTCGCCTTTCACGGAAACATACTATAATACGTTATTTGTGATTCTGAAAGATAAAGGATGCCTTAAAAGGAAAAAAATACGAACTGTTTCAGCATATGATATCCTAAATTTCAAGCGTCCTTTGTATTACCCGGATATGAAGGAAATCAACAGTTCAACATAATAAGGCGAAGCTGTCTATCGACAATAAAATAATAGCTTATTCAATAGGGTCCGACAGTCCTATTCGAGAGGGTCAGATTGAAGGATGGTTCCGCCACTCACTATAACAAACGTGCCGTTGCCGCAAGAGACACTGTAAAGATCATTGGAAGTCCCTGATGTCCTTTGCTTCCATGATATTCCGTCTGATGAGGTAAGAATGGTTCCGCCGTTTCCCACTGCAGCGAAGCTGTGATCACAGTAGGTGACTGCCAAAAGATGGTTAGAAGTGCCCGATGTCCTTTGAGCCCATGATATCCCATCCGGTGAGGTATATATAATTCCCGTCTTGCCAACGGCGACAAAAGTGCCATTTCCGTAAGCCATATCAAAAAACTCATCGGAAATACTCGATAGCCCGCCGGTCCATGATATCCCATCTGACGAGGTTACTATAATGTCATTGGATCCATCGTATCCCACGGCGCCGAAGATCCCTTCACCATAAGTGACATCCAAAAGAGAGTTGGTTGTTCCCGACGATCTTTGAATCCACGAAATCCCATCCCTTGAGGTCCATATCATTCCGCCATCTCCCACGCCAACAAAAATGCCATTGCCGTAAGCGACATCGAAGATAAGCGGGGACTGCCTTCTGGTCCACGATATCCCGTCAGATGAGGCGATCATAGTGCCTATAAACTCAGGGACAACAAAGACGCCATTGCCGCAAGTAACACCGTAAAGATAATTGGAAGTGCCCGATTCTCTCTGAGTCCAAGATATCGCATCGGGCGATGTGAATATCATGCCCGCACTTCCCGCCACTTTGACGAAAGAAATCTGTCCTCCAACCCCAACAAAGAGACCATTGCCATAGCTTATCCTATTCAAGCCTATTCCCGCTGGCAGGGGATTTCTCAGATACCAGTGGTCGAGAGGGTTGCCAGGCGTTGGTGTTGGTGTCGGCGTAGGGGTGGGAATGGGTGTTGGATTCGGTGTCTGGTTAGGTCCATTGCCGCCCCCGCAACCGCTCGGCATCAGGAACATCCCAAAGATGACAAGTGAACTAAAGAAATGCAAGTGCTTTTTCCCCATTTAAGTTCCCCTTTTTTGCAGGATGGCCGCATTATAGTGCGCTCAGGACATTACGTCAATTACCGGTATAATCTCCCTGCAGGAGAATCAAGTCACTAAATGATGCTTTTGTAAATGCCAGTGACCTTTTCGAAATGGTTTTCGAGCGAATCGAGTTTGACCTCTTGCGCGCCTTCGATCAGTCGTTTCAGAAGGTCCCTATCTCCAAGTATTCTTCTCGTTTTCTCAAGAAGATCCCCTTCCTTGAAAGGGTCAAATAAAAGACCGTTCACCCCGTCTTCTACAATTTCCGGCACCCCGCCGAGATTGCTGGCTATGACGGGTTTTCCGGACAAAAGCGCTTCCCTTAATACTATTGGAGAATTCTCCTCCCAGACGGACGGGAACAAAAGGACATCAAACGTCGATAGCACCTTCCAGAGTTCCTCAAAGCTATTCTTGTACGGTCCGCAAAACTCACTGCACCAGCTGGGAGGTTTGCCGTCTTCGTGCGAATCTCGTCAAAATAGCCCAGGTCGTATGGCTTCCCATAGACAAAAAGGCTTACGGCATCCTGCCGAAGCAGTGGCAAAAGTTCTCTCACAACGACGGCCAGGCCTTTGGGATGATTAATGTTTCCCATATAACCAAACCGCAATTTTTTACCCGGGTTAGCTTCTACCTTGGGGACCGGTGGAAATCCGAGAGAAAGATACTGCATCCCCTCAAACCCTTCTTTTTCAAACCTCGCGATCAAATGTTTAGACGGGCTGATTTTATATTTCAAGAAATTGAACTGTCTTTTAAGAAAATTCAGCCTGAAATTAAATTCAACCGCCCGCATCTCCCGAGACGTTCTTAGCATGTCGACCTCTTCTTTTACCTTGGCGACATGAGCCTTCAACCGGCCCGGTACGAATCTCTTGAACCTGTTGATGACCCTGTACTCACTGATGGCAGGGGGATCAAAGCAGGAAATGCAGTTGACGCCGTCAAAGGGGCCCGGGCATATCCTGTTTTTGCCGTCAAGAAACTGAACCTTGGGGCAGAGAAACCAGTAATCGTGAAAGGTCATGAGACATGGGATATTATATGAGCTGGCTATTTCTGGGAGTTCCGCCGACAGAAGGACGAGATGCTGAAAGTGGATGAGGTCGGGTTTCTCTTTGTCGAGGATATTCCTGAACGCACGCGAGATATAAGGATTGAGAAATTCCTTCAGACTACTTGAGCTGTCGATCGCTTTGTATATCCGAAGGCCTTCTAAATCCTGTCGGACATATCCCTCCGAATGGTCATCTTTTCGGGACAGAGGACCGGTCAGCCTGGTAAATACTACCACCTCGATGCCTCTATCGGAAAGCGCCCGGGCGAGGTTATAGGAATAGATTTCGGTCCCCCCTAATTCAGACGGAGGAAACCCGTGCGTAACAATTAAGATTTTCTTGAGGCTGTGGTTTCCCATATTATATTTTCAAGTTGACTGACAGCATCTCTGACGTTTGGAGAATAAGGAATGATATGAAACAACGTTGCCCATGGATGAGGAATGTCCACATACTTATCAGAGCCGGGCAAGTATACCAGGTGTGCTGTCCTGGCTCTCTGTGTGTAGGCGGTCACAGAGGAGTTATACGGGTCGGTACACAAGAGCACATCATGAGACATCATAGCACCAATTTCTGCAACGGAGATGCTGGCCGCCGTGTTCATAGACCCCGGAATTTCCCCACCTGCGTGATCGCCGTTGCTCCCATAATAATAATACGTTATGCGATGTCCGTTCTTCGCCAGTTCTTCTGCAACTGCAGTCACACGGCGGTATGCCTCCTGGTTAGCCGGACTATCAGCAATAATAAAGCCGGCTGAAAAACTCTTTTCAGGGATGTTGCGCTTCTGTCTAGCGGCTGTAATTATGTTGCGATATACTTCGTTTGCCTGACGGGCCAAGGCACCCGGAGAATAGAACTTCCTGACGTGCTCATGAGCCTCATTACCCATGGCGGCCCTCAACGCCGGGTCGGTCACCAACGTCTTCAGATGTGTATACCATTCATCAACCGTGGAGGCAAGAAACCCGTTTTCGCCATGCGTAATGGCATGTCGGAAGGCATCGGTGGGAGACGTTACACTGGGAATTTTCATCAGGCCGGCGTATATATACTTGAGTTCGCTCTTGGCCTCACAAAAAATATTACCGCTCTCAAGCGGAGCGATGTTTATATCACAAGGCAGCATGGCCGCAGGCAACTCTTCAAGCGGGACGAGAGGTACCCTTTCTATCCTCTCAGAAAAGAGGTCGAAGCGCCGGTCCATTTCCATCAGGCCGCAAATATATAGATCGCGCTTTCGCACTCTCTCAAGTACCCGCGACAGTGCCGGAATAATATGTTGAAAATCCTTTTGGTGCGTATTCGTGCCGCTGAAATAGCCGATCCTCACCTTTCCGTCAGACTTCACTGCCGCCTTGGATTGCAATTGGTCCAGAAAACTCTGGTACAGCGCCTCACTGAAGCCATTGCGTATTACAAAGGCTTCCCGGCCGATTTCCCCAGCTTTATTCGCCAGAAACTCAGTGGGCGCGATGAAATAGTCGCAGGCCTCCAGCGTCTGCCGGCACTGCAACATATGTTCGATCAGCCGCTCCCGTTCGGTCCCTTTAGTATGTTTGACCCACTCCACCTGGTGGATTACCGAAGCCTCGAAAAGATAATCGTCTATGTCGAAAACCGAGACAATGTTCCGACTCCTGCAAGCGCTAATGAACTCCTTCAGTAACGGAGTCATCGGTATCCTGTGTATGACGACCAGGTCGAACTCGAACACTCGTGGAATATGGTGAGGCAGATCCTCCAGGTCGAAGGACCTCTGCCGGCGTTCCGTTTCTTTTCAGGTATTCGGCCATGTTATCGACCCTGTAATGATTTGTAATGCCCGCCCATTCCCACTTCACAAACAGAACTCGGTAGGCTCTCGGCGACGGAAAATGATCCGGATACGCACGGGACGTGGGCAGCATAGGGGAAGTAGGTTCAGTGGAGGAACCATTACCACCTGACCGGGTTAGCCCATTTCCTGCCTTCCTCAGAAAGACTCCGGGCCCCTCACGCTGCAAGACACCCAATGCCTTCTTACCGGATCGGTACGCATTGCCCCGGGCAAGACCGGCTGGTAGGATGGCTTCCCTCGCTCTTCTAAAACGTTCCAAAAACTTCCATCCGCGGGTGTTTCTTATAGCCTCAAGGTCGTTCCGAAGTCTGACTATTTGTCCCTCTTTTTCTTCGAGCGTAATATCTTTCTGCGATAAACGGTTTTCAAGCTTGTCTATGTGCATATCTTGCCTGAGAATCTCTTTGTCTCTTTCAGCAACAGATTTCTCCAGATTGCCTATACGGATGTCTTTTTTTGTAAGGGTTCTTATCAACTCGTCTCTCTGCCCGATCAGCCTGTCTCTGTCAGCGACAGCTAATTCCACCCCCGCAATTGACTGTGTCTTTTCTCTGAATACTGCCCGAAGTTCCTCCAGTTGCGCTAACAGAGCATCTCTTTTTTGTTTCATGCGATAAATTAGCTGGGGAGTAATACGGTGCAAGTGCTTGCCGATAATTCTTAGGTGCGTCTCAAACATAATATCAGTATCCGCCTGGTTAATCTGCAATTCGCTGCTCCACTGATAATATTTTGCGGTGGTTTTCTTAATATGGAAGAAAACATAATCCCGTGCCAGGCGTATTAATAGGTCCCAGTCTTCGTAAAGGTCGAAGGACTCGTCAAAGACACTTCTTCCGGTCCAATAACTCAGATTTGAAGAGGAGAGAATTAAAAGGGATATAGTTGTTGATGAGAAGTTCTTCATAGACAAAATCTTCCGAAAAAAGAGCGGTCACTGTCTCTGTCATGCGTTTATCTTCGGGAGAATAAAGCTGGGACACCATTTCCGTGTCCGCATAGGCTATTTTCAGATCATTTGCCTCAGTAAAAGAAACCAGAGTTTCCAC
>CAWEQH010000004.1:0-879069 GCA_963811165.1 uncultured Nitrospiraceae bacterium
AGGCTCATGACTATCTTCAGTGAGGCGCCCCGTCCGGTACTCATTCACTGCAAGAGCGGTTCGGACAGGTCGGGACTTGCGGCTGCTTTGTGGAAGGTGGTTGTTGACGGTGAGCCGAAATCGGTTGCCGAAAAACAGCTCTCGATCCGTTACGGGCATTTCCCTGTGGGACAGACCTCAATATTGGATGATTTTTTTGAGAGTTGGGACCCGGCTACCGCACCGCGCCTTCCGGTAAATAGCCGTTAATGCGCAACCAAGTCGTAGAATACCTTCTCCGTCTCACTCACCGTTCGTTTAATATCAAATAGCCGCGCGACCTTCTCTTTGCCATTCATGACAAAGCGGTCCCTCATCCCGGCGTCTTCCCGCAGGGTGCGAATTTTTTCAGCCAGGGCATTGCTGTCTCCGGGGGCAAAGAGAAAACCGTTTACTCCGTCGTCGATGATCTCCCGTATCCCTCCGCTGTCGGCGCCGATGCAGGGGACGCCGGCGGCCATAGCCTCGATGAGCGTGAGTCCCAGGCCCTCGTTCCTTGAGGGCAATACATTGAGGTCCATAATTTTATAAAACGGCGCTATGTCTTTCTGGAAGTCACAGAAAGTGAGCGCTGCCGGTGACAGCCCGTTATAGTCTGCTACCGCTTTGAGGTTTTCGATGTCCTTGCCGCCCCAGACACCGAGCACGAGTAAGTGAAAATCTCCGGGGAGCGCTGCGAGCGCCCTGAAGAGGAACTCATGTCCCTTCATCGTGGGGTTGTCGGGCCTGAATACTTTACCGCCGGTATATCGTGCAACGATCCCTATATTGAGCGCCCCGTTTCGGTAATATTTGTCTCTTATCTCCCTAACCTTTTCGTCAGGAGGGGCGCTGAATTTCTCTATATCTATCCCTCCGTGGACCGTAGCGGCCCTGGCCGGTATTACGCCTCCCCTTAAAAGGCTTTTTTTCACTGCGCTGCTCACCGCAATATTCATATCGATCGCATTGAAATATACAGCCCCGACAAAGGGCATTCCCGACAGGATGCAATGCCGCGTAAATACGATCTTCGATCCGAGCCCCCGAAGGCGTGCCATGAGAAGCAGGTGTCTGTCGCTTGACTGATGGGAATTGACGATGTCCACTTTTTCATCCCGGCAAAAAGTCAGGAGTGCCGACAGTCCCTTCATCTCTGCTTTTCCCGAAGGCCGCTGGTCATATATCTCAAGCCCTGCCTGGGAGGCCTCTTCTCTCAATTCGCAATAAACCGGCGAGGCCCATATGACCCTATGGCCGGAACGTTTCAGCCCTATTGAGATGTCGAGTGCGAGCCTGTCGGACCCTCCCCTCCCGTTTCCGGATATGACGTTCATGATCGTAAGCGGTCTATTTCCCATACACCTCTTCCCATATCCTGTAGTATTCTTTCATCGAAAACCTCATGAAGCCTTCAGCGAAAGTACCTGCCCCCGACGTCACCCCTCTGTAACGGTTGAGAGAGATTGCCGCTTCGATCCAGTCATTCGACGTAAGCTGGCTTGTGTATCTCAAAAGCGCCTCTTTCTTGTCGGGGATTGTGTCCGTGATGTCGATAACGAGGTTCGGGACCAAAGCCGTCCAGACCTCATAGGCGTAGACAGTAAAGTCGAAGGAAGATTTTTTATGAAACGCGGCCAGTAGATGATTCACCGCAAGGTGGTCATTGTGGCGGTCGAAGAGCGACGGCAGATAGAGGAGGTCCGGCTCAAAATCCTTTATAATGGACGAAAGCCGCGCCGGAAGATCACCCTGTTCAAGCAGTCTCTTCGATTCGTATCCGAGGAAGTCGAGATCGCGAAAACCCATGATCGCAGCCGCTTCTTTGGCTTCTCTCACCCGTTCCTCCGTGCAGTCGGCGAAATAGACGACCTTTACAAAATCTCCTGAGAGTACGTGCTTTCTGAGACTTCCCCCCGCTCCTATTACGTCATCATCGATGTGGGGCGACAGCACGAGTACACGTCCGTTTTCTGGGGTGTCCATTTTGATCGGGGAGGCCTTGAGGTGGGGCGCCAACGTCTCGTAAAGACGCCCCACATGTTTCCATCGTATCCTTGCAGGCAACCTCATCGTACCTCCAATGTCTTGAAGAGCCCTTCGAAGCGGTCGCCGAGTGTTTTGTCGGAGAACTCCGATTCCACGGTCTGTCTGCCGGCGGAAGCGACCTGTGCAGAGAAGTCCCGGGCAGTCAGATATTTCTGTATCGCCACCGCGAGTGCCTTCTCGTTTCCCGGCGGAACAAGTATCCCGTTTTTTCCGTCCGTAATGAGTTCCGGTATCCCACCCACCATGGTCCCGATGACCGGCTTCCCCATAGCCATCGCCTCGATGATCACCATGCCGAAGGCCTCGCTGCATGTGGAGGGAAGAACGAAGATATCCATGGCCGCATACATCCGCTCGACGTCCTTCCTCACCCCGGCGAAAATGACCCTGTCGCCGATGCCCAGTCTCTGCGCTTCTTTTCCGAGCCCCTCCCTCTCCTCTCCGTCGCCGACAAAGACCACTTTGACGGACCTGTTTGCTTGCGCGATCATTCCGATCGCACGGAGGAGTTCATACACGCCTTTCCCGCGGTTCAGTTTCCCGATTGTCCCTATGAGGAATTCGCTAGCGGCAATCCCGAGCTCTTTGCGTATCTCTTCGCGGTCGATATGGGAAGGGTCGAATTTCTCAAGCTGTATGCCGTTATGTATCAACGTTATCTTGTCGGCTCTTATTCCGCTGGCGCTGAGGGCCTGCCTTACTGCGCCGCTTACCGCGACGACCGCGGTGACATGGTTGTGGACAAGCCACCGTGTGGTTTTCCTGATCCTGTCCGTCTGGTGCCTGACGAAGACTATCTTTTTCCCGAGGAATATGGCCGCGAGCGCGGCAGGCCAGTATTCACGGCCGCCGTTGGCTATTATGACGTCGATATCTTCACCGCGGCAGATGCTGAGTATGCGCATCACTGCCCGGATGTCTCCGGCGTTTCTGACGGTTATCTTTCTGGCGGGAAGAACTGTCCCGGTCCCGACTGTTACGGAACCTTCGACCCCGCAGCCGAGGACGACCTTATGTCCCCTCCCGGCCAGTGTTGCGGCGAGCATATCCGAGTGAGATTCTATGCCTCCCCAGCCGATCCCGATATTTACGTTGATCAGGAGGATATTCATCTCCTGCCGCCTTTTCTGTCTTCGTACTTCGAATGGACCTTGTACATGAACATAAAAGGATGGGTCCCACGGCGTATAAAAGACCTGCGGAGTTCAAGAGGGTTGTCGTTTCTTCGCACAAGCCCCCTCCGGGTCGTAACCGCGGCGGTGTATCCGGTCTTTCCGACCGCCGCCAAGACACGGTCATCATAGTCGCCGTAGGGATAGCAAAAAGACTCCACAGGTGTCTGCAGTCTTTCTTCAATATGGGACTTGGAATTGGCAACTTCGTCTTCTATCCGGGGGACGGAAAGCTTAGACAGAAAAGGATGGCTTCTCGTATGGGAGCCAAAGGCGACACCGTTATCATTCAGGCGCAGTATCTCTTCCCAGTGCATTAGAGGCTCCCTTGCCTTACCGTCTGCGGAGTCCCACAGGTTCTCTTTTCCGACAAAGTCAGAAACGAGAAATACGGTCGAGGGATAATTATACTCTTTCAATACAGGAAAGGCATTTTCGTAAAAATCGCGGTATCCGTCGTCGAAGGTGAGCGCAACGAGCCTGTCGCCGGTTCCGCCGCTTTGCGCAAACTTTATTATTTCGGCGAGGGGAACAACCTTAAATCCCGCGGCTTTTAAATACCCCATCTGGAACCTGAACATACGGGGCGTGACATACAGACTGGGGAGCACCGCGTTTTCCCTCGGCGTGCCCACATTATGGTACATCAGTATTACCGCGCGCCCGATCACGACCGCCTTTCCCCCTGGAGCCGGCTCGCTGCCCGGATAAGTCCGGAGACCGCGCCTTCGACGGTATAAGGGGATTGCCCGCGGGAGCTCTCCAGCCGATTTTCTTTCCACCTGGTAATATATGCTTCGAGCGCTTCCCGTATGCCGGCTGAATCATCCGCCTGGACAACGCGATGCCCCAGGGCTTCAAGCATCGCCTGAAGTTCAGGGTTTCGGTAGACAAGGGCGAGTATAGGCCTCCCTGTATGAAGGTACTCGTACCCCTTCGATGGGATCGTCTCGAAGGAGACGTCATCCGTATTTTGTATCAGAAGCAGCACGTCGGCCTTCTGCATGGATTCAACCGCGGCCGGACGCGCAACTTTTCCGTAGATCTGCAAGGTATTACGGTACGGGAACCTCTCTATTTCCCTTGCTGACTGCATTGCTATTGTTGCCGTAAAGGTCAAGCCTGAACTCGCCGGGGAGGGAGGGATGATCGCGGAACAGGACCTCAAGGGCGCTCAGAAAGTGTCCCAGGTTCCTGCTTCCGCCCAAGGAGCCGAAATGCGCGATCCTGAATTGTTCCCTTCTTTTGTAAGGCAAGACCTTTTCCAAAGGGACGGCCCCCGCACGAATGGCGAAAGCCTTCCCGCTTTGGTACCTGGCTTCCGCGTTTTCCGCGGCCTTTTCGGTAAGGAAGACGACCGCATGAGCGGTTGAGAAGATCAGTCGTTCGACATGCTTTATAATGTGGCGCTCGAATTTGCCGGGTGCGGCATACTGGTGGACAAGAGGGTCCTGGAACTCCGCAATATAGGGTATTCCGGTGACTGCGGAGGCGACTGTCGCGGCTATATGTGCGCTTACCGGCCCCCCTGTGCTGTAGATCACCGCCGGTTTTTTTTTCAGGGACAAGACCACCGCTGCAGCAGAGGCCGTGATGAACCACGACCACGTACTGTCCAGACGGAACAGCAGTTTTTCGAGGAAATAAAAGGGAAGGACCGGAAGCAGAAGCAATGTTTCCCAGAACTTAAACCAGAATTTCCTTCCCGTCTTTCTCCGTAGGAGATAGCGCACTTCGTACCGTATGCCCGACGGGGCGGGAGAGGGGACCCTCGTATGGGAAAGGTCCCTGTTCCGCAGACCGCATGGCGATGAGAGGAGATGGACGATGATACCTTTTTTTTTGAAAAAGGGGAGCCTGTCATCGATGTGATGAGAGGGCGCCATTGCATCAATGTTTGCAAAGTAGGATATGATGAGCCAGCTGTCTTTCATCGCTTTCCCTTCTTCGCTGCCGTCACAAGCAGGTATCCGCCGAAGACCTTGACGAGAAGCCTTTGCGGGAAAGGAAGCAGCAGCAATTTCACGATACTCCTTAAATGTTTTGAGACATAGGAGAGGTACGAAAGGTTTTCTCTAAAACAGATCGGATACTCCTTCATCACCGTGAGTCCCGCAGCCGCACACTGCCCCTGCAGGCTCTCTACGGGAAATTCGGGACCATAAGGCCATTTCCCTTTTCTTTCTGCGGCCCTCTTCCCGATGGTATAGAAGACCGCTCTTGCCGAGGGATTAAACGTGATGAAGAGTCCCCCGGGCTTGACGATGTCGGCGATGCCGCGCGTCGCCCTCAAACGAAGAGCGCCCTCGAAGTGTTCCATAACCCCTGCGTTCCAGACAATATCGAATGTCGAGTCTCCAAACGGAGGATCGAGGATGTCGCCTTCGGTAAAAGAGGCGGCGATATTTTTTGAGGCAAAATGCCTTCGGGCTATCTGAAGTGCCTCCGGTGAAATATCCAGCAGATGGACGTCGGCCCCGAGTTCCGCCAGCTTGGCCGAGATCATACCCCGGCCGCACCCGGCTTCAAGGACCTTCTTTCCCCTGACGTCGCCGCAGTTTCGCAAAAGTTCAGAGAAGATCTCACCCGACATCTCATCGAAGCATAATTCACCTTCTCTGTTTTTGACCCAGTACCCCTGCCATACCTCCTTTACCTCTTCTTTACTCATCATCCACGCGACGAACGGGCCAATATTTTTTTAAAGACATCCCTTATCCGCGCCGATGCCGTGCCGTCACCGTAAGGGTTCCTGCATTTGGCCATCTTTTCGTAAGCGCGCCTGTCATGGAGGAGCTCCCGGGTGGATTCGACGATCTTTTTTGGGTCTGTCCCGACAAGGAGCGCGGTCCCGGCCTTGATACCCTCCGTGCGTTCCGTAACGTCCCTCATCACCAGCACAGGTTTGCCCAGACTCGGGGCCTCTTCCTGGATGCCTCCTGAATCGGTCAGGACGAGATGACTTCTGCTCATAAGCCAGATGAGTGAGGGGTAATCGACCGGTTCAGTAAGGTGGATGTTTCCGACCCTCCCCAGTATAGGGTAGACCGATCCGGTGACGTGCGGGTTGAGGTGGACGGGATAGATAATCTCGACGTCTTCTTTGGCGATCTCCTTGAGTGCACGGCATATCCGGCCGAAGGGTCTGCCGAAGCTTTCCCTCCGGTGGCCGGTGACGAGGATCAGTTTCTTCGATGGATCAAGAAATCCGAAGCGGCGCGCGTATTTTGCATTGTTTCCCTTAATAATTTCCATCCCCTGTAACAGGGCATCGATTACCGTATTGCCGACAACAAAAATGTCTTTTTTGTCGATGTTTTCGGCCAGGAGGTTCTTCCTCGCTTTTTCTGTCGGTACGAAGTGGTAATCGGCCAGGCGGCCGACCAGCGAGCGGTTTATCTCTTCGGGAAACGGCGAATACTTGTTGAAGCTTCTCAGTCCCGCTTCGATGTGGGCGACCTTTACCTGTTTGTAAAATCCTGCAAGGGCGCCGGCAAGCGCGGTGGTTGTGTCACCCTGGACAATGATCACGTCGGGACGGGCGTCTTCGATGACCTTTTCCATGAGGAGCAGGGACGTTGCGGTGACCGCAAAAAGGCCCTGGTTTTTTTTCATGATGTTGAGGTCGTAATCGGGCCTGATGGAGAAGAAGTCCAGTACCTGGTCGAGCATCTCTCTGTGCTGACCGGTGACACATATGCGTACCTCTCCGATTTCTTTCAGCGTTCCGGCAAGCGGCGCCAGTTTGATCGCCTCCGGTCTTGTGCCGAAGATGAGAAGGAACCTTGTCTTTTTCTCTTTAGTCATTCTTTTCACGCTGTAATTCCAGCAGCTTTGCATATTTGAAAAATGATCCGCCTGCCTTTGTCAATGCAGTCACCAGGCCGTCCAGACCGTCCAGAAAACCTCTCTCGATGAAGAAGATCTTAATGAACATTCCTGCGCCATGGAGGACCGGTGACAGGGGATTCGCACGCCTTCCCGACTGATAGAGTTCCCTGGCTATTACGGTTGAATATTCATTGAGCGTCTTGAGCATATCGGAATACTCTGTGAACGCGTAGTGCTCTATGCAGGCATCCAGGTCAATGATAGGCCCGTCAGTCACCCATCTCTCATGGATCTTGCCGTGGAAAGAACCGCGGGACTTGTTGATCAACCGGATCTGCAGGTCCGGCCAGTATCCCGAGTGTTTCATCCATCTGCCGTGCAGGTAATTCTTCCTCTTAAAGGTATATGCGTCGGCCGAAGGCGCCTTCAGGATATCCGCGATGAGTTCCCCGGTCCCCGCCGACAGCCTCTCGTCGGCGTCGAGTAAAAGGACCCAATCGTTGCGGCACTTTTCGACCGCACTGTTTTTCTGAGGACCGTAGCCTTTCCAGTCTTCCTGATAAACCCTGCATCCGAATTTTTGGGCGATCTCAACGGTCCTGTCGGTGCTCCCTGAATCGACGACTATGACATCGTCCGAAAAGGAGACGCTGTCAAGGCAAGACGGCAGTTTGTTCTCTTCGTTCTTAGTTATTATTGCTACGGATAAGGGCATGTTTTTATTCATTGGGGCACGACCCTATCTGCAGGTCCGTCTATCGCCGCAGAGATCCCCGCAAAAAGCGGCAGGGCCACCGCCGTCGCAAAAACAATAATCTCCGTGTCGGTGAGACTCCCGATGATGAAGACTGCGGTAAACGCAAAAGAGGCGAACCCCAGGGCCGACTCACGGTTTTCCCATCCGTTTTTTACCATAATTAACAGGAGCCAACAGAAGGAAACAAGCCCGGAGATGCCATAACTTACCAGCATATACAGGAAACTGCTATGCGGATGGAACACTGAAGGAGGAAGTGAGGGATCGTCTTTCTTATATACTTCCCATGACCTCTTAAACCCCGCGGTACCCACACCAAGAAATGGATGCCTCTTTATCTCCGATACTGCGATCTGCCACATGTAAAAACGTAAACCGAGAGATGTGTTCACATTGCCTTGTTGGTACTGGCTGATGTCCTCTTTGGCCTTCCCAAATCGAGACCGTACCACAGAAGAAGTAAATAAGAGAGATACCGCTAAGATGCTGATGGCGAGTATCTTCACTATGTGCCTTTGTCCCACGAGATTATACGCGATAACCGGAGACAAGACTATCAATGCTATAGATCCGCTCCTTCCGCCAATAAACCCCAACGTGAAAAAATATTGAAGCATGATGAGCGCATACATGAGCCTCATCTTGTTGGATGTTGCCTTTAAGAAATAAAAGGATGCAATGAGCAGCCCTGTCGTAAGGAGCAAGGAGAACGATATCCACGCCGAACTTCCGCCCAACAGCCCTGTGGCGGCGCCGTTTTTGAGCGGCAGGATACCGCTGAACTGCAATATCGCGATCCCGCTGTTTAGCGAAAGCCCCACGAGAAACATCCTGAGCAGAAAATCCGCGTTTCTTCGCACGGTGAGAAGGCCGCTTAAGGCAAACGCATAGAGCCAGTAATGGGTCTTTAAGGCGATGGGGAATCCGTCATCGGGAACGGAGGTGTAGATAAGGCCTACCCACGGAAGGGCGATGAGCAGGCCCACAGGTATCATCAGGCCGGAATGCGTCCAACTGGATATGTCTTTCAGAAACCTTCCGGAAAGGAGCCAGACAATCAGCACAAAGGCCCCGCAGATTACCGCCGGGGATGTGGCAAGAGGCACACTGAAGAAAAGTCCCGCATAGCCGTACCAAAGCAGAGTTTCTGGATTAACTCTTCTTCGTGAGCCCATTTTCACAAAAATATTTATCCGATGCAATGGCGGATTTCAAAAGAAGATTGTTACAGTGCGTTGCGATCTTGTTCGTCGGATGCCACAGGTGGAAGCACACGGCCATGAAAGGATGCACTTTCTTGAAAAGGCCGTACCTGAAGAACCTGCAGGCGAGTTCCGAATCTTCGTTCCCCCAGCCTTCGAAATCTTCATTAAACCCGTTTACGGCGATAATGTCTTTTTTGAAGAAGCTCATGTTGCACGATTTGATGCCCTTCAATTTCCTGTTCTTAAAGCCGGGATACTGCGCAAGGCGCAAGAGGTGATGGGCGTTTGTTATCTTGCCCGACAATGCCATCCGGAGCAACGCGAGCTGCGAATCCGCAACCGCATGATCGAAGGCGGCCACTGCTTCTTTGTTGACCAGGATCCTCTTGCCCTGGATAAAACATCCTTCCTCCGAAAGCGACTCATGGTCGGCAATAAAGTGCCGGTTCATCACGCAGTCGCCGTCAAGGAGTATGATATAGTCTCCCGTGGCCCTCGATATCGCCTTGTTGCGTATCATCGCCGCCCTGAACCCCATATCTTCCTGCCATACGTGAATAACGGGTACTGGAGAGGACCCGGCAAAATTCCTTACCAGGGCGGAGGTGTTCTCACCGGAACCGTCGTCGGCGATGAGGACTTCGTCGGGGGGCCGCGTTTGGTGAAATGCGCTCTCCGCCGCTTTCTTCAGGCCCAAAGGATTACTGTATGTCGTTATTACAAGAGATATCTTCACGTCACTTGCCGGCCGGCCTTCAGGCCGCCCCATCTGATAACGGCTGCGACATGAAAACCGACCTTATATTCTAGCGGGAAAACATATGGAAAAATCCAGTGAGGCCGGCCCTTCAAGAGCTCACCTCTGCGTCCTGGGAGCCAAACTGAACTTCATAAAGTTCTTTATACAGGCCGCCTTTTTCGTAAAGTTCACGGTGGGTCCCCGACTCCAGTATCCTGCCCTTATCGAGCACGATGATCCTGTCGGCCCTCTTGATAGTGGAAAGCCTGTGGGCGATCACAAACGTCGTCCTGTTTCTCATGAGGTTCTCAAGCGCCCTTTGCACCATCATCTCGGATGCGGTGTCGAGGGAAGACGTGGCTTCATCAAGTATGAGTATGGGGGGGTTTTTCAGCACGGCCCTGGCTATCGAAAGCCTCTGCCTTTGTCCGCCGGACAGCCTCGCTCCCCGTTCCCCGACTACCGTGTCATAGCCCTGGGGAAGTTCTATGATGAAATCGTGGGCATAGGCCGCTTGTGCAGCACCGATGACTTCTTCTTTTTGCGCCCCGGGTTTCCCGTATGCGATATTTGAGGTGACGGTGTCGTTAAAGAGGATCACGTCCTGGCTCACTATCCCGAATTGTCTCCTCAACGACTCGAAGGTCACCCGTGAAATATCGATGCCGTCAATTAAGACGATACCTTCCGTCGGGACATAGAACCTCGGGATGAGATTCGCAAGGGTGGTCTTCCCGCCCCCGCTCTTCCCCACGATTGCGACTACCTCGCCTCTTTTGACTGTCAGGTTCACCTCGTCGAGGGCCTTGTGTCTTGCGGACGGATAGCTAAACGATACGCCCTTGAACTCTATATTTTTGCTGATGGGCTTAAGTTCTTCGGGCCCGTCCGTCTCCTGAGGTTCGGAGAGGAGTTTATGTATCCTGTCGAGGGGCGGACGGGCCTGCTGTATTCCGATATTAATCTTCGCGAGCCTCTTGGCAGGCGTATAGACGAGAAAGATGGCGGTCAGAAAAGAGGTGAAATCCCCGACCGTCATCGCATTGCTGAAGATGAGTTTTGCACCGTACCAGATCACGAACGCAATACCTAATCCGCCGACGGCCTCCATCACGAGCGTCGAGGACTCAGATACTCTCGTGGCCCGCATGTTCTCACGATAGTATTCCCTCGTGATCTCTTTAAACTGCTCCGTCTCATCCTGTTGCCGGCAAAACGCCTTTATGATCTTTATCCCGGCAAAACTCTCGTTCAGAAATTCGGTGATCAGGGATATCTTTTCCTGGGCCCTCCGGCTTATCTGCCGTATCCTTTTTCCTAGTTTTCCCACTCCGTAGAGGGCCAGCGGCAGGATGGTGATAGAGACAATGGTGAGGTCCCATCTGCGCCACAGGGCAACGAACACCAGCGCCAGGGCGGTCGTACCTTCGCTGAAGAGGTCCTTAATGGTTAAAGAGACGAGGTCCTGGAGTACCGAGGTATCGTTTATCACCTTCGAGATGAGTTCGCCGCTCGAATTCTTTCCGAAATATCCCATCGGCAGTCCTACGATGTGACGGTAAAGTCTGTTCCTGAGCTGCATCACCATCTTTTGGCTGGCGGACCTCATCAGATATTCCTGGACGTATGTGAAGATGCCCTTACCAAGGAAAACAAAGAAGATGGCCAATGGGAGCAGGAAAAGCATGGTCGCATCTTTTTTGATGAGCACATCGTCCATCGCAGGTTTTGCAAGCCAGGCGATGGCCGCGTTCATCCCGGAGACGAGAAGGCCGGCAAGTACGGCGAGGGCCACCCTCCGCCAATAGGGCATAACGAGCTGAAATATCCGCCTGTAATCTTCCAAATGGACTATCTCCTGAGAGAGAGGGAATTCATGCGCCTCACGGCGTCACGCGACAAAAACATTATAATGCAACGGCGTGCGTAATAGGAAGCCGCCCCACTTAGTGTTTCTCACCCAATTATGCCTTATGTTTGTCACTCCGGTCCGGAATCTATCTTCAGAAGGATTCCCGACCTGCCTGCCGGCAGGCAGGCGAACTTTGCTTGCGGGAATGACAGCAAAGAATTTCTGAATCACTGCACTGGAGAAGACCGGTTGCTAATGTCTTCCGCGGCCTCCGGAATAATACTCCGCCACCTGAAGGGCATCCCATGGCCTGCAATCCTCCTTCGAAAACCCCAGTGCCGCGGCGCTTTCGTAAACCGTCCCGATGTCGCGGCCCTCTATTTCGAGGAATTCCGGTATGAATCCGAATTCCTCCGTGTACCTGTCGAGTTCGAAATGGACGCCCGGAAGCGCGTAGGTGGTCCTGTGCTTTTTCATCTCCAGCCATGGAGAAAACCCGATAGAATTGAGGATCGACCTCATCGCATCGAAGTCCGAAACCGTAACCTCGGTCTCCTCCCTCACCTTTGCCGCACGGGCATCGACGTGGGCCTTGAAGGTGAGCACCGATATTGTTCCCTCACGTCTCAACCTGAAGGTGCCCCTGCGCGCCCGCACCGAACGGTCTGGTGTATCGTAATAAAGCGCATGGATCTCACCGTCGAAGATCTTCTCTGCACCCAAAGAGAGCAGCTTTTCTTCGAGCTTTTTTCTGTCTATTCCGAGGATTTTAATTTCGGTTTCGTACAAAACCCCTCCTTACGAATGGACCGCGCTACGGAGTACATTATAGCCTATTGCTCCGCCCGGAAGAAATTGCCGGAGACCGGGCCTTATATCCGGAATTTCAGACAAAGATATAAATCGCACTTTTAGGTCTGTTCTTGTCCTTTTTTGCCCTGTTTTTGGGCTTGACAAAATAATAAGTTCTTGATAGTGTTATCACAGAACTTTTTCCAATAATATTATAGAACGAAAGGGGGGAAGACCATGACGAAGACGGAACTTATCGACAAAATAGCATCGGGCGCTGGCCTCAGCAAAGCCGATGCGACAAGAGCCTTTGATGCCACTTTGGACGCAGTCAAGGCGGCGTTAAAGAAAGGGCAGAAGGTTACCATCGTCGGTTTCGGGACCTTCGGAGTTACGAAGAGGAAGGCCAGAAAAGGGCGTAATCCAAGGACCGGTCAGGTTATCAATATACCTGCTGCCAAGACTCCGAAGTTCACCGCAGGCAAGGCTTTAAAAGAAGCGGTTAAGAAATAGGCATTATTTTCCATCTCAATCGAAGGGACAGGCAGTGTGCTTGTCCCTTTTATTTTTTGTCCTGATTTGATATGCTTTCTCATATCCTTTGTCCCTCTGACCGCACGCAAGGAGAGGGAGGTAAAGACTGGTATCACATTCAATTTCGTCCCCATCGGCAAAGAAGACCGCAAGGGGAGACCGGGCAGACTTGATCAAAATACGAACTCCATAAAAAAGATGAGGGTAAGGCACTAAAAAAATGACCGGACAGTCCCGACTGCTTGCAGGGATAGACCTGGGCCCGGAGACGGTGCAGGTCGTCTCCTATGCAGCATTGTTTGCCACCGCGATGCATGCGGCCGTCAGGCTTCTCTACGTGATCGATTACCTCCTTACCCCCCCCTCCTACCTTGCGGAATATATAGAAGAGGAAAAAAAGAGGGAAGAGGCCGAGGCGGCAGGCTGGGGGGCCCGTCTTCAGGAGGCGGGGGTGAGTGCCGAGTACAGGATTGTTCTGGGACGCCTCCATGAGTCTTTTCTGAAGGTCATCGAAGGGACCGCCCCCTCACTTTTGGTTATAGGCTTCAAGTCCCATCTTTTCAGGCCGAGCAGTTCGGAGCGTCTTATTAAATCCCTGAAGGTGCCGATGCTTGTAGTAAAGGGGAAGGCCGCTGAAGGGGCGGCCATCGGTTCAGCCAGGGTAAAGAGGATACTTTGTCCGGTTGATTTTTCAGAGAACTCGAAAAAAGCGGCGGTCGCCGCAAGACAATATGCTTCTCTCTTTTCCGCCGTCCTGCAGTTTGTCCACGTCATTCCCACACAGCGTATCAAAGAAAAGGGCCGTCTGTGGCAGCGACTTCGAAAAGAGGACATGCTCACATTCGATACCGCGATGCGTTCGGAGGCGGAGTCAACCCTGGCCTCCTTCCGTAAGGAGATGAAAATCGAGGGGGAAGGAAGTATCTACGAGGGGCTTCCCGGTGAGGTAATATCTTCTCTTGCCGAAGAGGGCAGCTACGACCTGATCGTTTTGGGCGCAAGAGGGCTTTCCTATGTAGAGAGCGTCGTTGTCGGGAGTACGACCGAGGCCGTCCTTAAATCATCCCCTTGTCCTGTCCTTATTATCCACTGATGCTGATCAGGATATCACTGCTCCTCCTCGGTCTCCTCCTGATACTCGCCGCGGCGGAATTTTTTACGAACGGGATAGAGGCCTTGGGCAGGCGGTTTTCTTTTTCTCAGGCGGTTGTGGGCAGCCTCTTTGCTGCTGTCGGCACCGCCCTGCCGGAGACGATTCTCCCGGGCGTCGCAATCTTTATGTACGGGGGACGATCGGCAACGCAGATCGGGGTCGGCGCGATACTGGGGGCGCCTTTCATGCTTTCGACGCTCGCTTTTTTCCTTGTGGGACTTACCGCGACCGTTGCCGCGATCGGAAGGAGGAGGAAGTTCGAACTCCGCGTCGAGGTGCATTCGGTCAAACGGGACATCTCTTTCTTTCTGGTAATGTATTCCTTTGCGGTGCTGCTGCCGATTATTGCGGGCAGGGCTGTCGTAATTCCATTGTCGATAGCATTGATCGCCGGATACGTGCTGTATGCGTGGATGACCTTCCGGGGTGAAAGCGCAGGGCTTGAGCATGCCGGTGAGATGTATTTATTGAAACCGGCAAAATGGGTCAGGGGGTCTGCCGCTATCGCTTCGCCGCCTCTTGTCCTGATTCTTTTACAGGTATTGGCGGCGCTTGCTGTCATGGTGAAGGGGGCGCATATTTTTGTCCTGGGCCTCGAGGAGGTGTCGCTTCGGTTCGGGATGGACCCTCTCCTTTTTGCACTGCTTCTTGCCCCTGTGGCGACTGAACTGCCGGAGAAATTCAACAGCATAACATGGACATGGAAGGGCAGGGACACGCTGGCGGTAGGAAACATCACAGGTGCAATGGTATTTCAGTCGGTATTTCCCGTTTCGGTCGGCCTTCTCTTTACCGACTGGAAAATAACAGGGATGGCGCTTCTGTCGGCCTTGATCGCCATCCTTTCGTCCCTGGTACTGCTGGGGATAATACTGATAAAGAAGCGGATTACGCCCTTTACCATGCTCTTTTCAGGCTGCCTCTATCTGGTTTATGCGCTGGTGTTGGTATTGAGATAAAAGCAGTTAAAAGATACGCCATACTTTCAGCAAACCCCTCCCCCCTCCCTTCTCAGGGGAGAGAAAAAAGAATGCTTCTCCCCCTTGAAAAGGGGGGACGAGGGGGGTTGGTCTCTTTTTCGCCTTTCGATGAACTTATTTTTTGAAGAGGTCGTCCAGTTTTTTCAGCGCATCTTCCTTCGACATAGCAGAAGAAGGCGCCCCGCCATCCCTGAAGACAAAGTAATCGCAGAAGTTCGCCTTCTCCCTGGACCTCTGGAATTCGGCCTTAGGCTCAACGCATTTGTTGTGGGAAGACTCTGAAAAGAACCTGCAGTTCATACAGATATGCAGGTCCCCGCCGCATTTGGGGCATACCGATTTACGAGAAAAATATTTGTCTACCTCGATCTTCTTTCCGCAGAGTGAACAGATTTTCATTTTTTCCTCCTGCATCAGGACATCTTTAAGCAATGTCTGATCGATGCTAACGCCGGCCCGGCGATTTTCCAATCACTGAAATTATGATACCAAAGTGGGCAACAGATTTGTTGAGCTCTCAATCTTATTGACAGGCTTTATCCGCCGTGTTATCTTGAAATAAGATTTCTCAAAAAGGAGGATCGCTATGGCGTGTAAATCAAAGGGACCGTGCGGCACGGCAAAGAAGGCTGCGCCGAAGACCGCGAAGAAGACCAAGAAGTAACATCGTCCGAAGTCCTTTCAGTGAAAAGGGTGGCTCCGGCCATCCTTTTTTTTCGTTTTTTCACTCCTTTTCCGCTATCCTAATAGGTGACTATGTTCGAAAAAGAATTGCGCAGATTGGAAAAGGAAGGCCTGCTTCGTCAGGTGATGGCGAGGGAATCGCCCCAGGGGCCGGTCATTACCATAGGGGGCAAGAGATTCCTTAACTTCTCTTCAAACGACTACCTGGGCCTTGCCGGTCACCCTGAAGTGGTAAAGGCCGCGGTCGAGGCAGGGAAGAGATTCGGTTTCGGCTCGGGTTCATCGAGACTTCTGGCAGGGGGCAGTTCCCTCCACAAAAGACTCGAAAAGAAGATCGCTGCCTTCAAGGAAACGGAAGCGGCATTGATCTTCAATTCCGGTTATGCGGGCAATACCGGAATAATTCCGTCTCTGGCACCGGCGTCGGGCGTGATCTTCAGCGACGAACTGAACCATGCGAGCATTATAGACGGCTGCAGACTGAGCGGTGCAAGGGTCGTTGTCTACCCTCACAGACAAATGGGACATCTCGATGGACTGCTTAAAAGGGAGAGGGCCGGGAAAAAGATCGTTGTTACGGACTCGGTTTTCAGCATGGACGGGGATATCGCGCCGCTTAAGGACATCTATTCCCTCTGCCGTAGGTACGGTGCGGTCCTGTATCTCGACGACGCCCATGGAACAGGAGTGCTCGGCGACGGAAGAGGGGCCCTCTCACATTTCGGTCTTGCTCCTGAGCCATGGATACTCCAGATGGGAACATTCTCTAAGGCGCTCGGCTCTTTCGGGGCCTATGTTGCCGGGGACCGGAACGTTGTCGACTGGATAATGAATACCGCCCACAGTTTCATGTTTTCTACCGCCCTTCCTGCTCCGGTCGTAGCGGCGTCGATTAAGGCGCTCGGGCTTGTACAAAAGGGGCGTGGACTTGTGCGGAAACTCTGGTCGAACAGACGGGAACTTGCAGAGGGGCTCAGAGATATCGGGTACGACGAGCGCCCGAGCGAGACGCCGATCATTACGATCAAGCCGGGCAATCTCAGGGAGACAGTCGCACTTTCTGCATTTCTATGGGGGAAGGGGATTTACGCCCCTGCGATACGACCACCGACGGTAAGAGAGCCGAGAGTCAGAATTACGGTGACCGCGGCACATACGGAAAGGCATATCCGTGCACTCATCGACACGCTGAAAAGATTTTAAAGGTGAGGGTCGGAAAAAAATGCTGCGGCTAGCCTCTGGGTATTACGTAGAGACAGGACTGCGCGCCTTCGGAGAGGGCCTGCTGCCGCGTAATGTCTTTGTTGATCAGGTCCCTGTATAACTGTAGCTCGTACTTGCAGGCGTCCTTGAACTCGGCGGATATCTTGTGGATGGGACAGTGAAATTGCTTCAGATGATAGTTGCCGTTATTCCTGCTGATCTCCACCAGATGGCCGTTTGCCTCCAGGATTCCCTTGAACGCGTGCAGGGTATCTTCCAGATTTTCTTTGCCCGAGAGCGCCTCTTTATTCATCTTGAATAGTCTTTCCCTGCGCCAGCCGAAGATCTTGTCGATCTTTTCACTGCCTTCATGTTTTTTGATGTCCCTGAGGAGGCCGACGGCGAAGCTGTCATAGGCTTCAGGGAAAAGATCGTTGGCAGCGTCCGTAAGCATATAGATAAAGCCGGGACGGCCGATACCCCTTCTCCTGGCGACATAGGTGACAATGCCTTTTTTCTCGAGCGCAAGAAGGTGTTGTCTTATCCCCATAGGTGTGATGTCGATGACCTTGCTCAAGTCTTCTATCGACATCCCCCCGTTTTTTTTCAACAGGAGCATGATATTTTTCCTCGTAGAATTCTCTTCAATAAAAATATCCATACCTGTCAAAAATAGCATAAAAAGAAGTTTTTGTAAATAAAAAAGTAAAAAAACTTTATTCCCTACAAAAATGTAGGGCCCAACAGTGAAAGATGTCCGACACTATTTCATGAATAATCATAATCTTGCTCCTGTAAAGGGCAGGCAAGAGGGATGCCATACATCGCGAAAAATCTCTTTTCTGATAAAAAAGCGTGATATTTCGTCCCCGACGTATTATGATACTATTAATCTCGAATATGAGAGCGTTTTATCCCCGCAAAGTATAAAAAGGAGATTGCGATGGTAACAGGGAAGGAAGATCTGCTGATGTCACTTATCGAGGCATTCCTGATGGAAAAGGGGACGCACGAGTTTTATGAAAAGGCGGCGACGAAGGCCATCAGTCACGAGGCGAGAAATACCTTTAAGGACCTTTCCTCTTGGGAGGAAAAGCATATGGAGTTCATCGAGTTCCTGTACCTGTCTTTGCAGGATGACAGGGACCTGGAGCGCTTCGAGGCGTTCAAGAAAAAGGCGGTGGCGCCTGTTACCGAAGGCGGCATCCCTGTAAAGGACCTTGAATCGAAGGTGGAGGAGTCTGTTTTCCTCGACGACATGGGGGCGATGATTATGGCGCTCGAGATAGAGGGGAAGGCTTACAACCTTTACCGGAACCTCTCGGAGAAGGCGGCAGACGGAAACGCCAGGGTCGTGTTTAAGGAAATGATGGACATGGAACTCGACCATATCTCCTACCTCAAGGCATTGAGGACGAAACTTGCTGAAACTTCGTGACGGCATTGTAGAGCTTTATAAAAAGGTCGCTACCTCTTTGCCGCCCGACATAGAGGACGCGTTGCGCACGGCTCTTGCCCGGGAGGACGAAGGCTCTGCAGCGGCCGCGTCTTTGTCCATAATGGTCGAAAATGTCCGTCTGGCCAGAGATACCGCCAGGCCGATATGTCAGGACACCGGGGTGCCGGTTTTTTTCGTCAGGGTCCCCATAGGGCTGAGCCATCTGGAATTGAGGGAGACAATCCTCGAAGCCACGAGGATCGCGACCGCGAAAGTCCCCTTAAGACCGAACGCGGTCGATGTGATCACGGAAAAGAATTCCGGCGATAATACGGGGATAGGGTTTCCCGTCATCTACATCGAAGAAACAAGCGCGGGTACGCTCACGATAGACCTCATGATGAAAGGCGGCGGCAGCGAAAACGCCGGACAGCTTTACAAACTTCCCATGGACGACCTCAAGGCGCAGCGCGACCTCGACGGAGTGAGAAAATGCGTGCTCGATGCGGTACAAAAGGCCCAGGGCAGAGGATGTCCGCCGTATATTGTCGGCGTCGGCGTCGGCGCTGCAAAGGACCAGGTGACGAGGCTCGCCAAGGACCAGTTGATGCGAAGGCTGACCGACTCCAATAAGGTCGAAGAGCTCGCAGGTCTTGAAGGCGTGCTCATCAGGGAGATTAACGCTTTGGGTATCGGCCCGCAGGGGCTCGGCGGCAAGACGACCGCGCTTGGGGTCAAGATAGGCGTGAATCACCGTCATCCCGCTTCCTATTTCGTGGATGTATCGGTGAGCTGCTGGGCCACCAGGAGGGGAAGGCTGATATGGTAAGGCCGGTTGAACTTACCCTTCCGCTTTCTGTTTCCGACGTGCGCGGACTAAAGGCCGGAGATGTCGTCAGCCTAAGCGGCAGGATAGTCACGGGAAGGGACAGGGTCCATAGATATCTGGCTGAGGAAAGACCTCCGAAAGGGGAGGTCCCCTTTGAGCTCTCAGGCGCGGTCCTCTACCACTGCGGCCCTGTAATGGAAAGGTCCGAAGAGGGGTACAGGGCGGTATCGGCGGGCCCGACTACCAGCATGCGCGTCGAGATGTACGAGGCCCAGATAATAAGGGAATATCAGCTCAGGGGGATAATGGGCAAGGGGGGTATGGGAGAGGCGACGCGTCGCGCGCTCAAGGAAAACGACTGCGTGTATCTCCATACGATAGGCGGTGCCGCCGTCTACCTCGCCGACAGGATTAGAAGCGTCCCGGGCGTATGGAAATTGGAGGAGTTCGGCCAGACAGAGGCGATGTGGCTTTTCGAGGTTGAGGGGTTCCCGGCGATCGTAACGATGGATTGTCTGGGGAACGATATCCACCGGGAAATAGAAGAGACGTCTTTCAGGGAATTCTCAGCGCTGATCGGGAAGTGAAAGGTCCTTTTATTTTGCAACTGGGCAAGGACGTTGATAAATCTCCAATGCCGACACGATATGTTTGATTCACATGAATGCATACACGGCCTATGGAATTCCGGAAAATGGCTTGCCGCGCTTCAGTAGGAGTTAGGATTCGCAGACAAGCGGGAATGACAGGCGGCTAAGATATCGTAAAATGAGGGGATGCAGCAAATGAGTATCTTTATCGCCGGGGCCAGCGGGTTCGTGGGAGGTCATCTCGTAGACGACCTTCTTTCTCGCGGACAAAGAGTGAGGTGTCTGGCCCGTTCCGAAAAAAAACAGGACCTTTTGTCCGCCAGAGGGGCCGATGTCGTATGCGGCGATATAACCTCTCCTGAAACGCTGCGCGGCGTACTTGGGCCGGACGATTTTGTGGTCCACCTCGTGGGGATCATCGAAGAGAAGGGAAGTGCTACGTTCAGGGCTGTCCATGTAGAGGGGACGTCCAACCTGGTTGAAGAGGCAAGACGCGCAGGGGTGAAACACTTCTTCTATCAGTCCGCCCTCGGCGCGGACAAGGATTCCTGGTCCGGGTATCTCCGGACAAAGGCAGAGGCAGAGGAGATCGTCACGCAAAGCGGGCTGGACCATACTATATTCAGACCTTCTCTCATCATAGGCCCCTGGGACGGTTTTACGAAAAAATTGCTGGATATGATCAAGCTCTCTCCCGTCATTCCGGTCCCCGGCCAGGGGAGCGCGAAGTTCCAGCCTGTCTATATCAAGGACTGGCTCAGGTGCATCAATAAGGTCATCGACGATCCCCCTTCGTATATCTCGACGTTCGACATCGGCGGGCCGGAGCACCTTACCTATAAGGAAATAGTCGAAACCCTCGCGGAGTCCGCAGGCAGAAAGAAGCCGGCCTTCAATATCCCGATGGGACTGATGAAGCTATCGGCCCTTTTTCTCGGCGCCGTGCTGTCATCGCCGCCGGTCACGCTGGACCAGTTGCGTCTCCTTGAGTCGGACAACATCTGCGACGTCCGCGCGATCGAGAAGAATTTCGGGTTCAGGCCGACGAAGTTGCGGGAAGCGCTTAAGGAGTTTATAAAGGAGTAGGGGCGAACGGCCGTTCGCCCTTACTATCTTTTTACCACGAGCACGTCGCAGTCTGCGTGATCCACGATCTTCGAGGACACGCTTCCAAGGAGGAACCTCTGCGCGCCGTGTCTGCCGTGGGAACCGGTGATGATGACGTCGGCCCTCATCTTTTCCGCGGCATTGAGGATCTCATCGGCCGGATCGCCCTGCTTAATAACGGTCTTCAGGGATTTTGGATGTTTCGACTTTGCCTTTATCTTCTCCATCATCTCCCTGGTCTCCTTGGTCATGGTGTCAAGGATCCGCGCCCTGTCTATCTCCATAAGTTCAGTGAGGTAGAGTTCCGGAATGACCGACAATACCGTAAGGGATGAACCAAAGGTCTCGGCGATCTGAAAGGCCTTCTTCAGCGCCTTTTCCGAAGACTTTGACCCGTCGTGAGCAATAAGAATTCTTTTCATTTTTTCTCCTCCTTTCATAAATTCTATCAGATAAGGGGCCCTGTGTCCTTTTTTTTTGGAAAGAAAGGATTAGAATAACAGATTCGGTTTAGGTTGAAAGGAGAAGACCCTATGGCAAAAAAGGACTATTATTTCACTTCGGAATCGGTCACCGAAGGGCATCCCGATAAGATCGCGGACCAGATCTCCGATTCCATCCTCGATGCGATATTGGCGCAGGACCCGATTGCCAGAGTAGCGTGTGAGACGCTCGTGACTACAGGACTTGCCTTTGTGGCAGGTGAGATATCGACGACATGTTATGTCCATATCCCCGACATAGTGCGGGAGACGATAAAGAATATAGGATATACCCGGGCCAAGTACGGCTTTGATTACGAGACCTGTTCGGTCATCACATCGATAGACCAGCAGTCTTCGGATATTGCCATGGGCGTGGATACCGGAGGGGCCGGAGACCAGGGCCTGATGTTCGGGTTTGCCTGCAACGAGACCGAGGAGTTGATGCCGCTGCCTATCATGCTTGCACACAAGATCGCCATGCGGCTTTCGGAGGTGAGGAAAAACGATGTCCTTGCCTACCTGAGGCCTGACGGGAAGTCGCAGGTAACTGTCGAATACCGCGACGGCAAGCCCTTCAGAATAGACACCGTTGTGGTGTCGTCGCAGCACAGCCCTGATGTGCACCTCAAGGACCTGAAGGACGACATCATCGAGAAGGTCGTGAGGCCGGTCCTCCCGAAGGCCCTGCTTGATGAAGAGAATATAAAGTACTACATTAATCCTACCGGCCGGTTCGTCGTGGGCGGTCCGATGGGCGATACCGGCCTGACGGGCCGGAAGATCATAGTCGACAGCTATGGCGGAGTGGGCAGTCACGGGGGAGGCTGTTTTTCAGGAAAGGACCCCACAAAGGTCGACCGCTCAGGCGCTTATATCTCCCGCTATATCGCCAAGAACATTGTTGCCGCCGGCCTGGCAGACAGGGTCGAGGTCCAGCTCGCTTATGCAATCGGGGTCCCGGAACCTGTCTCGATTCTCGTCGATACCTTTGGGACCGGAAAGATACCTGAGGGAAAAATCGTTTCCCTGATCAGGAAAAATTTTGATCTTACACCTAAGGGCATCATAGAGAAACTGAATCTGAGAAGGCCCATATACAGGAAGACCGCTGCGTACGGGCACTTCGGGAAAAACGACCCCGACTTCACCTGGGAGACCGCAGACAAGGCCGGGGCCCTTAAGAGAGAGGCGGGACTGTAATAAATTGTAGGGGCGCAGTTGCTGCGCCCTTGCTTTGTCAAAATAGAGGGCGGGGGAACCCCTCCCCTACAATTAAGGAGGATAGATGGTAAAGCACGATGTCAAGGATATTAACCTCGCCGCAAAAGGCAAGCTCAGGATCGAATGGGCTGCCAGGGAAATGCCGGTGCTCAAGAGCATCAAAGAGCGGTTTGCGAAGGAAAGGCCCCTTAAAGGACTCAGGCTTTCCGCATGTCTCCATGTAACGACCGAGACGGCGAACCTTATGGAGACGCTGAAGGCGGGGGGAGCCGAGGCGTTTCTCTGCGCATCGAACCCACTTAGCACCCAGGACGATGTAGCCGCCTCTTTGGTAAAAAACTCCGGCATCCCGGTATTTGCGATAAAAGGCGAGGACCACAAAACGTATTACAGGCATATCATGGATGCGCTTTCTATCAAGCCGGTCGTTACTATGGACGACGGCGCTGATTTGGTCTCGGTCCTTCATACAAAAAGGCAGGACCTTCTTAAGGCAATGATAGGAGGGACCGAAGAGACGACCACCGGCGTCATCAGACTGAGGGCCATGGCGGAAAAAGGCGTACTGAAATATCCCATCATCGCGGTGAATGACGCGTATACGAAATACATGTTCGACAACCGTTACGGTACAGGACAATCGACTATCGACGGCATACTGAGGGCCACAAACAGACTTATCGCCGGTTCCGTTTTTGTCGTAGCCGGATATGGCTGGTGCAGCAAGGGCATATCCATGCGCGCCAAGGGGCTCGGTGCAAGGGTTGTCGTGACAGAAGTTGACCCCCTGAGGGGCCTCGAGGCAACGATGGACGGGTTCGAGGTCATGCCGATGAAGGACGCTGCAAAGATCGGCGATATATTCGTCACCGCCACCGGGGATATAGATGTGATTTACAAAGACTGTTTCAGGGTGATGAAAGACGGCGCGATTTTCTGCAATTCGGGACACTTTAATGTAGAGATCGCTATCGAGGAACTGAAGAAGATGTCGAAGGCGAGACGTCAGATCAGGGATTTTGTCGAAGAGTATACGCTTAAAAACGGGAAAAAAGTCTACCTGCTCGGCGAAGGCCGGCTGATCAATCTTGCTGCAGCGGAGGGGCATCCTTCGGCGGTCATGGATATGAGTTTTGCCAACCAGGCGCTCTGTGCAGAATATATGGCGAAGAATTATAAGAAGCTTGAAAAGAAGGTCTACAGCGTCCCCGAAAAGATAGACGCGGACATCGCACGACTGAAGCTCAGGTCTATGGGCATCAGGATCGATACGCTGACCCCAGCCCAGAAGAAATATCTCAGAAGCTGGGAGATGGGGACGTAAGGAAAAGTTTCATCCGTTATCGGATATGGGGCGGGTCTCTGACCCGCCTTTTTTTTGCCCTTTTGAGACATTCAATGCCGATTGACAAAGTAAAATAACTTTATTAATGTATGATCATCAAGTGGGGAAGCGGGAAGGGGATTAATGAGTTCCACGGAGAATCCGAAGTAGTCGAGAGACGCATCATTACGCGCCCGGGAGGGGGGCCATGCCGTACCACGGAGAAGGGGACAGGATACTTCAAGGCACCGCCATCGAGCGCAAGCGTTACGTGATCGGGGAGAAGCGCCCGATTACCACCGACATCAGAGGATGGATATCCTTCCCGGACAATATCATACCTCTCCACTCCCCGGCGGAAAAGATGTTGCCGTTCTATGCGAAACCCGACCCGTAAAAAAATGGGGGGAAGTTTTCTCAACGAGTACCCAGGGAAGGTGAGGGGGAGATAGAGGAAATTCCGTTCAAGTTTTCTTCGTGAGGCATAGCAAGGGGGTACATAACAGTAGATCAAGGAGGGATACCACAATGACAGAAGTGAACCCGAACCTGCTTCAATTTTTTACGCAGCATTACAGACCTGGGGCCATCGGATTGGTCGGTACCTGCGACACCGTCGGGACAGCTATCAGAGAGGCGCAACGGAAGGTGAGCGCGGATCATAGTGCCTCGCTCTGGTCGCACTGCTTTATCCTGGGAGACATGAGGCTCGACAGGAGGGCGCCTGATGGCAGTCTGACCAGAAGTCCTTATCTCTTCGAAAGCGACCTGGAGGTAAACGCCTTCAAGCCGCAGTTGAGGAATGGTGCACAGGAAAACTGGATAGGAAAGTGGTGCAGGGAGGACGTCGAAAACGCCGCGGTGATCGACCTCGGGCTATCTGATGACGAGAGAGACAAGGTCCTCGGTACCGCCCTGCAGCTTGTCGATGAGCAGGTGCTCTATCCGATACAGGAACTTCTCGGCACCTGGTGGGCGATCATCACGCACCAAGAGTGGAAAGAGAACCCTCTCGATGACCCCCATGCGATGTATTGCAGTTCCTTTGTAAGGTACTGCTACAAAGAGGCCGGGAGAGACTTCCTGGACGGTTCTGCGAGTGTCTCAAACACAACACCTGAGGATATCGCAAAAGCGGGAAAAGAAACGATGGTTTTTTATAAGCCATAAAATGGGGAGGGGGATGCTATCAGATTCGCTATTGCATTATTGCTTGCTTTTTCGCTGATGTGCTGTGTAAGTCCAGACTCGCGAACTTTGACAGAGCTTAAGACGGACCTGAAATGCATTGAGCTTCAGAACGGCCTGCCGTGGACAGATATTTCGAGGGAATTCGGGACAGCTGATATTCTGCATTTGCCTGAAGCGGGCACGAATTTGGGGAAAAATGCGCGGGGCTACCGGGATGAAATTGTCATCTTTTACACGGAACTGAAAGAAGTTAAAGAAGGGGAAAAAACACGATTTAATGAGGTTGTATACAAGACCGAGATATGCAGGAAGAAATAGGGGGAAAAGGTCATGCTGAGTGTTGACGCTTTTTTGGAAAAAACAAAGGGCAGCGCAAAGGTTTTCAATAGCTACAGGATACAGACTGATAAGAACATCACCGAGAAGCTGACGATCTGTATCCCGGACATGCATTTGCTCGAAAGAGGCCCGAATGACGATTTTCTCGACGGCAAGCCGGGCAATGAAGAGAGATTCATGAGTCTTCTCGATTTTCTCCTGACACTCCGGGCATCTGAAAAAGAGGGGCTGGAAATCGTTCAGCTCGGGGACATGTTTGACCTGTGGCAGGCCAAGGGCCATACGAGTCTCATCGTTGAAGCCTATCCAGGCATTATCGGCCTGGTCGACAAGATTGGATCGGTCTACGTCGTAGGGAACCACGATATAGATATCTACAACTGGTACAAGGACAAAGAAGAACATTTCGGAAGAAAGTGGAGGCATCTCTCAAAGGCTGACGGCAAAGTAAGGGCGCTTTATGAACACGGGTTCCAGGCGGACTTTGCGAACAACCAGGACAGCTGGACGGGAGTAATCGGGAGGGAAATATCCAGGATCGTCGGCATGATGGAGTATATCGACCCGGACATTGATGTGGTGCTGGGATCAACATGGGATTCGATCGTAAGGACCTTCAGCAAATATAACGTTTTCACTCCGGTGAGAAACCCCGAAGGATTCAATTTTCACGAATACTTTAACTTTTACTCAGACCTCATGAAGAAATACAACGCAGGAGAAACGCTTGACTATTATGCGCCGGGGGACATTGATTTGTGTCTATCCGTAATCGGACATACCCACACAGCCAGACTGGTCCAGATGCCGAAAGACAACCAAACCTTTTACCTGATGGACTGCGGGTCGTGGGTAAACGGAGGCCATGAGATCGGCGTCATTGCAGGGAAAGAGATGGCTGTATGCCAGTGGGGATGAAAATTGTGAAACATTAAAAGGAGGTTTAATCTATGCCATTAGCCAAATGCCATCGCTGTAATGGGACCGGACATTATCTTGACGCTAACCCCAAGACAGGCGCCTTGGAATGGTGTGCCGGTTGTAATGGAGACGGGATGGTGGACGTTAAAGACGAAAGCGCCCTCTGCGCCAGGTGCAACGGAAGAGGAAACTACATCGATGAAAACCCGACGAGGCCTGGCGTCCTCGATTGGTGCCTTGCATGCAAGGGGAGCGGGTACGCGGGCTAGCTAAAAGACTTCGATACTTTTTTGCGCAGAACTTCTTCTCTTATTGAAATTGTTTTAGCTCGCAGAAATGGCCCGGCGGTTTCTCATTCGGCCGCCGAATTTAATAACGGTAGCAATAGGAGGGAGGAAACATGGGCATCAAAAAGTTGACGAGGAAATTTGGGTGGATACCGGACAGGCCGGACCATCGGGATTATCGGTTTGCAGCGTTAGGAGCGGTGCTTGCAAAACTGCCGACAAAAGTCGATTGGACGTCCAAGTGTCCGCCGGTCTACGATCAGGAACAACTGGGAAGCTGCACGGCAAATGCGATCGCCGGCGCGATAGAATTCGATCGCATGAAGCAAAAACTGAATGATTTTACTCCGTCACGTCTTTTCATCTACTACAACGAAAGGGCAATGGAGGGCACGGTGCAGAGCGATTCAGGCGCCGCCATCCGAGACGGTATCAAGAGTGTTGCCAAGCAGGGCGACTGCCCCGAAACGGAGTGGCCGTACAACGAGAAGAAGTTCGCGGTGAAGCCGCCCCAGTCCTGTTTCAAGGACGCCCTCAAATATAAGGCCGTGGAATATCAACGCATAGACCACAACCTGACCCAGATGAAGGGCTGCCTTGCGGGCGGATATCCCTTTGTCTTCGGCATCTCCGTGTATGCGAATTTTCCGATGAACACTAAAACAGGGGCGATCCCGATGCCGGGGAATGCGGCGGGCACAAATGAAGGCCACGCAATGCTCGCAGTCGGATACGACGATGCGAAGCGCGTCTTCATCATCCGCAACTCCTGGAATACCACATGGGGCAAAAAGGGCTACGGCACGATACCCTATGAGTATCTGCTGAACTCCGACCTCGCAGACGACTTCTGGACGATCAAGGTCGTAAAATGAGCTGACGTAAGATGCGTCCTCCCTCACGAGCGGGGGAGGACGCATTTCTCTTTTCCCATCGCTGAGTTATTGTAATAAAAAAAGAGTGCAAATTGGTAAGGGAAACTGCACAGCTTTAATTCGGATGTCACTATATTTAACTATTTGGAGCCCCCCGCAAAAGAGGCAAAGTCCTGATGTGCAACTGAAAGACCTCAAGGACGACATAATCGAGAAGGTCGTGAGGCCGGTGCTCCCGAAGGCCCTGCTTGCCGGTCTCCCTTCAGGGCATGGAAACGGTGCTCGGCGGAACTCTCAGATCGTCAACAGAAGCGGCAAGATCGATATACTCCAGACGCCTGACGGCCCTTTTCAGAATGTCATTGTCATGTGACAATTGTCAACGGGCGCCTTATTCCAAAATCCCGATTCATCTCAACTCCTTGTCCGGCTTATTTTTTTATGGTAATGTAAATCATGTCCGGCAAGGTCGTATCCGTCAATATCAGCGGAAAAAAAGGCACAAGGAAGAAGCCTGTCGAAGAGGTCGTACTAAAGACAGAGTACGGCATTGAAGGCGATGCGCATGCCTCTTCGCAATGGCACAGGCAGGTGAGCCTCCTTGCGCTGGAGAGCATACAAAAGATGCGGGAAAAGGGACTCGATGTATCGTCCGGCGATTTTGGCGAGAATATCACCACAGAAGGAATAGACCTTGTCTCTCTCCCTGTCGGAACAATAATGCGGATCGGCGACGATGTGACCGGAGAGGTGAGCCAGATAGGGAAGGAATGTCATACACGGTGCGCGATCTACTATCAGGCCGGCGACTGTGTGATGCCGAAGGAAGGGATATTTATCAGGGTCCTAAACGGCGGAAAAATAAGAAAAGGCGACCACATTGCAGTCGTGACGGGGTGAGAGAAAGAATGATAAAAGAGGGCATAATATTTTCGGTCATTCTCAAATATGATACCCTCTTTCATGCGTTCCCCTATAGGGAAGTATGATCACGGTTGCTGTCCTTACATTGAGCGACAAGGGTTCACGCGGGGAGCGGGAGGACCTGAGCGGTCCGGAAATTAAAGAGATGATAAAAGGAATAGGCATTGTCCAGTACTACGAAGTGATACCGGACGAAAAGGAATTGATAAAAGAAAAGCTGATCGATTACAGTATGAAAGTGGATTTGATTATAACGACCGGAGGGACCGGTCTTTCTCCAAGAGACGTGACACCCGAAGCGACGCGAGAGGTCATCGACCGAGAGGTCCCGGGCATAGCAGAGGCGATGAGGATGGAAGGGCTGAAAAAGACCAACAGGGCCATGCTTTCGAGGGCGGTTGCCGGGGTCAGGGGAAAGACATTGATCATAAACCTGCCGGGAAGTCCGAAGGCCATCAGGGAAGGTCTCGCGGTGGTTGTGGGCGTCATACCGCATGCGGTTGAAAAGATAAAAGGCAGCATGGAAGACTGTGCGCCTGCGGGCCCGGGCGCAGGATGAAAGACGTTTCATTTCCTCTGGCCTTTTTGGCGGGCGTGCTCTCTTTCCTGTCTCCCTGTGTCCTTCCCCTTGTCCCTTCATATGTCTCCTTTATTACCGGCGTTTCCTTTGAAGACCTGAAGGAAGGGACTGACAGAAAAAAAATACGGTTTCTCACGATCACCAATTCCCTTGCCTTTATCTGCGGATTCTCCCTTATCTTCATTGCGCTCGGTGCGTCATCTTCCGCAGTGGGCAAATTCTTCTTCGATTACCAGGACTGGATAAGGATTGTCGGAGGCGTGCTCGTGATTTTTTTCGGGCTGTTTATCTCGGGCATCGTGAAAATAGATTTCCTGACGAGGGAGAGGAAATTTCATATGAGCGGGAAACCGGCGGGGTATATCGGTTCGTTCCTTGTGGGGATGACGTTTGCGGCCGCCTGGACGCCGTGCATCGGCCCGATCTTGGGGACCATCCTGCTCTACGCCAGCTCCCATGGCTCGGCAGCCTACGGGTTTAAGCTCCTTTCGGTATATTCCCTCGGCCTGGCCGTTCCGTTTTTCCTGTCTTCCCTGATGTTTAACTCCTTTCTGAGCTATTCCGCCAAGATAAGGAAATACATGAGGGTGGTCATGTTGGCAAGCGGCGCGCTTCTGATAGTCTTTGGCGTTCTCCTTCTTACTAATAATGTACGTCTGCTCTCTGGCTTGTTCCCGGACATCGGGATAAATTTCTAGGTTCGCCTGCATTATGCTCGAACATCACCGTCAACCGTTGCGCAGCCGAAGGGCATTCTTAGGAAGGCAATTGCGTTACACAGGTTTCTCCCTGCTGATCCTTTCGTTTTCGATCGGGATCGGCGTGCTGGGGTATCATCTCTATGGAAACCTCCCATGGGTCGATTCTTTCCTGAACGCCTCGATGATTCTTACCGGAATGGGGCCCGTGGACAAGATGGAGACCGAGGCCGGGAAACTTTTCTCCTCGTTCTATGCATTGTTCAGCGGTATTTCCTTCCTCACGTTTGTCGGTGTCCTCTTTGCGCCTGTCTACCACCGGTTTCTGCATAAGTTCCATCTCGATATCCAGGGCAGGGGCCGGAAGCAGGACTGATTCAGATTATTCGGAGATGCAGCACGGGGCTATTTTTTTGCTCATTCTCGTCCCGCAAGCTTGGTAGTGTTCTTAGGACCTGCCAAAATTGCGGGACTCCGAGGCAATTTCTCGACTCGCCGAAGGCGAGTCAATACGAGAAATTGAAGCCGCTCAGAAACAGCCCCATACTGAATGTCTTCGTATCCATCCTGAAGATCGATTCGGGGGCCCGTCTGTTTTTTTTCCCCTTACGTGTTAAGATTTAACGATGTCGAAAACTAAAACTTTCTTTCAGTGCCAGTCATGCGGCTACACGAGTCCGAAGTGGCTGGGGAAGTGCCCGGACTGCGGCGGCTGGAACACCCTCGTGGAGGAGAAAGCCGTACCGTCACATCGACGCACCGCGGGTAGTGATTCTTTCGGCAAGACGGAGCCCGTTGCGTTAGATGCCATCGAAGTCTCCTCCGAAAACAGGACGCTTACGGGGATGACGGAATTCGACAGGGTTCTTGGCGGCGGCATCGTTGCAGGATCGGTGGTCTTAGTAGGCGGAGACCCCGGCATAGGAAAATCAACTCTTCTTCTTCAGACTTTTTCGGGTCTTTCGCGGACGTCAGGGAAACTCCTTTACGTATCGGGCGAAGAGTCGCCCCGGCAGATAAAGATGAGGGCGGACAGACTCTCCGTGAACCCTGAAAATATCATCCTGCTTCCCGAGACGTCTCTTGAAGGGATACTGGAGGCTGCGGTAAAACTCTCCCCCGAGGCGATGGTCGTGGACTCCATCCAGACGGTTTTTACGCAGGAGATGCTTTCGGCGCCAGGCTCCGTGGGACAGGTGAGGGAATGCGCCGCGAAACTCATGCTCTTCGCAAAGCGCTCCGGCATCCCGGTATTCATAGTGGGACATGTCACGAAGGAGGGCACGATCGCAGGCCCTCGTGTGCTCGAACATATCGTCGACACGGTGCTCTATTTTGAAGGCGACAGGGGCCACTCATACAGGATACTGCGCACGATTAAAAACAGGTTCGGGTCCACCAATGAGATCGGTGTTTTCGAGATGTCCGACTCAGGACTCAGGGAGGTGGACAACCCCTCTGAACTTTTTCTCTCCGAGCGACCGCGGAACGTCTCGGGTTCGACGGTTGTGGCGAGCCTCGAAGGGACGAGGCCGCTCATGGTCGAGATGCAGGCGCTTGTCTCACAAACGAACTTCGGGATGCCGAGGAGGACTTCGATAGGCGTTGATTTTAACCGGGTGAACCTCCTCGTTGCGGTGCTCGAAAAAAGGGCCGGACTTCACTTAGGCGGGATGGACGTCTTCGTCAATGTAGTCGGGGGGCTGAAGATTACGGAACCCGCGGTAGACTTGGGCATTATCGCCACGATAGCCTCGTCCGCCAGGGAAAAATCCATAGACCCCAAGACCTTTGTCTTTGGCGAGGTAGGGCTTTCCGGGGAGATTCGGGCGGTTGCGCAGGCAGAGGCCAGGCTGCGGGAGGCCGCAAAGATCGGGTTTAAGAAGGCGATAATCCCCGCGGGCAACGCCGAGAAGATAAAAGAAGACCAGGGGCTGGAAATAATAGGAGTAAGAGATGTCGAGGCGTGCATTAAATCTTTTTTTGATTAGCATTGTCCTCCTTTCCACCTCATGCGCGGCAAGGAAAATCGAGAAGATAGAGTTGCCGTCCTATGAGGGAAGGGCCATCAGAGAAGTCCTCTCCGAAAGAAACCGCATTCGCGATATCGAGACGAAATTTGCGGTGCTCTTCGAAAAAAAGGACTCGGAGATCAGAGGTGATGCCGCCCTTGATATCTCACAGACGGGAGACATGAGCCTTCGGGTGTATTCCCTGGGATTTCTCGCGATGGAACTCACGGCGAGGGACGGCGTGATAAAGAGTTCCCCCTCCCTCGACAAGGGCAAGAAGATCATCCTTACGCGTGGGCTCAGGGACTGCCTGTTTTGGTGGGACGTGAAGGACTTCAGTCTAATCGAGAAAAACGGCTACTATGTGCTGGAGGGTCCGGACCGGGATCTATGGGTCGATAAAAAGACCTTTCTGCCTGCGAGACAGAACATATATTTTGAGGACGGTAAAGTACTCAATGTATATTATGACGGCCCGACAAAGGAAAACGATATCTGGTACCAGTCGAAGATCAGGATCGAGTTCTTACAGTACTCCGTAACCTTTACGGTAAGGCATATGTTGTATAAGTCGTAGCGTCGTTGTCCGCCGCTTTTTTGGAAAACTGCAAAACCTACTCATTGTTTTCGAGTTCCGCTATCTCTTCGCCCGTTTTTTTGTTAAAAGTAAACTCGATGATGCCTAGCCAAAGTTTCCAACTTGACATTTTTATTATTTATGATTCAATGAAACAAAGAAACAATCACGAACAAACGCAAATCCTCAGTGAGAGGGAGAAACGATCTCGCATTTATTTTAAGGAGGTAGATCATGAAACGGAAAACGGCAATAATTGTGGCCGGTATGTTGATGATGTTCCTTACATTTTCCGGTCTTGTCGCGGCTGAGGAAAAGGAGAGGATGTGGCCGGTCGCTGTTGATGAACTGGTGGCGAAGACCATGCAGTCTGTGAAAACAGTGGATATGACCGCGTTCAAGAAAGTGGTGGACAGTAAAGAGTATGACTTGATCATTGATGTCAGAGAAGCGGACGAGATTAGCCAGACAGGATATGTCCCTGGGGCGATCAGTATACCCAGAGGGTTTATTGAATTTAAGATATGGAAAAAAATCGGGTTTCCCGATAAAACGGACACCAAAAAGAAAATATATCTCTACTGCAAGCTCGGCGGCAGGGCTGCGCTATCTGCGAAATCTCTGCAGGACCTCGGATTCACCAATGTAATTGCTGTTAATATGACCGTTGCACACTGGATGGAAGCGGGTTATCCTCTTGTGAAGCAATGAAGTGAAGGGGTCAGCATTTTCGGTAAGGAACAGTCAATTGGGGAGGTTCTGGAAGTGCGCAAGACCCAAGTAATGGCAGTGGTATTCGAGAGAGCGCTCATTATGTAATTATTTCTCGGGCAGAAGCGGCACAAAAGCGGGGAAGGGGCACGCCTGAATTACGATTCCAGTCCTAAATCTACCGCAACGGCCTTGACGATCGAATCGTCTATTGCCGTGTTTTTGAATAGGAACCCCTCTAAAAGGGCGTTGTCGCAGATGGTATTGATCAGCCTCGGACTTCCGTGTGAGTAATGATAGATCAGTTTTATGGCCGATTCGGTGAACACGTCGCTACTGCCGGAGGCCACCCCCATGCGGTGTCTGATATAGTCTTTCGTGTCTTCCTCCGAGAAAGACTGCAGTTTTATCCTGACCGCCACCCTCTGCTTAAGCGGCTCGTCAAGGGAAAGCACCTGGTCGAGCTCCGGCAGGCCGAAGAAAATGAAATTGACCATCTTGCCGGCGGTGCCTTCCATATTCAACAGTCCCCTGAACTCCTCCATTATCTCTCTTGAGTTGAGCATCTGGACTTCATCCATCAGCACGACCGCCTTTTTCCCCTCTTCATTGATATCATTAAGCCTTCTGTAGATCTGCCCGAGGAGTTCTATCTTATCGTCCGACAGGTCCGCTACGCCAAGCTGGAGCGCAAATTTCTTAAAAAGCCATTCGGAACTGACTGAGGAATGCAGAATGACAAGCAGGGCGGCCTCATAATTTTCTTCGTCAAGTTCCTCAAGGAGCTTCCTCGCGAGGGTCGTCTTGCCCGCGCCGATATTTCCGATCACCACCGCAAGCCCCTTTTTTGTGTCGATCGCGTATTTCAGCTTCAGGATGGCCCCGGCCTGCTGGGGACTGTTGTAGTAAAACCTGCTGTCCACCACATTCGAAAACGGGTGCTCGCTGAGTCTGTAGTATTCCAGGTAATCCACTTTATTCCTTTGCTAGCGAAGGATCATTCTTACACGTGTATTTTCTAAGATAATATCTTAACAGATTTTCGGAAATAACGCAGCCGGGTTAAAGGTAGGATACCCTGTCCTTCCTGGCCTTCGGTTTTTCCCCTTCACTGTCCTTCATAACGCGGGCCTTGAGCTGGCTCATCTTCTCCGAGACGCTCCTGAATCTGGCGTTCCAACCAAAGACCTCGGTATACAGCTCCAGAGCTTCCTTGAGGTTATCGTTCTTTTCATAGGCGCCTGCAAGGTCGTATTTGATCGCCCAGTAGGACTCGTCCTTGTCGCCGACTTCCTTCATGACTTTTGTCAGGACATCGATGGCAAGAGAAAAAAGGCCTTTTTCCATGTAGCAGACGCCGAGCATCGTTGAGGACTGCATAAACCTCTTCGGGTCGTTTTTCGAAGTCTGAAATTCCTTAATCGCGTCGTCGGTCAGCCCCATCTCCTTATATGCGATACCGAGGTTGTAATGGGTCTCGGAGTCCTCGTCGCCAAGTTCCCCCGCCAGTCCTTTTTTGAACTCCTGGAATATCTCGAGCACATCGCTGTCAAGCTCGGGTTCGGGCATTTCCTGGGCATCGACAAGGTCTTCGTCCGTGAAACTGAAATCTTCGTATTCAGTTTCCTTAGCAGGCCGCAAGACCTTTTCTCTTTCCTCGATACTCCCGGTTTCTCCTCCAGGGGGACCCTGGGATATGGGGCCCTGGGCGATGACCCCATCGGTGGAGGGTCGCTCAAATACGGGCCCGGATGACGGCGCCTCCGCGCTGACGGGCCCTTCACCAGCCGGCTCCCCGGCATCAGGCAGTTCAGCGGCGGGAAGTTCCCCTGCCGCGCTGTCTCCGAACGGTTGTTCTCCGAGGTCCTCAAAAGAAGGCGTCTGAACATCTTCTGTTTCCGCAAACTGTCCAAGTTCACCCAGCCGCGCGGCGATATCTTCGTTTTGGGGAAAAAGCCGGTGTAGTCGTTCGAGTATCTTTGCGGCATCCTGGGTCAGACCTTGACGCATATAGAAATCGGCCTCCGCAATCTCCTCTTCATAATCTTCTATTTCTCCGGCTTCTCCTTCATCGTATTCCTTGACGTCTTCGTGGGCGTAAGACGTAGGCTCTATATGGAGCTGTGATGCTCCTCTTTCCGCGAGTCTCGGGTCTTCAGGGTTAATTTCGAAAGCATCCGCGAGCATCTTTTCAGAGTTGGTCGTGTCGCCCTGCCGTTTATAAAGTTCGTGCAAAATAATGTATTCTGTAACCAAAGACTCCTTGTCCCCTGCCTCGGCATAAAGGGTCTTGAGTTTCAAATGAAGTTCGAAGTTCTGCGGCATCCTCGGTTTCAACCCCTCGAGGATCTTGATCGCCTCGCTCAAAAGGCCGTACCTTGAGAAGACGTCAGCCTCCATAAAAAGTTCTTCGGCTGTTTTTTCTTCCCCTCTTACGCGCTCGGCAACGGCCCCTTCCCCGTCCTCCGGCCCCGCCTTCTCCTCCGGCTGCCCGCTTAATTCTTCAACCAACTCCCTCAAATGCAAATCATTGGGGCTGATATCGAGGGCCTCCCTGTAGGAGGCAACCGCTTCTTCGATCATGCCCTTTTCTTTCAACGAGTCGCCAAGTGACGTAAGCTCCGAGACGATCTTGTCGTCTTCCCTTAGTTGCCTGTAAAGTAATACCAGTCTCTTACCTGTCTGAATGGGATCGGTTGTTTTGAAGGACTCAAGAAGACTGACAGAGTCTTCGGGTTTCTCCTCCGCGATTATCTCATCGATTACCGGCAGGTATTCTCCCCATGCCTTTTCCACTGCTCCTTGTTTTAAATATATCTTGCCCAGAAGTTTCCGTGCACCTATATGCTTTGGCTCTATCCCTGCAACTTTGAGCAGGTAGTCTTTTGCGGCAGTGTGGTCGTTTACCGTACAGAAGAGTTCTGCACATCTGAACAGTACTCCTGCGTCTTCCGGGAAAAGGGACGCAGCCTCCTTCATACACGCTATGGCGTCTTCCATCCTGCCCGATTTTTCGTATAGGGAGCCCAGTGCCGCCGCCGCTTCTTTATGCAGCGGCTGTATCCCAAGTACTTTCTGGTAATATTCCGCGGCCTTCGCCAGGTCACCCTTTTCATCGTAGAGGGTGGCGACATAAAAATATTCTTTCGCCGCATCCGCATTCAAACCTTCTTTAATAAAGGTCTCCGCCACTTTGTTCCGTAATGGAATATTCGACGGGGAGAGAGAGAGTATCTTTTGGTAGATGTCGAGGATCCTGTCTTTCTTGCCCTCCTTCGACAGAGTGTCGGCGGTCGCAAGATAGTACTTTATGGCGTCGGTAGCGAGGCCCTTCTCCTCACTTAACTCCCCGAGAGCGTAAAGCGCGTCAGCATCGACGGCGTTTACATTCAAGACCTTCTTATAAAGGGCAAGGGCCTTGAGAGAAAACCCCTCTCGCCGGAAATAATTGGCGGCCTGATGGAAAGATTCTGCGGCTTTTTTCTTGTCACCTTTTTTGAGATAAAGATCACCGATCATATTATGGGTGTTTCCGTCGGGAGATTCATGTAGAAGCTTTTCCCATTCGGATATGGCCTTATCGATCTGCCCCTTGGCGAGGTACTTCTGTGCTTCCTTTATTATTGCGGTTTTATCTGCCATTCTTCTATATCCTAATAATATCTGAGCAATTTAAAAAGTGTCAATAATACGATAACTTAGAACAGTATCCGCAAGTGAAACACCCCCTCTTCTTCCATCTGCGGCGAACCCGTCGAATATTGTCGACGCATCCTATATTTCATAATTATAACCTCAAAGGCCTCTATTTGACACCCTTTTGGGTTTTATGGTTAAATATTTTGCCTTTAAAATAGCCCCGTGAGGTTAAAAAGGCAAAGGAGTCAGTCATCGTGCGCTTCAACCAAGACAAATCCGTACCAATGCTTTCCCAATCGTCTGAAGGCATTTCCCCCGGTATCACTATCTATTCAGTAAGACATTTTTTTCTCAGGCACGCCGTACGAAGGGCAGACCGTTATGTCTAAGGAGCTTCTGGATAAAGAAGATGTGGAGCGGGCGATAACCAGGATGGCCCATGAGATAATAGAGAAGAACAAAGGGGTGAGGTCGCTTTGCCTTGTGGGCATTCAAAGGGGCGGCGTTCACCTCGCAAAGAGACTCGCGGGGAAGCTCAAAGAAATAAAAGGGCAAGGCATTCCGGTCGGGACACTCGATATCGCACTCTACAGAGACGATATAGGGGTGAGAAAAGAACAGCCGGTCGTGCGTAGGACCCAGGTGCCTTGCGAGATCAACAATAAAAAGGTCGTTTTGGTGGATGATGTGCTCTTTACCGGAAGGTCCATAAGGGCCGCGATGGACGCGGTTATGGATATGGGCAGGCCCTCGACGATCCAGCTTGCGGTCTTGGTTGACAGAGGCCACAGGGAGCTTCCGATAAAGGCCGATTTCGTCGGGAAAAATGTCCCGACTTCTCTTGAGGAGACGGTCCAGGTCCAGCTTGCAGAAGACGGCCTGGAAGATAAGGTAGTGCTCGAATGAGCCTGAAATCGAAGGACCTTGTCGGGATCAAGGGACTCGACGCCGCAGATATCGAACTGATACTCGAAACTGCTTCCGGATTTAAGGACGTCCTGGGACGCGACATAAAAAAGGTGCCGGCGCTCCGGGGTAAGACCACGGTAAATCTTTTTTATGAACCCTCCACAAGGACGAGGACCTCCTTTGAGCTTGCGGCAAAGAGGCTGAGCACGGACGTCATCAATATCTCGGTCTCCACCAGCAGTGTCGTAAAGGGTGAGTCGCTGAGGGACACTGCCTTGACGATCCAGGCCCTTGGGGCCGACTTCATCATAGTCAGACATTCCTGCTCAGGGGTGCCCCATTTTCTTGCCGGCAACCTCGATGCCTCCGTGATCAACGCCGGAGACGGGACGAACGAACATCCCACGCAGGCGCTGCTCGATCTTTTTACTATCCTGGAGAAAAAACATACGATCAAAGGACTCGATGTCGCGATCGTGGGAGATATCCTCCACAGCAGGGTGGCCAAATCGAACATCTATGCGCTCAAAAAACTCGGCGCCAACGTGAGGCTGATCGGACCGCCTACCCTCGTCCCCGCCTTTATGGAGGAACTCGGGGTGGAGATATATACGGACATGAACAGGGGGCTCAAAGATGTCGATATCGTCATGATGCTCAGGATCCAGATGGAGCGACAGGGCAAAGGGTTTTTCCCGACCACCGTGGAGTATTTTAAGAACTGGGGACTTACGTCTGAAAGGCTTGCACGGGCCAGAAAAAATGCCCTTGTGATGCATCCGGGCCCGATGAACCGCGGCGTTGAAATTTCCTCCGATGTCGCCGACGGCCTGAGGTCGGTCATCCTCGATCAGGTCACCAACGGACTGGCGGTCAGGATGGCGGTCCTCTATCTGCTTGCGGGGGTGAAGGGATGAAGATCGCGATAAGCAACGGGCGGGTAATAGACCCGTCGCAGGGGATCGACGAAATCTGCGACGTCTTGATAGAGGACGGAAAGATAAAGGAAGTGCGAAAGTCCAAAGGCGCAGAAGTCAAGGCGAAGAAAACAAACTCGCCGGCTCAAAAGATCATCGATGCAAGCGGGATGCTTGTTGTCCCGGGGCTGGTCGATATGCATGTCCATCTCAGGGAGCCGGGATTCGAGTACAAAGAGACGATAAAGACAGGGACAGAGGCGGCGGTAAGAGGCGGGGTCACTTCCTTATGCTGCATGCCGAACACTAACCCTGTAAACGATAACTCGAGTGTGACCGAGTTCATAATGAGAAAGGCGGCCCACGAAGGCGCGTGCCGCGTCTATCCCATAGGTGCCATCACGAAGGGGCAAAGGGGAGAAGAACTGGCCGAAATGGGCATGATGCATGAGGCCGGGTGTGTCGCTTTTTCGGATGATGGAAGGCCGGTTATGGACAGCCTGGTGATGCGAAGGGCGCTTGAGTATTCGAAGGTCCTGAATGTTCCCGTCATATCCCATTCCGAAGACCTTACCCTGTCTTCGGGAGGTGTGATGAACGAGGGTCTTTTGGCAGTAACGCTCGGGCTGAAGGGCATTCCGGCACAGGCCGAAGAGATCATGGTCGCAAGGGACATCGCGCTTGCAGAGCTCACGGGCGGGCGGATGCATATCGCGCATATATCCACGGAAGGATCGGTCGAGCTTATCAGGGCCGCCAAAAAGCGGGGGCTTGCCGATATCACCGCCGAAACGTGTCCTCATTATTTCAGCATCACAGAGGAAGCTGTCGGAAACTATAATACCTGTGCGAAAGTCAATCCGCCGCTGAGGAGGAAAAGAGATGTAGAGGCGGTCAAAAGAGGGCTTCAGGACGGCACCATTGATGTGATCGCCACGGACCATGCCCCTCATCACATGGACGAGAAACTCGGGGAGTTCGACTCAGCGCCCTCGGGTATATCCGGATTGGAGACGTCGATAGGGTTGAGCATGAGACTTGTGGATGAAGGGGCCCTTACGCTTTCGGGACTCATCGGGAAAATGGCGCTCAATCCCTCAATGATAATGGGGATCAAGGGGGGCACGCTCAAACCCGGCGCCGACGCGGACCTGGTGGTGATTGAAACCGGGAACGAATATAAGGTAGACACGGCACATTTCAGATCGAAAGGGAAGAACACGCCATTTGAGGGGCTGACGCTCAGGGCTAAACCGGTTGTCACAATCACTCTTGGAAGGACATACGAATGGGAATGAAGGCGTTATTGGTGCTCACCGACGGGACGGTCTTTGAAGGCAGGGGGTTCGGCGCCGAAGGCGAGACGATGGGAGAAGTTGTCTTCAATACCTCCATGACCGGATATCAGGAGATCCTTACCGATGCGTCTTATAAAGGGCAGATCGTGACGATGACCTATCCGCAGATAGGCAATTACGGGATAAACGAGGAGGACATCGAATCCGAAGGAGGTATAAAGGCGGAAGGGTTTATTGTTAAGGAGGCATGTGATTTCCCGAGTAACTGGCGCTCTTTGGGGAGCCTCATCGACTATATGAAAAGGTCCAATGTCGTGGGCATCCAGGGGATCGACACGCGGGCGCTGACGAGACACCTGAGAAACCACGGGGCCCAGATGGGGATCATATCCACGCTGGAGCCGGACCCTGCGGCGCTTCTTCAAAAGGTCAGGTCCCGTCCCGGCATTTCTGCCTTTGACCTGGTAAAGGACGTCACCACGAAGGACATATATCGCTGGGAAGAGGGCTGCTGGAAGTGGTGTGTCGTGGAAAAGAAAATGGCGCACGCCGGGGTCGTTGTGTATGACTTCGGGATCAAATATAACATCCTGAGGAATCTTGTTGAGGCAGGGTTCGGAGTGACTGTCGTGCCGGCGCGTACGCCCGCTGAGGCGGTGATCGAGATGGACCCCGACGGCATAATCTTAAGTAACGGTCCGGGTGACCCCGAGACCGTAACTTACGGGATAGAGAACGCAAAGAAGCTTATGGGGAAGAAGCCGATATTCGGCATCTGCCTCGGACATCAGATACTGGGGCTTGCTATGGGAGGGAATACCTATAAACTCAAATTCGGGCATCACGGCGGCAACCATCCGGTGAAGGACCTCTCTACCGGCCGGGTGGAAATCACCTCGCAAAACCATAATTATTGTGTGGATATAAAGAGCCTTCACGGGCAGGCGAAGCTCACTCATACGAACCTCTATGACGGGACCGAAGAGGGCATGCGGCATGTGGAACTACCGATCTTTTCAGTCCAGCATCATCCTGAGGCAGGGCCCGGGCCGAACGATTCGGTCCATCTCTTTAGGAGGTTCAGAGACCTGGTCGAGGGTTCCGCAGCATAATGGCGGTCCGGGAAAAAAGATATAAGACAGAGAGGACGGACTCTCTGCTTTTGTTCAGGACGGAAAATTTCTCGGCGGAGAGGGATAGTGTTTTGCACAAGGGAATTTATAATAAAGAGTTTGCATCCGTGCTCTCTGCCCTTGCCTTAGCCGGCCTTATATACGCGGCGCTGGCGATGCAGCAAAAAAGGACGATACTGCCGCATATTGCATTTGCCGTCATCTTTATCGGAGGCTATCCGCTCTTCAGGACGTTTGTCTTTAAGGACAGATACCTGGAGGCCCTCTTCGATCTCTCTAAAGGACTGGCGGAGATATCCGTTTCCGGTCTGCTGGGGAAGAAGACAGAGAGTCTCCCGCTTTCTTCGGTGAAGAACGTACTGATAGAAAGCAAAAAGCTAGGGGTCGAAAACCCTGACGCTGTCGAGTTCGTGGAAAAGATTTCAGCGCAGCACGGGACGGTCATCCCAGGGTTCGGCGTCGAGAAGACCTTCTTTATGCTGAAGGTGATACTCGCTGACGGCAGCGACAGGATGATTTATGCGGACACGGAGATGCAGGATGTGATGGCTGCGCATGAGGAGATAAAGGGGTTTCTGAAATTATGAGTCCGATTTGTCATTCCCGCAAGCGACGTACGTCGGGAATCCAACCCCCCTCTACCCCCCTTATCAAGGGGGAAGGGGCGGATCCTCCCTGATAAGGGGAGGCAGGGAGGGGTTATCGGACAAGCCGGAATGACGGAAGGCTTTAGACAGCATTGTTAATAAAATACTGATACGAGGTTAACTTGCCCAAGAGAGAAGATATTAAGAGCATACTGATTATAGGTTCCGGCCCTATCGTGATAGGCCAGGCCTGCGAATTCGATTATTCCGGCACTCAGGCCTGCAAGGCCCTCAGGGATGAGGGCTACAGGGTCGTCCTCGTCAACTCAAACCCGGCCACCATAATGACCGACCCAGAGACCGCCGACGTCACGTACATCGAGCCGCTTACCGCTGAAATCCTCGAACTCATAATCGAGAAGGAACGGCCCGATGCGATTCTTCCTACGATGGGGGGACAGACCGCCTTAAACCTGGCGGTCGAACTCGCAGAGAAAGGGATCATAGAAAAATACGGGGTCGAACTGATAGGGGCAAAGCTCCATGCGATAAAGAAGGCCGAGGACAGGGAACTTTTTAAAGAGGCGATGGCGAAGATCGGGCTTGAGGTGCCCAAGAGCGCCGCGGTCATAAGCGTTCGGGAGGGCATGGACGTTATCGGGACCATAGGTTTCCCGGCGATACTCCGACCGGCCTTTACCCTGGGCGGCACGGGAGGCGGCATCGCATACAATCAAGAGGAGTTTGTAGAACTCCTCGATAAGGGCCTGAAGCTCAGTCCCGTGAGCCAGGTGCTTATCGAGGAATCGGCCCTTGGCTGGAAAGAGTACGAGCTTGAAGTCATGAGGGACAAAAAAGACAATGTGGTGATCGTCTGCTCGATAGAGAATTTCGATCCGATGGGCATACACACCGGAGATTCGATCACCGTCGCACCTGCCCAGACCCTCACTGATAAGGAATACCAGAGGATGAGGGACGCGTCGATCGCGATAATCAGAGAGATCGGCGTGGACACCGGCGGGTCAAACATTCAGTTTGCCTTGGACCCAACGAACGGCCGGATGGTGGTCATCGAGATGAACCCGAGGGTGTCGAGAAGTTCGGCCCTTGCCTCGAAGGCCACGGGGTTCCCGATAGCAAAGATAGCGGCGAAGCTGGCGGTAGGACTTACACTCGATGAGATCAGAAACGACATTACCAGGGAGACCCCGGCGTCCTTTGAGCCTACCATCGACTATGTAGTGACCAAGTTTCCCAGGTTTGCCTTTGAAAAATTCCCTGAGGCGGACCCGCTCCTTACGACCCAGATGAAATCCGTAGGCGAAGTGATGTCTATCGGCAGGACATTCAGGGAGTCGTTGCAGAAGTCCTTGAGGAGCCTAGAGTCCGGAAGCTATGGGTTGGAGGAGGTCGGCGGGGACCTTGAGAAGATCAAGATGAAATTAAAGATACCGGGAGTCGAGCGGTTCTGGTATGTGGCACAGGCGGTGCGCGCCGGCATGAGCATCGAAGAGATTTATGAGCGTACGGCGATAGACCCATGGTTTCTGAACCATATGAAGCAGTTGGTGGAGATGGAAGAAAAAATCAAAACGGAGGGTAGGGGCGGGGTTATTACCCCGCCTTTACTCCGCGAGGCCAAGGAAAACGGTTTCTCCGACAGGCGGCTCGCCCAGCTTCTGGGCAGGGACGAGGCGGATATCAGGAACCGAAGGAAGGCAGATAACATAAGGCCGGTATACAAGATGGTCGACACCTGTGCAGCCGAGTTCGAGGCGTATACGCCGTATCTCTATTCGACGTATGAACGGCCGTTTTATAAGCTCGGAGGCGTGCAAGCCGGTAAGCCTGCAAGCTGCTTTGAGTCCGAGGCGAACCCGACGGACAGAAAAAAGATCGTGATCCTCGGGTCAGGGCCAAACAGGATCGGTCAGGGAATAGAGTTCGATTATTGCTGTGTCCACGCTGTCTTTGCCCTGCGTGAGCTGGGGTATGAAACCATCATGGTCAACTGCAACCCAGAGACGGTCAGTACCGACTATGATACATCCGACAGGCTTTATTTCGAGCCCCTCACCATAGAGGATGTCCTCAATATCCTCGATGCCGAGAAGCCTGAGGGCGTGATCGTACAATTCGGGGGGCAGACGCCCCTGAAGCTTGCGGTGCCCCTTGAAAGGGAGGGCATAAGGATACTGGGGACTTCACCCGATTCGATAGACCGCGCCGAGGACAGAAAGAGGTTCAAAGAACTTCTTCACAAACTGAATCTCCGTCAGCCCGAAAGCGAGACCGCCATGACAGTCGAAGATGCGGTCGCTGCGGCCGGCAAGATCGGCTATCCTGTCATGGTCAGACCCTCGTATGTCCTTGGGGGCAGGGCGATGGAAATCGTATACGACGAAGATTCCATCCGTAATTATATGGAAAGGGCCGTGAAGGCGTCTCCCGACCACCCCATTCTTGTCGATAAATATCTAAGTGATGCAGTGGAGGTGGATGTCGACGCAGTCTCAGACGGCGAGGCGGTGATCGTCGGAGGCGTGATGGAGCATATCGAGGAGGCCGGCATCCATTCCGGGGACTCCGCCTGTTCCCTCCCTCCCTACTCCCTGAGCGCGGAGATCGTCGAGGAGATAAAGGGGCAGACGAAGGCGCTTGCAAAAGAGCTTGAGGTCATAGGTCTGATGAACGTGCAGTTTGCCGTGAAGAAGAACGAGATATTCATCCTTGAGGTAAATCCAAGGGCGTCGAGGACCATCCCTTTCGTGAGTAAGACCACGGGCGTTCCCCTTGCCAAGATTGCGGCGAAGGTTATGGCGGGAAAGACACTGAAGGAACTGGGGCTTACGACAGAAAAGTCAGTAAAGCATGTCGCCGTCAAGGAGGCGGTATTCCCCTTCGATAAGTTCCCCGGGGTAGATACGATACTCGGCCCCGAGATGAAATCCACGGGTGAGGTGATGGGCATAGACGAGGACTTCGGGAGGGCCTTCGCAAAGTCCCAGATTGCAGTGAACAACAGGATTCCGCTTTCCGGCAAGATCGTCATCAGTATCAGGGACGAAGACAAACCAGGCATATGCGATATAGTCAAAAGGCTTTATGAGGCCGGCTTTTCGGTCATCGCCACGAAGGGTACCGCGGCATTTCTGGACAACAAGGGGATTCCGGTGGAGGTGATCAACAAGGTCGCAGAAGGAAGGCCGCATATCGTCGACCTCATAAAGAACAAGGAGATCGTCTTTGTCATAAACACCGTCAGCGGGGCCCAGGCGCAGAAGGATTCTTTTTCTATCAGGCGCAGCGCCCTTCAGTACGGTGTGCCTTATACGACCACGGTCGCCGGCGCCAGGGCGGTCATCTATGCGATCGAGAGTTTGAAGAAAAAGAAGATAAGCATCAAGTCGATACAGGAGTATCACGGGGCAGGGTAAGGTGTATTTTGTTTGACCGGCGTATCATGACAGACTCATAAAGTTTATTAAATTTTCTCCATGAAAGAGCTGCTGCTGATATGCTAAATTTGACGCATGCGCCGAATCTTTGACCTGTCACCCTTATCCAATAGGCTTTGTCTTATGGTTCTTTTTATCGTCATCTTATCTCTCCTTGGTTGTGCTACAACGAAAAGCATTCATGAGGGATACCAGCCCATTCCAAGACATCTGGAAGAAAATATCGAACGAAATGAGTTTTCAGTTGCAAAGGGAGATGATGTCATTGGCCGGTTGGCATTCATCAGTCTTGAAAAGGGGGATACGCTGCCGGATATTGCGAGGCACTTCAGCCTTGGGATCAATGGAGTCAGTGCAGCTAATCCAGGGGTGGACATATGGGGGCCTGAGGCCGGAAAACGTATCATGTTGCCTCTGAGCTTTATCCTGCCGGACGCTCCCAGGAAAGGCATCGTGATCAACTTAGCTACAATGAGGCTTTTTCAATTTAAAGGAGATAGTGAGTCGCTGGCGGTGTTGACCTACCCGGTCGGTGTCGGTACCGAAGAGCGGCCCTCGCCCACAGGTCACATGTATGTGGAGCGCAAGGTGGTCCGGCCGACCTGGCATGTGCCTGCCTCAATTGCCAAAGACCATCGACAAAAAGGAGATCCCCTGCCAGCTGCAGTTCTGCCGGGACCTCAAAATCCCTTGGGAGAATACGCGCTCTATTTAAGTAAGTCGGGTTATTTGATCCACGGCACTAATAAACCGGCAAGCATTGGTCTTAGGGCAACGAATGGCTGCATAAGACTCTATCCGGAAGACGTGAAAAAACTCTATGAGAATACTCCGGCTAAAACACCTGTATATATCGTTAATCAGCCATATCTCCTAGGTCAACGTAATGGAGTAGTGTACATGGAAGTTCATGCGCCCCCGGAAGACTTGGACACTGTTGAGTTTGATACGTTATATACAAAATTGAGAAATATTGAAAAGGAATCGGGGCGCACGCTTGACTGGAGCAAAGTTAAGAAAGTATTGGCCGAGGCCCTGGGGATTCCTGTCCCCATATTCGAGATCAGGCAAGGAAGTGGAAAAGGGGTTGTGGAAACCATAGAAGTCAAGCACCCAGGCGAATTATATGGCAGACCAGAAATACCAGAACTGAAAACAGATGCGTGGTCTGTTTTGGCCGCTGACGTGCGCGACGAGATTGATGCGGTGAGGCTTGCCGCCATTATCAACCACCAGGGTCCACAAATCCCGGCAAGGGTATTATCAAAGAATGTGAGCTACCGTGTTATCGCCGGCCCCTTCAATGATATCAGCGAGGCCAAGAATGCAATCAAACGCTTGAAAATTGATTTAGAAATAGATGGTATGTTGATTGAACCTGTCAAGAAGAGGTAGTCGATCCCGCCTTTCCTGCATGTTCAGGCCGCATAACTTGTTGAAGCACCGCGTTAAAATTATGGTAACCCACGATCTCGCACCATGAAAATAATTTAATGATTTCTTCGCCTTCTTGCGTGGTATTATTTTGGGCATGGGCTTCCGGCCTGAACAATACCATGAAGGAGGATTAGACGATGAAGAAGAGTCTTTTGGTGATCTCAATGATGTTTGTTCTTGCTGTTACCGTGGGTTGTGCAACAAAAGGTGACCTCGAGAAAGTTCAGTCGCAGCAAATGATGACCGGTGCGAAAGCCGATCAGGCAGCGCAGGATGCGCAGTCTGCCAAGGCGTCAGCGGATGCGGCCACGTTAAAGGCAGAGGCTGCAGCGACCCGCGCCGAAAATGCTCTCAAGATGGCAGAGGAAAGGGAGAAGATCGCAGATGAAAAGGCAAAGATCGCAGACGAAAAGGCGCAGAGGGCTGACAACATTTTCCAGAAATCAATGAAGAAGTAAGTAAATTCTATGGGGAGCTGTTAACTTTGCCTCTAGTGCTCCGAAAAGGAAGTGGCAGGGTCTCAAAACCCTGCCACTTCTTCATGCTTCCACCGTTCAGGTCTGCCTGGACCATTCATGCATTTAATCTGTCAAACCAGGGCCGCTGCGATCATCAAACATATTATGAACGAACACGAAGGCCTATATGGGGTAAAAAGGAAAGTAGGATAGGTGAGCATCTAAACTTTTTCTTTGTCTGCATCATAATAACATCAATGCTAATATGCGGATGCAGTCACTTTAATGAGGGATTTCAGGCCAAGTCAACCTTCGAAGAAGCGAATGATCTTTTCAGCCGGGGAAGCTACAAGGCCTCTCTGAGCAAATATGAGCAGATTATTGAAAAATATCCCACGGCCAGGGACAGGGTTCTTTTCGAGACGGGTATCATTTATGCCTATCCCGGGAATGCGCAAAAAGATTATCAGAAATCTCTGGAATGTTTTCAGAAACTCATAAAAGATTACCCGGGGAGTGAGTACAGGAAGGATAGTGAGATGATGATATTTAATATCAATAATGTCACTATTAAGGATAAGACGATTGCTACGCAGCAAACACTGATTGAGACTCTCCGACAAGAGGGTGAAAGCAAAGGGAATGAGATTATTACACTGCAAAAAAAGATTGAGGCGCTTGAACGCGAGGTTAAGAGCAAAGAGAATGAGATTTTTGCAATCCAGAAGGTCCCGGCAGATAAGATTCTGATAGAAAAGAAAGAACGGCTATTGATGTTGATCTCAAAGGACAAGGTGCTCAGGACTTATAAAATAGCCTTGGGGGGAAACCCGAATGGTCCAAAAGAAAGGCAAGGCGATAACAAAACCCCGGAGGGAAGCTACGTTATCGATTCAAGAAACAAGGACAGCCGTTATCACCTATCTCTTCATATTTCCTATCCAAACGAGAAAGACAAAAAGCGGGCAAAAAAACTTGGTGTTTCTCCGGGCGGAGACATCATGATCCACGGCATTAAGAATGGTTTCTCGTGGGTTGGTGATTTTCACACAGAGGGTGACTGGACGAAAGGGTGTATTGCCGTTACAGACGAAGAAATAGAGGAAATTGACAAGTTAGCGCCAAATGGTACGATTGTTGAGATAAGGCCATAGAGGGCCGTATAACTTATCGCTTCCCCCGAATCGCGTAACGCTCCTGGTGAACTAAACGATCGAGGAGGATCCTTCCGGTACTACTTGCCTGAGAGAAGGTTCAGTCGTTGTCCGTCCTTTAAAAGTAATTCTGCTTTTGTCATACGCCAATTCCTCTTTTCCGTTTTTAATTCTAAAAAGGCTTCACCATCACTATTCGGTCCCTGAACAACCAAAGTAAACTTTGCTCTCCCTTCAGTGCCGGGATTATTATGCACCTCAAAACTATCAAATGCTGCCAACGCTATTTTTTGAGGTTTACCCAGATTATCGGTTACCGTGCTGTTATTCATTAAAAATTGTATTGAAAATAGATATGGGTCTGATCGTAAAACCATGAAGCGGCTGTAAACTTGAATCACGGTAAACGCAATAAGGACTATGAGAAGAACAAGACTTCCTTTGCGAGATAATATTTTCATATTCCGTGATGTGTCAAGTGTGATCCTCATGAAATTATGCAGGGATTGGAACTCTTTTTTCAATAGGCAGGAAAATAAAAGCTGTTTTCACCTTTCCTTCAGGCAGCGTGAGGAAGTAACTCAATACGTGAGGCTTTTCCGCTTCAGTGACTCAAGCCCCTGTTGCAATTGCCTCTGAACTCCATTACTATTTATTAATAAATGAAAAGTAATAGTGAGACCTAGAGGTGTGACATGAGGAAGATCGATGAGCGCCTCCCTTTGGTTCAGAACGCCCCGATAGATGGTAAGGTCGTCCTCGTCAGGTTCGACCATAACGTCGTCAAAAACGGCCAGATAAGGGACCCCTACAGGATAGACCGGACTCTGGGCACGCTCTACAATATTGTCGAAAGGGGCGGCAGACCGATCCTGATGACCCATATCGGGAGGCCGAAGGACAAGAAGACCGGCGAGATCAACTGCAGGGAAGAAGATTCCGTAAAGCCGATCGTCGAGTATCTTGAGCGCAAACTCCATATCAAATTCCATATACCCGAATTCAACATGGTCCCCGGACAGGGTATCACGGGGATCGACACATCGATTAACCATGCCATAAGGGCACTGAAGGAAAGGAGGATAGGCGGAATCTATCTCCCGAATACCCGCTGGTTTCAGGCGGAGGAGTCAAAGGAAGAGGGCCGGGACAAACTGGCGCACCAGCTTGCCGGTCTGGCGGACATATTCGTCAATGATGCCTTCGGTTCCTGGCAGCCCCATGTCTCCACATACGATATCGCCAAATATCTGCCTTCCTTTGCGGGCTTTCTGATGCAGGAGGAGATCGTGAATCTCGATTACGTCCTAAACCCCGGCAGGCCTTTCACGGCAGTGGTCGCCGGGTCCAAGTATGACACGAAGATCGGGCCGCTTTATGCGATATACGGAAAGGCCGACAGGCTTATCCTTGGCGGCGTGATCTACAATACATTTTTGTGCGCAAAATACGGTGTACGGATCGCGGGTGTCTCCGATAAGGATGTAGAGGCGGCAAAGGAGCTTGTTGCCATGGATGAAAAAGGCGGGAAGATTGTGGAACTTCCGTACGTCGTTGAGTCCGACATCCTCGAGGGCAAAGTGGAGGGCAAGCACAGGACCCTTTCGCTCGGCGACTTCAGGAAGGGCAACAGCTATGGGTATGTCCTCGACATAGACAAGAAATCTTTTTCGGACAAGAAGGTCCTTGACGCAATCCTTCATTCAAGCACCCTCTTCGTAAACGCGGTAATGGGGCTCACCCCGCACTTCTACGACGGCTCTCAGGCCCTGGACGAGACGATCGACAGGAACACCCATGCCAAGAAACTTTACGGCGGCGGTGATACGCTCCAGGAGTTCAAGGACCTCTGTCCGGGGCTTTACCTTTCGGTACTGGATAATGCACAATATTATTTTTTCACGGGCGGAGGCACTGTCCTGACCGCTATCGAGCAGGGGACGCCTTACGGACTTAAGCCTGTCCAGGCCCTGATCGAAAACGGCGGTAGGGCGACTTTGTAATATACTAAGGAGTTCACACGGATGAGAGTATTATAAAACCCCTCCTCCCCTCCCTTCGCTAAAGGGAGGCATCCGTATACCCCTCTTTGGCAAAGAGGGGCGAGGAGAGATTTTATATTCAATGTTCTTTTTCCTAATCTACTTATCAGTAACTGTTCTTCACCTCGCCTCCACACTAGGGGAGGAAGGAGGTACAAGAAGGCCACCGTTATTTGTTGGAGTGGACATAAATAACCTTTTAGGGAGGATCGTATGGCATCCATCAGGAGAATCGGGGTAATCACAAGCGGAGGTGATTGCGGGGGCCTTAACGCCGTGATCAAGGGAATGGCAAGGGAGGCCTACGCGCATGGGATCGAGGCGGTCGTCATCCCAAACGGATATGCCGGTCTCTATAATCTCGTCGACCTGGAAGAGGTAGTCGTGCTGAGTGCCGAGAGGGTGAGCAAGATCGAGGCGTCCCTCGCCGGGTCCGAGGCGGGCCACTCAAGGGTCAAGATAAGCAAGATCGCAGACCCCCAAAAGTATGAGCGGATAAAGAACGGACTGAAGAAGTTCGGGATAGACGCCCTTATCATAAGCGGCGGTGACGATACCGGGAGTGTTGTTGTGGACCTCTCCTCCCAGGGCATCCCCTGCATCCATGTCCCCAAGACCATGGACCTTGATCTGCAGCCCTACAGCGTGGGCGGGGATTCGGCGATCAACAGGATCGCTACCTTCACGAGGGACCTCAAGACCACGGGCATGAGCCATAACCGGATCCTTGTGATCGAGGTGTTCGGCAGATATGTCGGGCACACCGCGTTTCGGGGCGGGGTCGGCGCCGAGGCCGACTGCATCCTGATCCCCGAGATCCCCGTCGATTTCGATGTCGTCTACGAGCACATGAAGAGCACGTACTTTGCCAGGATATTGCGCAGCGATGTGAAGGCAGGCACGTATATCATAGTCGTCGCAGAAGGCCTCACGACTGCAGGCGGCGAACTCCTCTATGACGAATCTGCCGGAGTCGACGCCTTCGGCCACAAAAAGCTCGCAGGTGCGGGAAAATATGTAAGACAGCAGCTCGAAAAGAGACTGAAGGCCGATCCGGAGGTGCTTGAGTTCATGAAAAAGACCGGGATGTTCGTGCCGGGGATATACGCGATTCCTGAGGTGCGGGAAGTCACCCCTGGGCATCTTGTCCGTTCGGGCGGCTCCTCCGCCTACGACGTCAATTTCGGATACAGGGCGGGCGCGGCCGCAGTATTTCTTCTCCTTTCGGGAAAGACCGGCAATACCGTCGTCAGCGTCAACGGCAATCGGATCGACTACATCGGGACACCCGCGGCGATAAAAAGGAGAGAAGTGGATATTACGGAAATAGCCCTTTTCGAAAGCCTCGGTATCTGCTTCGGAAGAAGGCCGCAGAAGTTCGAATATGAATTTTCGGAAGTGCAGGGGACGATCGACAGGCATCTGTAAGTGCGTAAAGTGTCAGTGATCAGTGCCGGTTGACTGACACTGATCACTGACACTTTTGAAAAAATCTATTTTTTGTCGATCAAGACCTTCAGCGCATTTGCGTCCCGGAAACCCGAGATAACCCTGCCGTCCGGCATCACCAGGGTGGGAGTGCCTGTTATGCCAAGCTTCTTCCCCAGGGCTATGTTTTCATCCACGGCCGACGTCTTGCATTTTGGTTTGGCCACCGGTTTTTTCTCGAAGGCGGCATCAAGCAGCGCAAGAGATTTCTCGCAGACGATCGCCTTTGCTTTTTCAGCCGCTTCCTTATGGATCGGCAGGGGGAACATCTTTATGAAGAAAACGACGTCTTTTCTTTCTGCAATTACCTTCTTGAGTTCAGGATGGAGTTTTGCGCAGAATGGACAGTCCGGGTCTGTGAAGACTATGACCCGTTTTTTTGCTTTTTTGTCGCCCATGACGATGGCGTCTCCGAGCGGGACCTTCGAAACATCGATCCTGTTGAGTTCCTCTGCCGCTTCCTGGGTGAGGTTTCTCTTGCCCTTGATATCGATGAGCTGGCCCGATATCAGATATTTCTTTGTGATATCGAGGTAGAGCGCTCCTTTCTTACTGCCTGATTCAATGTCTATCTCCCACATGGATTTCATAGGTGTGAGTTTGATACTGAGTATCTTGACGTTCGGTACGATGTCCTTCAGTAATGCTTCCGCCTCTTCCTTTTTTAAGGTGTGACACTTCGCGCAGTTTTCTCCCTTATTGCTGAATCCGTAGGAATTTGAGGCATACTGCAGAATGGCCAAGGCCGCTACGAGAAACAAAATCTTGCGCATTGATAACCTCCGGTAAATTGTTTTCTCACCATGACGCCGCCAGGACGCAAGTCTGCTACCTGACGCGTAAATAAGGCATTACATCTTTCTGGAAATCTATGGAGGAAAAATAATTTCCTATCGCGGTCCTGTAATCCCCGATGGATTTCATCGCCTCTGCCGCGAGGATAAACCTTTGCTGGAGCCCGATCATGCCGTTGTTCGCTTTCAGCGCCGAGATAAAGTCCTTGTACTGGGCAGAAGCGGTGAGCGCCGCCACACTATGCCAGTTCTTTGCAGATGCCATTGTCATGGCAGGCCCGCCGATATCGATGTTTACCCTCGCCGTCTCCGACGTCGTACCCTCTTTTGCAATTACCGACGAAAAAGGATAGAGGTTGCCTACGAAGACATCGAAGTAAACGCCCGGGGTACCTCCCATCTTTGCCAGCGTCTTATACAGGTATTCCTCGTGGGCGGGATTGCCTCTTTCGGCAAGAAGGCCGGCGTGGATCTTCGGGTGGAGTGTTTTGACAAGGCCGCCCTCCATCTCGGGCGCTCCCGTGAAGTCCTCGACCGAGGTGTAATTCCTGGGCGCATCGGTCCCGAGGATCTCCATGATCTTCTTCCCTGTGCCGCCGGTCGAATAGAACCTCGCATCGCGGTTCACATCGAGGATGCCCCTGACCAGGTCGTCCAGCCCGGATTTGTCGAATACACTCACCAGTATATGAGACGGTTTTATCAGCTCGACTACCTGATAGATATTCTCTCTGATGCTCATAGGTCCCCCTGTGTCCAGTGGATTTTTATTCGTCTATAATAATACACGGGGATGAGTTTTATCCATTTGTCCGGGGCATATCGATGATCATCTCCGCGACCGTCTTCCGGCGGCGTCCGGTGAGGCCCACAAGCCTTCTCAGTTCTATCTCCAGCGCTGCCATCCCGGAATACCATTCCGTCCGGTCGAGCACAGGTTCGGCCGGGCCGGCCGGGATTACTTCTTCAGCAAACCTGTGGCATCCAGCGCCTGTCTGTTCGGACCCGTCCGGTTTCCTTACCCGGTGGGGGATCCCGTGCAGCCGGCAGATCATCGGCCTGTATTCATAAAGCCGGCAGAGGCCCGCAAAGTTGAGCGGGCAGAGCACCCGTTCAGGGCTGCCCTGCAAATCATGAAGACGATAAAGCCCCACCGCATCTTCCGCCCTGGACAGGACCTCAGCGGCCGTGTCGGCATCGAGCGAACCCATCCCTTCGATCAGATAAAGGTGTTCGGCAAGCGTATAGTGGGAGAACCTTTCCTCGCAGCAGCTTCTCCGAACAGCCGCCGCACCTGAAACCATGATATTCCGCTGCCCTGAGGTAAGCCGCGTCCATTGAGGAATAGAGGCCTTTGATCTTAAGTACGTAAGGCGCGAGAGTCCCTTTGAGGAACTCAGAGAGGGGAAAATCCATTCTTACGCTCTGTCACAAGAGCGGCCCGATATCTTTTCCCAGGTCTTTTCGTCGATTTCATTGATATATTGGGAGAGGGTGAATTTCCTGCCGCAATCCATGCAGCGCAGTGCCACGCCGCGTCAGCCGAAGGTAAGCTGCAATGTTCCTTTACACCCCCGGCATTTTAATCCGAGGTCTTTCGAAGGTCCTAACACAGAATTATTTTACCGCATCCAGAGTCGTTTTGTGAATAGGCGAATTCCGCTGATCGGACAAGCGAATCAAGTCAGCCCGAATATTTCGTCGATGTCGGACCCTGGCAGTGCCCCCTCGTTCACCCCGCTGCGTTTCAATGCCTTCGCCTCCTGATAAAACCTGAAAATTCCTTTTGAAAAATAATGAGGAATGCGCCGACAAACTCTCAGTACAGGGATTTCATTGAGAACGTTGATTTCCGAAAATAACACGCGGGTCACGCGCCGCGCTTTCGGCGCGACGCTGTGGACCGGCTCGTTGGAATCATCATAGCGATCGTCATCTTACAGTTAATTGGTAACATCAAAACCTATGACCCTGATCGGTTGATTCAAAAAAAGATGGCAGAGCTATTTCTGACCCTGCCATCCCTATCCGATGGAACAAGCATTTTACTTGGGGCCACTTGCCGGTTTCATAAGCTCATCCATCTCTGGTCTTCCCCCCGTATCAGGATCACTGACAGGCCGTACCTGGTTTACAGCCTGAGTAATAGTTACTGATCCGACCGCTGATGGAATCAAGGTGCTGTTTCCAGGGGGATGGCTCAATGCCCATACGCCAGAGAATGTAACCAAGTGGATCTTCCATGCTCAGAGCATTTATCCGTATGCCTTCAAGGGCAAAGAAGACTCCCATCAGGTCGACGTCCTGATCATTGTAAGGAGGCAGTTCGGCCAAAACGTCTGCGACTTGGGCATCGAGGACTGACAATTCGGCTTTTATGCCCGCCAAAGCAATCCCTGTACCTCTTGGCAACGACGAAGCCGTCATCAAAAAGTCCAGACTCTTTTGGATCAGGTCCATGTTGAGATTCGCGGAATGGAGCGTGCCGATTTGTGGCTGCCAGGGCGAGGGTTCAACGCCTGCAAAGGCTGGGCTTGACAAGAACGACAAAAAAAGGAGCCCTATCATCACCGTTATTAGAACTCTTCCATTCATGATGCTATCTCCTTCCCTTTTACTAAGGTTAGTAAATGAAAAGGCCAAACTCACCTTTCCCCCTTCTCTCAAAGGGTTTGGCTTTGTCGGAAACCTGCCCCCTCTTAATTACTTTTTATCACTAGAAAATGCTGTTGTCAATTTGTAACTTTAGGTCTCTAACTTCAATATCAAAAGGCGACTTGCCCTATTGGTTACCGTTTGAGCCTTCCCCGAATTGATGGACACACCTAAAGATTTGTAAGATGGAAAAGGAGGTGTGTGTATGGGGAAAGAGGATAGGCGTCGTCATTTCACGAGGGAGTTCAAGAGGAATGCTGTTCACCTTGTGACGGAGAAGGGTATGCCGGTAGGGAAGGTAGCTCGGGACCTTGATATTCATCCCAACTTACTTCATTTATGGAGAAGGAGGTTGCTGAAAGACGGGGAGAAGGCATTTGTGGGGAAAGGCCATTCAAGTCCGGAGGGAGCGGAGATAAAGCAGCTTCGGAAGGAATTGGAAAGGGTGAGGGAAGAGAGGGACATTTTAAAAAAAGCCTTGGCCGTATTCTCCAAACGCAGCAGATGAAGTACGGGTTGATGGAAGAGCATCGGGAGAAGTACAGGGTGGGAAGCATGTGCAAGGTGTTAAAGGTATCCAGGAGTGGGTATTATGCGTGGCGCAGCCGTCCGCTTAGCAGGAGGCAAAAGGACAACCAGGAGTTGCTGGGACACATACAGGAGATCCACAGAAGAAGCAGGAAGCTGTACGGGAGCCTAAGGATCACGGCTGAACTCAATGATGAGGGTGTCAAATGCGGGAAGAACCGGGTAGCCAGGATCATGAAGGATCATGCCATATGCGGGGAAGTGAAGAGGAGGAGGGTTAGGCGGACTACCGATTCACGGCATGATTATGCTCTGGCGGCAAACCTGCTGATTGGCAAGAGACAGACCGATGGGGTATGGGCATCAGATATTACGTTTGTTCCTACTTCCGAGGGGTGGTTGTATGTGGCAGCTGTGATAAATGTGAAAAGCAGAAGAGTTATAGGGTTGTCCATGAGCGATAAACTTTCTCAGGAACTCGCCTCTGATGCGCTAAAAGCGGCAGCCAGCAGGCAGAGCCCTCCTGAGGGGTTGATCCACCACTCCGATCGAGGCAGGCAGTACGCGAGTTATGCATATCAGGAGCTTCTCAGAGAATACGGCATTACTCCGAGTATGAGCAGAAGTGGTAATTGCTATGACAATGCCTATGCGGAGTCATTTTTCGGAACGCTCAAGACGGAATTGGTCCACGGTGAGAAGTACCGTTCACGGCTTGAGGCAAGGCTTAGTATCTTTGAGTACGTAGAAGTGTTTTATAATCGTCAGAGGAGACACTCGGCATTAGGCTACAAGAGCCCAGAGCAATTTGAACGGCTCCTTGATGAAACTTAACCAAGTGTCCACATTATCGGGGAAAGCTCAGTTTGAAAGGTTCAGTTATGAGAACTGTATCAGAAGCGTTGAGTACAGGAAGGAACTGAAAAATATTATCCGACTCTGTCGGCTGCTTATATACGTCTTTTCCACGATCAGTACCAACACGAAACCGCTAGGCGTCTGATTACCATCGGGCGTCGAAACCTCCCACTTGTTCTTATCATTCCAGTGATCTCTGTTATAATGATGTTGTTTTCAAGTTAAATAAAAAAAATGATATATTAAATCCAAGGGGCTTAATATGATTGACTCTGAAACAAGTACTTATTTGCTCGGCCATTTCAATCTTGGTGCTTCCACTGCGGAAAACGATCCACTTTTAGCATCCGCAAAGATTGAAACTCAAGAATGGAATGATTTATATTCTTATGATCGTATTGATTTAATAAGAGGAATCAAGGGATCTGGTAAAACAGCACTGTATCGTCTCTTCTCCTTGCTCCAAAAATTTATGCTAGAACAGAAAAATACATATTGTGTTTTTGGAGTCGAGCCCAGCGGTGATCCAATTTTTCGCTTATATCAAAAAGAATTCGCCAACTTTAACCAATTTGAATTTGAAAACTTCTGGGGAGTTTATTTCATAGCCTTAGTTTACAATTTAATTTATATCACTCCAGAATTAAAGGCTGCGCTCGACGACGAACTCGAAAACTTAGATGCAATGCTGCAAAAAATAGGGCTGAAGTTTAACAAAAATGGATTCACCCGCAATGATTCTATTAAATCATATCTTGCAATTATTGCACGGTCTAAGCTGGGATTTGGTATAAAAACAGGGCTCGATCCACAAACAGGGATGATAACATCCGTTACACCCACAGTTGAAATAGATTCTAAAAATGCCGAAGAGATATCTCTTAGGCCAATCTATCTCGCTGAATTTCGAGATGGACTCGCTCAGATATTGAGCAATAAGAATTTAAGAATATGGGTTATGCTTGATCGTCTTGATGAAGTCTTTCCCCACCGAAGCGAAGTTGAAAAGATAGGGTTACGTAGTCTTTTAAAAGCATCCTATAACTTTTCACATCCTAACCTGCGAACAAAAATTTTCCTGCGTGATGATATTATTGGGTATTTGGCGGCAGATGGATTTACAGCATTAACTCACGTTACTGACAGAAGTTCATCAACTATGTCATGGTCAAAAGATGAGTTGTTGCATCTGATTGTTAAGCGCGTGTCTGCCTCTGATGCTATTGCTATCCACTATGAAATCGATACTAAAAGAATTGATAACGATAAGGATTATAGAGAGACGGTGTTCTATAAAATATTCCCCTCCAAAATTGGAAAAACTTATACTATGGATTGGCTTTATTCTAATTGTGCTGATGCCAATAATATTGTTACTCCACGCGACATGATAGATTTTTTTAAATTTGCAAAGTCTGAACAATTTAAGCAGAACAAATTGAACCCGCAAAATTACGAATTCCTAATTACTGAAGATGCTTTTAAAAAGGCATTAGATGATTTGTCGATGAATAAAAAGGATACTTTTTTATTTGCTGAATTTCCACACCTTAAGGAAGTGTTACTAAAATTTGAAGGTGCATATTCCGAGTACAACAAAGAAAGTTTTGAAAAACTCGTCGGGCCTGAATATATAAAGATATTGGATGATCTGCGCGGAATTGGTTTCATCAAACATATTCCCAAAAGCGGCACTTACAAGATTCCTGTTATTTGGAGAAAAGGGTTAAATATTCGTAGAGGCAAGGCACACGTAAAGAGGGCTCTTCGAAAAAGAGCTACTGACGAATAATAAAAAGTGGACACTTTCTAAATTATATGATGAGCCACTAGTGTCCGGTTAAGAAGTGAATAAATTCAACTGGTTTTGATTTTCGAGCATAACTGAACGTTCTTCGATAGTCTGAAATGCTTGTTGCAAAGGCATTTTCTCGAAAAGGGTAATCGAGAGAATCTGTAACAATGTATAAAGGGATGCATCGAGATTGAGCTTTTTCTTGATGATGGCGATGAGTACATACATGGAAACGGCGATCCAGATTTGGGTCTTCACAGCGTTTTCCGATGTACCATAAAACCGTTTGATGCGAAGATGCTGTTTGATCCATTTGAAGAACAGTTCGATCTGCCAACGGCTTTTGTAGAGTGCAGCGATTGTGAGTGCTGATAGAGTCGTGTTGTTGGTAAGAAAGATCAGAGTTTTGTCTCTCTCGATATCTTTGAAGCGAATACGACGCAAATGTTCGGGGTAATGACAATGACTGTAGTAGCCGTTCAACATAATGCTCTGGTCGCAGATAATGCCAGAGGATCGGTCGACGGGCGCAGAGTATACGCGCCTTGCATTGAGGTTCGACTTTGTGCGGGTCACAAAGAAACTGCCTGCCCGGTGCAACGCATAAAGACGAGCGAAGTCCATATATGCCCGATCCATGATGTAGAACGCCCCAGGTTCCGCAATAAGCAGGTCGAGAATATTGATGTCGTGCCACTTGCCGTCGGTGATGTGAATGAAACTGGGGATTGCACCCTTGAGATCCAAAAGTGTATGGACTTTGACTGCGGCTTTTGTATCGCGGAACGGAGCCCATGGGAACACCGAAAGACAAAGATCGATGGTTGTGGAGTCCAGCGCATAAACCGTGTTGGAAAGATCGAGTCCCAAATCCTCGTCTGCGTAGAGCCTTCTTGCTTGAGCGATCAGTCTCTGCGCAAAATCGGCGTAGATGCGCCAGTCTCGGGATTCGTTTGCGTCGGCCAGAGTCGACCGAGAAATCGCTCCGTTGAGACCCATATGGTAAAGCTTCGAAGCCTGAGCCGAAAGGCACGCTTCTATATCGCGCAGACTCTCCCGATAGGTCAATTGGGCGAATGCCAAGATGCGAAACTGCTCCGTGCAGCGAAAGGTACGAATACGATGATCGCCTCCATAGCGAGCGACTATACGATGAAATGTGCTCCAAGGGAGAAAATCCATGATTTGCGCAAATAGGGTCTTGCCAGTATACATTGGCACCTCCGGGAATTTCAGTTCCAGAAGGATTGCCCATTCGGCGATATCTATTCAAGTCGACACCACCAAAAATATTGCAAATATTCTTATCTGTCATATAGTTTTAAGTATCAGCCGTTTCTTAACCGGACAGCACTGATGATGAGCAATCAATAACTGAGAGATATATTCTCATGACAACACAATCCTGCCGCTTCATCAGTCTCAAGAGAAAACAATTCAATTTCGGTCGAACTCCAAACAATAAGAACGGCAAAGAAATATGCGGTGTACAGGAAGGAATCGTGCGTCTTGGCCTTTGGTGCCTACGCCCTTGTTAAAAACATTCCGGCAAACTCCTTAAGCTCTTCGGAGCCGACTTCGCCCGAGGCTGCAAGCTTTCCGTATGCGCCGGATGGGTCGTTATGGACAGCAAAGGCGACTCTTTTAACAGCATTTGCAAAGCGGCCTATCCTCTCGTCCACTTTTTTGGCAAAAAGAAAAGGCATTAACCTCGTGAATAATCCAACGAAGGGCTGCTGATCTTGATATAGCCGGTGGTCGTTGAGTCTACTGAGGCTCCCGCCTCATTGAGGCGCTCGGAATACGATGTCATCAGCACCATATGACCGTTGAACCTGATCTTTAGAATGTCGAAATGGCCCGAAATAAAATAGACCCTCCTGCTGCGGACAGAATTGACGAGTTCCACGTTCCCCGCCAAGCCCGCAGGATCGTCGACATGGATTAAGCCGTCAGGCCTGACCTCTATTTTGTATAATTCCAAAGACGGGTCGTAGAAGTGCGCGAGAACCATGGAAAGGCGCGGGTGGTCTATCAGGAACTCATACTGCCTCAAACTGACCGATTATGCACTTACGGCGGTCCTTGGCGTATAATGAGATAGTTCAGTCCAGGAGGTTTTCATGACTGTCGATAAGATCGTTGTCGGCCAGCTCGGTGTGAACTGTTATGTCGTATATGATGAGGGAGCGTCGGAGGCGGCCGTAATCGACCCGGGAGACGAATTCGAAAGGATAGCAGATCTTCTCGATGGGCAGGGAATCACGCCTAAATATATATTCTTTACCCATGCCCATTACGACCACGTCTGCGCGGCAGGAGAACTGAAAGATAAATACGGTGCGGCCATCATTATGCATGAAGACGAAAAAGAGACTTACCGTAAGACCAAGGCCTTATGCCTTTCATGGGGTTTTGTGGAAGAGGATTTTCCGGATCCGGACATATTGGTTACGGAGGGAAGTAAGATCGTCCTTGGAGGCAATACCTTTGAAGTACTGCATACTCCCGGCCATACTCCAGGTGGCATATGTCTGTATCTGGAGGGGACATTGTTTACCGGTGACACGCTTTTTAGAAGGTCTGTAGGAAGGACCGACCTTCCCGGCGGGGATACGGCGAAGCTTGAGGGCTCTCTCAAAAGACTCGCATCTCTGCCGCCCGATACAAGGGTTTATTGCGGGCATGGTGATGACACGACTATCGGGGAAGAAGTGATGAGGAACCCTTTTTTGTCAGGCAGCAGACTGAGATTTGCGAAGTGACCCATACTCTGCGAACTGCGGCGAACGACAGCCCCGGCATTAAGGCCGGGTCAGGAACAGTTTCGGAGAGATGGGCCCGCATCGATTCGCTGAATTTTGTCTGGGAAGAGGTGAAGGAGCTATGCTCGAAATACGAAGATCATTTGGAGGAAGTGAGGGGCCGTGCCGCGGGGGTTTCCTCTGCGGTCGAAACAGCGGGCCTCTTTATCGAACGACATACCTCCGTTGTCTGCCCCGCCTGCCTTAAGGTCTGCTGTATAAACAGGCATTCTTACCACGATCCTGCGGACATTATCTGCATCTGTGCGCTTGGCGAAAAGCCGGCGCTTTATAAGAGGGGTGCCGGAGATAAAGAGCCCTGCCAGTTTTGGGGGGAAAGGGGCTGCAGCATCAAACGCCCTCTTCGGCCCCACCGGTGCAACTGGTATTTCTGCGTGCCGCTTTTGGAACATATTGAAACCGTTCCTGCTCGTGAGTACCGCAGGTTCATAGCCGATCTCCGTGACATCAACGAAAAAAGGGAGGGCCTTGTCAATGCCTTCACCAATGTATTGAAAGGGGCGGGATACGACTTCGGGCATCTTATGCATGCATCGGATGAAATTTTTTTCACATAGTTTTTCGCGGGAATTTGATATACTCTGATCACAATATTAAGACTCGCATTATTAATCTCACAGGAGGTGTGAAATGAAGAGAATTATTATCACTATGGTGGTCTTTAGCGTTTTTTTTGCATTGGTATCATCGCCGGCAATGGCCGATAATGCGGGCCTCGTCAAGATCGACGATTCGATCGAGGTCCTTGATCAGACTTTGTCTATACCGGAAAGCGGGATCCCGCCTGTATTGCTGCAAAACGCAAGCGGAATTGCGATCATCCCGGGTGTGATAAAGGCCGGTTTTATCCTCGGAGGGCGATACGGTAAGGGCATCCTCGTCGTGCGTGAAAAAGACGGGAGTTGGTCCAACCCTGTGTTCATCACGATCGCAGGCGGCAGCATAGGTTGGCAGATCGGCGTCGAGTCAATCGATATTATCCTCGTTTTTAAGAGCAGCAGAAGCATAGAAGGGATCATGAGAGGCAAGTTTACTCTCGGCGCGGACGCGAGCGTTGCGGCGGGCCCGGTGGGCAGGCAGGCATCCGCCTCGACAGACGTTCTCCTGAAGTCGGAGATCTACTCTTATTCAAGGAGCAGGGGCCTCTTTGCCGGACTGGCCCTCGACGGTGCGGGTATCTCGATCAACCATGATGCGAACGAGGCGTTTTACGGCACCGCGCATGCCCTGCCTGCCGACATCATCGACAACAGGAATCTCAAAGTACCTCCAGTGGTCGACAGGTTGAAAAAGATACTGAACGAGCACGCCTCCGGCCCCGGAAACCCCCGCGCAGCGGAAAAAAGCGAGGCCCCTTCGGAGAAGATGGACAAGAAGGAAAATTCGACTGAGTCGGACAAAGGAGAAAGACCGATAATGATGGAGCAGGTAGACTCTGTGGACAAGCCTGAAAAGGCGGACAATCCGGAAAAGCAGGAAAAAGAGCGTTATTAAGAATGTTTAAGGGTGGGTCAGCTCCGACGTCTCCGGCACAAGACGCTTATATTCTTCGTAAGTCAGCTGGGAACGCCATTTCCCGGCTGTGATTCCGGCGCCTATGATAAGCGATAACATCAGGACGAGGACAGCGGGATAGAGATACGGGCCAAATGCCTTTCGTTGTCTCCCTGTCTTAATCGATATTTCGAGCGCCCCCTCGGCAGGACACCTGCTTACGCAGGTCATACAGCCGAAACATTCCGCGGACTTTACCGCCTCTTGTCTTTCCACGTCTATGAGGGCCGGGCAATGACTCGTACAGGCATGACAATGAACGCAGTTCTTTTCACTCCTTTTTATCTTAACCGGACCGAGTTTGCTCAGCAGCCCCAGCAGCGCTCCGTAAGGGCAGAGGTAGCGGCACCAGAAATTCTTGTAAAGCAGCGAAAGACCGCCGGTACCGGCGAGGAACCATGCGGTGGCAGTCGACATATCGGCAAAAAAATTCATTGTCTTGATATCCGCGATTTTATAGTAGTCCGATAGAAAGAACGCTTTCAGTGTTGCCGCCGACATCCTGTCCCAGACAATAAACAAAAAAAAGGTCATCACGATATACTTCACAGACCGTAAGAGTAAATCGGCGCCCCTCCACATCCTGAAGTTCCTCCCGAAGAGCCTCCCGCCGGTCATCCAGAACCACTGGGACAGGGTGCCTACCGGGCATATCCAACCGCAAAACCCCTTTTTCAACAGAAGCGAGACGCAGACAATTGCGGTGAACATAATGAGGGCTGATGGATGGACCGGTTCAATGACGCCTGTCGACAGGAAATACTTGAATGACATCAGCCCCGCTATCGGCAGAAAGGCGTCCACGGAGGAGGGTCTTTCTATAAAGGGGTGCGACGGATTTTCGAAATGCAGGACGAAGTGATAAAACGTGTAGCCTATATGGAGGGTAAGAAGAAAAAAAACGGCTTGTACGGCATATCGAAGAAATCTGATATTTTTCTTATTTTCCGTCATGTGGTTATTATAATAGATGCGCGGTGGTCAAGCGGTATGACCGGCATCATGTTATCCAGGCTTTCATTCCCAGGGAAGGCCTCTTCCCTTGATATTTCATCGCCCATTTGTTACTTTCAAGCGAGGACACAATGAAAGTCATTACCGGTAAATGGACGCAGGAGGAACTGGACCGGATTATCCGAGAGTCTTCGAAAATCGGAGACACCGGAGGCAGGATAGATGTTTTGTCGAAGGAGTTTCTTGGGACCGATTACCGGGAATATACCCTTATAGGGGACCAAAAGACGCCTGAGGTCTTTGTGGTGGACCTGGAAGGGGTCGATTGCTTCACCTTCATCGATTATGTGGAGGCGATGAGGATATCCGGCTCCTTTTCCGAATTTATAGCGGGCCTGCAAAAAATCAGATATAGAGAAGGGCGTATTACCTTTGAAGACCGGAACCACTTTTTTACCGACTGGAGGGAACCCAATGACGTCTCTGTGGAAGACGTCACCGGGGAGATCGGCAAGTCCGCTGCGGTCGGGGTCCGAAAGATCCTAAACATAAAGAAGGACGGGACGTCCTGGGTATCGGGCATCAGGCCCGTGCAGCGTGAAATGAAATATATCCCTTCCGGCGCGGTGGACGATCAGGTCCTTGCCGGACTGCGCACCGGCGATTACGCCGGCATATATTCGGAAGCGCCGGGACTCGATGTCTCGCACGTCGGTATTATCATTAAAGACGAGGGGAATATAAACTTGAGACACGCCTCGTCTCGACATGGAAAAGTTGTTGATGAGGACCTGAAAAAATATATTTCGGGCAAGCCGGGGCTGATCATATTAAGGTCCCGCCTTCAGGTGCCCACACCTGTATTGTCCCGATAGTTCATGGATGCGGGAGGGGAACCATCTTTTCGCTCATCCTCGTCCCGAAAGCCTTCGGGACTCCGAGGCTTTTTCCTCTTGAATATCAGAGACACATAGGAATATCAGAAAAAGAAACCGCTCGAAGGCAGTTCCCCTCCTGCGCGATTTCAGAATTTTGAATAACGCGAGGGTCGTCTTAACCTATGCTGTTTCCCTGTGAAGGGCCGAGATGTCGGCGCGCAACCGCCACAAAAGAAGAAGACCGGGGAGGGCCGTTAGCGCTGCGATGACGAAGAAGTTGGCCCACCCCGCAAATTCCACAACATATCCCGACGTCGGCGCGATAAAGACACGACCGAGCGAGGCAAGCGAAGAAAGCAGGGCGAACTGCGTGGCACTGTACTTGTGATGGCAGAGCGCCATAAGAAAGGAAACGAACGCGGCGGTCCCCATGCCACCCGTCAGGTTTTCAAAGGCGACTGCAATGATCATGAGCGGATAACTCTTTCCGACCCAGACCAGCGGTATGAAGGAAAGGATCGACAATGCCTGCATGATGCCGAATATCAGGAGAGACCTGAAAAGACCGAGGCGCACCATCATCGTACCGCCTAAGGTGGCGCCGACAATCAGCGATGCAAGGCCCAGTCCTTTATTGACGGTGCCGACATCGCCCGTCGAAAATCCTGCATTGCGGATGAGAAAGGCGGTTGTCATCGTGCCGGCATATGCATCGCACAGCTTGTAGAGTACGATCAACAGCAGGATCACGACGGCAGAGGGCCGTGAAAAGAAATCCTTCAGCGGTCCCCATACAGCCTCCCGCAAGGTGCGCGGCGGGACCACTGAAAATTCCGGTTCGGGGCCTGCCAGCGTGGCAACGATCCCTATAGTCATCAGCCCGGCCATGATAAGATAAATATTTTGCCAGCCTGTCTTCTTCGACCAGCTTTAGCGCTACGGCACCCGAGATGATCATTGCTATGCGATACCCCGTGATAAACACGGCGGCCCCGATTCCTCTTTCGACTTCGTGAAGGACGTCCGTCCGGTATGCATCGACCACGATATCCTGAGACGCCGATACGAAGGAAACAAGTAGCGCAAGAGCCGCAAAAGTCCACGGGGCATTTTGGGGAGATCCTGACCCCAGCAAAGCAATACATATGAGCAATCCTATCTGCATAGGCAAAATCCATCCCCGCCGCCTTCCGAGCCAGGGCGGGACAAAGCGGTCCATGAATGGCGACCAGAGAAACTTAAGCGTATAGGGCAGGCCGACAAGGGAGAATAATCCAATAGTATGCAGTTCTACCCCCGCCACCGTCATCCAGGCCTGTAACGTCCCGAGGGTCAGTGGGAGGGGAAGCCCCGATGAAAAACCCAGGAGGGCCATCACCGCGATGCGCCTGTTCTTAAAGACCTGGAGATAGGTTGAGAGTTTAGAATGCATTATTGTGTAAAGGTGATTGCATCAGTTTTTGTCGTTCGATTATAGCACAGCGCGGCACAAGTTCCGGCCGTCCAGTTCCGACTTTGAAGATAACGACCGATAACCCATCGCCATCGGCGGGCATCTGTCGGCCCGCCCCGCAAAAAGTGGCCATAGAGACAATTTCAGAGGAAATTTGGTTTAATAGTAAATGGATCCGAACTCTCTTTCAAAATAACATCATGGGACTGCATTTCATGAAAGACTTCTTCACTTGGCAGACGGACTATGTCTACTTCTTCTATGGGCTTGCCAGCGTGGTTTTTGCCGTTGCCTGCTACGCCATGATGCAGATCCTTCGCGTGTCCGCAGCACAGATCCGCACATCGGAACTTTCCGGGATGAACAAGCGGCTTGAACAGGAGATCGCCGAGCGCAGGAGTGATGAAGAAGAGTTAAGAAGACATAGGGAGCACCTCACTGAGTTAGTGAAGGAGCAGACCGCCGATTTGACGGTGGCAAACGACTTCCTGCAGATGGAGATCAATGAGCGAAAAAGAAGCGAAGAGGAACTAAGGACTTTCTCAAGGAGGATCGAGACCATCATCAATTCCTCCAGTGATCTTATTGTCATGAAGGATAGGGATTTCAGGTTTCTTGTCATCAACGAGCAATGCGCAAAATTTTTCAACGCTACTCCGCAGGAGATCATAGGGAAGACCGATTTCGACTTTATGGGCCTTGAGGCGGCAGAAGCGTGCAGGAGGTCGGACCAGGCGGCCATGACGGCCGATGCCCCCGCCATCAGCGAAGAACTTGTCGGGGAAAGATGGCTGCATATCGTCAAACAGAAGGTATTGGATGCTGAGGGGGCTGTATCCGGCATCGTTGCCGTCATGCGGGATATAAGCGACCGCAAGAAGGCCGAAAACGACTTAAGGAGGTATCAGGAGCAACTGGAAGAGATGGTCAGGGATCGCACGACCGAATTATCGGAGGCCAACCAGCGGCTAAACCAGTTAAACGAGGCGTTGAGTAACAGCGAGGAACGTTTCCGGTCGCTCTTCAACCTTGCGTCGGACTGCATACTTCTCATCGATGTCGGAGGCGAGACGCCTGTGATTGTGGACGCCAACATTGCCGCCTGTGTGATGAACGGATATGCGCGTGATGAGCTGATCGGGATGCGGCTGACTGCCCTTGGTGACGAGGAGAGTCGAAAGCAGGTGCCGGACATCATGGAACAAATCATGTCCGGGAAGGCCGTTACCTTCGAAATCAACCATGTTCGCAAAAACGGGTCGGTTTTCCCTGTGGAGGTTTCTGGCCAGCTCATTCATCTTTCCGGCAGGCCCTATATACTTGCGGTCGACAGGGACATTACCGAAAGGAGAAGGGCGGAAGAGGAATTGAAGAGGCACCGGGAGCATCTTTTGGAAATGGTGGAAGAAAGGACGGTTGAGCTAAAGACCGCTGTCCAGCTTCTCACCAACGAGATCAATTTCCGCAAGATGACCGAAGAGACATTAAAAGAGAGCGAGGCCAAATTCCGCACGCTTTCGCGGGAATTTAATACGCTCCTGGACGCTATGCCCGACACGCTGATCCTTCTTTCCCGTGACCTCAGGGTCAAGTGGGCCAACAGTGCCGCAGCGTCGATGTTCGGCAGGGAGTCTTCAGATGTCGCGGGGCATCATTGCTTTGATATGTGGTACAACCGGTGTGAGCCGTGTGAGGACTGCTTTGTCCTGAGGAGTTTTAGCTCCGGCAGCAGCGAAAACTCGCAGAAGGCGACTTCCTCGGGAAAATTGCTCGATGGCAGGGCCTTCCCTATTATGGGTGAGGACGGGACGGTCAGCAGCGTTATCGTTGTCCTCACCGACATCACCGAAAAGACTGCGCTGCAGGCGGAGGCTATGCGCGCCAGCCATCTTGCCTCGCTGGGTGAGCTGGCGGCAGGGGTGGCGCATGAGATCAATAATCCCATAAACGGGATAATTAACTACGCCCAGATCCTGGCAAATAAGATCCCGGCAGGCAGCAAGGAAAACGAGATCTCCCAGAGGATTATCAGGGAGGGAGACCGTATCGCGGGTATCGTGCGCAGCCTCCTTTCTTTCGCGCGGGAAAGGAAGGAGGATAGAGTCCGGGCGGGTATGCAGAGGATTATTGACGACACTATCACTCTGACGGAGACGCAGATCCGTAAAGACGGCATCGACCTGACGGTAGATATCCCCGGCAGCCTGCCTGAAATAGTTGCAAACCCCCAGCAGATTCAGCAGGTCTTCCTGAATGTCATAAGTAATGCGCGCTACGCACTCAACCAGAAATATCCCGGCACGCATGATGACAAGAAGTTTTTCATATCAGGGGGGAGGGTGATGGTCGATAATTCTCCTTATGTCAGGGTCGCTTTTTACGACATGGGTACCGGTATCTCCGCCGACATTATCGACAAGGTGATGCATCCTTTCTTTTCGACAAAGCCGAGCGGCATTGGTACCGGCTTAGGGTTAAGTATAAGTCACGGGATTATACAAAGCCACGGCGGCAGGCTCTCTCTGGAGAGTGTTGAGGGGGCCTATACAAAAGTGACGATCGATCTTCCCACAAAGGAGAGACATGGAAAATAAGGGAAGGATACTTGTCGTAGATGATGAAGAAAGCATACGGTTTACATTTGAGACCTTTCTCATAGACGAAGGGTATTCGGTGACGACCGCTCAGAACTATGACGAAGCCATGGCACTTTTTGCCGGATCGGTTTTCGACCTTGTGTTGGCGGATATTCTGCTGGGCGGGGGCAGGACCGGAATCGATTTGATGCGTGAGGCCAGGAAACTACATCTTGACTGCCCTTTTGTTGTGGTCACGGGAGCGCCGAACGTCGAGACCGCGTCGGAGGCGGTCAGACTCGGCGCCTTCGACTATATTGCGAAACCGGTTCGTCAAGAGACCTTGTTGCGAGTAACGAAGATAGCGCTCAGGAATAAGGAGTTGAACGATGAGAAGGAGAAGTACCGTCTCAACCTGGAGGCGATATTTCGGAGTGTTAAGGACGCGATCATTACGGTCGACGAAGAACTGAGGGTCGTCGAACTAAACAGTTCGGCCGAAAAGGTCTGCGGTATGGCGCGCGATGCGATCGGTAAGGTTTTCAATTCTCTGGATGCGGGCTGCGGGAGAAACTGTCTTGATGCCTTCGTAGAGACCATCAACAAAAAGAAACCGGTCGAGATGTTTCACGTCGAATGTCACCACAAAAACCGCTCGGGACACGTGGTCAGCCTTTCGACGTCTCCCCTTCTGGACCACCAGGGACTCTTTTCAGGGGCGGTGATCGTGATAAGAGACGAGACGCGTTTGTACGACCTGGAAAGGGACCTGAAGGAGCGGCGGCAGTTTCATAACATAATTGGAACGGGCGAGAAGATGCAGGAGATATATTCGCTTATAGAAAATCTGGCCGATGTGCAGACTACCGTGCTTATCACAGGGGAGAGCGGGACCGGAAAAGAGCTTGCGGCAGAGGCCCTTCACTATAAGGGCATCCGCAGTCACAAACCCCTGGTGAAGGTGAACTGTTCCGCTCTCTCTGAGGGTCTGCTGGAAAGTGAACTCTTTGGACATGTGAAGGGTGCCTTTACCGGCGCGGTAAAGGATAAAGTGGGCCGTTTCCAGAGGGCCGACAAGGGCACCATTTTCCTCGACGAGATCGGCGACATATCCCACCGGATTCAACTCAGACTTTTAAGGGTTCTTCAGGAGATGGAATTCGAGCGGGTGGGGGACTCGACCCCCATAAGGGTGGACGTACGCGTCATTGCCGCCACGAACCAGGATCTTTCGGCGAAGATCAGGCGCGGCGAGTTCAGGGAAGACCTCTTTTACCGTCTCAAGGTGATTGAAATAAATATCCCTCCGCTTAGGGACAGGCGGGAAGACATTCCGTTTCTTATTGACCATTTCATCGAGAAGCTTCATAAGAAGCTGGACAAGGATATCAAGGCTGTTTCAGCGGATGTGCAGAAGATTTTTATGGAATACTCCTGGCCGGGCAATATACGAGAGCTCGAGCATACACTCGAACATGCCTTTATCCTCTGTCGTCAAAACACTATCACCCTGGACCATCTTCCCGGCAATTTTCGGCATTCTTCCGCGGTAAGGGCACGTGCTCACAGGGATGCAGGAGGAGACGAGACCCAAAAGATACTCCAGGCGCTCGAAAAAACAGGCGGGAACAAGGCCAAGGCGGCCAGGCTGCTTGGTTTCGACCGAAAGACCCTGTATCGAAAGATCGAAAGGCTTAACATTCCTAAGAAGCATGGGTGACCCCCGTTAGAGAGGATCTCTAAACGGGCTAACCCTGTGTCTGCCCGATAATAGAAATTATTTTTATCCCTGCTTGGCATTGTCTTTCTACCGGCGTAGAACTGTGGCATGCCACAGTAAAGTGGCATCTCAAGAATGGTACATGCCACACTTTATGCCACTGTAATTCCCTATCATCATAAGGTTTGCAGAGCCGTAGTACTCCGGGGAGAGGCCCTTGGAAAAGATACGGATGCAGAACCCAGTTAGTCATAACCAGCCGTCTTATTTGACTATTTTTCGCCCCCGGGTCACTGCTTACGGGACCCCGAAAGTCACTTGTAAAAAAAAAGGCGCCTGCTCAGATATGATCGGTCTATAGGGCATGGTTCTTGTATTTAATATACCGCAGGGAAATTTGAATTTTACTTTTTGGGCTCATGAAATCAAAAGAAAGGACGCGCACGGCAATGGTTCTGGAGAACATGTATTATCGGGGGAGAAGCGAGGAAGTAACAGCGCCATGGAGAAAGAAACGCTGCATAAGCAAGGAAAAGGAAATAGTATGCTATGCCCCAACATACATAAGCCATTTGACGATTGTTATTGCGCCAGTACGAGCAGTTTGTATGCGGAGGCAACAATATATTACTGCGGCGGCAGTTATAAAGATTGCGAGATATATTTGAAACATGTGAAAGAGGGGGGCGAAAACAAATGAGATGCCCGCATCTGCGCACTTGGACGGTTTCATCCTGCAAAGCAGACAAAAGGCCTTATATCCCCAGTCTATATGAAATTCAGGAATACTGTACCGACAAGAGACACAAAAAATGTCCTCTCTATGTGGATATTGGGCAGGAGGCATTGTCCGGGGCGGGGGTCTTGGAAGAACGGGACCTTTCCTTACGATGAGATACATTTTTTCCGAACGAGAGTTGGCGCGGTTTTGCCGATGTATGAGCATTCTTTGCAGGTATGTAATTATAGAAATCTAAAGTAGATGAAAGGAGGCAAGCGATGAGTGTAAAAGGGCTTGCGGAAGGAATTATTCTACAGTCTATCGAGGATCTTTGGAATGAGAACCACAGGGGTGAATGCATCGCCTTTTTTACAGGAAGGGAATTCAGCATCTGCGCGGAGATTGCCGGGATGAACCTGCCGGACCAGTTAAAGGTGCTCAACCTTGTCAAGACCGTTGTAGGAACCACGACCAATAGCAAGACGGCCGACAAGGACAGTTTCCAAGAGAAAGGGAAAAGACCGGCGAAGACAGCCAGGCGGGCGTACCGGCATATGCAGGCGGTGTCGTGATTATCGCTTCACGCCGAAGATAACGTCGCACAGCACTTTGCCAAGTTCCGAAATGCGGTAGGGCTTGGCGAGTGCACCCTTGAATCCGAACGTTTTGAAGGCAGAGAGTATCGCGTCGTCGGAACAAGCAGTGGAGACGATCGCTTTTGCGTAGGGATCTATTCCATTTCTCCAAAGGTCCTACTGGGGGAGAGCGGAATACGAGATATCGGAAAGATAAAATAATGGATTGGTCGGGGCGAGAGGATTCGAACGGCTAGCCCTATTTGTAAGTACCTGACAAAGAAACGTAAAAAGACCATTATTTATTTCTGCCGAAAGGCCACCGAACTTAATCACTATCCCTGGACTAGCCCTCTGGGGTTCTGCGGCCCATGTCTTGCCATTCGATAGTACGTGATATTAAGATTAGATGTAATGTCGAAAGGGAAAGACAGAAACAAGCTTTGTAATTGCGGAAGCGGGAAGAAATTTAAGCATTGCTGTATAAACAATCCTAAGCCACGAGAAACTGAGTTGATTTTTGATTTCGGACAGCCTACCCTGATAGATGCTATCGGAATTACTCACGATAACGGAGTAGAGTTCTTCCAAAATGGAGCCAGGATCTATCCTCAAAGTGCTCATGTCGGGACCTACTATAAGAAAACGGGCGGTCGCCATAAAATAAACAGACTCTCTCTCGATAACGATAAGTTATTCATTGATTCACACAATGTACTTCAAAGCTCATTCGATCTTATCTATGCAGTCGACACAAACACAAAGCTGATAAACGATACTCCTGTATCCGTTGCGTGCGTTGTCCTTTGCAAGCTCATGAGGTTAGAAAATGAGAGGCGCACTTTAGCGCAGATTGCGCCAGTTCACTGTTTTGAATTTAGGAATATTAAGGGCAAGCGGGAAAATTTTGTCTGGAAGTATGCAATTGAGGGCATAATTAGAAATCCAGCATACCATGAAAAATTGAGGGCCTGTTTAATTGTTGATGCAGACTGGGGAAACTTGAGTCGATTTAATTCACGTCAAAAACCTATTTTCGAAGATTTTTATTTGCCGCTCGGCTTTACGCTGGTCTATGCTTATGCGCGTTCTGACAGACAAAAGCATCTTCCAAATATATTGATCTCTTTATGCGATAAGGAAGCCCATGCCTTGATGAGTTATATAGAACAGAATTTTCATGACACATCAAATCTTGTAGACGCGGATGGCGCCTTTTACAGCCATTTTAGAAACTGGGAGGTAAATAGAAGGCGAGCATGAAAAATGGATAGCGACACAACTTGATCTTGGAAATATTAAAGCAACTTCGATAGATAATACCGAATTTCTGGAGAGAAGAAAAAATGAGTGGATTAGATATGCAAAAGAACAAATATGGCTCGTGTCAAGCATTACTCCGCTCAATATTACGGATGAGCTGATAGATCCGCTCAATAATTCGATAATTCAGGTGCTGAACGCTACTCAATTACGCGGCCCTTCATCGGTGAATCGCTATGATACGCGACCAAACGACGTGGGGTTGATTAACGAAGATTCGAGTCATGTCAAGAAGGGAATGGGCCATCGTATTCAGATTGCCCGGACTGGTCATTGCGAAATCCTTGAATGCCTAGAATGGGACGTTAGCCCAGTGGAGGATAATAAGGGTGTCGGCGTTTCGAATAGTAGGACTTTCACCTATTCAGTACGTGCAGGCTCACTTCACAAACAGATAACGGCGTTAAAAACGGTGTGGGATGCCGCATTGCCGTTCCATGACGCATTACTGACTACTTTTATTACTAACACTTCGAATATCAGATTATATGCCCGGCCAACAGCGATACGACGCAGTGATAGATATGGCCCTCTTGTCGAGGCTCCCTATTTGGGATATAGTTCAGTGGTAAATAAAAAGGCATCTATTAACGATATGACTGAGGTCTTTGCGAAACGCTTAGTCAATTATTTTGGCTTAGTGCTCGATAAATTATATGATGATGACAGTAAATTTGCATGGCCGGATTTTCTTGTCAAATAGTGGCACCCTCCGATTAGCCATCCCTTTTTATATTTTCGCTAACAGAGACGATACTAGGCCATTTCAGCGATCACAAGGACGATGCAAAGAATAGTATCTTGAAGCTATCGAGAAAATCAGGAGGGGAAGTGACCTACCCTATCCCGCTTGATTTATGGCACGATTTACAGAAGCACGTTGAGGGGAAACGGTCGGATGATTTCATCTTCACTCATGAAGATGGATCACCAATCGGCCTTAACTGTGTGCCGCGGGCCTGGAAGAAAGCATGTAAAGCGGCAGAGGTAAAATATATCCCTCTTCAACAAGCATCCCGTCACAGCATGGCAAGTCAGATCATGGCCGAGCATAAGAAAAAAGCGATAGAGGAGATTCAAAATAAGCGCGGCCATTTCAACAAGCAAACACAAAAAGCCTATGTAGTCGAATAATGCTTGTCTGCTATAGACAAATTACCTATTCTTATTTAGAACATCCATAATAGAATCTATAGGAAGAACAACTGCGTACCCTGAGTTGGCCAAGCTAAATACATTGATATCTCCTTCTCCTTTTCCCTTCTTCTGTAAAACCAATGCAGGTTCCACAGATGGCACAAACTGTATGACTATTCCAATAATACTGTAGGAAACCGCACCGTCCTTATTGTGTAATGCAATTACAGACCCTCCGCTATTTCCGTGATTAACTAGGCAGTCAATTATGATGGTCCTTAAATTATCATTTTTGCCCGCGATAATGCCCTTTCTAATTAGCGGAGAAGAAAAATCTATTTGTGGAATGTTTTTTAACCCTATAGCTGCTGGATAACCTAAAACAAAAATATCATCTGAAATGTAAACATCCTTATAATAGGTAAACATTTCTGGGGTCGCCCCTATGGATGCAGCACCAGAGACGTTCTCATGGCTAGTTACACCTGCTATGGGTTTTAAAGCCCTGAATTTTACTCTGCCGTCCTTTACCATTTCAGCAATTTTAATTACGACAACATCCCGACCGGCGTTGAATAATATAGATTTGTTAGAAGCCAGGAGGTCAAGATCTAAATCAAGGCTAGTTTGTTTATTGCGAGAGGGCATAAAGTTATACAAAACGTCCAAACTGATCAGTCTGGCTTTTTTACTTATTAAGGTGCCGTCTTCAGAAAACAATACATGTTTCGCGGTGACAAAATATTGCCCATCTTCTGTCATAACGAAAAACCCCGATCCAGAAATCTGCTGGTTTAGCTCGACCGAAGCTACCATTCTTTGTGTGATCGGGTCTAATCCTCCAGTCCTAGAAATTCTGGGTGATGCGCACCCAAAGACGCTAAGGCAAATTATTATGGTGACTATCACTATATTCCTTTGCATTGGCCCTCCTAGAAATGTGCAATTGTAGCTGAAAGATGCTCGTTATAGAAAGAACTTTTTTGACGTGTTCGATATTGTGGGTCCCGTCTCGACTACCGAACCGCAGAATGTGGAATTATTCCTCAAAATGGAAAAGAAGACTATCAGTAACATTTTGATTTATAAGTAATTGACTCGGAGAGTATTGGTCGGGGCGAGAGGATTCGAACCTCCGACCCCCTGCTCCCAAGGCAGGTGCGCTAGCCAGGCTGCGCTACGCCCCGAACTTTCTAAGTTACCGAATTGCTCAGGAAAAAGTCAATCTACGGTTACCTTAATGAAGAGGCAACAGTGAAGTTGAAATTAGGGGATAATTGGTTTATCATTGCATGGTGGCTTTTTGTACTGACAGTGCGTGAATTATTTTCTTATCTGAAGGAGAAACCATCTCATCCATCATTGTCGACGGCTATAACCTTATAGGGACTTCCCACGACGATTTGAGCGCGGAGAGGGAAAAGTTACTACGCCTCCTTTCTGAATACCGCAAGATGAAGGTTCATGATATCACCGTCGTCTTCGACGGCTGGAAATCGGGCGGCCCGAAGGAAGAGACCCTTAAGACCGGCGGTATCACGGTTATCTATTCCAGGCTCGGAGAAAACGCCGATTATGTCATAAAGAGGATTATAAGCGGGGACAAAAGAGAATGGATCGTAGTTACTTCGGACCGGGACATCGCGGCGTTTGCGTGGGCCAATGGAAGCATTGCAGTTCCCTCCGACCGTTTCAGGGCAGTTATCGGCGAAGCGGGGTTGTTTTTCGGGGGAGAGTATGAACCTCTTGATGAAGACGAGGGTCCCGGCGTGCGGCGCGGGAAGGGGAATCCCAGGACCCCCTCCAAAAAAGAAAAGGCGCTGATGAGGGCATTGAGGAAATTGTGATCAGAAAAGTTATCCCGGACCTAAGGCCGGCCGATTCTCTGAATCTGGTCTTTCTCTTTTTCTTGAGTCTGTTGGTCCTTGTCTTCCACAGGAGACTTAACGGTCACGGCGGACTTGCGTTACTCTACGCAGCCCTTTTCGTGACTCAGATCGTTCTTATACGGTTCAAAAAAAGCACCGGCCTTGTGAGCTGGGTCTACGACCTGATATTCCCTACCGTATGCATACTTATCATTTTTGACAGCCTTGAAGGTCTTGTCCACTCGATCAACCCGCGGGACATAGATCCCCTGCTCATAAGACTCGATTATGCGATATTCGGTTTTTACCCGACGGTGATGCTGGAAAAGTTTATGTACCCCCTTCTCACGGACGTTATGCAGTTGGCATATTGCAGCTACTACGTCCTTCCGATCACGCTCGGCGTCTTTCTAAAGATAAAGGGGGAAGACCTCGCTTTCGACCGTTCGCTGTTTCTCATCATGCTCTGTTTTTATCTTTCCTACATAGGCTATATGCTCATGCCGGCGCTCGGTCCCAGATACACTATTGCCCACCTCCAGAGCAGCGACCTCAGAGGGTACCTCATCGCCGGCCGCCTTCAGGATCTGCTGAACCGGCTGGAAGGCATCAAACGCGACGCTTTCCCCAGCGGGCACACCGGCATTGCGCTCACCGTCCTCTACCTTTCCCGCGTCCATGCGAAGGGGCTCTTTAGGGTTTTCCTCCCCTGCGTGATCGCGCTTATCTTGTCGACGGTTTACTGCAGGTACCATTATGTGGTAGATGTATTAGGAGGGATAGTGCTGGCCCTTATTACTATATTTCTTGGAGAGGCCTATTATGGATACAGGGCAAAGAGAATCGATATTACTCGTTGAGGACGAAAAAAAAATTTCCGATATCGTCAGGGCCTATCTCGAAAAAGAGGGATACAGGGTAAGACCGGCTGAGACAGGCGAACAGGCGCTGAAACTCCTTAAGGATACGGTCGACCTCGTCATTCTGGACTTGATGCTTCCTGATATGCAGGGTGAGGAGCTCTGCAAGATAATACGTGAGGGCTCGGACGTGCCGGTGATTATTTTGACTGCCAAGAGCGGCGAAGAAGACAGGATCAAGGGGCTCGGGATAGGGGCCGACGACTATGTGGTCAAACCCTTCAGCCCCAGAGAACTCGTTGCCAGGGTTAAGGCGCAGTTAAGAAGGTCCGGGAGGACGAAGAAGAAACTCCTTAGCTATAACAGCGGCACGTTGAAGATAGACATCAATAATCGTGAGGTCTTCCGGGACGGCAGGCTTGTCATACTCACTCCTACGGAGTTCAAGATCCTGCTCTCTCTTGCGGAGCAGCCCGGATGGGTCTTTTCCCGGGATCAACTGGTTACGATAGCGCAGGGGTTTGATTTCGAAGGGTATGACAGAACGATAGACGCACATGTCAAAAACCTCAGGCATAAGATAGAAAAAGATTCCCGGGAACCTGAATACATCAAGACGGTATACGGAGTAGGGTACAAATTTACGGGTATCCCCGATGCGGACTAAACTCTTTTTCGCCTTCCTCGTTGTGATCGTGATCGCCCTTGTCTCCAACCTCATCTTAGAAAGGTCCATGTCCGAGGATTTCGAGGACTATGTCAGCGGTGCTAAAGAAGACAAGCTCTACTGGATACTCGCTGCCGTCGAAGGCAGCTACCCCGGCGGCAAATGGGATATGACGTCGCTGCACGAGGCGGTCCACTGGGCCATGATGCTCGGATTCGATCTGAAAATCACCGACGATAAGGGCAGAGAAGTCATTTCATCAGAGGGGGTAATGCTGATGTTGTCGCCGTCGATGAGACGGAGAATGGAAGGCATTGTCGATCTGAATTCGGCGCAGGGTAGTTATGAGCAATATCCGCTTTTTGTAGAAGGCAGGGAAATAGGCGCCATGTACGCCAGGCAACTCGGGATGGTAGGCAGCGTCAATGAGAAAGAGGTATTATTTAGGAAAAGGGAGAAAGAGTTCCTCATTACGTCCTTTGCAACCGCGGGAGGCGGGGCCGTATTCATGGCGGTAATCTTCAGTCTATTCTTGTCGCGGCCCCTCAACAAGATGAAAAAAGCCGTCGAATCCTTTGCAAGTGGTGATTTCAGTGTCCGGGTCCCGGCCGGCTCCGGCAATGACGAACTCGGTAAACTCGCGCAGAGCTTCAATTTTATGGCCGAGGCCCTTGAGAAAGAAGAGGCGTTAAGAAAACATCTGACCTCCAATATAGCCCATGAATTAAGGACGCCCCTTGCGATCATGAAGGCCAATGTAGAGGCCATGATCGACGGCGTAATCGACAACCGTCAGCAGGGACTCGAAAACATACGGCTTGAAGTTGAAAAACTTATTAGTCTCGTCGAGGGCATCGAGGACATGACCAAGGCCGAGGCGAGCTTTTTTTCGGGAAGAAATTATTCTGAGATCAACCTCGGGAAATTTCTCTCGATCGTTGCCGCAAAGCTGATGCCGCTTGCGGCCGAAAAGGAGCTCGACCTGAAGATTGTCCCCGGTGCTCCTGTACGTGTTTCCACCGACTCTGATAAACTCGAAAAGGTCGTCCAGAACATCCTCACCAACTCGATCAAGAATACCTTTTCAGGAGGGATAACGATAGAGTATGGGACGGACAAGGAGATGTTTTTTATCGAGATCAGAGATACGGGGAGCGGGATACCTGAAGACAAAATGGAGATGGTATTTAAGAGATTTTATAGGGGCGAGGATTCAAAGGGCATAGGACTCGGACTTGCGATCGTGAAGGAACTTGTTGATGCCATGGGCGGCCGGATCGAACTGACGAGCAGGGTGGGAGAGGGTACGGTATTCAGGATATGGCTGCCGATGCGTGAAAGAAGGAAATGAACATTCCATTTAAAAAGACGAAAGGCGGGATAGTGATAGAGGTGAAGGTTGAACCGAGGTCTTCAAAAAAAGGCATTGCGGGAGTTATGGACAATATGGTCAAGGTGAAGCTGACCGCCCCGCCGGTTGAAGGAGAGGCAAACGAACAACTGATCGAGGTCCTTTCCGAACTGACGGGTGTACGAAAATCGGACATCAGAATAGTCAGGGGCCTTTCGTCGAGGAGAAAAGTCGTAGAGATAAGAGGCGTGGATAATATCTGATTTAACATAATTTCTTCACATTTTCTTCATTAGTCTGTATTACTATTTTTTATGGAGGTTGTTAAAAAAAGTCTTAGATGGTAAGGACGATTTTTTTTGTAATAGCCCTGATCTTCTCGGTCTCTTTTTTTGCGTATGCCGAGGAAAACAATGTTACCCCCTATGGTGACTACTGCAGGGACTGCACTATTTACGGGACCTGCAAGGAAATTATCCCTCGACGGGTTGCGGTAATCGCCCTCGGCAGATATTACAGCGAAAGAGGATATAGGGTGGGCACGATCTACCACAAGGGGAGGTTCATCGAGGCCGAGATATTCAAAAACAACAGGCGGGTTGATGTGGTGCTGTTCGACAGGAAAACGGGAAGACTTCGGTCAATTTATTGACTTGTTCATACTGTACATTTCAAGGAGGTTTTCTATGAAGAAGTTGCTGGCTATTTGTGCCGTCGGTATGTTTCTTTTTGCCTGGGCCGGCTTTTCTGAAGCGATGATGTGCGATAAAGGCATGGGGATGGGGGACGAGCATCCGGTGCTTGAGAAACTCAAATCGCTCGGACTTGATGAGAAACAGATGGGTGAGGTGAAAGCGGTCCACTTCAAAGTGATGAAGGAGACCATCAAAAAAAGAGCCGATATGCAGGTTGCCCGAGTTGAATTAAGGGAAATCCTCGACCAGGACCCTGTTGATGTAAAGGCTGCAGAGGCCAAGATAAGGCAGATCGAGGGGCTGAGCGGAGACATCAAAATAATGCATATAAAGGCCCATGAAGAGGTCAAGAGCAAGCTTACCCCCGAGCAAAGAAAGATGTTCGCAGCGATGATGCCGATGATGCACGGCGGCATGATGGGCAAGATGAGGTGCGAATGCGGCCGGAAGGGCAAAATGAAAAAATATAAGGAGTGCGGGATGATGGGCAAAGGCATGATGAACCGTGATGACGATGATGATATGTTTTCAGGGGACTACCCTGACCACGCCGGTGAAATGCCGTCAATGGACCATCAACATATGCATCACGGGCGGTAGGGCCCTTAGTGCGCGTTGCCGCCGGCGGGTCTGATTGTGGCGGCGGCGTTTTATATATATTTCTCTCCTATAGAGCAGGTCAAAAGCCTGCTTTTTTTTTTGAAGAACTGGTCTGTCTTAGTAATTTTTTCTAACCGTCTCCTGATTGTGGATCAAGTGGAAAAAGTTTTATGAATAATACAGTCAATTGCCTCTGATTTAGCCACCCTATATGTTGTGGCTTATCCAATCAAACGCACAACATAAGAGGATTATCGAAATGCCAGTTTTTTTCCCTTGACATAAGAAACGTTCTCCCTTATATTTAAGTGGTAAATAGTGGTAGAAAGTGGAGGAGATGTGCCAGCTTTCTCTGGAAAATATTATTACACGTTAGACCCAAAGGGTAGAGTCATAGTACCTGCTCCTTTTCGGGAAATTATTTCATCTAATTATAATCCCAAGCTCTATGTTGTCAATGATATTTTCGACAACTGTCTCCATATTTATCCGCAAGAAGAATGGAGCAAGCTCGAAGAGAAGGTCCGGACCCTTCCAAAAATGGATGAAGACGTAAAGCTGTTCATAAGGAAAGTCATAGGTTCCGCCCAGGAAGTGGAGATAGACAAACAGGGCAGGATTTTGGTTTCCGCGGCCCAAAGAGAAGACGCCGGCCTGCAGTCGGATATCGTTATCGTCGGACAACTGGACAAGATCGATCTATGGGACAGAAAAGAGTGGGATGCGGTAAATGATCTGTCCAAGATCGACAAGAAGGCGACGGCTGAAAAACTTGCGGCATACGGTTTGTAAATGACCGTCGAACATCTCCCGGTGCTGCTGAGGGAGGTGATCGATCTGCTCTCCCCGGCGGAAGGGGGGATATATATAGATGCAACTGTCGGACTAGGGGGACATTCTGAGGAGATATTGAAGATGATCGGTCAGGATGGAAGACTTATCGGAATCGACAGAGACGAAGAGGCACTGAGCAGGACGGCTTCACGCCTTAACGACGACAGGCTGATCCTCAGGAAGGGTAGTTTTTCAGGTATGGAAGAGATCCTCGGGTCAGCGGGCATTAACGAAGCCGATGGCATCCTCCTCGATCTGGGTGTCTCGATGATGCAGTTCAAAGACCTCGGGAGGGGGTTCAGTTTCTCCTCTGAAGAAAGGCTCGATATGAGAATGGACATTTCGCAGGATCTTTCGGCCTGGGATGTCGTAAACGAATATCCCGAAAAAGACCTCGTGAGGATATTCAAGGAATACGGAGAGGAATATAAGGCGGTAAGGATCGTAAGGGCCATCGCCGGACACCGGATCAAAAAGAGTATCGATACCTGTGTGGAACTGGCCGAAATCGTCGGCGGGGCTATCGGCAGAAGGGGCAGAATACATCCGGCCACAAAGACTTTCCAGGCCCTCAGGATCGAGGTCAACAGGGAGATCGATGAGCTTAAAGAAGGGCTTGATTCGTCCCTGAGGATACTGAAGAAGGGCGGAAGGCTTTGTGTTATTTCCTATCATTCGCTTGAAGACAGGATCGTGAAAAATTTTATGCGAGACAACGCAAGAGAAAAAAATGTGAGACTTCTCGTGAAGAAGCCGGTAGTGCCCGACATCGGCGAAATGCGGATAAATCCCTCTTCACGGAGTGCAAAACTGAGAGGAGCCGAGAGACTATGATACGTACTAAAACGGACGGCAATATGTTATCATTACTGTACAAACCATTGTGTGTCGTAATCCTCTTATCAGGCTTGTTCGGACTCATTTGGCTCAGATCCGGCGTAGTGACAACCGCATACGACCTCAGGAATCTCGAAGAGAAAAAAATGGCGTCCCTCACAGACAGGAAAATGCTTCTCGCGCAGCGGGCAACCCTTATGTCACTGGAGAAGATCGACGCCTCGTTCCGTGGAAGCGTGCAGGGAAATACGAGACTCGCGGCAGGTGAGAATATGTTTTCAAACAGGGTAAGGGTGATACATATAAAGAGGAACGGCGTCCCCGGCACATACAAGGCTTCCCTTCAGGTTGAGGGACAAGGAGTGAGAGGAAAAGAAGGGGTTGAATAAGAAACGCGCGATCATTCTGAACACGGCAATAGTATTCGGTTTTTTTGCGATTTTTTTGCGTCTCACCTCCTTGATGATATTCGATCACAAAGCGCTTGCAGAGAAGGCCAAACTCCAGCAGATGAAGGCCGAAGACATCCAGGCCACGAGGGGCAATATCTATGACCGCAAAGGCAGGGAATTCGCCGTGAACCTTGAACTCGAATCCCTTTATTGCGACGCAAAGGAAGTCGATATCGACGGCGAGAAGATGGGGAAGCTCGCGACAGCCCTGGGAATGGAGCCCAAGGTGATCCAGGCCAAGTTTCAGCCGAACAAGAGGTTCACCTGGATCAACAGGAAGCTTTCTCCCGAGACTATCCAGAGGGTCAGGGCGGTCCTGGGGATCGGTCAAAATACCAGGTCTCAGGCGGCTGCGGGGTTCGGATTCGTACCGGAGGCCAAGCGCTTTTATCCGAAAGGCATGCTTGCCGCCCATGTGATCGGCGCCGTGGGGCTCGACAACCAGCCCCTCGAGGGGGTCGAACTGAAATATGACAAGTACCTAAAGACTTCCGGCGGCAAGGTATTATTCGAGAGGGACGCAAGCGGGAGGATGCTTTCTTCTGGTGTGAATATGGAGTCAAGGGGCAACGACGTCCTGCTTACCTTAGATGAGGGCCTCCAGTATATCGCCGAGCAGGAGCTCGACAAGACGATGGCGAAGTGGAGGTCCGTAGCTGCGACAGCCATCATAATGGACCCCTTTACCGGCGAGATCCTGGCATTGGCCAGCAGACCCTCCTATGATCTGAACGATATGGGAAGGGCGAATAAAAACGAAGTGAGGAACAGGGCGATTACCGATGTCTATGAGCCGGGCTCCACATTCAAGATAGTAGTGGGGACGGCCGCCCTCGAGGAAGGCATATACAATCTGAATTCTCCCTTTGACGTCAGCCGGGGAAGCATCGAGGTCGGCGGCAAGGTCATTCACGACGCGCACCGCCATGGCCTGCTTACATTTAAGGAGGTAATACAGAAGTCGTCGAACGTAGGCTCTATCATGATCGGCGAGAGACTCGGCAAGGAGACTATCTATAAGTACGCAAAACTCTACGGGTACGGCGACCTAACGGGCATCGACCTGCCGGGTGAAGTTTCCGGGTGGATAAGGAAGCCCGACAGATGGTCGGCCACATCCATCGGCGCAATCCCGATTGGCCAGGAAGTCGCGGTGACGCCGCTTCAGATCCTGCGGGCCTATTCCGCGATCGCAAACGGCGGGTATCTCGTTCGTCCCCATATCGTATCAGAGATCAGGACCCACGAAGGACAGCCGCTGTTTACCTTCGATAAGGAACAGAAGAAAAGGGTGATCTCCGCCAAGACCGCAGCGGCCTTCAAAGATATTCTTAAGACGGTCGTCGAAGAAGGCGGGACCGCAACAGGGGCCTCGGTGGACGGCAACAAGGTCGCGGGAAAAACAGGGACTGCCCAGCTTGTCGACCATAGGACCAAAAGATATTCGAAGGACAGATACATAAGCTCTTTTGTGGGCTTTGTTCCGGCGGACGATCCGAAGTTCGCCATGATCATCGTGGTGTATGAGCCTAAGGGCGCTATCTACGGCGGTGTTGTGGCGGGTCCGGCATTTAAGAGCATCGCGGACCAGGCGCTGTCCTATATGAACGTGCCGAGGGACGACACCAGTGAAAAGAACCTCCTGCTCGTGTCGAAATGAGAATGGATGAAATAATGAAAGGGACCGAAATCAGGCGTATCTCCGGAGCGGCAGATGCGGAGGTTGCGGGCGTCGCCTATGATTCGAGAAAGGTGCTGCCCGGGTATCTCTTCGTTGCAGTGCGGGGTGAGCACGCCGACGGCCACGATTTTATTCAGGACGCAATCAAAAGAGGCGCTGTCGCGGTCGTCTGCGAAAAAGAACCGGCGGATAGTCAGTCTGTTACTGTTCCGGTGGTCCGCGTGGCTGACAGCAGGGCGGCACTCGCCGCGATATCGAACAGCCTCTACGGAAGACCTTCCGAATCGCTCTGCGGCATAGGCGTGACCGGCACCAATGGAAAGACGACGACGGCCTATCTGATTAAGTCCGTCCTTGAGTCCTGGGGGAAGAAGGTAGGGCTTATAGGGACGATACAGTATATGATCGGCGATGAGATCTATGAGGCCGACCATACGACGCCGGAGGCACTTGAGTTTCAGGGGCTCCTCTATCAGATGCTTATGTCGGGTTGTACTCACCTGGTTTCGGAGGTGTCTTCCCACGCGCTTTCGCAAAGACGTGTCGACGGGACCGTCTTTAGGGCCGGTCTTTTTACGAACCTCACGAGAGACCACCTTGATTTTCATAAGACCATGGAGGACTACTTCTGTGCGAAGGAGAGACTGTTTAAGGAGTTGCTTGACGGCGTCGCGATCATCAATTATGACGACCCCTACGGAAGAAGGTTGCTGTCAGACATGGCACATCAGGGACTGAAGAAGTCTTATAGCTACGGGCTGGAAAAAGGCTCGGACTTTATGGCCGTTGATATCAAGGACTCCTTTGAGGGATTGCGTTTCAAGATTCTCACTGAAGGCGGAGTATACGAAGCCGAGGCGTCCTTGATGGGTTTGCCTAATGTCTACAATATCCTTGCCGCTGCAGGCGTATCTGTTGCTTTGGGGGTGCCGTGGGATGTGATACTTAGGGGGATAAAGGATGCGCCGCCCGTGAAAGGTCGTTTCGAACGGATAGACGCAGGACAAAAATTTCTCGCTATCGTCGATTACGCGCATACCGAAGACGCGCTCGAAAGGCTGATCTATACCGCCCGCGGCCTGACCGAAGGGAAGGTCATCACCGTTTTCGGCTGCGGGGGTGACAGGGACAGCGGCAAGCGGCCGAGGATGGGGGCCATTGCCACGAGGTTGAGTGATTTTGTGGTCATCACCTCAGACAACCCCAGATCGGAAAAACCGGAGAAGATAATACGCGAAATAGAGGCGGGTGCCGCAAAGAGGAACTACCTCGTCGAGCCCGACAGAAGGGAAGCGATAAGGAGGGCTATTTTGCTTGCGGGAGATGGCGATATCGTTTTGGTGGCGGGCAAGGGCCATGAAAGTAATCAGGTCGTCGGCGGCAGGAGCTTCCATTTCAGCGACAGGGAGGTGCTTGAAGAGGCGATAAAGCAGCTGGTCGGCAACGACTAGAAATCATCAGATTTTTTTTAGGGGGGCTGTAGGACAACTTAATGAGGCATTTATTACTCGATGAAATAGTTAAGGCAACGGGGGGAAAGGTACTCTGCGCCGATAATGCGGAGTTCACCGGCCTGTCCATAGACTCGCGTTCGATAGGTACCGGCGAGCTCTTCGTTGCCATAAAAGGCGAACGATTTGACGGCCATTCTTTTTTGGGCGATGCGCTCAAAAAGGGAGCAGGCGCACTGGTCGATCACGAACCGGCGGGACTTTTCGAAGGCAAGACGCTTATCCGTGTCGAAGACACGCTCCATGCGCTCCAGGACATCGCAAGGCAGATGCGTCTTTTAAGAGACGTCCCGGTGGTGGGCGTTACCGGCACCAACGGAAAGACCACGACAAAGGAACTTGTCGCCTCTGTCCTGGGACAAAGGCGGAAAGTGCTCAAGACGCGGGGGAACCTCAACAACCATATCGGGGTGCCCCTATGCATATCCCGCATGGATGGTGATGAAGGGGCGATGGTCATCGAGATGGGCTCAAACGCCGAGGGCGACATACGGCTCCTCTGTGAGATCGCCCGTCCCGGCATTGCGGTAGTGACGAACGTGGGCCTGGCTCATCTCGAAGGGTTCGGAAGCCTCGAGATGGTGAGGAAGACCGATCTGGAGATCCTGGAATATGTGAAGACGGTTTCGGTAAACGCCGACGACCGCTTTTTGCTTGAAGGTGTCGAAGGGTTCGGCGGAAAGACAGTCACCTACGGGATTGAGCGCAAGGCGGATGTCTACGCGGAAGACGTCGAGCTTCATGATACGGGGTCGCGGGTTACGATCTGTTTCCCCGGCGGCGGTACCGTCACGGTGGATCTCGTTATCTCCGGAATTTGCAATGTATATAACGCGCTCGCTGCGGCCTCTGTCGCACACGAATTAGGCGTGGAGAAACACGAGATAAAGCGCGGGCTCGAATCGTTCCATGGAGTGCCCATGAGACTTGAGGTGAAGGAACTCTCGGGGGCGCTTGTGATCAGCGATGTATATAACGCAAATCCTTCCTCGATGGAAGAGGCGGTGAAGGAACTCATCAGATTAAAAAGACGCCGGGCCATCGCAGTGCTCGGAGACATGCTCGAACTCGGCCGGTACGCCGTGTCGGCCCACCGGGAACTCGTAGAGGGACTGTCCAGGTCGGGGGTCGAAATGCTGATCGCAGTGGGATGCGAGATGAAGAGGGCCGCCTCGGAGTTTGCCGGCACGCACTACGAAGCGGACGACGCCAGAGGGGCCGGGTCCATACTTTCGGGCATCTTGACTGAAGGAGATACGGTCCTTATAAAGGGATCGAGGGGCATGCAGATGGAAAAGGTCCTCTCTGAAAACGGTGAAACGGCATCGGGGGCGTGCAAGAATGCTCTATAAACTCCTTTTCAGGATGCACGATTTTGCCTCTCCCCTAAACGTCTTTAGGTATATCACTTTCAGGACTGCCCTGGCCGTGATTACGGGGATGCTCCTTTCGTTATTTATAGGACCGAGGATTATCGCGTGGCTTAAGAAGATAAGTATAACCCAGCAGATAAGGGACGACGGTCCCCGGTCGCACCTCAAGAAATCCGGGACCCCTACCATGGGCGGCATAATCATCATCGTCTGTATCATCCTGACCATACTCATGTGGGGCGACATCGAAAATATGTACGTCTGGGTAATGGTCCTTTCTCTTATCGGCTATGGCGCGATAGGGCTGCTCGACGATTACCTCAAGGTCATAAAAAAAGAATTCGAAGGGCCTCAGGGCATGGTATAAATTCGGCGCACAGATACTCCTGGCCCTGGCCATAGGGTTGATCCTCTATATGAACCCGAGGGACCCGTACAGTGATGTGCTCAGTATCCCGTTCTTTAAAAGATGGCTTTTCGACCTGGGCTGGTTCTATATCCCCTTTTCGATACTCGTTATCGTCGGCTCCTCAAACGCCGTGAATCTTACCGACGGCATCGACGGACTGGCGATAGGGCTTGTGGGCATCGCGCTTCTGGCTAATATGATCCTCGTCTATATCTCGGGAAATGCGAAGTTCGCGCAGTACCTGCAGGTGCTCTACCTCCCGGGGACCGGTGAGCTTACGGTGGTCTGCGGGGCCATGCTGGGGGCCGCCCTGGGGTTTCTCTGGTTTAATTCCTACCCCGCCGACGTCTTTATGGGGGACGTCGGCTCCCTGAGTTTGGGCGGCTCACTCGGTACCCTTGCTATCATCACGAAACATGAAATAGTCCTTGCCATCGTGGGCGGGATATTCGTAATAGAAACTCTTTCAGTCGTGTTCCAGGTCGCATCTTTCAAACTTACCGGGAAGCGGATCTTCAAAATGGCCCCGATCCACCATCATTTCGAGCTCGAAGGATGGCATGAATCGAAGGTCATCGTGAGGTTTTGGATCGTCGGCATAATGCTTGCGTTGCTGAGTCTGGCAACGCTGAAACTGAGGTGATTATGAGTGTGAAAAGTGAAAAGTTAAAAGTGAATAGTATCACAGTTTCAATTCTGCTCTCACTGAGTATGTTCTTCCTATCCACTTCAGGTTTGGGTGCAGAGGAGATAAAGTCCCGGGCTGCCGTTGTTATGGACGCCGTGACCGGCAGGGTGCTCTATGCGAAGAACCCCGACCTTAAACTGCTGCCGGCAAGCACAACGAAGCTTATGACGGCGCTTGTCGTGGTCGAAAAAGCGAAATTGTCCGACGTAACGACGATCAGTAAGAAAGCGGCAAATACACCGCCGACAAAGGTCGGATTTAAAGAGGGCGATAAAGTCACTTTAGAGACGCTGCTTTACGCCGCCTTGATAAAATCCGCCAACGATGCGGCCGTGGCACTGGCGGAGGCGGTGGCCGGTTCGGAAGAGGAGTTTGTGACGCTCATGAACAGGAAGGCACTGGCGATCGGCGCAGAAGATACAAAATTCGTCAACGCAAACGGCCTGCCGGCAGACGGACAGCATATTACCGCCTACGATCTTTCCAAGATCATGAGGCAGGCCATAAAATATCCGGTCCTGAAGGAAATACTCGGCACAAGGATGACCGAAGTGGCCACCGAAGCGGGGAAGTCCAAGTTCATCAAGAATACAAACAAGCTGCTATGGTCCGATGAAGAGCTCTTGGGAGGCAAGACCGGATACACAAGGCAGGCCAGACACTGTTTTGTCTGCGCAGGCGAGCGTGAAAATGAGACGATCATCGTCGCCCTCCTCGGGGCCCCCAACAGAGGCCTGCTCTGGAAAGAGTCCGAGGAACTGATGGCCTTCGGTGCGAAGGTCATCAACAAGGGCGAGGAACCGGTGGTTTACCTGACCAGGGACGACGAGATGGCGAAGGCGACGAAGGTCTTATACACCGAAAGAAGCGGTTCCGGCGGTGACGGCGAGAAATGGAAGGGCGGAAGAGCCAAATACAGGCATGCCGCCAAGCATAAGGGCGTTGTCCTGGCGGCAGCGAAAAAGAAGGGGCATAAATCGGTAATCGCCCATCATAAGAGCAAGCATAAGCGGACTGTTAGGGTGGCTTCAAGGACCAAAAAAATAAAGAAGACTGTAGCAAAACGGGATGAGGATGGAGTTAAGGGATAGGAGAGTAACTGTGGTCGGTCTCGCGAGGTCCGGCGTGGGCGCTGCGAATTTACTGGCGGGCATGGGCGCAGAGGTTACCGTGACCGATCTCAGGTCGGAGGCTGAATTAGCCGCGGCGGTGAAGAGGCTTGCGCCGTCGGTGAAACGCGTGCTCGGAGGGCATCCGCAAGAACTCTTTATGTCGGCTCAGATGATCGTCGTAAGCCCGGGCGTCCCGCTTGAGATGAAGCAGATAGTTTCTGCAAAGGCTGCAGGCATACCGGTCATCGGGGAACTCGAACTTGCATATCAGATAATGGAAACAGTAAAAAGCAAAGAGCATAGAGCAAAGGGCGGGGAAATAACGCAACGGCCGAAGGGTGAAGATAAAATCCCTTTTCTGGCGGTCACAGGCAGTAACGGAAAATCCACCACCACCACCCTCCTTGAATTGATGCTCAGAAAAGGCGGCTTTAAGACGTTGCTTGGCGGAAATATAGGCAACGCATTGTCGGAGGAAATTCTTAAAATCGTGAAAGGTGAAACGATAAACGCGAAGGGAGAGGGAAAGGACGTCAACTTCTTGCGAGATTTTGTCGTCGTCGAGGTGTCTAGTTTCCAGCTCGATTCGATAGACCGGTTCCGCCCGCATATCGCTACTGTCCTTAACATCACGCCCGACCATCTCGACAGGTATCACTCCATGTCGGAATACCGCAGTTCAAAGGCGAGGATCTCCGAAAACCAGGCCGAAGGCGATTTCATTTTGCTCAATGCGGACGACCCTGAAACGGCAAAAATCGGGGATGAAAGATCAAGGTCGGCGGCCGGCGGGCCGGATCTGTTTTATTTCAGCCGCAGCAAGAAGGTAAAGGGCATGTATTACAAGGACGGCCAAATATATTGCAATATCCCGGGTCTCCCAAGTCTTTCCGATCATCCCTTTATCGAAGCCGGGGAGATAAAGATCAAAGGTGTCCATAACCTGGAGAATGCCATGGCCGCCTCGGCCATGGCTCTCCTTGCAGGTTGCCCAAAACGGGCGGTGATAGAATCCCTAAGGGAGTTCCCAGGACTTGAGCACCGGCTTGAGTTCGTGCGCGAATTGGACGGAGTCAGATACATAAACGACTCCAAAGGGACAAACGTGGGCGCCGTGATGAAATCCGTGGAAAGCTTTGACGGCCCCGTGGTCCTCATTGCCGGAGGCAGGGACAAGGCAGGAGACTTTTCGGCCCTGAGGGACCTGGTGTCGCGCAAGGTCAAGGCGCTTGTGCTCATGGGCGAGGCGGCGGAGAAGATAAAGGGCGCACTTGGAGATGCGACCGACACGGTCATGGCCCGGGACTTAAAAGACGCCGTAGCCAGGTGCCGTGAAAAGGCCGCAAAAGGGGACGTGATACTTCTTTCTCCCGCATGTGCGAGTTTCGACATGTTCAGGGATTTCGAGGATAGGGGAAGGCAGTTCAAAAAAATTGTCGCAGAGCTGGCCGGATGAATACGGAGACGCATGAGATGAAGGCGCCCGTGGTAAGGTCCTATGACAAAGTACTTTTCCTTATCATGCTCCTCTTGCTTGCCTTCGGGTCCCTTATGATCTACAGTTCGACGTCGGTGATAACGCCTCTTCTTGCAAAGAGGAACATCACGGAGTTCTATTATTTTAAAAGGCACGCCCTCACGATGCTCATTGGAAGTATGATGCTTCTTTTTACCTATTCGTTGAAACCGGCTGTCCTGAAAAAGTTTTCTGTTCCCCTTCTCGTTTTTTCGTTTGTTCTCCTCTGTCTCGTGTTCCTGCCTCACATCGGGGTGACGGCAGGGGGCGCAAGGAGATGGATCAGGCTTTGGCCGACGACCTTCCAGCCCTCGGAACTTGTCAAGCTGGCAATGGTCATATTTCTTGCGAGATATATGTCTTCCCCCGGATACAATACGGAAAGTTTCGGTTCCTTCGCAAAGCCGATTCTTATCATGGCGGTTTTTCAGCTGGTGTTTCTGAAACAGCCCGATTTCGGCTCAACGATGAGCCTCGCGTTTTTGACGTTCGCACTGCTTTTCATCTCAGGGATGAGACTGAGGTATATCGCCTCTGTCTTGGTCCTTGCGATTCCGGTCGTCTATAAGCTTGTGATGGAACCCTACCGGCTTAGAAGGATTACCTCGTTTCTCAATCCCTGGAAAGACCCCTTGGGCAACGGCTTTCAACTCGTGCAATCGTTTATCTCCTTAGGCAGCGGCGGGATCACAGGGCTCGGCCTGGGGGAGTCGAAGCAGAAGCTTTCGTTCCTGCCTGCTTCCCACACGGACTTCATCTTTTGTCTCGTCGGAGAAGAGCTGGGGCTTATCGGCGCCTCGGTCCTGATCGCGCTTTTCATTTTTTTATTCATAAGAGGCATTTCCATAGCCAACAGGTCGAATGATAAGTTCGTCTGCTTCCTTGCATACGGTCTTACCATGATGATATCGCTGCAGGCCCTCATCAACTTTGCCGTTGTTACCGGAGTTGTTCCTACAAAAGGTCTCCCCCTGCCCTTCTTAAGTTACGGGGGTTCGGCACTTCTGGTGAACATGGCTGCCGTCGGCATACTTCTTAGGATATCAAAAGGTGAAGACGAAAAAGTTGTTGAGGAAAACAGCGCGTTAAAGGCCAGGAGAATTGCGAGACGGAATATATACTCCAGGAAGGGGTACGGCAATTGAAGGTGATAATAGCCGGCGGCGGGACGGGCGGACACCTATTTCCAGGGCTTGCTATCGCTGAGGAATTCAAGCGGAGGGACGAAAATAACGAAGTGGTTTTTGTCGGTACGGAACACGGCATAGAGGCGAGGATTATTCCGAGGGAGGGATACCCTATCAGGTTCCTGCGCTCGGAAGGCATAGTCGGGAAGTCCCCGGTTGCGCGCATTAAGGCTACTGGCGAAACTCGTTCTTTCGGCACTTGACGCCCACCGCATATTGAAGCTTCTGACACCGGATATCGTGATCGGTGTGGGCGGTTACTCTTCGGGTGCGATTGTAATGATCGCCGGACTAAAGTCGATCCCGACGATGATCCACGAACAAAACTCGGTCCCCGGTCTCACCAACCGGATACTCGGCAGGATGGTGCAGCGGGTATGCGTGACGTACCATGAAAGCGCCTCGTCATTCCCGATGGGCAAGACATTTCTGACCGGAAATCCCATCAGGGGGAAGATACTCAGGGGCGACAGGGAGGCCGCATACAGGCTTTTTTCCCTGTCGGAGGACATGTTTACCGTCTTCATATTCGGCGGCAGTTCCGGAGCGAGATCGATAAACAGGGCGATGGTCGATGCCCTGAACCATCTGACGGACCTCAAGGACAAGATCCAGTTCCTGCATCAAACGGGCGACAGGGATTTTGAAAACATACGGGATGCTTACAGGAAGGCGGGAGTGAAGGGCACCGTCGCGCCGTTCATCTACCAGATGGCCGAGGCATACGCGGTTGCCGATGTCGTTGTCTCGAGGGCCGGTGCAACGACCCTTGCCGAAATAACGGCGCTCGGGAAACCGGCCATTCTCGTCCCCTATCCTTATGCTGCCGGCCGTCATCAGGAGTGCAATGCACTTAAGCTCAGGGAGATGGGTGCGGCGTTCATGATGCCCGAAGACGAAATGAGAGGCGAGACGCTCGCCAAAAATATCAGAGAGCTTTACGACAACGGGGCGCTGAGGGCGGAGATGCAAAGGTCGAGCCAGGGCCTCGGCAGGCCCGACGCCTGTAGTAAGATCGTGGACATCGCCATGAGCCTCGTAAGAAGCGAAAAAAAGGAAAAGATGAAATCGAGGGAAAAAGGACGCGCGCGTGTTTGAAAAGTACAAGGTCATACATTTTGTGGGAATAGGCGGCGTAGGGATGTCGGGCATTGCGGAGGTGCTTCTGAACCTTGGATACGATGTCACCGGTTCTGACCTGAAGGAATCAGACACGACGAAGAGACTGCGCGAAATGGGAATAAGGGTGCACATCGGCCACAGAGGAGAGAATATCGACAGCGCCCATGTCGTAGTCGTATCTTCGGCCGTCTCCTATGACAATCCGGAAGTTACCGCGGCCCGGGGGCTTAATGTCCCGGTCATCCCCCGCGCCGAGATGCTGGCTGAGCTCGGGAGGCTCAAGTACGGTATCCTGGTCGCGGGCGCTCACGGGAAGACGACCACAACATCGCTGATCTCAACCGTCTTGGGAAACGGAGGGTTCGACCCCACGATAATCATCGGAGGAAAGCTCAAAGCCATCGGCAGCAACGCAAAACTCGGGAAAGGTGATTTCCTTGTCGCCGAAGCGGACGAAAGCGACGGATCCTTCCTGAAACTTTCTCCGACTATTGCGGTCGTGACGAACATAGACAGGGAGCATATGGAATTTTTCAAGGAGATGACCCGGCTTAAGGAGGCTTTCCTTTCATTTATCAACAAGGTCCCCTTTTACGGGGTCTCGCTCATATGCACCGAAAACGAATATATAAGGGAGCTCCTGCCCGACATCCACAGGAGGTTCCTTACCTATGGTCTTTCCGAAGAGGCGGACATCCGCGCGGCGGACATAGAAAAAGACTTCATGTCCACGAGCTTCGGGGTGATCCGCAAGGGCGGGCTGGTCGGAAGGTTCTCCGTCCCCCTGCCGGGCATGCATAATGTCTTAAATGCACTGGCCTGTATCGGGGTGGCCCTCGAACTTAAGATGGATGCCTCGAGGATAAAAGAATCGCTGGCCGGCTTCAGCGGCATACAGAGGCGGTTTGAACTCAAAGGCGAAGCAGGGGGAGTAAGGGTATACGATGATTACGGTCACCATCCCACAGAGATAAGGGCCACCCTGGCCGCGGCAATGGAGAACATGCGCTACCTCGACGAGGGGGCCAGGCTCTTTGTCGTCTTCCAACCCCACAGGTTTACGAGGACGGCCGACCTCATGGATGAATTCATCACCGCCTTGGAGGGCCCTGATCGCGTTTTGCTCTTGGACATTTACCCGGCGGGCGAGAAACCGATCGAAGGAATAACCTCAGGGGCATTATACGAAAAGATGAAGGGAAAAGGCAGCGGCAACGTTTCCTATTACAAAGAGAAAGAGGAAGCACTCGGGTATCTGGGTAAAGAGATGAAGAGGGGCGATATACTCCTTACCCTGGGCGCAGGGGATGTCTGGAGACTCGGAGAGAAGGCCCTGGAGAGACTTAATGAAGCGTAATCAGCAGGAATGGCTCGACACATTTAAAGGCGTCTGTGAGGGAGACATCGGGTTCGATGTCCCGATGAGTGAGCATACCGGTCTGTCCATAGGCGGACCTGCGGATATGTTTCTCATTCCGGCTGATCCGCTTTCGGTCAGGAACCTTATGGTCGTTTTAAAGAATAAGGGCGTGCCCTTCTTTACGCTTGGCGGCGGCACGAACGTTCTTGTGCGCGACGGAGGGATCGAGGGCGTCGTTGTATCGTTGAGAAACTTTAAAAGGATAGAAGTGATCAAAGAAGGAAATACCGATGCGGAGTTATTCGTGGAGGCGGGAGTGCCGCTTCAGAAATATGTAAATTTCTGCAAAGGCCGGGGATATTCAGGGGCCGAGGGACTTACCGGCATACCCGGGACGGTCGGCGGGGCAATCTGCGGAAACGCCGGGTCATACGGCTGTGAAATGAAAGACGCCGTTGTCTCAGCGGCGATCATGGATTCCGGCGGGAGACTGGACAGGTTCAAGACAGAAGTTCTCGGGTTCGGTTACCGGCGGTCCGGCATAAAGAAGACGGACATTGTGCTTAGCGCCAACATCAGGCTAAGGCGAGGGGACAAGGAAGTAGTGGCTACGAAGACCGACAAGTTCTTTTCAGAGAAAAAGTTGGGCCAGCCCATTTCCGAAAGGTCTGCGGGGTGTGTATTTAAAAACCCTCCGGAGATATCGGCGGGACGCCTCATCGATGAGGCCGGGTGCAAAGGGATGAAGGCAGGAGGGATAGAGGTGAGCATGCTCCATGGGAATTTTTTTATTAACAGGGGCGGAGGTACCGCCTCTGAGTACCTTGAGCTTATGGAGCGGGTTTCGGAGATCGTGCAAAAGAAATCCGGCATAACCCTCGAACCCGAGATCAGGGTCGTAGGGAGGGAATAGAGGTGATTGAATACAGGTTACGATATTTTCACTCATTCTCGGTCGAATCGACCTCCGAGGCTATTATCCCGACATTTCGTCGGGATAATAGAAACCGTTCGAACATCATAACCTGTATTCAAAAAATGGAGACTGAAGTGAGGGAGATTAGAGGATGACAAGGAAGGCTCTTAAGACAAAGAAGATAGGCGTTTTATTGGGAGGCAACTCTTCGGAGCGGGAGGTTTCCCTTAAGTCGGGTATGGCAGTTTACAAAGCGCTCAAGGCGAAAAAGTATAATGTGGTGGCGATAGATGCCGCCGGGGACCTCTGCAGGCTTCTAAAGAAAGAGGGCATCGATATCGCGTTTATTGTCTTACACGGCGGGACAGGTGAAAACGGTGCGGTGCAGGGCCTGCTCGAAGTGATGCGTATACCCTATACAGGTTCCGGGGTCCTTGCCTCCGCCCTTGCCATGGACAAGGAAGCATCGAAGAAGATATTCCTTTACCACGGTATCCCGGTACCGGCCTTCGGAATAATCAGCAGTGCAGGGACCGGCAGGAAAGGCGTCAAGATCGATTTCCCTTTCCCCTGGGTGGTAAAGCCCGCTGCAGAAGGATCAAGCGTCGGCGTCGAAATAGTCAGGGATGAAACATCATTTTCAAAGGCCCTCAAAAAGGCATTATCGTATGGACAGAGGGTGGTAGTCGAACAGTATGTCCGGGGGAAAGAGGTCCAGATCGGAATCCTAAACGACAAGGTCTTAGGCGGGGTCGAGGTCAGGCCCTCGCTCGAATTTTACAACTATGAGGCCAAGTACACGGCGGGCCTTACCGAATATATTCTTCCGCCGCGCCTTTCGCAAAAAGCTTACGGGAAAGCCAAAGAAGCGGCGGTCTTTGCGCACAGGGCCCTCGGCTGTAGCGGCGCCACCAGGGTCGATCTGATCATCGACGATAAAGGAGAGCCGTTTGTTTTGGAGGTGAACACGATCCCCGGGATGACCGAAACGAGTCTGCTGCCGAAGATCGCCAAAAGCGCAGGGTATGATTTTATCGGACTTCTCGAAGAGATACTTGGGGGAGTTGGTGCTCAATAGGAAGAAAGTCAAAAGAAACACCGTTGCCAAAAGACAGCGGTTCTCAGGACCGGTGGAAAAGGTGAAAACCGTCCTTCTCGTCGCGCTGCCTGTTTTGTGCATCGCGGCTGCCGGATATTTTGCCGTCGTTTCCGTAAGGCACTCCTTTATCATCAATAAGGTCGTTTTTACGGGAAACGTGCACCTGCCCGATGAAGATCTTAAGAACCTGGCCGGCCTCAAGGGCGGCGAGAACCTCCTTACCCTGTCGGGTGGAACTATTTACCGGAAGATCTCGGCATCCCCGTGGATACGGTATGCGGCGGTCAGGAAGGAATATCCCGATACGCTTCATATACGGGTGAGGGAAACGGAGCCCCTGGCGCTTCTTGATATGAAGGGACGCCTCTTTATCGTAGACGAAAAGGGCAAGATGCTGGAGGAGCTCAAGGAAAGTTCGATGCCCTTTCTCCCGATAATATCCGGTGACCCTTATGGAGAGAAAGAAGTTTTTTCCGAGGCGATACAGCTTGTCAGGACGATAAAGGAGACAGGGCTGCTGTCGCGGAAAAACCATATAGAAGTCATTGCGCACAAACTAGAGGAGATCGCCTTAAACGTCGACGGCACCGTCGTAAAAATCGGCGCCGGCGAGTACGGCGATAAACTTACGAGGCTTGTGGAACTCGAAGAGGAGATAAAGGGCCGCCACATACCGGTGGATTACATCGACCTGAGATTTGCCAACAGGGTAGTCGTCAAGCCGGTAAACGAGGTAATACGATGACCCGGCAGCATATCACAGTGGGACTCGATGTCGGAACGACGAAGGTCTGCGCCGTCGTTGCAGATGTGGGCCGGAAGGAAGCGGAGATACTCGGTATAGGTGTTTCGCCTTCTCAGGGCCTAAAGAAGGGGATTGTAATAAACATCGATGCGACGGTAGATTCGATAAAGAAGGCCGTAAAAGGGGCGGAGGCGTCTTCCGGGACGAGGATCAAGTCCGTATCGGTCGGCATCTCGGGGACGCATATCAAGGGGTTCGGCAGTTCAGGCGCAGTAGGGTTGAGGGGCAAAGAAGTCTCTTTTGTCGATGTCTCACGCTCGATAGATTCGGCCAAGGCGGTCTACATCCCCCTTGACAGGGAGGTGCTGCACGTGCTGCCGACGGGATTTGTTTTGGACGGCCAGGACGGCATTACCGATCCGATAGGTATGTCCGGCGTCCGGCTGGAGGCAAGGGTCCATATTATTACCGGGGCGGCTTCACCCATGCAAAACCTTCTTAAGTGCTGCGAAAAAGCAGGACTCGAAGTCTCCGATGTTGTGTTTGAGCCGCTTGCCTCTTCGCATGTCGTTCTTTCGAAGGAAGAAAAGGAAGCCGGTTCGGTCCTTGTCGACCTGGGCGGCGGCACGACCGACGTGGCCCTTTTTAAAGACAACACGATGAGATATGCCTCGGTCATCGGGGTGGGAGGAAATCATTTTACAAACGATATCGCGGTAGGTCTGAGGATTACGATGAGCGAGGCGGAGAAGGTCAAGAAGGCCTCGGGGGCAGCGTATGAGCACTTCGTCGGTGATGCAGAAGAGATACAGATAACCCAGGCAGGAGGACAGGTGAGGACCCTGCCCAGGAAATACGTCGCCGAGATACTTCAGCCCAGGTGCGAGGAGGTACTTGAACTCATCAAAGAGGAGATCAGGAAGTGTTCGGGACATGGTGCCGCCCTCTGCGGCGTGGTAATAACCGGAGGGGCTTCGCAGCTGAGCGGTTTTGAAAAGATGGCCGAGTCGGTCCTTGGCCTTCCGGTAAGGGCAGGATTACCGGAGCATCTGAAGGGACCCAAGAGCGAAATAAATAGCCCTGTGTATTCTACAGGCGTGGGTCTTGCCACGTTTGGCTACGCGCCCGAGGTAAAGGACGTTTCGCCTGCCGGTCTTTTAAGCGGAGTGTTTGCCACGGTGGGCGACTGGGTAAAAGGTAAATTCGGATATGCGGATTATTTTAATTTCAATAACAGAAAGGAAGGGGGAGTGCTATGTTTGAAATCGAGGAAGTAAGAGGGCAGAAGGCCAAGATCAAGGTCATTGGCGCCGGAGGGGCCGGAGGCAACGCGATCAATAATATGATCGCTTCAAACCTCCAGGGCGTCGAGTTCGTAGGCATCAACACCGATTTGCAGGTGCTTGAGACGTCACTTGCGCCGGTAAAGGTGCAGATAGGAATGGAATTGACCAGGGGCCTGGGTGCGGGGTCGAATCCCGAGATAGGGAGACAGGCTGCGCTTGAAGACAGGGCGGCGATCATGGAGTGTATGGATGGCTGCGACATGGTCTTTATTACCGCCGGCATGGGTGGAGGGACCGGAACCGGAGCGGCACCCGTTATCGCAGAGGTTGCCAAGGAGATGGGCGTTCTTACGGTCGCGGTTGTCACCAAACCTTTTTTCTATGAAGGCAAAAAAAGGCTGATAAATGCGGAAGAAGGGATGAAGGAGCTGACCAAGCACGTAGATACCCTGATCGTTATCCCCAATGACAGGATAAGTCTCGTCGTCGAGAAGGGCACACCGATGCTGAAATCCTTTTCGATCGCAAACGACGTGTTGAGGCAGGCGGTGCAGGGCATATCGGATATAATTTTGGTCCCCGGACTCATTAACGTCGATTTCGCCGACGTCAGGACCATAATGCAGAAAGTCGGCCGTGCAGTAATGGGCATGGGCATAGGAAGGGGCGAGGGAGGCGCTTTCGAAGCGGCCAAGAAAGCCATCTCAAACCCGCTCCTTGAAGACTCATCCATCGAAGGCTCCAGGGGCATTCTCATCAATATCACAGGCGGGCTTGAGCTCTCGCTAAGCGAGGTGCAGGACGCCACGTCTCTTATTTATGATTCGGCCCATGAGGACGTCAATGTGATCTTCGGCGCGGTTATAGACCCCGACATCAAAGACGAAGTCAGGGTGACGGTAATCGCCACGGGTTTTGAAGAAAAGAGGGAAAAGATAGAACTCCCGCAGATCAAGAAGTGGACGCCGTTGAAAGAACCTGTTACCTTTAAAGGTTCGGAGCGGGTGCTTGCCAAAAGTCTCACGACCTTTGATGCAGCCGCGGCAAAAGAGGATATCTTTAACTATGAAGACGCTATCGACCTGCCCGCTTTTTTGAGGAGGTCCCAGCATAAAGAGATCTGATTTTCCCCCCCAGAGGGGCTTCCTATCCCCCCCGATGGAAGCCCCTCCCCCCCTCATATATGTCGTCTCGGGGTTGTCTTTTTTTGTCCTTGAACAACTCCGTCAGATCATCTATAATTTGATCAGATGCTGAAAATTCTCAAGGTCTGGCGGGGGATATCTGATGAGTGCTGCTGAAGAGAACGAGAGAGGACCGTCGTTTGGCGAACCAGCTCCTGATTTCGAGACTATAATAGCGGGGCAGACCATAAGACTGAGGGACTTCAGGGGGAAGTGGGTCGTTATTTTTACCCATCCGGGGGACCTGTTGTCGGTTTTTAAGACGAGGACAATAAAGTACCTCCTCTGCAAAAGACGTACGAAGGTGATCGCACTCGGTGACGGACAGACGGAGGGTATCGATACGGGAAGGAACCTCTTAAAAAAATATATACTCAAACATAATGTGATGATAGTCGATGATTCCGGGGGAGGGATCGCCGGAAGCTACGGGTTGCCTGGTCCGGGCAATGAACCTCAGGGGGAAAAAGGGGTCTTCATTGTCGACCCGGGGGGCATTCTAAGGGTAAAACTTTATCTCCCGCTGGCCTCAGACAGGAGCTTTTACGAGGTCCTTAAATTGATCGATGTGCTCCAGGCTGCCGATAAGCAGAAGGCTCTTCGGACCGGCAAGAAAACCCTGCGGCGGCGACTCGACATGGTGATAAGGTCGGGGACCGCTTCCGGGGAAGGACAGACGGGATAAAAGGGGCGAAGCTAAGGTTGCCGGGGGACCTTCGGGAAGATGCCTGAAAATGCGGGCAGTCTGCCGGACATTGCCACAAATACGCGGTTTTTTTAGTAATGCTTAATTAAGGACAGTCCGCACCTGTAGTTATTGGGGGCTATCTCCTGACACCACTTCACAGTAACGTAACGCGCCCCCAGCCACGAACCTTTGCATTCCACCCTTAATATGCTTCCTGTCTTTATCGGATCATTAGTCATTATGCTCATGCCGGATTTGCTCTCCTCTATCAGGACCCCCAAGTTTTCGGTTATTTCAGAAGCATATGACCAGCAAACATCCCCGATAAGCTGCTGCCTGAATTCTTTTCTTTGGTCCATTGCGCAAATTATATCCGGTTCTCTTCATTAAATTCAATTGAAAAGTTACCTTCTGATGAACGCATTTCCGGTAGCGGTCAATCAAGTTTACCCGCCGCCAAGGTTCCTATCGCCGTAAAGCTGAAGAGCCATCGGTATATGGTATAATCACTTGAAAGCCGGGTGGCTTCATGGCTGATAAACCGTTAATTCCAGAAATTCAGGACGCTGTCCGCAGGAAGTACGTTGAGGTCTCGACCTCGGCCGGGGGTAAATTCAATTATCCCACGGGCAGGGAGGGCGCACTGCTGCAGGGATACGATGTTAACGTCGTCGAAAGCTTGAAAGATGAGATGGTGGAATCGTTTTGCGGTGTCGGAAACCCCTTCAAGCTCGGGCCTGTGAAGCCGGGGGATACGCTTTTAGATGTGGGGTGCGGGGCTGGTTTTGATCTGATCATTGCGAGCTTTCTCGTTGGACAGCGGGGGAAGGTATGCGGCATAGACATAACCCCGGAGATGGCGGAGAAAGCAAAGAAAAATCTGTTCGATATCGCACTTTCCGATTTCGACGTCAGGGTCTCAGGCGCGGAGTCAATCCCCTATGCCGACAATACATTCGATGTCGTCATCTCTAACGGCGTGTTAAACCTTTCTCCCTCAAAAGAAAAGGCATTCAGGGAAATAGTGCGGGTACTTAAGCCCCACGGTCGTCTTCAGTTTGCAGATATAGTCCGGAGAGAAGCTTGCTCCCCTGCCGGAGGCGATACCCTTGAGTCATGGTCGAGTTGAATAGGGGGCGCGATCTCCGTGAGGGATCTGACCGACTTGCTGAAAAATGCAGGCTTTATTGAGGTCGAATATCTGGGAGAAACAGGCGTCTCTACCTCAGCCTGCACCGTCGGCGCCTTGTTCAGGGCGTTATCCCCTCCCCCAGGAACTGATAGGGAAGGGGATAACGAATGACTGCCTTACGAGGCACATTTACTAGCCAGTTTTCTTAGCGTTGCCAGGAAATCGTGAGACCCATCGTTCCTGACATCATTTTTCACTATGATGTCTGTCGGCCTTACGTCCTTTCCGTAATAAGCGCTGTTAAGACTGTCTCTTACATCAACAACCGAGCCCTCAAGGTTCAAGCCGGCATAAAGGCCCTTTGCTTTCGCAAAAGAGACAAAGTCCGTCGTGATGTTGGCCTTTGCGCCCTCGCCTATTGGCCCCAGGGCAATGGAGGTATCACCGCCGAGTTTGAAAGACGACGCCAGCAGGGAATCTACTGCCTTCTGGCTCATCACCATCATGATCACCTCGGCCGCCTCACCGCCTATCTGCAGGCCAAACGTCACCGAGCCCAGTGTATAGAATGCGGGCTCGCTCCATTTGCAGGTCTTTTCATCTCTTAATACAAGCACCCCCGTTCCTCCCGAACCGCCAAGGATGAATCCGCCCTTAATGACTTGCGGAAAAATCAGCAAACCCTTTGCGTTTTTTAGGTTCTCATGGAGCCATGTGTAGTGAGAGTCGCTCATGAAGTCGTCAAATGTCACCCGGGCCTTATCAACGATGCCCTGGGCGGCTTCTTTAGAGTCTGCTGCAGTCGATGGCGCGGCTGTCATCAGAAGCATGCCCGCCGTCACCAGGAAGATCAACAAAATCGATATAAACAATCGTCTTTCGCCTTTCATCTTCGTTTCCTCCTTTCTTCAATCCGTGTTTCCAGGTCAATGAATTTCTCCGGAAGGCTGGGAGTAAAACTCATACCCCCGCTCCGGTTTCCTATGATTGACCTCGACATATCCATTTTTGAATTCACCTATTCTCCTGTCTGAATATATAATATGTCTCTTAAATTGGCACATCCGGGTTTCTCGTTTGGGGCCGATCTATGACCAAATACCCGGGGGAAAAGTGGAAATGGGCCTTTTTTAAAAAAATCCTTCCATTTTTATCGTTTGGCTTGATTTGCCCCGTTAAATGAGATGCACTTTTGCCTTGCTCGCCATAAAACCCGGCCAACCGGAGATATAATGAGAAGATGAAGGCGTTATTTGGCATCTTCGCAATTGTTTTCTTGTTTTCTTTGGTTGAAAGTTGTGCCGTTGCCCCCTCGGATGACGATATAAAGGGGGCGATCACCGATTACTTTGAGCGGCAGCATTATCGCGTCGTTGATCTAAGGATAGGGAAAATCGGGGATATTCCTCTTTCTCAAAAGACCTATATGGGCACTCCCGGATATGTCGTTGAAGTCCCGACCATTACCTTTGAAGCCCTTGAAGAAAAAGGTTTTGATATCAGCAAAGGCACCCGGCTGACTTTTTCGAACGCAAGGATAATGGTAAGACAGGATACAGGGGATAAAGACCTTTGGCGCGTATCGATCATTTCAGGTATTGTTGTGCCTTAATGAGGTTCTCATGAATTGTCTTTTGCAAAACGGGACGTGTCCTTTTCCCGGGTAACAAGCATATGATGGATGATAAGATTATAGGATATAAAGCGGCAGAGAAAATAAACGGAGGTCCGATATGGAAAAAAAGGTAGTGTATTTCGAAAAACCGGGGAAAGAGAATACCGGCGCATGCCTTGATCTGGCAATAGAAGCGCTCAATGAAGGCGGATACCGACATGTTGTCGTGGCATCGACCACCGGCTCAAGCGGGCTCCTTTTCTCAGGGGCCCTTAAAAACAGAGGCGTCAATACGGTTGTCGTGACCCACTCGGCGGGATTCAAGGGGCCAAACACGTGTGAGATGCCGGGCGAGACCATCGAAAAGATCAGGGCAAACGGGGCAAAGATATATACGGGCACGATACTCACCCATTCCATAGAGACTTCGTTGAGCGCAAAATTCAGCGGCATATATCCGGCGATGATAATCGCGCAGGCATTAAGAAGGTTCGGGGAAGGGGCGAAGGTCTGCTGTGAGATAGTAATGATGGCTGTCGACGCCGGTCTTGTCCCTGAAGTCGAAGAGGTGCTCGCGGTCGCAGGTACGGGTTACGGCTCAGATACGGTCATGGTGATAAAATCAGCCGCTTCAAAAAGGTTCCTCGATCTAAAGGTCCTGGAGATACTCGCAAAACCGAGGGGGTAACATTTTCGGCAAACGGCGTATCACCCTATTGTTCCTCTTCTTCAATAATGACGAGAGGCAGCCCGCAATCCGGGCATTCCCTGGCACCTGAGCCCACGGATGAACCACAGGCAGGACACTTTCCCTGCTTCAGTAATTCATTGGAAGCTCGGAGCTCCGGGTTGATTTCCATGAAGTATTCCTCGATCCTCGCCCGTGCCCTCTCAAGATCGGCAGAGGAGACGACTAAGCGGCATTTATCCCCGCAGCATCCTTTTTTACAGTCGTCATCGGAATGGATGGTGCAGGGTATACCGGAATCTATGAGGACTTCGCGCAGTTCACCCAGCCAATTAAGGTCGCCCTCCCTGACCGAAACCGTGTCTTCGACAGACTTTTCCTTAAGCCGCTTCCTTTCCTCTTCCGCCATTTTGTATTGCTCCGGAAAAAGGAGGACCGCCCCGCAATCTACGCATTTCTCGATATGCGGGAGATACTCTGTTTTACACTGAGGGCATGTCTTATTCCGGTTCATAGTTTCCTGATGGTCAGACAATTATCGCATTTTCGGATCAGTTAATGCATCCTCTTTTTCTCTCATTCGTGGTTCCTCAGTATGAGTTAGGGGTCCTTTATCTTCGCTTCGTCGTTTTGAAGTTTCTTCCACCTTCTGAAAACAAAGACCCTTTCGATGAAGTTCTCCCGCAAGGCCGGATCCTGAAGACGTCCGTCGTCCTCCACGGGGATGAGAGGAAAGCGTTCCATGAATGCCCCGGCAAAGATTCCGACACCTCTAGGTACCGGGATACCCGAGGGGGTATATACGTTCACGCCTCTCATCCCTGAACTAGGCGACCTGCTCTTAAAGACAAAGCCGCATAGATCTTCTCTCTCCAGCTCAGCGAGTCTTTGCGCGGCCCATCTTTGCATGCCGTCGGTATGGTCGATTCCCGTATGGGTTGTGACAAGCCGCGCGGCCCCGGGGTTTCCGATTAAACGCATAGCCTCTCTGGGAACAGGCAGACCGTATTCGACCTCAGGGCAGACAGGCAGCCAGTCCACGTACCGTCCGAGCGTCTCCTTGAGGTAGTGATCGAGCTTGTGTCCGCCGTCGTACCGGACTTTCTCACCGAGGAGGCATGAGCTTATCCCGAGTCTTATTTTTTCCATCCCTTTTTATTTTCCGAAGCCTTCTGTTATGGGTTCATTTCGTGTTCTGCCGGGCAGGGCAAGCTCTGCCCCTATGGGATTTATTCTATTGTGATCGCCCGGAACGGACAACAAAAGACAACATCCTTGTGCTCCTCGGATACGAACTTCTCGTAGTTTATCACCCACGCCCTGTCGTCTCTCATTACGAAGAACAACGGATAGAGTTCGGCACATGCCCCGCAGCCCTCGCATTGACTGTAATCGATATATGGTATCAATCGTTGCCGCCTTCTTTTGGTAATCAAAGATTCTATAACTTTATTATACCGCGGCGGCAGAGGTGGAATGGGAAGTACGCGCAATTGATTCCATATCTTTTGCACAATGTATCATGTCTCTATGTATGGCTGAACAGCGTCCCCTTCGAAAAGTCAGATCTTTTTGCAGGGCTTTGCCCCGCACCCCAGGTACCTTTCTGCTCTCCAAAGTGTTGCACTTCGAGATTGAATCCAGTGGCACTTTTCATTCGCATTAATGAAAAGCGCCCGGGGTATAAGGGGCAGAGCCCTTTCTCTGGTACAGGGCAACCCCCCGCTGCCCTATGGATTATCGCTAGGGGTTTAGCTGCCTCAGGTAGGCTCCGAAGAGCTTGTCCGTATTCATGATATGGGTCACGATCCAGTCCACGACGATCTGGGTTGCGGTCACCGAGAGTTCGTAGGACATGCCGCTTTCTCTTGGCAGCGATGCCAGCTTTTTTAGTTCCTCGATGTTCTTCAAGTAGAAGGCATGCTGGAGCTTCTGTTCCCGAAGGCCGTCGTATCCGGCCTCCTCCATCCGCTGTTCCTCCTCCTTGAAATGGAAACGGGCATAGTCATCGAGGAACTCGATGGTCTTGTCGATCTCGGCCCTGCAGCGCTGTTCCCTGATCGCAAGAAGCAGATCGTTGATCCGCTTGAAGAGTTCCCTGTGCTGCTCGTCAATCTTGATTATGCCCACGGCCAAGTCTTCAGTCCACTGCATGAATCGCCCGCTCCTTTATTATCAATTCCGCTCACTCTGTATTTTTATTATAAACAATCCCGTGCCGTTGTTTTCCGTGTTTGGAGAAATTACTTTTTTAGACGGGGCGTTGCCCCGTACCCCAGCTACCTTTCTTAGCGGATAAGAAAGCTAACGTGAAGAAGTCGCCCGACGAAAATTCTTTACGAGTCTTAGTGGCTGTCATTCCGGCTTGTCCGATAACCCCTCCCTGCCTCCCCTTATCAGGGGAGGATCCGCCCCTTCCCCCTTGATAAGGGGGGTAGAGGGGGGTTGGATTCCCGACGCGCTTCGCTTGCGGGGATGACAGGTTTAATGTATTTAGTTGCCGTAGCATTAATGAAAAGCGCCCGGGGTATAAGGGGCAGAGCCCCTTTTTCGGGTGCGGGGTGAACTCCGCATACTTTATGGATCACCGCGAGACGGTCAGCAAATTTTCGAGCTCTTCCTCAAATTCTTTTGTCCTGCCTTCGATCTCCATTCGCAAAAGGTCGAGCTTTGCAAAAAGGGCATCGAGTGCGGCTTTTGAATGGTGGAGTTTTGTTGCGAGGTTTTTTATGGTTTCCTCTTTGCCCTTAAGGGAGGCCTCTCTAATTTCCCCATTTATCTGTTCGATCTTTCCTTCCAGCCTTATAATTTCTTTTTCCGCTTCATCAATGCTTTTTTGGAGGGCGCTCATGGTTTTTGATTTTTTATTCAGCAGCTCCGCCCGCTCACGTCGGAGTTGTTTTTTATTGATGGAATTGTTCCGGGACCCGTTTTTTTTCACACGGGGCGCGCCGGATTCATTTTCACTTTTCCAGCCGACGCGGTCAAGGAAGTCCTGATACGTTCCTTCAAATAAAGTTACTTCCCCGTCATCAAAGACTATCAGACGGGTGGCCAGTGCGTGGAGCATCATTTCACTATGGGTCACTAAAATTACCGCGCCGTTGAACTCATCAATGGCCTCAACCAGGGAATCATTGGATTCCATATCGAGATGGTTCGTAGGCTCATCGAGCATGAGCATGTTTGAGGGGCTGACGAGCAGCTTGCCCAGGAGCACACGGCTTTTTTCCCCACCGGAGAGGACGCTGATCTTTTTTAGCGCATGGTCCCCGGGAAACATCATAATGCCGCATATCTTGCGGGCCGCACCCCGGCCGACGTCAGGATGCACGTCCATAATCTCTTCTTCAACGGTCTTGTGCAGGGTAAGGCGGTTCACATTCGTCTGGCCGAAATAGGCCGTCTGCAACTGATCGTGATGACCCACAGAGCCGGTTTTTGCTTCCAGTTCTTTTGCAAGCAGATTCAGCAGTGTCGTTTTCCCCTTGCCGTTTTTCCCGATGATGGCGATGCGGTCCTTTTTCCCGACTGAAAAGGTCAATCCATCAATCAGGGGAGCGCTGCCGTCGTCAAAAGAAAAAGACAGGTCGTTGACTTCCATGAGCACCTTCCCGGTAAATGTCGCCGATTTGAACGAGAAATCAAGGTCCTTTATCTCCGTCAGTTTTTCGAGGCGCCCTTTTTTCTGCAGGGCCTTTATTCGCGACTGGACAGCCCTGGCCTTCGTTGCCTTTGCCCTGAACCTGTTTATGAAGTCCTCTGTTTCTTTGCGCTTCTTATCGTCGTTGACCCTCGTCTTTTCGTGTATCTCTTCTTCCATCAGCAACTGTTGATATACCTTTTCGGTCGGGCCGGCTTCCTTCCGCAGTTTGCAGCGGTGTATGGCCATGGTGTGCGTAGTCACCCCATCCATGAAATCACGGTCATGGGTAATAATGATGAGCTCTTTCTTCCAGTTGCGCAAAAACTGTGTAAGCCAGCGAAGAGAGAGGATATCGAGATAATTGGTGGGCTCATCGAGGAGGAGAAGATTGGGGTCGGAGACAAGCACCTTTGCAAGATTAAGGCGGACCTGGTATCCCCCCGAGAGATCCAGTGGATTGAGCGTCAGATCTTCCAGGGTAAACCCCAGTCCCATGAGAATGGTTTCCGCCTTATAGGTCTCGTCGATCCCGTCCTCGTTGTCCGGGAGACTCAGACACGCCTCCTTAAGCACAGTGTCTTCCTGGAAGCTGATATGCTGCGAAAGATGACCTATCTTATATCCGTTTGGGATACTGATACATCCTGAATCAGGGTGCTCCTGCCCCAGTATCATTTTAAAGAGTGTGGTTTTGCCGTGTCCGTTTCTGCCGACAAGACCGACCCGTTCGCCCGGATTGAGGGTAAAACCCCCCTTCTCAAAAATGATCTGACGACCGTAACATTTCTCTAGGTTATTTACCTGGATCACTTTAATACCTCTCCTTGGATCTCAAAAAATGAGCAATCCGTCTATCCGGCAAAGACAATTTTATTTCCGACATGCCGCTCTCATACCTCTTTCTTTTTGAAACAAGTGTTATCGATGTAAACAGCCCAAGGCGGTTGACTCAGAGGGGAGGTCCTTTAACTTTCAGGCTCTTCCGAACATTCGCGCTTTAATTCAGGCAGGGTAATAATATACATTAAATCGCGTAAAAAAAGAAAATGGTGGTGTCTTTCTGCCGGGGGGTGATAACCCCTCCCTGCCTCCCCTTATCAGGGGAGGATCCGCCCCTTCCCCCTTGATAAGGGGGGTAGAGGGGGGTTGGATTCCCGACGCGCTTCGCTTGCGGGAATGACAGGTTTAATGTATTTAGTTGTCGAAGCAATAATGAAAAGCGCCCGGGGTAAGGGGCAGAGCCCCTTTTTCGGGTGCGGGGTGAAGCCTCGAGTATGTTTAAGTCTAAAAAGTTACTTCAGCAGAAATTCTGCCAGTACAGGTGCTTCAGATACTTTGGGAAGTTGATGCCGTGTTTTTGCTGGAGGGTTTTTGCTGCCGGCCTGCGTGCATTGAGGTCCGCGATCGGCGCCGGACCGGTAAAACCGAATACGATCGCGTTCCAGCATAAATCGGAGACGGCGAGCTTCATCGCATTATTGCCGAAGGCTTCACGAATGGATGTGTAGAGGGCCGGGAAGTTGTCCTTCGGCCTTCTCCAAAGATTGATGACGAATACTCCGCCTTCGTCCAGCCGTTCCCTGCACGCAAGTAAAAAATCATTTTCGAGCAAGGCGGCGGCGGGCCCGCTCTCGTCAAAGGCGTCGACAAGGATCATGTCGTAGGTCCCGCAGCCCTCTTTATTTTGCCTGATGAAGTCCTGGCCGGGCACATGGAATATCCTCAAGTTCGCGTTTTCCGCCCGGATGAGAAAGTGGTCGCGTGCAAGGTCGATCACCTTTTGTCTTATCTCAACGATGTCCAGGGCGCACGCGGGAAAGGCAGTCAGGAGGAAGTTTGCGAGCGAACAGCCGCCGAGGCCGACAAGAAGAACGTTTCGGGGATCGTCTTTGAATATGAGCGAGCTTATCATCGCCTGGTTATACTCGTGGATAAGGTGAGCGGGTCGGTCGAGCCTTATGCAGCTCTGAAGAACGTCTTCGAAGTAGAGCGACCTGATCACGCCGTCGTCGGCGACGATGATTTCGCCGAACTCGTCCCGGCAGTGCTCGACAATGGTCCCATCGATCTTTCTTCCGCTCACCCGGAATTATATCAGATTTCTCACATGGAGGTCGTTATCGGGTGATTTATCCGGCGCTTGGCTTTACGCACCGGGATTGAACAATGGATCGGGCCGTGGTAAGGTGAAGGCATGAAGATTGGAGCATGTGTGTTGACCGGGATCCTTGGCATTGCAGCGGTTGCCGGAGTATTCGAAGCCCTGGCTTCTCCTCGTAAGAAGAAGGAGACGGAGGAGAAGAAAGAAGAGGGGGAAGCGAAGGCGCCTGAGGGCGGCAATTGCGATGGGCTTTAGGGGGGCACGGGGGGGGGAACTCCGCGGTTAGAGAATGTATTTTTCCGTCTCTAAAAATCTTTAGAGACGGGGCTTTGCCCCAGACCCCAGTTACCTTTCTTAACGTAAAGAAGTCCGCCCCGACGAACCTTACCGGGCGGTTCGCACTGCCGTCCTCGGTAGATTTTAGGAACTCGCCCTTCGGTCTCAGACAGCCTAAAATCTTTCACCCTGCGGGCGGCAGCACTCACCTGGAAGTTTCGAAGGGGATAGAGAACTCATAATACCAATAAAAGCCATGGTGTCATTCCGGCTCGTTGGGAATCTTTCTTAGTCCCTCATCGAGAGGGGTGAAAGGGAGCGCCCGGAAGGACTCCGGCGGCCGACTTTACCGGGAAATTTTATTTTTAATTTGCTGCACAGCCTGGTTGTTTAACAATTTCATAAATTTCGGATTAGCTGTCAGGGCGGCGATGTCGCCTGCCTGCACGGCCTTAATGACTTCAGGGTCATGAAGAATCTCCTGAAAATCCGGATCGCTCTGCAGGGATTTGAGCATGCTCATGATATCGGCGTCGCCCATCATCTTTTGCTGAACGGACTTAATCTGGTCTCCGGTGTCTTCGCCGCCCGGACTTTTCGTCCGGATGGCGCGAATTTTGGATTCCCTGATCTGTATGGTCCCCAGAGTCTCCGATTTGACCGTATACACGCCTTTCGACAAAGAAACAATCTCTCCGGAGATGACGCTTCCGTCTGTGAGTTCGAGTTCCCGCAACTCAGAAGCCAGCACCGAACTAGTGCTTACAATCAGTCCGCATAATATCAGGATGAGGTATTTCAGAAAACTTCTCACGAAATATATTACCCCTTTCCCATGAACTTTCGCAAAGTGCCGCCGGGTGTTTCGGATCATGTTGATTTGTTTGGCTGATCGATATTTGAAATATGCCACCACCTGCATGAGCTCTTTCGTAGGGGCGTAATTCATTACGCCATGTTTGCCTCAGGTTTAATCAATTCTCGTTTTCAAGGCTGATCCCGGGGTCAGGCATCGATATACATCTCCTTTCCCTCGCTCAGTCTGAGCCAGCCTTTGACTATCCTGTAGATTATCCAGACAAGATCGAATGCGAGGAGGGCGAAACCGATGCCGATCAGAACGGTGAGGGCACCGACTGCGCCCCAGAGGAGGCCGAACCAGAAGGTCCTGATCTGCCAGCGAAAGTGGGAGGCAAGCCAGGTGCCCTGCACCTCCTCTTGCTTAAGGTAGTTGATGATGATCGCCGCGATGCTCGTGACGCCGAGCAAAAAGGAGCCTGCCTGCAGGGCGTAGACGATCATTGTAACCGTCTTTGACTGCTTGAGCGGGTCGACCGGGGATGATCTTCCCTGCCCCTCTTCTTCATGACCGTTCATCATACCCTTCTCAGAGAACATTATAGCGCTTTTTCTTTTTCTGAAATACGCCTACATGAGGGGTTTTCCTCGTCTTCATCCCATTTTAATGGATTGTATCTGATATATTCCCGGATTGGGTGCAGTTCCGATTCATTACGGATGATGTGTTCGTAATAATTACGCTGCCAGAGGGGATATCCCCGACGGTCAAAATGACGATTTACCGCAATGGTTGAAACGGATTTGAATGTGCGCATAATGTCGCCTAGCGTAGGGGCGTGATTTATTGCATCAGGATTCGTGAGGTTGTTTTTTGTAGGGGCGCTGCTTGCTGCGCCCTTTCGTTTTGGTTTGATTTCGCATGTTCTGCTGGGCGGGGAATCGGGCCTCGTACCGGGCAGGGCAAGCCCTGCCCCTACATTTAATACGATAATCCCATGGATGTGGTTCGGCATTATCACAAATTCATCTAATTCTATCGAGGCGAACCTGTCTGGCAGGTTGCGCCAGATATGTGAAATAATCTCTCCGACATCGCTATAGCTGATTTTTCCTTCGGAGATTTTCCCGAACATGTTCTCTTTTCTCCACGCACACACCGTCACAAAATACGCCCCGGCATCGGAATAATCGTAATCCTTCAGGCGGATCGATCGGCGGTGATGGATGTCAGGATGGTATGTCATTTTGTGTCTTGTACGGGCAATGCCCCTACGTGCCGCGCCCTCTGTGTCATGTGATCCCTCTTTCCCCTTGCGAGAAGCCAGTCGCGCTTATTGTACTTTATTGCGTTATTCTTCGCCAGGTCTGCGGGGTATTTCTTTTCGTTCAGTTCGACCTTGTCGAGGACCGCTTTTTCGATGTCGATGTATAGCCAGATATACGATCAGGCTTTCAGAAATGTCCGGGGTGAGAGGATGTTTAAGTCAAAAAGGCAAGTCCTCAATCTCAAGCAGGTCTTTGCTTTCTCCTCACCGATTTAACGGCATTGTCAATGTCCTTCATCGACAGCTTGCTCTTTTTGAAAGCTTCCCGTGCTACGTCGAAGGCTGCATTCAGCCGGTCCTCAGGAGAAAGGGCGGAGAGGATAAAATCCTCAGGGCTCACTTTTTTTACCGCAATTCCCATCTTCTTCCCTCGCTATAGATTTATTTGATGAATTATACCATATGCCGTAACAATCGGCTCAGGGCCGTCATCGGGCAGAACGTCCGTGAGCTACTGGAAGATTTCGACGAGTTCGGCGGCTTCGGCCGCCAGTGCTATCGAGAGGTTTTTAGGAGAATGGAACTGGTCCCAGTTTCGCGCCTGGGCGAATTGGGCAAGTTTATTTCTGATCTCGTCTAAATTCATATTAGTCTGAAAAGTAAGCTGTCCCCTAAAACTCTTTTTGACAATCGAAACAATATGCTCTTCCGCCAAATTTCTTTTTATTGTCCCAGCAGAATTTAGCTACTTTCTCGGTGAGGGGCTTTTTGCATTTAAAACAGTAGAATTGCTTCATAGGCTCTGGTTGTTCTAAGTTGGGTGCCTGGCTCCGTCGGGGCGGAACATCCTCGATACCAAACCTCTTACGATAATCGATCTTTATAGGCTTATGCCTGGCGGCGAGACGCTTCGCAATCTCTACTACGGTCTCAAAAGACATGGTCTTACTCACAGCGGAAAGTACGGCCCCGGTACTCATTTTCTCCGCTCTCTTCTCGATTGTGGAAGCCAGGCCGTCTGCTTTTATTATCATTGTAGTGTCGAATTTCTTTTCAGAGGGCCTGACCACCCGAGATGTTGCCGAGACCAAAACATAATTATAGAAAGTCGGTTTCATAGTTAGCCCAAGCCTTTTCGGCAAAATATCATACTGCTCCATAATCCCTTCCAGTACGCGTTGGTGGCGGTTATTTTGTTCGATAGGTGATTCGATGGCAAGATATTTTCCGTTATAACTGACCAAAAACTCCCCACTTTCCGCTATCTTTACGCCGTAAGAAAAATTCTTGGTCTCTAAAATGTATACATCAAGAAATTTATTGATGAGCAAGTGATCAATTTGAGCAACCCTGTCGCGATGTTCTAGTCTCAGATCATGGATAACAGCCCAACGTTTCGAAGGGCCGTAATCAAAGTCGATGAAGTATGCAGAATCCTTTTCCCCCTTATCGCCGGATTTGATAAATCTCAATTCCCGCTCGATAAGGAATCTCTTGTTGTCAGGAAGAGGCAAGGACAACAGTGAAGTGAGTTCTTTGATGTCTGCTTCTTTTGAATCGCGTTTCTTTATGATCATATCAATTAAACGTAGCCTCTTTCTTTACTCTTATCCATACTAGGGCTTACTCGTCGCCCCCCAAATCCTCCGCAATCAGTTTAAATTGTTCCAGTGCCGCCTCAAGGTCATCTACGATCTCGCGGGCAATGATGCCGGGGTCGGGGAGATTGTCGGAGTCCGCGAGGCTTTCGTCTCTGAGCCAGAAGATGTCGAGGCTTGCCTTGTCGCGGTTGATCAGCTCATCGTAATCGTATGATCGCCAGCGGCCTTCGGGCTTCTTCTCCGACCAGGTCGCCTTACGCTGATGGCGATTCTCCGGTTTATAGCATTTTACGAACTCGTCCAGGTCTTCGCGCTTAAGCGGGTTTGTCTTTAGCGTGAAGTCGATGTTTGTCCTGAAGTCGTATATCCAGAGCTTCTTTGTCCACGGCGTTTCAGAGGCAGGCTTTTTGTCGAAGAAAAGGACGTTTGCCTTTACTCCCTGTGCATAGAAAAGGCCGGTCGGCAGACGTAGGAGCGTATGCACGTCGCATTCATGAAGTAGCTTGCGGCGGACTGTCTCGCCCGCACCTCCTTCGAAGAGGACATTATCAGGCACGACGATGGCAGCACGGCCGTGTTGTTTCAGGAGAGTCTTTACATGCTGGACGAAATTAAGCTGCTTGTTCGAGGTCGTTGCCCAGAAATCTTCCCGCTCGATCGTCTCTTTCTCCTTATATGGCTTCCCGTCTGCGCCGATTATGGTCGTGCTGCTCTTCTTGCCGAAGGGCGGATTAGTCAGCACCATATCGAACCGGTCGCCTGGGTCTGACGCGAGGGAGTCCGAGACTATCAGCGGCAGTTTGCCGCCGTTCGTGCCTATGCCGTGGAGCATCATGTTCATGGCGCAGAGGCGGGCGGTGTTATGGACCAGCTCCCAGCCTCGGAGGGCGTCTTCCTTGAGAAACTTCTTTTCGTCCTTCGTCATGGTCGGGAAGTTGTGGATAATATAGTCGTGGGAAGCAAGAAGAAAGCCGCCCGTACCGCAGGCAGGATCGCAGATCGTTTCCTTCGGCTTTGGGGCCATGCAATCGACGATGGCCTTGATCAGCGGTCGGGGAGTGAAATACTGTCCTGCACCTGATTTGGTGTCCTGGGCGTTCTTTTCAAGGAGTCCTTCATAGGCGTCGCCTTTTACATCCGCGCTCATGACCGACCAGTTTTCCTTATCGATGAGATCAACTATCAAACGGCGAAGCTTTGCAGGGTCCTGGAATTTGTTCTGAGCCTTGCCGAAGATGAGACCTAATAGGTTCCCTTTCTTGCCTAGTTCTTCCAGCATGTGGCGGTAATGATCGAAAAGTGTATCTCCGTCTCTTTTCAGAAGAGCAGGCCAGTCGTAGCCTGAAGGGACGGAGCTTTTCTGGTTGTAAGGTTGCTTTGTCCGCTCATCCGCCATCTTGAGAAAAAGGAGATAGGTGAGCTGTTCGACATAGTCGCCATAACTCATCCCGTCGTCCCGAAGGACGTTACAGTAGTTCCAGAGTTTTTGAACGATTGCGGCAGAGCCGTTTGTGCTCATTTTGTCTTCCTGGCCTGAGTTCGGACTTTATAGAGTCTTTCCGTAAAGCCGCCCTCTTCGACAAACTGTTGTTCAAGCTTCCGAAGCTGCCGCCCAAGGAGATAGCTCGCCTGGTTGATCAGACAGATAAGCGTGTTTGCCGAAACTTCAGGGGAAGCTGTCTTCAAAGAATAGGGGTCCGACGTGTCAGACGCCTGCGCCCGGTCCGACTGCTTGTCCGACTCGTCAGATGAATACTTTTTCCTGACTGCAAGGGCCTCGGGCGAATCCTTCGCCCAGAGGCGAAGGCCCTTCCGTCGAAGAAAGGCCTGATAATCGAGCAGCAGTTCTTCCAGACTTGCACGGGCAACCCCGGTCAGCTTGAGTTCTGTTTTTTTCGAGGTTGCCGAGCGCCATGCTGCCTTCGGCGATGTTCTGCACACCGCTTCGAGCCGCTTGCACCATCTGGTCGTGCGTGCGCGACCGCTTGTCGATGAACCGGTCGCAAAATGCGACCGTAGCGTCATAGACGAGTTCAGCCGTCTGGTAGGAGCGCAATTTGCGGTATCCTCCATGCCGGGGGATGAGAGTCGGTATTGGATTTTCGTTCTTATCGTTCATGGCCTGTCCGTAGTATATATAATTTGCGAAAGCTGTTCGACATAGTCGCCGTAGCTCATGCTGTCGTCGCGGAGGACGTTACAGTAGTTCCAGAGTTTTTGGACATGGTGCAGGTGTCTTTTATATCCTTTTTTCAACGCCGTCGGTATAGCTGGTTTATTATCTCCGAAACTAACTCAATAGTTCCTAGAACTTGATCATGTAACAGTATAGCCCCATGAGCATAATGATTCCTTATTTCTGGTAGAGTTTCCAACAATATTTTCGCATAATGAATGTTTCTATCCACATCAGTTATTTGCACCTTCGAATAATCCAGTTCTATACTTTTTAATCCTTTTTCCATCATCTCTTGAATTTTTTCTCCAGAATAGCGCGCCATCGCTCTTCTTTCGACAACCTCATGCCATCTCTGAAAGCCATCATTTTTGATATCACCTTTATCTATGGCGTATTTCAATAAAAACTTCAACCCTGGTTTCTTAGACAGTTCCTTTTCATACCGCGTGCGAAGTGCTAATTCCAGACATGTAAACGCGTGGTGTTCAGCTACGGGATAAAATCTGTAAATAAACCATGCGTAAAGACATAAGTTCTTTGCTGTTTCAAATTGCACAGCTATATCTTCTGGCACGCTGGCATGAAGTTCTATTTGCGAGATTGCTTTGTAATGATCAGTAATGTCATAGGGGCGATCGTTTTGATCGAAAACAACATAAACTGCATTCCGTGGGTCAGGCTCAAAAATATATTCTAAAGATCGTAGAGATTCCGGATTAAATTTTTTGGCATGATTCATTTATGACCTCAATTTCCCTGAAAATGCTTGTTTCAAAATCGACTGCCGCAGGCGTTCAGCGCGGTTGAGATTGGTTTCAACTGTTGCTTCAATTTCTGCGGCGACAGAACGGCATCTGTCTACTTCTTCAGTGATCTTATCTTGTTCGGCATAAGGCGGCAACGGCACGATGAGGGCTTGAAGCTTTGTACCATTAACATTTGCTTGCCCCACCTGTTGCGAGACAACAGTCTTAATCCAGTTTCTGCCATGAATTGAATTCATGAAAAAGCTTACGAATTGTGGAATGGTACCATTAGTGAATTGCACTCTTATCAGATAAGAGGCAAAGGAGCATGTAGCAGGTTTGCCTGTATAGACTGTCGTTTTTCCAACGAGTTCTGGACTGTTAGTCCGATTAAACAAAAGGTCGCCCTTTCTTAGCAAGAGTTCGGGAAACTCAGAATGTTCTCGCGGTAAATATTTGAGATCATCTAATTTCAGCTGGCCCTCAGAGATATTGCCCATTCTTATGACGGGTACACCATCTCGGTTCTCGTTTGTCTTGGCCGATGAACCATATTGAACCTTTTCAGAAAGCTGCGCAATTGTCGCCCACACCCACCCCTCCGGCAATTCTGGCAAGTTTGACGTGTCAGGCGCAACAGGCTCTTTGTATTTCTTGCCCTGGATTCTTTTCTTCCCATTTCTTCTTCCGTTCGGCGAGGATGCGCTTTAATAATTCACTCCCTGTTTCGACATTCGGATGGGCCTTCCGCCATTCTTCGGTCAACTTCCCTTCGACCGCGGCTTTGAGAACAGCGGCTTTGTAGCGTTTGAGATTAGCCTTGATGCGCTTGAGCCCGGCAACCGCCTCGTCCAGCCGGGAGAATTGTTTTTCGATTTCGGAGACGATCGTACGCTGCTCATCCAGTGGCAGGCTTGGGAAGGTCCGAATTCTCGAACTTGCCCTTCGTAATATGAGCGAGGCCCGCCCCACCGTGTGCTTGTGATATGTATTCATCCAGGTTTTGATTAATGGCAAGCTGAAGAAATCTCTTATCGAAATCACTGTCGTCAAAAATAACTTTGAAAATGTGCTGGTTAAGCCAAGCCTTTTTCCCTCGCCAAATGTGAGCACCGAAGGAGGTGCCAGGAGTGCCTGACCACGCAAAAAGAAGATCCCCTGTATTGAGCAGGAATTTCTCCGGCAAGTCACCATCGTAATAATTGAACGGTGCGTTTGAATTATTCAGATTCTGAATCCTGACGATTGGGATACCGGATTCTTTCCATTCAGACGGTTTAAACGCCCTGCCATTTATCAAAGTGAGCGCATCACCAAGCCGCACCTTTTTCCATTCGGCAGAAGGCTGTATCGGAGCAGTCACCTTCATGCCGCCAGCACCCCATTCAACTCTTCAATAATCTTATTCAACTCATCCCCAAAAACCTGATGCACTTTCCCCAATCCTCCCTGCTGTGCAAACGGCGCATAATCGAAATCATTTGCCTCTATGCTCAGGTTGGCTGCGATATGGTCGCGGATCATTTCGAGCCAGCGGCGTTGCTCGGGCGTAAAAGGCTCTGGATTCCCGCCTTCGCGGGAATGACGGATTGTTTCGGCCATCCACTTTTCGAAATTAGAATTAACCCGCTCGGGAAACGGCACCAGTTCATTGTCCTGATGAATGGCAAAGCGGACAAGCGATACCAAATCCGTGAGAATATGCGGGGCGCTTGCGCCTTTGACTTTCGACTTCTCCAAAGCGGCATAAGCCTCCCAGAGCCGGTCTATCTTCCATAAATAGGGCGGCTTTTCGATGAGCTGGGCAAGGGCCTTAATCTCTTCAAAACGAAGCCTTGCCTTGTAGGGCCTGCTATAAAGTATCTGCAGGGCGGTGATCTCGTCCTTATGGTCCTTTATGAACTGTTCAAAGGAAGTGACCGTCTTCTTCGCGTTCTCCAAAGCCTCGGCGCTGAAAGCCTGAGACAAGGACTTCATCCTTGCTGACAACATCAATCGTCTGCTCGGTGGTTTTATAAAGCTCGACCAATCTCTTTCGAAGCTCCGGCGTGTGAAGGGGCTTTACGGATGTTTGTATGATCTTTGTAGCAGCCTTTTTGATCTGCTCAACGGAAGGCTCGGTAACGCCAGGATTATCCTTCTTCGCCTGCTCAATATGCCTGTCGGGATCGATCGCCTGAACAAGATCGCCTGTGAGTTCCTTGAGGCTCTTGCCTCCTGCCAGCTTCTGCACCTCTGTCTTTTCCTCAGGCCCGATCTTCTTCTCCAGCCGCGCCAAGTCGCGCAGCAATCGAAGAGATGACCTCCGGCTCCGTATTCCCTAGCGCAACGGCCTGGAGGAGCTGCTCCAAAGAAACCGAGCGCTTCTTTTCCATCGGCCGCGAGTCTGTCTTGTCCTGTTCGCAAACGCCCACGGCATCGACAATAACAAAATGATCTTTCTCCTTCGCATCCGGCGTGACTGACTGAAGATCATTCGGATTGATCACCCGCACACCGCGGCCTTTCATCTGCTCGAAGAAGGAGCGGGACTTTATCGTCCGCATAAAAAAGACGATTTCAAGCGGCTTGATGTCCGTGCCTGTGGCGATCATATCAACGGTGACGGCGATCCTCGGGATAATAGCTGTTTCGGAATTCGGCTATCAGGTACTCCGGCGATATGCCGGTTGTCTTATAGGTGATCTTCTGGCAGAAGTCATTGCCCTTAGCGAACTCTTCCCTTACGATCTTGACGATGTCCTCTGCATGGGAATCATCTTTTGCGAAGATGAGCGTCTTGGGGACATCCTTTCGGCCCGGAAATATTTCGGTAAAGAGCTTGTCTCGGAATGTCTTAACTACGGTTCGGATCTGGTCCAGTGCAACTACATCGGCATCGAGCTGGTTAGGCGCATAGGCAAGCTCTTCGTCCAGCTGCTCCCAGCGCACAGCGCGAGTCTCGCGGTCGCGCTTATCCACATAATAGCCGGCATCGACCTTCGAGCCTTCCTGGGTGATTTTGGTCCGTATCTGGTAGACGTCATAGTTCACATTCACGCCGTCGGCAACGGCCTGTTCATGAGGGTATTCCATCACGAGATTTTGGTTAAAAAAGCCGAAGGTCTGCTTGTTCGGCGTTGCGGTAAGGCCGATAAGAAAGGCATCGAAATAGTCGAGCACCTGCCGCCAGAGGCCGTAGATCGAGCGGTGGCATTCGTCGGTGATGATCACGTCAAAGGTCTCTATGGGAATAGCCGGATTATATTCAATGGGCATCGGTTCCTTGAAGAGGTCTGAATGATCGAAGAGGGACTCTTCTTCAAGCTCCTCGCTGATCTCTTCTCCCCTTAAGATCGAATAGAGCCGCTGTATCGTCGAGATGCAGACGCGGGCGGTCTGGTCTATCTTGTTCGATTTCAGCTGCTGGACTATGTATTCTTCTGTAAACTTGTATGGACTGTAGGGCGAAACATACTGCTGGAATTCCTTGAGAGTCTGTCTGCCGAGGTTTGCCCGGTCCACAAGGAAGAGCGCCTTTCCCACACCTCCATACTTGATCATGCGGTAAATCGCGGTTACTGCGGTGAAGGTCTTGCCGCTTCCCGTTGCCATCTGGATAAGGGCGCGAGGCCGGTTTTCTGACAAGGACTTTTCGAGGTTCCTTATCGCCTCGATCTGCGCAGGCCAGAGGCCTTCTTCCTTTAATGTGGGCATATGCCGCAACCTGGAACGTAAGGTCATGGCTTCGTTAAAGACTGTCTGAGATTCGGCTGCCTGATCTAGTAAGGGCAATTCATGAATTGCCCCTACATCTGCGTCGTCGTTCAGCCACTCTTCGAGTGTCTCGGGCTTATGAAAAGAAAAGACATTGCGGGAGCAAGGCTCGGGATCGAGACCGTTCGTGAAACGGGTTTCGACGCCGGTCGATTGATAACAAAAGGGGAGGGGCCGATACCAGGCCGGAAATATGTCCGGGAAGCCATGCTTGTATTTGTCCGATTGAATCTCGACGCCGGTCAATGTTGTGCCGACCTTCTTTGCTTCGATTACCCCCGCGGCTTTTCCGTCGATATAGAAGAGGTAATCGGCGAACCCATGGCCTTTATTCAACGGATAATTCCGGATGATAACCCCGCGGGCCGCATGTATATTGGCATCTTTGAAATCGCAGACATGCCAACCAGCCTGCGTTAACATATTGTCTATCTGCTCGCGCGCTTTGTCTTCAGGCGTCGGACTCATATCCTTTTAAAAGGCTTACGGACAACTGGACTATCCCCATAAAATAATATTTAAAAATAAGCATCTTATCGAACTGCCGCTATTGTATCATAACAGCCGTGAATCGTGAATAGTTAGCGGCATAGAGAACATGAAAACCGCCGTGAAGCGTGAATGGGTCAACTACGGTGAATAGTGAAAAATAAATAGAGAATAGTAAAAAGGGGCAATGTTAAAAATGAAGAGGTGAAATGTCCTCATCACTGCGGACAAAAGAAAGACATGCCTCGCAGTGATACACTCGTGCGGTAACTATTTCCTCACTCCCATCCGGACCATTAATAAACCTCACGGTGATGGATACGTTCAGGTTGGTGACGGCCCTGCAGTGAGGGCAATACGCTGTTTGCTTCTCGGTTATACACTGCTTCATCTCCTTCTCCCCCCCCGGCTCCGCTTACTTCCACATCTTCTCGTCTATCTTCTCAAAGTCCTTAACATTCTTCTGGAACTCAGCGAGGTCTTTTTTGTTCCATGTGCCTGCCAGATGGTCGAGGCGATGGACGCGCTTCTCTATCTCGGGCCCGACCGTGCGCCGGGCAACACGAAGCTCGTAATCCGCCTGCAGGCCCATCCAGACCTCCGGCGACGTGCCGAAGTACCTGCCGAGCCGCATAGCCGTGTCGGCGGTTATAGCCCGCTTGCCGTTGACGATGGCGCTGATGCGGCCTGGGGGTACGGCGATGTCGCGCGAGAGCCTGTTGATACTGATCCCCATCGGCTTCATAAATTCCTCAAGGAGGATCTCCCCTGGGTGAATAAGTTCAAGAAGCTTTTGTTTTGAAGTCATAGCACACCTCTAATGATAGTCGGTTATTTCAACGTCATAGGCGTCTCCGTCTTTCCAGCCAAAGCAGATTCGCCACTGATCGTTAATCCTTATACTATATTGATCCTTGCGATCGCCCTTCAGGGCCTCGTTTTTACTCTTTGGCTTTTGCGATAAACCAGGTGAATGTGCCTTCGAAGGTGATGTTGTCCTCTTCGTCCACGATCTTCACCACGACGTCCACAAGGGTCCGTCCCTTCTCAGAGAGTTCTTTCTTTGCCTTCACGGCCTTCTCTTCGTCAATAAAGCCTGCTGAAAAGAGTCTTCCCTTTGCCGGGTTTTTATATTTGACTTCAACCCTCCTTACCACGGGGAAATACGCTCCGTTCCAGTCGCCGAAGTTTCTTTCAAGGATCTCCCCGCTTGAGGCCTCGGCCAGCGCATATTGAGCAGACGCATGGATGGTGCCTAAATGATTCTGATAACTTACACGGTCTTCAAGCATAAGAATCGTGCCGGGCAGATCCGACTTCTCTATCAATAGGATCTTATTAAAAGGCAGGTCCAAAACATTCATCCGGTAATAATAGCAAGTCAGGAGTAGCCTTTACAAGGACTGTAAACGCAATTAGTGGTCAGGACCTCTCAGACTCCAAAGAGCGGCGTAATGTATCCTATCCCTAAACCGGCTTTACTCTAAATGCATGAACTGACAATGGGCAGATCGGCTGCAGCAATAACTTCCGCCTTGCAATCCAGTCGCCACAGGCAATTCATCTGGTTGCAATCATTCACATGCATCGTTGCAAAACAATCGGAATTACCTTCCGCCCTTTGAATAGCCCTGATCAACTCCGTCCTGCTCATGGTGCCGGGTGTGACACCCTTTTCTTTCGCTATCTCTTTAATCTTCTTCATTTGCATGCGGAAACCTCCTGCAAAGATTTCGGGAAAGGGACCGGCAAAGGCCGGCCCTTTCAACAGACAAATTCTATCACGGAAAAAGGCAAGGAGCTACTCGTGCGGAGTTTCACCCCACACTCGGAAAAAGGGGCTCTGCCCCTTGTACCCCGGGCGCTTTTCATTAATGCGAATGAAAAGTGCCCAAAAGTACGCACCCCAGCTAAAATTCTTAACGGTTTCCTCGTGTCGTCCTCACTAAATTTTAGAAACTCGCTCCGGAAACCGGAGCTCAAACAGTCTAAAATTCTTTACGCTCGGACTCGGTCGGAAACCTAAATTTTAGAAGGGGCCCCGAATACGTGAAAAGTTAAACGTGAATCGTGAATAACTCGGCGACAAAGCACTCAGCTATCAGCGCTCTGCTGTGTAATCCCCCCTTCGAAAATTTAGGCGAGCACGGACGCCCGCAGGGTGAAAGATTTTAGGCTGTCTGAGCCGAAGGCGAGTTCCTAAAATCTACCGAGGACGGCCAGCACAGCCGTATAAAATTTTCGCCGGGGTGCGATTCTTTCCGTTAGCTTTCTTGGGCATGAAGAAAGGTAACTGGGGTTCGGGGCTACGCCCCGTTTTTACATTTTCTAAACGAGAATCTATTGGTGCGGAGTTTCGCTCCGGGTGGCCTGCTAAGCTGAATTTTCAAAGGGCCCCGAATACGGGAATGGGTTATCTGCCGTCAATCGTGAACGGTTTTGGTATAATTCGGTAATAAGGGAGGGCGTATGGTTTTCGACCATGTTGGAATAATGAACGAAGACGAGGCCGGGGCGGTTAAATTCTACCGGGGCCTTCTCGGCCTCGAAAAGATAAAGGAATCCTCGGTCTCACCCGAACTCGCACGCCAGCTCTTCGGCTTCGACCGGGAGATAAGGATGCTCGTCTTTGCTGATGAAGGACTTAAGATCGAGATATTCATCGTCCCCGGCTTTACCCTGCCTTTGCCTCCGGTGCCTCATTTTTGTATCCAAATGCCGGAGCTTCCCGGGTTTTTAGAAAAGGCCAAAGAAGCGGGGGTGAGGGTGATAACCGCAGAGCGCGGCGGCAGGACCGTCTATTTTGTAGAGGATTTTTCAGGCAACCGCATCGAAGTCAAGTAGCAGTGGCCTCACGGGAAAGAGAAAGAAGGGTTGGCGGCCGCCAGAGAGGAGAGGGCGCCTTTTTAGAATGCAGGGAAGCCTTGTTCCATTACTATTATGGGCAGGTCTTGCCGTATAAAACTTTACGGGCAGGTCTTTCCGATTAAGAGAGAACATTTCGAATACATCAGGATGTTTCTCGATACACTTCCAAGCATCCCTTTCATCCCTTTTAACCCTCTACATCCCACTACGATGATATCTGTTTTCAATTCTTCCGCCATCGAGAGGATCTCCGCCGAAGGATCTCCCAGCCGCGTAATTCCCTGTACATGGAGGAATCTTCTGTTCAAAGTAAGCAGGGCCGGTTTCAGGACCTTCTCCGATGCTTCAAATTCAGAAGTTCTTGTCCTGGCCATCTCTTCCCTGAGCTTTTCATCTATTTCAAGGGAGAGCCTTTGGGGTATATCAGATGCCGCCGACCATATGACATTGACGACCGTCATTTCCGAACCCTCCTGAAACGGCAGGGCGGCCAACAATTTTCCGGCGGCGCCGGCATGTTCGGACCCATCGGTTGCAAAAAGGAGTTTCAACTTCGCCGAGGCCTTAAACTGGGTCGGTTTTATCACGAGTACCGGCTTTGAAGAATCGATGGCAACTGACCGTGTCACGCTTCCGATGATGAGTTGTCTGATCCCTTTTAAGCCCCGTGCACCCATGACGATCAGGTCGCAGCCGGAAGTGTTTGACGCTTCGATGATGGATCTGTCAGGGTATCCCTCCATCAATGCCGTGCTGATTTTGGCCGGCAGGGGTTTAAGGATATTTACCGCCGACTCAAGGACCTTCGGGGCGATATCCTGTTTTATGCGGAATAGTCGGGGATAGGAAGGTTCTATATCCCCGGCGAAAGGGACCAGGCTTACGACATGTAAGACGGAGACTTCATCGGCTGGGGTGAATGCAAGATTTGTCAGAAACCGCGCTGCGCCTTCGGAGTAGTCCGAACCATCGGTAGGAAGTAACATTTTCATTGCTGTATTCTCCTTCCATCTCTTGATCATATTGTATCGCCCAATAGGGTCTGGGGGAAGGAGAGGGGTCCTCCGCTCTATTTAGAGACAGGATAAAGGGAGGCGGGTATCACCCGGCGCCCGAATGCGGGCGCCGGGTGGGAATGAACGCTAATAACGGTTGGGCTCAGTATCTGGGCTCAACAAAGTCTTCCGGCGGACCGGATGGGTCCGGAGGAACATCGGGAGGTGTTTTGCTTAGGTCCGGCGGAGGCGGCGCGACCCTCCGAACACTCCGAACACGACGGGTCATCCCCGGGACATTGTTTCCTTTGGCATACATACACTGCATATATGCGATATCATACCGGCGCTGGGCTTGCAATCCATAGACTCGCCCGTTTTCGGCCCCTGCGGACGCACCTATAAGAAGTCCGCTTGCCGCGCCGATGGCTGCGCCGGCGCCCGCACTACCTGAGACCGACCCTATAGCCGCGCCAAGGCCTGCCCCAACGGCTGTCCCGATGACAGCCCCTTGGGCAGTATTTTGATTGGCTGCCTCTTGAGGGCCTAACCCGATCTGCTGTGAGGCCCATTGCCTGCACACGGCGTCTTCGGTCTGGAATTGCTCAAAGGACTTGCCGGGGGGCGGCAACACCATTACGCTGGGGCCTGAGGGCATCGTTGCGCATCCGCTTATCACAAGAAGCAGCAATAGCGAAAAAATGCTTAGTTTGTTTTTCATCATGGTTACTCCTTGTAGTCCTGCGGGGCCGGAGGAGGAACGACCTTTAGCCAGCCCGTGGGACATTTTTTTACATAAGGATAGTAATTCTTGGCCGCTGGGCAAAAATACCAGTAGTACTGATCTTCGGCTTGCTGCCTTTGCTGAGCAGGCTCCTCATATGCCTGGGGCTGCTGCTCCATGACAGGCGGTTCCCCATAATAGTCCGAATAACCATAATAGTTCGGATAATATGGATAATACGAATAGTACGGGTAATACGAAGGGCCCCACCACCAGGGATCCCAACCCCAGCCAGGGCCGAACCAGAAGCTTCCCCTAAAACCGTGGCCGCCGCCATGGCCGCCACCGTGACCGCCATGGCCACCGCCATGGCCACCACCACCGTGGCCGACTGCCAGAACCGGCAATGCACCGCTAAATATCAACGCAATGACAATGACAATAACAAGATAAACAGTTTTTTTCATCTCATTCACCCTTTAATTTAGTTTCGCATAAAACCGCCGTTTCCGCAACTTTGCTTCCAACGGCAGATTCTCCTTAGTTTCCTCCATTTGATATAAAAAAAGTGAAGAAACTATGAAGAAGACCGCATGATTTGCCGCCGCAATCAATCTTGGTGCGGCCCTAAGCATCCTGTGATTGGATCATCGTCCATCGAAACCTCTCTTTATCCTTAAAAGACGATCTTAGAAGGCATTTGGTTACGGAAGCCGGCCGAAAGCGCTCTCCACGATGGAAGTGCAGGATAAGGGGATGAGAGAAACTTCTTTTTTAACTTATCGTTTCGGCGCTATAGCGCGCGATGAGGCCGGTACGAACCGCATGGCGGTACACACGGGCAAAGAACCAACAGGCCAAAAGGATATAGAGCAAAGAAAGACACCCGCCCTTGAAAAGGCCGGCTCCCGAAACCGTCCCGCCCGATATAATCGTCCGCATTCCTTCAAACACATATGAGGGCGGCAACGCCCGCGACAGATATTGCATCCAAAGCGGTAGTGTCGAAAGGGGGTAAAAGACCCCTACGAAGGGCGAAATAAGGGCCGGAATAGGCCAGATGAACCACTCCGATGCAGGCCCAAGCCGCAGCACCACTGCACTGGCAAAGATTCCAAGCGCTATGCCGAACAGAAACAGAACGACAAGAAACGGAACAAACGCGATGCCGTAACCGGCGAATGACAGGCCAAACAAGGTAGTTGCCAGAACAAGCATCACACTCAGGCCGATAAGGCTCGTCGCAATGCTCGAAAGCACAAGGCCGCCAATGTACTCCCAGATAGAAAGAGGCGTTGCAAAGATATTGAGGAAGTTGCGGGACCAGACGTCTTCGAAAAAAGCCGTCGTCACCCCGTGCATAACACGCGTAAAAAAATCCCAGAGTAAAACGGCCCCAAGAAAGATCGAAACGAAATTAAGGCCTGATGCGGTGACCACATTAAGATACCTGCTGATGAACCCCCATAGCACCATATCGACGGCAACCCATGCAAACATGGGGAATAGGCGCGAGAAACTCCCGCGTATGAGATAGAAATGGCGGAGCACGATGGCAAAGACACGATTGAAACGCACGTTCTCAGCCCTCCCGGAGGCCTTCGCGCGCCACGCTTATGAAAAGCTCTTCGAGCGATTCTTTTCCGTGTTCACCCGGCAAGGTCTTCGGATCCCCTTGAAGCAAAATCCTTCCCTGGGAAAGGAAGAGCACGCGATCGCAGACGTCCTCAACCTCGTACATATTGTGCGAAGTCCAGAGCACACCGCCCAATCCCCCGGCGGCGAATTCGCGGATTGTTGCCCTGACGTCTTTTGCCGTCGCAGGGTCCAGGGATGCGGTCGGCTCGTCAAGGAGGAGGAGGCGCGGATCATTGAGCAGCGCCTTGGCTAGTCCCGCGCGGGTCTGCTCTCCCGAGGAAAGTACCCCGCATTTTACGTCCCGGAACTTCCGGATATCGAACTGTCCAAGCAGTGCCTCGATCCGGTCGGAGAGGTCCTTTACTCCGTAAAGGAGACCGAAGATGCGAAGGTTTTGATAGACGGTAAGGTTTCCGGGCATAGGGGCATACACGGCAGCGAAGTTCGTGCAATCGAGCGCTTGAGACCGGCGTTTCGAAATATCGATCCCTTCGATGATTATGGTCCCTCTGCTTGGCTCAAGAACGCCCAAGATCATGTTAATCGTCGTGGTCTTTCCCGCGCCGTTTGGCCCCACGAGCCCGACGATCTCGTTTCGGTCCACCTCAAACGAAATCCCGTCGACGGCAATGAGGTCGCCATAGGCCTTGTGCAGGCCCGTTACTGAAAGCACTTTCCCCGGCATGACTGTCCTTGTCCTGCTTACAGTCTATCAGCTTTTGATCGATACCTTAAGAATTGACATCCAATCCTCATTTGATATCCTGTGAGTAGAACCTGGACGAAGGGAAGTGGAGGAGATGAAACATCTGAAGACAGCATTATTGCTTATGACGGTTCCGGCCTTTGCCGGTCTTATGGTCTCTCTGTCTTTTGCGGGCGGCATCGGGGGTGGTCGGACCGGTTCAAAGGCATTTGGCGCACACGGGGAAAATTTTTGCAGCACCTGTCATCACGATGAAAAAGGATTGGAAAATGCCGGGCGGGAAAGCGAAAGGGGCGGTCCGACCATCAGCTTTACTTCCACGGGGTGGGATCCGACAAAGTCGTTTTATCAGGTCGCCGGCACCGCTACTTTCAGCGGCGGCGGGATAGATGCCGTGGAGTACTTTGTTGACGACGGCGATACCCCCGGGACCGGCGTGCCGATTACCGGAGGTTCCGGTTTGAGCCCGATGACGTTTACGTTTTCCGTTCGGGAGAATGCACTGAAATCAGGAGATAACACTATCTGCGTCCACGCGTTAAGCTCAACGTCTGTATGGGGCTCGCCGACATGTTTCACAGCTACGAAGTAAATTGGAAAAGAAAGTAAGCGTTACGCCCGTAGAACGTCTTGTCGTCACACGCAGGGAAATTACAAACCCTTGAATTTGTGGGCGTCCCTTTATTGATATATCTGGATAGCCGGGATACGCATCGTGATCCTTGCTTGTCCTTAAGACTTTTTTAACATCCAGCGGTCGGGTATAATAAAGGGCCTGTGATGAAGATGAGGCAGTAAGTGGAGTCGTGAAGCACTCCGGAGAAGGGAAGGTCGTTCACGAGAAAAATGGATAAGCTGGTATGTTATTGTTTCGGTCATTCCGAAGCCGATATTGAACAGGATGTCATCATCAACAAAGGCCGTTCCCTTATCCTTGAGAAGATAAAGGCTTCGAAGAAGGAAGGAACCTGCCGGTGTCATGAGACTAATCCAACCGGGAAGTGATGCCTTGGAGATGTCCACCGTGTTGTGGACAGAGCAAAGGCAAGACTGAAACAGGAACTCTCATAAGGGGTGCGATATCCCCTATTACAAAATAATCCGATATGTTTCCGATCCGAGACACCGTATCCAACAGAACATTCCCTTCAACCACATGGATGATCATAATTCTGTGCGGAATAGTCTTCCTGTTTGAAACCACCCTGCCGCGGGAACTCCTTGAGCAATTCACCTATTATTTTGGAATTGTGCCGATTGAATATACGGGTCGTCATCGTCATGGGCTTCCCCTGGTGGATTATCTGTCCTTCCTGACCACCATGTTCCTGCACGCAGGATGGCTGCACATCCTTGGCAACATGTGGTTTCTCAAGATATTCGGCAGTAAGGTGGAAGACCGTATGGGCCACAGCCGTTTCCTTGTGTTTTATCTGGTCGTGGGGGTGCTTGCCAGTATGTTCTATATCTACTTCAGTCCCCGGTCCTCCATGCCCGTCATAGGGGCATCGGGGGCGATTGCCGGGGTCATGGGCGCTTACTATGTGCTATTTCCGAGGGCAAGAATCCTCACCTTCATTCCGATATTCATTATCCCGTGGTTTATAGAGCTTCCCGCGGTCTTTTTCCTCGGGTGGTGGTTTTTATTGCAGTTATTTTCCGGTACGGTCGCTCAAGTGCTTCCCTCCTCCGGTGGGGGAGTGGCGTGGTGGGGGCATATCGGAGGATTTATTGCCGGGGTTTTGTTGGTGTCATTTTTTAAAAAACCTTCCGGACAATACTATTAGGAGAAAAATTTGACTGACAGGAGAAACGACATGAGCGACTTCAACAAATCGGCATGGGCAGACAATACCTTTGCGCAGAACTATCTGGACAAGGCCGATATCTATATCGTGGAACGCAGGAAAATGTTTTGGTATGTTTCCTCGCTGGTTTCCCATTTTCGTCGTGGCAAACAGGATATTGCATTGCTCGAGCTGGGATGCGGAGATGGGGCGCTGACAGAGGAATTGCTTAAAACCAATACCGGCGTGTCGGCAACGCTCCTTGATGGCGGTGAAGGCATGCTTGAGAAAGCCAAAGAACGCCTCAAGGGATACCCGAATACGACGTTCATCCAGGCAACGTTTCAAGACCTGTTGGGCGGCAAGACCAGGCTCGAAACGTATGACTTCATTGTTTCCTCTATGGCGATTCACCATCTTGAAATGGACGAAAAGGCTTCCCTGTTCCGTCTCATGGCTTCACGGCTAAGGCCCGGCGGTCTTTTTGCAGATGTCGATGTGGTACTGCCCCCGTCAGAAGAACTGGAGGAATGGTATTTTGCCATGTGGAAGGATTGGCTTGCTGCTATGATGAGCCGGTATAATATCCATGACGAGCTTCCCGAAGACCTTATCAGACGGTATAAGGACCCTTCCAGCATGAACAAGCCCGACACGCTTGGAAATCAACTGGGCGCATTGGAATCGGCGGGATTTGTGGATGTGGACTGTTACTTCAAGAATGGTGTTTTTGTGGTATTTGGAGGCAAGAAGAAATAACTATGGCCCCAAAATATTAGATGACTTACGGATAAAGATTTGACCTTATTTCAAGGAGGATGACAATGCCCGGAAAATGTGATTGCGGCGCCGTGACTGACTGGATAGAAGACGGAAGCACCTGGATTTGCAAGGATTGCAGCATACGGGAAATTAAAAAGAATATGGATGAGCTTAAAGAGGCAATGGAGAAAATGGAATCGGCAGCGCGTTCACTCGTTTCAATGAAAGTCGATACATTGGCTGTCCCCAAATTGCTTGATAGCCTTAAAAAAGAAATCGCCAGGATTATACTCGAATAAGAATTACGGGGACGGCATCGATTCTCTCACAGATGAATCACAGTGAGGAGAAGATTAAAGGGGTCGCTTTCGTAACCCCCTGAATTTGTCGGCGTCCCGGGCGTGACTCTGAGTCTCTGCGAGGGACAGTTTTTCTATGATATTTTCGATTTTTGTGGATTATCTCTCTTCGTTTTGTCCGGTGCGGATATTCTCATCTCAACCGAATGTTCCCGATGGTCGTCAACAAGGGAGATTGCCACGTCGGATTGTGCAACACCATCTACGGTCATACTCGCCATGCTCCCGTCACGCGCTTGAAGCACTATGATATGGTAGACAGTTTCCCTGTAGCGGTAATGCATCTTGAACGACTCCCACTCGGCGGGCAGACATGGAGCAAAGCTCAGCCTGTCTGCTTCAAGCCTCAGCCCCAGGAGTGATTCAAGGATAAGGCGGTACATCCAGCCGGCTGACCCGGTGTACCACGTCCATCCGCCGCGGCCGATGTGCGGCGAAACCGCATATACGTCAGCCGCGACAACATACGGCTCCACCTTGTAGGTTGAGATCTTCTCAGGAGATCCACCATGGTTTACCGGGTTGATCATCGACATCAGTTCCCACGCGCGGCTGCTGTCGCCCAATTGGGCGAATGCCATCGCGGCCCAGATGGCAGCATGGGTGTATTGCCCTCCATTCTCCCTTACGCCGGGGACGTATCCTTTTATGTAGCCGGGGTTCATATCCGATTTATCGAACGGCGGAGCCAGGAGCTGGACCAGGCCATGGTCACGCCGAACCAGAAATTTGTCAACGGCTTCCATTGACATGCGTGAGCGTTCGGCATCCCCGGCACCGGACAGGACAGACCAGCTTTGCGAGATAGAATCGATCCGGCATTCGGAATTGCCAGCCGAACCAAGTGGAGAAGCGTCGTCAAAGTAAGCGCGCAGATACCACCGGCCATCCCAGCCTTTCTCCTCGATATTCCTGCGCAGTGAAGCAGCTTCCTTTTGGCAGCGTTCTACGAAGGACGGATCGCCATGCAGACGCGCGATCTCACAGAAATCTACGAGGACTTTATTGAGAAAGAATCCAAGCCAGATGCTTTCGCCTCTGCCCTGTTCGCCTACCATGTTCATCCCGTCGTTCCAGTCACCCGAGCCGATCAGCGGCAGACCATGCCCGCCGCGGCTGATGCCCTTGAGAACGGCCCGCACGCAATGGTCGTACAAACTCGCGGCTTCTTCGGAGACGTGGGGAAGGTCGTAATACGAGTCCTCGTCTTTGTCTACCGGGCGGCCCTCGATGAACCGGACATTCTCATCCAATACCCCTGTGTCTCCGGTAATCAGAACGTAGCGGCAGACGGCCAGGGGCAACCAGAGAAGGTCGTCAGAACAGTGCGTACGCACGCCCCGTCCGGTCGGGGGATGCCACCAGTGCTGGACATCTCCCTCCTGAAACTGATGGGCCGCGCAGAGGAGGAGGTGCTCGCGCGCAAGCCGCGGCTCAGTGAGGATGAGCGCCATCACGTCCTGCAACTGGTCGCGGAAACCGAATGCGCCGCCGGGTTGGTAGTATCCGGACCGCGCCCAAAGACGACATGCCAGAGTTTGGTACAAGAGCCAACCGTTGGCCAGCACATTAACGGACTGGTCCGGTGTCTCTACCTGCACAGCGCCCAGGGTATGATTCCAGTACTGCCAGACCTTTTCGAGGGCTTCGCGGGTAGCCATAGATCCGCGGAAGCGGCGCACCAGTTGACGGGCATCATTTGAATCACGCCCCACGCCAAGCCTGAAGATAATCTCCTGCTCCTGCCCATCGGCCAGATCGAAGGCAACCTGGATAGCGGCGCAGGGGTCGAGACCGGCCCCTACCCTGCCGGAAAGCCGGGCGCGGGTCATCGCGTCAGGGCTCCTAAGCGTGCCGTTACGGCCGAGGAATTCGGTCCGGTCTCCGCTCACGGTCCGGGTTCCCTCGTCCACGTCGAAGAACGCGGTCCGGTCGGCGAACTCCGTATTGTACGGGTTCCGGCCGAAAAGCGCGCCGGTTTTCGGGTCGATCTCTGTATTCACATGCATTGCCGTCTTCGCCCGCAAATCTCCCAGCACCCATTCCACGTACCCAGTGGCTGAGAGCCGGCGGGACCGGCCCGATTCGTTTTTCACCTTCAATACGGTGAACTTGACCGATGCATCTATTGCAACATAAACCCACATCTCCGAACTGATGCCGTCCTCAGTGTGTTCGAAGACACTGTACCCGAATCCATGACGGCTGATGTAATGCATCGCCCCCCGGACAGGCAGCGGTGAAGGGGACCAGAAAAGGCCGCTCTCTTCATCGCGAAGGTAAAAGGACTCACCGCCCGCGTCGCTTACCGGGTCGTTGTACCAGGGGGTGAGGCGGAACTCATGCGCATTCTCGCTCCAGGTGTAAGAAGATCCGCTCTCTGAAATAACAGTCCCGAAGTGCGGATTGGCAAGCACATTTACCCATGGCGCCGGGGTCACCTGTTCGCGGCTTGTCGTGATGATGTACTCATGGCCATCAGGGGTGAATCCTCCGAGTCCGTTAAAAAACATGAGATCGCTGCGGGCAATTGCCGCGGCAGTCCGGGATTCGGGCCGGCGGCTCCTGGTAGGCTCAAGACGCGGCACTATGAGCGGCAAAATACTGCGACGGGTGATCTGGTCCTCGATTGGGCCAAGGCCGTCGGTGATGACGGCCCGGGCGACTGTCTGGAGCAGGATGCGGTCCTCGGCAGATATCTGGTCAGCAGGTCTTACGAAGATGCCGCCGGGCCGCTCCGTCACGTTCGCCTCGACGCCTGCGGCGATGAGTCCCATGATCTGTTCCTGCAGAAGCTGCCGGTACCCCGCGTGATCTTCATTCCAGATCACGAGGTCAACCGCGAGTCCCTTAAGACGCCAGTATGCGTGTGCCTGTACGAGCTGACGCACCAGGTCGATATTGGCCGGGTCTGCAATCTGCAGCAGCACTATCGGGAGATCGCCGGAGATGGCGTAGCCCCACAGGCCTGATTGCCCGCGATGGTTCCTGGCGATGATGCCCGGGTCTGCACGCAGCGAAGGGTTTGCATAGATCACTGAGCCTGCAAGGTTGGCATAGAGCTGTGCATCGGCCTCTGTGGCGTTGATCTGCCTAAGGAGTACCTGACTGTGCGTCCATGCAAGATCGAATACACGGTCTGCCAGATACTGGTCCTGGTATTTTTCGACAAGACCCATACATAGGTCACGGGTTTCACCGATGCCGGTGACAATATTTATTGTTGCAGATCTTTCCGGATCAAGGGTCATGCGATAACGGATGGAGACTATCGGATCGAGCACCGGGCCCTCGCTGCCGGAAAGTGCAGCGGAACTGCTCAGGGCCTCAGGGTTTGCAACGGTATTTCCGCGACCGATGAACCTCAGGCGGTCGGTCTCATAGGAAACTTCGCCGGTTTCCGTCCCGTGGACGGCCATCAGATGAAACATCCAAGGCGATTGCTCGTCGAGGGAGCGGGGGCGACGGGTGCAGAGGATCGCCCGCCTTTGGTCGATGATCTCCGTCTGTACAAAAAGATTACTGAACGCCGGATGAAGCGCATCTGCCGCGGGCGGAGCAAGCACGACCTCCGCGTAGCTCGTGACCTCGATCTCTCTGCGTGTTTTGCCGCGGTTGGTGATCGTTACCCTGCGCAGCTCGATATCATCCTCGGGAGAGACAGCGATTTCGGTGTGTGTGTCAAAGTCGTGGTCCAGGCAGCGAAACTCCGCCCTCCCCTCCGAGAAGATCGCCGCATAATTCTTCGCGCGCTTGAGCGCCGGCTGATATGCGGCCGACCAGAAATCCCCGCTCGTCTTTTCACGGATATAACAAAAAGTGCCCCAGGAGTCGCGCGTTGTGTCTTCTTGCCAGCGGGTGACTGCGATGTCCTTCCAGCGGCTGTACCCGCCTCCGGCGTTCGTAACCATCACGTGGTATCTGCCGTTGGACAGCAACTGCACCTGGGGAAACGACGTGTCAGGGCTGCTGAAGGAGCGTACGGATGTCTCTGCGCCGGTCGAAGCCGTATGCGCCTCGGCGAGATCGGCGATCTGCGAAAAGAATGTCGTTGACCTTGGCACCCGCTCCTGCAGAAGAAGCGTGGTGGCCTGGAAAAGAGGGTCCGCCTCGAATCGCTTCTGCATCGGACGGTCCAGAAGCAGATAGGCAAGAGAGAGAAAGCTCATGCCGACATGATGCGCCATAAATGACCGGACTACGGCGCTCGATTGTCTGCGCGGCAGACGCGATGGGGTGTAATCGACCGCTTCATAAAAGCCGAATTTTCCCTCACATCCTTCCTTGGCGAGCCGCTGCAGATTCAGGCATGCCTCCTCGGGGGCCACCATCAGAGCAAGAGCCGAGGCATAGGGCGCAATTACCAGATCGTCGGCGAGCCCGCGTTTGAGTCCCAGGCCGGGGACGCCGAAGGCGCGGTATTGGTAATTGAGATGAGCGTCGATCGTGTTGTAGCCGGATTCAGAAATGCCCCAGGGCACTCCGCGTTTCCTCCCATACTCGATCTGCCTGGCCACCGCAGCCTTGCAGGTTTCATCAAGCAGCGTACGCTCGTAAGTGGGCATTACCAGAAGCGGCATGAGGTATTCGAACATTGAACCGCTCCACGAAACGAGGATCGGCTCTCCGCCGACGTTAATGAGCAGGCGCCCCAGTGCAAACCAGCTCTCCTGCGGCAATTGTCCCTGAGCGATCGCCACGAAACTGCAGAGTCTCGCCTCCGAGGCCAGCAGGTCGTAGTAACTCGCGTCCCGCCTCCGGCTGTCGACATTGTACCCGATGGCCAGTAAATGACTCGTCCTGTCGAACAGGAAGTCATACTCCATGCGGCTGAATTCGTCTGATTGCAATACGAGCTTTTCGATAGCCGTGATCCTCTCAACGGCAAGATCATTTCTAATGTTCGCCAGTCCACGCAGCGTCGGTATCTCATCAATGTCGCGAACCGTGGAAAAGTCGAAGATCGTCAGCTCATCGAGTGCTGCCCGGCATTGCCCGCCAAAAGCTCTTGCCCACCATACCAGCTGATTCTCCTGGCTGAGACCTAAAATATCGATCCTGGAAAGGGCCTCCTCCGCTTTGTTTGTAAATTGCTCAAGGAGAAGCCGCACAGCAGAGAGCGCCAGTCGGTTTGAAATCGCACGCGGATTCCAGCTCCTTCTCCATTTGAGCGAGCAAGTCAAAAATGTCTCCTTCAATGCGCGCATCGGCCGCAACATCAAGAAGAACCCTTATTGTGTCGCGGAGGCCGTCGAAGACCTGCGGGCCAAGGATCGTCTGTTCCGGGAGCGCAAGCAGACCCTGCCTCAAAGTAAGCAGGTGGCCGGCAAGGTTGCCGCTGTCCACGGTCGAAACGTATTTGGGTGACAGCGGCTTGAGAGTCTGTGTTTCGTACCAGTTGTAGAAGTGGCCCCGATAGCGCTCCAGTGTTTCCATTGTGGAGAGGGTATTCGTTGTGCGTTCGATGAGTTGCCGCGTGGAGATGTAGCCAAAGTCGTGGGCGGATAAATTCGCCAGCAGCGCAAGCCCCATGTTAGTCGGAGACGTGCGATGTGCAACGGCAGGGGCAGGGTGGTCCTGATAGTTATCAGGCGGCAGCCAGTTTTCTCCGGGGCCTACGAATGTCTCGAAAAAGGCCCAGGTTTTTCGGGAAAGCTTTTGGAGAAAGACGGTCTGGTCAGGCCTCAGCCTGGCTTCGTCGCGGGCAAGCGGCAGGCTGATCCGCCACGCGATAACGGGTGAGGCAAACCAGAGTATTAGTATCGGAGCGGCAGTTAACAGGGCGGCCGGATTAAAAAGCGCCAAATAGATTATCGCTGCAAAGGCAAGAAAGGGGGCGAACCACATCGTCCGCCATACACCGGCCAGGCCGTTCATCTTGGAATTATGGCGTGAGCCGCCGGTATTTTTATCAGGGGTGCCCGAAGGACTCCATTCGAGGAGTCGCTTGTGGGTGATCAGCATTCTCCAGATTGTACGCAGAATCGCATCCAAGCTGAAAAAAGCCTCGTATGGGAGACACGCAAGCGTAAAGACAACCTGAACAAGACGCCCGGAGGTTGAGCGTCCCACGGCAGAGAGATGCTCCACAAAATGCAGATCGTCCGGCTTCCTGAGCAGGTCCAGGAAAGAGGATATCAAAGAGGGAATAAAGATGATCCCGATCACCGAAAGGGTCCAGACCCATGGCGATGAGGAGACCGTCCAACCCAGCAGCAGGAGAAGGATCAATGCCGAAGGCGTGAGGCTCCGCCGAAGGTTGTCGAAGAGCTTCCATCGGGACAGCAGCGAAAGAGGGTTCTTGTGGCGTTGCCCGTCGGGGCCGGGAATACCCGGCAGTATCCAGCGCAGAAGCTGCCAGTCCCCGCGGATCCAACGGTGCCGGCGGCCCACGTCCGCGCTGTAGCGGTACGGATACTCCTCGTAAACCATTACATCACTCAGCAAACCCGCGCGGGCGTAACACCCTTCGATAAGATCGTGACTGAGGATCCGGTTTTCGGGAAAACGTCCGCCCACCGCCCGCTCGAATGCATCGACGTCATAGATCCCCTTGCCTATAAAAGAACCTTCATGGAAGACATCCTGGTAGACGTCCGAGACAGCGCGCGTGTACGGGTCGATGCCGGGATCACTCCCGTAGAGGCGCGCATACCGCGAGCGGTTTGTGCCGGGCAGACTCACGGCGACCCGCGGCTGAAGGATGCCGTACCCTTCAACGATCCGCTGCCTGCCTTCGTCGTAATGCGCACAGTTCAGCGGGTGCGCCATTGCCCCCACAAACTGCCGCGCCGCATCGCGGGGCAACTGAGTATCCGTGTCGAGGGTGATCACATACTTTACATTTGACAGGATTTCCGTATTCCCGACGATGAGCGAGAAGCTATTTCCCCTGCCGCGCAATAAGGCGTTCAACTCCTCCAGCTTCCCTCTCTTGCGTTCGTAACCCATCCAGACCAGGTCCCGGGCGTTCCATCGGCGCGGGCGGTGAAAGAGAAAGAACGTATCGCCTTTTGCGTTCCGGTATTTTTTATTCAGTCCTTCGACTCTCTGTCCGGCAAGCAATAACAGCAGTTCGTCCTCCGGAAGTGTTTCCTCTGCCGCATCCTGAAAATCAGTAAGCAGGCCGAAGTGCAGGTTTTCGTCGCGATTTGCAAGGAACCTGACTTCCAGCGCCTCGACCAGGTCTTCGATCCCCTGGGCGTTCGTGAGCATAGTCGGTACAATGGTTAGGGTCCGCGATTCGGGCGGAATACCTTTGGAAAAGTCCATTCGGGGCAGCGACTGCGGAGTTACCAGCAATGTCGCAAGCCAGTTAACTACAGCAAGCGCGAGTTGGCTTGCGCACAGCGCTGAAATGATGCCGGTCGTGACGAGAAGCCAAAGAGGTGAGCCGTCACCATGCGCCCTCAACAGTAATCCTCCCGTGAAAATCGCCGTCATGAGCGCGACTGCGCCCAGATAGAGTAGCAAAGGAGACCGGGAACCCCATTTCCGAAGGGCCCCGGAGAAAGAGAATCGCATATGCGCCAGCCCTTCGAGCTTAGACAATCCCTTGTCGATCAGGTAATAGCCCACATGGGCTGTGCGGTCATCTCCACCCCGACTGCCGTCTTTATCGGCCGCGCTCTCGTGCGCGAGCCGTATCGCTTTTGCTGCCACCTCGCCCTCCGACAGCCGCCCGCCCTTTGCCAGTTTCTCCACCACGTGGCGGTAACGGTCACGGGTAGAGAAGTCCATTTTGCCGTATATACCGCCGGTGTCTTTACGCAGGGTCTGTTCGACAATGCTCATCGTCTCGACGAACTCGCGCCAGTCCATAGTGCCGAGGAAACGTAAGCTGCCGATGCTGTTGCTCATCGAGACCTGATCAGCCGCCTGTTGCTGGTTCTCCGACTGCACCAAATGGTCGATCGTCAGACTGCACTCCGAGAGTCGCTGTTCAATCCATGTGAGCGGCATTGCCAGGGCAGGGCCCTGACCCTGAAGCCGTCGGGCAAATTCCGCAACGAACGCGCTCCTCAGAGGGGGGTCCGACCGCGCCATGTCCGCGATGACTAATACGAGACTCTTCGGGTCCTTCACTGCCATTTCGGTAATCCGGTCTGCCCAATAATCGGCCTTGTTTCGGTCGAGCCTGTCTGCAGCGATCCTTGCCCCAACACGCCGGAGATTTTCGATCAGCGCGAGCCGCAGCATGATCGGTATTGCCCACAGCTCTCCCAAGTTGAGGACGGTGACTGTCTGGTAGGCTGCAACAAATCTACTTAAACTCTGGGGATCTATCCGTCCATCGCTGTGCGAGATCGTCTCCAAGGCGATGTCATAAACGCGCGGAAGTCCGGCCGAAAGGCCGTCTATCAGACGGGGAAGCTCGCGGCTGTACCCCTTCGGCAGGTGTCTTCTGGCCATGCGGATCTGTTCTTCGATCAGGTAGAAGTTATCGAGCAGCCATTCGCCTGCCGGCGTAATTCTACGATCAGTCGTGACCGCCTCCATCAGTAGGCGACGCGTCCCTGTCAGGATGCCTTCATTGTCGTCCAGTCGCGCCAGGAGCTTATCAGGGGCATATCCCGGGCTCAATTTGTGTAAACCCGCCAGGGTCTTGCCGTGCTGCTCCATCTGGTCGCTGCTGAACAATTCCGATCTCAGCGGAGGCTCGCAGACTGCGCACTGCTTTGCCAGGTTTATTGCGCGAAAGCTCGCAGACAGTTGAGGCAGGTTTCCGATGTTGCTAATTTTCACGCCTGAGGTCTCCTTCCTTCCGAAGGCAAGCGGCCTCTGAAACTCAGAGTCCCCTCACTCCTGATGCGGCATTCCTATGCCACGGAATGCGCAATAATAATGTCCCTTTGAAAACTCTTAATCTTGCCGGCATGTTTGAAGAAACAATATTTCCCCGGCTGCTAAAAAATTGTTACGTGAGGCCCCCATGCTAAGAGGGTTTTTAGGCATATGCAATGGGAGCCCCGTGAGGAAAAGAGAGTATATCCACTAATGAAAGAATAATGGAACCATTGATCAAAAGAATGAAAAAGGGCCTCTCTTCCCTTAGTTAACTATAGCACATAACTGCACCCCCCCCGTTTGCAATGATCCGGAACATGCAGTGATTTCTGTTGAGATTATTGTTCTTGCTGAAATGATAGTGGAGAGTCGGAGCATAGGGGGTGAGAGGGTTTTGAAACAGGGGAAAGCGGGATGGGGTTATGGAGGTGAATTTAAGAAGCGTAGCGGTATTGCCAACCGCTTCTTAAACATTTCGCCAAGAACAGAGAACAGTTGTCATAGTTCTCGCTGTTACAGCGATTTAACCTTAACAATGCCCCTAATTTTAGGGATGCCACGGATGCCTTGCATACGTCAGCAGTATCATCACAGTATGGACATATATCCTTATCTTCAGTACATTTTTTTTCTATTTGATTCATATCTACCTCCTTTCTTTTAGATTTAAAGATATTGATATTTTAAAGGACAGATGTTACCAGAGTATTACAGAAAGAATAAATCTCGGAGTAAATATCTCGACCATCCTCACCATTGTTATCAATGCGGAGAGATAATGCTAACATAATTGTATGACCTACTGCAAAGTTTAGGTGTAAAACATGAACATATTTACTGACATCGAAATGAAAGCTAGGGCAAACATCTTTGAGAGGAGAGAATCGTGAATAAAATCAAAATAGATAAAAGTCTGTTCTGTCTTCCTGGGACTCAGACACTTCTGGGTACTCATCTGAATGGGAAAATAAATTTCATGGCTCTGGATTGGCTGACAAGAGTCAACTATGACCCTGTAATGTTCGGCATCTGTGTCAATAAGAGAAATGCATCGAATTCAGCCATCAGGGAGACAGGTGAATTCAGTATTAATGTCCCGTCTGTTGATATGGTTGCTGTTACAGATTATTGTGGCATCGTATCGGGAAGCAAGACGGACAAGTCTGACCTGTTTGAGGTCTTCTACGGTGAGTTGAAGCAAGCTCCGCTAATCGAGCTTTGTCCAATCAATATTGAATGCAAATTATCTGAAATTGTTGAACTGCCAACAAACACTTTTTTCATAGGAGAAGTGCTCAATGTCTATAGCAAGGAAGATTTTCTCACTGACGGTAAGCCAGATGTAAAGAAGGTCAATCCTTTTCTTCTCACCATGCCTGATAACAGATTCTGGTCAGTTGGAGATAACGTTGGTAGAGCCTGGAACGCTGGATCTAAGTATAGAGAGCAGCTAAATCAGAAGAACTCCGAATAGATTGAGGCACAATCTATTCGCGTTTGATCTTTGAAATATTTCTCATTTTTGGGCAAATCTCGCCCCTATTAGAAAGGCTTTCTCATGGAGTGTCGGATAGACGGTAAGCATCCTATCTTTGGACACGCCATATTCTTTTCGCTTCTTAGACATTAATCCCAAAATACTTCATCATATCCCCCAGAATCAAGGCATCTTCACCCTCTGTTTCTATGGAATGTTCGATAGCCCCATGCTTAACAAGAAACTCATGATCCTCTTCCGCAGAGATATGTCCATGTACGCCTAATCGGGGATGGGAGTCAAAGTATTTGCGGATGTCATGAGGGGGAAAGGCTAATCTAATCAGGAAAACAAATTTGATAAGCAGACCCTCACGCTCGATTATACGGGCTTTTTCTCGCTCATGGATTTCAACCAAATTCATATCATAAAGGCGACTGCGGACTTGTTTTTCAATCACAGGGGTATAATTAAGTTGTTTTCGTTGCTGCTCAATCATTCGGCAGCCTTTGGAACCCATTGAATTACTCTTTGAAAAGCGATACAGTGGACATATAGCGACAATGAAAGGAGTGCAAAGATGAGTTTAGAGGTGGTCAAAAGTTTTATTAAAGAAGTCGGATGGGGATTCCTTGCAACAAGTGACAGCAATAAGGTAGGGGTTCGACCTATGGGAAGCTGCGTTTGGATGGGGAATGAACTATGGTGTGCTACTAGAGATAGTTCAGAGAAAATTAAACAACTCAGGAAAGTCCCTTATGCAGAATACTGTTTCAGCGATAGAGAAGGAAAACACGTCAGAATTGCTGGTTCCTGCACCATCAGTACAAACAATGATGACAAGTTGAAACTATATGAAGCCGTTCCAAGTCTTAAAAAATATTTTAAAGACTCTTCTGACCCTACGTATGTTGTTATTCGAATGAAACCGGAACGTATCCGATTTATGGCTCAAGCTGGTACGAGATATGAAGATATTGTAATTCCAAAATAATCATGAGAATAATTCTGGGCGGAAATAGAACTCAGGGTAGGGCTGATTCAAAACCCGTGACTGTATCGTCTTGCACTTCTAAGACATTTCGGTAGGCTCCTCCTATGTATCCGGTTCATTAATTATCCAAGTGAGCTAACTGAAGAATATCTCCAGCCATTTTTTCAGGTGTATATCTTCCGTTTAACAGTTCACTTAGAACCATAGAAATAATGGCTATTTGGTGAGACTCATTACCAGCATTCCCCACCCAATCTTCGACAATTTCCCTGGTAATATCCTTGTTTGCTATTTGTGCTTTTCTCGTCAACTCTTTATATAGGTTATCCAATATGGACATTTTCTTATCCTCCTTAGCCCTACGACTTAAGTAGGGCACCCTTGTGTCTTTAGTATACCATGCTGAGCTAGTAAAGAATTTTCAGGAGTGAATTAAATGTTCTGTTACAGCACATCAATAAAATCAATAATGAGCTTCTGTGTTAAGGTACGTACGTGCTCGCAATGTGGATAGTTATTAAGAAAGAGGGGAAGGATTATGGAATGGAACAAGAATATGCAATGCTGGAAGTACAATAACTGTGGTCATGGAAAGGATTCATTATGTCCTGCTGCTGATCAGAATGAGGGAAGATCGTGCTGGCTTGTAGCAAAGACATTATGTGGGGGTAAGGTGCATGGTAAGCATACCGAAAGGATCAAGTCATGTGAGGGGTGTGGCTTTTACATATATATTCATTCATTACTCGCCATACCACCCTCGGATACATCAAACCTCCATGATATAAGGCGGATGAAAGTACTCCGTAGCAATCTATCCCGTTATTAAAGTGCTATAAGGCTCTCCATAATACGATTTAAGACATGATCGGGAGAATTGAGGTGGTATTGGGACGCAGCATTTTGAGGGATGCAGTATAATGAGAGTAAGTCTTATATAAAGGAGGACAGCATGAGCAAAGAGAATAAGCAAAAACCCAATGCGAAGAAAAAACCACAGCACACCCTGAAAGAAAAAAGACAGGCGAAGAAAGACAAGGTTCAAGGTAAGCCCCTCCAAATGATGCCCAGTTGAACTTACAATGGGCAGGTCATTTCCCGATCCCCCATACGGGCCTCAGAGCAGGGAATATCGTTAATCTGACTGTATCTCGGTGAGACTTTCATAATGATCGGATTAACATTAACGACCTCGAGATGAAAAACAGCGAGCCCTTCTCTATTGGGATGACCTCCGAGGTTAAGGCAACCCTCCAGAATGTCTTGAAGGAGCGCAAGGTAATAAGCCCCTATGTCTTTACTGATGAAATGGGTAGACCGTATTCGAGGAATGCAGTCTCTATGTCATTTAGGAGAGGGGCAGTGCTATATCCAGCGTGCAATAGTTCACGGGAAAAGTGAATATGTGCGTACTGGATATACGCTCAGGCCTTCCTTGACTCCAGTTTTATGACAACCTTTGCATCCAGCGCATCAGCGATCTTCTTCAGTGTCGAAAGTTTGGGCAGTCCGTGGGTGAGACCCTCTATTCTAGATATTGTCGACTGGGGCATGCCGGCCTTTTTAGCAACCTGCTCCTGAGTCATCTTTTTCCTCTGCCGCTGTTCGAGGATGCTCTTTGCCAACTCGTATTCAGGCAGGAGCTTTTCATACTCCTTTCTGACGTTCTTGTTCTTTAAAAGTTCTTTTACGTGTTCTTCGTATGCGTTCTTTTTCATATTACACCTCCCTCGAAAGGTAATCCTTCATCCTTTCTTCAGCTGTTTCAATCTCCCTCTGCGGGGTCTTGTCCGTCTTCTTTGTAAAGCCATGCAGAAGTATGAACTTCTTTCCTGTATGGGTGAAGTAAAGTATCCTGCTGATTCCTGTCTTGTCCTTGATCCGTATCTCAAAAAGCTTCTTTCGGCCGGTAAGCTGTTTCACATACGGTTCTTTTACCATCACTCCGTATTCCGTGAGCAGCCTGGTAATGAAGATATACTTTGCCCGGCCTTCAGGCGAAAGACTATCGACAAATTCCCTGACAGGGCATCTGCCGTCGGTCGTTTCATAGTATTCGATGGCCCAGTGCACGTATTATTATATAGCACTGATGCTATAAAGGCAATAACGGTCAAGCTCTCAACTCTGGAGAGGGTGGCCCATGCGTTTGGGAAAAGACTTGAAGTAAAGGTAGCCTGAAAGACAAGGCCTAAGGTATAAAATGAAGGAGGCAAAAGAGCACAAGGCTGAAGTGGTACAGAAGTACCGGGTGCGCGAGATAGGCATCTTCGGCTCTTTTGTCCGCGGCGAACAGAAACGACGGAGTGATATCGATATCCTTTGTGGAATTTTATATGACGCGGGAATGGAAATTCTTCATTCAGGACATCTACGACGCAATACAGTACGTAAAAGAGTTTATCGGCTCGATGAAGCGCAAAGAATTTCTTGCCGATGAGAAAACAAGAAGCGCCGTCGCATTCAAGATCGAGAATATCGGGGAAGCGTCCAAAAACATACCCAAAGAGATAAAGGCACAGTACAAGGAACTTCCCTGGACTGACAAACTTCCCTTCACAAGCGAAAAGGGACTCCCAATAGATAAGCAGTGTCTTCAGTTGGCAATCGAAGAACTTCGGTCACGTCTGCTTTTCATGTTTTGGAAAAATAAAAGGGCTTGCTCTCGCAAACCCTTGAATTTGTTGGCGTCCCCAGCGGGATTCGAACCCGCGTTACCGCCTTGAAAGGGCGATGTCCTAGGCCGGGCTAGACGATGGGGACATTTGGTGAGCCGCGTTGGATTCGAACCAACGACCCACGCCTTAAAAGGGCGTTGCTCTACCAACTGAGCTAGCGGCCCCGAAACACAGACTATAAAGATACACTGTATCGCGTTTTCTTGTCAATTGATCAGGACCTGTCGGCCGTGTCCTAATTGAGAAATCAATACAGGACACGATGCCCTATTTTAGGCTTTCACCGGCCGGGTTACGACGATGAAAGCCCCTTTGTGTAAGGCAGAAGGCCGCCTTTTTTCAAGACCTCCCTCTCCCGGTCGTTAAGGGTAGACCTGACGCTAAGGGATTTCCCGGAGGTGATATCTTCGACGGTATAGGTCTGTCCGCCGGAAAGCGCGCCCAAGAGGTCCTTTATGACGATGCGATCGCCTTTTTCTATCTTGTCGTAATCAACAGGGTTTTCAAAAACCAGGGGAAGTATACCGAAATTGATCAGGTTCGAGCGGTGTATGCGGGCAAACGACTTTGCGATGACGGCATGAACACCGAGGAACATCGGAGCGATGGCAGCGTGTTCCCTCGAAGACCCCTGGCCGTAGTTTTCCCCGCCTATGAGTATTCCCCCGCCCTTTGTCTTTGCCTCCTTCGCCCTGCCTGAGAATGTCTTGTCGATATTTTCGAAGACGAAATCGGAGATCGCCGGGATGTTGGACCTGAAGGGCAGTACCTTCGAACCCGCGGGCATGATGTCGTCCGTAGTAATATTGTCCCCGAGCTTAAGAAGCACCTCGGCCTCTATTCTGTCTTTGAGAGGCTCCTTTACCGAGACCTCCTTTATGTTGGGCCCCTTGACGACCCGTACCGCTCCGGTATCGTCTTTTGGCGGGATGATGAAATTCCTGTTGATCAGGTATTTCGAGGGCTCCTTGAAGCTCCTTATTTCGATACCTGAGTCGCGCGGGTCCGTCATTCTGCCCGCAAGCGCAAATACTGCGCATGAGACCGGACTTGCGAGATAGATGAGGGCGTCTTTTGTCCCGCTTCTTCCCTTGAAGTTCCTGTTGTAAGAGCGGACCGACACCTGGCCCGAAGCGGGCGCTCCGCCCATGCCTATACAGGGCCCGCAGGAAGATTCGAGCATGCGTGCGCCTGCGGCGATCATGTCGGAGGTAAGCCCCTCCTTCGATATCATCTCATAGACCTGTTTCGATCCGGGGTTTATGAGGAGGTTTATATCCTCGGCAACCGTCCTGCCCTTAAGCACCGAAGCCACCGTCTTCATCGCCTGATAGGATGAGTTGGTGCAACTGCCGATACAGACCTGATCGACCTTTGTGCCGGCAAGACTCTTTACGGTCACCACATTATCGGGGCTATGGGGCTGTGCGATCATCGGCTCTATCTGGCCGAGGTCGAGCTCTATCTTCTCTGCATATTTCGCCCCCTTGTCCGCGGTGAGTTCGGTCCAGTCTCCCCCCCTGCCGACCGCGGCAAGGTAGAATTTAGTCCTCTTGTCACTGGGAAAAACAGAGGTCGTTGCGCCCAGCTCAGCCCCCATATTCGTGATGGTTGCGCGCTCGGTGACATTGAGGTCCCTGACGCCGGGGCCGCCGTATTCCATGATCTTTCCCACGCCGCCTTTGACCGAAAGCCTCCTCAGTATCTCAAGGATCACATCCATTGCGGCCACCCACGGCCTGTTGAGTTTGCCCGTAAGGTGTATCTTTACCACCTGCGGCATGGTCAGCTCGAAAGGGGAACCGCCCATGACGGTCGCTGCGTCGAGGCCTCCGACGCCGATTGCGATCATCCCCATCCCTCCGCCCGTAGGCGTATGACTGTCCGTTCCGAGGGCGATCTTGCCGGGGGCGGCGAATTGTTCGAGGTGCACCTGGTGGCAGATGCCGTTACCCGGCTTCGAAAAAAATGCGCCGTATCTTGCGGCTGCAGTCTGCAAAAACATGTGGTCGTCGGGGTTCATATAATTTTGCTGGAGCATGTTGTGGTCGACATACGAAACCGCAAGAGGGACTTTCACCCTGTTAAGTCCCATCGCCTCAAACTGCAGCCATGTCATCGTCCCGGTTGCGTCCTGGGTATAGACCTGATCGACTCTAAGTCCCACGGAGGTCCCGGCCTTTATCTCGCCGTACACGCGATGTGCCTCGAATATCTTCTCTACAATGTTTTTGCCCACGATAACCTCTCTATAAATTTAATTTTTTATTTTACCTTTCGCCAGCCGGTCGAATCAACATTCTCACAAACGCGGAGCTTCGCCCCGCACAAAATATTTAGTACTTTGTAATTTTCATTATTGATAGACTTTCTCCTCGGGACGTTGCCCCGAACCCCAGTTACCTTTCTTGCTCGCTCCAAGCAAGGTAACCCAAAGAAGGGCGCCCCGACGAAAATTTCATACGGCTGTGCAGACGTCCTCGGTAGATTTTAGGAACTCGCCTACGGCTCAGACAGCCTAAAATCTTTAACCCTGCGGGCGTCTGTGCTCGCCTAAATTTTCGAAGGGGAATTACCTGGCGAAGGAGGCCTTGCTGAACCTGCCTTTTTGGAGTTTTACGAGGCCCCTTCTAAAATTAAGAGAATCGAAATGAGGCCGCAACCGCCCGTGGTTTTTGACTTTATGGGCGATGCTGTGTTAAAAATATTAGGCAAATCGGGCAATAAATATAACTTCACGGAGATCCACGATGCATTTTTTCTGTTACAAGGGCGATGAACTGTACGCCGAAGACGTTTCGGTGGGTACGCTGACAAAGAAGTACGGTTCGCCCCTTTATATCTATAGCTATCACACGCTGGTGAGGCACATCAGGGCATACGACGAGGCCTACCGTGCGTATCCGCATATCATCTGTTATGCGCTTAAGGCCAATACCAACGGGGCAATTGTGAGGACCCTTGCAAAAAACGGCGGTGGGGCCGACATCGTCTCGGGGGGCGAACTCTTCAGGGCGCTTCGGGCCGGGGTGCCTTCGGACAAGATAGTGTATGCGGGCGTGGGCAAGACAGAAGAAGAGATACGCTTTGCGCTTAGATCGAAGATCCTTATGTTCAACGTCGAATCCGAAGACGAATTGAAGGAGATCGACAGGGTCGCGGGCATTATGAGGGTCAAAGCGCCGATAGCGCTCAGGATCAACCCCGACATCAATCCCCGGACGCACCCTTACATATCCACGGGCATGAAGGAGCATAAGTTCGGGATTTCGATCGACAGGGCGATAGAAAACTACAGGCTTGCCTCCAGACTCAGGAACGTCGAAGTGGTGGGGGTGCAAAAGCATATCGGCTCCCAGATAACGGAGTTGTCTCCCTTCGTGGATGCGATGAAGAGGATACTTACGCTCGTAGACGAGTTAAACAGGCGCGGCTTCGATATCAGGTACTTAGACATAGGCGGAGGACTCGGCATCCCCTACCTGGATGAGACGCCTCCTTTGCCGAGCGACCTGGCGGCAAATCTGCTTCCCCTCGTAAACGGAAGGAAGATCACGCTTATCATGGAGCCCGGAAGGTCGATCGTCGGCAACGCAGGCATTCTCGTCACAAAGGCCCTCTATCTGAAGAAGGGCGCCGGTAAGGATTTCGTGATCGTCGATGCGGGCATGAACGACCTTATGCGGCCGTCGCTCTACGATGCGTATCATCATATCCTGCCGGTAGTCAGACAAAGAAGGTCGACGATAACGGCCGACATAGTGGGGCCTATCTGCGAGTCGGGAGATTTTCTGGCCAGGAAGAGGCAGATCGAAAAGGTGAAGCAGGGTGAATATCTTGCGGTCATGAGTGCGGGGGCCTACGGGATGTCGATGAGTTCGAACTATAACAGCAGGCCGACGATTGCGGAGGTCATGGTAAAGGGCAGGACCCACAGCCTCATAAGGAGGCGCGGCACGTATGAAGAACTCGTGGAAGACGAGATCACGCCGGGGTACCTCAAATGAGGCTTGAGTTTACCAAGATGCACGGCCTCGGCAACGATTTTATCCTGATCGACTGCCGGGACGAGGCGATCAGCGACCGGCTTTCGATGCCCGGGGACCTCAGCAAGAGGTTTTGTCACCGGCGTTTCGGCATCGGCGCGGACCAGATGCTATTACTCTACCCGTCGAAGATCGCGGATTTTATGATGAGGATCTTCAACGCAGACGGCAGCGAGGTCGAGATGTGCGGAAACGGCATCCGCTGCCTCGCACACTACATCTGGGACCGCGGCCTCTCGAAAAAGGATGCGCTTTCGGTGGAGACCGCTGCCGGGATCATAAGGCCCGAAAAGGCGGGTGAAATGGTAAAGGTCGATATGGGCGAGCCGATACTGCAGGCGCGCCAGATACCGGTGGATCTTGACGGTGTGATAAAAAATTACCCTCTGATGACGGATGGGAAAGAGTTTCACATTACTTGCGTCTCGATGGGTAATCCGCATGCCGTGATCTTTGTCGGGGATGTCGACGGATTCGATGTCAGAAGATATGGGCCGGCGATTGAGACCCACGGACTTTTCCCTAAGAGGACGAACGTCGAATTTATTCAGATTACGGGCCCCGAAAGATTGAAGATGCGTGTATGGGAAAGGGGCGCGGGCGAGACTATGGCCTGCGGCACAGGCGCCTCCGCTGCCGCGGTAGCGTCAAACCTCAACGGCTTTACCGGAAAGAAAGTGACGGTGGCCCTTCTTGGGGGTGAGCTTGACGTCGAGTGGTCCGGAGATAACCATGTATATATGACGGGTCCAGCCCAGGAAGTATTTGAAGGCCGGATAGAGGTATAAATAATAATCAGCTTTCAGAGGAGGATCTATGTTCAAAGGCTCAATTGTCGCGATAGTCACACCATTTAAGAATGGGAAGGTTGATGAGAAGGCCTTAGGGGACCTTATTGAATGGCATATAAAGCAGGGGACCAACGCGATCGTTCCGTGCGGAACGACGGGCGAATCCGCCACGCTTGACTACAAGGAACACGACAGGGTCATCGAATTCACGGTGAAGGCCGTTAATAAACGGGTGCCGGTCATCGCGGGCACTGGAGCCAACGCGACCGACGAGACGATCATGATCACAAAACATGCGAAGAAGGCCGGCGCCGATGGAGCGCTCCTCGTCTCCCCCTATTACAACAAGCCGACACAGGAGGGGCTTTACAGACACTACAAGGCCGTTGCCGACGCGGTGAAGATCCCTATCGTTCTTTATAATGTCCCGGGAAGGACAGCGGTGAACATACTGCCTTCCACTGTGGCGAGACTTGCCGAGGTAAAGAATATCGTGGCATTAAAAGAGGCCACAGGCGACATGAAGCAGGCCAGCGAGGTGATACGTCTCTGTGGTGACCGCATCGCGGTCCTTTCAGGCGATGATTTTACGACCCTCCCGCTCCTTGCCCTGGGCGGCAAGGGCACCATCTCGGTGACGGCAAACATAATGCCGAAGCTCGTCTCCGATATGTGCGCACTATGGGAACGGGGAAAGTTCGAGGAAGCAAGAGAGATCCATTTTACGCTTGAGCCCCTCAACGCCTCCATGTTTATAGAGACGAACCCGATACCGGTAAAAACGGCCCTTGCGATGATGGGCAAGATAAAGGAAGAGTTCAGACTGCCGCTTTGCGAGATGGCGAAGGCAAACAGGGAGAAGCTTAAAAACGTATTGAAATCTTATAAGCTCGTCAGATAAGACAAATATCTGCCTCTGACAAACTATTTCCAGGGAAGTCCCCCCTTAAAACAGGGGGGACTTTTTTTTGGGAGTGCCTGCAGTAAAGCGGTCTGCGGTAAAACGCTCTAGGATGAGCGGAGTCCTCCATGATATAATGTTTCCGGGATGGCAAAGGTACTGGTAAAACTGCGAAGCGGCGAACAGATCAAAGGTGACCTTCTGTCTTTAAACGCGGCCAGGCCTTCGTTTTATCTGGTCGCCGAGGAAGAGGGCGGGAAGGTCCATAATATTAACGTAAGCATGGACTCGGTGAAGGCCATCTTTTTTCTTAAGAAACAGGAGAAGGACGCCTCGGTCGTCCACACCGAGACCATAGAGCAGTCTGTTGTTGCAGGTCTGCACGGGTTTCGGCTCGACGTGGAGTTCAAAGACGGTGAGATGGTTCACGGCTCGGCGCATAAATACAACCCCTCGGACAAGGGCTTTTATATGGTGCCTCTTAATCCCGCCGAAAGATATGATCGCATGTACATCAATGCCGCGTGGGTGAAAAACGTGGACAGCAGAAGACTCATGGGGGATATCCTGCTCGACCAGAAAAAGATAACTGAGCAGCAGCTGACCCACGCCTTAGAGTATCAGCGGGCGCAAAAAGAAAAAAAGATAGGCACGATCCTCAAAGAACACGATTATGTTACCCATGAGCAATTGGAAGAGGCCCTCAAAAAGCAAGGCGGACAGACAAAATTCCTTGGCGAGATTCTGCTCGAAGCCGGGTATATCACGGAAGAACAGCTGGCATTCGCCCTGGACATACAGCGGAAAAACAGGAAGAAGAAACTGGGCCGCATCCTGGTGGAACTCAGGTATCTTGCTCCAAACGATATATGCATCGCCCTGTCTGCCCAGTTGCAGCTGCCATGGGCGGATTTGTCCTCAGCCGATATCCAATCGGACGTTGCCACAGCTCTGCCGGAGGAGGTCGCCCGCCGCCTCCAGGTCATCCCTATTGAACGGCAAGCAAATACCCTTGTAATTGCCAGCGCCGAGCCCCGGGAGCCTGGGTTAAAGGGTGAAATCGGCCGGTACACGGACCTCCGGATCGAGCTGGCGGTTGCTTACGAGGACTATATAGAAGCGGTCATCAACCGGTTCTATCCGGGCAGGAATTGACTTGATCTCACAGACGGCGGGAGCGCATCAAAGATATTTTTTCAGTGCCTCGAGGTCCAGGTTTTTGACGGCGGCTTTTGCGATGGCGTCTTCGTCGAGAATTCTCAGGTAGGGAAAGATGCCTAGTATGGGGACAGGACATATCTGGGCGAGGAGCTTGGGGTTGGTCTTTTCCGCAAGACTGTCTTCAGGGGGTTTGCTATAGTTGATGATGACCCCTGCCACTTCGAGTCCTTCCTTCAGGGCACAGGTTATAGAAAGCATGGTATGGTTTACGGTCCCAAGGCCGGGCCTTGCCACTATCAAAAGGGGAAGGCCGAATTTTTTGGCCATATCCACTACGAAATAGTCCTTTTTTACAGGTACCATGAGCCCGCCGAGGCCCTCCACAATCATTGAGCTATATTTTGCAGACAGTCCTTTGAAGACCCTTCCGAGTTCATCCGTGTCGACCTCTGTTGCCTCTATCTCAGAGGCCGAAAGCGGGGCGAGGGGGCTTTCGAAACAGCAGGGGGTGACGAGCGTGACCGGTTCATCCATATGGGCGGTCTGTTTTAAAAACATGCCGTCAAAGGGGATAAGCACGTCGCCTTCGCGGCCGCAGCCGCTTTCGACCGGCTTCATGGCTCCCACACGATGACCGAGGAAGGAAAGCGCTTTTATCATAGCCCCCGCCATTATCGTCTTTCCGACTCCGGTATCGGTCCCCGCAATAAAAAAACCCTTAGACATAAAACCTCCTTCGTACCCTGCTTTCAATTTCGAAAAGTCAGAGGATACGGCTGTCGAGGCTGAAGACCTGCCCCGTAATGTTTTGCGTGCGCACGATCGACACTACTAGTGCCGCAACCTCTGCCGGGTCGGACAAACTGTGCAGCATACTCTTTTCCCTTGCCTGGTCCATTGCCCTGCCGGCCCCTATTCCCATATCGGTCATCATAAATCCGGGCAGCACGGCGTTGACACGTATGTGATGCACTGCGAGTTCAGCTGCGCAGGTATAGGTGAGCCCGAGGAGGGCCGCTTTTGAAGCGCTATAGGCGGCCTGTCCGGCTTTTCCCGAAATCCCCGAACGGGAGGAGATATTGACCACGTGTCCACCACCGGATTTTACCATAAGCGGGGCCATAGTCTTAATGATATTGAAGCAGCCCTTAAGGTTTGTCCCGATGATCGAGTCCCATTCTTTTTCAGACTGCCTGATGAGCAAAGAGTCCTTCGTGATTCCCGCGTTATTTATTACCACATCGAGTCTGCCCGAAACTTTTTCGACAAAATCGGCCATTGCCCTGACCTGTGCTGCATCTGCGACATCAGCCCTTATAGTACGGCCGACTGATCGGACAAGTTCGGATACCTCCTTATCGGCCGAAAGATAGTTGGCAAAGACGGTATAGCCGTTTTTTGCAAGCGCAAAGGCGATCTCTTTCCCCAGCCCCCGCGACGCTCCGGTGACGAGGGCTACCGGCATATGCGGTGTTCCCGGGTGATTACGTCGAACCTATGATTGGTGGTCCTCATTTTGTTCGTTTATGGGTAATCCGGCACAATTTGAAAATGGAATGACAGCTTCTAGAACTATCTTTACCGCTACATAGTGTCGGCAAATGTTTTCAGCTTAAAGGCAAATAGATTTTTTCAAGAATAACACATAACGTACTGACAGAAGAAGGGCCGGTCAAAAAAGGCGGGTGTAGCGCAATAGATTTCGGCACAAAAAAAACAGGCAGCCAGGGGGGACTGGCTGCCTGAAGGAGGGATTCGAAAAAGGGTTTTATTACCCTTGTTAGTAGCATAGTGGCAAATATTGAAGAAATTATGAAGGGGTAAAATACCCATCGCGTTCTTGACAAGCGCCGAGGGTTGCGCGAGAATTTGGGCATGAATCCCCGGTCTTTTTCCGATTTTCTCAAGGGTTGGGAGGTGCTTGGTGAAAACGATCGTGAAGAATTTCATTGACGGACAATGGGTGGACTCGATTGCCGGGGAGGCCTTCGAACGCATCAACCCGGCGGATACGTCGGAGGTCGTTGCGGTCGTCAGCAGGGCAGACAGGCCCGACGTCGACACGGCTGTCGGCGCAGCGAAGGCGGCGTTTGGCGGCTGGAGACATACCCCGCCGCCAAAAAGGGGAGAGATACTTTTCAGGGCGGGCGAGATACTTACGAGGAGGAAAGAAGAACTCGGCGCGCTTATGACCAAGGAGATGGGCAAGGTCCTGCCCGAAGCGCTCGGGGACGTGCAGGAGGCCATAGACATGGCCTTTTATATGGCGGGGGAAGGCAGAAGGCTTTCAGGTGAAACGATCCCCTCGGAACTTCCCGATAAGGACTGTAAGTCCATACGCGTGCCCGTTGGGGTATGCGGCCTGATTACGCCCTGGAACTTCCCCATGGCCATACCGGCCTGGAAGATCATGCCTGCCCTTATCTCGGGCAACACTGTGGTTTTTAAGCCAAGCAGTTACACGCCCGCCTGCGCTTCGAAACTCGTAGAGACATTTCAGGAGGCCGGCCTGCCGAAGGGGGTTTTGAATCTCGTAAACGGCAGCGGTGAAGGGACCGGGAACTATCTCGCTTCGCATGCCGGCATAGACGCTCTGTCTTTTACGGGTTCGACCGCGGTCGGGCTGGGGATCGCAAAGACCTGCTCAGAGAACGGCAAGAAGGTATCTTGCGAGATGGGCGGGAAAAACGCCATCATCGTCATGGACGACGCTGACCTGGACCTTGCGGTCGAAGGTGCGATATGGGGCGGGTTCGGGACGAGCGGTCAAAGGTGTACGTCGTCAAGCCGCATAGTCGTACACCGGAAGGTCTACGATATGTTCCTTCAGATGTTCTCTGCGGCCGCATCAAAGCTGAGACTCGGAAACGGACTCGATAAAAATACCGACGTAGGTCCTGTCGTAAACGAGACTCAGATGAAGCGGATACTCGACTTCATAGAGATCGGAAAGAAAGAAGGGGCCAAAGTGGTAACGGGGGGCAATGCCTGCAGGGAAGGCGAATGCGGGAGAGGATACTTCATCCGGCCTACAATCTTTTCCGGGGTCGCCCCCGGCATGAGGATCGCGCAGGAGGAGATCTTCGGCCCTGTGGTGGCGGTGATCATGGCAGAGGACCTGCAGGACGCGATACGGATAGTCAACGGCACCTCTTACGGACTTGTATCTTCGATATACACGAGGGACGTCAATAAGTCCGCCGTCGCAGAGCGCGAGCTCGATACCGGCATTGTCTATATCAATGCCTCAACGATAGGCGCAGAGATCCAGCTTCCCTTCGGCGGGACGAAAAAAAGCGGCTTTGGACATGAAGAGGCCGGAGGAAGGGGGGGCGCCCTCGATATGTTTACTAAGTGGAAGGTGATCTACAGGGACTTCAGCGGCAGGCTCCAGAAGGCCCAGATCGACAGATAACCGGATGGACAGGAGGTCAACAGCCGCATGGACGATTATCTGAACAGGGCGAAAGCCGTTTTGACAAACGCGCTCGTCATTCACACCGGGATCGTCGCAAAGAAGGCCCACGGTATTTATGTCGAAGATCTTGATGGCAGGAGGTACATGGACTTTACCTCCGGGCTTGCCACCGTAAATATCGGACACAACCACCCCGGCGTCGTCGAGGCGATAAAGAGACAGGCGGAAGATTTCGTTCATTCCGGGTGCATCTTTTATTACGAACCGCTTATAACGCTTGCCGAGAAGCTAAGGCAAGTGACGCCTCCGGGGATTGATATGTTCTTCTTCAGCAATTCCGGGGCCGAGGCTGTCGAAGGCGCGATAAAGCTTGCGCGCTATAGCACAGGCCGGCAGGGCATCGTCGCGTTTACCGGAGGGTTCCACGGCAGGACCTTCGGTGCAATGAGTCTGACCACATCGAGCATGAGGTACCGAAGGATGTATCACCCCGTGGTCCCCTCGATCTACCACACTCCTTACCCCTATTGTTTCCGGTGTTTCTTTGGTCAACGGCCGGGCGCCTGCAACATGGATTGTTATACATACCTTGAGAGGCTCTTTAAACATCTCATCCCTCCTGAGGAAGTGGCCTGCATGATAATCGAACCGGTGCTCGGCGAAGGGGGTTACGTGCCGCCTCCGCCCGAGTTCCTTGCCAGACTCAGGGCCATCTGCGACAAATGGGGTATACTCCTTGTGCTCGATGAGGTTCAGGCAGGCATGGGAAGGACGGGAAAGTGGTTTGCGTCGGAGCATTTCGGGGTTGTCCCTGACATTATGACCGTCGCCAAAGGCATCGCCTCGGGCATGCCTCTTAGTGCGGTGGCCGCAAGAAAAGAGATCATGGAGAAATGGCCCAAAGGCGCGCACGGCACGACCTTCGGAGGCAACCCTGTTTCATGCGCCGCCGCCCTTGCGACAATCGGGATTATAGAGAAAGAGGGTCTTTTAGCAAAGGCCACTCAAACCGGCGGGCATGCCATGACAAGATTGAGATCGATAAAGGAGAGGTATCCTGCAATCGGCGACGTAAGGGGACTCGGGCTCATGATAGGCATAGAGTTTGTCACGGCAGCGGGGGAGGCCGACACAGTGGGTCTTGGCAAAGTGATCCGGAACAGTCTTGAAAAAGGGCTGGTGCTTCTGGACTGCGGGGTTGATAAAAATATCATAAGGCTGGCCCCGCCGCTCATAGTGAAGAGGGAAGAAATAGATGCGGGACTCGATATATTCGAAGGTGCGCTCAACGCAACGTATGGGGGTTGAATGATGAAGAGACAGAAGGTCCTTATCATGGGTGCCGCCGGCAGGGACTTCCATAACTTCAATATGGTTTACAGGGAGGACCCCTCCTATGAAGTTGCTGCATTTACCGCGGCCCAGATACCCTTTATAGGAAGAAGAATGTATCCGGCCACCCTGGCAGGACCTCTTTATCCGGATGGGATCCCGATCTTTCCCGAAGAGGACCTTGCGACGCTTATCCATCTGTACGGGATCGGGCAGGTGGTCTTTGCCTACAGTGATGTCACGCACGAACATGTTATGCACAAGGCCTCTCTCTGCCTTTCGCTGGGGACCGATTTTGTTCTGCTCGGCCCTGACAAGACAATGCTCGAATCGACACTGCCCGTCATCTCCGTATGTTCGGTAAGGACGGGATGCGGAAAGAGTGGAATGACGAGATATGTCCTTGGAGTGCTTAAGAAAAGAGGAGTGGTCCCTGTTGCGATACGACATCCGATGCCCTATTGCGACCTGGTAAAAAGCCGCGTGCAGCGGTTCGGGAAGATGGAAGACCTAGACGACGGGAGCTGCACCATAGAGGAACGCGAAGAATTCGAGCCGCTTATCAGGGCAGGCGTCCCCGTGTACGCCGGGGTCGATTATCGGGAGGTTTTGAAAGACGCCGAAAAAGAGGCCGGGGTCATTGTATGGGACGGGGGGAACAATGATATGCCCTTTTTAAGGTCCGGGCTTGAAATAGTGGTCCTCGACCCTCACCGGCCCGGCCATGAGTTGTCTTTCCATCCGGGTGAAGCCAATTTAAGGAGGGCGGATATAGCGGTTATCAACAAGGTCGATACCGCGGACGAGGGAAAGGTGAGAGAGGTCGAAAAAAACATCCGGAAGGTGAACCCGGTAGCGGTCATTGTATATACGACTTCACCCATAAGTGTCGACTATCCCGGCAAGATCGCGGGAAAGAAGGTCCTCGTGGTAGAGGACGGACCGACGCTTACCCACGGCGGCATGAAATACGGGGCCGGGTTTCTGGCCGCAGAGAAATACTCGGCGGCCGAGATTGTCGACCCGCGTCCCTATGCGGTTGGTTCGATCAGAGAGACCCTCGAAAAATATCCCGATCTCAGGAGGGTGTTGCCTGCGATGGGGTACGCCCCGGAGCAGATAAGAGAACTGAAAGAGACGATAGAGCGCGCGCAGGCAGACCTTGTGCTGGTCGCAACGCCCACCGACCTGCGCCGGCTGCTGGAGCTTAATAAAGATTCCGTGCGCGTCAGTTACGAAATAGAGGAGCTTGACGGTATGGAGCTGAAAGGGTGCATAGAGGGCTTCATCGACAGCCATCTCCATGCTGCGAAATAGTGCGATGACATGGCATGGAACATCATTTTTTATTGCCGCCTTAAAGAAATGATTACATCGTTTATGAAATCCCTTCTGCCCTCCCTTTGTCAAAGTGAGGAATAATTCTCCTCTTTGGCAGAAGAGGGGGGAGATTTTCTCATTCATGTGATACCCTTGATAGTATGAACGGCACTGGGCGATACAGATTGTGCGTCGTTTCCCTTGGCGGCAACGCCCTGATAAGGAGGGGCGAGGAGGGCACAATCGAAGAACAGTTCGCACATACTCGCGCATGCACGTCGCAGCTGTCACGTATGGTCAGGGACGGGTTCAGGATAGTAATTACCCATGGAAACGGCCCGATCGTCGGAAACATCGTAATCCGAAACGAAGCGGCGAAGAACACGGTCCCCCCCATGCCCCTTTATATCTGCGACGCCGACTCGGAGGGCGGCATCGGCTACATGATCCAGCAGACACTCTATAACAGCCTCAGAGGCATTCGGGAGGTGCGTGGCGTGGTCACGGTCATCACCCAGGTCGTTGTCGACAAGAAAGACCGTGCCTTTGAAATACCGTCAAAACCGATAGGACCCTTCTACACTGAGGACGAGGCGGCCGAACTGGAAAAGTCGAGGGGGTGGATCTTGAGGGAAGACAGCGGCAGAGGCTATAGAAGGGTTGTCCCGTCGCCCCGGCCGAAGAAGATAATCGAGACGGAGGTCATCAGGCAGCTCACTCAATCTGGCGTCATTACGATCGCGGCCGGAGGGGGCGGCGTACCGGTCGTCGAACTGGCATCGGGCGATCTTCAGGGAGTGGATGCGGTTGTGGACAAGGACCTTGCGAGCAGTCTCCTTGCGATGGATCTGGGTGCCGAATGTTTCATCAACCTTACCCAGGTCGACAACGTCTACCTCGATTACGGAAGGGCCGGCCAGAGGGCGCTTCGTGATGTCGGTCTGGAAGAGATCAGCGCGTACTACGAGCAGGGCCATTTTCCGCCGGGAAGCATGGGACCGAAGATAGAGGCGGCCATCGAGTTTCTTCGTGCCGGAGGTAAAGAAGTGATCATCACGACCCCGGAACTTGTCGGAGAAGCGATGCAGGGAAGGGCAGGGACGAGGCTAAGGGCGACTTGATTACGTTTTCAAATGCCGGATAATTAGTGTAGGGTGTACTATTTATGACCATATGAAGGGAGAATTGAAGGATGCCTAAGAAGACAGAAACTCATGCACGGCTGACAAAGGACGAAAGGGCCTTTTCGTTCATTGCGCTCAATGACCGGGAAGGTAAACCGAGGAAACAGGGTATTACGGAGATGAGAGGCCCATACTATACGCCCATGGGAAAGCGCTATCTTGAAGACATCCTTGAGACCATGGGGGCTTATGTCGATATCCTTAAGTTTGCGGGAGGGTCCTTCAGTCTCATGCCCCGCAAAGCGGTAAAGGAACTCATCGATCTATGCCACAGGTACGATGTGCAGGTCGACACGGGAGGCTTTATCGAGCATGTGCTTACGCTCGGTGCAGGCATGGTCGATCGCTATATCGAGGAATGCAGGAGCCTTGAATTCGATATAGTCGAGATATCGGGCGGCTTTCTGAGTATCCCCGCAGATGACCTTGTCCGTATAACCGAAAAAGTGCGGAAAAGGGGGATGAAGCCCAAAGCCGAGGTGGGCATCCAGTTCGGTGCAGGGGGAGCGAGCACGGTCGGGGAACTCGAGGCCGAAGGGACAGGGGATGTCGACTGGGCGGTCATGAGGGCGAAGAAGCATCTCGATGCCGGCGCATATATGATCATGATCGAATCAGAGGGCATAACAGAAAGCGTCAACACCTGGAGGACGGATGTGATCTCCAAATTCATCCGGGAGCTGGGGATCGAAAAGACGATGTTCGAGGCCGCTGACCCGGAGGTGTTCAACTGGTATATCAAAAACTACGGGCCGGAAATGAATCTTTTTGTCGACCATAGCCAGATCGTGCTTCTTGAATCCCTGAGGTCGGGCATCTGGGGGACGAAAAAACCTCTGGGGAAGGGTGTTGACCTATAAAGGCCGCTAAGAAAGTCCGACCAAGGAGGGGACTATCTTCTCGCTCATTCAAAACGAAACATAGAAAGGCGGGAGAATACCATATCCCGCCTTATTGACCGAGTTTGTGAATAATCCTGGTTAGACAAAAAGGCTTACTACTGCCCCTGTCATGCAGGTGGCCAATGTCCCGGCCACAAGCGCCTTGATGCCGAGGGAGACCACTTCGGTCCTTCGATCAGGGACCATGCTGCCGAGTCCTCCGATCAGTATCCCGAGGCTCCCGAAGTTGGCAAAGCTGCACAGGGCATACGTCATGATAAGTCGGGACCGCGGGCTGAGCAGGGTTGCGGGGGTCTTTGCGAGTTCAATAAACGCAAGCAATTCGTTAAGGATGGTCTTTGTGCCCATCAGATACCCTGCTGTCTGCGCTTCCGCCCACGGGATGCCGAAAAGCCAGACGATGGGGGCCATGATATACCCCAGGAGCATCTGCAGTGTGACCGCCCTGCCGCCTGCCGGGGGGAGAAGGCCGAGCCCCTGATTTACGAGGTTGACCAAAGCGACGGCGACGATGAGCATAGCCACTATATTAATTAGGAGAGTGAGTCCGTCAAGGGTCCCTTTTGCGATTGCATCCATAGGGCTCTTTGCTGTCTGCTCCGGCGCAAGCATCCCGGCAGTCTGTGCGCTGGTCTCAGGTATCATGATCCGTGAGACGGTTATCGCTGCGGGGATATGGATGAGTGAAGCCGTCAGGATATGCCCCAGAGGGTCGGGGATGATGCCTTTGAGGATCGTGGAATAGAGCACCATAACAGTGCCCGCTATCGAAGCCATGCCGCAGGCCATCAGGGAAAAGAGTTCGCTCCTTGTCATCTCGCGAAGGTATGGTTTGATCAGAAGCGGGGCTTCCACCATGCCAAGAAAGATCGTGGTCGATGCGCCCAGACTAAGCGCTCCCCCAAGGCGCAATGTTTTTTGAAAGAGCAGCGAGAACACCCTCACTATGGCCGGAAGTATTCGCCAGTAAAAAAGAAGCGACGACAATGCCCCGACTAAAAGCACAAGGGGCAGGGCCTGAAATGCCAGCGTGTAACTCATGCCCGGACCCTTTTCGTCGAACGGCAGGGGGCCGCCTCCCAGATAGCCGAAGACGAAAGAAGTCCCTGCCCTTGTCGCTTCTTCAAGCGAAAGCACGAGCCCGTTTAATAACAAAAAAATCTGCCTGAATATGGGGATGTGCAAAAGTATTGCGGCGATAACGAGTTGTAAAACGACCCCGGCGATGATCGCCTTGTAATTGATGTTCCTTCTTTTTTCGCTGACGGCCCATGCTATCCCAATCAGCACAACCAGTCCGGCTATCCCTTGAAGATGCATTTCCTGTCCCTCATACGATATGTCTTTTCAATCTGGAAGATACAAGCTCTATGATAAATGCGGCGCGGGAATAATTCAAATGCAGTACGGCGGATATTAGCCACAGGTATCTTTAGAAGTTTTTTGTCGAAAGAAGTAAAAAAAGATTAAGGACATTGACGGAAATGTACGATAATGGCATAAGGAGTGTGAGGCGCTAGAAAAACTGCGGCGGTTGACAAAAGGGAAGGGGGTTGAGATGTATTATTCGCGGGACAGAATTTTGCTCTGCAATGTCTGCAAACGGGAATACACTTCTTTTCATTTTGAGGCCAGACCCGGACTTAAGGTCTACGTCTGTGAGAACTGCCTCGACTCGGCAAAGTCCAATTTTGTCTGGATATGCCTTAACTGCGGAAATTCCTATCAGCGGGCAAAGGAAGTAGTCATGGGCAGGATCTGCGATTACGGCGTCAAAGAGGCGTCTTTCCTTTGCGATAACCAGATCATCCAGGGGATTGAGTCCTGTATACATTGTAATCCCGAACTCATAGTGGAGTATTCGGGCAAGTTGCGGGAATGCGTTTTGTGACCGGAAGGTAACCCGGCCCCCTGACTGTTTTTTACCCCGTTAGGAGACTTTGACTTCTCACGGGGTTTACAAACATTTTTCTTTTATTTATCATTGTACATATGCGAAAAGGACTATCCACGTGAAGACCCTCCGGCTTGCCCTTGCCCAGATCAATCCCACGGTAGGAGACCTCTCCGGCAATTCAAAAAAGATCCTTGAATATGTGAAAAAAGCGAAACGAAAAAAAGCCGATATCGTTGTCTTCCCCGAGCTTGCGGTGACGGGGTACCCCCCTGAGGACCTTGTGCTGAAGCCCCAGTTCATCTCCGATAACATGGCCGCCATAAAAAAGATAAGCCTCGGGGTATCAGGGATAGTAGTGGTAGCGGGTTTTGTCGACCGTGGGGAAGGCGGAGATATTTATAACGCCGCGGCCCTTATTGCTGACGGCAAAATCAAAGATGTCTACCATAAGATGCTGCTTCCGAATTACGGGGTCTTCGACGAGTTCAGATATTTCAGGCCCGGCAAAAGGTCCCCGGTTTACCATATCGGCGGGGCGAAGGTCGGGATCAATATCTGCGAGGACATCTGGCACAGGGAGGGGCCGGCGCGCATGCAGTCCCTCGCCGGCGCCGAGCTGATACTAAACATAAACGCCTCACCTTACGAGCGGGGAAAACCGGAGACCCGGGAGAAGGTTCTTTATGAAAGGACGACCGAGAACTCCGTGATGATAGCATATGTGAACACGGTCGGCGGCCAGGACGAGCTGGTATTCGACGGGCTGAGCATGGTCTTTGACCATAGGGGCCGCAGGATAGCCAGGGGAAAGCAGTTTGAAGAAGAGTTGATGTTTGTCGACGTCGACCTCGATGAGGTAAGAAGGTTCAGAAGAGAAAAGGCACGGAAAAGGGGACGCGTGCCCGAGGCCCGGACCTGCCCTGCAATGAAGGTGCGGATTTCTTCGGCTGAATATTCCGACCGCAGATCCATGCCCTGTCCGGTGGAGCCCCGCCTGGTAAAGGATGAGGAGATCTACAGGGCGCTTGTACTGGGTACTGCCGACTACGTAAGGAAAAACGGCTTTAAAGGGGTTGTTATCGGCTTAAGCGGCGGGATCGACTCTTCGTTAGTTGCGGCGTTGGCCGTCGATGCGGTCGGGAAAGAAAACGTGACCGGGCTTTTTATGCCGTCACAGTTTACCTCACGGGAAAGCAGGGAAGACGCCTTTGAGCTTGCATCAGGCTTAGGCATTGCCATAAAAGAAATCATGATAAGCCGCGTCCTTGAGGGATATCTGAAGGAGCTTAGTCCGCATTTCAAGGGGAGAGGAAAGGACATAACCGAGGAGAACCTCCAGGCCAGGATAAGAGGGAACCTCCTCATGGCCTTTTCGAACAAGTTCGGTTGGCTCGTCCTAACGACCGGGAACAAGTCGGAAATGAGTGTGGGATACGCCACTCTCTACGGCGACATGGCGGGCGGGTTTGCGGTCATCAAAGACGTGCAAAAGACGCTTGTGTATGACCTCTGCAGGTGGAGAAATTCCGTAGGCAAGGCCCCCGTGATACCTGCGAGGGTCTTGGTGAAAGAGCCGACTGCGGAACTCAGGCCCGGACAGAAAGATACCGACACGCTCCCGCCCTATGAGCTCCTGGATCCCGTGCTTAAGGCCTATGTCGAGGAGGAAATGAGTTTTGAGGAGATCGTGAAGCTGGGCTGTGACGGCGAAAGTACGCGCAAGGTCATACGCATGGTGGATAAGAGCGAATATAAGCGGAGGCAGTCGCCGCCGGGCGTCAAGATCACCGGCAGGGCGTTTGGCAGGGACAGGCGCTTCCCGATAACAAACAAGTACAGGAGCTACTAATGGAAGAAGAGCTGAGGGTTTGTCTGAGCTGCAATTATGAGAAGGGATTCCATATCTGTTTCAAAAAGGTCAGGGGACGGGTCCGGATATGTCTCGTCTGTCCGAACTGCGGTCAGTCGTATGATTTGGGCTGGTCGACCTCGGCCATCAAGTCATTTAAGACTAAACCGGGGGTGATCTATTGATGAGGCCGACGCATATCCTTCTTGCCGCGACCCTGCTGTTTTTTTCGGCTTCTTCCGCCTATCCTCTGGATAAGAAGGAGGCATTCCCGGTCAAAAAACAGCCCGAACTCCAGCAGATAAAACCGAAGAAGCCCGTCAAGATCAAGCTAAAGAGGACCGCCAAGGACGAATACAGTTGGGAACTCAGCGGCGACGACGCGGATGATATCGTCAGGACCGACCAGCGGCTGAGAAAGATGCTGAATGTCAAATAACGCGCCCGGCCTTCTCAAATAGACATGCCCAAGGGTACGCTCTACATTGTATCTACTCCCATAGGAAACCTCGAGGACATCACCTTTCGCGCTATCCGGATACTCAAAGAGGTCGACCTGATCGCAGCCGAAGACACCAGGCACACGCTTAAGCTCCTGAACCATTACGGCATAGCGAAGCCCCTGATCAGCTACTGGGGGGAAAGAGAAAAGGCCAAGGCCGAAGAGGTGATCGACAGTCTCGGCAACGGCAACTCGGTCGCACTCGTCTCCGATGCGGGTACGCCGGGCATATCCGATCCGGGCAGTGTCCTCATCAGAAGGGCGCTTGAGGAGGGTATCGAGGTGGTGCCGATCCCCGGGCCAACGGCCATGATCGCCGCGCTTACCATATCGGGGTTTTCAACCGAAGAGTTTGTCTTTTGCGGGTTCCTGCCTGCAAAACAGTCGCAAAGAAGGAAATTTCTTGATGAACTGAGTCTCGAGAAAAGGACGGTCGTCATATACGAATCCCCGCACAGAGTCCTTGAATCCATGGCGGAAATTTCCGGTATATTCGGCAACAGGAGGATGGTCCTCGCCAAAGAGATTACGAAGCTCTATGAGGAGGTCATAAGGGGGACGGCAGGTGAGGTGTTTGAGCGTCTTGAGGACTCAAAGATTGTGGGAGAATACGTCCTGGTCATCGAAGGCAGGCAGGAGGTCGAAAGCGGCCCGCGGGAAGGAGACGCGATAAAGGAGATCAGATCCCTTATGAGAAAGGGTCTCGGCAGAAAAGAGGCGGTCAAACGTGTTGCGGAGCAGTACGGACTGAGCAGAAAAGAACTGTACGACCGGAGTCTCGAAGGAGAGTAACGCATTATGCTCCTCCATCGTCATTTCATCCGGATCGCCAGGAGGTTCGGCGGCAAACTCGCATTTATCGACAGGAGTGCCGATAAGCGTATCACGTATTCAAAGGCCCTCATCGCCTCTCTTATTCTCGCCGAGAAGTTCAGAAAATATGAAAAGGGCTGTGTAGGGATCATGATCCCTACTTCGGCCGGCTGTTCTTTGTCGATCCTCGGCGCACTTATGAGCGGAAGGACGCCGGTGATGATCAATTATTCAACGGGTGCGGACCGTAACTGCAGGTACGCCCAGAGGAAGTGCGGTTTCAAGACGATCGTTACTTCGAAGGCGCTTCTTGAGAAGATTAATTGCCCTTTGGTTGACGGGATGGTCTTCATCGAAGACATCATGGCCGGCGTTTCGGCAAAGGACAAGATAAAGGCCGCGCTCGTCTCGAAATTGCCTTTGCCTCTGTTGCTCGGAAAATTCCGTTTCGGGGGAGAGGAAGATGATGGCGTGGTTCTCTTTACGAGCGGCAGCGAAAAGGACCCGAAGGCCGTGCAGTTGAGTCATCGCAATATCTTTTCGGATATCAGGAGCTTCAGCGAAGTCGTAAGCCTTTCTAGTAAAGACAGTATACTCTCCAATCTCCCGCTCTTCCATGTCTTCGGCCTTACTATCAACATGTGGACCCCGCTTTTTCACGGGATGACGGTCGTCACCTATGCAAACCCGCTCGATTACAAGGCGATCTGCGACATCATAAGGGAAGAAAAACCCTCTATAATGGTCGGTACCCCAAGTTTTTTATCGGGATACGTGCGAAAGTCCGAGGCCGGCGATTTTAACAGCCTGCGTCTTGTCTTTTGCGGCGCCGACAAGTGTCCCGATGCTCTACGGGATGAGTTTTTTAGGCGGCACGGCATCACGGTGTATGAGGGATACGGGGCGACCGAGACATCGCCCGTGATCTCGGTAAACACGCCCGACCAAAACAGACCCGGCAGTATCGGCAAGGCGCTTCCGGGAGTGCAGGTGAGGATAGAGAGCTACGAAACCGGCGGGGCCTGCGGGCCGGGGGACACGGGGAGGATCCTCGTAAAAGGCGCCATTGTTATGAAGGGTTACTTCAATGACTCAGAGGAAACATCTATGCGTATCCGGCACGGTTGGTACGACACCGGCGACATGGGTTTTATCGACGAAGACGGGTTTCTTTGGCATGCCGGGAGGCTCAGGAGATTTGTAAAGATCGGCGGGGAAATGGTCTCACTCGTGAACGTGGAAAACGTCATGGAAAAGTTCCTGCCGGGAGACGTATCCTGCTGTGTGGTCGATGCGCCGGACCCGATCAAGGGCGCAAGGGTCGTTGCTGCGGTAACGAAGCCGGTAGACGAGAAGAAGATCCTGAAACAGATGACCGAACATATTTCGAATATCGCGCTTCCGAGGCGGATGGTGGTCATAGAAGAACTCCCCAAGATGGGAAGCGGGAAAATAGATTTCAGGACTGTGACGGAAATGGTGAGCGAGCGGTTGCAGAAAGAGTGCCCTTAATGAGGTATCATTTGAGAAAAAAATATATCCGAGAATTGTTTTGTAAGGAGCTATAGCTATGTCAAAGGTCTATTTTGCATCTGCGAGGGTGAAAAAGTGGAGATACGAAGACAGCATGCCCGGCAAACTCGACATGCTTCTTAAGAAACTTGGCCTGATGGACTATTTCAGCCCTGATGAATGGGTCGCGTTGAAGACGCACTTCGGTTCCGATGGCGCCCACAGGATCGTGAGGCCTGTATTTTTAAGAAAGATCGTGGAGTCCCTTAAAAGGATAGGGGCCAAACCCTTTGTGACGGATACGGTGCGCATAAAGGGACTTGACTATCTCGAGGTCGCCAACCAAAACGGCATAAACCACCTTTCGGTAGGTGCGCCTGTCTTACTTGCCGACGGCCTATACGGGAACGACAACATCATGGTGAAGGCCGGAGAAATACTTGGCGAGGTCGCTGTGGCCTCAGTGATCCACGATGTCCCGGCTATGGTTGTCTGCTCCCATGTCAAGGGACATATCAACGCAGGGTACGCCGGGGCCATCAAGAACCTGGCGATGGGGGGGGTAAGCGCCAACCATCGCACCTGCGGGTGGAAGTGCGGGAGGGGATCGATGCATACCATCGGCGAGGGCGAGCTTGTATGGGACGAGAATAAATGCGAGCTTTGTTATCAGTGCCGGGACATATGTCCGATGGATGCCATTGAATTCAAGGAGGGCGAACTGGTATGGGAAGGCGATAATTGCTGGAGGTGCGGCAGGTGCGAAAGGGTCTGCCAGTCGGAAGCCCTCACCATCGCCGGAGATGACAATAGGTTTATGAAATCCCTGGCAGAGGCGGCCGGAGCAGTCCTGAGCACCTTCGGTGAAAAGAAGGTGGTCTTCATTAATTTTCTTACCGAGATTCAGCCCGAATGTGACTGCATGCCGGCAGCGGAAGTTCCGGTCATGCAGGATGCCGGAATCCTTCTTTCGGACGACCTGGTCTCGATAGAGCAGGCGAGCATAGACATCCTTCTCAAGTCGGAGCCCTTGCCCGGCTCCCTTGCATCCGACAAAAAGATCGGACCGGGTGAGGATATACTGATGAAAATCCATAATAAGCCTTATATCCTACAGGTGGAGGAAACAGAAAGGCTTGGACTTGGCACAAGGAGTTATGAACTGATCGATCTGGAATAAAAAAAAGTGCTGCTGCCCGTGGGATGTGGGCAGCAGCTTAGGGGAGGTAACGAGGCGCTTAATAACTATATGAAACCAGACTTTATGGGTGATGTCAAGTAAAAAAAATAGATAACCTATAAATTATAACTTTAGCTTCTGTGAGTAGCTTTTCAAGGTAGCCCCGCGTATCGGGAGCCTTTTCCGCCTCATCCCTGCGCCGGGTACGGTTTACCTTCTAAAGACGGTATTCTCACATGTACCCTTCTTTCTTCAATTATTTCAAAGAGTTCCGGGCTCTTTTTTCCGCACTTGGCGTAATTGATCTGTTGTAATTTGAAATAATATTGATTATGCTACTCCTATGTTTGATGTAAGGCAGATTGCGATCTTCAATACCCTGAGTGCTGAGGAGGCAGGGGAGATTTCCCCCTACTTTCTGGCGGGGAGGTTCAGAAAGAAAGAGGCCATATTTTCAGAGGGGGACTCCTCTGAATGGTTTTACATCGTCAAGAAGGGAAAGGTCAAGATCACCAAGCTCTCGCACGATGGCAAAGAGATCATCCTAGAAATCATCTCCCCCCTGGATTTCTTCGGGGGCATCGCGGTCTTAAGAGGCTTCCCTTATCCTGCCAATGCAGTAGCGATGGAGGACACGGAGGTGCTGAAGATATCCCGGAAGAACCTGATGCGAGTCATCGACAGGTTCCCCAACCTCATGTACTGCATGGCAACGAACATCGGCGACAGGATAAAAGGATCCCATGAGACGCTCAAGAGCATCGCCCTCGAAAAAGTCGAATCCAGGATAGCCTCGCTTCTCATCAAGTTATCCGATAAGGCCGGGGAAAAGACCCCGGAGGGGACGGCGATCAATATGAAGCTTACCAAGCAGGACATCGCAGAAATGGTTGGGACAACCGTCGAGACATCGATACGCACCATGAGCAAACTGTCGAAGGCTGGACTGGTGAGTTCGAAGGCAGGCAGGATCGTTATTAGGGACCTTGAGAGACTTAAATCCCTGACTTAGCAGGAAGGCATCGGTCGTCCCATTGGAGGGTACTTTATAGCTTTCCCTCTTGCAGGAGTTTCAGCAGTGCCTTTGCATATCTGGACGAAAATGAGAATATACGTTCATCTCTATGCTCTTATTGAAGAACTCCTTGGCACCTTTTATATCTTTTCAATAAGTAATAATATGCATCACAAAGTCTGTGTTGCACCGCTTTTTCATTCTTGCCGTTTCGCGCCCCAGCAAGCAATTTTGTGTCCGTAAAGTCCTCCATCAGGTAATATTTCGAGATGGTCCTTTCAATGAGCCGCCTTAGGCAGAAGCGTTGCCATCATATTGTAAAGGAAGAGCGCGATGGAGAAGACCTCGACTACGCCGAAGGTTACCGATAACATCTTGTAGGCTTGAGAAGGGTTGTAGACCCCCAGGGCATAGAAAAGGAGCATGCCGATAAGCCCTATGTTTGCGGTCCAGAACTGCAGTTCCCCAATTTTCGGATATTTAAGAGGCCTGCCCGAAAACCTCGGCAATACGTGATAGCCGACGCCGTATATCATCATCGATACCCAGCCAAGCAGGTTCAGATGTGAATGCACGAACTTCAGGGACAGCAGTGATTCGTTCCATAACATGCACACGCCAAGGACGGAAGCGGCGCCAAGATAGACGATGCTTATGATGATAAAGTTTCTTACAAAGCGGTCCATAATTCCTCCTCTTTTTCTTTTAAAGGTTGAATAAAAGTATATCTCCATATTTGGTGTTGTTCTATGACGCTTGTCATAAACTTTCGTCCCCCGCTGTTTTATACTCTTAGTGAGAACAAAAAATAAGGAGGACGATATGAACGCGACAAAAAAACTTGTTACGAAAGATTCGGTCATAGGTGAGGTGATCAGGGAAAACCCTGGGGCCAGGGATGTGATCCAGAAATATTTCGGGGGAGGGTGTTTCACCTGTCCCGGTATTAATATGGAATCAATATCCTTCGGTTCCATGATGCATAACCTCGATCCTGAGAAGATCGTCAAAGAGATCAATGAGCTGCCGGATTTACCCGGCTCGCCGGAATAAGGAGGAACAACGATATGTCGGCAAAATGTTTTCTCTGCGGTGTTACTGACAAAGAGAGGGTCTGCTTGAAATGCGTCTCGGAAGGCGTCGAAAAATTTGTCTGCGTAAGGTGCTTGCCGGTCCTCATTCACGGCGGACATTGATTTATTATAGCGGCCCGCCTGAGTGTTTTTAAGGAGGCAGGAGGGACCATTGAGCCTGCCTCCGGCCGTTATGGTAAAATCGGCTATGAGAAGGCTCGGCGTCCATACGTCCATAGCGGGAGGGCTTCACCTGAGTTTGGAAAGGGCGAGGGAACTCGGGTGCGATACGGTGCAGATCTTTTCTCATAATCCCCGCGGGTGGGCGCTCCCGTCAAGAGGAGCGGACGAAATTGCCCTGTTTAAAAAGCTGGCTGCAACATACTTGATTGCGCCGGTCTTCATCCATACGTCTTATTTGATCAACCTTGCATCTGCGGACCGGGAACTGCTCAAGAGATCTATGGACATGGTAATCGAGGAATTGAATATAGCCGATTCCATAGGCGCTGAGTTCGTTGTGCTGCACTCGGGAAGCGCCTCTGGTGATGATCCGAAGACCTCCAGAAAAAGGGCAGCTGTACTTCTTGGGGAGGTCTCAAAAAGACACAGGTGGCGGGCTGCCCTTCTCCTCGAAAACACCGCGGGAGAACGCGGTGATATAGCTTCTAAGATCGAAGAGATATCGGAAATACTTGAGGACGTGCCCGCCGGTCTTATCGGGGGCATTTGTCTTGATACCTGCCATGCCTTTGCGTCGGGCTATTGCCTTACATCAGAGGACGGGGTCGATTCGCTTGCCGGTGACATTCGCAAATACATAGGGAGGGACGCTATCAAACTCCTTCATCTGAATGATTCAAAAGGGGGCATCTCTTCCGGCACCGACAGGCATGAGCATATCGGGAAGGGGAAAATAGGTCTCCAGGGCTTCGGGAACCTCCTCAAGCATCCTTACTATGCCGATATCCCGCTTATCCTTGAAACGCCAAAGAAATCAAAGGTCGACGACATCATTAATTTGCGGGTTGTGAAAAAGCTTCTCGGGGCGGCTTCTTTAAGGTAATAAATAATAGCCGGCGTTCTTTTCAGCTACAGACGCGGATTTCATACTCGATCTCCGCGCCCCCCGGCACCTTATTGGGCAGCTATTATTTCAATAAAATCTTCGATAAAACCAATCTTGCTGGACAAGGTGGACTTTATTGATCGGTCGATCCATTCTTGTCAATGATCGTTTATGTTATGAAACGATTGTATCCTTCGGCAGTTCGATCCTTCAGGATAGGTATTCATTGGTATATTGAATACGATTCATCTGTATCAAAGATTCAAATGTCTGTATCACTTTTTTCATTGGGTGTTATTAAGAAAGAATGCTTTGTATTCTTATGTGATAAAAATGTATTTAAACTGCATTTTGTTGTTGACAAACGCAATTTAGTTGTTGTATAAATATATACAGAATGTCGAAACAAGCACGAGATACACTAAAAAGTTTATTCTCCTCGGCAATCAGGGCTGATCTTCTGGCGCTTCTTCTGAACAATCCTGAAGAAAGATTTTATGTAAGGGAAATCGCGACACTCTTAAGAAAGAACCCGTCAGGCGTAAAAAGAGAGCTCGATAATCTCGAAAAAATGGGTATACTTTCCAGTAAAAAAGTTGCCAACCTCAAATACTTCCAGGCTGAAAAGAAATCACCCCTTTTCTCTGAGTTGAAGAGTCTTATCGCGAAATCGCTGGGCGCTTCAGGGGCACTGAAGGCCGCGCTGAAAAATTCCGGATCGAAGATCGCTTTTATTTTTGGTCCCTACACGGAAAGTGAAGATACAGCGACGGTGGATTTATTTATAGTCGGTTCCCCGTCATTAAGCGGCGAGGTGCTTAAGGACATCGAGGAAAAATTCGGGAAAAAAATCAACACAACGATAATGGATGAAAGCGAGTTCAGGGACAAAAAAGACAGCGGAGATCCCGAACTGGAAAAGCTCCTGTCTGGTGATAAAATAGTGCTGGCAGGGAAGCTTTAACTTAATTTTCCCCGTTTTTCGGGGATAGAAAGGTGGTGAAGAACATGGCAGTTAAGAAAGCAGCAGCAAAGAAGCCGGCAGCAAAGAAGGCAGCTCCGAAGAAAGCCGCCCCTAAGAAAAAGAAATAAGTTAAAGGAAAAAAATTACTCTGGGCTGGGGAACCCTAATTCTCCAGCCCCTTTTTTTTGATATCTTAGCATAGAAAAAGGGGAAATGGGAACTTTTTTTGTGAAATTCTGTAACTGCCGGAAATTTAAGTATTAATCTGCAAAAGGGGACTAACTCTCACCGGTTCTTCCAATATGAGATCCCATGCCTCGGGAAAAGCGAGAAGTTTTTTAAGAAATTTTATATTGGTGGAATGCCCTGATTTGTTTGCTATGATATGGCCGTAAATAGGGAACCCAAGAATAGCTAAATCTCCAATAGAATCAAGGACTTTATGGCGTACAAATTCATCTTTGAACCGCAGTCCCGAAGAGTTCAGCACTCCTTTTTCTCCCAGGATAATTGCGTTTTCGAGGGATCCGCCCTTGGCAAGACCATTCGTCCTGAGATATTCTATGTCTTTCAGAAAGCCGAAGGTCCTTGCCGGGGCGATTTCCCTGGCGAAAGTCTCTTCATTGATTTCGATGCTCAGCCGCTGTTCACCAAACCCGTAGTGATTGAAAAATATACTGTAGGTAATACGACTGCCTTCGTAAGGAAGCGCTGCCACTTTTGAATTGCCGTCGTCGAATATTATCGGCCTCTTTATCCGCAAATAGGGCATTTTTTTGCCCTGTTTTGCGATGCCCGCGCTCAGTATAATGTTTATCAATTGCGTTGAACTGCCGTCAAGTATGGGGATCTCGGGACCGTCGACATCCACCATGATATTATCTATCCCGAGTCCGGCGAGCGCGGCCATGATGTGTTCTACCGTTCTGATCTTTGCGCCGTCCCGACCTATAGTAGTAGCAAAGGCCGTATCGATTACCGAGCCGACATGCGCCTTTATAAGCGTGTTTTTGTCGCTTCTCATAAAGGCAATACCCGAGTCCCTTGATGCGGGTTTGAGCGTAACTCTGGCATGCCTTCCGGTATGGAGGCCAATACCTTCAAATGAGACTTCGCTTTTTATGGTTCTTTGTGAGCGCATAATAATCAGGAATATTAAATAAGCAAAATAGATGCCAAATGCAATTGCTGTTAATTCAAAGACCCGCATCAATGGTAGTGTTGATAAATAACCTCACTTGTGCAGCCCTCGACACAGTCCAATAGGTAAAAAACGGCTGGTAATTAATGAAAAAGGACCCAATCTTGATGCCGGATATTGGACCTGGACGGCCGTTGTTCGTTCTGAGTTGTCAATCATAAGTGCCGCCGACAACGATCTCCGGTATCCTTACTGTAGGCATTGCGTCCGATACAGGAACCCCCTGAGCGTCTTTGCCGCACGTTCCTATCGAAAACCCCAGGTCATCGCCGACCATATCTATCGACTGAAGGACCCTGGGGCCGTTGCCTGTCAACGTCGCCCCTCTCACCGGTTCCCCTTTTTTTCCGTTTTTGATTACATATCCTTCCTGAACTTCGAAGACGAAGTCGCCTGTTACGGTATTTACCTGTCCACCTCCCATTTTTTCCACGAGGAGGCCCTTATCGAGCGAGTTCAGTATCTTATCGGGGTGCATGCTCCCTTGGGCGATAAAGGTATTTGTCATCCTTGGAATCGGGCGGTGGCGGTACGATTCACGTCTCCCATTTCCTGTTGAAATTGTCTTATCTTTCATTGAAGTAAGTTTGTCGTACAGATAGCTCCGCAGGACACCTTTTTCCACGAGAACGGTCCTTTGAGACGGTGTCCCTTCATCGTCGAACCTGAAAGAGCCTCTCTTGCCCGGAAGGGTCGCATCGTCCATCACGGTGATAAGTGGGGAAGCCACCTGCGTCCCGATTTTTCCGGAAAATACCGAGAGACCCTGCTGGGCAAGGTCGGCCTCGAGTCCGTGCCCAATCGCCTCGTGTATCATCGTGCCGCCTGCTCGCGATGAAATAATAACGGGCATCCTGCCGCCCTGGGTTTTTCTTGCCGACAGCATCATCACCGCCCGTTTTGCGGCCCTGAGGCTCACCTCTTCGATAGTATTCTCTTCGAAGATCTCAAAGCCGACGAATCCCCCGACCGGTTCAATGCCTGACTGGATGATGCCGTCATCTACCGCGATGACCTGGACGACCGCCGTAGTATACACCCTGTCGTCCTCAGTGAATGAACCCTCGGACGTTGCAACCCGGACTTTCTGCACCGAATCCCTGTACGTGACCGTCACCTGTTTTATCCTGCGGTCGAACTTCCTGGCCGTTTCATCAGCTTTTCTCACGAGCGCTATTTTCACGCCAACGGCAATGTCCGCAGGCAATAATTTTATATCAAAAGCCACCGACGGTCTTCTCACCTCTAGGTCGATAGGCCTCTCAAAGGAGCCTTCTCCTGCCGCCTTACTTGTCTTGAACGCGGCCTCCAGCAACGCTTTTTCCGAAAGGTCATTACTGTAAGCATAGGCGGTCCTCCCCTTATATATCAGGCGCAGGCCCATGCCCGTTTCAGTCCCGGTCACCACTTTTTCGAGTTTCCCGTCTTCAAGCACAAGAGACGTCTGCTCCCGCTGTTCGAAAAAGGCATCGGCGTATTCTCCGCCGCGGGAAAGGGTTTTCCCGATCAGTTTCGATTGGAGTTCTTTATCGATCAAATCCGCTCCTCTCGGCCAATTAGAAAATATTTTGCAATCCCATCGTCGAAAATATGAGACAAATTATTATACACTATTACCCTGACTATGAAGCCCAGACAGCCTAAAAAAGGAGATCGTATGCCGATAATTGGAGTGATAGGAGGTAGCGGACTGTATGATATTCCGGGAATGGAGATAAAAGATTCCGTGAAGATCAGTACGCCTTACGGTGAGCCTTCGGACCTGTACAGGACCGGGAGATGGTCGGGTAGGGATGCGGTCTTTCTCCCCAGGCATGGTTCGATGCACCACATCCAGCCGCACAAAGTGAACTACAGGGCCAATATTTGGGGGTTTAGGGAACTGGGGGTCGAGAAAATTATTTCCGTATGCTCCTCAGGCGGAATTACCCCGGCGATGAAACCCGGGATGATTGCGGTGCCGGAGCAGATAATCGATATGACACACGGCCGGATGTCGACGTTCTATGACGAAGATGAAGTAGTGCATGTGGATTTCACCGAGCCTTTCTGCCCTGATATGAGAACGTATGTTTCCGACGCCGCCGCGGCGGCCGGAGTGGCAGTGATCAACTCCGGAGCGTATGTCTGCACGAACGGCCCCAGGCTTGAGACCGCCTCGGAGATAAGGACTTTTTCGAAGTGGGGGGCAGATATGGTCGGCATGACGCTTATGCCCGAGGCCGTGCTTGCGCGGGAGCTTGAAATATGTTTTACTTGTATTGCGGTGATCACTAACTTTGCTGCGGGGATAGCGGCCAAGAAACTTACGACGAAAGAGGTCCTTTCAACTATGCACTCCTCCTCGGAAAGCCTGCGCTCGGTCCTGCAGGCCCTCTTTTCCCTCAGGATGGGACCTTCCTCCTGCGGGTGTAAACATACTCTGAAAGAAGCAAGAATGTAAATCCATGCAGACGATCCTCCTGGTCGAAGACAAAGATTCGATGGCGCAGATGCTGAAAGAAACACTTGAGTCCGCCGGATACGGGACTGTTGTGGCCAGAGACGGACTTGAAGGCATTCGCATACTGAAAGAGGGCCATTTCGACCTTGTCCTTTCCGATCTGAAACTTCCCAAAAAGGACGGGATCGAAGTTCTCAAGGCCTCTAAAGCTGAGAATCAGCTTACGCCGGTTATCGTGATGACGGCCTTCGGCACTGTGGAGAACGCGGTTGCCGCCATGAAGGAAGGGGCTTTTGACTTCATTACTAAACCCTTTGATACCGACCACCTGCTTTTGCTGATCGGAAGGGCGCTTGAGACGCAGAGACTGCTTACCGAGAACATACTCCTCAAGGACGAACTGGCCGCTAAATTCGGGACCCCGAAAATCATCGGCAAGAGCAGCGGCATTGTCGAGGTCGCTCAAAACGTCCGGAAGGTGGCCCAGGGGAAAACAACGGTTCTCCTTCTTGGTGAAAGCGGCACGGGGAAAGAGCTCTTTGCACGGGCGATTCACAACCTCAGCCCGAGGGGGAAGTATCCCTTCGTACCCATCAATTGCGCTGCAATTCCGAAGGAGCTTCTCGAGAGCGAACTTTTCGGACATGAAAAAGGGGCATTTACCGGAGCCGAGGCCAAGAAGATCGGCAAGTTCGAGCTTGCCGATAAGGGCACAATATTCCTCGACGAGATAGCCGACATGGAATTGTCGCTTCAGACAAAGCTATTGAGAGTGATACAGGAAGGCGAGATAGAGAGGGTGGGCGGCGTCAAGTCCGTCATCATTGATGTAAGGATAGTGGCGGCAAGCAACCGAAATATCGAAAGGGCGGTCGAGGACGGGACATTCAGAGAAGATCTCTATTACCGGCTGAACGTCTTCCCCATAGTGATACCGCCTCTTAGGGACCGGACAGACGATATCCCGCTTCTATCGGAATATTTTATCATTAAGTACAGTACGGAACTCAAAACTTCTTTAAAGAAAATGTCGAAAGAGGCGACGGAAATGTTAATGGGTTATCCCTGGAAGGGGAATGTGAGGGAACTCGAAAATTGCATCGAGAGGGCCATCATTCTCTGCGACGGAGATACGATCCTGCCTGAGCACATGGCGCTCAACCAGAAACTCTCCCTCGAACACTCGCTCAAAAACCTGCCGGCGGAGGGGCCCCTGGAGAATACTGCAAGAGAGGCCACGAGGATCGTGGAGACACAAAGGATAGTCCGCGCCCTTAAAGAGACGAGGGGGAACAAAAGCAAGGCTTCCGAACTGCTTCAGGTAAGCTATAAGACACTTCTGACAAAGATAAAGGAATACGGCATCGAATCATAAAGGCCCGTAGGGATCTGCGGTGGACTGTGCGAGAATGTATAGTCACAGATCGATTTCCCGGTCCCAAGGTGTTCAAAACGTATATATTCGGCCGGCCTCTCCTTGACAGTATTAAGTTCCTGGAATTAATATAAAAAAGACGGTAAATTCCTTTCTCTATTCCTCGATTTTCAGGGAAGGTTGGGTTTTCGTAACAGAGGCTGATGAGAAAAGGCAGGACGAAAGACAAAAATTGCTCAGGAGGTTTTCGTGTCAGGACATTCCAAGTGGTCTCAGATAAAACATAAGAAAGGTCATACGGACGCAAAGAGGGGAAAAATATTTACAAAAATAGTGAAAGAGATCTCTATTGCGGCGAGACTGGGCGGCGGCGACCCCAACGGTAACCCCAGACTTCGCACCGCGATTGAAAAGGCCAAAGAAGTGAACATGCCTCACGATAACGTGAAAAAGGCGATCATGAAGGGCACAGGTGAACTCCCTGGCGTCGCCTATGAAGAATATGTGTATGAGGGGTACGGACCGGCTGGAGTTGCACTGATGATCGAGGTCATGACCGACAATAAAAACAGGACATTGCCCGAGATCAGGCACGTATTGGCAAAGACCGGCGGCAGCCTTGGGGAGACGGGATGCGTGTCGTGGATGTTCGATAAAAAGGGATACATATTGGTCGGTAAGTCGAAGTCATCGGAGGATACGGTGATGTCGATCGCGCTGGATGCGGGCGCCGAGGACATGAAAAACGACCCCAACGAGGAGAACTATGAGATCATTACGGCGCCGGAGGATTTCACAAAGGTAAAGGAGGCGCTTGAAAAAGCCAACATACCGATCTCTTCAGCCGAGGTGTCGATGCTGCCCAAGAATTATGTCGTGCTGGATGAAAAGGCCGCCGAACAGATGGTGAGGCTCATGGACGGCCTTGAAGACAATGATGATGTCCAGAATGTATACGCGAACTTTGATATCCCCGACGAGGTTGCCGAAAAGGCGGGGGCATAACGGCTTCCAACCGGTGTCTTATCCATGCAAAATCAAATGGGCCATCGTACAAAGGACATTGCAATAATAACCTTGGCGATTTATCATAAAAAATGAGCGGTCCTTTCTTTAGTATCTTCAAGAGAAAGTTTATCACGGGTTTGTTTGTTTCGATACCCGCGGTGATTACCATTTTGATCATAGGAAAATTCATCTCTTTCGTCGACAGTCTCCTTGAACCCATTTATTACAGTATCCTCGGGTATCACACCCAGGGCCTGGGTTTCATTTCGGCGATAATAATTGTTTTTGTGATCGGCATACTCTCGACGAACGTATTTGGGAAGAGGATCATCAATTTCTTTGAACAGATATTTATCAATATTCCTGTTTTTAAAGGCTTCTATACTGCGGTAAAACACCTCGTCGATGCATTTTCACCTGATAACAAATCTGTTTCTTTCAAAAAGTTCGTCATTATTGAATATCCAAGGCCCGGCCTGTTTGCCTTCGGCTTTCTCACGAAAGAATGCACGGTTAAATCCTCAAAAGACGGAACGGAGTCCCGTTTCAGGGCCATTTATGTTCCCACAAATAACCTTTATCTCGGTGAAATCGTGCTTGCCAGTGAAGGGGACGTGTATTACACTGATATCCCTATCGAGGAGGGAATAAAAATAATCCTCTCGGGGGGGATCGCCGCACCCAATGTAATACGGGAAACAGAGAGATGAAGACCGCATGTATAATCCTCGCCGCAGGGCTGGGGAAGAGGATGGGTTCTCCGCTGCCGAAGGTGCTGCACCGGATATGCGGGACCACCATGCTTGAGAGTGTCCTCTCCTCTGTGCGAAAACTCCGGCCCGACAGGACCATCATAGTCGCGGGCAGGCATATTGAGGCAATAAAGGAGACCTTGGGAAACGAGGGCCTTTCCTACGTCCTGCAGAAAGAGGCAAAGGGCACAGGCCACGCTGTGTTGTGCGCCAGGGCGGCATTGAAAGCCTTTAGGGGAACGGTGGTCGTCTTAAACGGCGATACGCCCCTTTTGGACTGTGAAACGATAAAAAAGTTTTTAAGGATGCACAGGAGAGACGGAAACACTCTTTCGGTGCTTTCTTTTACGGCCAAGGACCCGACGGATTACGGAAGGATCCTCAGGGACGGTTCCGGAGAGGTATCGGCGATCATCGAGGAGAAGGACGCCAGTCCGTCTCAGAAGGGAATACGCGAGATAAACAGCGGTGTCTACGCCATTAATAATGAAGCGCTTCCCCTTCTTGACGTGATCAGGATGAACAGGGCCAAGGGTGAATACTATCTTACCGATATCGTCTCTGAGGCGGCGAAGCGCGGGGTAAAGACATCCGCCTACTGCATCGGCACCGAGGAAGAATTTATGGGAGTCAACACAAGGGAGGAACTTGGCAGGGCATCACTTCTTATGAGGAAGCGCATAGTAAAGAAATGGTCCGAAAGAGGGGTGATTTTTCTCGATGCCGATTCGGCGTTTGTCCATGCCGGTGTCTCGATAGGGAAAGATGCGACAATCTACCCGAATGTGTATCTCGAAGGGAATACAAAGGTAGGGCGGGAAGCTACGATATTCCCCAACGTCCGGATCGTCGACGCCGAGATCGGGGCGGGGGCCGTCATCAAAGACTCGACGGTCATCGAGGATTCGAAGGTGAAAAACGGAGCATCAGTGGGCCCCTTTGCCCATCTGAGGCCCGGTTCTGAGGTGGGTGCCGGAGCAAGGGTTGGAAATTTTGTAGAGTTGAAGAAGGCGGTCATGGGCAAGGGAAGCAAGGCCTCCCACCTGAGCTATCTCGGCGATGCTCACATCGGAAAAGGCGTAAACATAGGGGCCGGGACGATTACCTGCAATTACGACGGGACGAAGAAACACAGGACGGTCCTGGGCGACGCTGTTTTTGTCGGCAGCGATACGCAGTTCATTGCGCCGGTGAAGGTCGGCAAAGGCGCTTATATAGGGGCCGGTTCGACGATCACCACGGACGTCCCTGCGGGTGCCCTTGCGGTAAGCAGGACAAAGCAGAAGAACATACGCGGCTGGGCGGACAGAAGACGCCAGGAAACGCAAGGCGGGAGAAAGAAGGCTCCGATACAAAAATGAAAAGGGAATTTTGCGTGGACTTATTCCCCATACTGTCTCACGGATTACGGTGGTAGCATGTGTGGAATAATCGGATATACCGGAAATAAAAACGCAGTGACGGTCATTCTCGATGGGCTCAAGAGGCTCGAATACCGTGGATACGATTCAGCGGGGATCGCCTTTTTTTCGAAGAAGGGTGTGGACGTGATCCGGTGTAAAGGGAAGATCAAAGAGCTGGCATCGATCGTTGAGAAGGGGAACCTTGCAAGCATGACCGCCATCGGGCATACCCGATGGGCAACGCATGGGAAACCATCAGAAGAAAACGCCCATCCCCACCGCTCAGATGGCATCGTTGTCGTGCATAACGGCATAATCGAGAATTATCTCATCTTGAAAAAGAGACTTCTTCTTAAAGGATATAAATTCTATTCAGACACCGATACCGAGGTGCTCTGCCACCTTATCAGGGATTATGCAAACACCCTTCCGTTTGAAGAAGCGGTGAGGGCCGCATTGAGGGAAGTACGGGGTGCATACGCTCTGGCCGTGATCAACGAAAAGGAACCGGGCAAGGTCATCGGCGTCAGGAAGGACAGCCCTCTTGTGGTGGGGCTGGGTGACGGTGAATATTTCATCGCCTCCGACGTCCCGGCGTTCCTGAGTTATTCGAGGAACGTGATGTATTTAGATGAGGAGGAAATGGTTGTCCTTACCAACGACGGGGTCCTTGTGACGAAACTTGACGGCACCCCTGTGCAAAAAGAGGTGCAGTCCATCACGATGAGCCCGTCCATGGCCGAAAAAGGAGGGTACAGGCATTTCATGCTCAAAGAGATTTTCGAGCAGCCCCGTGCCGTTGCAGATACTCTCAGGGGCAGGTTTTCGCTCGACAGCGGCGAGGTCAACCTCGATGAGTTCGGGATCCCCCGGAATATATTGAAAGATATAAAAAAGATCTTCATCGTGGCCTGCGGAACTTCATGGCATGCGGGACTTGTCGGCAAGTACATGTTCGAGGAACTCGCCAGAATGAGTGTAGAAGTCGACATCGCATCGGAATTCCGTTACCGCAAGCCCCTTGTCGGCCCCGGACATCTGCTTATCGTCATTTCCCAGTCGGGGGAGACTGCGGACACCCTCGCGGCGCAGAGGGAAGCAAAAAAGCTGGGCGCCACGGTACTGAGCATCTGTAATGTCGTAAACAGTACGTCTGCGCGAGAGGCTGATGCGGTTTTCTATACCCACTCCGGTCCCGAGATCGGGGTGGCATCGACGAAGGCTTTTCTGACGCAGGTCTCGGCGATTTACCTGCTGGCGGTTGCGTATGGGCGCCTGTGCGGAACGCTCACCCCTGAGCATGGCAGGGAACTTCTCGAAGAACTCATCCTCATCCCCGGGAAGGTGGAAAAGGCACTTGCCGCCGACGAAGCGATCAGGTCGATTGCAAAGGACTATTTCAAGGCAAGAGGGTTTATCTTCCTGGGCAGAGGGATCAACTATCCGATCGCGCTTGAGGGCGCGCTCAAGCTGAAGGAGATATCCTATATCCATGCCGAGGGATATCCGGCCGGGGAAATGAAGCATGGTCCGATCGCGTTGATAGATGAAGAACTCCCGGTCGTGGTACTGGCCTGCCGGGACGGTCTTTTCGAAAAAATGGTGACGAGCATTCAGGAGGTCAACAGCAGGGGAGGAAAGGTCATCTCGATAGCGGCCGAGAGCGCGCGGGACGTCTGTGAAATTTCAAGAAGCTGCATCCTCGTGCCCGACACCAACAGGTTCCTGTCCACGATGCTCTTTGCGGTCCCTCTTCAGTTGCTTGCATACCACATTGGAGTGCTCAGGGGATGCGATGTCGACCAGCCCAGGAACCTCGCCAAGAGCGTTACGGTCGAATAATAAAGGGATTTCCGGATGCGCCGTAGATTTAAATTGGGGAAATCTGTTATCCTAATAATGCCTAGGACGAATGATGTCTAAAGAGAATTTAATGCAAGACTTAAATCCACAGCAGAAAGAAGCCCTCAAACATATCGAAGGTCCATTGTTGGTATTGGCGGGGGCTGGCAGCGGTAAGACGAGGGTGATCACCCATAAATACGCGCACTTCGTAAAAGCCCATAAAACCTTGCCCGAATCGATACTTACCGTCACCTTTACCAATAAGGCCGCAAACGAGATGAAGGAAAGGATCCATAATCTCCTTGGCAAGGAGCTAAAGCAGGCATGGATCGGGACGCTCCATTCGCAGTGCGGCAGGATACTGAGAAAAGAGATCAAATCTCTCGGTTACAGCCAGCAATTTTCCATATACGATGAGGACGACCGGTGCAGCCTTATACGCCATATACTTAAGGAGTTCAAGATCTACGAGGCACTCTATAAAGGGGTATCAACGAGGATCAACTTCCTGAAGGCCTCGCTTGTCGGACCCGAGGATTTCCTTTCTTCTGGCGACGGGTTCGGCTTTGACGAAAAACTGGCTAAGGTCTACGTAAGATACCAGGACGAACTCAAGCGCAGTAACGCACTTGATTTCGACGACCTGATCATGCTTACCGTCAGGCTTTTTAAGGAATATCCCGTTGTCCTCAAAAAGTACCAGTCGATGTTCCCCCATATTCTCGTCGATGAGTTCCAGGACCTCAACTACGCCCAGTACCAGTTGATCAGGACGCTCGCAAAGGCCCATATGAACATATGCGCGGTCGGCGACGACGACCAAAGCATTTATAAATTCCGGGGCGCCGACGTCCGCAATATATTGAATTTTGAAAAAGACTTCCCGGGGGCAAAGATCGTCAGGCTCGAGAGGAACTACCGTTCCACGCAGAACATACTCGATGTTTCGAATGCCGTGATCGCGATGAACCCGCACAGGAAAGAAAAGAAGCTCTGGACGGACAAGGGCAGGGGTGAAAAGGTCCACTTCTGCTGGCTCAACAACGAGGAGGAAGAGGCAAAGCACGTCGCAAAGATCATCAAGGAACTCTACCTGAAAGAGGCCTTTTCCTTCAGAGATATCGCGATCCTTTACCGGGTCAACCTCCAGTCCAGGGCGATCGAGGACGGGTTGCGCGAGATGGGGCTGCCGTACCAGGTTATCGGGGGCATCAGTTTTTACCAAAGGAAAGAGATCAAAGACATTGTCTCTTATGCGCGGCTGGTGCTGAACCACGGGGACAACGTCAGTCTAAGGAGGATCATCAACTGTCCTTCACGGGGTATAGGGGCTGCGACGCTTTCGAAAATAGAAAATGAGGCAAAAAAGAAATCGGCCTGCCTTTACGATACGCTTAAGGCGAGTATGCGCAACAACGGTATCGTTTCTGCCACGAAGGATAAGATAGGCAGTTTCGTCAGTCTTGTCGAAAAGCTGTCTTCGGCCTCTTTTGATTCGGCTTCAGACCTGTTGAAGGCGATCATCGATAAGTCCGGCTACTCGGCTGCCCTTGATGACGAGAGAAAGCAGAACCTCAATGAGCTGATTTCCTCCGCCGAGGGAAAAGAGATCCGTGATTTTATCGACAGGGTCTCTTTGCTGACAAATGTCGATGAACCATCCGGTGAAAACCGTATATCTCTGATGACGCTGCATAATGCAAAAGGACTTGAATTTCCCGTAGTGTTTGTGGCCGGTCTTGAAGAAGGCATCCTCCCTTATTTCAAGGCCAACGGAAATGAGGACGAGATATCGGAGGAACGGAGACTCTTTTATGTGGGGATGACCCGCGCGAAGGACCTTCTTTTACTGACGGGCGCACGCAGGAGGAGGTTATATTCACGCATACAGGACCAGGAGCCTTCCAGGTTCCTCAAAGACATGCCCAAGAGCTACTGCCAATGGATCGAGAAAGTGGCCGACCCCCATCCATTTCGCGGCAGGACCGACAAGAAAAAGCCGGAGATAAAAAAAGTAAAGCCTCTCTTCTCCTCCGGGTGCAGGGTGAAACATCCGGTATGGGGAATAGGCGTAATACGCGACTGTTATGGCGACGGGGAAGAACAGAAGGTCATGGTCAACTTCCCGAATATCGGTCTGAAGAGACTCTCTCTGAAACTCGCTAACCTGACAAAGATATAAGGCCCTGCATGAAGATCTCGATCGAGCATATCGCAACCCTCGCACGGCTGTCGCTTTCCGAGCAGGAAAAGGAACTTTTTGGCGGTCAGCTGGAGGGTATCCTCCGGTATATGGATAAGCTCAATGAGCTCGATACGAAAGACATAGGACCTACGTCCCACGTCCTCGACATACACAACGTTACCAGGGACGACGTCCCTGCCCCTTCCCTCGGCAGGGAAGACGCCCTGTCGAACGCTCCCGACAAGACCGAGAAATTTTACCGGGTCCCGAAGATCATCGAATGATACACTGCGCGGAAGTCCGGAAGTCGGGAAATTCAGAAGTATTACCCCTCACGGCCTCCCCTTGCCAAGGAGAGGAAAAAGGTGGAGTTGGTTTTCACTTTTCACTCTTTACTATCCGCGATTCACGAGGGATTATATGCTGAGGTGCATGCTCAGGGCCAAGATCCACATGGCGACCGTTACCGAATCGAACCTCGAATATGAGGGCAGTATCACAATCGATGAGGACATCCTGAAGAAGACGGGGATACTTCCTTACGAACAGGTGATGATCAGCAACGTAAACAACGGGGAACGGTTCGAGACTTATGTGATCCCGGGCAGGCGGGGTTCCGGGGATATATGTCTTAACGGCCCTACCGCGAGGAAGGGTGTCGTAGGGGACAAGGTCATTATATTTTGCTACGCGTATCTCTCGGACGACAGGATAAAAAGATTCAGCCCCAGGATAGTCAAACTCGACTCAAAGAACAAGATAGCGGGAAAGGCCAGATAGACGGCCTTTATCTGCCTCGTGTTTTCTCCAATTTCTTCCAGTAAGAGACTTCTGTGTTAATCCGCTAGCGGTACCATTGGTTGACCGGCCTGGTTGAGAAATTCCCTCTTTCGTGCTATTCTTCCAACGTGCGAATGAAAAGCAGTTATCGGTATACGTCGTTCATAAAAAGGATCGGGGTTTTTTCCCTGATCCTGGTTGCGGCATCACTTACCGGCTGCATCACCTTTCTGACCCAAATCAGGGTCAGGGGCGACGGCAGCGGGACGATGGTGCAGACGATGACCATGAACCCGGAACAGATAAAGGCGTCGATGGAAGGAATGGCCAAGCAGATGGGCGCGGCAACGACCGAACCGAAAGAGGAGTCGAAAAATAAGCCGGAGAAGGCCCCGGATGAGGGCCCGATCAAGGAAAGTGACCTTAAGGGAAGGGCCCCGGATATGGGTCAGGGCGTAACGTTCGTGTCGGCGGAGAAGATCGACACGAAGACTGCAGTCGGCGTCCGCGTGACCTACGCCTTCAAGGACATCAATCAGTTGGCCGTCAACCCCAAGCCTGCGGCGGCCATGGGAACAGAGGGCGCCGGGGCTTCCTCGGAGGACGCCCTTAAGTTCCGGTTCAACCGCACGCCAAACGGTAACGCGGTTCTTACGGTAGTTTTTCCCAAGCCCAAGCCGGATGCGGCAAAGGAAGAAGCCGCTACGCCGCCGACGACGGCATCTCCGGAGGGACCGGCCAAGGATATGTCAATGATGGTAATGCAGATGTTTAAAGGTCTCCATATGGGCATGGCCATCGATGTCGAAGGTAAAGTCATAAAGACAAATAGTCCGTATGTCGAAGGATCGAAGGTCACGCTTATGGACATCGACTTCGATCCGCTTCTTTCGGACGAGAAGGGCATCAAGGCCTTAAGCGAAAAGATGGAAAAGACTATGGGAGATGACCGAAAGACAATGGAGGCCCTGAAGGGAATCAAGGGCCTGAAGATCACTACAGAGCCGGAAATTACGATCGAGTTCGCCCCAAAATAAGAGACCCCGGCCTCCTTGATCGTTGAGGCTGAGGTTTATAGCTCGCTTTTTTTATGCATGCTTGATCCGCTAATTCTTGATTTTTGCAATTGATCACCGGAGGGCCGGAATAGGTCACGACTTATGATGCGTATGCGGACCCCGTCGCTATAATTCAATACGAACGGCTTCGGCCTCGCGAATAAGATCCGGCCAGATCTTCTCGGGGGGCTTCTTAAATATTGTCTCGGCATCCGCCCCTACGACCTCCCAGTCCCCTCTCCACATCTCCTGTTGGAGTTGTCCGTCGATCCATCCCGCATAACCGGCATAAGCGCGAAATTTCGCTTCCCCGTCAGGATTCTTAATAAGCTTCTCAAGGACGGTCTTGCTCGCACTCACATATACGTCATCGAATATCCACTGGGACCCTTCAGACTTATTCTGTAAACGTATGAGAAGAAGCACCTGGTTCATGCCGACCGGCCCCCCGATATAGATGAAATGCTCATCCCCTTTTCGCTCCTTAATCTCCGGGAAAAAGTCAGAAAGTCTCACCGTGGTCGGCCGGTTGACAATCAGGCCTACCGTGCCGTTTATATCGTGTTGGATCAATACTATGACGGTTTCCTTGAATCTTGGATCCCTTATCTGTCTGCTTGCAACGAGGAACTTGCCCTTTGATAACCTGCCGTTTAACTGACTATTCCCCAGCGAAATGAGACTGCGAGAGGCCGGCAAAGACAGGAAGGCGGCATGGCCTGCCTGATGGGATGGGGGCACCGCCTTTTCCCATGTGACGGTCCTTGCACTCTCGCTCTTCCACGGGGGCGTGCCCCCTGTTTCAGTACCCCAGCACAAAAAAAAGGCAAACAGAAATAGTAAAAAATAACTCTTAGGAAGTATCATTTTTTCAACCTCTATCGATACCAGTATAACAGGGTTGAGGGATATGAACTAGTGCAAGTAAGAACCGTTTGACAAGGTACGGGAAGTGAGATTAGGCTTATACGCATACGAGGGACTTCCATGGTAAATATACCTTCCGTTTACCGTGGCCGACTCCTTTATCCCAAGTATGAGTATCACGGTGATGATCTGTTCACACGTATTTCAACTCTATCTCTGATGGCCTTAATGCGCAAGTGTTTGCCGAAAAAAAAGAGACGATTATGCGGCTGCAGCAGAATAGGGCGGTATGACTATGAGGATTTCTTTACAAATTCTCCGAAACCGGCAAGGACCTTCAATCCAAGTCCCTGGCTCTTTTCGGGATGGAACTGCGTTGCAAAGACATTGTCCTTCCATATCATCGAAGTAAAAGAAACACCGTAGTCGGTCGTTGCGGCGATAATGTCTTGGTCATCAGGCACCACGTAATAAGAGTGGACAAAATAAAAGAATGCTTCATTGGGGACCGCCGAAAGTATAGGGGGCTTCTTTACGATCCTTACGTTGTTCCAGCCCATATGCGGGACCTTCTCTTTGATCTGGAACCTTACCACTTTTCCTCTGAAGATATCGAGACCTCTACATCTGCCGAACTCCTCTGATTCGCTGAAGAGTACCTGAAGGCCAAGACAGATCCCGAGATAGGGTTTGCCTTTTTGTATCGCCTCCGCGATTGCGCCGGTCAAAGAAAGGTCCGTAAGATTTCTTATACAGTCTCTAAATGCCCCGACGCCCGGGAGAACGACTGCCCGGGCGTTTTCGACATCTTGAGGACTTGAGGTCACCTTTGCGTTGACGCCGACCTTCTTAAAGCCCTTCTCGACGGACCTCAAATTTCCCATCCCGTAATCAACGATAGCGATCATGTCTTTTAAATTACTTTCCCGCAGGCGTAATTGTCAAATTTCTCGCAGGGCCGACGCCGACCGTGTAAAGCACGTTCACATTAAGCCAAATTCCCTCTGCCGACCGAAGCTCGGAAGATCAACGTCCAAAACATGCCAGAATCCCCTCTCAGCGGCAATAGCAGAAGCCCAAGTTTTCATACCATTGGTCCAGAGGTCCTCGGGTCTTGTCACACCTCGCAAGAATCCCGTTCAATACAGGCAAGTTCGCTTCCTTCAGCAGATTTATGAATAATCCCGGGTTGGACCTCTGCCTTGACAGTCAACACAATATGGCTGACAATGTAATTGTGAGTGCAAGATATCGCTATCCATGTCTTAGCCTTAGGCAGATGCTATGAACAGCTATGAACCGGCACCATGACAGCACTCTTTACCGGCTGGATTTCTTTCTTATCTGCGTCGCGAGCAACACTTTGACTGCTGTCTTGCGCCAGAGAGAAACGGAATGTTTCTGTTGTTACGCTCTGTCTGAGCCGGCTATTTACCGTAGCCGAAGCGTGCAATAATGAGGTTGCGACATGTCTATTAAAAATCTCGACGTGTTTTTCAACCCCCATCGGATAGCTGTCATTGGAGCGAGCGACGACACGCGGTCTCTGGGGTACTATGCCTTCAGGAATCTTGTGGGAAAAGGGTTTCCCGGGGTTGTCTTTCCTGTGAATCAACACCGGGAGGCTGTGCAGGGCGTCGAGGCGTATAAGACGATCACCGCAATACCTCACCAGATCGACCTGGCCATCGTCGCATCTTCTGCCGCTGAGCTTTACACAGCGCTAGATGAGTGCGGGCAGAAGGACGTCAAAGGTGTCATCATCCCTGCGCCGCACTTTGAACGCGCCGGCGCCGACTCTGAAGAGCTTGAAAGCCAGATCAGGAGGCTCTCGAACATCTATGGCTTCAGGGTCATGGGTCCCAACTCCTTCGGCTTTCTGCGACCGTCGAAAAACCTTAATGCGAGCCTTTTCCCCCATATTCCCCGGAAGGGGAACATCGCCTTCATCTCCCATAGCGGCATCTTCTCTTCCGCCTTTTTGGAGAGGGCGATAAGCAAACAAATGGGGTTCAGTCATTTCATCTCGGTGGGAGGAAAGCTGGATATCGACTTTGCCGATCTGATCGACTACCTGGGGATCGACCCCGAAACACGAGCGATCATCCTGTATGTCCAGAATATCAATAACGGAAGAAAGTTCATGACTGCGGTCAGAAGCTTCTCAAGCAGCAAGCCGATAGTGGTGGTGAGGTCCGGACGGGCTGAGGTTTCAGGGCGGATGTTCCTGACCCATTCCGGTGCGCTCGCAGGGGAAGACAAGGTCTATGAGGCGGCATTCAGGAGGGCCGGCGCGGTGCGCGTGTACGAGATGCTCGATCTTTTCTATATTACTGAGACACTCGCAAAACAGCACCGTCCACGGGGGAAGAAGTTGGCGATTATCACCAATTCCCTGGGGCCGGCTTCCATGGCGGTAGACGCCCTCGTCCTGATGGAGGGGGAACTGGCAGCGCTGGGGAAAGAAGTCCTGGATGAAATCGAGGAACACCTAACCCTCAGAAGGAGGGTCAATAATCCTGTCTGCCTTCTGCCGGATGCCTCGCCCGAAGACTTCGAACTGGCGGTGAGAAGCTGTTTGAAGGACAATGGGGTCGACGGTATTTTGGTGGTCTATGTCCCTTTTCCCTGCTTTGATCCGAGGGACGTAGCCGCTGCCGTGGTAAAGGTTGCGAAGTCGGATCCCGAGGTCCCTTTGTTTACGACATGGCTGGGAGACGAACAGGTGCTTCGGGCCCGCGAATTTTTCAGCAGCAACGAGATACCCACCTTTGTAACTCCCGAGCAGGCGGTAAGGAGTTTCCTTTATATGTACCGGTATGACTTTAACCTTACACTGTTGCACGAAACTCCCGAGGCGATCCTCAAGGACTTTGTCCCCCATATCGATAGGGTGGGGAAGATCATCAGGAATGCGTCGGAGACCCGCAGGGGCACCCTCCGCCTGGACGAAGCAAAGGAAATCTTCGAGGTATACGGCATTCCCATGGTTGAGACGGTGAGGGCGGTCCATGAAGATGATGCTGTCCGGCTGTCGGAAAAGATGGGCTATCCGGTGGTCCTCAAAATTGATTCTGAGAAGATCTTTCACAAGCTTGAAAAAGGGGGCGTCGTTCTGAACCTCAGGGATGAGAAGTCGGTCAGGGAGGCGTTCCGGGCACTGAAGATTATAGCCTCCAAGATGGGAGATACCGAGGCAGGCGTGGTCATTCAACCGATGGTATTAAAGAAGGGGTACGAACTGGTGATCGGCGCAAAAAAGGACCCCAGTTTCGGAGCCGTCATCGTCTTCGGAACAGGAGGTGAACTTCTCGATGCGATAAAGGATTATTCTATCGGCCTTCCTCCCCTGAATCAGGCCCTGGCGAGACGGATGATGGAGGAGACAAAGATATACCAGTATCTGCAAAGTCTCCCTGCCTATCAGGGAGTTCTGCGGCTTCTTGAAGAGATACTGGTCAGGTTTTCCCAGTTGATCGTCGATTTTCATCACATCCGCGAGGTTGAGATCAACCCCTTCGTCCTCTCCGACAAATACTGTATTGCCCTGGACGGCGGGATCCTGCTTGAAGAGGAGGCCTTGACCAACAATCGCAGAGTCACGGGCGACCTCTGCCCTCCGCATCTGTCGATCTGCCCGTATCCCTTCAAATATGTCGTGGAAAGAACGCTTGGCGACGGGACCGTCTGTAACGTCAGGCCGATACGCGGCGAGGACGAGCCGCTCATCTATGAGTTTTTAAAGACCCTCTCAACTGAGACCATCGTATACCGGTTTTGCCATCTGCTTACCTATTTGCCCCATGAGAAGCTTGTCAGATACTGCCAGGTGGACTATGATCGCGAACTCGCTTTTGTGGCCCAGAAAGAAGATGAGAAAAACATTATCGGGGATGTCAGAATCAGCAAGCTCCCCGACCTGGAGAATGCCGAGGTGTCGATTCTGGTCGCCGACGAGTGGCAGGGAAGAGGGGTGGGAAGCATGCTGATGGATTACTGCATAGATATCGCGAAGGAGGCCGGCCTGACGACACTCTGGATGGAGATACTCAAAAACAATCTCCGCATGTTGGCCCTTGCCCGAAAATATGACTTTAAACAGGCCTATGACGACGAAGACATGGTGCGTGTGGTCCTTAAGCTATAGAAGACGCAGCAGCTATTTTCCGCCTGCAGCCGGTTCGCCGCCGCCCCTGTGTGGTTGTTTCGATCGTTCTCCCGCGGTGAACAGTCACCAGTGGGGAGAAATTGGCCGATTGATTATAATAAAACCTCCTACTTTACTATTCTCTACAATCGTCATATCGTAAATTCTCATACTTAAGAAACCGCCGAAGTCTCAATCTCCTCGCTTTCTAAGTCATTGACACTCTTAGATTTTTCCTGATATACTCGACTATAAAAAAGATTGGTCCGGCAACTAACCGGGATGAATATTTACAGAATACTGCTGTCCCCATTTAAGGTGAGCGGAGCACCTGATGATTGAAAGAATGAGAAGGGAAAAGGCGATGGACAATGTGTTGGCCCTTATCCTTGCGGGCGGCAAGGGAGAAAGGCTGCACCCGCTTACGATCCACAGGGCGAAGCCTGCGGTGCCTTTCGGCGGCAAGTTCAGGATTATCGATTTTACCCTCAGCAACTGCATTAATTCCCATGTCCGAAGGATCGTAGTCATTACGCAGTATAAGTCCCTCTCCCTTGACAGGCACCTTGCGTTGGGATGGGAGCACCTTCTGAACCCGGAACTGGGCGAATATATATTCACTATCCCGCCCCAGCAGAGGATCGACGAACGGTGGTATGAGGGCACCGCCGATGCGGTCTTCCAAAACATATATCTCATAGAAAAAGAAAACCCCCCGTATATCCTTATACTTTCGGGCGACCATATCTATAAAATGAACTATGCCGAGATGTTCGACTTCCATCTCATGAGGGAAGCTACGGGGACTGTGGCCACAATAAAGGTACCCCAAAAAATAGCCTCTTCTTTGGGCATAGTTGAAGTGGACAGCGATTTCAGGATCATCGGGTTCAAGGAAAAGCCGGCGGACCCTGTTACCATACCCGGTGACCCCGAGCATTGTTTTGCCTCGATGGGGATATATCTTTTCAATAAGGAAGATATCATACACGAACTGAGGGCCGACTCCGGAAAATCGTCAGCCCATGATTTCGGCAAGAACATCCTGCCCGAAATGCTTCATACCGGAAAACTCTTCGCCTATGAGTTCAAGGACGAGAACAAAAAGGAGGCGAAATACTGGCGCGACGTCGGGACGATAGACTCGTATTGGGAGGCGAATATGGACCTCGTCGCGGTCGATCCCCAGTTTAACCTTTATGACGGTGGATGGCCGCTCAGGACGAACCAGGGACAGCATCCGCCCGCTAAATTCGTCTTTGCCCAGGAATATAAAGGCGGCAGGTTAGGGATAGCACTGGATTCGATAGTCTGCGGAGGCTGCATCATAAGCGGCGGCAGGGTGCAAAATTCAGTCCTCTCTCCCAGTGTCAGGATCAACAGCTATGCAGATGTCAGGGAGTCCATTCTGATGGAAAATGTGCAGATAGGGAGGAACTGTAAGATTAGACGGGCCATTATCGACAAGGACGTGTATGTCCCGGCCGGTACCACGATAGGGTACGACCTCGAGGCCGACAGGGAGCGGTTTTTCGTAAGCGAAGGGGGAGTAGTCGTGATACCAAAAGGGGCTGAAATACGATGAGCCTTGCCGGCAGGCTTGAAGACCTCGCTATTTCGGACATCTTTCAGATACTCAGTGTGGGCAGAAAGACCGGCACTTTCATTGTAAGCGGGTCAAGAGGGGTCGCAATGATCGTCTTTAAAAACGGGATGGTCGTAAGGGCTGAGACGGACGACCTGGAAGGCTCTCTCGGGCAAAACCTGCTTGATGCCGGCCTCGTGAAAAATACGATACTGAATATGGCGTATGAGGTAAAAAAAAAGTTGCCCGGCAAATCCGTGGCCGAAGTCCTTTTTGAGTTGGGCTCGGTGACACAGGAGACGCTGGAAAAAGCTACCAGAAAGCGGATCGAAAAAGTCATTTACCGTCTGCTTATGTGGGAAGACGGTGATTTCCAGTTTGAGCTCGACGACCTGGACCTTGAAGGTAAAACCGACCTTACCGACCTCGGCTGGGAACTATCGAGGGGGTTGAGTCCTGAATACCTCTTGATGGAAGGCGCACGGGTGCAGGACGAGTCGACCCAGTTGTCCTTTGTAGAGACCGAAGAGATCTCGGGTGAGGAAGCGGGAGAGGGCGGATGGGAAGAAGACTGGGAGACCGCCCCTGCTGAGCGGAAGGACATATCTCAACTTAAGGCCCTGACGCAGGAACTCAGGTTCCCCAACTCGGCGTCCGAGATCACCCTTCTTATCCTAAGGTTTGCCAGCGACATCTTCCACCGGGGGGTGCTCTTTATGGTCGGCAAGAACCAGATAGTGGGGCTTGGCCAGTTCGGACTCGAGATAGACAGGGCGGACGAAAAGGTCCGTGAGACGGTCCTAGAGACAGAAAAAAGCCCTTTTCTGAAACAGATCGTTACCGAACAGATGCCCTATAAGGGGCCTCTTGAAAAAGATGAAGTGACCCGCAAACTGATGGCGGAACTCGGCGGGGTCTGGCCGTCTGAGGTCGCAGTATTTCCGATTGTGGCCGAAGGCCGGGCGGTCGCATTTCTCTACTGCGACAACTTCTCCACCGGGACGGCGTCTACGGAAACCGAGGGGCTTGAAATCTTCATAAGCCATGCCGGTCTGGCCCTGGAGAAATCCCTGCTTCAGAGGAGGATCCAGGAGATGGAGATGAAAAAAGGTCAGGAAGAAGCCGGGTGAGCTTTTTTTTGCGCTATCTGATAAAATCTTACAAAATAATGCGCCCGAAACAGAAAGCGGAGAGGAAAGTGATGAGGGTCAAGGGAAAAGTTCCCGTAGTCCGGAACCGTAACTTTTATAACCTGCAAAGGGGAGAGGTTTTGTGAAGACCATTCTCATCGTTGAAGACTCCGCCACCACGCGGGCGCTTATCAGGGCCGTGATAGACGAGATCGGCGAGTTCGAGACGGTCGAGGCATCGTCGGGATTCGAGGCCCTTAAGATGCTGCCGCAACAGCAATACGACCTTATCATCACCGACATCAATATGCCTGACATCAACGGCCTGGAACTCATCAGTTTTGTCCGGAACAACCCGAGGTTCACCCATCTGCCCATCGTGATCGTCAGCACCGAAAGGAGTGAGGAGGACAAAAGAAGAGGGATGGCACTCGGCGCCACGGCTTATGTGACGAAACCGTTTAAGTCGTTTGAACTGCAGGAAATCATAAAGAAGACCATGGGCCTATGAAAGCCTCGAAAAAGGAATTCATCGCAGAAGCGGAAGATCTCATCGAGGAATCCCAACGCCTGATCCTTGAAATCCAGGACACGTTTGCCACGGGCATCAACCCCGATACGCTAAACGCCCTGTTTAGGTCCATGCATACCCTTAAGGGCGTCTCCGGCCTTTTCGGCCTCCAGGGGATCACTAATGTAAGCCATTCCCTTGAGGCGCTGATGGATGACGTGAGGCTCGGCAAGATCGAGGTGGGAGCGTCGGTCGTCAATTTCCTCTTCAAGAACCTCGATATCCTGAAAGATGTTGTCGATAAGCTCAGCCAGACCGATGAAGAGTCCGATACATCCGGCTTCATCAAAGATATAGAGGCCTTCAGGGAATCCCTGAAAGGAAAATCCGTCCCTGCATCAGTGGGGGGAGTGATGGACGAATCGATCCTGAAGGTGCTCTCGGAGTACGAGGAGCACAGACTCAAGGCCAACATAAAAGAGGGCAAGACGGTCTACCTCGCAAAGGCGGTCTTCCCGCTTGAGGTATTTGACACGTCGCTGGCCGAACTGACGAAGATAATCAAGACAAAAGGCGAACTCATATCGACCCTCCCGACCTCGTCGAACGTCCCGGACGGTTTTATAGGGTTCAACCTGATGTTCGGCAGTACCGGCTCCCACGACGAGGTAAAGAAAGACGTGGCCTTCGATGTCGATGTCCTGGTCGGCCCCAAGAACGCGGAGCCCGGGCCCCAGCCCGACAGCCATCTTCTGAAGAGCACTTCGACGACCGTCAGGGTAGATATAGAAAAACTCGACAGGATTCTTAATACGGTAGGTGAACTCAGCCTCGCGAAAGAGGCGGTAAAACGGATAGGAGCGGAACTCGTGGAACTCTACGGGCATTCGTCCCTCGTCTACGACATCCACAAGATATCCCAGACGTTCGAGCGGAGGCTCGCCGAACTTCAGGACCAGGTCCTTGAGATCAGGATGGTGCCTATAGGACAGATTTTTGCGAGGCTCGCCCAGGTGGTAAGGCGGTATTCAAGAGAGATAGGCAAGCAGATAGAACTCGTCATGTACGGTGAGGAGACCGAACTGGACAAGTACCTTGCCGAAGAGATCATCGACCCCCTGATGCACCTTGTCAGGAATTCCCTGGACCACGGCATCGAAAGCCCCGAGGAAAGAAAAATGAAGGGAAAAAGCGAGTCGGGGACGATCGTACTGAAGGCATACCAAAAGGGCAACCATGTCGTCATCGAACTCAAGGACGACGGAGCGGGCATAGATCTTGTGAAGGTGCGGAAAAAGGCCGTGGAAAAGGGACTCGTCCGGGAGGAGACCGAACTGAGCGAAAGCGAGATCGTCGATTTTATTTTTACCCCGGGTTTTAGCACAAAGGACGTAGTGAGCGAGGTGTCGGGCAGGGGGGTCGGGATGGATGTGGTCAAGGAGAAACTCTCCGCCCTGGGCGGGTTCGCCGACGTCGAAACGAAAAAGGATGAGGGCACCACTTTTATGCTCACCCTGCCGATCACCCTGGCGATAATCAAGGCCCTCTTAGTCAGGGTCGGCGACGAAAAATTCGCGGTGCCCCTGACGTCCATGTCTGAGACGCTCATCGTCGAGCACAAGGACATTCAGACGATAGAATGGAAAGAGGTCTATTACCTCAGAGGAGATATGCTCCCGATGGTAAGGGTGAGCAAGTTTCTCAACCTCGCAGGCGACGACAACAGCCGTTCTTTCGCGGTTGTCGTGGGGTTCGGAGAAAGGAAGGTCGGTCTCCTCGTAGACGAGCTTTTCGGCCAGCACGAGATCGTCATCAAATCGTTGAGCGACTATCTTAAGAAGTTAAGGGGCTTTGCCGGGGCCGCCGAGATAGGCAAGCATGAGGTGATTCTTGTCCTCGATATCGAATCGCTTATAGACGAATCAATGATCAGGCAAAGAGGTGCGACGCATGTATGAGGAATTTTACGGACTGACGGCGAGACCCTTCAGCAAGACGCCGGACCCGAAATTCCTTTTCCTCAGCAGAAACCATGAGGAGGCGCTTGCGAGACTGCAGTACGCGGTCGAAGAGAAAGACATGATCTTGCTTACCGGCGAGGTGGGCTGCGGGAAGACGACCCTCACAAGGGCGTTGATGGACGTGCTCGGCGACGACTACCGGGTCATCACGATCATAAATCCGGTCCTGAGCCCGGCCCAGTTCTTAAGGACGATCGCCAAGAGGATGGAGATCGATATTCCCTCCATTTACAAGGCGGACCTCCTCGACGCCATCTGCGAAAGGGTCTACCACGACCACGAGGCAGGTGTGACGCATGTGATCATCATAGACGAGGCACAGCTCATACCGAGCAAGGACACGTTTGAGGAGATACGTCTTTTGACCAACTTTCAGCTCGACGATACAAACCTCCTGAGTATTGTACTCGTCGGCCAGACCGATCTAAGGCGGAGGCTGAACCATAAAACGTATCTTCCCCTGAGGCAGAGGATAGGGCTTTTCTTCCATCTCGGCCCGCTTACCGAAAGCGAGATAAAGGGATATGTGATGCACCGGCTGAAGATGTCGGGGAGGGAAGATATGTTGTTCACCGATGAAGCGCTGGCCATACTGTACAGGCTTTCGGGGGGTATACCGAGGGTGATAAACAGCATTGCCACGTCAGCGCTCCTTGACGGATTCGCTAAGGAGATGACCGTCATCAACGAGACACTCGTGGAAGACGCTGCAAGGGAACTGGGGTTAAATGGATATCGCGAAAATTAGGAAGAAGGCCAGGGAGAAGGAAGAAAGCGGGAAGAACGTTGAGGGCGGTACGCCTAAAGAGGTAAGGCCGGAGACAGGCGGGAAACACGTTGCCCACGAAGGGCCTCTCCCGGAAGTTCACGGAGGGCCGGATGATGAGGCATCCCTTCCACCCGGCTCCGGGGAGAAAAGAGACGAAGTCCCCCTTCCTTCCCGGGGCGGCGAAGGGACAGGAGGCCCTTCGGAAAAGAAAGAGGCGCCGGAGGTGGAAGAAGCTGCGCTTGAGCTTCTTACGTTTAGCCTCTCCGGCGAGGAATTTGCATTCCGGGTTTCCGAGGTTGAGGAGATCATCAGGTTCCAGAGGATCACGGGGGTCCCGACAATGCCGGATTATGTCCGGGGGATAACCTCGTTACGGGGGAAGGTTATCCCTGTCATAAACCTCAGGACCAGACTTGCGCTGAAAGGGCCGGTCGAGCCGCAGCAGGAAAGAGGAGAAAGGGAAGACAGGAGGATACTTATCCTCTCGGGCCCCAAGGGGATGATAGGGGCGACGATCGACAGGGTGCTGGGAGTGGTAAGGTTTCCGGCCGCCACCATACTCGATCCGCCGGCTCATCTTACGGAAAATGAACTTAAGTATATAGAAGGCGTGGTAATACTCGAAAAGCGCTTTATATCAATAATCAGGTCTGACGACGCTCTGGATATAGAGTTCGCCTAAGGAGGGCGAATGAGGGAAAAACTTGAACTGAAAATACTGGCGCTCGTGGCAGGTATGCTGCTGCTGGGCATAATTATAGCCGGGGTCATGGTACTGACCATCGAAAAAAAGAGTCTCTACAACCTGACCGAAACGGCTTCCGAGGCCACGGCGAACGTCATCGCCAAGGACGTAGAGCGGACGATGCTCGAGGGGAGGGCCGACCTCACAAAGGCGCTTGTGGAGGAACTGAAGGGCGCCAGCGGCGCGGAAGATATTTCCCTGGTGAATTACCGCGGCGCTAGGGCGTTTGATAAAGCGGCGCCTGAACTCGAGGCTGCTTTGATGAAGAAAATGGCGCGGACAAAGGCGCCGGTGTTCGTCAGGGAAGTGAAGAGTCTGATCTATTATAAGCCGCTTGAAAACGGTGAAAAATGCAGGACGTGCCACGCAAACGACCCCTCCATACTCGGCGCCGTCAAGACCTCGATATCAATAGCCAAAGAATATGCCGACGCATCCAGGATGATCATCATAGTGATTCTCGCCACGGTCCTCGCCTGCTTCGTCTTCAGCATCGTGCTATGGGCGATGATACGAAGGATGGTTATCCTGCCCCTGAAGTCCCTCGGAGATGCGGCGGCAAAACTCTCCGAAGGGGACATGTCCTTTAAAGTCGAGGTGAAGAGCACCGACGAGATAGGCAGGTTCAGTAAGGCGATACGGGAATCGCTGGTTTCGATATCCGGCATCCTGCAGAGGATCCAGGATGTGTCCAAGAAGGTGAAGCGCGTGGCTGCAGACGTCGAAAGTGAATCGAGAAAAGTGGTCGACGGGACGATGCTTGAGACCGAGGCGGTCAACAACATTTCGGCCTCGATAGAAGAACTAAACGCGGTCATATCCGAAATAGCCGGCGGGACTGACGCGCTTGCTGTCTCGGCCGAGGAGACATCCGCATCAATGGTGCAGATGGCGGCCAATATTGACGAGATTACCAGCAACACGCAGGACATGTCCATGGCCGTGGAAGCGACATCCGCGTCGATAGAACAGCTGTCGGCCACCATCAAGGAGGTCGCATCAAACACCGGTGAACTGGCCGGGGCGGCGGAAGAGACGCAGTCTGCGATAGTGGAGATCGCGACCTCGGTTAAAGAGGTCGAGCAGAGGGCGAAGGAGTCTGCGATGCTCTCCGATAAAGTCAGGAACGAGGCCGTCACGTTCGGGATGGTCTCTGTCGAAAAAACGATCAAGGGAATGCAGAACATAAAGGCGTCGGTCGAGAAGACGGCGGATTATATAAAGAAGCTCGGGGGTCGTTCCGAGGAAATAGGCAAGATACTGAACGTGATAGATGAGATCACCGACCAGACTACGATGCTTGCCCTGAACGCGGCGATCCTGGCGGCGCAGGCAGGGGAACAAGGGAAGGGCTTCTCGGTTGTCGCCGACGAGATCAAGGAGCTCGCCGAGAGGACGTCGATGTCTACCCAGGAAATCGCCGCCCTCATACAGGCTGTCCAGCAGGAGGTGGGCGATGCGGCAGCCGCGATGGAAGAAGGGCTTAAGTCAGTCGAAACGGGATTCAAGGTGACCAACGAGGCCGTCGACGCACTAAGGAAAATTGTGGAAAGTTCCAGGAAATCTTACGAAATGGCTGCGGCGATAGAGCAGTCGACTACTGAGCAGGCAAAGGCGGCGCTCCTTGTCTCTGGGGCGATGGAGAAGGTCCTGGATATGGTGGGACAGATCGCAAAGGCCACGACCGAGCAAAACAGAGGGATCCAGCTCATTATGAATGCGACTGAGAAGATCAGGGACGTTTCCAGCTATGTAAAGACGGCAACGAACGAGCAGTCCTCGACCAGCAAACAGATTTCCATGGCGGTCGAACAGGTCTCCGAAAAGAGCCAGCAGATATCCCGGGCCATAAACGAACAGAAGATAGGTTCAAACCAGATATGGAACTCGGTTGAAAAGATAAAGGACCTGCCCAGACAAAACAGGGACCGCGCCTTCCACCTCGACAGAATGGTGAAAGAACTCCTTAGGGACGCCGAACTGGCGGCCATCGAGATGGAGAGGTTCACCTTCGCCGAGGACACTTCGGCCGGCCTGCTTAAGATGGGCATCGTACCACTCGAATCACCGGCCGTAATGTACAAGAAATTCGCCCCCCTGGCTGAATACCTCAGTAAGAGGCTGAAGAGGAAGGTCGAACTGAGAGTAGCGGTGGATTTCCAGGGCGCGGTCAACGACATAGGACAGGGCATTACCCAGTTTTGTTTTATGACGCCGTCGACCTATGTCGAGGCGCACGACAGATATGCTGTCCGGGTGTTGGTGAAGGCCCTGCGGGAGGGCAAACCTTTTCAGCATTCCGTGATCGTCACGAGAAACGACAGCCCGATCAATAGTCTGGAAGATATAAAGGGCCGCTCCTTCGCGTTCGGAGATCTTCATTCCACTTCGAGCCACATAGTTCCGAGGGCGATGCTGTTGTCGGCGGGTGTCGACGTGTCGGGGCTCCTGTACCATAATTATCTGGGACACCACGATGATGTTGCGAAGGCGGTGCTTGCCGGAGATTTCGATGCAGGCGGGATAATGGAGTCGACCGCGTATGCGTTTCAGGACAAGGGGCTGAAATTCGTCAAGATTTCCGACGATATTCCGGAATTCAATATCTGCGCTTCCCGTGACCTCGACCCTCAGCTCTCCGATGAATTAAAAGATGCGCTTGTGAGTTTAAACGACGGTACCGCCGAAGGGAGCGAGATACTGAAGTCCATCAGCAAGAGTTACACGGGCTTCCTTGAGGCTTCCGACGAGGATTACCACGGCGTAAGGACTATGATGACGAAGATAGGATTGGTCTGAGGTCCGGCTATGACGGGTGAAAAAGGCAAAACGGAAAAGGGGGGTTAAGATGAGAAGGACGATTTCGTCGCGGACGGCGGTGAAGGTGACATGATATTGAATAAATCCATAACGACAAAATTCCTGGCCGCACTATTTGTGATCCTCCTGGTGGGACAGTCGCTCGGGGCGCTCATTATGATTTTATATTCACGCTCGGCGCTTATCGATTCTCTTGAGAACAGGATGAAGAGAGAGTCAGCTATCGCCGCGGGAGTCACGGCGGGGCCTCTTCTTAGTTACGACTACGTACTTATCGACTCTTGTCTGGAAGAAATTGCTAAAGACGAGGACATTACCGCCATACGCGTACTGGACGCCAGCGGGAAAGTCGCCCGGGAACGCATAAAAAAGCTCGACAACGATTCTTCTGCCGCCAGCTTCTTTTATAAAAAGGACTTCTCTTTCAGGGTCCCTGTTATGGCAGCGGGCGCCAAGATCGGAGAGGTGGTCATCGACTTTACCACGAAATCGATAAACAGGCACCTTTCCGAAAATGTGCTGACGATTTCTCTCTATCAGGTTATCATGCTGTTTGCCGTGGGCGTGATCATGATGTCCCTTTTCAACAGGAACATCAAGAGACCTGTATCCGAGGTCAACAAGACGATCGAGAGGATCACGATGGGCGAGCTGTCCACCGAGGTCCCCGACCTTGGGGAAAACGAGATAGGCAGTATCGCCAAGGGCATCTCCTTTCTTGCCGAGAGACTTTCTCTCACCGTTTCGAGGCTCAATTCCACTGCGGTGAACGTAACGATGGCGATCAAACAGGTAGACCTGACTTATAAGAATGCGATAGCGGGGACAACAAGGCAGACGACGGCTGTAAAGGATGTCGTTAAGTCCATCCATAACGCCAATAAAGTGGAGTCCGAAATCAGCGACAGCGCGGAAAAGCTTGCGAGTCTGTCCACGGAAAACGTGTCGTCGTTAATCGAACTGAAGGCCACCGCGGAGGAGATAGCCTCGAGCAACCAGCGACTTTTCAAGGCGACCGAGGATTCTTACTCCGTCGTAGCGGAGATGACCCATACCGCAAAGGCGATTTCGAAGAATTCCGGAGAGGCCCTCTCGGCCGTCGAGGATACCTCCGCCTCTATCGAAGAGATTGGGGCCTCCATCAGGGAGGTCGAGGACCACGCCAAGGAATCGTCCAAGATGGCGGAGCAGGTAAAGGAGATTACCTCGGACATCGGTATGCTTTCGATCGTAAATGCCGTTGAAGGAATGGAAAAGATCTCTGAAGAGGTGAAGAAATCCTCCGAGATCGTGCAAAGGCTGGGAACCAGGTCGTCCGATATCGAGAAGGTGCTCTCAGTGATAAAGGACGTAACGGAACAGACGAACCTCCTCAGCTTAAACGCGGCGATCCTCGCGGCGCAGGCCGGCGAGTACGGGAAGGGTTTTTCAGTCGTGGCTGACGAGATAAGGGCTCTGTCGGAGAGGACCGCGAGTTCGACGAGGGAGATAGGGGGCATCGTCAAGACGATCCAAGAGGACATAAGGGACGCGGTTTTTTCGATCGATTCGGCAAATGCGAAGGTGGAGGAGGGCAACGGACTTGTGCTCAAGGTAGGAGACGCCCTCAGGGAGATCCTGACCGCATCCGAACACTCCACCGAGATGACCAAGGCGATCGAAAGAGCGACGGAGGAACAGTCGCTCGGCCTGCGGCAGGTCACCGCGGCAATCGAGGACATCAGGAAGATGATGCACAGTGTGGCGAAGGCCACGAGCGAGCAGGACAACGCCCTCAGTTATCTTCTCGAAGGAGTGGGTGAGGTCAAGGAGGTCGCCGACCTAAGCAAACGCGGGACCGAGGAGCAGGCGATCGGCACGAGGGGCATATCCAAGAATCTCGAACTGGCCAACGAAAGGATCACCAGGATAAACGAGGCGGTCCTGAACCATAAGAAGTTTAATGACTCGATCATCCAGGCCATGGACCAGATCGGCAACATCGGGGTATCCACGGTAAAAGACATGGAAGAGGTTTCACTTTCCCTGAGCGCGCTCTTTGAGGAGATCAATGTTTTGAAAAAGGAGATGGAGGTTTTTAAGGTAAAGTAGATGCGTAAATTTGCGGTATTTACGATAGCGGATGAAATGTTCGGCGTCGAGATCGAACGGGTGGTCGAGATCATCAGGGTGCAGAAGATATTTTCTATTCCCGGGCTGCCTGATTTCCTGTCGGGGGTCATGAGCGTAAGGGGGATGGTGGTCCCTCTTGTGGACCTCAGAAGGCGCTTTGGAAAGGAGCCTTCGGGAAAGAAGGAGCGGATAGTCATAGTCCGTTTCGGACAGGAAAAGATAGGGCTGCTCGTCGACGGGATAAAGGAAATCATGTCGCTGGCCGCCGAAGAAATGACAATGCCGCCCTCCCTCTTCAAGGGTTTCAGGACGGAGTATCTGACCGGCCTCGGAAAAAAGGACGGGGTGATCATCATCTTGCTCAATATCGACAACCTCCTTACTTCGGAAGAGAAGATCATGCTGAAGGAATCGATGGGACTGATAGAGGAGAGCGGTGCAGGAATTAATAAAACGGATCAGCGATAGCAACGTAGAGACAAGAAGAGAGGCCGTCGAGAGCATAAAGGGGAGGAAGGACAACACATATATCCCCCTATTGCTCAAGGCTATGGAAGACCCAAGCTGGCGCGTCAGGAAGACGGCGGTCGACATTCTCTTCGATGACTATCCGGTCGAAAAATACATTCCGGGACTGATTGGACTTCTTTCCATCGAAGACAATGCAGGGGCGAGAAACTCCGCGATTGAGGCGCTTATCAGACTCGGCAAAAAGGCCACGGTCTATCTTGTCGATGCCTTCAAGACTCCCAACAGGGACGTAAGAAAATTCATTATCGACGTCCTCGGCGAGCAAAGAGACGCCAGGTCGCTGCCCCTGATGCTTGAGGCGATCAGGGACGAGGATGAAAACGTCAGTGCGACGGCGGTGGAGCACCTGGGAAAGGTCGGAGAGGTCTCGGTGGTGGACGCGCTTATTGAGATACTCGACGGCGGAGACCTATGGGTGGCCTACCCCGCCGCAGACGCACTGGGGAGGATCGGCAATAAGAAGGCGGTCCCGCATCTGCTTGGTGCGCTCAAGAAAAAACCTCTGAGGGAACCGGTGATGAAGGCCCTTGGACGACTTTCAGAGGCCTCGACGATCAAGCATATCGTCCCGCTCCTCGATGACCCTTCGAGGAATATCCAGGAGCAGGCGCTGAAGACGATCGAAAGGTTTTATCATAACGGTGTCGATGCCGATTATATAATTGGAGAAATGAGGAGGATCCTTGGTCCCAGGGTGATGGAACTCCTGATAAGCCACGCCTGGTCGACGAAACGGGAGGTGAGAATCTCGGCGATTCTGTTGCTCGGCCTGATGAAGGACGAGGCGGCGTACGGTCCCCTTCTGGACATATCGCAGGAAGAGGAGTTTACTGAAGACGTGAAAAACGCCCTCGTCTACATAGGAAGAGACAAGCCGGAATCGCTGTTGAAGCTCTTTGATACGGACAACCCTCACCAGATGCGCTTTATCTGCGAGGTGACTGAAAGGGTCGTTTCACCTGTCTACTATGATATCCTCGAAGGGCTTCTTACGAATGCGGACGGCCATGTAAGGGCCACGGCGGCGATCAGCATTTCGAAGCTCGCTGACCGGCGGTCGGTCGAAAAGCTTAAAAGGCTGCTGGTCGATCCTTATGAGGACGTACAGGAGGCAGCGGTGGAGGCGCTTTCGAACCTTAAGGACGCGCTGGACGCGGGGCAGCTGGTGCCTTCATTAGGACATGCCGATGCCGTGTTAAGGAGGAATACGGCGCTACTTATGGGGAAGATAAAGGCGTCTGCTTCGGTGAAGAACCTCGGGTTTGCGCTGAAAGACGAAAACGTAAGGGTGAGAAAGGCGGTCGTGGGGGCGCTTTCTTCCATAGGCACTGAGGAGGCCGTGAGGTATCTCACTTACGCCCTTACCGACGAAAGCGCTGACATCAGGACCTCTGCTGCACTGAGTCTCGGCGCCATCGGAGGCAAAGACGTTCTTGAGTCTCTCACGATCCTGAGCAAGGACACCGACAATTCCGTCAGGGTCGCTGCAGCGAAGTCGCTTGGCATGCTGAAAGACAAAAGCGCGGTGGGGACTCTGATCGGCCTGTTGGCCGACAGGAACGGTTTCGTGGTGACGACCGCGATTGAGTCTTTGAGCGGGCTGAGAGGAGATGAGGCGAGGGACGCAATTATCGGGATGCTCTCGTCTGCCGACGACGAGGTCAGGAGGACGGCGATCACCGCGCTTGCACCTTTCGAAAATATGGAAAGCAGTCTTATCCCTTTTCTTAAAGACCCGGACTGGGCGACCAGGATCGCCGCGGTCAGGACCCTTGGCAGAAATGCGGGAGGGTATGTCAGGAAAGAACTCGAAAGGCTCCTTGACACTGAAGAAGATCCGACCGTAATTAAGGCTGTCGAGGAGATCCTTCTTGTTTGAAAAAGAAGACGTTATCCCGCTTTCCGATGATGTATTCCGGCTCATAAGGGACATTATTAAGGACTACTGCGGATTATATTTCGACGACGGCTCCAAATACCTTCTTGAGAGGAGGCTTGCAAGAAGGATACGCAGCCTGCATCTTGACGACTTCAGGGACTACTACCGCTTTCTCAGGTACGACAAGAACTCCGAAGAGGAGCTCGCGGCGATCATCGACCTGCTGACGGTGAATGAAACCTATTTTTTCAGGGAGCAAAACCAGCTGAAGGCCTTCAGCGAGGAGATCCTGGAAGAATTAAGAGAAAAGAACCGCGACAGAAGGTCTTTGAGGATATGGTCCGCAGGGTGTTCGACGGGCGAGGAGCCCTATACGATTGCGATGCTTATACAGGAAACGGGGAACTTCGCAGGCTGGGACATTGAAATATACGGAAGCGACATCAACCAGAGGGTGCTGCAGGCGGCCAGGAAAGGGATATACAGAAGGAACTCATTCAGAACGGCTGAGACACGGTATATCGACAGGTATTTTGCCCAGGAGGACGATTCCTACAGGATAGCAGACGGCGTCAAACGATATGTAAACTTCAGTTACCTGAACCTCCTTGATTCTTTCAGGACGAGGTTCCTCGGCAAAATGGATGTGATTTTATGCAGAAATGTATTAATATATTTTGACGGTCCTTCACGGAAGAAGGTAATAGAAAATTTCTATGACAGACTGGTAGACGGCGGGTATCTCCTGCTTGGTCACGCCGAGTCGCTGATAAATATATCGACCGCCTTTACCTTGAAGCATTTCAAAAATGATATGGTGTATCAGAAGCCCCCGGGCAAGCACCCGGGCTTCAGACACTGAGATGCAAAACTACCCGACAGGAGTTATGCAGGTGTCCACAAAAATACTTATCGTCGACGATTCTGCGTATACGAGGCAGATGATTAAAAAGATCGTCGAGCAGGAGGCGGGGCTCGAGGTTGTGGGCATCGCTTCCGACGGCATCGACGCCATGGCCAAGACGCTCAGGTTGAAGCCCGACATCATTACCCTCGATTTCGAGATGCCGGAGATGGACGGCTTCAGTTTTTTGCGCTGGCTGATGCGTGAAAGACCCACGCCAGTGATCATGGTGAGCTCCCACAATGACTCGAAAACCGTGTTCAAGGCGCTCGAATTCGGGGCGGTCGATTTTATCGCAAAGCCGACAAAGCGCGCCTCGCTTGAGCTGCAGAGAATCGAGAAGGACCTCATAAGAAAGATCAGGGGGATAAAAGATATCAGGCTGGACATCCTCAGCAATAACCTGAAATTGCTCGACAAAGAAGAGCGTGTCGAGCCTGCCGGCGAAGTCGGCAAGCACTCCGTGCAGGTGGTCGCCGTGGGGTCTTCGACGGGCGGCCCCGCGGCGCTTCAGATCGTCCTGTCGAGACTGCCCGCGGATTTTCCCGCGGCGATCATCATAAGCCAGCACATGCCGCGGGGTTTTACCGGCCAGCTTTCCGAAAGGCTCAACAGGTTGTCTCAGTTGAGGATAAAGGAGGCCGAGGACCTTGATCCGATCACGCCCGGCCAGGCGTTGATCTGTCCCGGCGGGTACCATCTCGGGGTGAGGCGCCGTGGATCAAAGGAAGTGATCGTATTGAAAGAGGGGAAAATCAGCGACAAATATATACCGTCCGTGGACCATATGATGAAGTCGGCGGCCGATGTGTTCGGGGCAAACACTATGGGAGTTGTACTGACCGGCATGGGCAATGACGGGAAGCAGGGCGTGGTGGAAATTAAAGCCAAAGGTGGGTATACTATAGCAGAGTCGGAAGCAAGTGCGGTGGTTTTCGGCATGCCGGCAGAGGCGATAAAGACGGGAGCGGTCGAAAGTGTGCTCCCGATATCCGAGGTTGCGTTTGAAATATTGAGAGTTGTAAGTTACTCGGCCAAGAGGGAGAAGGATTAGTGGAAAAAGAGACCGGTTTTGTCGGCAAGGCGGACGAATTCCTTCAGATGTTCAAGAAAGGGGAGGAATTCACGAAAGAACTCCTTAAGGAAAACGAGAAGCTGAGATACAAGATCGCCCAGCTCGAAGAGACCCTGCAGAGGTCAGGAGACGAGGCGAGGACCAGGCTATATGAAGACAGGATCGGCCTGCTGGAAGAGGAGCTGAAATCCCTCAAAGAAAGGTTCAGAAAGGTGGAGGAGGAGAACAAGGACTTCGCCTCCAAGTATCTCGAGGTGGAAGAGGAAAACAACAACCTCGCCAATCTCTACGTGGCGAGCTACCAGTTGCATTCCACCCTCGATTTTTCCGAGGTCTTAAGGATTGTCCTTGAGATCATCATCAATCTCATCGGCGCCGAGAAATTCGCGGTACTGCTGATAGACGACAAGACGAACGAGCTTATACCGGTAAGCGCCGAGGGCATGGCCGTCTCAGAGGCCCCCAAGATAAAGATCGGCCAGGGTACAATAGGGACCGTTGCCAAGGAAGGGGAAAGTTTCTTTTCAGATAACCTGATCGGCGCCGCGGAGTTTGATCCTCATGAGCCCATCGTATGCATCCCGCTTAAGATAAAGGAGCATGTCATAGGCGTACTGTCGATCTACAAGCTTCTTACGCAGAAAGCCGGTTTTACGAACGTAGACTATGAGCTTTTCAACCTGTTGGCCGGTCATGCGGCGACTGCGATCTTTTCATCCCGGATGTATACGCAATCTGAGAGAAAACTTACTACTATACAGAGTTTCCTGGATCTCCTCAAAGAGAAGCCGAGGAAATAGGGGGATTGTGATATGCCGAATATTCTCGTTGTTGAAGATTCGCCGACGATGAGGCAGCTTATCAGTTTTGCGATAAAGCGGATCCCAAGTTGTCATGTTATTGAGGCCACCGATGGTGTGGATGCGCTCAAAAAACTTTCGTCGGAGAAGATCGATCTTATCCTTGCCGACATCAATATGCCGGTAATGGACGGTCTCAAACTTGTGAGCCTTGTTCGGGGGAACGCGGCGTATAAAGATATTCCTGTAATAATAGTCACGACCGAAGGCGCAGAAGAAGACAGAAAGAGGGCGCTCTCAATCGGTGCCAACGCCTACCTGCCAAAACCGATCCAGACGCAGGAACTGCTCAAGCTCGTAAATACCTACCTGGCCAGATGACCCACGAAGTCCATTTGCCGGATGTCGCCGCCGATTTGTCCTGACCATTTTATTGTTCCAAAAAAGAGGTTATTCCGTAGGCGGTTCTTTTTTCGCAGGGCTGCCCGGGTTCAATTTTTCCCACCGGTACCAGAAAGTCTTATAGCTCAGGCCGAGGAGCTTGGCCGCCTTGGCAACGACTCCGTTGGCCTTTGTCATCGCTTTTCTCAGGAGTCTTTCTTCGAGTTCCTCCAGATTGATCCCGTCTTCCGGAAGATCCGGATCGAAGGCCTCGGCCGGCTGGAGTGTCCTGAGTTCCCTCTTTATTTCTTTCAACCCGATGGTGTCGGTGTCGCACATGAGGACCGCCCTCTCGATGACCGATTCGAGCTGGCGAATATTTCCGGGCCAGTTGTATCCCTCAAGGGCGTTGAGCGTTGCTTCTTCGATGCCCTTTATTCTCTTGCCGAATTCGCGGTTGTATTTACCGATGAAAAAGTCCGCGAGTTCGGAGATGTCGCTCTTCCTTTGGCGCAGAGGGGGAAGCTCTATCGATACGACCCTAAGCCTGTAGTAAAGGTCTTCCCTGAAATTCCCCTTCGCCATTTCCTTTTCCAGGTCCTTGTTCGTGGCGGTGATGATCCTCACATCGATTTTTATCGCTTCTTTTCCGCCAAGCCTCCTGATCTCCTTGTCCTGAAGGACCCTGAGGAGTTTTGACTGCATCATCTGGGGCATATCCCCGATCTCGTCGAGAAAGAGGGTGCCGCCGTTTGTAGCCTCGAAGAGCCCTATCCTTCGCGCTACCGCACCGGTAAAGGCGCCAGGCTCATAGCCGAAGAGTTCACTTTCGAAAAGGCTCTCGGGGATGGACGCGCAGTTGAGGGCGGTGAATGGTTTCGACCGTCTCGGACTGTTGTAATGGATGGCCTTCGCTACCAGCTCTTTTCCGGTACCGCTCTCGCCTCTTATCAGTACGGTGGCGGAACTGCCCGAAATCTTCTTCATGATCTCCATCGCATCCTTCATCATGCCGGACTCGCCGACTATGCCCTCCATCCTGAACCTGTCATAAAGCTCTTTATGGAGCTGAAGATTCTCCTTCAGAAGTTCCGCGTGCCCCGCCGCCCTGGCTACGGTCATGACGCAGGGAGTCTTTGTTCAGAGGTTTTGTCAGGTAATCGAAGGCCCCTTTTTTCATTGCTTCGACCGCCGAGGAAATCGTGCCGTGGGCGGTCATGATAATCATCGTCGGTACGACCCGTCTCTCGTCGGCAGCTCCATTTTCGAGACCGTCTCTATCAGCTCTATCCCGTCCATGCCCTCCATCTTGAGGTCCGTAAGTATCACGTCGGGATAGTACTTTGCCATGACCTTAAGGGCCTCTTCTCCGGAAGAGGCGGTAAGGGCCTCATATCCTTCGTCCTCGAGAATCGTCTTCAGTATGTCTCTCTGAAGGGGTTCGTCATCTACAACGAGCACTACCGGCATACTTAGCCCTCCTTTTCCATCGGCAGAATCATAGTTATGGTGCTTCCCTTCCCTACCACGCTCTTAAAATCCACCTTGCCCTTATGCTCCTCGATGATACGTTTCGTGAGTGCGAGCCCGAGTCCAAGCCCCTGTCCCTTGGTCGTGAAGAAGGGGTCGAAGATTCTCCCGGCCTTTTCTTCCGATATTCCGATACCGGTGTCTTCGACTATTATGCTAAACTTTTCCCCGTTCCTTCTTGTCCTTATGGTAAGCGTGCCGCCTTCCGGCATCGCCTGAAATGCGTTCAGGACGACGTTGTAGAGGCAGGTCTTTATGAACTCACTGTCCACAGACAGCTCCGGAAGCGCCTCGCATTCCTTCCTGATCTCTATGCCTTCCTTCTGAGCCTTTGCCATCACAAGGCCTAACACTTCATCGATGAGCAAGCCGATGTCGGTCTTCTGGAGATTGAGTTCGAGCGGCCTGCCGTATTGAAGGAAGCTCTCGGCAAACCCGCTGACACGCTGGATCTCTTTCTTGATATTAGAGATCAGGGATTCGAAGGCGTTTCTGTCGCCTTCTGCCGGCTTGTACCGCTCCTTGATATGGTCGATCGAGAGGCTGATGAAGTTCAGAGGGTTTTTTATCTCATGCGCGATGCTCGTCGAGAATTGGCCAATTCCTGCCAGGTGCTCCGCCTTTCTGAGCCTCTCTTCGAGTTCCCGCTCCTCTCTGAGTTTCCTTAGCATGAAGTTGAAGCTCTGGGTGAGTTCCCCTATCTCATCTTTCCGTTCGGTGATGAGTTCCTGATTGAGGTCCCCTCCCGCGACCCTGCGGGCAGCCTCGACGACTTCTTCGATCGGTCCGGTGTACCTCCTCGCAAGGTAGAAGATGAAGACTATGCCGACCCCGAAGACGAGGCTCGCAGCCAGTATCCGCTGAAAGAGCCTTTTTCTCATAAAGATCGAAAAGTCCTCGGTGTTGATCGTAAGGTGGATGTACCCATAGTGTTTCTCGCCTGCGACGACCGGTATGATAACATTGTAGGCATGGCCTTCGCCGGTAACGGGTTCGCCCAACTGCGCCTTGAAGATGAGCTCCTTTTTCTTTGTGGTAAGCCACTTCCCCACATTCTTGGGGTTCGTGCTGGAAATGATCTTGTCTGAATTGCTGATGATCGACAGCTCTTTTACTCCCTTAGTGTTTAGTTTCTGGAGGTAGTTCTGGAGTCTCTTTTCGTCTGTTGAGCCGCTGCTTGTTACCTCTTCGACCCCGACCTGTATCGCTTTAGAGAGTTCCGCAGTCTGGCTTTCCATCTCGTTGTACATCGCCTTTTCAGTCTGCGAATAGAGCAATATGAATACGGACATAAGACTCAAGCTCAGCAGCAGCATCATCGCCACAAGCTTTTGATTAAGGGAGAGTTTGAGAAAGTAGTCTTTCACACTCTGTTTTACGGTCCGTACGCTGATCTGCATAGTGATGTATTGTATATTAAACACTCGCGGTGAGGTCAAATAAAACCCCCGCTTGAGGCGGGGTTATTGTGTCGCTGTGACGGGCGTCTTTTATAAAACGCGAAGACTTTTATCGGGGCTATTTTCTTTTTTTCGCCGTCTTCCTTGGCGCATTATTTGCGGCCTTCCCCTCCTCTTGAGCCATCTCCGTCGCCTTTTCTTTTAGGACGTCGGCCTTTTCTATCGCAGTGGTATAGTCTTCGGTATCGATCAACTTCCTTATCTCCGCAAGTGATTCGTCGAGCCCCCTGATGGTATTGCTCAGGACCTCGATATCAAGTTCAACCTGTGTCGACTTCATCGCCTTTGCCAGCGACTCCTTTGCCTCGCTTACGGACGCCTCGGCGGACGCCTCGGCGGCGATCGCCTTTTTTTTCGCCTCTTCTTTTTTCGCAGCCAGGCCCGCCTTTAAATTGTCTGCATCCGTTTTTACGGTGGCAAGCATTTCCCTGGCCTTCTTATAGTCTTTCACAAACTTGCTGTCCTCCATCTTCACCTCGGCCATTGCCGAGGCCAGGGCATCATTCACTTTCTTTGCTTCGGCAGGAGAATATTTTTCGGCGCCCTCGGCCATCGCAGAATCCACGGCCGATTTTGCGACATTGATCTCCTGGACGGGCTGTTTGGAACAAGCGGCGAGCGCATACAGGACAAAAAATCCAAACAGGAAATACCCGGTTATGCCCTTCATGTTAAAACCTCCCTTATTGAGTAGCGGCCACTTGTCCTTCGGACAGGGTCAGTAAAAGAATACCTCCCCAGGTCTCGGACCGGAGGAGGTATTCCTGACAGAACAAAAAAACTCTTGATTAGTAGCCGCCAGCTGCGGGCTTCTTGGCTGCAGGCTTCTTCTCCTCTTTTGCAGGAGCTGCCTCCTTCTTCTCTTCCTTCGCAGGAGCTGCTGCCTCGGCATAATGCACAGTAACCTTGTCTCCGACCTTGACGTCCGCAAGGGCCTTCTTTGCCTTGCCGACCATGATCTTGGTCTTGTCGTCGACTGTGATCGTTGTGTCTTTCTTCCCCTTCTTCACCGTGATGGTGTTAGCCTTGGCGTCAACAGCGGCGACCTCTCCGGTCACCTGCTTCATCTTGACCTTCTCAGCCTTTGGAGCTGCCTCCTTCTTATCGGCAGGAGCCATCTTCTTCTCGGCTGCGAACGTTACTGATGTAACGGCTAGGATAAACATGATGGAAAGTACGATTGCAATTGCTTTCTTCATTAGATTCACCTCCTTTCATTACTAAAGTAATACAGCAATATATTTTTTACATGGTCACATGTCATGACATATCAATATTTATGCCAGCAAAAAGGCAAGATAAATAGGCGGCAGGAACAACAATAATTTCTCTTTTGAGAAAATGAGTCCTTTTTTCAGGAGGAAAGCGGACGTGGAGCGTCCCTCTTGGACCCGGGACACTACGCGCCGGGGATATTAATGTGCAGCGAGATTCTAAAGGATTCCAAGCTCTTCTGCGTAATTTCTGAAAAGGTCGAGCCCTTTCCTGTGATCATCCCCGAAGTCGTAGGAAATCCCCTTCCAGTATGAGACAAGCTGTTTCTCCGAGATGAAGTTTCTAAGGGGGGATGCCGCGGCGACCGAGTCCAGGTCCCTCAAGGCGGATTTCTTAGCGGCATCCAGCGCGCCCATGAAACTTTCGAGCAGCTCCCTCCTATTCCTGCAGCAGTCCCTTCTGACTATCCAGAGGGCGAATACCGAGGGAAGTCCCGTATGCCTGTACCAAAGATCCCCTATGTCATAGATATGCAGTCCCGGCCATTTGAGGGACTCGGTGAGGGCATCATCGCCTATCAGCATGTAGGCTTCTCCGGTCCCGAGCACTTTTTCGATCGGCTCGGAGGTCGACAGAAAAGTGCATTCCGTATTGAAGAATTTTTTCAGAATAATATGCATGAGTACCACCGACGTTTCGGACTGCGAGGAAGTAAACACGGTGACATTGTCCAGCGCTTCGATCGGTCTTTTGCTGAACAGAAAGATACTCCCCACCGGCCCGCTCGAACTTATCGAGTGGCCCGGGATCAGGTCATACCTGTCCGGATTTCTCAGATATTCGATTGAAGATGACGGGCTTACGTCGATCCTGCCCTCGCGGATCTCCCTGTTCAGATAGGAAGGGACCCCTTCGATGAACTCGTATGCCGAGCAGTCCGCTTCTTTATCGAGCATATAAAATATCGGGAAGAGGTTTGAGTAGGAGAACCTGCCTATTCTCAGTTTTTGCATGGACTTCATCCTTTCACCACACCCATTGGTCTCAGGCGTGCGACCTTCTTCGATATACCTGCCCTCTGGACCACGTCTACCACCGCAGTGATGTCTTTGTAAGCGTCGCTCATCTCCTCTGCAAGGGTCTCCCTTCCGGCAGACCTCACGAGGATGCCTTTTTCCTCAAGCTCCCGCCAGATCTTCCGGCCCCTGGCAAGCCTGATCGCCTGGTGCCGGGAGAGGACCCTCCCTGCTCCATGACAGGTAGAGCCGAAGGTTTCCTGCATCGCCTTTTCAGTACCCAAAAGCACAAAGGACGCCCTGCCCATGTCCCCCGGGATGAGGACGGGCTGTCCAAGATGTCTGTAGATATCGGGCAGTTCGGGATGTCCGGGCGGGAACGCGCGGGTCGCACCTTTCCTGTGGACGACCAGCTTTCTTTTTTCTCCATGAACGATATGGTCTTCAACCTTGGCGATGTTATGGGCGACGTCGTAAACCAGGCTCATCCCCAGACCACGGGGAGATGAGCCCAAGACGCTCATGAAGGCCTCCCTCGTCCAGTGCATGATGCATTGTCTGTTTGCCCAGGCGTAATTTGCCGCGGCCCTCATTGCGGCAAGGTAATCCTGGGCTTCCCGACTCTGAAACGGTGCGCAGGCGAGTTCCCTGTCGTAGAGTTCGATCCCGTATTTGACGGCGGCACGCCCCATCACCTCTAAAAAATCAGTGCATACCTGGTGCCCGAATCCCCTTGAACCGGTATGGATCATCACCGTCACCTGGTCCCTGAAGAGTCCAAGGCCGTTTGCCGCCTGTTCATCGTATATCTCATCGACATACTGGACCTCCAGGAAGTGGTTGCCTGAGCCGAGCGTCCCCTGCTGGGACCTGCCCCGGTCGTATGCCTTGCTGCTGATGAGGGAAGGGTCGGCACCTTCGATCCTGCCCCCTGACTCCGTCCTCTCTATGTCGGCCGGATCGCCCATGCCTTTTTCGACTGCCCAGGCTGCGCCTTTTACCAGTATCTGCTTTTCGTCGTCCGGGCCGAGGCGTAACTTCCCTTTTGATCCTACCCCTGAGGGGACCTCACGATAGAGGACATCCACAAGGTCTTTCATCCTCGGGAAGACCTCATCTTTTTTGAGATTGCTTCTGAGGAGCCTTACGCCGCAGTTTATGTCGTACCCCACACCTCCGGGAGATATGATCCCTTCTTTGAGATCGAAGGCTGCCACCCCCCCGATGGGGAACCCGTATCCGTTATGAATATCAGGCATCGCCGTTGAGCATTTCACGATGCCGGGGAGCGTGGCGACGTTGGCGACCTGATCGATCGCCTGCGGTTCGAGTTCCTTTTCCAAAACGGTGTCGACATAGACTATTCCCGGTACCCTCATGCCTTTTTTGTAATCAACGGGCACCAGGAGCCTGGTTTCATCGATCCTTTTGAGCGTATTGAGCGTCATCAATTCTCCTGTCCTTTATTATACCCGACTCCGTGCGCCTTATCAGATGTCGAAGATGATTTCAGCGCTCCAGCGGCCGCCCTCATTCTCAATCTTCAGCCTGTGATACGTTGCCGCTTTCAGCAGCAACTTGCCCTGATGTCTGGCCGGGTCGAAATGCTCCCCTGAAAGCGAGGCCCTCAGGGAATATGCGGGTCCTCTTTCCGTGAAATCATCCTCGGAAAGAAATTCAGTGATTACGATTTCTTTCCCTATGAAACCGTGGGCGTCAAACCGGAAGATAAGCTCGTTAAGCCAGGATACGAGAAGCCCTTCCGGTGAATCATGTGCCAAAGAGATATCGATCGTTTCGGTCTTTCCGACGTTCCCCGTGTCCGTCATCAGATCGTACATACCGCGGGCCGCATTGACGAAGAGCTCTTGGGCAGTATCACCGAAGGCCCTTATGCCGGCGTCGCCTGAGATATCGAGAAACTCATAGGGTCCCATCACTTTTTAGAGTAGCATCATCGGATATCACGGTCAACCAGGCCGGCCGGAACCCATCAGCGAAAATATATGTATGAGGACGCGATTGTGGCCGGTCCTCTGTGGCCGGTCTGTGGCCGGTCCTCTTGACATCACATTGTTATTTGATAGCATAGAATCAGACCTTTGTGCATGAAGGAGGTGAGAGAATGGGTGTTACGTAAACTAGAGGCAGACTCGCGGGAGTTTTTATAAAGGGAAAGAAAATAAAATGATTACAAGGAGGTCTCACCATGGCAGAAAGAGCGCCGGCTAAGAAAAAAAAGATCGCTACATCCAGAAGAAAACCAGCGGAACTCTCCAGGGAGTTTTTGGCGACCATCAAGGAATGGCAGCGTCTGGAGGACGAGACGATCAGGTTCTCGGAAGAGCTGCTGAAAAAGACCAGTAACCGTCTCATAAAAATGACGATGGAAATGATCAAGAGCGACTCTCAGAAACACAAGGTTATGCAACAGATGCTCATAGACAGTGTCACGAAGGAGCCCTTTGTCCTTAGCCCGGACGACCTCAACGCCCTCGGGTCCGGACTGAACAAGCATATCACGGCGGAGGCCACGTCTTTACAGCTGGCGGAAGAGGCCCTCGAAAAAAGCGAACTCTTCGTGACCCGCTATGTGCTTTCCTATCTTATCGCAGATGAGCATAAGCATCATACCCTGCTCTCGAGGCTCGAGGACCTCAAGAGGGCGACGGTTTTCGTTACGTAGAATCCGTCATCCGTTTCCGGCAGGTGCGGCACGACTTCGTTTCGCCTCCTGCCGGGTTTTTTTTGTATGCCGGCAGAGAGGATTTGAGGGTACCGGGATGTCAGTCATCTACACAGCTGACTTGAGTTCCCTGATCACTGATTTAAGGGCCTCACCGTAAAACCGTTCAGCGTATTCCTTCGTCATCCGCCTGGCGCTGAAAGCAGGGGCGGTGCTCTTGATCGCTTCTTTCATTACCCTCGCCCATTCATGCGGTACGCCGTCATCGTCGACGCGATAATACATGGGGACCACCTGTGTTTCGAGTATATCGTAAAGGGTCCGTGCGTCCTGCGCGTCCCTGTCTTCTCCTTCATGTCCTTCGAATGCCCAGCCGTTTTTGCCGTTAAACCCTTCGGTCCACCATCCATCGAGAATGCTCAGATGGGGCACGCCGTTTAAAGAAGCCTTCATCCCGCTTGTGCCGCATGCCTCAAGCGGCGGCAGCGGGTTGTTGAGCCATACGTCGACGCCGTGCACGAGGTACTGCGCCAACTGTTCATCGTAATCCTCGACAAAGGCTATGCGGCCCCCGAAGGAAGGGTCTTTGGAGGCGTTGAAGACCTTCTGGAGCACCTGTTTGCCCGGCTCGTCTGCGGGGTGGGCCTTTCCGGCGAAGATGATCTGCACGGGTTTCCACCTGTCGGTAAGGATTTTCCTCAGCCTTTCGACGTCTTCGAATATGAGCGTTGCCCTTTTATAGGTGGCGAACCTGCGCGCAAAGCCGATCGTAAGCACGTTGGGGTCCAGCAACACTCCCGACGCAAGGATCAGTCTCGGCTCGGGAGCTTCGAGCCACCGCTGTCTTGCCCTTTCCATGATCCGGAGGATGAGCTTCATCTTGTGCCAGTAATGGCTGTTCCAGAGTTCCCGGTCGGGTATGTCGTCGATGAGTTCCCAGATGTCGGGGTTGTCGTGGTCGGTGAGCCAGTGCGGCCCGAGGTATTTGTTGTAGAGGAGTTCCACTCTCGGCTCCGCCCACGTGGGTATATGGACCCCGTTTGTGATATGGACGATAGAGACTTTCTCCTCGGGCAGGTCGGGCCATAGAGACTGCCACATCTTCCGTGCGACCTCCGCATGTTTTTTGCTTACCGCATTGTGATAGGCCGATGCCCTCAGTGCAAAGGCGGTCATATTGAAGCCCGCGTTGGGGAATTTCGGGTCGACCCCCAGCTGAAAGAATGCGTCACAACAAAGCCCCAGTGAAGGCCAGTAAGAGGTGAAGTATTTCTCGACGAGCTCGAAGGTGAATACGTCATGGCCCGCAGGCACCGGCGTGTGGGTCGTGAAAATAGTGGTGGAGCGGACTTTTTCGAAGGCCCCTTCGAAGCTAAGACCTGCCCCGACTTTCTCCCTTATCCTCTCCAGTATGGCAAAAGCCGGATGTCCTTCATTTAGATGCAGTACGGAATGCTTTATGCCGAGCGTGGTGAGGACCTCGGCCCCGCCTATGCCCAGGACTATCTCCTGTCTCAGCCTCTGTTCATGCCCGCCGGCGTACAGATGCGAGGTGATGCTCCTGTTCCAGGGATCGTTGGCGTCGATGTCGGTGTCCATGAGATAGAGAGTGACCTTCCCGATCCTGACCTTCCAGACCTCGACGTAGATGGGCGGCTCGATGAAAGGGACCCTTACTGTCAGGCGGTTGCCCTGAGGATCGAGGATGCGGGTGATCGGGGCGTTTTCCCTGTCGATTCTCTCACTCTCGGCGGACTGCCAGCCGTCGGGTGACATCTTTTGCCTTAAATAGCCCTCGGGGTACATGAACCCCATGGCGATGATGGGCACGCCAAGGTCGCTGCATTCCTTAAGGAAATCCCCTGCAAGAAAACCGAGTCCTCCAGCGTAAAAGGGCAGAGAATGATGGAGACCGTATTCGGCCGAAAAGTATGCGATCGGCAGAAGCTTTGCGTCGGCTACCTTGGAGGAGAACCAGTCGCCGGAAGGACTCATGTCGGACCTGAATCTCGCCATGACCGCGTCGTGATGTCTGAGAAATTTCGGGTCTCTTGCAGCCGCCTCGAAGGTCTCACGGCTGACGTCGTGGAGCATCTTTACCGGGTTATGGACACTCAGCTTCCATGCGGCACGGCTGAGCATCTTAAACAGCATACGCGCTTCGGGGTGCCAGCTCCACCAGAGGTTGTATGCGAGTTCCCTCAGACCGGCTATCCTGTCGGGAATATCAGGAAACGCCTCTTTCCCGTCGTCCATAAATAGTTGTCTCCTCTGCGGAAGATAATCTCATCGGGCGTGATCACTTCGGGACCACACCTATTAAATAGCACAAAAAAAGATGCGGCGCAATTCAGGGGAGGGGGTAGCAAAACGCAGAGGAAAAAGGCTAACGGGTGCTTGCCGGCTTAGAAGCTAATTAGTCTCAAACAGTGCATATCGTCCGTCGCTGTCCACCAAAGTATAACCCGAGCCCTGCAGAAGGCCTGCATCATCGGCTTTAGAGATAGCGACGGCATGAGTGCCTTTTTTGGCAAGGGAGCCGAGTTCCTCTTTGTTGTTGGCGCTAAGAATTTTTCTTTCGGAATAGAATGCAATGCTTGGGTTGTTAATACCAAATACTATGACCCCTTCATCAGGCCTTAGCTTATCCTTGGCGTAAAGGCTGTATTTATGCAGAGTGCCCTGGAGATAGTCGCTTGCAAGAGGAAGCGCTCCGGTCAATAACACCGCAAAAAATACGGTCATGATACCGGCGATGAGGCCATGAAGGTCACGCCTTGAGAAAACAGAGTACAGACAAAGCACCCCGCTTACAAAGGCGGCGAGCGCCGTCATGAAAGGCCATCCGGCATTTGCTATGCCGATTTTGGGGAGTAATCTCTCCGCAATATAGAGAAATGAGACAGCCATCAAGACCGACAACACCCCCATCGAAAGTAAAGAATATCGTCTCCAGTTATCGTCCCTCCCTGATAACCCTGCCCCTATCAGCACTGCGGCTGCGGGTAGGGCGGGGAGGATATAGTTTGGAAGCTTCGTAGTGGATAAGGAAAAAAACAGAAATACAAAGGCGAGCCAGACCAATGCGAAACGATGAAACGGGTCCTTCTCCTTTAGCGCTCTTCTTATGCCTGAAGGGAGGAAGGATATCCAGGGGAACATCCCCACTATTATCACAATGAGGTAATAATAAACCGGTCCGCTGTGCCCTGATATGACGTCCGTAAATCTCCTGAAGTGATGTTTTATGAAGAACTGGTCTATAAACTCACGCCCGTTTATTACGATCTCTGCAAGATACCAGGGTGCGGACACGGCGGTAAAGATCAGGATACCTTTCAGGGAAAAGACCTTCTTCATACCGCGCAATCCTTCGGAAATCGACGCGTAGATAAGTGCTATCCCAAAGGGGAAAATGATCCCTATGAGTCCCTTCGTAAGAAAGGCAAGCGCCGAAAACAGATAGAAACCATAAAGGTATATACGGCCGTCGGGGGGGGCTTCAGAAAACCAGCGGTAGAAGGAAAAAAGTGACAGGGCGATGAAGAGGGTAAGAGTCATGTCGGTCACCGCCGCCCTCGAATAGACAACATAATAGACCGACAGCACGGCCGATAAAGCGGCATAACGCGCCGGCTTTTGGCCGCTTGCCTGCCTCACGGAGAGAAAAAGAAGAGCAATCAGCAGGACCGCCGCCACGGCCGAGGGGAACCTTGCCCCGAACTCATTGATGCCGAAGACCTTGTAGGAAGCTGCCATCAGCCAGTAAAAAAGGATCGGCTTGTCATAACGGTTTTCTCCGTTATAAGTCGGGGTGATCCAGTTCTGGCTCACAACCATCTCCCTCGTCGCTTCCGAAAAAACGGCCTCATCGACATCGAAGAGTTTCGGCGCCCCGAGCCTGAAAAGCGACAGGAACATGGCCGCGGCAATTATCATGGGAAATATAGACCTGTTCATATTAATGTTTTAGCGAAACACAATTATTATACGCGAACCGGATTTTTATGGGTATCTGCTGTGATCCGGATTTTCCTATTTTTTAAAATTGGATCTTTTTGTAAAATATCTTTTTTGCCGCCTCAGCTGCAGCGATGTAGATCGCTACAATCACTCCCATGAGGACAAGAAAAGAGATTGGTAACGGGGTAAATCCAAAGAGCCTTTCTCCAATTGGAATGAAAGGGACACTCAGCGTAGCGCTGACGATCAGCAGTGTCGCTATGAACAGAGATTTCCCGGGTCTGCTTTTGAAAAAGGGGCCCCTTGTGCGAACGACGAGCACAACCAGCGATGCTGAGATGACGGACTCAGCAAACCAGCCGGTCCTGAATTCCTCCGGAGAGGCACGGAGAATAAATAACAATACACCGAAGGTGAGATAGTCAAAGATAGAACTTAAAAGCCCGAAGGTCATCATAAAGTTCCGTATAAACCTCATGTTCCACCGTCGCGGGCTATCAACCAGCTCCTTGTCCACATTGTCTGCTGCAATAGCCATCTCCGGAAAATCCGTCAGTAAATTGGTAAGCAGGATTTGCTTGGGCAGGAGAGGAAGAAAAGGGAGAAAAAGAGATGCCCCCGCCATGCTGAACATATTGCCGAAATTGGCGCTTGTCGCCATGAATACATACTTGAGGGTGTTGGCAAAAGTCGTCCTCCCTTCCCTCACCCCCTGCGCAAGAACCCCAAGGTCTTTTTCGAGCAGCACAATATCGGCCGCATCCTTGGCAACATCAACGGCGCTGTCCACAGATATGCCTACATCGGCAGTATGGAGGGCAGATGCGTCGTTTATGCCGTCTCCCATATAACCGACGACGTTTTTTGCCTTTTTCAGGGCAAGGATGATGCGCTCTTTCTGATTGGGTTCGACCTCTGCGAAAACATTCACTTCATTTACTCTTTTAAGCAGCGCTTCATCGCTCATAAGCCGGAGATCCGGACCTGTGAGGATTCCCGAGTCCAATAGCCCGACCTGTTGTCCGACATGGGCGGCAACCAGACGATTGTCCCCGGTGATTATTTTTAATGAAACGCCGAGACGCTTGAGATCTGTTATAGTCTCAGCGATGCCTGATTTTACCGGATCGAAAAGCACAAGAAATCCTAAAAACGTCATGCCAGCTTCGTGGTCTTTAGTGATGCCGGAGGCAGGGCCAACATTTCGGTATGCAATCCCCATTGTGCGAAAGCCCTGGCTGCTGAATTCCTCAAAATGGGCTTGCACCTTATCCTGTATTTCAGCTATATCCACAACGGCCCCACTCGAAGTTTCAGCTTTTGAGCAGGCGGCAAGTACATTCTTTAACGCCCCTTTCGTAATCATAAGATGTGTATCACCGTGAGAGACCAGGACACTTAAGCGTTTGCGAATAAAATCATACGGCTCTTCGTCAAGCTTTTGCCAGGCCGAAACATCGAACTTCCGATAGGCTCGTATTGCTTCATCAATCGGGTTTGTAAATCCAGTTTCGTAAAAAGAATTGAGATATGCATAGAGCAGGACTTTTTCGCTTTCATTGCCCTCGATGTCAAGAGCGGAGCGGACATGCACCACCCCTTCGGTCAGAGTGCCGGTCTTATCGGAGCAGAGGACGTTCATACTGCCGAAGTTCTCGATAGAGGCGAGGCGTTTCACGATTACCTTTTTGAGCGCCATCCCTTTTGCGCCGTGGGCAAGGTTGACCATAATAATGGCCGGCAGAAGCTGTGGGGTCAATCCGACGGCGAGCGCCAACGCAAAGAGAAATGAGTCCAGAACAGGGCGGGCCAGGTATACGTTAATAGCAAAAATGGCGATTACCAGCAGTAGCGTCACTTCCATAAGAAGGTAGCCGAAATGCCTCACCCCGCGCTCAAATTCCGTCTCCGGAGGTCTGAGCGCAAGGCGTTCAGAGACCTTGCCGAATTCGGTCTCCCGTCCTGTGCGCACAACCACTGCGTTCGCACTGCCGCTGACTACGTGAGTCCCCATAAAAAGAGTATTGGTCCTTTTGGCAAGTGGAGTTTCCCCTGGCAATATACCGGATATTTTATCTTCAGGGTAGGTCTCGCCTGTCAGAGATGCCTCATCCACAAAGAGATTTTTTGATTCGAGGACCAGGCAGTCTCCTGGAATGACATCACCGGCGTTGAATGAGACGATATCTCCGGGCACTATCTCCTCAACGGGAATATCCTTCAGAGTGCCATCGCGCATGACCGCAGCTTTGATCTGAACGATCGACAGCAACTTGTCGATTGCATTCGTCGCCCCCCTTTCCTGCCAGAAACCGAGGAGCCCGCTAACGAGGACAATTGCGGAGATGATGACAGCATCCACAGGGTTGTGCAGGAAAAATGAGAGCACTGAGGCAAAGATCAGGATCAGGATAATCGGGCTCTTGAATTGAGATAGGAGGAGAGAGAATGCAGTCGCCCTTTTTTTGGGCTTGAGGAGATTGGCCCCATACTGTGTGAAGCGGCGGCGGGCCTCTTCATTCGTTAAGCCCTGTGAAGTTGTTTTCAGTTGCCGAAGAAGTTCCTCGGCCGGAATGCTCCAAAAAGACGGTTGCTTATCCAAGTTATTATTCATCCTGAGCAGCGTCCTTCCGCCCGCTAGAGCGCTCGCGTGAGTTCTCCAAGCTTATCAGTCAGCACCTTATTTTGTGCATAGTCCACAGGGCAAGCGATAACCGAGACTGTATTATCCTCCAGGGCGCGCTGCAGCGTGGGAAGGAGGTCCTCCGTTCGTTTTATGGCGTAGCCTTTGGCGCCATAGCTTTCAGCTAATTTGACGAAGTCCGGGTTCCCGAAGTCGACGTGCGAGTGGTGCCCTAACTCAATATCCATTTTCCACTTGATCAGGCCGTAGCTCCCATCCACCCATACCAGCACGACAACAGGTATTTTTTCGCGTACCGCTGTCTCTAATTCCTGCGAGTTCATGAGAAACCCGGCGTCGCCTGCGACCGCGAGAACTTTTCGTTCAGGGAAGGCAAGCTTTGCACCAATTGCCCCCGGAAATGCAAAGGCCATGGTTGAGAGCCCATTGGAAATAAGGCACGTGTTTGGGCGGTACGTGGGGTAAAGACGGGCCATCCACATCTTGACCGCACCCGTGTCAACGAGTACGATATCTTCCTCGCCCATTGCAGTTCTGACATCTGCGACGATTCGCTGAGGCTTGACCGGATATAAGTCGTCCTTCCTTCCCCTCTCCAGCTCTTCCCCTATGAGGCGACGGATCTTGATATCTGTTGGGCTCAATCCCGGTGTCGCCTTAATTCCCTGAGACAAGGCGTCGAGGGATTCCGAAATACTTCCTATGATACCGACCGCGACGTGATAGTGAGCGTCGACTCCGGCTGGATAGCGATGAATATGAAGAATCTGCTTATCCCCTCTTGGATTGATTCTCACGGGATCAAATTCCTGCAGATCGTAGCCGACGCATAGAACTACGTCAGCCTGGTCGAAGCCAAAGTTGACGTAGTCATGGACCATAAATCCTGCGGTGCCAAGAGAATTGGGATGATTGTCCGGAAAGACGCCCTTGCCCATAAAGGTCGTCGCCACCGGTATCCCGAGGCGCTCCGAGAAACGGATGAGCGCTTCACTGGCACGATCACGCACGGCGCCGTGCCCTGCCAGCACAATTGTTTTTTTTGCAGTCTCCAGGACTTTGACAGCTCTCCCGATCTGAGTGGCGGATGGAGAGGAATCGCGAACGATATTAATATCGAGCGGATGGTATCCTTCCGGGACGGGCAAGATTTCGACATCCTGGGGGAAGGCTAAGTACACGGCTCCCGGCCGCTCAGTCTGGGCCTGCTTGAAGGCACTGCGTACCATTTCCGGTATCGCCTCTGCGGATTGGATCAGGGCTGCCCACTTTGTGAGCGGTTTGAACATGCCGACCAGATCAATGCTTTGGTGAGATTCTTTGTAGATGCGATTCAGGCCCACCTGTGCGCTGATCGCGACTAGTGGAACGCTGTCGGTATTGGCATCAGCCGTGCCGAGCGCAAGATTGATCGCTCCCGGTCCGAGCGTCGCGAGGCACACTCCTGGCTGACCAGTGAGACGACCATAGATATCGGCCATGAAAGAGGCGGCCTGCTCGTGACGGACAAGGATGAAGCGAATGGAAGATCCATTAAATGCATCGACCATGAGGATATTTTCCTCTCCGGGTATCCCAAAGACATATTTGACACCCTCGTTTTCCAAGCACCGTACAAATAATTGTGCGGCATTCATGGAGGGCTTGATACCATTCTTCCCCTCAAAAGTCTCATCACTATACTGCATGAGATTCAAACCTCCTATTTATACATCGTTTGGTGCATCGTTACGGGCGAAAATACTTCAGGATCAATCCGCACATTGATCATCATGATATCCTGATCATTGAGAATTCAGTGGTAGTAGTTCCGTTTTCCTTGTCCCGGCGAAGTTTCATTTGGGGGACACGGAACTCGATGTGAAATGCGGCTTCAAACAACAAGCCAGGCAGGAAGACCGAAAAGAGCAATTCCTTCGTCAGATGCGACGGCGTGAACAGTTTCAGGATACCGAGCGCCAACCCAGTCAGCACCAAGGCCACCGTGTACGGCACATGCAGTTGCCGCACCGCAATCGCCACCGCGACCGCGACCGAAAACAACAAAATCAAAATCGTCTCAGTCTGCACAGTCTCTCACCCCGACAATCTTGCCCGCCAACTTTGGTGCGAGAAGAAGGACAGATTCAATGTCTTACTGAAATAATAGCTCATAATAACCTCCTCCTGTTACCTGCTGTTTATGCGGATCGAAGGGAGATCACACACCGGCCAAACTGAGAAATGCGCGCCCCTTTTCTGTCCGACGCCGATTGCACCTTTGGTGAGGTAGAGAGCCCACGCCCAGTCAGGTTCGAACATGCTCGTCGTTGAAGACCAGTATCCTTCCCTGACATCACTGAAGGGATGTTCATGAGGAAGCGCCGGGCTGTGCGCGCTGCAATCCACGAGCGATTCCAGTTCATTGATGTTCGGCAGCCGCCATAAATAAGTCCCTTCCTGCCGCCGGTTGAGGGCTGTAGCTGCTTTGAGCGCTTCCTGCCATGTCGACGGTCTTCCTAAGAGGTCGGCTGATGGGCGCCAGCAGAGGTTCGTGAGCCGGTCGACGACCATATTTCCCGCCTCCTCAAAGCGGGGTTCAGGCCAACGCACCCCTGATCGGAACTCTCCGTCCTGTCCCGAACCTGTGCAGGAGATGGGTTGCCCTTTTGCGTCATAACACCCGGTTTGGCCGGTAGCAGGGAGAATTGTGTCTCCCTTTCCCCGAACAGGCCATAACAGGAAAAACTGCTCCTTTCGGCCGTAAAACATTCGTGCGCCCTCCATATGGATATACCACGCATAGGCAGTGTTGATCGCCGCAGTCGTAGACGTCCAGTACCATCCGCTGAATACTTTGACAAAGGGATGCCCCTCCGGTAAAGCTGGTTTCCTGGTCTGGTGGCTCATAAGGCTTCGGAGTTCACGGCGGTTGGGAAGACGCCAGTCGGAAGAACCGAATACATTGTCACGATTCATCGTTGCGATGTAATCGAGGGCTTCCTTCCATGTCAGAGGCAATTCAGCTATATTAGCATTCATAGTCCAGATGAGCCCCGTCAGCCGATCGAGAACCGCATCGTCAAGGACCTCGAATCGCGGTTCAGGCCAGGACACGCCGCTTCTGAAGTCCGCGTCCTGGCCGCTCCCGTCGCAATCGATCATGCGGCCGCTCGTATCGTGGCAGGTACTCTGCCCTGTCTGGAGAATATAATGCTTGTGCGGATCGCTTTTCCCGGGCATCTCTTTTGTCTTTCCCTCTTTTTCGGAACTCGCCGATGATGGCCCTATCATATCTTTCATCAACACCGTGTGCGCTGCCTTTTTACTTCCGTTTCATCATCATATAAACGACACCAAAAATCACGAGAATCGCGATAATGATCGTAAGTACCCATCCGGAGTTCATTCCCCACCCCCAACTACCACCCATCATGCCATCACCTTGACCGGTGCCCATCTGGGCAAATGCTGCGGTACTAAAAACAAACAAAACCGTTAAAACAACCATTAATCTTTTCATCTTCTTCCTCCTGTCAAAGTTTAGTGTGACACGAGTCTTTGCTGTGCCGCAGGTTTCGTGAGTTGCGAAATACTTGTTCTCATGCTAATGTCCCTTCTATCGCAGCATTGTATTCTCCACGCTGCGCGGCCCACCGCGCCGGACAATTGGATATGATATTCACAGTTTTTTCTCCGACCATATTCAGCCCTTTCTCAGCAGCAGGATCATACCGCCCAATGCCGCCAACAGTGTCACCCACAGCCCGATGGCGACGCGGGTGGCTTTCGAAGCGGCGTCACCCCTTCCATTTCCAGTTGCGGATTTCCGGCATGTCTTCGCCGTATTTGTCGATGTAGGCCTTGTGGTCCAGCAACTTGTCGCGCAGAAACTGTTTGACGTACGCGGCCCTTGAACCCAAGCCAGGCACACGGTCGATCACGTCACCGACCAGGTGAAAGCGGTCGAGATCATTCAACACCACCATGTCGAAGGGCGTGGTGGTCGTTCCGTTTTCTTTGTACCCGCGTACGTGGAGATTCGTGTGATTGGTCCGACGATATGTCAGGCGATGAATCAACCAGGGATAGCCGTGGAAGGCGAAGATGATGGGCTTGTCCTTGGTAAAGAGGACATCAAAGTCTTTATCGCTCAACCCGTGGGGGTGTTCGATCTGCGGCTGAAGCGTCATCAAGTCCACCACGTTGATGACACGGATCTTTAGTTCCGGAAAGCGCTGTCGCAGGATCTCGACAGCGGCCAGTGTCTCCAAGGTTGGCACATCTCCGCAGCAGGCCATCACCACATCGGGGTCGCCGCCCTCGTCATTGCTGGCCCATTCCCAGATGCCAAGCCCGGCCGTGCAGTGTTTGATAGCTGCATCCATCTCGAGCCATTGCAGTTCCGGCTGTTTGCCCGCGACAATAACATTTACGTAATTGCGACTGCGCAGACAATGGTCAGTGACGGACAGCAGGGTGTTGGCGTCCGGCGGCAGATAGACGCGGATGATTTCCGCCTTCTTGTTCACCACGTGGTCGATAAAACCTGGGTCCTGGTGGCTGAATCCATTGTGGTCCTGCCGCCACACGTGAGACGAGAGCAGGTAGTTCAGGGAAGCGATTGGACGGCGCCACGGGATGTGGTTCGCCACCTTGAGCCACTTTGCGTGCTGGTTGAACATCGAATCGACGATGTGGATGAAGGCTTCGTAGCATGAGAAAAAACCATGTCTTCCTGTAAGCAGGTAACCTTCGAGCCATCCTTCGCATTGGTGCTCGCTCAGCATCTCCATCACCCGGCCATCAGGTGCAACATGGTCGTCGATGTTAATGATTTCCGCGGTCGAGCAACGGTTAGTAACCTCGAATAGGCTGGTCCAGCGGTTTGACGCGGTTTCATCCGGGCTGAAGACGCGGAAGTTGCGTGCCTCGGCGTTAAGCGAGAGCACGTCTCGAATGAACTCACCCTGAAGGCGCGTGCTTTCTGCTTCCACGACGCCTGGCTTTGGCACCTTGACCGCGTAGTCGCAGAAATCCGGCAACTTCAATTCTTTAAGGAGGAGACCTCCGTTGGCATGAGGGTTCGCTCCCATACGCCGCTCTCCTTTGGGCGCTAGTTCAGTAAGTTCAGAAAGTAGCCCGCCGTTTTGGTCAAATAACTCCTCAGGCTTATAACTTTTCAGCCATTGCTCCAGGATCTTCAGGTGTTTCGGCTTCGCCACAAAATCTGTAATGGGCACCTGGTGCGCGCGAAACGTGCCTTCGATTGGCAGTCCATCAACCACTTTCGGACAAGTCCAGCCTTTTGGCGTACGTAAGATTATCATAGGCCATTGCGGACGCTTCCGGAATCCTTTAGCACGTGCCGAAATCTGAATGTCTTTAATCTCTGCAACGATCGTATCGAGCACAACCGCCAGAAGTCGATGGACCTTCATGGGATCGTCTCCCTCGACAAAATAAGGTTTGTAGCCGTAACCCTGGAAGAGCTGATCCAACTCTTCGTGACTTATGCGGCCCAGCACGGTGGGCCCGGCAATCTTGTAGCCATTCAGGTGCAGAATCGGCAGCACCGCCCCATCGGTGACGGGATTCAGGAATTTATTTGAGTGCCAGCTAGTGGCCAGTGGACCGGTTTCCGCTTCGCCGTCGCCGACCACGCAGGCAACTATTAAGTTGGGGTTATCTAATGTGGCGCCATACGCATGCGACAGAGAATAGCCAAGCTCACCGCCTTCATGAATGGAACCAGGTGTTTCCGGCGCCGCGTGACTAGGGATGCCGCCGGGAAAAGAGAATTGGGTGAAGAGCTTTTTCATACCCCGTTCGTCCCGGGATATGTTCGGGTACAACTCGCTGTAGGTGCCTTCCAGATAAGTGTTGGCCACCAGTCCCGGCCCGCCATGTCCGGGTCCTGCGATATAAATCATGTTCAGGTCATACTGTTTGATGATCCGGTTGAGATGGACATAGATAAGGTTCAGCCCCGGCGTCGTACCGAAGTGGCCTAACAGTCGCGGTTTCACATGTTCCAGTTTTAACGGTTTTTTCAGTATCGGATTGTCATAGAGGTAGATCTGGCCGACCGACAGGTAGTTGGCGGCGCGCCAATAGGCGTTCATCTTTCGCAGTTGCTCGGGCGACAATGGGTTGGCCGTTACATTCATCTTTTTCTTTTTCACGGCGAAGTTCTCCTCAAACCCTTTTTTTACGTTCACGACAAGGTTCTTTTTAGACACTTCTTTTACTTTCATAATCTATTCCTTTCCACGTGTAAGACCTAAAACTTGGCAGACTGTTTTAGCTATCATCAACTCCTCGTCCGTATGAATTACGCGCACCGAGACCCTGCTGCTTCCCGCAGATATTACATCCGCATTGGCCACGTTTTGTTTTTCTGCGAGTTCGATTCCAAGAAATCCAAGCCCTTCGCAAATCCGGGCGCGGACTTCCGGAGCATTCTCACCAATTCCGCCACTGAATACTAATGTTTCCACTCCTCCCAGTGCCGCTGCGAACGAGCCTATCCATTTCTTGGCCTGATAGCAGAACAGCGCGACCGCTTCAGCCGCCCGCACGTCCTGCGTTTCACGGTCGAGCAAGTCACGCATGTCGGAACTGGTCTCCGACACGCCGAGCAGCCCGGACTGGAAATTGACCATCTCATTGAATCGTTTTGCATCGAGGCCCTCGGTGCGCGCAAGATACCAAACCAGTCCGGGATCGAGATCACCGGAGCGGGTGCTCATCGGTACGCCGGCTGTCGGGGTGAAACCCATGCTTGTGTCCACGGATTTGCCGTCGCGCACGGCCGCCAGGCTCGCGCCATTGCCGAGGTGGGCGAGGATGACCCGGCCTTGTGCCGCTTTCGCTCCGGCCAGGCGGGCCAGCTCTCCCATAAGAAACGCATACGACAATCCGTGAAACCCATATCGTCGCACCCCCTGCGCTTCGTAACGGCGCGGGATCGGCAACAGTCGCGCCACGCACGGCAGGTCATGGTGAAAAGCCGTGTCGAAACACGCCACTTGGGGCAGGGCAGGAAATCGGCGATGAAACGCCTCGGTCAACAGTATCTCCTCCGGCAGATGCTCAGGATCGAATGGACTGAGCCGGTGCAGTTCCTCAACCATTTCTGCGGTGATTCGCTGCGGTTTGCTGTACTTCGGCCCGCCATGCACCACACGATGCCCCACCGCGGTCAATGCATCACGCCCGCTACGGTCCTCGATCCAATCCATCAGAGCGCCCACCGCCACCGTGTGGTCAGTCGCCGCCACCGGCCGCGAAAAGTTGTCCGCAGGCTCCAGGCCTTTCACCCGCAAGGCGGCCTCCGGCAGTCCAATACGCTCAATCCCGCCCTCCAGAATCCGTCGGAGCGGGTCACCGCTCTTAAACAGCGCGAACTTGATGCTCGATGAGCCGCCGTTGATCGTCAAAATGCTTGTGTTAGCTGACTTCATGGATGGCTGGTCCGTCATTCTGCTATCTCCAATCCGCGTGCGGCCAGTTGCCTGCACGTGGACTTGTAATCCGTATGAAGAATGCCGCTAATTCCGAGACCTTCTGCGACCTCGACGAACATCGGAGTGTTTTCGATATAGACTATTTGCCCGATCGGCACCTGGGCCATGTCCAGCGCAACCCGGAATATGTCCACGTCGGGCTTTCGGAGATGGACGAAGCAGGAGGAAATGAAAAAATCTACAAACCCATCCAGCTTGAACTTTCGAATTCGGTGGGCATTCAGTTCCCGCCCTTCGTTGCTGACCACGGCGATCTTAAGCCCATACTTTACCTTGAGCTTGCGGACCAACTCGATCATCGGGGGATACGGCTTCGATTGCGCGAACATGAATTTTTGAAACTCAGCAGGAGTAAAAGGCCGCTCCTCGTAGAACACCACCCGACTCAAGTATTCCTCAATGGTGAGCTTGCCCAACTCGTAAGTGCCGAAGGCCTGGCTATGCCGGTTTTCCATTTCTTCCGGATCCAGGTCGAACGCCTTGGCCGCCAGTTCGCGGGACGCGTGACCCCACCCGTCGGTGAGCAGGACACCGCCGACATCCACAAACAGTGCCGTAATGGGCAGCACTCCTTTTATTTGTTTCTTTTGTTTCATTCCTCTGCCATCCGAAATGGAATCATCGCTGCCACAGGATGTGAGCTTCTTCCAGGGGAACCGAAACGCCGTCATAATACGGGATTATCCGCGCTGTATAATCCTTCGCCGGGCGGCTCGCAGGCACCTGAGTATGATACACGTGACCGCTGTCTGCAGTCGCTTGTTGACGGGCGAGCGTCATCTCCTGTCGCACCGGGCCGCTGCCGTTAATGCCGTCGGCATAAAGCTCTACACGTACCGCCTTCGGTTCGAGCTCGTTGAGATAGACCTGGACCTCAAATACGTGCTGCTCGTCACGCGTCTCAACCTTCATTTCGCCAAAGTGGACTGCAGCCCATTTATGCTCAACCTTATGCCGCCAGTCGATCACCTGTCGGCCCACGGCCCCTTTATTTTCAGCCCGTTTGCGATAGATCATAGCAGCCGGGAGGTAGAGTTGCTCGGTGTAGTCGCACACCGCGCGGTTGGCGGAGAAGCGCGGTGTCAATCGTGCCATGCTTTCCCGCATCCGCGCTACCCAGGCGGTGGGGATGCCCTCCCCGTCGCGCGTGTAAAACTCTGGGATCACCTCTCGTTCGAGGAGGTCATAGAGCGCCGCGGCTTCGACAGCGTCCCAGGCGGGATCGTTATCATGTTCCCGCCCGTCCCCCAAAGCCCATCCCACTTCAGGGGTGTAGGCTTCCGCCCACCAGCCGTCCAATTCCGAAAGATTGATGCCGCCATTGACGAGCACTTTCATGCCGCTCGTTCCGCAGGCCTCCCAGGGCCGTCGCGGCGTGTTGATCCAGACATCCACCCCCTGCACCAGGTGCTCCGTCAGAAGCATGTCGTAGTCACTGAGGAAGATCACATGGGGCCGCGCCTCGGGCCGCCGGATAAAATGGGTCCATTCCTGAATCAGGGCCTGCCCTGCCTGGTCCGCCGGATGGGCCTTGCCGGCAAGAATGAGTTGCACCGGCCGCTCCGGATTGGTTAACAGGCGAAGCAGTCGCTCCTGATCGTGCAATAATAGATTTGGTCTCTTATAGGTTGCGAAGCGGCGCGCAAAGCCCAGGGTCAACGCATTGGGATCAAGAAGATGCTCCGCCCCCTTGACCGCCTCGGTTGACGCGCCGGAGGCGGCCAGTTGCCGGGCCAATCGTTCGCGGGCGTATTCAATGAGAGACCGGCCGGCGTCCGTACGAAATTTCCAGAGCCTGGCGTCAGAGATGCGGCGAATGTCATGCTCCAGGGTTTCCGTTGTCCCCATCCAGCGGTCTTTTCCACAGGCCTCTGTCCAAAGATCGTCGGCCGGCGCCGAGTCCCAGCTCGGCATGAAAACTCCGTTGGTCACGTGTCCGACAGGCACTTCGTCTTGCGGCCAGCTCGGAAAGAGAGGCTCAAAAAGCTGACGGCTCACCTTCCCGTGCAAACGACTTACGCCATTCACTGCCCCGCTCCCACGAACCGCCAGATAGGCCATGTTGAAGCTTTCCGAGGAGTCATCCGGGTCCCGTCGGCCCAGGGCCAGCAAATCATGGAGTGTGACACCGAGCTTCTGCTCAGCATAACCGCCGAGGTAGTGTTCGATGAGGGCCGGAGCAAAACGGTCAAAGCCTGCGGCCACCGCAGTGTGGGTAGTAAAGAGGTTACCCGCCCGCGTTACAGACAGTGCGACTTCGAACGGCTGCCCTGTCTCTTTCATGAAACTCCGGGCCCGTTCCAAAATGGCAAAGGCCGCATGTCCTTCATTGAGGTGACAGACTTCCGGCCGGATGCCGAGCGTGCTGAGCAACCGCCACCCGCCGATCCCAAGCATGATCTCCTGTTTCAGCCGCAACTCCGGCCCGCCCCCGTAAAGCTCGCTCGCAATGCCCCGGTGGGCCGGGAGGTTCGCAAGGTCATTGCTGTCGAGCAGGTAAAGGTGCGCCCGGCCGACCTGGACCTGCCAGGCGCGCAGCCAGACCGGATAACCGGGCAGGTCGAGCTTCAGCCGCAACCACTCTCCGTTGGCCTGGCGCAATGGCGTTATGGGCAATTGGCCGGGATCGTTGTAAGGGAAAAGGGCCTGTTGCGCTCCGTCCTTGTCGAGCACCTGACGAAAATAGCCTTGCTGGTAGAGCAGCCCCACGCCGATTACCGGAACGCCGAGGTCGCTGGCAGCTTTGAGCTGATCTCCGGCCACATTGCCGAGGCCGCCCGAGTAGATGGGCAGGGCTTCACTTAACATGAATTCCATGCTGAAATACGCGACACTGGTAAGAGGAGTCTGCGGATGTTCTCGCTGAAACCACGCGGGGGCTTTCGCCGCCTGACGCCTGGCCTGCACGAGGTCATCGACCTTCCTGCGGAATGCCGGATCGGACGTCACGCGCTGGAGCCGGTCCCGGGAGACCGTCTGCAGGACGGCCCAGGGGTTATACGTGAGGTCCCATAGCGCGGGATCGAGCTGTCGCCATACTTCGTCAGCAGCGTGGTTCCACGACCAGCGCATATCCAGTGCAAGCTCGGCCAGGGAATCGAAACCCTCGATGTCCGTAGGTAAAAGGCTGTAGATCGGCTTGCTGACAAGTGTTTGTTTGCTCATAGTTTCTCCTTAGCAGTTTGGCGAGTTTCACCGCCCCTCTTTTGCAGGCCCCGGTTCCTTTTTCACCAGGAGCACCGAACAGGGCATTTTCCTGATAATCTCTTCGTTGCTTCTGCCGAAAAGGAAGTGCTCAAGATGCCCCTCCTCATGGGCGAGCATGATGATGAGGTCTATATTTTCAGTCTTGACCGTTTTGAAGATTTCCTTTTCAGGATCTCCTTCTGTCACCAACTGCTTCACCTTTATCCCTTTTTTTCTCTCCGAATTTATCAATGCAGCGAGCTCTTTTCTTGTATCTCGGACAAGTTTCTTATACTCTTTCACCAAAGAGGGTATCGGCAGATTCCAACCCTGAAGGTTGAAGGGATTATGCACTGCATGCATTACGTAGAGCTTTGCTCCATATTGTCTTGCAAGAGAGAACCCATAATGAACAGTTTTTCTGTCGTATTGAGTATCCCTGCTCACAACCAGAATCCGTTTAACGTCTTCCATGACTACCCTCCTTATAGTTGGATTGATTGCTTTTTCGGTTTTATTTTCCAACTTCAACCAAGGCGTTTCTCGAAAACCTTCCGGAAATGAAACCCGTAGATTGAGAGGGTTACGGCCTGTGAAATCAGGCGGGGGCGGGTAAATATGGTCCAGAGCAAAAGTCTCCAATAATGGAACCGTTCTTTTCCAACGACCCCGAGGACTACAATCGACCTGAAGAACGCGCCGATATAGTTAGGCCGAAATCGCAGGGCCTTTCTTTTTTTCTTGGGAGGAATGTATTCCCTCAGGAATGTCCTGACCCTTTCATAGTAGTGCCCGGGTGAATACAGGGTGCCGAGTACCTTTTTGTAGCCGCTGATCAACAGGTCATAGTCCATCCTGGGGATAAAATTTGTCGCGAAATCCGTATTGTTCCCTGAGGTCTCCTTCAGCAGCCGCTGCTCCTTCTTGAGCCTTTCATAGAGCTGCGTGCGCGGAAGGGCAATGAGTACGCCTACCATGGCAGTGACGACCCCGCTTTTCTGGATGAACCTGATCTGGGTGTCGAAGATCGTAACAGGGTCGTTGTCAAAACCGACAATAAATCCTCCCTGCACCTCGAGGCCGGCCCTCTGGATATTCCTGACACTGGCGAGAAGATCGCGGTTTCTGTTCTGGAATTTGCTGCACTCCGCAAGGCTCTGCTCATGAGGGGTTTCGAGGCCGATGAAGACGACATCGAATCCTGCCGCGACCATCATCTCCATCAGGTCTTTATGGTCGGACAGTTCTATGGATGCCTGAGTATTGAAGGTAAAGGGATGCCTTCTCATCTCCATCCATTCGATGATGGCCGGGAGGATCTCCTCCTTCAGTTTTTTCTTGTTCCCGATAAAATTGTCGTCAACAAAGAAAACCTGGCCTTTGAACCCTGTCGCATAAACACTCTCCAGTTCCCTGATGATCTGGTCTCTGTCTTTTGTGCGCGGCGTGCGACCGCAGAGCAGGGTAATGTCGCAAAATTCGCAGTTGAAGGGGCAGCCCCGGGAATACTGGATATTGATCGAAGCATAGTGCTTCACCTTGATGAGCCCCCAAAGCGGAATGGGCGTCTCCCGCATGTCTGCCCACTGATCAGCGGTATAGAAATGACGGGCATCGCCTTTCCGAAAATCTTCCAGGAAAAGGGGCAGGGTGATTTCGGCCTCATTCAGCACCAGATGGTCTACATCCCGGAACGCCTCATATTCGGTCGTGAAAAGAGGACCGCCGGCGACAATCCTGACACCAGCTGACTTGCATCTTGCAATCACTTCTTTTACCGACTCTTTCTGGACGGACATTGCGCTGACAAAGACGAGATCAGCCCACTTCAGATCATCGTCATCCAGGCTTTCCACGTTCATGTCGACCAGTCTTTTCTCCCAGAATTCAGGGAGCATCGCTGCTATAGTCAACAATCCGAGAGGTGGACTGCTTGCCTTTCGGTGAATGAATTTCAAGGCATACCTAAAACTCCAGAAGGTATCCGGGAATTCAGGGTAAATGAGTAGCGCTTTCATGGAATATCCCTCGTCATTTTAGTTTTTCACATCAGCGGCTGTCAGGATCACTGCGCCGCCTTGCTATTTTTGAAAGTGCTTCCGAATTTTTGCCGCAATCTGACGACCCGTCATCCTGTCGACAGTCTCAATACCGGCGATTCGTCCACCGAGATTTTTCCCTTTAAGACGTTTTTTGAGTTCGTCCTTTGCGTCACCAGGCCCGAATATCAGAATAGATTCTGCATCGCCGATATTCGCAATTACCGCATTGTAGTAAATGTTGAGATGTCCGGTTAACGTTCTCTGACGGCTGTCACTTGCTGGTACTTGCATTGAATCATAAGGGCCCTTAAGAGGGGAATCACCGGAACGGCGAAGCTGTTTTTCAACCTTCGATATGATAAGCGCTGTCTCTTCCCCTTTTTCCGTAATGGCCACGATAATAGCCTTCCTGTGGTCAATCCATAAACCCACTTTTGTTTTCATAGTTTTCTCCTTTGGAGATCAGATATACCCCACTTTTTCAATATACCACCCATCAGAGCTCTTGAAAACTGCATTGCTGTTATTCTTCTTTTGCCCCTGCGATTTGTCCTCATTTTCACCAGGTGATGACTCTTCTATTCTTTCAAACTCTGTATTATTCGCTCCACATCAGCCCTCTCAAGCATCTCTTCCTTCATCAGTCCCTCGGCAAGGGCATCAAGCGTATGTCTTTTCCCTGCCAATATTTCAGTCGCCCTTGACTCTGCATCGATGATAATTTTCTGGATCTCCTGGTCCATGAGCCAGGCCATCTCCTCGCTGTAACGCTTCGGGAGAGATAACTCCCTGCCCAGAAACGGATGTTCTTCTCCGCGTCCGAGATTTATAGGGCCGACCCTGTCACTCATCCCCCACTGAGCCACCATCTTCTCGGCCAATGAAGTCGCCTCTTTCAGGTCGTTCTGCGCGCCGCTGCTGCTGTCGTTAAAAACGATCTTTTCTGCAACCCTTCCGGCGAGGGCCACACTCAATTTGTTCATGAGGTAGGAGCGCGGATAATAATGCCTGTCTTCTTCGGGCAGCAGCTGAGTGACACCCATCGCCATTCCGCGCGGGATGATGCTCACCTTGTATATCGGGTCGGCGCCGGGAAGTTCCCACGCGACAAGGGTATGTCCTGCTTCGTGATATGCCGTTATTCGCTTTTCCGTATCGCTTATGGTCTCTTCTCTCACCGCCCCCATAAGGATAATGTCCTCTGCCTCCTCAAAGTCGTGCATGTCTATTTTCGTTTTGCTCTTTCTCAAGGCAACGAGTGCTGCCTCGTTTGTTAGATTCTCAAGGTCGGCGCCTGTCATGCCCGGGGTGCCCCTCGCCAGAGTCTCGAAATCGACATTGTCCGCCAGCAACTTGCCTCTCACATGGATTTCAAGGATCGCCTTGCGTTCCTTCCAGCCCGGCCTGTCGATAACAACATGCCTGTCGAACCTCCCCGGCCTCAAAAGCGCGGGGTCCAGCACATCCGGCCTGTTGGTCGCAGCCATTACTATCACCTCTTCATGAGGGTCGAACCCGTCCATTTCACTCAAAAGCTGGTTCAGTGTCTGTTCCCTTTCATCATGTCCGCCTCCAAGCCCTGTGCCGCGTGTACGGCCTACCGCATCGATCTCGTCGATAAAAATAATGCTCGGATGGGAATCCTTTGCCTTTTTGAACATGTCCCTGACGCGCGAGGCGCCTACTCCTACAAACATCTCTATGAACTCAGACGCGCTGATGCTGTAAAAAGGCACCGCGGCCTCCCCTGCGGTTGCACGCGCAAGGAGGGTCTTGCCTGTTCCCGGAGGCCCGATCAGAAGCACCCCCTTTGGGACTTTGGCGCCTATTTTTTCGAACCTGGAAGGGTCTTTCAGGAACTCTATCGTCTCCCTCAGCTCCATCTTTACATTGTCCATCCCCGCAACGTCTTTAAAGGTCACACCCGTATTCTTTGCAACAAACAGTTTGGCCTTGCTCGCCCCGAATGTAAAGAGCCCTCCGGGGCCGCCCTGGATCTGCTGATTCCTCTTCGTCATCATGACCCAGAACCCGATGATCAGCACCCACGGCAGGATTCCGATCACCATCTGCCAGAAATATCCCTGTTCAGCGGACTCCACGGTGATAACCACTTTTTTTGCCCTTAGTTGGGGCAGGAGTCCTTCACCCTGAAAGGCAGGCAGAACAGTCTCAAAGTATTTCACCTGGGCGGGTTTCTTCTCTCCCGGCAACTGCATGCTTACTTCTTTAGACAGCTCCCCGCTTACAAGCAGCTTTTTTATTGAAACGGATTTGATATTGCCTGCGTCTAATTGCTCCATGAACTGACTGTAATTTATCGTATAATGAGGAGGAGGACCGACGTTGAAAAAGCTATTCCATACTAATATAACAACTGAAGCTAAAAAAACCGCTGCAATGTACTTCCAATAGATACTAGGTATACCGCCAATGTTGTCTTTCTTATCTTCAGCCACGCTTCATACCTGTTTCCACCCTTTCTGAGGAGCTCTTTTCGACTGTTTCCCTTTTATCAGTGCCTTCATGGACCAATTTTCCTGAAATCGATAAATCCCCGTTCAACGTCTACAGATGTCAGCTGCACCCGAATCCTGTTGCCGACATCGAGGTCCTCGAAACCATGGACGACTCTCCCTTCGACAGGGACCGTGAGAAGCCGGGCCCATGTACCCTTAGCGGATGCGCCGGTCACGATAGCGTCAAACTGTTCCCCAATTCTGTGTTCCAGCAGCATTGCCGCCGCGGATTTGCCTACCTGCCGTTCCACTTTGTTGGCGGCGTCTTCTTCTTCCGTGCAATGTTTCGCCAGGGCCTCAAGCCCGTCATTGTTATACGGCAAAGGACTTCCTTCTATAGCGGCCTTCAACAGGCGTTGTGTGATAAGGTCGGTATACCGGCGATTAGGGGCAGTTGAATGGGTATAGTCCCTGACCGCAAGACCAAAGTGTCCCGGGGCGGTATCTCCCGGAAGTTCTGCAATGTATTCGCCGGCCCCCATAAGTTTGATAACAGCGAGGGAGAGATCGGGGAATCTTACCGGATCGGCTGCCTTTGCCTTTGTCAAGAAATCCTCCAGCGCCTTTGAATCCGGCGTATAGGGGAGCTTGAATCCATGTTCAGCAGCAAGCTCGACAATCCGCTCCCATCGTTTTGGAGTTCGGACTACACGGCGGATGGAAGGGAATTTTTTTGACGAGAGATACCGTGCGGTCACGCCGTTTGCCCCTATCATGAAATCCTCGATAATGTCTTTTGCCTGGTTCCTTTTTTCGACTTCGAGATCGCGGATTTCATCGCCGTCAAATACCGGTCTCGCCTCAACCGTTTCAAAACTAAGTGCACCATGCACATGCCGGAGGTTCTTCATGCTTTGCGCTGCCTTGTTCTGCAGGCGCAGATTCTCCTCAAGTCCTTTTACCGCAGCAGCAGCCTCAGGCAGACTTCCAGTGCCTTCAAGCCATGCGGCAACGCTGTTATAGGCGAGCTTCGCACGGTTTCGGACACGCGCCCTGTAGATATCGGAATCCCCTAAAGACCCGTCCGCTTCGATCACCATTTCGACAACGATTGCCATTCGGTCCTCGTTGAAATTCAGGGACGTGAGGTCAGTCGAAAGCTTCTCAGGAATCATCGGAAACATACTGCCGGCGGTATACACAGAGGTAGTATTATGGCGGGCGTGCTCGTCGATGGCCGAGCCGTTATTAACAAGCGCGTCCACGTCAGCCACGGCAACAAGTATCTTTATTTTGTTTCCCGGCAATGCCTCTGCAACGGTAAGCTGGTCCAGGTCGCGGGAATCATCATTATCGATGGAGGCCCATAGCAGGTCTCTTAGGTCACGGACCTGTTCACCCTCCACTGATGCAGGCGCCTGAATCCGTCCAAGTTCCGCGATTGCTTCGCTTGAAAAGTCAGGGAGCAGTCCCCTCTGAAGCATGGCCCTGTGCGCGATTCTCTGTAAAATAGCACGGTGTTGCTTATCATCGCTTTGCATAAATTGCTTACCTCGTTCCTATTTTAACAGTCACTCATATTACATATCAGCAAACTATACTCATCAAAAGCCTGAAGGCTCCCTTTCATCACCTCCTCACAATAAGTATCGGGATTTTTGTTTCTTTGTGCATTACGCCATAGGTGACACTGCCGAGGACCGCAACCGCCAGAGCGCTCTTCCCGTGAGAACCCATAATAATCAGACTTACCTTTGCCTTAGCAGCCTCTTTCACAATACCCTCGACAGGGTGCCCAGCCGTTATAACAGTCTTTGATGAGACTCCATTTTTATCGCAGAGCTTCTTTATTTCTCCGGCATACCCTTCGGCAGCCTCTCTCAGATAATCCTCGATAGGCTCTATTACATGCCTTGCAGCCGTCCTCGCGGGGACTGTCTGGCCCATAAATGAGCGCTTATCAATAACGCTCAGGACAATTACCGAGGCCTTTAACTGTTTTGCGAGGTCAACCGCATACTTGGCTGCCTTTTGAGCCGTCTTTGACCCGTCCGTCGGAACAAGAATCTTTGAAATCATATGTCCTCCTTTACTACAGTGAATTCCTCAAGGATTGGTTCATAAAAAATATTTTTTGCCTTTTCAGCTTCTTACTATAGAAGTTTGTTTATTCTTAGACAACCTCATTCTAAGGAGAGAGGTTGCTGCCCCGCCGTGGCGGGGCAGCAACCTAGAGCCTATTTGAACTCCTTGATAGTCAGCTGGCTACATACTCTACTTTCTATCCTGTTTTTCTTCCTCTCCTCTTCCGGGCTTTCCCCCTTGAGGTTTGGATTGTCTCGGTTGCTGGCCCTGAGTTTTTTGCTCACGTTTTTGAACTTTCTCCTGAGGCTGTCTTTGTTGCCGCTGGACTTTCTCCTGAGGTCGTATCTGTTTCTGTTGAACCTGAGGTCTTTGCTGTAGTCTCTCTTGCTGCTTTTGCTGCACCCGAGGTTGTTTTTGCTGCCGCTGAACTTTCTCCTGAGTTTGTATCTGTTTTTGTTGAACCTGAGGTTTTCGCTGTAGTTTCTGTTGCCGCTGTTGCTGAACCTGGGGTTGCTTCTGTTGATATTGCTGTTGCCTTTGTTGTCTTAGTTCCTGTCTCTGTTGTTGCGGGCGAGGTTGATAGCTCTGTACGCCCCAGGTTCCCTGCCTTTCCCAATGCCGGTCATTTTTCCAGCTCTTCCAGTTCCGTTGAAGTCCTCGGTAAGGAATCCGTTCATAGTTCCACCGGTGCCCGTGCCAATCATGGTCCCTGTAGTATCCTCTCCAACCCGGGTCTATATCAAAATAAAAGCTTGGGACATTGTTATAATAACCCCAGCCCCGGTCATAATAATGTGAACGATACCAGCGACCTTCCCATAGACGCCACCACCAGCCATTCCAGAAAAACAGGTCTACATCAATGTCAGGATCAACGTACACATCGCTCGTATCAGGCATCACTATCACATCTGGTGGTGCAGCAAATTCGATGGGCGGCAGAGAAATACCAACGTTTATATTTACTGCTGCCGTCGTTGGAATAGGAACTACAATTAGCAATGCCAAAAGCAATATTCCCAAAAATAACTTTTTCATTTTGTTGCCTCCTTTACAGATCACTGTTTTGTCTCCCATCAGCCCTTCTTGTTCCCCATGACCAGCAATAGAATGCCACCTACGAGCGCGGCCCCTCCTACGATTGGCGGCAGGGGAAGCGTTTTCGTCTTATCAGCAGTCACCTGGATCGGACCGAGATCGACGACCTTCTCCCTGGTCGTGTAGGTGATGCCCTGATACGCGAAAGCGACGATTCCTATCACGATAAGGATGATGCCTGCCACCGTGTACGTTTTCATTTTAGCTCCCCTTTCCAGTTTGTCTTAAGTCCACTTGATCCAAAGTCCATGCCTATTTGGACTCCTCGATAGTCATCTGGTTCTCCACGTTCTTCACGCCCTTTATGTCTTTGACGAGTTTGGCGGCCAGGTCCCTTTCGGCTGCATTCCTCGCCTTCCCACTCAACGTGACCACGCCATGCATTGTCCTGACCTTGGTGTACAGTGCACTGGTCGAGCGATGGAACAGCAACGCCATTTTGACCTGGGCGGTAATGGAGGCGTCATCGATCTGTTCAATAAATGTTCGGGATGTGCTTCCCGAGGTATCTGACACTGTCATCTCATTTTGTACGTCTTTGACCCCTTCGACATCCTTGGCGTATTCGGTCGTCAGGTCCTTCTCTGCCTGGCTCGTTGCCTCGCCCTGCAGGGTCACGATTCCGTCTTTGGTGCTGACCTCCGTCTTGGCACTCACATTCTGATGAAGCAGGAGCGCGGCCTTAACTTTCGTACTGAGCCACGCATCCGACTTCTCGGCGGGGTGATCACCTTTGACTTCCAGCTTGTTGTCCACGCTTTTCACGCCGGGCAGCTCCGCCACGGTCTCCTGGGCCAATGATTTATGGGATTCTTCCGAGACAGTGCCCGTCAAGGTGACGACGCCATCCTTAGAATGGATTTTAATGTCATCACCCTTGAGGTAGGTCTTGAATACATACGATTTCTCGGCGGATGCCTGGATGCGATCATCCATCGTGGCCGCCCGCACAGGCACGCCGGTCACCAACAGAACGACCGCAGCCACCATAAGCGCGGCAGAATATATTGCTTCCATTTTCATTGTACTTTCTCCCTTAATGTTGTTGCGTTTTGTGCCGGCTTATCATTTTTTCATCTTCATGCCGCGCTCATTGTCGTACTTCATTCCCATCCCTTCCATCATCGGCTCGCCCTCCATCATCTCTCTTAACTTCTGCCGCTGCTCAGGTGTCAGTTTGGCTTTGCATTCTTCCATGGCCTTTATGTGGGAAAGCTGCATTTCGGTCTTCATCGCCTCCAACTGTTTCACTTTTGCCTCAACTGCCTTCATATCCACGGTGTCCTGCATGAGAAGGTCCTTGAGCTCAATCTGGGCAATATGCATGTCTGCCTTTCTTCTGATTGTCTCTTTCATCATCCTGCTCTTGATCTCACGCATGAAAGCCTTCTGCTGATCATCAAGGTTCAGGTCCTTAATAATTTTCGACATGTGATGTTCGGCGTCCATCATCATCCCATCCATGCCGCAGCCACACATCATTCCTGCTCCCATCCCACGACCGCCCATGTCTCCATAAGCAAGAGCTGCAAACGCAAGGATCGAAACTGCTGCAAATATTGCTGCAAACTTTTTCATATCAAATCTCCTTTTAATTTTTCCGAGTGTCCGTTGGTAAATACGACGGAAGATCGAATGTATGTTATTCCCATTGAGTGCCTGTTCAGTCTCTTCACCTCTCCATATAAATCCATGAAAGAGTTCCTACGACTTCGATTGTGATGAAATGGATTCCAAAAACCAGCACTCCTGCCAATTAAACCAATACTCTTTGTCCCCAGATGATATTTTAATGATTGAACTATCTCCGCCTTTGTAGACCGCATTCCTGATTTCCATGTTTGGAATGTCCTTATCTTTCCAGTGGATAACCATGGTTGCCATCCCTTTCTCCTTTCGAAGCTACCTCCCAATACGAATCGTTGAGAGGTTTGATATGAGTCCGAAGACACTCAATAACCATATAATCACAACAATAATCACTACCACATTCAATATTTTCTTTATGGTAGACTGCATCGGTATGTAGCTGTTAATCACCCATAGAATCACTCCAACGACAACCAACACAATGACTAATTGAATCAACGGCATGGTATTTCTCCTTTCATGCTGCGCATTGTAGGAAAAGAGATACTGTCCCTTCTCCACAGATGCAGTCTCATGTCACAAAACTCGCAGTTGAAGGGGCACCCCGGGAAGTCGGGATAAATGAGGAGTGCTTTCACGGAATGCCCCTTATCCACCTACTTTTTCTCTTCGATCTTCAAGAGGCTCTTCACGGATTTCACACCCTTGATTTCCCTGATCTTTGCCACAAGCCGTGACTCGGTCTCTCTGCTGTTCACAAAACCCTGAAGAACAACATCTCCCTGTGTTGTCGTCACATCGATCTTGAAATAATGAGCATCCGGGTCTTTGATTATATCCGCATTAACCTTTGTGGTTATCATCGAGTCATCTATATATTCACCCGCTGTATCGCCCTTAAGCTTCAGTAGGCTTTTAACAGATTTCACGCCCTCGATTTGCCTGATCTTTGCTACAATCCGGTCCTCAGCCGTTCTGTCGTGTATGGAACCCTGGAGAACAACGTTCCCATCTGTAGAGGTTACATCGATCTTTAGATACTTGGCGTCCTGGTCTTTGACGATTATGTCATTCACTTTCGTGGTAATGGTCGCGTCATCGACATGTTCGCCTGCCGTCCTGCCCGTCATCGTGGCGCAGCCCGAAAACAAGGCCGATCCAATAACCATTAACATTGCCATAAAAATAACCTTCTTCATTTCTCTCCTCCTGTTTTTAGATGTGCAATCATCAGATTGCAATGTTATTAAATATAGCCAGGGCGAATTACTACCTTCACATCATTTACACAGGCCTGCGTCCCCGGCCGCAAATCTACCTATACCGATCCAGATCCCTTTCCAATGAATCGAGCCTGCGGGAAGTGTCTGCGCTCTCCTCGTACGTTGGGTATCTGCCTCCTTCCGTCATCCGCAAATAATCACGCCGAATGGAGTCCAGTCTGGATTGAAATTCCCGCTCATCTGTCAGAGGCAAACGCCTGCTGATTCTTCCATCATCAATTCTCCTTTGGAGTGCGACAATCCTGTCCCCATTAGCTGGTTCTTCAATTCTTGTGGTCCGGGACATCGCCCTGTTGATCTCATCTCCAAGCGCATCAAGTCTTCCAAGAAGGCTTTCCCACTCGTTCCGGTAGACCCTTTTTTCTCTCAGCGCCTCATAGTCTGTTCGAATACCCTTCAGTCTCGTCAGGAATATCTGGGACTGATCGGGGGTAAGCGCGCCGCTTTTCAGCCCGTCCCCAATCTTCTCCTGGATTACAACCATCTTGTTCTCCGCATTTCTTTCATAATCCGGCCATGTCTGGGTAGTAGCGCAGCCCGAAAACAGGGCCAATCCCAAAACCATTAACACTGCCATAAAAATGACCTTCTTCATTTCTCTCCTCCCTTCTTTAGCAGGGGCGCATTGCAATACGCCCCTGCGGGTCTGTCTGCGTTTCTATTCCACAATTACTTCAAAGTGAACTCTCCGGTTATTCTTCATACACGTACTGTTCTTATTAGAGGGAGTAGGCTCCTCAACACAGAGCGGCCTTGTCTTACCATAGCTGATTGTCGTCATCTTCTCGGCAGCGATACCCTGATTTGCAAGGTACTCCTTCACTGAATTAGCCCTTCGTTCGCCGAGTGCCATATTGTAGTCTTCGGACCCATGCGCACAGGTATGTCCTTCGATCTGGACCTTTATGCCCGGGTTTTCTTTCATTGTCTTTATGTCGCTGTCGAGAATACCCGTTGCGACTTTCGTAAGGGTCGCCTTATTAAAATCGAAATGTATGTCCTCAAGGGTTATCTTCACGGCCTCGACAACCGGAGCAGGCGGAGGCGGTGTAGGCTCTGGTGCCGGTGGCGGGGTTACAGGCTCAGGCTTGGGTTCGGGCTTTACCTCAGCGACCGGTTTGGCCGGGCAAAGTGCCTTAATTTTCGCAATTGCATCATTGGCCATATCGATCGCTTCCAGCGTATGGCACGACCTGTAGACATCATAGGCCTCGTCTACCTTGGCCTTAAGCGCATTAAATTCTGTCGGACATTCCTTATCTTTGCCCGCCGCGCGAGCTTCATCCAGGGCCCGGTCTGCTTTGACTAATGCCGTGGGATAATACAAATAGCCATCTCTGTATTCCGGTCTTTTCTCCATACCGGAACACCCAACAATTAAACTCATGGAAAAAATTGCAATTACGAACATAAACACTCTCTTTACAGTTATTGCCTGCATCCTTAGACCTCCTTCACAAAGTTTGTTGTTTTCACAGCCTCAATATGCCCCTAAATAATGCTTCTTCATTCACACCCCCTAGCACCAGCTTTTCCTCCTCTGCCCCAGCGGGAAAATAATGTTATCCTCTCCGAAAGAGTCCTACCACCAGCACAATGACTGCTACGACTAGCAAAATATGGATGAATCCGCCCATCGTGTAACTGCTTACCAGCCCCAACAGCCAAAGTATCACGAGTATCACAAAGATCGTCCAAATCATAACAACCTCCTTTTGTTATATGACATCATGCCTCACGCGTTTGCATCGAACCCGGTAGCATATCCTTCCCGCTCTCATAGCGATCACCGTACCCTGCTGTCCAGGACGTCTTCTATGGCCTCCATCCCTGCCGTGTGTGACACAGTGTTGAACTGCAGTTCGGGTCGCTCGCTCAGGAGATCCATGAGCGCGAGCAACTGCCGCTGATTGTCCGTACGGAGGTGGCCCTCAAGATCTTTCTGTGTCTTCCATTCCTCCACCAGGACAAAGGTGTTTGCGTCTTCTACGTCTTCATAGAGACGATAACTCATGCAGCCCCTTTCGACCCGCACGGGTTCGATTATCCCCCGCATCGTTTCCAAAAGATCATTCCGCCTTTCAGGCCGGACAATCATTCTTAATGTTACAAGTATCTTCGTGTCCATCTGGCCTACTTTATACAGAGACCAGATCCAGATCTATTACCGGCTTAATGACGTTCTTCGTGCTCATTGTGTCCTCCGCGCTCTTGCTCGCCATGCCCTCCGCGTTCCTGCTCACCTTGCCTCCCACGGTCATGCTCATCGTACCCGCCGCGACGGTCCCAAAAACAGCCTGACAGGGTCGACATACACATAAGAAGCACAAGAGATGCTGCGATCTTCCTTATCATTTTTCTCTCCTTTCGATAAGAACATGCGTTGGTGTTTGCTATCGTATTGAATAGCAGAATGTGTGCCGAGCCGTTGTTGACAGGGCAGGAGTCTCTATGATGTTGAAAATATTGAACTTTCAGCGAAAGCTACGACATGGGAATGATACTGCGAGGAGTCCCGACTTCTGATATATCAGGAGACTCCTGATATATCAGGTATTCTTCTTGCTATTTCGATGCCCAGTCTTTGCATCCTCGATTCAAGCGTTATGGGATTGATGTCTAAAAACATCTGCAGCACCGTTCTTTCCGCCTATTCCTACTTTTCCGTTAGTTGCATATAAACTAAAATCACGGCAGCAAAGGTCATAAGAACTAATGTCGCAAATCCAAGAATATTAGAAGTTTTTCCGTTTGTATTTTTGCCCATTATTTTTTTGTTGTTGGAAATGTGAAGAATGATTGCAATTAAGACAGGTGCAGTCAATCCATAAAGAATGGCTGAATAAATCAGCGCCTTAATTGGTGAAATACCAATGTAATTCAACGATAGCCCCAAGATTAGTGAAATGACGATGATGATATAAAATGCTTTTGCGTTGTGAAATTTTTTATCCAGTCCTTCTTTCCAGCCAAATGTTTCGGTGATAATATAAGAAAGTGAACCACTCAGAACGGGAATGGCCAAAAGTCCGGTTCCGATGACACCGACGGCAAAAAGTATATATGCTGAATTTCCCGCTAATGGTTTCAATGCCTTGGCCGCTTGTTCAACGGTGTCAATCTGATGAATACCCCCTTTAAATAATACCGACCCTGTCGTAAGAATGATAAAGAACATGACAAGATTTGAAAATAACATTCCGAAATCGACATCTTCTTGCATGTCTTGCATTATTCTTTTGTTTACTATTAAATGTCTTTTCTTCTTTTTCATATCTTCTACTTCCATCGTTGCCTGCCAAAAGAAAAGATAGGGTGAGATGGTAGTCCCAAGGATGGCAACAAGAATGCTGATAAAGTCCTTGTCAAACTTTATTGTCGGGATAAACGCGGCTTTCAAAACTGCTACCCAATCTTGTTTATATAAAAAAGGAACAATCAGATAGACTAAAAGAACGATGCAGAGATATTTCAGAACAGCAGCAATTTTTTGATAAGGCAGATAAATAATTAACACTAAAAGGATGATGGTGAAAACAATGCTGAAATACGTTGCCTGAATGGAAGGGAACAATAGATTGCCTACTGCTCCCATTCCTGCAATGTCGGCGCCGATGTTCATTACAATGGCAGGAAAACTAAACAACAGCATTAAATACAAAACAGGTTTTGAATAATAAGTTTTAAGCGTTCCTGCCAAACCGTGAGAAGTAACCAGGCCAATTCTCGCACACATTTCCTGAATGGAAGCCATGAGTGGAAATGTAATAAGTGCAGTCCAGAGAGTTGAAAGTCCGTATGCAGCACCTGCCTGTGAGTAGGTTGCAATGCCCGAAGGGTCATCATCGCTTGCGCCTGTAACAAGCCCGGGTCCAAGTATTTTCCAAAAACGAAATAGTCTATTGGAAGTATTTTTCTTATTGTTCATTATTCCCTCGAAGAGTCAGACATGTCCGCAGCCTCGGACGGACTGCTCTCCTCCTTCCGCCGATCGTCCGACATCTCGACGGCGATCGCAGCGGCCTGTTCCACAGGCACGCCCTCTGTACGGCGCTCGTACTCATTCTCAGCGCGCTCGTCACCGACGCGCTGCTCCACATCTGCAACCTGCTCCTGCTGACCAGGAAGTTCGACGCGAAGCTCCTCTATGAGCATCATGATCGCTGCTGCGACAGGAAGCGCCAGAAGTGCGCCGAGGATCCCCATCAGCGTCCCTCCCGCAAGGAGCGCGATGAGAACGACGGACGACGGAAGGCGAAGAGACCGTCCATAAATGCGGGGAACGAGAACGCGGCTCTCGAACTCCTCGTACGCGAGCATGGTCAGCAGGACGACGGCCACGACGACCGGGCCACGCGGCAGCGCCGCAAGGACCATGGGTCCTATCGAGAGGAAGGCACCGATGTACGGCAGGACATCTGCAATGCCAGCAAACACCGCAAGCGCCATCGCGTATGGCACACCGCACGCCACCAGGAGGACGAACGAAAAGGCCGCAATGAGAAAGCACGTGATCAGCTGACCGCGCATGTAAGCGCCGACGATCGTCTCCAGATTCATCATGACGCGGGCGAGGCGGATATGGTGCGAGCGGGGGACGACCGAGAAAAGCGCGCCACGAAGCCGGTCGCGGTCGATCATGATGTAGAGGGCGAGAAAGATGGCGCTCGCCCCGTATGCGGTGATCTCGAAGATGCGCATCGAGAAGTTGAAGGCCGTTGAGCTGATTGCTCTCAAAAGAGCGTCGTACTTGACGTTCCGCAGCCATTCCGCGAGCGGCGCTGTCAGGTTGGAGAGGGCGAGATAATCCGCAAGGCGTGCGCGAAACTCGGGTTCCTGCTCGACCAGCGCAGAGGCCTGCGTCACCAGCGACGGGATTGTCAGCGTCAAGGCCAGAGTCGCGGCGACGAAGAGGAGTGTGAAGACGACGGCGATCGCAAGGCTGCGTCTGACACGCCGCGCCTCCATCCAGCTGACGGCCGGACTCATCGTCCCGACGATGAGAAGAGCGATGACGAGCACCAGAAAGACCGGCCAAAGCCGGACCAGCAGCCACAGACAGGCCACGACGAGGATGAGCTGGATCATCGTCGCAAACGATATCTCGAAACGCACCACACGCGTTTTCTTGCCCGCCGAAGGCTGGCGCTCAGAGAGCGGCGGAACACCGGCCGCACCGGGCTTGATTTCTTTTTTCACGTTCTCTTCCTCCGCGTCACGGTTGCCCAGCGAGCCCGGATCACTCGTCCCTCAGGGCCTAGATCGGATTCAGCGCTGCTGGCTTCCGGGCCTCAGGCTCCAGTAACCCAGCGATGTGCTGCAACCTCTGCGGCATCAGCGTCGGCTTTTGTCTTATGGACCGTTCCGTCAGGATGATTCGGAGGAGTGTAAATCGTGTATAGTTTGAGAGGTTTGTCTGAAGATGCATTGATTACATTATGGTATGTGCCGGCAGGCACCACAACCGCATCACCATCACCTATAACATGTTCCTCCTTGCCGTCAAAGACAAACTTAGCCTTGCCTTCTTCTACCCGGAAGAACTGATCAACGTTCTGGTGTACTTCGTTTCCGATTTCTTCCTTGGGCTGCAAACACATCACCACAAGCTGGCTATGCTTGCCCGTAAATAACACCTGCCGAAAATAACCGTTCTGGAGGGTTGTTTGCTCAATTGGTCCAACATAGGGTTTCATTGTCCATGCCTCCTTTTTTTAAAAAAAGAATGGTTTCCATTCTCATGGCTTTTCTTTTCGAAGATTTATTCCATACTATTTACAGCATGAGTTGTGCCAATACCGGTAATGAAATAAAGGGTTCTCTAAGACCGTGAAAACATTGAACCTTCAGAGAAGACTACGATGGGGAAACGATACGGTGAAAGGTGCTGCCTTCTGATATATCAGGAGACTCCTGATATATCAGGCATTCTTACTTATTCGGATGCCCAGTCTTTGCATCCTCTATTCAAGCGTTATCGCGGCGCCCTTTTGTTTTCTCGTATACCACGGTCAATCAGCCGTAACCGGGGGAGAGTCAAAATAGACTCTTGATAAAATGAGTAATTTATTGTCCCCTGTAATATTACCTGCCAATTAGGATAAAGGCGCCGGCAGCAATAGCGAGAATATCCAGCAAAGTACGTATCGTGAGAATTCCGCCTCCCAGCAGACCCGTCAGGCCGATCAAGATGAGCCAGATTCCCAGCAAAAGCATTCCAATATTCTTTGTCACTGTCATGTTATTCACCTCCTAAAATAAATATATTTCGACCATGTCATCTTATGTGACTGGCTTACCTAACCTTTAATTAATTTATACACCAAAGAGCACGATTCGCCAACAGTTCGAGAAAAATTGTGACAAATGGTTTTTTCTTGCTACACTGAAAATATATTTGCTAACCCTCTTTTACAGGGATAGGCAAAGCGCCTTTGCCTGTCCCTGGTAGAAGAGTTTCCCGAGTGAAAGAGGCGCGTAACTGCATGATAAGAGTCGGGCCCGACATGGCGCTGAGCATGGCACCGCCAGAAATTCCCGCATGGCTTGCTCCAGGCGGCGAGCGAGCCCATCTATCCTGATCAGTGACGGTCAGCACCGCGCCACTCAACAGCTCCGAACCCAGGCTTGCCAAGCAAAGTGTAAACGAGGCTGACGGTCCCCGTCGTCTGGTGACTGGCAGCCCGGTCGGGATATCGCGCATCTCGTGAGGACGCGATGTATTGGATCCCGAGGGCGTGACGTCCGTAAATGCGAACGGCAAACCCCGTGTTCAAGCGCTCGATGGTCTCCCTTCCCCCCGGGTCCGCGCCACCCACGCCAGTCACATAATATGCGCGTCCCGTTAAGTCGAACATGGCCCTGTCGCCAAGGATGAGGCGGAGCCCAAGGAGCCCCTGCGGGGCGACGCCGTAGTGGTAGTCGCGTTCACCCACTTGGGTGACATTACCTGCCGCACCGTACCCGACACCCCCGAGGACCGAGCCCTGGAGCGCTACCGCTCGCGCGAGCCACCATTGAAAGGTCGTACCGAGAGAGACGGAGGTGCTTGACACGCGGAAGATGTGCGGCGATATATAGTCATAGCCGCCATAGAGGCCCCATATCCCGCGATAGGAATTGCCGGCCTCGTAGTCCTTTCCGAGGAGGAGGCCCCGGATCATGACGTCATCAAAAGGGTTACGTGCGTTGCCGAGGCTGATGAACTCAAAATGGAAGTAGTCGAAAGGACGCGTGTAGTTATAGCCGGGCTTCCCGGGAAGCCCGTAGGCCATGGAGAAGTCCGCTGTCGCCTCGGTCTTTTCACCGGTGCCGGAGCCGCCCAGGTTATTCAGATGCGAATTCAGGCTTGCGCCGAGCTGCAGGCGCCAGAAGGTGGCCGGATTGTGGCTGGGAAAGACGGGCTTGAACCGGTCTCCAAAGACAAGGCGATTGAAACCCGTTGGTGGTGAGAGCACCGCCGCGCCCAGCTCGCGCCAGAGCCCGGGTTTGTCGCCATCGCCCTCGAGCACCAGGCTGGCCATCCGGAAGAGCACCTCCCCGAAGAAGCTCCCGCCAATGCCGCTGGCGATCTGGTCATTGATGGATGGGTGCGTGGTCTCTCCTCCCGTTTCCCATAGAAAGCTGCCTGCGTTGCTGTAGAGGAGCGACTCCCAGTAGTTAAGACCCGCCGATCGCGCGAATCCATGATAAATGGATCCCTGATATGGATGCGCGAACTGGTTCATGGCGAAGGAGTCCTGATCAACTCCCCAAGAGCCGTGAAGGATGTGGTCCCGGAAGGTTGACAGGTTCGTGTCGTAGACTTTTTTCCCTCCCTCTACAGAGTTAGAGTAGGCGAGCCGGTCGTACCCGTTGAGGAGAAGGATGAAGCCCGGGATTTCGAGGGCTGGGATGAGGTAGCTCCTGCGTGTCCCCCTCTCCCAAGACAGGGCCGATGTCGGCGCCTCAGGCTTTTCCTTCACCCACGCTTCCCCGCCCATAGAGATATTTACGGTCCGGTTCGGGTTCATATCGGAAAGCTCGATCGCATCCGGTGCCGACATATCCCTATATCCAGGGTTTGACGCTTCAAGGGTATAATTCCCAGGGGCTGGAATACCCACTGAATAGTTACCCAACGCATCAGTAGTCCCTGTTCCTGCCAACTTACCGGTGCTTACATCTTTTACCGTGAAGATTACCCCTTGAATGTCCTGATTGTTTAACCTTACCGAACCTGAGATACCGCCTCCTTGGGCAAAGGCCGGGCTACTAACAGTGATTACTATACCCACGTGAAACGCCACAAGAATCGCCTTAAATATTTTTCTCGCACGGTATAAGATTTCCTCAAACATATTCCTACGCTTTCTCCTTCCGCCATTACCGTCAATCCCATATATGCGACATGGTAATTATTGCGTTATGGTATTGTTATTTCCTTACAGTCCCTAACCATAATTCAGGAGGGGGCGACAAGTATTCACCCCCTCCGAATATCATCAAGGACCGGTAATCGGTCTTATTTGATCTGCCCGCGTATCTCTCCGTTGGGATACTTATCCGTGTGAACATTAAGGTAGGCATTCCCCTTCTTTATTTGCTTAAAGAGATCTTCTACGGATTTGCCCATCATTGGCCCCATCAGTTCCTTTTTGGTAATAGTGCCCTCGGCGAGTGTGCCGCTGAATTTACCGGCTTTTTTATCGTTGGTAATAACAGCCACAGGCGGACCGTTTTCGCCCTTTTTCCCCAGATGGATATGTGCAGCGGTCACATTTTCGATATCGGAAACCGTTACATAGTAACTCAGTGCTTTTTCGTCTTTGATGAGTGTAAAAGAGGCATCGCCCTTCGCCATTGTCTCTACCGCGGGAACACTTTCGCTCCCTGATAGAATTGCCTTGAAGCTCTTGTCCTTTGCAAAGCTGGATGTTGCGAGGCCAACGACTAACAAGAATATGATCAAATACAGTTTTTTCATAATTATCCTCCGTTTTATTTTCAAGGTGTGTTTAGATGCATACGTCCGCAAGCGGTCTACTGAACTTCGCCTGCGGGCATGGACTCTAATCTGCTTATCAGACCCGTGAGTGTCTTTTTCTCAATTTTGACGCCTTTTTCTTCGCCCATCTTCTCTACTTCTTTCTGATAATGCTGCAGGGCGGTCATTATCGCAACAGCCTCGGAATTATTCAATTTCAGATTCATCGTATTACTCTCCTTTCTCTTCGAACGTTTTATTTATTACACACTAGTTTAAAAGCATACGTTGTGCCAAGACCTGTGTTGAGAGAAAGGGTTCTCTAGGACTTTGAAATCATTGGAACTTCAGCGACGGCTACGATAAGGGGAATGATACTTTGAAAGGTGCTGCCTTCTGGTATATCAGGAGACTCCTGATATATCAGGTATTCTTCTTTTCTCTTTGGATGCCCAGTTTTTGCATTCTCGATCCAAGCGTCTTTGGATTGATGCCTAAAACCTCTGCTGCACCGCCCTTGCCGCTTACCCGCCAGCCCGTGGTGTTCAGCGTTTCGATAATCTGCTGTTTCTCTGCCTCCTCGAGGGTTCTCAACTGGCCTGTCTTTGATTCCTCAATCTTAGGTACATCCACATGAAGCACCGGTCCGGTGGCTATGATCATCGCACGCTCAATAATGTTCCTCAGTTCCCTTATGTTGCCCGGCCAGGGATAGGTTTGCAGGGTTTCAACGCCCTTCTGCGGTATCGATTCGATCCGCTTGCCCATCCTCTTGCCGAAGTCCTGAACAAAAGACCATACAAGCGGCAATATGTCCTCCCGACGCTCACGAAGAGGCGGCACGATAATCTGAAAAACGTTCAAACGGTAGTAAAGGTCTTCCCGGAATCCGCCCTTGCTGACCAACCCGGCAAGATCGCGGTTCGTCGCTGAAATGATTCTGACGTCGACCTTCACGGTCCGGGGGCTGCCCAGGCGCTCAAACTCACCGCTCTCCAGTACCCGAAGCAGCTTGGCCTGGAGCTCAAGCGGCAGGGCGTCTATCTCATCCAGGAAAATCGTTGAAGCATCCGCAAGCTCAAAACGGCCTATTTGCTTCGATAGCGCACCGGTATAAGCGCCTTTCTCGCGGCCGAAGAGTTCACTTTCGATGAGGGTCGGAGGCAGGGCGGCACAGTTGACTTTAATCATAAGCCGCCCCTTGCGGGCACTCAGGCCATGGATCGCATGAGCGAGCAGTTCCTTTCCTGTTCCCGTCTCCCCCTGGATCAAAACCGTCGAGTCTGTCGGCGCCACTTGTTCTATCTGCTTCAAAACGGTCCTGATCGCTTCACTGTTGCCAACAATATCCTTATGTGAGTGTATCAGATTAATTTCTTCCCGAAGGTAGAGATTCTCCTCACGCAATTTGCTTTTTAGCTCCCTGATTTCGATAAGCGTTCCCCGGAGTGACTCCTCTGCCTTCTTGCGTTCCTCAATTTCCCTCAGGAGCTGCTGGTTTGCTTCGACTAAATCTTCAGTCCGTTCCTTCACGCGCAGGTCCATCTCATCATATGCCTTCCGGAGCGCCTCCTCTGCCTGTTTGCGCAGAGTGATGTCGCGGATGTTGCACTGGATAATTTTCTCCTTATCGACGAGGTAGACATTACTGACAAATTCGACATCGATGAGATGACCATCTTTTGTTTCAAGCGGCAAATGTTCGTACCGCACATAACCTTTCGTCTGCAATTCTGTAAATCGGAGTTTGGATGCTGCGATGTCGCTGAAAGGCCCGATTTCCCAAAGTTTCTTCCCCAGAAAATCCTTATGCGAGTAGCCCAGCATCTCTAACAGGAATGGGTTAATGTCGAGGATCTGTCCCGTGTCTGCATCGAGAAGAACTATCCCGTCTTGAGCGGTTTCAAAGAGCCTCCGGTAACGGGTTTCCGATCTCTTCAGCGCCTCATCTGCCTTCCTGCATTTGGCTGCTTCTGCTCCCAAATCCTCAATAGACTGATGCGGTTCTGCCGATTCATTTATCCGTTGCTCTTTTGTTTTGTCTTTATAATTCATATATATATTTTGTCAAGAGACTTATCGCCTGTCAATTCTCAGCGGAATGGCTCAATCTAAAACGGGAAGTGCCGCGCTCTTTTCCTATCTCAAATGAAATGGTACTTCTATATTAGAGGTGATGTCAAATATATATATATATCAAAACCTTCTTGTTAATCTGACCATTTTTGAAAGGTCATGAAGGATGAACATTGTGGAACCAATAAAGAAATGGTAAGCTTGTTTAGAGATGGAGTCGACGATAAAAGATAGTACCTTCCTGTCCTTCTTTCATTTTCTCGGCAAAAGGACAATGAACATAATCAACAATCTCGGTGGCATTGCCATCTTCTTGACCCTTGCCTTTCTGAAGATATTCCGGCCTAAACAGCTTCGGGAGATTATTCAGCAGGTCTATTACATCGGCGCCAGGTCATCGACTATCGTGCTGCTCGTCGGCCTCTTCACCGGGATGGTCCTTGGCCTGCAACTCTACTATACCCTGGTAAAATTCGGATCTCAGGGGGTCTTGGGCTCTGTCGTGGCCTTCACGCTCATCAGGGAACTGGGGCCTGTCCTGACCGCTATCATGATAACCGCACGGGCGGGTTCTGCAATGACAGCCGAAATCGGCATCCTTCGTATCTCCGAGCAGATCGACGCCCTTTATACAATGCGGATCGACCCTCAGCGGTATCTTATCAGTCCTCGTATCGCAGCCTCGATCATCAGCTTTCCCACTGCTGACAGCCTTCTTCGATCTGATCGGGATACTCGGAGGATATCTCACCGGCGTGGTCCTCCTCGGGGTAGATAAAGGCGCCTACTTTTATCGCATCCATTCCTATGTGGAGCTGGTCGACATCAGGGGCGGGTTTATCAAGTCACTCGTCTTTGCCGTGCTCGTCTCGACGATCTGCTGCTATGAGGGATATTTTACCCACCTCCGTACCGACAGCTACGGCTCAAAGAGCGTCAGCCTCTCGACCACCTCGGCAGTCGTATTATCCTGTGTCATGATCCTGATCTCGGACTACGTCGTTACCTCTTTTCTTATGTAAGGCCACTATGGAAACGCCATTGATAGAATTCAGAGATGTCACCAAGCGCTTTGACGAAAAGACCATTCTCGACAAGGCGAATCTCTTGATTTATGAAAACCAGATTACTACGATCATCGGAAAAAGCGGCAGCGGCAAAAGCGTGCTTCTCAAACATATCATCGGCCTCCTCTCTCCTGATGAAGGCAGCATACTCTTCAGGGGGAAGCCCGTCCATGACATGAAGAAAAAGGAATGGGAAGGATACAGAAGCAAGATCAGCTACATGTTCCAGAATAATGCCCTCTTTGATTCCATGTCGGTTTTTGAAAACATAGCCCTCCCGCTCAGGCAGACAACGCACCTCAGTAAAAAAGGAGATCGAACAGAAGGTGATGTCACGACTCGAACAGATGGAACTCACCGATGTTGTCAAACAGTACCCGTCAGAACTCTCAGGGGGGATGCAGAAGCGGGTGGCCCTGGCCCGGTCCCTCGTAACAGACCCGGCCATCGTGCTCTTTGACGAGCCGACGACCGGCCAGGACCCTATCAGGAAAAACATCATCCTGAGCATGATCGCCCATTACAGGAAACAGTTCGGATTTACCGCCATTCTTATCAGCCATGATATCCCCGATGTCTTTTTCATCTCTGACCGGATACTTCTCCTTTGGGAAGGGAAAATAGCTTTTAACGGGACCTATGAGGAGTTGACGAGATTTAAGCATCCCATGATCGACGAATTTCTCAGGAGCATTGAGGGCCTCCGTGACGAGCTCACCGGGCTTCTCTCAAAGGAGATATTTAGATCCAGGTATGACATGACACTGGGCGGAGGGCATGTCGACACTACAATCACGGCAGTGCTCTTCGGCGTCAGCGTTGACCAGATTACTGTTACGCTCGGGGCTCAAGCTGCCATAGAAGTCCTCAAGACGCTCGGTGAGCATGTCAATGAACATTTCGGTCCACTGGGGGGATTCTCATCCCGCCACAGAAGAGGCGAGATCCTTACGATACTGCCGCGGGTTAGCCTTGACGAAGCCGGGCAGTTAGTGCATGATTTTGCCCAGAGACTCCAGCAAAAGGCCCTTCCCGGGATCCAGGCACTTACCAGGGTAAAGACGGGACCCAAAGAAGGTTTCGAAATATTTGTGACTGCAGGGATGACTGAGGGCAGTTCCTCTGACGACATTGATCAGATCATAGAAAAGGCTGAAGCGAATCAGAAGATAATCGCACGATACCAGTGGGATAAGGAGGGTGCTTCGAAATGAAAAAATACTCGCTCGAAACGGTTGTCGGCATTTTTGTAGTCATCGGCCTCCTCTGCGTGGCATACATGACGGTGAAACTCGGCAAGGTCTCCCTGTTCGGGGACAACTACTATTCACTCTATGCGCGCTTCGGTTCAGTATCAGGATTACGGGAGGGCAGCCCTATCGAGATTGACGGCATCGAGGTCGGGCGGGTGGCACGACTGACCTTGGACCAGGAAAAACAGTTGCCATTGGTTGCATTGAAAATCCGGAAAGGCGTCAGGGTTTATGACGACGCCTCCGCGGCGATCAAAACCGCCGGTCTCATCGGCGACAAGTTCGTCAAGATCGACCCGGGAGGTGGTGGTGAAGTCCTCAAGCCTGGAGGGACGATCACCGAGACTACCTCCGCCACTGATATAGAGGAACTTATCAGTAAATATGCGTTTGGAGACATCAAAAAGGACGATAAGAAGGAGACAAAATGAGCTTTAAGGAAGAAGTCATGAAGAAATATCTTATAGACGTGATCCTTATTGTTTGCCTGCTTTGTCCGGTCCCGGCCCTTGCAGGCGTGCCGCTTGATACGGTAAAGGGCTATGCCGACAAAGTGCTTGACGTACTTCGGGACCCAGCCCTCAAGGCCTGAAGCTGCAAAGAAGACCAAAAAGGAAAAACTCCGGGCCATTTCAGAGAAGATGTTTGACTTTACCGAACTCTCCAGGAGGACCCTGGCCAATAACTGGAAAAAGCTCAGTCCGGAGCAACAGAAGGAGTTTGTCGAGCTCTATACTTCTCTCCTCGAGGATGCCTATTCCAAAAAGATCATGGCGTACAGTGATGAGAAGATCACCTTCACCAAAGAGGTTCCCCTCAGTGAAAAGACGGTTGAGGTCCAGAGTACGGTTTTGAAAAAAGGTGCTGAAACCCCGATATACTACAGAGTGATGCTGCAGGATGGAGCGTGGAGGGTCTACGATGTTGTTGTCGAAGGGGTAAGCCTCATCAATAACTACCGCTCTCAATTTAGAGAAATACTCGCAAACAAACCGCCGGAGTCATTACTCGAAACCCTGAGGAAAAAGGTGGGCAAAGCCTGAGCCCTGCGTAAAGAAACCGCAAAAGAAGAAAATCCGTGAAGCTCATACGTGCTTTCATACTGATCTCTGTTCTTGTGCTCTGTCCGGTCCCTCTCTGTGCAGCTACTTCTTCAACGGTCCCGGATGTGGAGCACTCTCATGAACCGTCGCATATCTTGCGCGAATCACTTATCGATAAATACCATAAGGTCGAAAAAGAATTGGGGGAAAGTCCTTCCGCTATTCCTTTCTTCATAGAATCGGCGGTGAGCAAAAATGCCTCCCATGTCGATATTTACGGCACTGTTAAGTATCCTTTCGATATTGTGAAGGATGAGCTTCTGGTTCCGACTAACTGGTGTGATATTTTTTTGCCTCATATTAAGGTAGGAGCATGTACGTATAAGAAGGTGAATGATACATGGCTGCTCAATATCTATAACGTCAACAAATTCTCCGAACCTATCGAGGATGCATATCAAATGAAATTCGAGTACCGCGTCAGTGAGCTGCAGGCGAGGTATTTTGATGTTTCACTCACTGCACATGAGGGCCCCTTTCATACAAAGGACCACCAGGTCGGAAAGGCACGACATTTATTCATTTACAGTATTCTTTTCGTTACAGTTCTTTCGCATATTTGCTTATGAAACTATTCGGCGGCAGCAAGGTCGGTTTCAGTGTTACCGGGACAGATAGCAGCGGCAACCCTGTTTATGTGGAAGGTTTAAGGGGTTCAGTTGAGCGTGATGTTGCATGTTATTATCTTGCAGTTCTGGCATACCTGGACACGCTCAAGATTCCTGCTGAGCAACGCTTTGAGAAACGAATCAGTTACTGGTATGATTTGGCGGCCCGTTTCAAAAAACAGCTGCTCGAAATGGAAAAGGAAGAATATCTCATCCAGAAGAGAAAGGACCGGGAAAGTCAACAAAAACTTCAGGAAACTTTGGGCAAATAGAGATATCCTGTTGAACGCGACGGCCGGCGTGGATACTCCTTCCCTTCTTTTGTGCCTTTATTCTTTATAGACCCTTTTCTCAACGTGGGCCTCTTCTTCAGGGGTCGAATCCGACAAGGTTTCACGTACTACTTCAACAGGATTTTTCCCCTCTTCTTTCATGCTGCTCAGGAAAAGTTCTATCTCCTTTTCAGCTTGTTCCCTCGTGTATCCGTATCTCGCCTGAAGCAGGCCCGGCAGCTGGTCCAGTTTTCCATCGACCGTATCTAGGTCTTTGTCAGTGAGAACTCCCCATCGCTGTCTTACTGCATCTTTTAATTGTTTCAACTTGTCTTGCATCATGTCTTTACTCATCTCGTCTCTCCCCCTTTATAGAAATTCATAGTGATTTCCCATGCTCTGAATCTCTTCAGATCCTCCCAAGCAGCAGCAGGATGAGCAGAATCAGAAGTATCAATCCGAGTCCGCCGCTGGGATAGTACCCCCAGTTCCTGCTGTGGGGCCATGTGGGAAGCACTCCGACCAACATGAGGACCAGGATGACAATCAGTATAGTTCCCATGACTTTTCTCCTTTCCTGTCTTAACTTTACTAACTCCCCAGAACCTTCTTGACCTGGCCGATCTTTTCCTGAGCTTTGCCGGCTATATTTTCTACTTTGCCTTTGGCCTGCAACTTGGGATTATCGGTGATTTTCCCGGCCATTTCCTTGACCTTACCCTTTGCTTCGTGAAACGTGCCTTTCACTTTGTCCTTCGTGCTGGATTTCATGGTATTCCTCCTTTAGGATTTCAATTTGAGGGCTGGTACTTTATGGGTGGCTAATGGCGCCGCCCCCTCCAGTAGAATCCACCACCGCCGAAGATCAAAAACAAAACAAGTATTATAAGGATGGTTTCCATCATGACTTTCTCCTTTCTCTTTGAACTGTTACTACATAACTGTATAACAGCATACCTTGTGCCAAGACCTGTGTTGAAAGAAAGGATTCTCTAAGACTTTGAATACATTGGAACTTCAGCGAATGCTACTATGGGGGGAGTGATACTTTGAAAAGTGCCGTCTTCTGATATATCAGGAGACTCCTGATATATCAGGCAAGCACCATAAAGATTAGCACGCCCCACTCGTTAAGCGTGAGGACAGACGTGGCGGAGACGGGCTGGTTGACAGTCAAGGTCGAGCTGGTCGAGGCTGAGTTGATACCTTGGTCTGTCTCTGTAGGGAGCCGACTGAGCGCCAGTCGTTTGACGTGTATACCCCTTTGTGATATCTTGAAATCAAGATTTGCAAATTGAATGGACGCTGCATTGCTCGGGGAGGACCGGAATTTTTGTGGCCGGACAGTATAGTATTCCTCTAATGACTGCGAAGAAAAAAATAGTCCTTTTTGTCCTTGGCGGCGGGGTGGTAGCCCTTGTTCTGGCAGCGGTCGTTTTCGCCCTCACCTTCGACATAAATTCCTACAGGCCCCGCATCGAGGCCGCCGCTTCTAAGGCGACCGGCCTGGAGGTCAGGGTCAATGGGAAGATGGGGCTCTCTTTCTTTCCCTTTGGCATATCGGCCAAGGATATTCATGTTACCGGCATGGGAGGCGAAATCCTTTCCCTCGAAAACCTGAAGCTCGGGGCGGAGTTGATGCCCCTGCTCAGGAAGCAACTCAAAGTCACCGGTTGCGAAATAGTCAAGCCGGTTGTCACGATCGTCAAAGACGCGGATGGGAAATATAATTTCGAACGCACTGAAAAAAAATCCACTGAAGAGGTGGGCGGAGCAGCCTACAGGTTGAATAATTTCAAGGCGTCCAAAGGGGTAATAGTCTATCTCGACAAGAAGACGGGGGAAAAGACGGAGTTTAAGGATTTCAATCTGGCTATCAAGGACCTTTCGATAGCAGGGGACGTCATAAAGAACACCTCGTTCACGGGAAACTTCGACTGCAAGGAGGTGCTGCAAAAGGACTTCAGAATCGAGAACCTCAAGACGCCTGTGAAGGCGGTCAGGGGGACATACAATTTGGAACCTCTTGCCATCGGGGCCCTCGTCTACGTTGACAAGAAGGCGGGAGAAAAGACCGAGTTGAAAGAAATCAAGCTGGCGATCAAGGACCTTTCGGTAGTGGATACCTCGGGGGCCATTATAAGGAACATCTCATTCACGGGAAACATGGACTGCAAGCAGTTACGGAAAGGGGACCTTAAGATCGACAGTATCAAGAGTCCTGTTAAAGTGGAGAAGGGAGTAATCTACTTTACGTCCCTGACCATGGACATCTTCGGCGCGAAGGCTGAAGGAGATGCCGTGGCGGACAAGTCGGAAGCCGATGCTCTGTATAAAATCAATCTGAAGGTATCGAAGCTGGACTTCGAAAAACTTCAGGAGTCCTTCGGCACAAAAAAGGTCATCGGCGGGAAGGGTGATCTCTATGCATCCCTGACGATGAAAGAAAAAGGAAGTCGTAATCTGATGAGCAGCATGGACGGTACTCTTTCACTTCGGGGTGATAATCTCGTCATTTATACGATGGACCTCGACAAGGTCCTCTCATCATATGAGACAAGCCAGAAGTTCAATCTCGTCGACGTCGGCGCTTTCTTCATCGCAGGCCCTCTCAGTACGGTTGCGATCAAGGGGTATCGTTATGGGGACGTTTACAACCAGGTTCGCGGAGGGCGGGGCGCCATCGCACAGTTCATCTCCCACTGGAAGATCAGGGACGGCGTAGCAGACGCTTCGGACTGCGCCCTCGCGACGCACCATAATCGGGTCGCACTTAAAGGCAAACTCAACCTTGTCAGCGAGCGATATGATAATGTAATAGTGGCGCTTCTCAATGACAAGGGTTGCGCAAAATTCAAACAAGGCATCAGCGGTCCCTTCGGTAGTCCCAAGGTCGGCGCGGTAAGCGCGGTCGAGTCCCTTGCCGGCCCAATCTTCAATCTTTACAGGAAGGCAAAACGCTTTGTTCAAAGCGGCAAGTGCGAGGTCTTTTATAACGGCGCGGTACAGCAACCTCCAAAATAATTCTCTTCTTGGAGTGTCCGGGCACTCACTTAAGAGCCAGTTGAATCCGCCGCTGGAGTATCACCTGGTTCATATGCTCCTTTGCCTTGAATGTGAGGTAGTCCTTCTTGTCCAGATCGAAGAGCTGTTTCCTGTAGCGGCTCGTAAGATCATACCACTTGATGGTCCTCATGCTGAAACGACTTTCTTCGGGATAGGGCAACGTATTCATAAAGGACTGGATCGCGAAATAGTACCGGACAGCGTTGCGCTCGATCGCGCCGCGGGGCCCGCCGATATAGACGGGATTGCCCTTTCTGTCTGTTCCGGTCACCGTGAACCCTACCTTCCCCCACCCGAGTGTCGCAAAATAGGCCTTTTCCGCGAGGCGAAGTGGAACACTGTCGCTGTATTCATAACTGACGTGGACAAAAGTCTTTCCCACATCAAGGGGCAGGGCCTCGAACCTCATCCTGTGGTCTTTCGTGCCGAAAGGGCCTTCATCTGCACTGAGAATGATATCCAGATACCCTTGCTGCTGATCAACATTCCGGTAATGGTAAATGACTTGACGCGCGTCTTCCGGAGGTTGATAGACTTTGCGGCCGATGTAAAAGGTCAGCAGCCATGCTCCCGGCAGTTCCCTGTAGGTGCATGCCTTGACATTAGGATGGAGGGATACAATATCGCACCAGTTTGCCGGAACCTTGAGCACGTTGACAACGCTGCTGAAGGGATAATCGAAGATCCCGTAGACATCCACATGCACTCTGTCATCTCGCTCAAAAGACTCCAGACAGAGAGGAAGGCCGAAGCTGTTTGTCTCCAACTTGGCCAAGTTCCTGTGATAGGTGTCGAGCAGGATGTCTTCGCCCTGCCGGGGCTTTTCAACAGCTGAAGCCGGAGCCGGCAGAAAAAAGAATCGCAGCTGCGACCATGAACAGGAAGAATTTCGGAAGGTTTCCGATCTTATGCATCTGATTCATATATACAGTACTCAGGTTGATAGACTGAAGACTGTAAGTAACATAATGTCACAGTAAAAACTTTCAGAGCAATTTAATTTTGTGACTAAGTATTGCTTTATTGAATGACCTTCAGCCTTCAACCTAAACACCTGAGTAGTTACGTTCAATGTTTTACATCCATCGGGAAAATAGATGCGCAAACCACTCCCTGATCCTTGGGAACAAAGGCCTTTTCTTCCAATCTTCCCATTTAATCTGGTCGGACTCGGCAAGGTCCTTGGCAAACATCTTCTCCATTTCGACGGCAAACTCGTGACTCAGGATAACCGCATTCACCTCGTCATCGCTTAACAGGCTCCAGGAGTCCATGTTGGTTGAACCGACTGTCGACCAGACTTCGTCAATCACCGCAGTTTTCGCATGCAGCAGGGCGTTGCGGCGTTCGTATATCTTCACCCCCGCTTTCAAAAGCTCGGAATAATTATACCGCTGTGCCTGCAGTGCCAGGTTAGAATCGGTGATTGCGGGAACAATAATCTTTACGTCAACGCCGCGTCTGGCGGCATCGGTGAAGGCATCCAGTATCTGGTCGTCGGGGATAAAATAGGCATTCGTCAGATGGATCGAATGCTCTGCAAAAGTGATGGCGGACACATAGACAATAAAAGTGATCCGGTTGTCCTGCCCGGGCGTGCTGCCGACCACCCGCACCAGGGCATTCCCCACTTCTTTCAGATCAGGGAAATAGTTCCGTCTCCGAAAGTTCCGGGCCCTTCTGCTTCTGCCAGGTATCAAGAAAGAGTTTTTGGAATTCAGCCACGGCAGGGCCTTCAATTTGAACGTCTGTGTCACGCCAGGGCAGTGGCGCCTTTTCATCCTTGTCCCTGCGGAAGGGCGTGCTCGAATAGACCTTACTGATATTGATACCCCCGGTAATGGCAACTTTGCCGTCGATGATCAAAATCTTGCGGTGGTCCGGATGCGCAAGTAGCCATTTCCCGTGGGCCTTGAACGGATTTAGCGGATTGAATTCGACCACCTGAATTCCCCCGTCCCGCAAGCGCTGGAAAAAGGGGGCGGGTGTACTGAAACTGCCGATGCTGTCAAAAATGAGATTTACCTGGACACCCTCCGCCTGTTTTTGCAACAGCAGATCGGCAAATTTGCGGCCTGTTTCATCATCTTCGATGATAAAGGTTTCAAGGTTGATATGGTCTTTGGCATTCTGTATTGCTTTGAACATTGCGGCATAGGCAGCCTGACCATCAACGAGCAGAGTGACTTTGTTCCCCTTCGTCAGCGGGCTTTCGGTGACCGATTCTACCACGGCATTGTGGCGTTCCAGAATGTCCGTCGGGTCGACCGATCTCTTCAGCCGTTCCATGATAGCCTTGCTTTTTTGGGGAGATAACAGTCCTTTGGACGAAACGATTTGAGGAGGTTTCTGTTCAGCCGGCGCCTCATCAATCATTTCAGAGACGTTCGGCAAGGTCGCACATCCATTGCTGAGGCCCAGGATGGATGCGAGCAGAAAGAATAAAAAGAAAGGCTTGGCTCTTTTCATGGTCTCTTCATTAACTTTAGCACGAACTTTAACACGAATTCAGAAATCTTCAAAGAGAGCCCATGTAGCATGTCTATGCGCATCATTATGCCGACGGTCACAAATGCATTACAGAGAGAGTCTACCTCTCCAATTATGGAGCGACATTATGTGACACAAAACTATTTTGTTATAATAGCTACTATGACCGGCATAGAGATTATTGCTGTTGAAGGGAGATCGGAACTAAGAAACTTCATTGACCTGCCGTGGAGGATTTATGCTGAGTACCCCAACTGGGTCCCCCCCCTAAAGAATGAGGTCCGCCGGATGCTGGACCCCCGCAAACACCCCTTCTGGGAATTTTCCGAGCGCATACTCTTCCTGGCGCGACGTGGTCCGGAAACGGTCGGAAGGATCGCAGGCATTGTAGATCGTAATTATAACAAGTGCCACGGCGAAAAGATGGGCATCTGGGGATTTTTCGAATGCACTGACGATACGGAGGCCGCAGCCGCCCTCTTCTCTTCCGTTGAGACGTGGGTCGGCCAGAAGGGGATGACTTTCCTGAGAGGCCCGCTCAACCCGTCGATGAATAACGAGTCGGGGTTGCTCATCGAGGGGTTCGATTATCCGCCTGCTGTGTCGATGACTTACAATCCACCGTATTACCTCAGGCTGATCGAATCGTGCGGCTTCACCAAAGAGAAGGACCTGCTGGCCTTTCTACTGGATGGAGGCGATTACCGGCTGCCTGATTGGATGGACCGTCTTGCTGAACGGACCGCCCAAAAAAAAGGTGTCCGCATCAGGCACGTCGATCCGAAGAATCGGGATGCCGAGTTCGCCCTGATCAGGGAGATCTACAACGACTCCTGGGCCGGCAACTGGGGTTTTGTCCCCCTGACGGAAAACGAGATGAAGGACATTCAAAAAAGTGTAAAGCCCTTCGCGGACCCGGACCTGGTGTTCTTCATCTATTATGAGAATGAGCCGGCGGCGGTCTGCGTGATCTTTCCCGACATCAACCCTTTGCTCAAGCGCCTCAACGGCAGGATAGGCCTGCTTGGTCTGTTCAAGGCGCTCATCTATCGGCGGGAGATCAACGGATTGAGGTTGTTGATGTTCGGAATCAGGGAGAAGTATCGACAACTGGGGCTTCCCATGCTGGCGTTCCGGCATATATATAAGATTGCGAGGGAAAACAAGAACTATCAGCATCTGGAGATGGGCTGGACCCTGGAGGACAACGAGTCGATCAACGCATTGATAGAGGAAGCCGGCGCTAGAATATACAAGAAATATCGCATATTCAGAAAGTCGTTATAATTTAATGAATTGGAAAGTAGCCGAACGAGTATATAGAGCGTGTCTCCTCGTGGGAGTGATATTACTCACGGGGGTTTCGGCAGGTTGCGCCCACAGGCTCTATGCTCCGATGCAACCCACCGGCTGGAGTGCCCAGCCTATCGTGAACGCCTGCCGCTTTGCCCCTGACGCCGACCTGGACCCTGCCACCGGAACGCCGGTCGGGGACGAAGGGTATTACCTTTATATCCTGACCGAATCTGCCCATTGGGACTTCAGCTATGCGCCGGGACTTCTCTTTTCAATTTGGCGTCAGCCTTGGGCGCATAGCTGGATCATCCTCGAAAGTCCCGGGGACCGTCTGGAATTCGGCCACACCGGCGACTTCGGGCTGGAGAAACCGCGTTACCATTTGGGGGTGATACAAAGAATTCGGGAGGGAGACCCCAATCCTATCGCTTATTTGTGGCAGACGATGTCCGACGGAGAATTCCAGATCGGCAAGCCCCCCCGCCCCCCCACATTCGTCTGGAGAATGCCGATTACACAGCGACGGTATCAACTGATATATGAATACGCGATGCACCGGAAGTATGACCAGTTCGGATTGAGGAGCAACAATTGCACAGACATGGTGGCGGAGATAGCTGCGATGGCGGGCATCAACCTGATCCACCGCATTCGCCTCACCCTGCCGCCGGAAACAAAGTTCTTGGGCAAGAAGGCGCGTATCTGGACGGACCCACAATACCGCATACTGGAGTTCAGCACACCCGAAGTTCTTGAGGTGGATCTGCGGCAGCTTGCCCGGATGGGAATCGGGAGTGATGTCACTGAGTGGTATCTGTCTTTGCAACACTGAAGATCGAGCTGTTATTTGGCCGTATCGGACCCGATTGATCGACCCGGCGAATTACGGTAAAATTTCTGTCAAAAGGTGAATGTGTAAATTGAAGCATAAGAAGTCTGTTATATTGGCCGAGCATCGGGACCCAATTATTGCTTTTGTCTGGCGGCCCGAGGAGGTCATCCCACCTGTGATCCAGATGGCTCACAGAACAGGGAGCAGGGCCATCTTCGACTTTTGCTCGATGGGGGCGGAAGAGTTGCGTTCTTTCTTACGAAAGGCCGATCCTACCGGCCACGTTAGGGATATCAAGATTTCTGCCCCTGCCTTGATCGATCCATCTTTTGGGCGGTTCCTTCAGGAAACAGGGGTCCAGGACATCTGGGTAGAATTCCACCCCCGGTTTTCCCAGGGAGATCCTTCAGTCTTTCTGCAGAGATTTAAAGAATTGTCGGAAGACCACCGTTGCTTTCCGATCGTCGGGGACCCGAATCTTCTCACAGCGATTTTGAAGGACAACCCGGAAATCGGGCGCATCGTATTGAAAGGATGCGAGGCCTCTGGATTCGTGAGCGGTGAGACGACCCTGGTTCTCTATTCGGCGCTCAAGGAAATGCTGCGCACCTCCTCGAAGTCTCCGGATATCCTCATCTGGGGAGGCATCTGCACCCCTGAGGCGGCAGCGGCATTCCTGTCCACAGGGGCCACCGGGATCGTCTTTGAGAGCGTCCATTGGCTGACAGATCTGGTTGCTGTTGATCACCTCCAGCGGCAGCTGCTCGCCGGGCTTCGTATGGATTCTACCGATCTGGTCGGTCTGGACCTGCAGGCCCCTTGCCGCCTTTTCAACAAAGGGAACTCGCTTGCGTTCAGGGAGATTAAGACGTTCGAGAACTCGCTGTGCGGAGCAGAGATCACGGATGAAAGCCGCCGTTCCTTTATAAGCCAACTGTATGCCAGGGCCCTCCACCCTCTCGATAGCCGTTTCAGTCAGGACGAGGTCATCCCCATGGGTGTAGAGGCCGCCTTTGCCGCGTCTTTCGTTGAGCGTTTTGGGTCTGAAACCCAGGATGCCGTGCAAGCCTTCATGGATGAAATTCGAACCTTATGCCGTTCGACAGAGGTGAAAAGGGATTGCTTTTTGGACAGCCCCGTAGCCAAAGAGATGGGAACCATGTATCCCTTTATCCAGGGCGCCATGTCTTCCATCACAGATGTACCCGAATTTGCCTCAAAGGTTGCGGATGCCGGTGGACTGCCCACCATCGCCCTTGGCCTGATGGACGATCAGGCCCTTGACCGGAGGCTGGGACCTTTACCTGAGATCATGGGAGGTCGCCCTTATGCAGTGAATGTCGTTTCCTTGGCAGAGAACCCTCTGCGGGGGACGCATCTTGCCTGGATAAAGAAACACAGACCCCGATTTGTGGTGATCGCAGGGGGTGACATATCCCCCCTAAAAGAATTGGCAGAATGCGGCATGGAGGTCATCTATATCGCTCCTGATGAGGCCATGATGAGGCTCGCCCTTGAAGCCGGCGTCCGGTATTTAGTCTGCGAGGGGTACGAGGCCGGGGGCCACGTCGGGCGACAGAGCACGCTCACCTTTGCTCAAACGGTGCTGGATCTGAAACGGCGCAACCCATTCCTCTTCCAGGACCGACGCGTGATCCTTGCAGGGGGAATCTTCAATCGGGAGACAGCATTCATGGCCGCCATGCTCGGTGCGGACGCTATCCAGATGGGGACCACATATCTGGCCACCCGGGAGATCGTCGAGACCGGCGCATTGACGGAACTTTATCAGCGCATGATCCTGGAATCGCCTCCCGGGGGCACCATCATTTCAGGGCAGGGCACCGGACTTCGGGTCCGCTCCCTGAGGACCCCGAAAGTGGCGTCTCTAATCTCCCTGGAGAGAGAGTTTGCAGCGGGCCGCCAGGACGAGCGTTCCTTCCGCGCAAAGATAGAAGAGATGTCCGCTGGGAGCCTCTTTGCCGCGGCCCGGGGTCTGGACAAGCCGGGAGGGGCGCCACTTGATGAGCGGGCCTGTCTGCAGCGGGGGCAATTTATGAGCGGGGCATGCGCGGGCCTCATCGGTCGGGTCCGGACGCTGCAGTCATTTCACCGCGAGCTTGCCGAAGGCCCCCTTGAGCTCTATCAGCCTTTTGGAGAAACCCCGTCCCCGCAAATTCGCCACAGCCTCACCCGGGTCGCCCCGTCTAAAGACTATCCAGAGAGGATTGCCATCACAGGGATGAGCATTGTTAATGCCTTGGGGAATGGACCGGAGGAGGTCTGGGCCGCAAGCCTGGCAATGAAGAGCGGGATTACATTGGTCCCGCCATCGCGGTGGGACCACGGGCGTTTTTATGATCCCCGGCCGCACGTTCCTGACAAGACCTACTGCCAGGTGGGCGCCTTCCAGGATTTTCGTATTTTCCGCAATGATCTCGGGATCTCCCCGCAGGATTTCCGGACCATGACCCGGGCCACAAAGATCACGCTGTGGCTGGCAGAGAGGGCCATCCGGGCCTCGGGCATCCTGGAGTCGGACATTCCGCGCGAGCGAATCGGGGTCCTCATCTCCCAGAACTCGGGAGAGGCGGCGGGGACACTTTCCAATATTCACATCAGGGCGTATGTTCACGACATCCTCGCCGACATCAAGAAGGCCGTTCACCTGACACCGGGTCAGTTTAACGCCATCGAACAGGCGGTGAAGTCAGGGCGCATGGCCCCGGACGACACCACACTCCTCGGCAGACTCAACTGCGCGACGGCTGGTTTCATCTGCAATCGGTATGGGTTCATGGGGCCGAGCTTTGCAGTCTCCGCAGCCTGCGCGACCGCGCTGGTCGCACTGCACAGCGCCATTCAGATGATCAGAAACGGCATCATCGATGCTGCCATTGTGGGAGGGGCCGAAGAAGACCTTACCCACCTGCATTTTCTGGAATTCTCCGCACTCGGCGCACTTTTTGGGCTGTCCGGACAGGAAAGGCCTCCTCGCGAGACCTCCCGTCCCTTCGATGCCGAACGAGACGGCATGGTGCTCGGCGAAGGCGGGGGAATGATCGTCATCGAGCGGGAAAGCCTGGCCCACGCAAGAGGGGCGCTTGTCCAATCAGTCATCACCGGCATCGGGGCGAGCAACAACCATATGGGTATGGTGGAGTCCTCCAGTGTCAGTCAGGAAATGGCCATCCGCGCCTCTTTCCGCGATACACCCTACGGGCCTGATGCAGTGGACCTCGTGGAATGCCACGCCACGAGCACCCGGCAAGGGGACGTGGAGGAGGTCCGTGCCCTGAAGGCAGTATTCGATTCTTCAAGGCGCACGGTGATTACCTCATTCAAATCCCAGATCGGACACACACTGGGCGCCTCGGGTATTAATAGTCTTATTCGGGGGATCATGGCTATGAAGTCTGAGGTTTTCCCTGCCACCCTCAATTATACGCATCCGGACCCGGAAATCGACTTGAAAGGATCGGGTCTACTCATCACCCGGGAACCGCTCGGGTGGAAGTGCAGGGCCGGACAGCCGAGGAGATTTCAGGTCAACGCATTCGGGTTCGGAGGTTCCAACTACGTTGTACAGGTGGAGCAGGCCATGGATGAAGTGGATACGGTCCTGGTCTCCCCGGAAAGAGAATACGGTTTTGACAAAGAACCCGATCTCCGTAGAGGGAAGGGAGGTGGCTCTCCGACGCTCCAGGGCGTCTCTTTCTTCCGGACTGAGATAGACGGCCGGAACTTCCGGACGGCAGTCGTGGCGCGATCCGAAGAGGAGGCGATCACGGTCATCGAGAGGTCGGCTTCTTTTGCCGAAGCCGGAATCGATTCAACCAAGGCAGTAAGGTCCCTGGCGCAGCAGGGGATCTTACTGGGCCGCGAAGATATGCCAGTCTTGCCCCTCGCCTTTGTATTTCCGGGGCAGGGGGCACAGTATGGAGGAATGGGGCGGGATCTCTACGAATCCTTCCCCGTCATTAAGGAATGGATGGATCGGGCTGCAGCTGCAGCTGACTTCGACCTCCTTCACTTATTGTTCAGCGATCGAGAGGAAAATCTTGCAAAAACCCGTTGGCAGCAACCCGCCATGTTCGCCATTGAACACGCCATGGCCCGATACCTTACCACCCTGGGTATCCACCCCGTGGCGATGGCCGGCCATAGTTTGGGCGAACTGACCGCCCTGTGCCTGGCCGGTGTCTATTCCCCGGAGGACGGGTTTCGAATCGTGAACAAGAGGGCCCTTTGCATGGACAAGGCCGCTGCTATGCACGTGGAGCCCGGAGTTATGGCGGCCGTGGACGTCCCCCTTGATCTGCTTAAAGAGATGATCAATGGACTGGAGAATGTCCACATCGGCAATATCAATTCACCGAACCAGGTTGTCCTGAGTGGCAGCACCGGGGCGGTCAAGAATCTTGGTAATAAAATAAAGGGAATGGGGTACCGGGCCACCCTGTTGCCGGTCAGCATGGCTTTTCACTCTCCTATCATGAGGGTCATCCATGATGAGCTCGCGGCGTACATTGACTCCGTTCCATTTCATGCCCCGCAGATCCCCGTCATCTCCAACACGACCATGGCGCCGTATCCATCAGATCCCGACGAGATCAGGCGAATCCTGATGGCCCATCTGGAATCTACCGTCCACTGGATGAATAACGTGCAGACCCTTTGGAATGACTATGGATGCCGGCTCTTCGTGGAGGTGGGCCCCGGCGATATATTAAGCAATCTCATCACAGACGCGCTTCCCGAACCGGCATGCATCCAGACCTGCCTTCCTTCTACAGAGGGTCTGACCTACAAGACCGCTCTTGCTCAGCTCTTCGTCCAAGGGCATCTGAAGGTTGAAGGAGAACCGAGGTTTGTTTCCCTCTCTGCATTCGGGAAGACTCCTGCATCGGGCCGCAACAACCCGGACGGACAAGCCTCCTCCGCCCTCGCCGAAACATCTGAGCATCAGCATCATATAGAGGCGCTCGTTCAAATCATCATGGACGCTACAGGATTCAACAGGGATGAAATCAAGCCCGATATGGATCTCAGAAGGGACCTCTCCATCCGCTCCAGCCGTCTTCCGATAATCATGGATGCAGCCGAACGCCATTTCGGAATCACCATCGAACTGGAGGATTTTATAGGTCTTCGTACTGTCAGGGACATCGCCGAAAAGATTTCCGGACTGGTCGCTGCAAAAGATGGTATCGACCTGCCGCCGGCCGCAAGGTCGGCCAATGTGGGCCCTGCAATCAATGAGGGGCAGGCTTCCCAAACTTCTGCGCATCAGCACCATATAGAAACGCTTATTCAAATCATCATGGACGCTACAGGATTCAACAGAGATGAAATTCAGCCTGATATGGACCTCAGAAGGGACCTCTCCATACGCTCCAGCCGTCTCCCGATAATCATGGACGCAGCCGAACGCCATTTCGGGATCACTATCGAACTGGAGGATTTTATAGGTCTTCGTACTGTCAGGGACATCGCCGAGAAGATTTCCGGACTGGTCGCTGCAAAAGATGGTATCGACCTGCCGCCTGTCACCAAGACAACTGAACCTGGCTTAGTGCAAGACGAAACCTGGAAACCCTTACAGGATGAGGCGAATCTGAAACGGCTCGTATTCAGGACCGTTGCTGTGGAGCTATCGGCATCTGCTCCAATAAAATTGAGCCCAGGCGAGTCAGTCCTCCTTCTGTCACTTGACAGGGATGACGGGATTGCAAAAAATGCCGGAGATATATTCCGGCAGGCTTACGGTGTTGTCACAATTCCCATGCCATTTATGAAGGTTAACGATACTGGACAAGAAGGCTATGATATTTTTACTGATGAAGGGTCTTATAAGGTATCAGAGAGAATATCGGGGTTGGCGTCCCTGGCCGGGATGGTTATCACCTTACCTGAAGACTGGGCAGGAAGGTTAAAAGGCGTCGCGGATGTTTCGCGGTTTGTGGGGGGACTATTTCTACCACTTAAGGCATTTCTCCGTTCACCGTCTAAAAAATTCGTGGTTCTGATCCATTCCAGGGAGGATACCGAAACTCCCGGCCGGCTGGTGGCGGAAGGGATGCTCGGACTTTTTCTGAGCGCAGCGCAGGAACACCCATCGGTCCAGTTTCGCACATTGGAAATCGGGAGGGATACTGAACTTCGCCTTGCGCTGCGTGGCGCTCTGGATAGAGGATGCACTGTGGTGGAGATGATTCATCGTGACGGAAGGGTCTTCACATCTGAGGGACACGTCGCCCCGTCGGTCTTCGGGGATTTGTCAGGTCTGAATCTGAGTCCTGGAGACGTTGTAGTTATGTCTGGTGGCGCAACCGGGATCAGTTCCCACCTTGCCCGCAGTCTGGTGCCCTTCCTGCCCCGTCTGGTCTTCCTGGGGAGGACCCCTCTCGATCCGGGCAACCCCAGGGCATCGGAGATTGCCCGGACCCTGGCGGATTTGCACTCCTCAGGGATCGAGGCAACGTACCATATCTGCGATGTGACCGACCCTGAGGCGGTCCGCGCGATCATGGGCGATGTGATAACCCGGTATGGCAGGATCGATGGGATCATTCACGGCGCCGGAGTCCTCAGAGACGGCCTCTTAAGCCAAATGACCCGGGATGATTTCTCGGTGGTCACGGACATCAAATTTCTCGGGGCCTGGAATCTATTCTCAGCTGCGGAGGAGGCCGGGTTGAGGTTTTTCGTGGGCCTCTCTTCGGCGGCCGCGATCCAGGGGAATCCCGGTCAGGCCAACTATGCTGCAGCCAATCGGATGATGTCTGCGTTAATCAGAACCCTCCACCGGAAAAACAGCGCTATCAGGTTCAAGGCTTTGATGCTTCCCCCAATCGAGGGTGCGGGCATGGCCGAGGACCCGGAAGTACGCGAAATGTTGAAGCGAAAGGGCGTGGGTTACATTCATGTAAATGAGCTTGCAGGGCTTTTCTGCCGGGAGCTCTTTGTGGCCCCGGCCGACGACGATTGGGTGATGTTCATGAGGAGACTGCCATCAGTGAGGACGTCACTACTCAACGACACAATCCGTCCTTCGCTCAGCGAAGAATTGGATGGAGGCGCAGTGTCTTTCAGCCCGGAGGACTTCCCCATGATAGAAGAGATCGTCTCCCTGGACATCCGCCGGGGACAGCTGGAGGCCTTGAGAACCTTTTCCATGGAGAAGGACCTTTGGATCGCGGACCACAGGCCTTTGAGGTTCGTAAAGCATCCTCTGATTTCAGCCTGTATGGTCCTGGAGACATTCATGGAAGCCGCGCGGATCCTGTTTCCCCACCTCACGGTGCGGGGAGTTCGCAATGTGCTGTTCATGGACATGATCCAATGTCCCCCCGGCGTTCCCCGGCTTTCCAGGATCTCCTGCCGCCGGGCCGGCACAGGTCTTCGGGAGATAGTATGCGAGGTCTCTCTGGCGGCACGGGAGATCTCCCCGTCCGGGAGATTGACGGACCGCTTCACCCCGCATTACAGGGGCCAAGTAATCCTCGCCGGCGTGGATACAGGGGGAGGATCTATAGGGGAGGAGCTCCCGGATTTTCCTGTCCGGCCGGACGAACTGCGAACGAGGTCCCTGGATCATAAAAAGGTGCTTCAATGGTACAAAGACCTCAGCGGCCTCAAAGACAGGTATCGCGTGATAGAGGTTATTGACGGTGCAGGGCCAGGAGTGGTGCGGGGCCGGACTACCTACCGGCAGACAAGTGATTTCGTAAATCTGCGCGACACAAGATACCAATACTCTCCCTACCTTTTCGAGGCCCTTTTGCAGTTGGTCGGATTCCACATCGCTCTGGCGGACCCATCGGAACAGAGATCGATGGTTCCGATGGAGATCGGGGAGATGAGGTTTTTGCGCACCTGCCGGGCAGGGGAACAGATAATACTGGAGGCTCGCATGCGGGCGCAAGACGCGGAAGGCCTCGTCTGGGACGCCAGAGGGATTGACGATCAAGGCCGCATAATCATGCAGGTGCATAATATGCGCATGCACTGGGTTTCCGCCTGAGCCATGGGTACAGACAGATGAGAGTGAATTTGGCAAAGGACCGCGAAGAAGTAACCGTCCATACGATGAATCCCGTTCATCGAAGGGGACCTGTCTTTTATGCCTCCCTCCAATGTGGCACGGAAATTCGCAAGGGTCATGGTACGAACGGAGAAGCAGCGAAACACCGCCTCGTCTCTATCCTATGGAACCACCTTGTGGCGAGGGAAAGTCCTCTTTGGAAACGATCTCAATCTTCATGCAGAGATGCTTTCCTGATTCGTGTGGTCCACGACCAGCTTGGCAAGCCCCATCTCCTGTTGGGAGAGCATCGGGGGCCAGCTGTTTCCTTCAGCCAGGGTGGAGGAAGAGTCTGGGCCGCCCTCTGTGCAGATGCGTCTGAGATCGGCATGGATGTGGCGGTGGCCGATGAATTCCAAGGAGAATACCCCTTTCAACGGGTATTCCATACAGAAGAGCTTCAACATGCCCTAAGGCTGGAGGGTGCAGATGTTGCAAAGGCGTCCGCCCTGCTCTGGTCCATCAAGGAAGCCGTTGTCAAGGCCCTCGGATGCGGTTTCCATCTTGTGGATCCGAGGGAAATCTGCGTCCATCCTTCAGGAGAAGTGGGCGGCGGGTATACCTTTTCCGTGTGTATGTCAGGGAAGGTCCTGGCGCGGTTTCCCAAAAGCGCCGGCCAGTCCTTATGGGTACGATCTATTCCCCAAGGGAATATGCGGCTTTCGATCGCCCTTTTAAATCAACAACCATGAATAACCTTACCTGCAAGTGCGTATCTCGGTTAGACGGAGTATCGTCGGCAGAACTTGGACGGCTTTTCCAGGAGCCTTCTATCACGGCCCCATTACTTTCTCTCTTGCAGGAATCGGGTATTGACGGTTTCAATCTGCGGAGCATAGTAGTCTTAAAAGATGATGTTCCTGTTCTTTTGTTGCCGTTGTTTGAAACACGTTTTGACCTGTCCAGCTTTGTGAATGGATGGCTCAAGAGATCGCTTAAAGTGGCGGGCCGCCTCATCCCCCCTGTTTTTCAACCCCGTATTTTAAGCGTGGGACTGCTGGTAGGGGAATGGAGTGAAATAGGGATTGATCCTCAAATTGATGAGGGCACCCTCGAAGCGGCATGCAAAACGGCCCTTGATGCCTTGCAAAAGCTCGGATCCGAACTTAAAAGCGACATCGTGGCTTTTTACAACTTTAATCATTACGGCAAACTTCCCGGAGAAGTATTCGAGAAATTCAACCGGGTGCAATGTCAGTCCTGCGCCCGACAGCCTATCGATTTTAACAGCATGGAAGAATACATGGGCCGCCTTTCAAGGGCCGCGAGAAAAGACCTGCGCCGCAAAATGCGCGCATCCGACGAAGTCAGGGTGATTCGAAGCCGCACTATTTCTCCTTTTCTGGACAGGGTCTACAAGCTTTATCTGGAAACAGTGGCGCGGAGCCCACTGGCGCTTGGCGTGCTCAACCGTTTATTTTTTGAAAAAATCTGTGAGAGAGTCCCGGGCGCCGAATACACGCTTTATTTTGTGCAGGACGAACTCGTTGCTTTCAACCTTCTTGTGGTAAATAAGGAAGCGATGGTGGATAAATATTTCTGTATGGATCAGGAGCTCGGCCGCAAGTACAACCTTTATGCTTTGTCCTGGCTTGAAAATGTCCGCACCTGCGTGGAGCAAAAAATACCTTTCTATTACGCCGGTCAGGGCGCGGAAAAGACCAAAGCGCATCTGGGTGCGACGTTGATCCCGAGCTTTATTTTATTCAAACACCGCTGGCCGGTGTTTGACCGTTTTCTTGACGGGCAACCGGCGGTGATCCAGAAGGTCCTCAGCGACCTTGGATTCTGGCACAGGACCGACAGGAGCACCCCCTCTTCAGATATTCCGGTACCTTGTAACCTTCAAAAGCAACCCCCCTCGCTCCCCCCTTGTCAGGGGGGAAGCCTCCAAACCTCCCCCGATAAGGGGAGGTTTGGAGGGGTTTGATGAGATATGACCAAAGAAACAGAATACGCAATCGAAGTCGAGAAACTGACGAAGAGTTACGGGGATTTACTGGCGGTCAACGACATATCGTTCGCCGTCAGAAAGGGCGAGGTGTTTGCCTTCCTGGGCCCAAACGGCGCCGGCAAAACTACAACGGTCGAGATCATCGAGACGATCCGTCCTCCCACTTCCGGGAAGGTGACCCTTCTTGGCATGGACGTTACGAAGAAGAAGCATGACATCGTCCACCGCATCGGCGTCCTCCCGCAGGGGTTCAGTTCGTTCGACAGGATAACGGTCAGGGAGACCCTGCAGTACTACGCGCGGCTATTCAGCGTGAAAACGGATATCGACGGATTGATTGAGCTCGTAAACCTCAGGGACAAGACCAAAGAGCAGTACAAAAACCTCTCCGGTGGCTTGAAACAGCGCCTCGGAATTGCGATTGCCCTCGTAAACGACCCGGAGGTCGTGTTCCTCGACGAGCCGACGACTGGGCTCGACCCCCGCGCCAGACACGAGGTATGGGAGGTCCTGCTTGGCCTTAAAAAGAAAGGGAAGACTGTATTTCTCACCACACACTATATGGAGGAAGCGGAGCTTCTTGCAGACACGGTCGCCATAATCTCGAAGGGGAAGGTAATCGCCACGGGCTCGCCACGTGAACTCATCGAAAGCAATGCGAATTACCTGGCCCTCACGCTAAAGCCGGTCGATGGAAAAGTCTTTGAAATAATCCGGACGATGGGCTTCGAGCCGGTCCTTGACAACCACAACGACATCAAGATCAGGGTAGAGCACACAGACGATGTGCAGAAGATACTGAATGCCATCAGGGATGCAGGGGCCTTGTACCTCGGTCTGGACGTTCGGAAACCCAACTTTGAAGAGGTATTCCTGAAGCTCACCGGCGAGGCGCTGCGGGAAGATTCGCCCGAAATGGTGGCGAAATGAAACCGCGGATCATCAGTGCAAATCTTGTTGTGAAGCTCATGGGATTCTACCGCGAGAAGACCACCATGTTTTTCACGTTTGCGTTCCCGATAGTTCTGATACTCGTCTTCGGCACGATATTTATGAGCCAGGACAGCATGGAATACCGCCTTAGCGTGCAGGACCTCGACCAGACAAAGGCGTCCGCAGAATCCGTCAAGACCCTGGGGCAGAAAGGGAAATTCAAGATAACAAGCGTCGACCCTGCCGTCGACGCCACGCGGTACGTCAGGGACAGCAAGGTGAACCTTGTCCTCGTTATTCCGAAAGGCTATGAAAAGTCTCTCGTGCAAAGAATGATGTTCAAGGAATATAACTCATCCGTAACCATTACCTATATATACGACCCCAGCTCCTCTTCGGTCATGACGAAGATTCAGATCCTTAATGCAGTGTTGGCCGGGATAAACCAGGGGATATCCGGGGTTCCGCCTTTCATCAGATCGGCCGAAAGATCGATACTCGCCAGGAAATACCGGTTCATCGAGTTCTTCGTCCCCGGTATCATCGCGATGTCGGTGATGACGCTGAGCCTTTTCGGCACCGTGGACTCTGACACGGAACTGAGGCAGAAGGGTGTCATCAGAAAGTTGTCCACCACGCCTATCACCCGCACCGACTGGATACTTTCAAACATCCTTTACCATTTCATCCTTGCGGTCATATCCACTATTTTGATGCTGCTGGTGAGCTACGCCGTGTTTGACGTCAGCCTGCATATCGACGCCTGGCTCCTTGCGTTCGTTTTGCTTGACGTCTTCGCGTTTGTCGGGACCGGCATGATACTCACCCGTTTCGTTAAGGAGGCGCAGAGCGCGGCAGCCGCCGCAAACGCCATCAGTTACCCGATGATGTTCCTCTCTGGGAGCTTTTTCCCTATCGAGCTGATGCCGGGGTTCCTGCAGAAGATAGCCAGGACACTGCCTCTTTATTACGTAAACGAGGGGCTCCGGGCATCCATGGTATTTCGGGACAACATGGCCGCGCTGAGGTCCTCCGCAGTCATAGGGGTTTATGCGGCCGCGGTCTTTATCCTGGGGATCATGGCCACCAGATGGGAAGAGGGCCGGTGACGGCAAAGGACTCCCTTCGCGCCGTCACTCAGACACACTATCCCCGCGCCATCAGCGCCTTGCTTTTAGCGACGCTCGCGGTACTCATCGATCTCATAGTGAGGTCCGGCGCTTACCGGGACCTGCTCCTTCTCCTGCCTGTCGGCGGCATCATGAAATTATCGGCCGGCCTCGCGCTGGCCTTCCTGCAGATGGTCGCGCTCTTCTATCTCGTTGTCCTTCTCCCCGCAATTTTCCGCCTGGCGACCGTCCTTTTTTCTTCCTTCGTCATAGTCGTACAGTGCTCATACTGGCTGACTCTGAAGCAGTTCATGACCGGCACCGACCTGCTTTTAGCCCTGACCGTAAGCGGTGAAAACCGGGCAGACGCCATCTCAAGCTTCTTTCAGCCGCTCGTATTCCTGTATGCTCTCCCCTACGCACTGGTTCTGTCGGCACTGTTGTTCGTCCGCCCTGTATCCACCTTCCGCAAAAACTTCGTCCTCGGCCTTCTGCCGGTGCTCTTTCTTCTTACTTCCAATTACGCTCTCTTCCTCCACGTGCCTGAACGCAGCTTCCATCTGAACCCCCTGACATCCTTTGTCCGTTTAACGCTTCATTACGGGTTTGAAAATCTGCGCGCCTATCATGGACCACGCGATGAACTGCCTCCGTTCCACGTCTCCCAACGGCCGCCCGACAGCATAATCTATGTCATCGATGAGTCGGTCCGGGGCAGCAATCTCAGCCTGAATGGCTATCCGCGGGCCACCACACCGTTTCTTCAATACCTCGAATCACGGGGACGCCTGAAAAATCTCGGCATCTGTATCGCGGCCGGTTCCTTTACCCACATCAGCAATGCCTATCTCATCAGCGGTCACAACTCTCTCCCCGACAACGACTTTCGCACCGACAGGAACCCGACCATCTTTGACTACGCAAAGAAAATGGGCTACGAGACGATCTACATTGATATCAATCAAGCCTACCTCCCACAACTCATGAAAGCGGCCGGGGATGCTCCTGTTCGGTCCCTGGACCGGTGGATGAACGAGCAGTCGTTTACGGAGCGCCACATCGACCTTGAGACCACGAAGGACCCGGGCATAGCCCGTTTTCTCAGCGGTCTTCTGAATGCGCGGGGCGGCTATTTTATCGTCGTCAACAAAAAAGGTCTCCATTTCAAATATCACTACAGATACCCGGACGAACCGGCCTTTACGGTCTGGAGGCCGGTCATGAAGGCTTCGGACCCCATTGACATCAGCGCGGCCGGACGCGAGAAGCTCGTCAATACCTATGACAATGGGATCCGCTTTCAGGTTGATGAATTCTTTCGGGTGCTTATTTCCGAAACGACGAACCAGAACTATGTTATTCTGTACACCTCGGACCATGGACAGACCTTGTCTGAGCATGGGCAATTGTATACACACATGAAGCCTGAGAAGGTTATCGTCGATGTTCCCGAGTTCCTCGTGTCAGGCGAGCGGTATGCAAGGAAAGGGCTCTTGGCCGGCATTGCCCTAGGCATCAGGATTTCCCATCTCAACAATTTCGCGACCCTTCTCGACCTGATGGGAGTACCGATGTCTTTGAGGGTCCGTCCTTACGACAAATCGATTTTCTCTTTGACAGCCGGGGACAACAAAGTGCGCTACTTTATGAGCGGCTCTCTTCATGGGACCGGTGATTACGTGGTGAAGATGATACCTACGCCACCTGATGTGCACCTGGCTGTTTCGAGACCTTTCGGCAATGGGGCCAGGGCTGACGGACAGTGATTTTTGGGAAATGAAAACATGAACATAAAACTTATCGCACCGCGCGAGCAGCGTGAAGACACTTTATCCAGCTCTCTTAAACTACAGAGGGTAAATCTTCCGCTTCTTGCAGCGCTTGCGCCGCCCGGGCACAGGGTCACAATCGTCGATGAGGCCTTTGGACCCGATGACACTAACCAAGATGTGGACTTGGTGGGTATCACCGTCATGACTGATGTTGTGCCAAGGGCCTATGATATCGCTGCTGCCTATCGCCGGAAGGCCGTGAAGGTGGTGATGGGAGGGATACACCCCACGGTATTGCCTGACGAAGCTTTAGAGCATGCGGACTCTGTAGTCGTGGGAGAAGCGGAGGGTATCTGGCCACAACTTATATCTGATGCGGCCTCTGGGCAGATGCAAAGAATATATCGGGCCGATAAAATGACCGACCTCCAGGGCCTGCCCAAACCCCGGCGGGATCTCTTCCCCGGAAGCAAAGGTAAAGGCTATATCCCGATCCCGATCGGCGTCGAGACATCCCGGGGATGTCCGAACGATTGTGAATTCTGTTCTATCGGACGGACATTGGGGCGTCAATATCGGGTCAGGCCGGCTCTGGAGGTGATTGCCGAGATAGAGGCCATTGATTCCCGTCACATTTTCTTTGTCGATGACGCCCTTGCGCTGAACCGGAATGAAGCAAAAAAGCTCTTTACTGAAATGATACCTCTTCGGCGGCTATGGCTGGGGCAGGGGACGGTGTCGTTGGCTGAGGATGTGGAACTGCTCAGGTTGATGAGACGTGCGGGGTGCATGGGGCTTTTGATCGGATTCGAATCTGTACAGAAAGCAACCCAGAATGAGGTGAAGAAAATAAAGAACCTGAGGATCGATTTTTATGAGGCGATGCGTCGGTTCCATGACGAAGGTTTCGGTATTCTTGGCGCGTTTGTTTTTGGCTTTGATTACGAAAACAAGGACGTGTTCGACCAGACCCTTGAGTTTGTAATGAGGAGCCGCATGGATTGTGCCGAGCTAAGGATTCTCACTCCGTATCCGGGGACCCGGCTATATGATCGCCTCTTAAGCGAAGGCAGGTTGTTCGAGCGTGACTGGTGGCTCCGTGGATATCCTCCTGATACACTTCTTTATCAACCCAGGGGCATGACTACTGAGGAGCTCATTAAGGGTTTCGCCCGCTTGAACAGACAAGCATATTCCTTCGGAGCAATAACAAAGCGATTCTTTGGCATGAGCCCGTGGAAACGGACCCTGTTCGGTTGTCAGGTGTACGCCGGGATCAATCTTTCTACCCGTAAGCGTTATTTCAATGGTCTGAAGAGTCCACAACCATTTGCAGGGGCTTCCGACTCAACAGTAGAGCGGTAGAGATTACCTATGAAAAGACGGGCAAATATATGATCGTGTGGTATGACGTTGCATTGAAGGGTTTTCTGAAATAGAATTTTATAGAAATATGGTTATCAGAAGAATTTCATTTATCGAAGCGGGCTCACCCGGCCTGCATATTTTCAGCAAATTTCCCATACCGCGGCTTGGCGCCGTGTTGCTTTCTACTATCCTCAAGGCAAGTGGATACGAAGTAAAGGCATTTATTGAGGACGTTGCCGAACCCGATTGGTCATTCATTGAGAACTCCGACATCGTCTGCATCTCGACCATAACGTCGACAGCGACAAAGGCGTACAAAGTAGGGAAACGGCTAAAAGCACTGGGGATGCCGGTGATTATGGGTGGGGCACATCCTACGTTTATGCCCGATGAGTCCCTGGAATATGCCGACTTTGTCATACGGGGGGAAGGAGAGCATTCCCTTGTGGAACTGCTTGAGCACCTGGTGACCGGTACCCCGGCATTAGCGGGTATCAAAGGGCTTTCGTACAGGGACAGGGACGGGAGGAATGTTCACAACCCCTCCAGAGAATTTATCGAAGACCTCGACAGCCTCCCCGAGCCTGACTTCTCCCTTGTCCATAACTGGACCCCGTCAAATACCTATCCTGTTTCGACGTCGAGGGGCTGTCCCTATGACTGCAAGTTCTGCTCAGTCATCCAGATGTTCGGAAGAAGCTACCGTTTTAAATCCGTTGAGGCAACGCTGAGGGAATTGAAATATGTAGCATCAGCGTCCAAGGCGACCAAGTTCATTGTTGACGATAACTTTGCGGCTAATAAAAGAAGGACCAAGGAAATCCTCAGGGGGATGATTGCAGAGGGAATTAAGACGCGATGGTCTGCCCAGGTAAGGACAGATGTTGCCAGAGACCCGGAACTTCTCCGCCTGATGGCTGACTCGGGCTGCCATACTTTGTACATCGGCTTTGAATCCATCAATCCCGCGACGCTTGAAGACTATAATAAAAGGCAGGGACTGCAGGATATTATTTCCTGCATAAGGACAGTAAGGGAACACGGTATCCATATCCACGGAATGTTCGTCCTGGGGGCGGACACTGACGATGTGGAGACCTTCCGCGGGACTGCTGATTTTGCAAGAGACCATGGGATTGACACGGTACAGTTCCTGATTCTTACACCGCTGCCGGGAACACCGTTCTTTCACGACATGATGGAAAGCGGAAGACTTCTCCATAGGGACTGGAGTAAATATGATGTCCAGCATGTAGTTTTCAGCCCCCGGCTCATGTCACCGGCCACGCTGCAGATAGAGACCTTCAGGGCAATGGGTCGTTTTTATTCATGGAGATATATTTTCAGGCATCTGGCCAGATTGGACTTCCACTACGCAGCGATCGGACTCTTTGGCAAGACAGCCGTTCATAAATCCCTGAAGGCGTCTTCCGTCTATCTTGCTGACCTCGGCCTCAGCGCCGGTTAAAAGAAAGCCGTCCGGAGCATTTTTTTTCGCATAGGCACGACCTCTTCTTCACGTCTCAAACCCTGATAGTTTCTCCTCAGCCGATTCGTCGGTCTTGCGCTCAAGTTCTGCAATAACCTGCGCACCTAATAAAAGGATTAATGCTACAGCTTCCACACTGAGAAGGGCGACCACTACCGTGGCGATAGAACCATAAATTAAATTTACCAAAGATACGACCGCGTAATACCATACCAGTATACGGCGGGCGATCTCCCATAAAATCGTTGCGGTCATCCCTCCGACCAGCGCGTGACGAAAGGCAATACGTACGCCGGGCATCACCAAATATATGGAAGTGAGCATAACCACCTCACCAAGTATCCCCAGCATATGCAGGGCGACCCTGGAAGTATCTTCAAGACTTAAACTCCATCCAAACAATAGCAATTGCCTTTTTTCAAGTATCTCCAAAGCTCCTGAAATAAACGACACCAGCACTATACCCAGCCCCATTAACAAGATATACACATACGGAATAATTGCGGAGATGAGAAAGTTGCGGCGCTGAATCCTGACACGTTGAAAAAAGATCACTGACATCGCGTTTTCAAGCATTGAAAAAGCTATGGAGCTGAAAAACAACATAACAACGAAGCCGATAATGCCAATCACCTTGCGATGCCCAAGAAATACCCGCACCTGTTCAGTCAAAGTTGCTGCATAGCCGGGTATCAGCATTCCTATATATGTTGACAGGGTGTCAAACAACTGTCCCTCTCCTATAAAATGCGACAACACAATTAGGGCGAGGATTGACATGGGAACAATTGACAACAGGGTATAATAAGCTATAGCGCCGGATAACAGCAGCCCCTGATTGCGTTTAAAGGCGCGCAATACCCTTAGCAGGAAGCTCAAGAGCCGATCCAGTCTCCAATTTGCATTTTGTTGTTTCATCAAGGAATAAGAAATCACACAAAAAGTATTGTCTTTATAAAATCATCTCATAAAATATGCCGACTTCAACATAAAAACGTTGCCGCCGAGGACAAGGCACAACAGGAACACCTTCACACCTAAGCCGGGTGAATATTCGATGGCACAACGAAGCGCTGAAAGACGCACTTATTTTCTCCTTGCTAATTATGCGTAGGCATGCTATTCTAGAAATAGAATTTTAGAAGTTTTTGCCGTTTATGAGGCCACAAAGACTCTTGATCTTTGCGGCCTTTTTTATTTGCCGAGACCTTCTAGATTTGAGTCTATAGATAAGGAGGTAATAAGGAAAATGGAACAAGGAACAGTGAAGTGGTTTAATGACAGCAAGGGTTTTGGATTCATCGCGAATAGCGATGGAAGCGAAGCTTTTGTGCATCATACTTCCATCCAGGGTAATGGCTTTAAGAGTCTTGCTGAGGGTGACAAGGTCAGCTTTGATACCGAAAAAGGCCCGAAAGGCCCCAAGGCAATCAACGTCGTCAAACTGTAATCAGCGGGAAGAAGGCCTCTTCACGATGAAGGGGCCCTTCTCATTAGAGGAGAAGATGAACACCAGTGCGAACAGCAAAAAGAATGCAGCAAGGATTGAAAGGCAGCAACGGAAGCTCGACGCAGGTTCTATGGTTGCCCAATTCCCAGAGGTTAAGGGCATCGCCATCAACATGATATACAGCCAGAGGGGCATACTGAAATCAGTGCCCAGGGTTGTTAATTTCTTTCCCGGCAGTTCTGCGTTGTTCAGGATAGACTGCCTGAAAAAGGAATGTACCAGCGGAGGGTTTGATCTCACCCAGGTCATCACCGGGATGATCAAAAACCGCAAAGAGGCCGCCAAAGGAGATCTCAGTTGCGAAGGCGTCGGTCCTTCTGCCGACCACTCAAATATTGCCTACGAAGTTGCCATACAATACGCATAGAGCCGCTGCCCTTTAATCGGCAATCAACGTAGTCAAACTGTAACCGACCTGAGAAGCCGCTCCGTAGTGCAGCGGGACTTCATCTGAAAGGTGAATAATGACATACCGCGAAAAGTGCGATGAACGGACCGAAAGAACGCATCAGATGCATGCAGCAGACCTCATTTCCAAGCGCTTCCCCGAAATTTCGAGCATAGTCGTTGACATGGAACACCACAGGAGCGGAATAAGCCCGATTCTTATATTGCGGACTCTCAATTTTTCATCCGGAAGTCATGCTTATTTTCATGTCGAATGCCTGAATAGAGATTGTAAAGATTGTACAGAGGGGTTTGAGTTGGACCAGGTTGTTTCTACGATGATCAGGAACCATTCATCATCAACAGAGGGGCGGTTGAATTGTGAGGGGAACAGTCTTACTTCCGGTCATGTGAATATCAGCTATAAGGTCACAATACAGTATTATGAAAATTAAAAAAGACTTACGAAGTATCCGGCGGTGGCAGGATTACAATTTATCCCCATTATATGAGAACAAAGAGGAGGGGCCCTCAAAGTTGAAAATAAACTGTGCATAGATTGATGTGCAGTCATTCGTGCGATATATAGGGAAAAATTACCGTCAGCTCTAATTTCCCCATTCTGAGGGTAGGAAAGGGAAGAAACAGGTTCAGAAAATCGAATCTGTCGCGTTCTTTTCATGTCTAACGGGTCGAATCCTGCCCTTTATAAATAATTCTGCCTTAGCTATTTGATATAATTTAGTCATGACATACAGAAATTATGAACGCGACAAGGACGGCAGTATACTTATCGCAGTTTTTAAAGAACAATCCGATGTTTATTTGTACAGTGCGCACTCATGTAATCTGGGAACTGCTATTGATGGCAATGGATCATTCTGATAAAATTATGGTAGGAAAGTTATGATCGAAAAGAACGTAGCAAGTGATAATTTAATCGAGGTCGAGAACGGTTATCGTGCCTTCTCCGAAGAGTCCCCAGACGGTATGTTGCTTTTCGATACTACTGGGAACATTATTAAATTCAATAAAGCTGCCCACCGACAGTTAGGTTACTCGCGAAAGGAGTTTGGAAGGCTGGGTATCCATGATATCGATCCCTTCGAAAGCGATGAAGGGATAAGGGCTAAAGTCAGTAAAGTGCTGGAGGAGGGTAAAGCAAAGTTCGAAGTAAGGCAGAAGACGAAGAGCGGGGATTTAAGAGATGTTTACGTGGATGCGCGGATGGTTATTGTATCCGGGCGTACAGTTCTTTATACAACCTGGCGCGACGTGACTGATTTCAAACGATCGAGAGAATCGCTGAGAGATGCCATGAAAAAGGTCGATAACAAAAAAATCGACGCGGAGGCGATTATTGCAGCAATGGGTAACGCAATGGGCATGATGAGCCCAGATTTTAGGGTATTGTATCAAAACCCTGCGAGTATCGAGCTTATTGGTAACCATGTCGGCGAGTATTGTTATTCTGCGTTCGAAAGCAAGAATACTATGTGTGAGGGATGTCCTCTGGCTGCATCTTTCAAGGATGGAAAAATCCACACATCGATAAGACGCTTAGAGACCGACAAAAGAGTAAGATACTTCGAGAATACCGCGTCAGTAGTGAGAGATGCCGAGGGAAAAATCGTGGCGGGGGTCGAGGTGTGCCGTGACATTAGCGAACATAAAAGGGCTGAGAATACACTTCTTCAGAGGATCGATCCATTTCAGCCCCCTGCCGAGGGGCCGATTTCGGCATCAAGAAAAATCTATGGCAGAGGCAAACGTAAGAGTTCCTCCCTTTCCATCCCCTTTAGTGTCGATATGAAGAGAAATAAAAAGATACCTCCTCGCCTGAACCTCTCGCGCAGGGAATATCAAGTGCTATGCATGATTGGTTCGGGAAAAAGGAGGAAGGAGATTGCGGAGGAGTTGTCTGTCAAACCTAAAACCGTTAGCACTTTTCAGAGCCGCATTCTTGAAAAGATGCAGTTGAAAAGCAACGCAGAGCTTATGCGCTTTTTTATAGAAAACAGATTAGCAGACTGGACTTACGATAAGATTAAGACCAAAGTAAATTGACAAACGTAGTCGGACTAATACGCAATTAATTTTGGCCATTGATTGTGAGTTTTTCCAGTAACTCCTCAGCAACACTCCTTTCGATTTTGCGTGAGAGGAGGTACTCAACATTTTCAGATGCCTATCTTTCATTCCGAAATTATTAAGTAAAGCTCCTGAAAGTTACCGGATGCAGCGGGATCGTCAGGAAGCTTTGCGTCTGAGTTCGTCCGCGGCAGCGGCGATTATTCCGGCCGCACTGATAATTTCCTCTTCGGTATTGTCTTTGCCTACGCTTAGCCGTACCGAAGAGAGCGCGGCTTCATCGGACAGGCCCATACTTTTAAGGACAGCGGAGGGGACCTGCTCGCCGGAGTGACAGGCCGACCCGGTTGAAATGGCGACCTGGTCCTTTATCTTTTCGACGAGTTCATGTGAGGATATCCCCGGTATCGTGACGTTTGCCGTATTCGGAAGTCTTCGGGTTTTATGACCGTTAAGGGCCATCCCGGGGACAAGGGACCGCAGGTTGTCAAGGAGGAGGTCCCTGAGCCGGAGTGTGTGGGCAACGCGCAGTTTGATGTCCCTTTTGCCGATCCAGCATGCCTTGCCAAGACCCGTGATGCCGGCCACGTTTTCAGTGCCGGGCCTCAGTCCTTTTTCATGGCCCGCACCGAAGAAAAGGGGAAGGACCTGAGAGCCGGACCTGGCATATAAAGCACCCACGCCCTTTGGGCCGTAAAATTTGTGTGCCGCCACTGTGGCGAAATCTATCACATCGCCTGTGAGGCTGAACTGTAACTTCCCTAAAGACTGGGCCGCATCGATATGAAACGCAGCCCCATGGGCTTTGGCTATCGCGCCGATTTCCTCAATAGGCTGCAAGACGCCTGTCTCATTGTTTGCGTGCATGACTGAGACAAGAAAAGTGTCTTTTCTAAGTGAGCGCCTTACCTCTTCCGGGTCCACTATCCCGTCAGCGTCGACGGCCGCGTACGTGACCTCGAAGCCCAGGGACTCAAGATGACGACAGGTATTGGAGACGGACGGATGCTCTATAGAGGAGGTGATGATGTGCCCTTTTTTATGGAACAGGGCGCTCCCGATGAGGGCGAGGTTATTGGATTCGGTGCCGCCGGAGGTGAAATACACTTCATCAGCGCCGCACCCGAGGAAGTCGGCAACGTCCCTCCGGGCGTTCTCTACTGCTTCTCTTGCCTTTTTCCCTGCAACGTGACTGCTCGATGGGTTTCCGAAATCACGCTTGAGCGAAGAGAAGACCGCATCGTAGACTTCGGGGTCGACCGGCGTCGTTGCATTGTTGTCGAGATAGATCATCCTTAAAATAAGTATATCACGACGGGATGATGAATGTAATTTCCGGTACTTGCCCGGAAACAGATTCTCAATGTTTCTTAAGCGGCAGGCGGATCGTAAAGGTGCTTCCTTTCCCGGGGGTGCTCTCGACAGAGATGGTGCCTCTGTGGTCCTGAATCACTTTCAACGTGTAGGTGAGGCCGAGGCCCGGACCATATATCTTCGACGTAAAGAGCGGTTCGAAGATGTCCTTTATCTTTTCCCTTGATATCCCTTTCCCGTTATCTGAGACCCCTATCTCGATGCATCCCTCCGAGACGGCACTTGAGAGTCTGAGCACCCGCGGCTCCCCGGTCATGGCCTCGATGGCATTCTGTATGAGGTTGGCGATTGCCTGCGTCAGTTGCATGGGATCGGCCTGTATCATGGGGAGATTATTCGTAAAGTCGGTTTCGACATCCACCGCCTTTTCCTCGAACTCCCGTTCAAACAGCGTAAGGGCCTTCATGATGACATCATTGACGTTCGTCTGCTCGAGATAGGAGAGGGACATTGTCTGTATCCCGATGATTTTTTTTATCATTTTTTCTAGTTTTGAGACGTCTTCCATGATCATTTCCATGTATTTCCTGTTGAGATTGCCCTCAGGGAGGTTGTCGTAAACCCTGCGTGCAAAACCTCCTATCGAAACAAGGGGATTTCTTACCTCATGTGCGACCTCGTCCATCATCTGCTCCAGGGCCCCCAGTTTTTCCTCTTCCACTATTTTTTCGTGTGCCTGCTTTATTTTCAGGAGCGACCTGACGCGTGCGGAAAGCTCCTTGTAATCAAAGGGCTTCGCCAAATAATCATCGGCCCCGGTGTCGAGTCCTTTTACCTTGTCCGATATCTCGCTTCTTGCCGTCAACATCAGGACCGGGATATGCTTTGTATCCATGTTCGCCTTGAGCCTCTCACAAACCTCGTATCCGTTGAGCTTCGGCATCATGACATCGAGGATAATCAAATCGGGACAGCATGACTCGACGAACGCGAGGCATGCCTCGCCGTCGTAAGCCTCAGCGGTATCATACCCCTCGGCCCTCAGTCTCTTTCTCAGCAGCTCAACCGTATCCATGGTATCGTCGACAATCAAGATCTTATTGCACCTTTCCATCGGCATTCCTTCTCCCTTCCTCATTGGCCTTCAGGTAATACCTGATCTGTTCCGGAAGTTCACGAATATCAATAGGTTTCGGTATATATCCGATACAGCCGGCATTCATTGCCCTCTCCTTGTCCCCCTTCATGACATGGGCGGTGAGGGCGACGATTGGTATGTCTCGGTACTCTTCCTGGCTTTTCAGGCTTCGTATTACCTCATAGCCGTCCATTTTGGGAAGGGAGATATCCATCAGGATCAGACCGGGTCTTTCCTCTTGGGCCTTTCTGAGCGCGTCTTCTCCATCAACGGCCTCGATCGTATCGTATCCTCTGTTTTTCAGCACTTTGACCACGAGTTCACGGTTATCTCTATTATCATCAACGACCAGTATTTTTGGGGATAAACTCTTTTTTATTTCCTCCATAGTTCTCTCCGATGCCGCAGAAACATTATGATTTGTCGCATTTGGAAATGGTCTCCTTGATCTCCTTCAAAAGTCCCTCGGTCGTCAACGTGGCCCTGTTTAAGATGCCGCGAATCCTGCCGTTGAGTTCCGAGATCTGTCTTTCGGTCAAGTCTTTATGGGTAACGACGATAAGAGGGATGTTCCTGGCCTCATCGTCCGTCTTCATATATTCAATGACATCGACACCGCTCACTACCGGCATCGTAAGGCTCAGCACCATCAGGTCGGGCCTTGATTCCTTCATGGTATCGATCGCCTCCTGGCTTGTATATGCCTCCATTACCTGATAGCCTGCCTCCTCGAGCATTGTGCCGATCAGTTTTACTGCATCCTGTTCATTGTCCACGACCAATATCCTTCTGATTTTCGTCATTTTTTCGAGGTTCTTCAATTTTCTCAAGAGGACGTCCTTTTCAATCGGCTTCACGATATATTCGGCAGCTCCGAGACTGAACCCCAACTGCTTTTCGTCTATGATCGAAAGTATGATGACAGGAATATCCTGAGTTTCCGGTGTATTCTTCAGCTCACGTAACACCTGCCAACCGTCTTTTACGGGCATCATGATATCCAGAGTGATGGCTACCGGCCTGATCTCTAGGGCCTTCTTAACGACATTTTCACTGCTGATAAGACCTACTACGTGATAATCCTTTCCCAGGTATTTCCGGATAATTTCGACGGCCTCGGGATTGTCGTCAACCGCTAGGACGTTCTTTTTAAGTGCTTCAGAAACGCGTTCCTCTGTGCCTGTTGAAACCCGATTTATCTCGTATAACTCGTCCGTCTCGATCAGCAGTCTTTCGATAAGCTCGCATCCCTTGCAAAAGTCGATCTTTTCGGGATAAGAAGCGACCTTCGTGCCTTTGCAGTGAGTTGCGGTGATCATCCAGCATCTGCTTTCCTTAGTGCCGTGAGCGGGACAGCTTGTCTGACCGCAGTGAAAATATTCCCAGCATTTTACCAGATTTCCCGCATACCGGGGCTCTTTCAAAAATATCCCCTCAGCGGTGCCAAAATACGAAGACAGCCCTTCTGCCATTGAGGTCTCCAGTGACGGCTCGGCTGATTTTTTCAAAACCGATTTATCTACCGGAAGGGTGAAACAGAACCTGCTGCCGCTTCCGTATTCGCTTGTCACCCAAATCACGCCTTTATGGAGTACGACGAGACCCCTTGCGATGCTCAGTCCGAGACCGGTGCCCTCGTACTGACGGGTGGACGAGACGTCCAGCTGACTGAACTTGTCAAAGAGCTTCGCTATGTCTTCCTCCCTGATCCCTATCCCCGTGTCCTCGACACAGACCTCCACGAAACGCGGCGTATCTCCGGATTTGATGCCTTTATCGGAGGGGCGGGCCATTATTGCGATGCCCCCTTCATGGGTGAACTTCACGGCATTGGAGAGCAGGTTTATCAGGATCTGTGCGACCTTGTCTTCATCTGCAAAAACGAGCGGCAGGTTTTCGTGGAAGTCAAGTCTGATCGAGAGCCCTTTCTGTCGTATCATAGGCTCGAAGGTCGGAAGGACGGATTCGGTGACCCACTTGAGGTCGATCTCCCGGGGATGCAGTTCTATCTTGCCTGACTCTATCTTGGAAATGTCGAGGACATCATTGATCAGTTGCAGGAGGTGTTTCGCGTTGCTCACTACCTTATGAAGACTCTTTTCCTGCTCTTCGTTTATCGGCCCATCCACCCCGTCGATCAGAAGATCCGTATACCCAATAATCGCGTTCATCGGCGTACGGAGCTCATGGGACATGTTGGCCAGAAAGGTAGATTTCAGTTTGTCCAGTTCCCTGAGTTCCCTGTTCGCCCTTTCGAGGAGGGTCAAGAGCTCGGTCCTTTCATTGAGCAGGTTGGTCTTTCTCGTGACCTCGCGTTCCAATTTTCTGCTGAATGATGAGATGCTTTCAACCATGTGGTTGAACGCATTGCCGAGAACGCCGATCTCATTTTTTGTGGTAACCTCCACTGAAACCGACATGTCCCCCTCTGCAAACCGCTTCGCCTTTTCCGCAAGGTTTTCTACAGGATGCCTGATGAGTTTGGTCAGCATCGCATAGATAATTGCGATCATCACGCTAATGCTGAACACTCCCAGCAATATCGTTCTGTTTCTCGCAGCGGCGACCTGGGCATATGTGCTGTTGGCATCCATCTTCAGTATCATGCTTCCGAGCACCTTTCGGGAGGACCCGTGACAGTGATAACAACCGGTCTCATTCAGCAGGGGGTGCATGATGAAAAGGTATCTTCTGCCCCTGATCTCCTCGATAAAAGTCCTCTGCGGTCCCCCCTTTGCCAGTACCTCATCCAGAATGCGAATAAAGGTCTTGCCATACAGGGGGTCCGACAGGGTGGTCCTAATCACATCCTGATTAGTGGAATAGATTATTTCCTTATCGAAGTCGCAGACGTGGACCTCGACATCCTTTATCTTTTCCCGTATTCCCGATAACTGTCTTGCAATCCCATCCGAGTCCCCCATAGACATGGGATATATAAAGGAAGAATGGATTGATGAGGCCAGCTCGCTGCCATGCATCTCCATGCTCTCCGTCCGGTCCTTCGTGCCGTAATAGAGTCGCACAACAATCTCTACTCCTAAGACGAGGACGATCGTGATTATTATGACGGCAAGTATCTCGTTGCCGAGCCGTTTTCTTACGAAACCGAACATGTCCTTTCCCCCGCATTGTACACCGTGCCGTTATAAAGGACAGAAGATATTCCGCGACTCGCCGGAAAACAACCCTTTGGACCTGCGCTTCCTCTACGCCACTTTGTAGGTTTCAATGCGCATACCCGTGAATCAGAGGTTTATACCTGAATGCCTTGACCCTTTCCAGGGTATGACAGATCTCACAATCCTCTTTTCTGAGATGTCTCTTTATATCGCGAGGACTCTTTGTCTTGATATGGGTTTTGCCCGGACCGTGGCAGACCTCGCAGCCGGTGTTTTTCATGGAAGGTGTTTGTTCAAGGCTGATAAACCCCCCGGGCCTCCCGTATCCTGTGGTGTGGCACTGATAACATCCCTTGATTTCTTCTTCCGAGAGGCCCTTCCGCATGCGTTCTATCGCTTCGAACGATTTGGCCTTTTTGGCAAATTTTATGAAGTTTTCGTATTCTGTTTTATGGCAGACCTTGCATGCCTCAGAGCCGGCGTATTCGGGTATTCTTTGCAACGGTTCGGCCGGCCGCAGGGGCAAAGTTATAGGGAGAGATGCAGCCATGACCATTAAAACGAATAACCCGCATTGTTTTGGACGTTCTACCCAGCCGCGCATCGGTATATCAAACCTCTCTGATTACATTCTCCCCCGGAAAGTGAAAAATTACAACAATAAAAGAGCAATAAAAGAGCTTATTGACAATTAGATAATCTTGGCGTACATTTTAGTGAGGGTGAAAATGTCGCATGACGGGCTATAACAAAAGAAGACACCAACGACATCTTTTTTTTCACAAAGTAGAGTATTGCAGGGGCCCCCGTATTCCCGAGGACATTTGTCATGGGTCGATCATCAATATCAGTGAGTCCGGCTTATGCATGTATACTGTCGGACCACTTGATGAAGGGGAAGACATAGAGATCATGACCGCTCTCCCGGTGCCGTATCAAAAAGCGAGCATACGATGGGTAGTAAAATATTTTCACGATCTTTATAAGATGGGGGTTGTGTTTATCGATCATTATGCTATCCCGTTAAGCGATGGGGGCGATCTGAATTTACGCTCGCACAACTAGTTTGCCTCATGAGTACATTCCAAGGAATCTGTATGGAGCACCAAAAGGAAAAACGCAAGCACCAAAGGGTCCCCTACCAGGCTCCATGCAACTTTACCGTCTTATCTATGCAGGGGTCTAAATTCCTGAGGACTCAGGCCTGCGGCACCATCAGGGATGTCAGCAAGGAGGGCATAGGAATAATAACCGAGTTTCCCCTTCAGCCGGGGCAGGTGCTGCAATGGGACGATAGACATAAGCGCAATAGGTTGCATATAGCCCTCATTAAATGGTCGCAGAGGCAAGGCGATCTTTACGGGTCCGGGTCGCAGTTTTTTTTGGGGTGAGCAGTCCGCTTGTCTTGGAAAGAAGTCGTTGCCCGGACATTAGAAAACGTGGATGTCCGATTAAGATCCCCGGGCATGACGGGCTTTGTGCGGCCTGTTTATGTGACGGATTATAAATCGTATTCGAATCACTATTGCAGACGACCTGAAGGCGCTATGTAAGTCCAACCAGTTTGTTGAAATATTCGGGAAATCCGGTATCGAACGTAAGCCGTGTGCCGCGTATGGGGTGTGTAAATGTAATGGATTTCGCGTGAAGCGCCAAACGATTGTATGCCCATTTCCCCTTTCCATACTTCTCATCTCCCAACACCGGGTGTCCGATTTCAGCGAGATGCACGCGTATCTGATGCTTCCTGCCTGTTAAAAGATTTACCTCAAGCAAGGAGAGCTCTTTCGTCTCCCTTAGCACCCTGTAGGCCGTATGAGACAATTTCCCTTTTGTCGGGTCGGCAGTGGAATATACCGCATGGGCCTTGTTTTCGGCCAGGTAGGTCGAGATCGTCGCCTCTTTTTTCTCACACCTGCCGTGAACAACGGCAATATATTTCTTCTCCGTTTCTTCCCATCGGCCCTGAAGCCGCAGTTTGGCTTCCATGCTCTTGGCGAAAATGACTATCCCGGATGTATCACGGTCCAGCCGATGGACTATGAAGATGCGGTTTGGGGACTTGGAATAACCCTTCCGGACATACGCGGTCAGCATGGCGTAGAGAGTTCGGGTTTTGTCCCTCTCCGTGCCCATTGTCAGAAGCCCGGGCGGTTTGACTGCTACCAAAATGTCACTGTCCTCGTACAGTATGCCGACACCTTTTGGAAAGTGCCTGCTGCCCTGCCTTGATATATTACCCATTAAAAATACTCCTAAAAGCAGATTCTATTTACGTTTTACTCCGGATTATGCGATCTTCTTTAGGCCCGGCCTTTACTGCCCTCTCGAACTTCCAGGGACGGGTCGGTCTTAGCCCGGAATCGGCGAATTCAACGAGTTTTGGAAGATCAGACATATATCTTGTTTTATTTTGCAACATTAAAAAAAATATAACAAATATTGCATGGGGGAGGGAGTTTCACAGCCTCGACATGTAAGTTAATGAAAAAAAAGAAGGCAGGCCAATTTTCCGGCGCTTACGGAGGAGGCTGGGCCTTACAAAAGGGAGCAAGAGATCGTGCGTCTGCTGCTTGCCGGCTCGGACAGTAAGGAGATTGCCGACTCCCTCGGGTTAAGTATGAATACAATCAAGGGATTCTATAGCCGCCAAAAGCACGGGGAGCAGTTTGACAACCGCAAGCGCTAAATGTGATCATAAAGCTAACCCTGAGATTAGGAGGCTTATATGTATAAGAGACTTGCGCTTGCCGCTATTTTTGCAATCCTCTTGACGGGGCTGTCCTATGGCTCTGCCGGCCCTATAACCCTTCCGGTCAACTGTGAGAATGGCACGCAGTACGGGACAGGTACTTTTGATCCATTGACGGGAGCCATATCAGTAACATTTCCTTTATCGCACTGCATCAAGAATGGACTGGACATTTCAGGCCCAGTTGTTTTATCGGGGACAGTCAATTCGCAGACCGGTGCCGTTAACGTCACCATAAATTACGAGACTCTGACTATAACCGATTCGGATATTGCGATTAATTCTCCCAGCTGCGCCCTGAACCTTAACGGGGTTTATGACATTTCTACGGGTGTCTATAACGGCAAACAGACTATTGGTTGTGTCTGGGAAGGGAGCATTACCGCAGCCCTCAACGAAGTAGTGTTTCTTCTTTTTATGTAGTGGTCATTGAGATGCCATCTTATTCAAGTCTTTGTCAAAATCGTGACTCAAGAGAGAGGGGAGCAAACACAGCGCAAAACACCCTATCACTTCCTCAGTTGAATCCGTAGTCAACCAGCTTAAACCAGACGAGTCCATCGGTCGTCGGTATATATTCAAAATCGGTCCATAGGGATGCAGCGTCCCAAAGAAGAGAAGGGATATGCACTATAAAAGTGTCCCCATACGGCACAAGAGTTGCCGGACTGCCGCAACTTCCCTGCGAAACTTCCGCAACGTCGATGACTGAAAATACAATATTGCTGGGATAACCCTGTCCGAGCTGCAGGTCAGCCTGATAGTATGCGCCGTTCATGAAGATGACAGGGACATGTAAGCTCAATGAAGTCGATAATGTAGCTGAACAGTTATTGCTGTAAATCACCGGCTCCGACTGGATAATAGAACTATACGCTCCTGCGGTGACAAAGGTATTGTCGCCGTATGTTACCCCATTAAGGGAGTCTATGGTCCCTGAATTCCTTAACATCCAGTCGACTCCAATGGGTGAGGTCAGTAGTGTGCCTCCGCTGCCCACAGCCACAAAGGTGTTGTTGCCGAAGGTCACCCCCTTCAACCAGGCGGCTGTCCCTGAATCAGAAAATGCCCAGCTAACTCCGTCGGACGAGATGAGAATTGTGCCGCCCATTCCAACGGCAACAAAGGCGTTGTCGCCATAAGTTACTCCCGAAAGCGAGGCAAGAGTTACCGAAGATCTCGCTGTCCAACTCACTCCGTCAAGTGAGGAAAGGATCGTTCCGCCATATCCGACGGCGACAAAGGTATTCTCCCCATACGCCACACTCGTAAGAAAGAACTTAATGCCTAAATTCGTCGAAGTCCAGTTTACCCCATCATATGAGGTGAGGATGGTTTCACCGCTCCCCACCGCAACAAAAACAGTGCCACCATAGGTCACTCCGTAGAGGGAACTGGCACCGCCCGGGTTTCCTGTGACCCAGTTAGCTCCCCCATCGGTTGAAGTAACCACTGTGCCATTGCCGCCGACAGCTACGAAGATGTTGTCATGGCAGGTTACCGCGAAAAGCGACTCCGGGGTCCCTGAATTTCCTGAAACCCAGCTTGCGCCTCCGTCTTGCGAGGTAAGGAGTGTCCCGTTGTTTCCCACAGCCACAAACCTGCTATTGCAGTAAGTTACCCCGTTGAGGGCATTAGACCCTCCAGGGCTTACTGCCGGCCAGTTCATCCCGTCCGTAGAAGTAAGGACAGTACCGTCGCTCCCGACAGCGGCAAAGGTATTGCTGCCGTATGCTATTCCGTAAAATGACTCGGAACCTCCCGAGCTCCTTGACGTCCAGGTCACACCGTCCGGCGAACTGACAATACTCCCGTTATATCCCACGGCAACAAAGATATTATTGTTATATGCAATTGCCTCAAGAATATCACTCGTCGGTGAAGTCGCCGACGTCCAGCTTATCCCGTCCGGTGAGCTGACAATCGTTCCGTTATATCCCACAGCAACAAAGGTATTGTTGCCATAAGTAACCCCATTGAGCTTCTGCGAAGTCCCTGAAGCTCCCGACGCCCAATTCACACCGTCTGGTGAGGTGAGGACCGTCCCATTATATCCTACAGCGACAAAGGTATTGTTGCTGTAGGACACCCCATACAGAGGATTAGGATTTCCCGAGTCTCTAGATGCCCAGTTCGCTCCGTCCGGTGACGTGAGAATAGTCCCATTGCTCCCCACCGCAACAAAGACCGCATTGCCGTATGCTGCGCCATAGAGAGATGATGGAGTACCCGAGTTCACCGAAGTCCAATTCACCCCATCATGGGAGAAAAGGACGGTCCCATTATCGCCTACAGCGACCAACGTATTGTTGCCATGGGTTACGCCCCACAGCGGCATTCCCTGCGCCGGGCTTGCTGACGTCCAGTTGACCCCGTCAGGAGAAGTGAGGATTGTCCCATAATCACCGACTGCGACGAAGGAATTATTGTAATAGGTAATACTATAAATAGGATTCAGGGTACCAGAAATCCTTGCCGACCATGTAATTCCCTCAGGTGAGGTGAGAATCGTTCTGCCGCCTCCCACAGCGACAAAGGTATTCATGGCGTAGGTTGCCCCATACAGGATGTTAGCCGTTCCTGAAGCCGATGATGTCCACGTAATTCCGTCATTAGAGAGTAAAATGGTTCCCCCGCTCCCCACAATTACAAAGGCGTTATTTCCAAAGGTCACCCCGTTCAGAATATTTTTTGTCCCTGATGTCCTGGGAGTCCAGTTCACTCCGTCGGCAGAAGTAATGACTGTTCCGTTATATCCGGTTGCAACAAAGATATTATTGGCATAGGTAACGCCATACAGGGGATAAGGGGTTGCCGAAGCAGCAGGAGTCCAATTTACTCCATCGGACGAAGTGACCACCGTCCCGTAATCTCCTACGGCGACAAAAGTGTTGTTCCCGAAAGTTATCGCATTAAGATAGGCCGCGGACATCGACGTCCAGTTTACTCCGTCAGGCGACGTGACAACCGTTCCGCCGCCGCCTACGGCCACAAAGGTGTTATTGCCATAGCTTATCCCGTAAAGATAATCACCAGTGCCAGATGTCCTTTGTGTCCAGTTGACTCCATCAGCCGAGGTGAGAATCGTCCCGCCACTACCTACAGCTACGAACATACCATTGCCGTAAGTTACCCCGTAGAGGGCGTCATTAGTGCCCGAAATCCTTTGCGTCCAGTTAGCTCCATCGGTCGAGGTAAGAATCGTCCTGTTATTACCTACCGCTACAAATACGTTATTGGCGTAAGTTACCCCGTAGAAAAGAATCCCCTTCGATATCGGATTTTGCCAGTGCCAGTGGTTAAGGGGATTAGGACTTCCCGCATTCGGGAGTGTAAAGTTAGCTATTACCGTACAATCCCCCGTTATAGGTCCAGTTGTATAGGTATTCCCGTTCAATATTCCTCCGCAACCGGTCACCGAGATTATATTGTAGCCGGCATTCGGAGTCACGACAAATGACGTGGTCTGATTGTAGTTTACTCTTTGTGATGTTAATGGGCTGATACTGCCATTTCCCACTACCCACGGAGTGACTGTATAGGTGTTTATTTCAAAGGTCGCGATAACGTTACAATCTCCGATAATCGGAGCTGTTTTGTAAATAGCCCCTGTCAGGGTTCCACCGCAGGTACCGCTCATCACAGCGTGATATCCGATACCCGGTAATACCGTAAACTGGGTCGTGCCTCCGTAAACAACCAGCTGCGGCGTTAATGGACTGATACTTCCGTTGGCTCCGGCTGTCGGTGTAACCGTATATGTATCAATCGCAAACGCAGCCGTTACCGAGCAGTCAGCCGTTATCGGAGCAGTCGTGTAAATGCCGCCCACTAAAGTCCCGCCACAGCCCGTAACCGTGTCTATGCGGTAGCCTATATTAGGCGTTACCGTAAACTGCGTCGTGCCTCCGTAAGTGACTGTCTGTGCAGTAGACGGGCTGATGCTTCCGTTGGCCCCGCCGTCGGAGTGACTGTGTAGGCGTTGATTGCAAACGCAGCCGTTACCGTGCAATCAGCCGTTATCGCACCGGTAGTGTAAGTATTACCAGTAAGTGTCCCCCCGCATCCACTGACCGTGTCTATGTGATAGCCTATATCAGGGGTCACCGTAAAGGTCGTGGTGGCATTGTAGTTGACCGTCTGGGGAATGTTTGGTGCTATAGTCCCGTTGGCCCCTGCCGTCGGAGTGACTGTGTAGGTGTTGATCGCAAACGTAGCCGTTACCGTGCAATCAGCCGTTATCGCACCGGTCGTGTAAGTATTACCAGCAAGTGTCCCCCCGCATCCACTGACCGTGTCTATGTGATAGCCCATATCAGGGGTCACCGTAAAGGTCGTATCTTTGCCGTGATAGACTGATTGCGCTGTGCCAGGCGCGATGCTGCCGTTTGGACCCGCCGTTGGGGTTACTGTATACGATACAAGCGCATAAGGAGGAAACGTGATATTGTCCAGCCAACCAGTATCGCTCCCTCCAGCTCCCGTTGCGTCCTTCGTGTATTCCCACCTGAAGGTGTGAAGGCCAACAGTCACAGGGAAGCTTGCATAGGCCCAGTCTACCTCGCCCGATACACGCCCCTGCTCAACCGCGTCTATTGTAAAGGTCAGATAGTCTCCGGCATCGGAAGAGACCTTGTACCAGAAATAGATATTGTCTCCCGTTGTCACGTTCACTGTGACCTCAAGGAAGCTTGTCTGATTGTCTAACAGCAGCGGCGATGCCGCCGCATATGTGCCGTCATGCTTTACCACGTTCTGCACACCCCAGAGACCATCGCCACCCGTTATCCACGGCAGCTTGCTCAAATCCCCGGTCTCAAAGTCTTCATCCGCAGGCCTTACCGCATACGTCACGGCGATCGTGTGGTCAGCGGTCACGTTGTCAAAAGTGTAGCTGCCATTGGTGAGCGCCGCAGGTGAGCCGTCTACCGTCACCGTATCCACCACATACCCGGCCGCTGGTATCGCCGTACAGGTCGAACTCCCTCCGTAATCTACAGGGTCCGGTATGCACGAGAGGCTGCCGTTAGCTCCTGCTGTGGCCGTGATCGTAAACGTATCAATCGCAAACGCAGCCGTTACTGAGCAGTCAGCCGTTATCGGAGCAGTCGTGTAAATGCCTCCCACTAAAGTCCCGCCACAGCCCGTAACCGTGGCATGATAGCCGATGCCCGGCGTTACCGTAAACTGCGTCGTGCCTCCGTAAGTGACTGTCTGTGCAGTAGACGGGCTGATGCTTCCGTTGGCATCCGCCGTCGGAGTGACTGTGTAGGCGTTGATTGCAAACGCAGCCGTTACCGTGCAATCAGCCGTTATCGCACCGGTAGTGTAAGTATTATCAGTAAGTGTCCCCCCGCATCCACTGACCGTGTCTATGTGATAGCCTATATCAGGGGTCACCGTAAAGGTCGTGGTGGCATTGTAGTTGACCGTCTGGGGAATGTTTGGTGTTATGGTCCCGTTGGCCCCTGCCGTCGGAGTGACTGTGTAGGCGTTGATTGCAAACGTAGCCGTTACGGTGCAATCAGCCGTTATCGCACCGGTCGTGTAAGTATTACCAGTAAGTGTCCCCCCGCATCCACTGACCGTGTCTATGTGATAGCCCATATCAGGGGTCACCGTAAAGGTCGTATCTTTGCCGTGATAGACTGATTGCGCTGTGCCAGGCGCGATGCTGCCGTTTGGACCCGCCGTTGGGGTTACTGTATACGATACAAGCGCATAAGGAGGAAACGTGATATTGTCCAGCCAACCAGTATCGCTCCCTCCAGCTCCCGCTGCGTCCTTCGTGTATTCCCACCTGAAGGTGTGAAGGCCAACAGTCACAGGGAAGCTTGCATAGGCCCAGTCTACCTCGCCCGATACACGCCCCTGCTCAACCGCGTCTATTGTAAAGGTCAGATAGTCTCCGGCATCGGAAGAGACCTTGTACCAGAAATAGATATTGTCTCCCGTTGTCACGTTCACTGTGACCTCGATGAAGCTTGTCTGATTGTCTAACAGCAGGGGCGATGCCGCCGCATATGTGCCGTCATGCTTTACCACGTTCTGCACACCCCAGAGACCATCGCCACCCGTTATCCACGGCAGCTTGCTCAAATCCCCGGTCTCAAAGTCTTCATCCGCAGGCCTTACCGCATACGTCACGGCGATCGTGTGGTCAGCGGTCACGTTGTCAAAAGTGTAGCTGCCATTGGTGAGCGCCGCAGGTGAGCCGTCTACCGTCACCGTATCCACCACATACCCGGCCGCTGGTATCGCCGTACAGGTCGAACTCCCTCCGTAATCTACAGGGTCCGGTATGCACGAGAGGCTGCCGTTAGCTCCTGCTGTGGCCGTGATCGTAAACGTATCAATCGCAAACGCAGCCGTTACCGAGCAGTCAGCCGTTATCGGAGCAGTCGTGTAAATGCCGCCCACTAAAGTCCCGCCACAGCCCGTAACCGTGGCATGATAGCCGATGCCCGGCGTTACCGTAAACTGCGTCGTGCCTCCGTAAGTGACTGTCTGTGCAGTAGACGGGCTGATGCTTCCGTTGGCATCCGCCGTCGGAGTGACTGTGTAGGCGTTGATTGCAAACGCAGCCGTTACCGTGCAATCAGCCGTTATCGCACCGGTAGTGTAAGTATTATCAGTAAGTGTCCCCCCGCATCCACTGACCGTGTCTATGTGATAGCCTATATCAGGGGTCACCGTAAAGGTCGTGGTGGCATTGTAGTTGACCGTCTGGGGAATGTTTGGTGCTATAGTCCCGTTGGCCCCTGCCGTCGGAGTGACTGTGTAGGCGTTGATTGCAAACGTAGCCGTTACCGTGCAATCAGCCGTTATCGCACCGGTCGTGTAAGTATTACCAGTAAGTGTCCCCCCGCATCCACTGACCGTGTCTATGTGATAGCCCATATCAGGGGTCACCGTAAAGGTCGTATCTTTGCCGTGATAGACTGATTGCGCTGTGCCAGGCGCGATGCTGCCGTTTGGACCCGCCGTTGGGGTTACTGTATACGATACAAGCGCATAAGGAGGAAACGTGATATTGTCCAGCCAGCCAGTATCGCTCCCTCCAGCTCCCGCTGCGTCCTTCGTGTATTCCCACCTGAAGGTGTGAAGGCCAACAGTCACAGGGAAGCTTGCATAGGCCCAGTCTACCTCGCCCGATACACGCCCCTGCTCAACCGCGTCTATTGTAAAGGTCAGATAGTCTCCGGCATCGGAAGAGACCTTGTACCAGAAATAGATATTGTCTCCCGTTGTCACGTTCACTGTGACCTCAAGGAAGCTTGTCTGATTGTCTAACAGCAGCGGCGATGCCGCCGCATATGTGCCGTCATGCTTTACCACGTTCTGCACACCCCAGAGACCATCGCCACCCGTTATCCACGGCAGCTTGCTCAAATCCCCGGTCTCAAAGTCTTCATCCGCAGGCCTTACCGCATACGTCACGGCGATCGTGTGGTCAGCGGTCACGTTGTCAAAAGTGTAGCTGCCATTGGTGAGCGCCGCAGGTGAGCCGTCTACCGTCACCGTATCCACCACATACCCGGCCGCTGGTATCGCCGTACAGGTCGAACTCCCTCCGTAATCTACAGGGTCCGGTATGCACGAGAGGCTGCCGTTAGCTCCTGCTGTGGCCGTGATCGTAAACGTATCAATCGCAAACGCAGCCGTTACCGAGCAGTCAGCCGTTATCGGAGCAGTCGTGTAAATGCCTCCCACTAAAGTCCCGCCACAGCCCGTAACCGTGGCATGATAGCCGATGCCCGGCGTTACCGTAAACTGCGTCGTGCCTCCGTAAGTGACTGTCTGTGCAGTAGACGGGCTGATGCTTCCGTTGGCATCCGCCGTCGGAGTGACTGTGTAGGCGTTGATTGCAAAGATGACTGATACGATACAATCGGTAGTTATCGCATCTGTTGTAAATATGTCACCCGCTAAACTGCCCCCGCATGTGCTCGTTGTTGAGGCTATATGATAACCGATATCCGGCGTTACCGTAAGCGATGCAGTCCCGCTATAATTGACCACCTGAGTAGAAGGCGAGACAGTCCCGCCCGCCCCGTTTATCGCAGTGACTGCGTACGTGTTGATCGCAAACGTAGCCGTTACGTCAAATACTGTATTGCTACCCGATAAGATGCAATTACCTGTTCCCGTACAAGCTCCCGACCATCCGACAAAGCTTGATGACACGTCAGGCGTGGCTGTGAGAGTTATATCGGTGAGATCAGGGAAAGATGGGGAGGAGCACGTATTTCCACAATCGATACCTGCCGGTGAACTCGTCACTGCTCCAGTCCCGGAACCCGTTTTAACGACATTTATTGTATTAGCTGATTCAGCAATTGAGGGAAGAGTCCCAAAAATGATGGCAAGGCAGAAAAGAAGTAATGCGATTGTTCCTGTGTTAAGAGTCCTAAGGGATTTCACATACATACTCCGGGGAAATTTTGGTTGATTGCGCGGTTTGCAAATGTCACAGCTACCTCGATATATATAACATTCTTTAAAAAAGGATCACAGCGTATTAGTATATTATAATGTCTCCATAATAAAAGCAAATTATGCGCCTACCTGGGCATGTATTTCACCATTACTAAAGTAAACCATATGTAATTAGCACCAAGAAAGGATTTGCCAGGATAACGTAAAATATTTTTTGCAAAACCAGGGCGTGACTATCAACGAGATCCACAACGTCTACAAGCTGCCACCGCCGCTGGACCGTTAGCGAGATAGCGGATGCGTGAAGATCCGTTATGATACAGGGTAAACTCCTCAGTTATTGCAGACACATCAAGAAGGATCTCTACAGGATTCTCCTGCACAACGAAAGACGTGTTCCACAGATAATAATTATCAAGTCCCCGCTGAGTCACCGGAAGATAGAAGCTATATGATCCATTAGGAACAGATAAGGCAGTGTCCGATATTACCCTCGGGTTCATAAAAATTCCGCTGTATGATCTGTATCATGGTAGGCCTAAAGCTATAACTTTATACTTAATCCAGGTCATGGATTGACTGAATCTTAAATATAAATATCACATTCAGGAGGTTACAAATGTTTTGTTATCAGTGTGAGCAGGCATCAAACGGTAAGGCGTGCACCAAGATCGGCGTATGCGGCAAGGACCCTGGGTTATCGGCGCTTCAGGACCTTTTAATCTATTCTCTCAAGGGGCTTTCACTACAGGCGGTTGAAGCAAGAAAGGCCGGTATCGTGGACCGGGACCTGAACATATTCACTGCCAAGGCGCTCTTTTCAACGCTTACGAATGTGGATTTCGACCCAAAGCGGTTCGTAGCGCTCATCCAAAAGAGCACAGAGTTCCGTGACAGCCTAAAGGCAAAGGTCAAGGCGGCGGGAGGAAAAACAGACTTCGCTCACGGGAGTGCCTCTTTTAAGCCCGAGACCACTGTCGAAGGCCTTGCGAAACAGGGCAGGGAGGTTGTGGAGCGGGTATCTGGCGTCCTGATCGACCCCGACATACAGTCGCTCCAGGATATTCTCCTTTTCGGATTGAAGGGCGTTGCGGCTTATGCCGACCATGCCCAGATCCTCGGTAAAACAGACGACTCCGTATTTGCGTTTATGCACGAAGCGCTGGCGGCCACCACCAGAACAGACCTGGGGTTGAACGACTGGGTAGCTCTTGTGCTGAAATGCGGAGAGGTCAACCTTAAGACCATGGAGATCCTCGACGCCGGCAATACAGGCGCCTACGGACATCCCGTTCCGACGAAGGTTCCCCTTGGGGCAAAGGCGGGCAAGGCGATCCTCGTCTCCGGCCATGACCTCAAGGACCTTGAGACGATTCTGAAGCAGAGCGAGGGCAAGGGAATCAACGTCTATACCCATGGCGAGATGCTGCCGGCCCATGGATATCCCGGCCTGAAAAAATATCCGCACTTCTTCGGTCACTACGGCACGGCCTGGCAGAACCAGCACAAGGAGTTTGCGCATTTCCCCGGTGCCATCGTAATGACGACCAACTGCATCCAGAAGCCGCTGGCCTCTTACAAGGACAATCTCTTCACCTGCGGCCTGGTGGGCTGGCCGGACGTGGAGCATATATCGTCCGGCGATTTTACGCCGGTCATCGAAAAAGCCCTGGCCCTGCCGGGATTCACCAAGGATGAGCCCGGCAAGGAAGTCATGGCGGGCTTCGCGCGAAATGCCGTGCTCGGCGTTGCAGACAAGGTGATCGCGGCAGTGAAGAACAAGCAGATCCGCCACTTTTTCCTTGTCGGCGGTTGCGACGGGGCAAAGACGGGAAGAAACTACTACACAAAATTTGTTGAAATGGCCCCGAAGGACACGGTCATCCTCACTCTTGCCTGCGGAAAGTTCCGGTTCTTTGACAAGGAGCTGGGGGACATCGGGGGCATCCCGAGACTGCTCGACATCGGCCAGTGCAACGATGCATACTCGGCTGTCCAGATTGCGGTTGCCCTCTCGAAGGCCTTTAATGTGGGGGTGAATGAACTGCCGCTTTCGCTGATTCTTTCGTGGTATGAGCAGAAGGCGGTAGCGATTCTCCTCTCTCTGCTTTATCTTGGCATAAAGGATATTCGTCTCGGGCCGACGCTTCCGGCGTTCATCACGCCGAACGTGCTGGATGTGCTGGTAAAAAACTTCGATATCAAGCCAATTGCTGCCACGCCTGAAGAAGACCTCAGGACAATACTCGGCGAAGACTGCTGTCAGGATATTACGGCTGTTGCCTAGCTGTATAAAATAAACCATAAGTGAACGAAAGAGGTCAGGGCTGCCTGACCTCTTTCATTTTTAAGCGGCAATATATTGCACGCTTCCCCTGGGACAAACGGGCGGGCTATGCCGGAGATCGTGAGTTTCGGTCTATCCGTACTAAGCTTGCGACAGTTGAAACCTTTACGGTAATTATCAATCCATACGAACTTCCCGAATTCTCTGCGGAGGACCATATGCCTCTGAGGTCTATTTTTGGCTCGGACAGGGACTTGAGCTTAGCAAGCTGCCCTGCTACACTTATATTGTGAAATATAAGGCGCTTATTGCCCCGCACCAAAGTCTGCAGCTCTTAACGGATAATTTGAAGCTTACAGAGAATGATCTCCGTGTTCTGCGGAGTCATCGGGATTTCTTTATAGGTAAGAAGGGCGAATTTGCCGAGTTCTTCTATGAATTCTTCTACGAGATGCCGGAGACCCGCATAATACTCGAACGTTTCGGAAAGCCCGATGTAATGAAGCTCACCTGGGCTGGGTGGTTCGAAAGGCTTTTCCGGGAAAACCTGGACGTAAACTTTACGAACTATCTTTGGCGCATAGGATTAAGGCATGTAGAGATAAACCTCGATCAGCGGTTCACGAGCCTGGGCTTTTCCCTTGTGAGGAGATTTTGTCATGACATAGCAGTCGAGGCATTCACTCCTCAGGCGGCCGTCGAAATTTTACCCGTAGTGAACAAGCTTGTGGATTCCTGCATTCTTGTGGAAACCAGTGCTTACATCGATGCCACAGTTCGCTGCGATGTGGAAATCCTCAAGGGGATAGCCGATAAGATCCGAAATCCTGTGACCATAATAGGGGGCAACCTCAGAAGGCTTCAACGACATACGGACCCGAAAGATACCCTGTATCATGACTACGAATTTCTCATATCCTCCGCCGGCCGCTGCGAAGACATGATAGAAGACATAAACACGTATGTGGAGATGTTTCAGCGGGAGGCAACCATGGAGCAATGCTTGCTCGAAACGGTCATAGAAAATATGCTCGAAAAACTCTCTGTGCGGAAGAAACTGGAAGGGGTAAAAGTAGAAGTTCTTTTGAGCCCCGATGCCCGCTTCGTCTGGGGTGACCCGGTGGATCTTCGCCATCTCTTCTACCACATAATTGAAAACAGCGCAGAGGCAGCCCATGCTGCAAATAATCCTTATGTGCGAATAAGCTCTTTCTTGCAAAAAATGCCCAGACACACCGTACGGGTTGAGGTGTTCAATAATGGCGAGGCCATAAATCTGACAAATATTTCAGACATTTTCTCGCCTTTTTATTCCACAAAACCCAAGGGCTCGGGACTGGGGCTTTCGATAGCAAGACTTGCCCTGCGCAAGAACTTCGGCGAGATAGATTTCGAGCCTATCCCTCAGGAAGGGACAAAGGTTTTCCTGACGCTTGAAAAGGCAGAGTAACTTCCATGGGCATTTGCGTTGTGGTGCCGTCATTGCTTCCTCTTCTAAGTCCCTGCAATGATGAATGGATAAAGAATCCGCCGTATAGGGTAAAGAGAGAAAGTTTTCCGGTTGAAAGGAGGCATGACGGGTGAGGACATTTACCCGTAAGCGTTCATATCTCCTTCTTGCTGCAATAGTCATCTGTTCTCTTTCGGTCCACGCCATCGGCAATATCCTGTGGAAAGATTTGAGGCTTATCAGTGAGCCGCTTCATTCAACCGCCGAGGCCATAGGGGCGACAATCGCCATCTTCATGGCAATCGTTCTTTTGTGGGGAAAGAAGGAGGAATATGGCGGAAAGCTTTTTCCTATGGCCATGGGTTTTCTCGCAATGGGCCTTCTTGACGGTTTCCATGCTGCGTTATTATTTGATAGGGGGGCTGTTTTGCTCCGCAGCGTGTCGGGCCTCGCAGGCGGTTTCTGGTTTTCCCTGGTCTGGCTGCCCGGCCTCGCATCAAAAAAAAAGGCTGGTTGGAAAAGACTGGCCCCATGGCTTGTCGCAGGCAGTTCCGTGGCATTTGGCATATGGACCATATCCGTCAGAGGGACATTGCCGGTTATGTTACAGGAAGGACGGTTTACCAATCCTGCTATCTCAATCAATCTCATCGCAGGGGTCTTATTTGCGGTCTCGGCCGTACGATTTGTCATCGACTTTCACCGCTCGGAAAGCCCGGAACTTTTCCTCTTTGCATGTATGGCGATACTGTTCAGCATAGCCCAGTTTAGCTTCCCTTTTTCCGCTCCCTGGGCCACTACCTGGTGGTTGTGGCATGCGCTTCGCCTCATGGCATATGCGTTGGTGTTAGGATTCGCAGTATTCGAGCGCACGGAGGTGGAAGAGGCAGTCAGGAAACTGAATCAGGACCTGCAGGCCCATGCGGCGGAGCTCGAAGCTTCTTACAGGGACATGGAGAGTTTCAGTTATTCGGCGTCACACGATCTTCGCTCTCCACTTATAAAAATTCACACTCTCTCCCGTATTCTGCAGAAAGAGTATGCAGACATACTCGATAATAATGGTGGTCAGATGCTGAAGGTTATCCAGGAAAATGCAAAGAAGATGGAGCAGCTTATCAATGATCTTCTTGCCTTCTCCCGTGTCAGTACAAAAGAGATTCGGACATCTGAAATAAATATGGGGGCGTTAACAAAAGAAGTATTCCAGGAATTGGAATCGGCGATAGGAAACCGGCGCGTGCAACTTGAGATGAAAGACCTTCCGCCTGCCTTTTGCGATCGGTCAATGATGCGTCAGGTCTTTGCTAACCTTCTGTCGAACGCAATCAAATACACCAAACCGAGGGAGATTGCGATCATCGAGGTAGGCGGCATCAGAGAGGGAAATGAAACCATCTACTATGTAAAGGATAATGGGGTGGGATTTGATATGGAGAATGCAGACAGACTCTTTACTATTTTTCAGCGGTTACACACTCATGAGGGATTTGAGGGGACCGGTATCGGGCTCGTAATCGTTAAGAGGATTGTCGAGAAGCATGGGGGAAGAGTGTGGGCGGAAGGAATGCCGAAAGTGGGGGCCAAATTTTGTTTTGCCTTGCCGATAAAAGAATAACTCGCATGAATTTCATAGTGCTTGCCGGCCGGGCCATTCACGTCCCGAACCCCTTCTGAACACGCAACACCAAGATTTAGCTGACGGCGCACCAGATTGTGTGCTTGCTGCCGCGGGAACCTCTCGCCCGCACACAGACCTCGTCAACCTCGAAGCCGGCACGGCCCAGCCGTTTGGCAAAGGCAGTATCGGGACCGGCTGACCATACCGCCAGTACGCCTTTAGGCGTCAGTGCCGCATGCGCGGCATCCAGCCCGGCCTGGGAATAGAGCCATTCGTTGCCTTCCCGCGACAGGCCTGCGGGACCATTGTCTACGTCGAGCAGTATGGCGTCGTAGGCCCGGCGCTCAGTCCTGAGAATACCGGCCACGTCGACCTCCCGCACAGTGACCCGGGCGTCCTGAAGGGGCCGGCCGGCCAGCTCTGCGAGGGGGCCCCGGTTCCACGTAACTACTGCCGGCACCAGTTCGGCAACCACCACCCGACTTCCCGCCCCAAGTCGCCGCAGCGCCGCCGCAGTGGTATATCCCATGCCCAGCCCGCCGATTAAAACGCGCGGACAGTGTTTATCGACTATCTTTGCGCCGGCGAGGTCGGCCAGCGCATCCTCCGATCCATGGGCACGACTATTCATGAGTTCACAGCCGTTCACTCTGATCGAGAACTCCTTGCCCCGCCTGTATAAGCGAAGCTCTCCGGTGCTTCCGGGCACCTGCGCACAATCGAGTAACTCCCAGGGAATCATGAACACCTCAAAGAAAGAATAATCCAATCGTTGAAAAAAGATGCATTACTTATATACGTTAATTTTACTAAATATTCCTAACTCTTTGCATCTCCGGGTCTCATTCGGGTCACCGCTTTTTTGTCACAAGAAACAAAAATGCAGAAAAAGTGCCCGACGGCTTATAATGTCAGCATCGGGGGCTGATGCAGAGGAGTGCTCAGAACCTTCGGTCAGAACGAGAAGGGAAGAGGGCGATGACCAATAACGATATATTGAAAAAACTTAGAATCGCGCTGGAACTTAAAGATACCGATATTATTGAGATCCTGAAACTTGCAGATTTTGAAATTACCAAATCCGAACTCTCCGCGCTTTTCAGGACGCCGGACCACAGAAATTATAAGGAATGCGGCGATCAGATATTGAGAAACTTTCTAAACGGCCTTATTATCCGAAACAGAGGAAAAAGACCTTAAGTCCGCCCAAAATACTCTGAGAAGGTATGACTTTAGGGGTTTTCGAGAGATAATGTGATTACTGAGATAACGAAAGTTTTAAAGGAGGATTATATGAACAGGGATTTTTTAAATGTAATTTACACTCGCAGAAGTGTTCGCAAATTCACGGGGGAAAAAGTGAAGAAGGATGACCTCATGGTGATTCTCAGGGCCGGCATGTCCGCGCCTTCGGCGGTGAATATTCAGCCCTGGGCCTTTGTCGCGGTAACGGACAGGGCCACACTGGATGAACTCTGCAGGACGCTTCCGTACGCGAAGATGCTTGATAAGGCCGGGGCAGCGATCATCGTCTGCGGTGTTCCGGACAAAGACGACACATTTGCGAAAGATTACTGGGTCATGGATTGCTCACTGGCATCCGGAAATATTCTTCTCGCCGCGCACGCCCTGGGGTACGGCGCGGTATGGACGGCCGCGTATGTGGACAGTGAAAGGGTCGGGAATGTAAGAAGGATTTTGTCTATTCCTGAAAATATAATCCCGCTAAATGTAATACCGATAGGCGTGCCTGCAGACAGAGACGGAAAACCTCTGGATAAATTCAAACAGGAAAACATTCACTGGGAGAAGTGGTAATATATGACAAAGCAGGACCTGATTCATAGTAGGTCCTGCCCCTATTTTTTCTCTTTCAGCCGGCTTTTGTCCCCCGAAGACCGAGGGCCTGCACTATCTCATTCAGGTGATCAATATGAAAGCCGATGTGGAAATTTCCGAGTCCGAATGCCCACTGGGCCAGGGTCGGATACTCTCCGAGGGGCGAGTCCTTGAGCATGGGGATATGGGCCTTTCTTTCAAGCTGTTCTTTAGTGAGACCTTCGACAAAGGCCGCAATGCCCTCGTATTCCCGGTCAAATTCGGCAAGAAGTTCTGCAACGGTCATCCTGCTTCGCTTGCCTCCCCAGAAGGGGTTTTCAGCCTTCATGTCTATTTCGGGTGTCTCCAGATCGATGAATGCCTTAAGCGTGGGGAGATGCCCTATCCCCTCCGGACCGCAGAGGTGTGAGATGACCTGTTTGGGCGACCACCGGCCCTCCGGCGCCCGGGACGACCCCTCTTCATCTACTCCCTGGCAAGACTTCTTGAATTCGGCCGCCTTCCCGCGTATCCCTTGCGCGATTTCTTTTCCATTTTGGTCAGCCATATTATTTTTGCCTCCTTTTATGTATCATGGGCCGTTTCACGCTCCGGCATGAACAGGGCCGGCTACGCACCTGTTCATGCCGCGTACTCCCCTAAAGGAGATAGTAGCAGGAAAATCTGCCTTTGCCTATCCAAAGACTGATGCAGGGGCGAACGGTCGGTGCGTCGCGGAGGCGGCGGTTTGCCCCGGCAGAATACCGAGGGTTTTCTAAAGGGGTTTACTCCCGGTTCTCCCTTTTGTATCTCAGATACAAAGCTTCAACTTTATTCCTGGCCCAAGGGGTCTTTCTGAGAAATTGCAGGCTGGATTTGATGCTCGGGTCGTTAGTAAAACACCTGATACGGATGATTCTTCCCATTTCCTCCCAGCCATAATGTTCCACCAGCCGGGTCAGAATCATTTCCAATGTAACGCCGTGAAGAGGATCGTTGGATTTTCGCTCAGTCATGTCTCAGTCCGATTAATGGCGTATGTTCTCTTTCCGTGACGGTTCTGAAAGTATACACGTATCCAGACCTAAAACCTCGATTTTTTTGCTGCGCGTTAATTTTTTTAAATGATACTCGAGACTTCTCGCTTCTCCGGCATTTTTGCAGTGTATAGTCTTAATCAATGAAAAGGGCCTCCATGATCTTACAAATTTGCTGCCCCTTCCGTGCTCATGTTCCTTAAGCCGTCTCTCAAGATTATTTGTCATACCGATATAAAAATAATTATTGCTGCATGTAAGCACGTAGACGCACCAGCCTTCATTATGCCCTTTCTTTGGCGGGTCTTTTGCTGCGCCTGCATACTCATCTGTCCAGAGTCTTAACGCCTTTCTCACTTTCTTATCTACAAATGAAAAAATACGGTGGGCGTTGTCGTTGAGGCCTGTTCGGGAATGCCCTTTCACCTTGATGACCTCAAAACCTAATTCGTCGTGGAATTCGTAAAATGCGCGATAAAGCGCGGCGTTCCTTAAGGGCAGATTCGACCTTTTAGAAAGGAAGTCGCGGGCAAGCAGGCCGGCTCTTCTTTTGAGGAGACCTGAGACGCATTGGGAATCCGAATATAGGTATAGTTTCCCGGGTCCGGAAATCTTTGGGCTCTTTCGATACTCTTGCAGGGCCCATAAGACTGTTTGGAGTTCCAGTTTTGTCGAAGAAGTATCTTCAAATCTTCGCACCTTTACCATGCCGGCTAATTCGGACTTTTCAATAAGTAATGAAGCGGGAAGAACGACATAGGCGCCTACGCCGAACTTATTCCCGGGAGCCAGACTCACATCGCTAAAAAGTGCTATATCGTTCATAACCGATCGTTAGGGCTTGAGACCAAAAGCAAAAAGTGCCATTAACTATTTTACACGAAGTGATAGCGTCCCAAGAGTTCCCGGAATAACCCTTGGTGGGAATGCCGTGACGCGAAGCCGGCTATCAGTTTCGTTTCTGCCGCAACGTATGATATTCTTTAACTATGGGAAAATGGGATAGGTAGTATGACCGGAAAAAGACGTCATAAGAGAATTATTAAGCGTCTTAATACCGAGTTTTCCTCGGAGGGTTCAAGCTTCCGCGGCACCTCCAGCAACCTCTCCGAAAGCGGCTTTTTTCTAAGAACAATAAAACCGCTGTCCCCCGGCACTCAGGTAGATGTGAGGATTCAACTGCCTGATAATGTGGTCTCAAGACTTAAGGGCACTGTCCGCTGGAGCTTAAAGTCCGCGATGAGGAACGGGAGGTCGGGTATGGGGATCGAGATCAGCGAAAATGACCGCCACTATGTCGATTTCCTTAACCCCTTTTTACCCCCCGGGGAGCAGATACGTTATGAAAAAAAGAGGAAGGCTGCGCAAGCGCCTCCTGCTGCAAAGACCGAGCATGCCGCCCAGCGAGGGAGCGGACCCGTTCCGCATCCGAAAAGCCCGCCCGCAGCCGTCCGGAAGAGCGCCCACGAAACAGAGGACAACGAGATCGATTCATTGATATCCTCGCTATTTTCCAAGCGTGAGAAAAAAAAGGGTGAGCAGTAGGGACCCGTTGCACCATGCCCCTGCATCCTAAACGGCTGGTTATTCCGTCGGGAAATAAATAATGGTGAAAAAAAACAGAGGGAAGGGAAAATGATCATATTAATAGGTGTGTTGGTCATCGTAGCCGTGGTGGCGGTTTTTTCGGTACAGAATGCAGTACCGGTTGTAATTTCATTTCTCTTCTGGAAATTTGAGGCTTCCCTGGCAATCGTTCTGTTCCTCTCTGTCGTGGCAGGCGTGGTTGTAGGTGTCAGTGCGGTATCCCTATTTAAACTGAGGTCGGCAGGGAAAACAAAAATCAAGTGACCGGCACTGCTCTTCGCGCACAAAAACATATGAAGACAGCCTTTATTTACTCAGACGACTTCGCGAAGTACGACTACGGGGTGGGGCATCCGCTAAAGCCCTTCAGGCTGAAGCTCACCTATGAGCTGGCAAAGGCCTACGGACTTCTCTCTCTTTCAGATACCATCTTGGTCGAGGCAAGACCTGCGGAGGAGGAAGACCTGCTTCTTTATCACACAAGGGATTACATCGAGTTCCTGAAGGCCGCAAACGGAGGGATCGAGATACCCGAAGAGGAACGGTATGGCCTCGGCAGAGGTGATAACCCCATATTCGAAGGGGTCTTCGGATGGTCGAGGCTTGTGACCGGCGCATCTCTTCAGGCTGCGGAGCTCATTGAAAGCGGCGAGGTCCGGATCGCTTTCAACATCTCCGGCGGCCTCCACCATGCACTCGCATCGCGCGCTTCCGGGTTCTGTTATATAAACGACCCGGTAATCGTCATCTCCTCTCTTTTGAAAAAGGGAAGAAGGGTAGCCTATATCGACATCGACGCCCATCACGGCGACGGCGTGCAGGAGGCGTTTTACCATACCGATAAGGTATTGACGATTTCGCTCCACGAATCAGGCAACTACCTCTTCCCCGGCACAGGCTTCGAAGGCGAGACAGGCGAAGGAGAAGGGAGAGGCTATTCAGTAAACATCCCAATGCCTCCTTCCTCTGACGACGAGCTCTTTGTTTACGCCTTCAACGAGGTCGTTCCGCCGCTCATCGAGAGGTTCAGGCCGGACATCGTCGTAGGGCAGCTCGGCGTAGACTCATTCCTCACAGACCCGCTCGCCCACCTGAACTATACGACGAACGGTTTTTGCGAGGTCGTGAAAAAGATGAAAGAGCTCTCGCCCAAATGGATAGCCCTGGGAGGAGGAGGATACGAGATAACCAACGTGGCCAGGGCGTGGACCCTCGCCTGGGCGATCATGAATGACGTCGAACTGCCGGATGTGCTGCCCGAGGCGTTCCTCGACCAATATCCCCTTGAGGGGTTCAGGAGCCGGAAGCTCAGAGACGAGGAGTACCATGAGGAAGGTGCGAAAAAAGAGATGATGAGGGACGAGGTCCGGAGGGTCGCGGCCAGGATCAGGGAAAAAGTGTTCCCGCTGATAAACCATCCAACATAGAGAGAATTGAAGCCTTCCGGGATGGGCTCAGCCCATCCTCTATTTTTCCCCTGCTCTTTTCCCGCACCACTTCGCACCCATCTCTTGATAATCCCACGAAGAAGGATAAAAGCCACGGCATAATGTAAACAAGTCGGCTATTTCTTGATTATCGTTGTTGCCTCAGCCCCTTTCGGCACCAACATGCTTACCGCCACCCTCGCGGTTGTGCTGCCGGCATTGACAGCCGAATGTATATCTCCGGGATTTTCCGTCCAATTCCCGCCTGTTTTTATTATCCTCTCTGTGCCTTTCTCCCTAAGGGTAATCTCACCGCTGAGTACCGTCACGAGCGCGTGTCCGCCATGGAAATGTTCGGGAAAGCCCGCGCCAGGCGGAAAATCGAATATAATGTTGACCAAATCATATCCTCCGGCCTGTACCTCGACCGGGAGCGCTGCCTTATAAACGACTGAAGGGGCAGGCATTGCAGTTTGATCTGTTTTCTCCCCGGCTATTGCTGTAGAGACTAAGAGAAACATTACAAGACACACTAATGAAAATAGCTTCACGGATTTCATCACATTCCTCCTTGTTTACCCTGCTAGAAAGTCGAAGGTCTTCTCACGGGGTTTATTTGCCGATCTTCTCCGTCATTATAAAGTCGTTGGTCTTATTGCCTCCGTGACAACTGATACAGGCCGCCACCTTTCCCGACGCCAGCACTTTTCCGTACGGCTCGTACTTCGCCCAGAACCAGTCACCGGCGGAAGGATTATAGCCATTGATCTTGTACATGACCGTGAGGGCCGCCATTTTTTTCCGGGGCGTGTAATTCTCCTTCACGATAATTGAACTGTCGGGCATCCTTCCTTTTTTGTCCCGTACAGAAAAATATGCATCGTTGTTTACGTAGGTAGTCAGGAATGAACCGTGAGGCTCTCTGCCTTTGTAGAGACTGCCCTTTCCCGGCCAGAGTTCCCACTTGTCGTAGGGATTGTCTTTTGTGATGTAAGCATACAACGTTGCGGCATCCGCTGCAGGCAGGGGCACTGTCGTCTCCGCCGGCTTTTCCTCATGGATGGCATAGGCAACAGCGGTAACGCCGATGAGCAAGACCACGGCCCAGAAAACTGCGCATAACTTCTTTTTCATTGTCCGACCTCCCTTATTGATGGGTTGGAATTGAGCGCTGATAATCATAACTTATCACGCGGAAAAATATTGTCAACTCCATTACGGCTGCTGCTTTGAGTTTCAGTGCCTTCTTCCCCCTGCGGTGTCTTGTTTCTCCGTTTCCCGCACAAAAAGACAGTTTTTTCTACCGGGTCATCCAGGAACGCGACCGCAGGGTGAAAAGTGCATAAGGAAATATCCAGAAAAGGGTAAAGGCCGAAAAATACGAGTAGAGAATGCTGTAGACAAAATTCCAGGACCGTTCGGAGCGCAAGTAATAGAGCGCATTGAGGGACGACATTACTCCGATGGCGAACATAAAGCGGATGATCGTCATCGGCTCATGAATGCACTTGTATGAAAGCAATCCCAGTGCCGCGTAACTCATCGGAATGCGGAAGTTCCGCACGCATAAATCCACAAGCGTGATAGTGCGGGACAGCAGCGGCCGTTTCCAGAGGATCCCGAACAACCGCAGTTCCTCTTTTATGTAACTTCTTTCCCACCGTAAGTACATCCGGGTCAATTTCCCGTAGGTGTGGGGCGCTACCGTATGCACGACGGCCGTCCGTTGATATACGGTGTCGTATCCCCGGGAAAGCATAAAGTTTGTCATGGAGCGGTCCTCTCCGTAGGTGCAGGGCTCGCCGAGAAAGGTCTGCTTCATCCACTGATCGAGCACCTCTCTGACGGCGGATATGCGGTATGCAGACAGCGCCCCCGGACAGCAGTACACAGCTCCATAGGTAGACTGGGCGGCGCGCAGGAAGTCGAAAGAAAGGACGTACCGGACATGGAGCATCCGCGGAAGGATTCCTTTGTCTTTGTTGTAGACGGCCACTTTCCCGGCTACGACCCCGACTCTGGGATTGCGAAAAGGGCCGGCAAGCGCAAGGAGCGCATTGTTTTCGATGACGCTGTCGGAATCGATCGTGATCGCTATTTCTCCTGAGGCACGCAAGAAACCTTCTTCTAAAGCGGCACGTTTGCCGCGGTTCTGCGGGAAACGCAGTGGTTTTACAAGGCCTGGATGGCGCAAAACCGCCCTCATAATATACTTCCAGGTGTCGTCTTTACTTCCGTCATCGATGACGATAATTTCGAGCTTTTCACGGGGATACCTCGCCGCGACCACCGAATCGATCGATTTTTCGACCATGGGCCCTTCGTTATAGGCAGGGATAATTACGGTCACGGAGGGAGCATCCGCGAACCCCGCAGGAGCAAACGGCCTGTACCAGACCCAAAGAAGCGTCCGGAAAAGCAGGAGCAGGGAACCCATCAGTCCCCAAATGATACTCGGACGGATAATGAACCGGGCCCACTGGGAGGTTCCGGCGTAATTAAGCAGGGGCTGGAATGCACGGTGAAAAACACCCGCGTAGACTATCAGGGAGAGCGCTGCAATGATCAGGACCGGGATTAACCAGTCCCACAACGGTTGAAGCGGTTCCGACATCGTGTATCGAGCGGTGTCGAGAAGATGTTCTGCCTTTTGATCGGACACAAGAGACATTTCAGTTGCCCTTTCATGACTTCGGTTCTCACGCATCCATTCCATGAATGGAACTCGGCTGTTATTTAAACCTTAAAATTAACATTCCCAAAAGAGTATGTCAAATTAAAGAATTTTCACGCAGGGGTAGATGAGTAACCAATGTGTCGTTCCACGGCCCGATGTGGGGGCATCGGCTTTTTTACCGCACCGGGCATGCAACCGCTGCCTTGCGGCCGCAGACAACGGAAGTCAATGTTTCTTTCGCCTTTTGGGAAAGCCCGAAACTCTCTATCTCTTCTTTGAGGGAATCGCACGAGCCGTATCCACCGAGGTAGCCGTTTACGCGTGTGGCGGCCGTAGAATCGATCAGCCTCTTTATGTCGGGAAACATCTTCCCCAATTCCCTCATTATTTCGGGATATGATCTTAGGCTGTGCTTTTGGTGGTAATCCTCGGCAAGATAGAATCCCGAATACGGTTCTATCGAAGTAGCAATTTTCTCCTTTGTTTTAGAAGCAAGCCGGTCCCTCGTCTCCATAGCAACCTTCCTTTGAAGTTCACTATGATAAAATATCGCCGCCCTGTATTGGAGAGACCATGAACCTCTTGTCGGATCGTGGCTCTTCCAAAAAATTTCCAATAACTCCCTGTATGAGATACGGGAGGGATCAAAATCGATTTGAATCGCCTCAGAATGATTTCCCAGGTCGTGATAATCAGGGTCCGTCGTAGTTCCGCCGGTGTAACCCACTCGGGTCCGGATAACCCCCGGCAAACTCCCAAACTGGGAGTCAGGCCCCCAGAATCAGCCAAGTGCGAAGGTCGCGGTCTCAAATGTAGCCGAATGGCGTATGTCTGAAGGCGGCAGGCCAACGCCGCAGGTCTCAGAATCGGTATGGGACGGAGACATATTTTTACCTCCCGTAAGAGATACTATGGTAACTATAGTTATTGCCAACCCTAACGACACTATAAGGGCAAAGCGCCATCTCATGACAAATAGTACCCTATGATAATGAAGCAATTGTGAATGGACTGCTTTTCGGCAGGTTGCAGGATCTGCGCCGATCATCCCTGATGCGACTTCCTAAGATACTGATAGAGGGCGGAGAAATCCTTCTCTCCCAGCCCGCTACGCACGGCGAGGGCAACCGACTCCTTAATCGCATGCATGTCAGGCATCGCCACACCGCATTCATAGGCCGTGACCGAGGCAAGCTGCAGGTCCTTATGCATCCATTTGAGTGGGAACTGGGTCTCGAAGTTCCCGGACTCCATCAGGGGTCTCTTAAGCGAAAGAAAGGGAGCGGCCACGGGCGATTTGAGAAGGGTATCGAAGAGCACCTCGCGGGAAATGCCAAGGGCCTCTCCGAGCACCATCGCCTCGGAGAAGGCAGCCATGGCTCCCGCAAGGAGAATGTTGTTCGTTATCTTCATGGCCGTGCCCATTCCGTTTCCGCCGACGTGGAAGACCGCCTTGCCCATGGCTTCCAAAAGGGGCATCGAGAATTCGACATCTTTTTTATCTCCGCCTGCGAAAAAGAGGAGCTCCGCCTGCTCTGCCGGTATCTTCGAGCCGGCAACCGGCGCATCGATAAAACGCACATATCTTTTTTTGCATTCATCGGCCATTTTCCTCGAAAAGGATGGATTAACGGTACTGGAGTCTATCCATAAAGAGCCTTTCGTTAAGTGATCGAGAAACCCTTCCTCACCGAGGGCAACCTCGGTCACCGCAGCCGGTTCGGAAAGCATAGTGATTACCACCGATACGGCCTCCGCGACTTTGGCCGGGGTTCCTAAAAAAGACGCACCCATGGCGATAAGCGGACCTGCCTTATCCTTTGTCCTGTTAAAGACGACAAGCTCGTGGCCTCTCTTTAGCAGATTCCCCGCCATGCGACTGCCCATGATGCCAAGCCCGATAAACCCGACTTTCATATGTCCTCCTTCATTAATCTTGAGTCTCTGTCTTCTCTTTACCTCTACTTCTCCTCCTTCAAACTCTCCATATACTTTCTCACTTCAGCCGATACTTTCAAGGGCTCGGTGATGGAGGCAAAGCATTTTTTCGCGGAGCAAAGGTAGAGGGACTCACTCAGGGGATAGCCGATACGCTCGATAGCGGCCCTATCATCCGTAAGCGAAAACACCTTTACCACTTTGAGGGGAATATAGATCCCGTTCACCGCGGCAAGGAACAGTTCGGGCCCCCTGGCGGTTATGATTACGATTTCGAGGGGCGCCCGGAGCTGCCATTCGAACGCCGTCCCGCAAAATCCTGCAGCGGGTCCGATCCTTCCGCAGTCCTCTTTTGTCCGCGCGACCGCGCGGGCAGCCAGCCCTTTGAGTTTCGCATCTTCCTGATATCCCGAAATTCTCAGCAGAAAAACAGCGGCCCTGAGGTTCGAGACAGCGGCGTTGTATTCCATGAGCACTCCCGGCTCAGAAGGCCCGACCGGGGTTGTTCCTTTACCTGCCCTGAAGGAGCCCTGCTGACTATCGAAGAACTCCCCGGCAAGCAGGCGGGCCACATCCCGGGCTGTGTCGATGTATCTTCTGTTTCCGGTCGCGTTATAGAGATCAATGAGGGCACTGCCGAATAGGGCATTGTCCGCGAGCAGTCCCTCCAGGTGTTTGTCCCCGTCACGATAATAACGATAGACCCCCCTTTTTTTGGAGTAAAGGTTCCGGATCATGAATTCGGCCGCCTTCTCCGCCTGTATAAGATATTCCTTCGATCCTGTGGCGCCGGAGGCCGTTACTAAGGCGGTGATCATTTGAGCATTCGGACCGGCATAAATCGTGGTGTCGACACGGGGCGGCGGTCCCCCTCGCTTCTTCGCGGTGTAATACCCTTCGTCTGCATCCTGACTCCCGTAGAAAACCCCTGTTTTCCGGTCGTAGAGATTATTCATGATATAGCCGATCGTCTCATCGAGGACCTTCCGGTAGCCGACTTTGCCGAGGGCCAGAAAGGCGGATGCATAATTCCTTGCCAGCCCCGCGTTCAGATCGAGCAGTTTTTCGTAATGGGGCGACGACCAGTCCGGCCGTGTTGCGTACCTGAAAAACCCGCCACCGATATCGTCGTGTATTGCGCCTGCCTCCATCCTGTCAAGCGTCAGGGTGATCATCTCTTTTGTCTCTTCGTCCCCGCTTATCATGAATTCGGAGAGAAGGAAATCGATCGCCTCGGAGTTAGGAAATTTCTGGGTCGTCCCGAAGCCGCCGTGCTGCCTGTCGAACGCAGACTTCAGGGTGCCGACCGTCCTTCTCAGGTCCGCCGCATTCACGGCCGCTTCCCCTGATTGCTCAGGTCTTTTCTCTCTTTTTCCCCCCATGCCCCGCCTGTCATTTCTGTATGCTGCGACGCCCTTTTTCAGCCAGGAGACCATGTCCTCCGGCGGGATATAGGTATCGCCCCGGACGATTTCCCCCTCCTGCGAAAGCACGAGGGTGCTCGGCCATCCGCCCTGGTTATAAAGGCTGTCGATATCGGGCCGCATGTCGGCGTCAGCCCTCACGGGGATGAAATTCTCATTGATGTAAGCGATGACGCCCGTGTCGGAGTACGTCGTTTCGTCCATGACGTGGCACCAGTGGCACCACACCGCGCTAAGTGCCAGAAGAACCGGCCTCTGTAGCCTCTTCGCTTCAGAAAAAGGATCCGGGCCCCATTGCCGCCAGTGTATAAGGTCTGCCTTGTTCGGCTTGGGCGAGAACCTGAAATCAGAAGCCCCTGCACTCTGGGTGATAAAGATGACAGACAGAATAGCTGCTGCGAACTTTCTCATATTTTATTTTACCCCGTTAGAAAGACTGTTGCTGGGGGCGGATGAAAAAATCTTTTCCCGGCGCGGGTGGGGTTTATCGCCAAATGCAACGGGGTGAGCCGCCCCCCGGCTTAGAGGAAGACGGCATGCACGTTTCAACCTGCAAATATGCCGAAAGAGTATGGGCCCGAATGTTTTTGAGACTATCAGGTGATCTTCTTCTTGATCGCCTTAACCGCAGAGGAGGCCTTTTTCGTCACGGTCTTCTTGGCGGCCGTGACTTTCTTTACCACCTTCTTCGCCACTTTTTTCTCGACCTTCGTTGCTTTTTTTACCGCCTTCTTTACCGCTTTTTGCACTGTCTTTTTGACTGTCTTCTTCCCGAACATTTCTCCTCCTCACGTAATCAGTTATTTCCGGATGCCTAGGCACCAGTCCGAATGCGGTAAGGCCGCGGGGGCTATTTCTTCATCCTCATCGGCCTTTCGCAACAGACGAGGTGGGTGGTCTCGGCGCAGCCGCATGCCGTGTCGACTGTAACAGCGAGGCCGCAGACCCCGCAGGAGTACCTGCTTCCTTCCTTGACCCCCGCCGCTTTCTTTGCGGTCCTCTTTACCGGGGTCTTCTTTGATGCGGTCTTAGGCGTCGCCTTTTTGGCAACCTTTTTTACTGATGTCATCGCTCTTGCCATGGCTTTCTCCTTTTTGCGAAAAGATCTGCCGCCAGTGCGGCACTTTCAAAGAGTATATCGCAAAAACTTCTTCTTTGCTATACGTATCGTCGAAAAGGGTTCGCTCTTCATAATTTGCAACTTTAGGAATATAATGTAAGTGCATGGATGATCTGGTGTTGCAAATAGACACGGGCGGGACCTTATTGGAGTGCCGTGGAGGATTGGGGGACAACTTGTTGATACCCTCCGATGAAGGTACGGGCAAGAACATCCGTGACGTGATGCCCTCAGATGCCGCCGACCTGATCATGGTCCACATGGATAAAACGCTGCACACAGGGGAACTGCAACGGTTTGAGTACCAGCCTTGGATGAGCCAGCATCACTATGAGCTGCGATTGTTCGCCGGCGGACCCGACAGGATATTCGTTATTGTCAGCGACATCTCAGACCATAAGCAGGACTCCGAAAGGGTCAACTACCTTGCACATCACGACCCTCTGACGGATCTGCCGAACCGGTACCTGTTTAATGACCGGTTGAAGCAGGCTATAGCCCATGCCGAACGCGAAAAACAGTTGCTGGCGGTATTGTTTCTTGATATAGACAACTTCAAACATATAAATGACACCATCGGGCACCGGGCGGGGGACCAGCTGCTGCAGGGCATCGCAACCAGATTAACGCTTGGCATCCGTAAGACGGATAGTGTTGCCCGGCCGTCGGCTGAAGACGGGGAACAAATGGTGGCGCGTCTTGGCGGGGATGAATTTACCATGCTTCTCACCGATACAAAAAATATTCAGGACCCGGCGACAGTGGCCCAGCGTATTCTCGCCATGCTCTCGGAGCCTTTTGTCATCGGGGTGCATGAAGTGTTTATTACGGCAAGCGTGGGCATAGCCGTATATCCCCTCGACGGCGGAGATATCGATACGCTGCTCATCAATGCCGACGTGGCGATGTATCAGGCCAAGAATAACGGAAAAAATAACTATCAATATTATTCCGATTCCATGAATACCCTCAGGGCCGAGAGATTTGCCGTGGAGCACAAATTGCGAAAGGCGTTGGACCAGAATGAGTTTATGCTGTTTTACCAGCCCCAGATAGACATTTGCACCGGAAAAATTATTGGGGTGGAGGCATTGATACGCTGGCTGCAGCCGGACCTGGTACTGATCAAACCGGGTCAATTTATTCCCCTTGCCGAGGAGACCGGACTCATCGTCCCCATAGGTGAATGGGTACTTCGCACCGCGTGTGCGGAAACCAGAATCTGGCAGAAATCCGGTCTTCACCCGATCCGGATGACGGTAAATGTATCAAGTATCCAATTCAGACAGAACAACTTTGTGGAAACCGTATCGGGGATATTGCGCGATACGGGCCTGGACCCTCAGTATCTTCAATTGGAGCTCACCGAGGGTGCGATCATGCAGGACTCTCAAAATACCATCAAAAAGTTGCATGCGTTTCACGCAATGGGAATACAGGTTGCGATTGACGATTTCGGCACCGGTTATTCCTCGCTTAATTACCTGAAAAGGTTCCCCCTATCGACATTAAAAATCGACTACTCTTTTGTTAAGGATGTAGACACCAGCCCTACGGACCAGGCCATTATCAACGCCATTGTCAGTCTGGCTCATAATTTTAATTTAAAGGTAATAGCCGAAGGGGTGGAGAAAAAGAAACAGCTGGCCTTTTTGCGTGAGTGCGGATGTGAAGGAGCACAGGGCTACTTAATTTGTCCGCCGGTGAACACGATCGTTTTGGCGGAGTTTATAAAAAAAGAAAGACATTTGAAAGTATTGCGGCATACAACGTAGTTTCCGGGGGTTGTCTCTTTGAAAATGTTACGACATGTCCCGGTGAATCACATTTACCTCAAGGTTTTCTTCCCGGACAAATCTCGCGATTTCCCCGACGATTGCCGGAGAGCGGTGGTTCCCCCCCGTGCACCCGATTGCGATGGACAGATAGGCCCTCCCTTCTTTACAGTAGCGGGGAAGCAAAAAGGCGAGCAGGTCCCTGACTTTTTTGATAAAAGCCCTGGCATCGGGGCCGTTCAGAACATATTTCGCTGTCAGTCTGTCGGTTCCGTTTCTGTATTTCAATTCCGGGACGAAGTAGGGGTTAGGCAGGAACCTGACGTCAAACAGCAGATCGATGTTCTGCGGCACGCCGTATTTGAACCCGAAAGAAATCAGAGTGACGGCCATCTCCCGGTTTCCCCCCCCCCACTGCATAGAGAGAGGAGATAAGGCCCCTCAACTGATGGGGGGAGTATGAAGAGGTGTCTATTACCCGGTCGGCATTTTGTTTGAGCGGCTCCAGCCTCGTCTTCTCCGCCTGAATCGCAGCTTCCAGGTCTCCGCCGAGGGGATGCGGCCTGCGGGTCTCCTTGAACCTTCGTATAAGAACCTGCGCCTCGGCCTCGAGAAACAATACCTCCATGCGGTATCTCTCCCTGAGTGTGCTCAGGACGCTATCGATATCAGGCAAAAACTCTTTCTCGCGGATGTCGATGCCTATCGCAATGTCCCTGACCGCGGGGTGGCGCGAAATCTTTGACACGAGCGAGTCTATGAGGGAGACGGGCAGGTTGTCCACACAGAAGAAATTCATGTCTTCTACCGCACGCAGGGCAACGGTCTTGCCGGAGCCGGAAAGTCCTGATATAATGACGACCCGGGGGGATTTTCCCTTCTCCCGGGTGCGCCGAGGTGCCTTGACCGGTGGTTTCTTCACAAAAGAGACGCCGGGACCTCAGCAGGCGATGAGGGCCGCTTCACTGCCGGAACCATATTTTCCCGACCGTCTCCCGGCATGTCCCTATTTTTTGGGTTCGATCAATCCGAAATTCCCGTCTCTTCTTTTGTAGATGACATTGATGTCTTCGCTTATATCATTGATGAAGACGAAGAAGTCCTTGTCGAGCAGTTCCATCTGCATGGAGGCCTCGTCCGGGCTCATCGGTTTCAGTTCGAACCGTTTGTTTTTGATTATCGTGCCGGTCTCCGGAGACGCAGATTTCTCGGCTTCCCCGGCGGTCTTGGCGCCGCCTTTTCTGCGGCCGACGAGCTTCTCCTTGTATTTTTTTATCTGTCTGTCGAGTTTTTCGACGACCTCGTCTATGGAGGAGTAGATCTCTCCCGTCACCCCTTCGGCCTGTATGAGAACTCCATTGGCCCTAAGGAGAACTTCCGCCTTATGCCTGTATTTCTTCTCTATGCTGAGTGTAACTACCGCCTCTGATATATCGGAAAGATACCGCCCGAATTTACCCACTTTTTCTTCCGCGTAGGTCTTTAGCGCCGGGGTGATCTCCATGTGTCTTCCATTGACGATGATGTTCATAGTTTCCTCCTTTTCATAATCGTTGCCTCGCGAACGGTCATCTCTTTCGTTGACTTTGAGAAGGGATCTTCAATTCTTCCCTGTACTTTGCGATTGTCCTCCTTGCAATATTGATATTCTGACTCTTGAAGATGTCCACTACGGACATGTCGCTGAGCGGTTTCGCAGAATCCTCTTCTGCGATTATTTTCTTCACCATCTCCTTCACTGTCGTTGCCGATATTTCCCCTGAATCGCTGGGGATCGCGTTGCTGAAGAAGAACCGGAACCCATATATCCCGCGCGGGCAGGAAAGATACTTGTTCGATGTGACCCTGCTGATCGTGCTTTCATGAAGTCCCAGTTCCGATGCGATGTCCTTAAGGTTCAGAGGCTTTAGAAAATTCACCCCCTTGTCAAAAAAGTCTCTCTGGAAATTGAGTATGCATTCTGTAACGCGGTAAATGGTCTTGTTTCTCTGGTCAAGGCTCTTCATCAGCCAGATAGCGGAACGGAGCTTGTCTTCCAGAAACTGCCTGTCTTCTTTCGGGATGGCGTTCTTATGGCTCAGGAGCCGCTGGTAATATGAGCTGATCCTCAGTCTCGGCAGCCCTTCATCGTTAAGGACGATCTGGTACCCGTTGTCCGCCTTAATGATGTAGACGTCGGGCGTGATATAGTTGACGTCGGAGGACGAGAAGTTGCTGCCGGGTTTCGGGTCGAGGCCCTCAATGACCTTGACCGCCGCCATAATGTCATCGACGGGGACATTGTAAAGCTTGGCCAGCTGCGGGTATTTCCTTTTGCCCAGCAGGTCAAGGTTTTTGGCGACCAGACTTTCGACAAGCGTCCCTTCCAGGCCGAGGGACTTCAGTTGCAATTGCAGGCATTCTTTGATGTCCCTCGCCGCAATCCCCGGGGGATCGAAGCTCTGGACGAGCCTTACCGCGCGCTCTGCCGTCTCTATGTCGCTGCCGGCGATTTCTGCAATCTCTTCATTCGTTATTTTGAGGTACCCGTTTTCGTCGATGTTGCCGATTATAATCTCTCCGATGCTCCTGACGGTTTCGTCCTCCTTTGAGAGGCGAAGCTGCCAGATAAGATGGTCGAAGAGGTCCGACGATGAGCTCAGAAAGTACTCGAATGAAGGCTGTGTGACATTGCCGGGCGTGAAATAACCGAGGTCCCTCCCGTCATAACTTCTCTCATCGAAATAGTCGTCGGTTGAGGAATATCCCATCAGTTTTTCGAGGGGGATTTCAGAGTCGTCGCGCTCTCCGGGTTCGGCGGGCTCCGCCTCTTCCCTCTCTTCCTTTGTCATTTCTTCCTTCGATGAGACCTCGGTGAGCTCTTCTAAAAAAGGGTTCTCTACCAGTTCCTGGGTGAGAGTCTGGGACAGCTCAAGCTGAGGCATCTGCAGCAGCTTTATCGCCATCTGGAGCTGAGGTGTCAGCACCAGTTTTTGGGAAAGTTTTAATTCAAGACGACTTTCGAGCGCCATCTAAAGTCTAAACTCCTCACCAAGATACACTTCTTTTACTCTGGGGTCCGCAATCAGTTTTTCGGGCGGACCCTCATTGAGGATCTCGCCGTTATTAATGATATAGGCCCTGTCGGTTATGGAAAGGGTATCTCTGACGTTATGGTCGGTGATTATTATCCCGAGCCCTTTTGATTTTAAATATACGAGCATCTTCTTCAGATCGATGATGGCAAGAGGGTCGATACCCGCAAAGGGCTCGTCGAAGAGGATGAAGATCGGTTTTGTCGCCAGGGCCCTTGCGATCTCGGTCCGTCTCCGTTCCCCGCCGGAGAGCCTGTACCCATTCCTCCCGGAAAACTCTTCCAGGTTGAATTCCTTGAGGAGACGAGAGACCTCGGCATCTATCTCGGAAGTGGAAAGCCCTTTGATTTCGAGTACCGCCCTAAGATTGTCCTCGACCGATAGTTTCCTGAAGATTGAAGGTTCCTGAGGAAGATAACTCATCCCCATCAAGGCCCTTTTATACATCGGCAGCCCGCTTATGTCTTTCTGGTCCAGATAGATACTGCCGCGGTCGGGCCTGGTGAGTCCGAGGATGCTGTAAAACGTGGTCGTCTTTCCCGCGCCGTTAGGTCCCAACAGCCCCACGATTTCCCCTGTCGTCACGTGCAGATCGATGTTCCTGATCACCGCTTTTTTACTGTAGCTTTTGGAGAGATCCTTTACCTCAAGAAGATGCATTATTTGTCCTTCTTATTTTTCAGAAATACCCTGCTTTTTTCGACGTAGGAGCGGTCCTGGGCTATATAATACGTCATCGTTTCTCCGGTGACCACATTTTCACCGTCCTCTGCCCGGGGATCGCCGGTGAAGACGACTTTGTCTTCGTCGGCGTAGTAGGTCGCCATCCGAGAGGTGATGAGACGGCCGCTCTTAAGGAGCCTGACATTGCCCGTCGCCTCGATTTTTGTCACATCCCCGCTGCCTTCCCTGTAAAAGACAAGCATTTTGTCTGAATAGATGGTCATGTCCGTTGTCTTGGCAACGACCTTCCCCTCAAACAGCGCGGTATGGGCCTTGTTATCGGAGGTAAGGGTCTCCGAGGTTATGGTGATCGGTCCTTTTACCTGCATCTTCTGCTCTTCCCCCGCCGCAAATGCTGAATGCAACAAGATAAGCGGCAGAATAAAAAGAGCGCTAATTATAGAAAACCGCTTTGACATTTTTCCGTATCCTCACAGTCTGCGCTGTGTTGTCCGCATCCATACCGATGCCTTCAATGCTGAATTTCTTGGCTTCTATCTTCACCCCGCTGTCGGCTTTCAGCGTTCCGCTTGTGCTGTCGAATTTTGCGCCCTCCGAGGTGATCGCGTAGCCGTCGCCTTTGGCGACTACCTTGCCGTCTACGAAGAGGTTCCTGGCGTTCATGTCGTACAGCCCTTTATCTGCGCATACCGTAATACCTTTGTTCTCAATTTTCATTTCTATTCCCGAAAGATACGCCTTATTTTCCTTGTCGGTAATGTCGGCCCTCCGGGCGGTCAATGTCCAGTCTATGTTGCCGTTTTGCCTGTGGACCAATTTCAGACCTTCGATATAAGACCCGCCTTTCAGAAGGGCACCTGTTTTGGTCCCTCTTTCGCTTTTGAACAGGAAAAACAGCAGGGAAAACAGCGCTAACGAAAGGACAACCAGCATGCTTTTCTTCATGAAATTAAGTCTATCATATGAGGTGCATTAAGTAAAGAGCAAATTGGATGCCAGTTTAAAGAATTTCAGGTTTTCCAGGGGCTTGCAGCCGAAAAAACCGACGCCGGAAAGATCGCCGGCTACCGCATGTCTTTGAGAAGGGCGTTTCTCATTATGTCCACCGGCGGAGAGACCGACGTCCATAGTTCGAAGGCGAGCACCCCCTGCCATAAAAGCATTCCGAGCCCGTCCATAGTGCGACAGCCTTTTTGTGCCGCAAGGTCAAGGAGCGGCGTCCTTTTGTATATGAGGTCGCAGACGGTCTGGGTGGGCAAGAGCGCTGCAAGATCGACCGGGTGAGGGTCGTTTTTCTTAAGGCCGAGGGGGGTTGCGTTGACGATGATATCGAACCCGGCCTGAGGATCTATTTGTGGAAGGGCCGAGACGTTCCCCCTTATCTGAGAGAGGTCCGATACCAGTTTATCGAGCTTCTTCGTATCTATGTCGTAAATATCGAGACTCCCGGCCTTTTCACTGAGATAATACCCTACGGCACGGGATGCGCCTCCGGCACCTACAATGAGGACTTTCTTCCCGGCGACCGCGATCCCCTTTTCTTCGCATGCGCGCATGAAGCCGCGTCCGTCGGTGTTATACCCGGTCAGCGTTCCTTCCCGGCGCACGATCGTATTGACGGCGCCGATAAAGGACGCCTCTTCATTGACCTCGTCGAGGAGACGTATCACCGCTTCCTTATGCGGTACGGTCACGTTGACGCCCGCAAGCGAAAGCGCCCTGATCGAATCAACGGCCTTGCCGAGTGAACCGGGATGCACGAGGAAGGGGACATAACAGTAATCCAACCCGAGGTGTTCGAAGGCCGCGTTATGCATTGCAGGGGAGAGCGTATGCTCAACAGGATATCCGAAGAGGCCGGTGATTTTTGTCTTTCCTGTAATGTTCATGTAATGCTCCGATCTCAGATTCTACTTGGGCACACAATATTGCGCCGGCTAAATAGTCCGGAACCAGTATTAGTGTACAAGAATCGGAAAAATTTTTGTGGAAGCAACCCACTCCCCGTGTTCTAGTCGGCATCCGGCCCTTGCATTTAAAAAAAACGAACTATCTTATAAAAAGAGCCATGGGTCAGCCGATAAAAAATGTCCTTAAACCAAAACGGGGATGCACACGCATCAGGAGACTTCCGATACGGACCGGGGAATTGAAAAAGGCATGAGGTCTATCGCCGGGTTTCCGTCTTAAGGGGGCCATTGATCGTGTCGATGAGTCCCTGGGGTGTTGCCTCTGTCCTGACGGCCCTAAGGCCGGTGGCCTCCTCGACGTCTTTCAGGGACACGTTATCGAGAAATATGTCCTCGTCTTCTTTAAGGACGGCGTCAGGGACTAAAAGCACCTTGTAGGAGTCGGTGTTGTCATGGAGGGTCTTGATGACATCCCTTCCGGTGAGGAGTCCCGCGACGGTCACGGTCGTGCCGAAAAAGTTGTTCGCCACCTCGACGACGTCGATTCGGAGGTTCTCTTTCTCCGAGAGCCGGTCGATAAATTTTTTCAGGTATGGATAAAAGGAAGTACCGGTGAAGGTAAGGAATTTCCCCTCCTGAGATATTGTCTTCGGGACCCGCACCTTTTTCGACTGACTGAGAAACAGCGGCACCATGCCCACGCCGTTTTCAATCTGGGGCAGTGACCCGTAGTCCTTCAGGTGGGGGAACGGGACGTCGGCCTTTATATACATCTCGTCGGAGCAGAAGACGACAGGGTCGCCATGTTTTTTTTGAAACCTCTTCTGAAAGGCAGTTACGACTTCTATCGCCCGAAGGGCATCTTCTTTGGCCACCGGGTCCATCTGCTGTTTCCGGTGCATCGTAAGTCCGACCGGAACGACTGCTACAGAGGAGACATAAGGATAGAATTTGTACAGGTCTTTGATCGTGTTTTGCAGTTCCGTGCCGTCGTTGAGGCCCGGACATAACACGATCTGCACGTGCATCCGTATTTTCTTGCCGGAAAAGAATTTCAGCTCTTTCATGATGTCCGAGGCCCTGGGGTTACCGAGCATTTTATTCCGGAGAGACTTGTTTGTCGTATGGACGGAAATATAAAGGGGACTCAACCGCTGATCGACGATCCTTTTACGGTCGCATGAGTCGATATTGGAGAGGGTCATATAGTTGCCGTAGAGGAAGGAAAGCCGATAGTCCTCGTCCTTTACATAGAGGGGCTTCCTCAACCCCTTCGGGAGCTGCTTTACGAAACAAAATACACAGTTGTTCCTGCATGTCTTTACCTTGAAAGGCTTGATCGTGATCCCCGGGTCGCTCCCGTCTTCGGTCTTTATCTGCACCCTGGTTTTTATCCCGCCGCGGCTGAATTCAACGAGGAGCCTTGCGGAGCTCCTGAAGAACATGAAGTCGATTGCGTCGCGAAGAGGATGGGAATTTACCGAAAGTAGGACGTCGCCGGGCTGCAATCCCGCCTTGTCCGCCGAACTCCCGGTGATGACGCTCTCTATTTCTATTCCGCTCCTAGGGCGCATTCGTCAGCTTGAATCCTTTATAGATGTACTGGAGCCCGGACAGCGCAGTGACCGCCGCGGTCACGAGGAAGAACGGACCAGGAAGGGACGGCAGGGAGACCACGTTTATCCTTAAGAGGATGTAGGCCAGGGCGATGAGCTGCATCGCGATTGCAACCTTGCCCGTCAACACGGGCTCGATCCTGGAGTTGTGCGTTATCATATAGAGCAGAAACCAGCCGATGACGACGATGACGTCCCGGCTTATCACCGTGATCGCAAGCCACTTGGGTATCCAGCCGTAGACGGCAAACAGGACAAACGACGAGACCAGAAGGAATTTGTCCGCCAGGGGGTCGAGGAAGGTGCCGAGTTCGGTCTTTTGGTTTGTGATACGCGCGGAGAGGCCGTCGAGCATGTCGGTCAACGCAGCGGCAACAAAGAGATAGAGGGCGTATCCGTATTTTTGATACAGTATCGTCGCAATGAATACCGGGATGATGACTATCCTTGTTATCGTTAATGTGTTTGGTAAATTGAGTACGCGCAATGATTCCCCCCCGGGACCTGTACTTTCCTCTACGGGATATTAAAGGGCGCCCGGTCAAATGCCAATTTCAGGCCGAGAGTATTATAGCATCCCGTTCTTATTTTTCCATCCAGATAAGACCGCAGCAATGCGGCGTGACACTGTTCGACCTTGAACCCGTAATCCGCAGCCTGTCTGACCGACTCGTCGATGTATCGTTCGGCCCTGACCTTCCTGCCTTCGAGCATCGCGACCTCTCCCATCCCGAGCATGCAATAGATGAGTCCCCTCGGGTCTTTCGTCTTCTTAAAAAGTCCCCGGGCGGTCTTGAAATAATATCTGGCCTTTTCATAGTCGCCAAGCATCTTGTGCGCGGTGCCCATGCTCCAGAGGGTATAGGAGTAGCTCACCCTGTCGCCGATTTTCGCGTAAAGCGCAGAGGCGCGGTCGAAGCTCGCCAGCGCCTTTTTGTATTCGCCGAGCATCCTGTATGCGTTCCCTGTCCCGCAATGCGAATAGGCGGTCCCGAATGTGTCCTTCAGTTCGGAAAACATCCTGTTGGCCTCGCGGTAGTATGAGAGGGACTCCAAAAAAAGGCCGGCGATACGATGCGTGCCCCCGAGACCGCAGAGGCAGTATCCCGTCGACGGTTTGAGCCTTAATTGTCTGAATATCCCGAGCGCTTCTTTATAGGTACGTATCGCCTCCGGGATATCTCCCTTTATGCGCAGGGTGCCCGCCATCGCCCATAAAGAGAAGGCAACCGCCTGCCTGTCATTTTTTTTCCTGTAAAAGGCCAGGGCCTTTTTTATCGCCGGAAACGCATTCTTCCAGTCTCCCTTTCCCCTAAGTGACAGACCTATGTTCATTCCCGCGTCCGCGACTGCTACCTTATCGCCGAGCTGTTTCCCGACAGAGACCGCTTCGGCATAGGACTTTTCGGCGAGATCGTAGTTGCCGATCATCCTATGGACGTCGCCTATCGAAAGCCTGCAGTCAAGCACCCCCTGCAGGTCACCCAATGATGTGTATCCCCGGAGGGCCTTTTTGAAAAAATCGAGAGACTCGGTGTAACGGCTCTTTTGTCTCAGCGACTCCGCCTTTTCAAAATGCCGTTTAATTTCCGAGCAGTCCATTCATTTTCTCCATGAGTGAAGCGTAATCGCCCGATTTGAAAAAGGCAGACCCCATGACGAGTATGTCCGCACCGGCCGCAGCGATCTCCTTTGCGTTACCGGGCTTCACGCCGCCGTCTACTTCGATGAGCGGCGGCGATCCCGCGCCCGAGATCTTTTTCCTGAGGAGTCTGAGCTTCTCAAGTGTATGGGGAATGAATTCCTGCCCCCCGAACCCGGGGTTGACCGACATGACAAGAACGAGATCTGTGTCCCCGAGTATATCATCGAGGGTCCAGACGGGCGTGGCAGGATTTATCGAAACCCCTGCCTTTGCCCCGCCTTCCTTTATAGCCTGCACGGTCCTGTGAAGATGGACCGTCGCCTCGCAATGGACCGTCAGGAAGTCCGCCCCGGCCGAGATGAAATCTTTCAGATACCTGTCGGGGTCCTCTATCATCAGATGCACATCCAGGGGGAGCCGCGTGACCTTACGTATCGATTCGACGACCGGAGGGCCGATGGTGATGTTCGGGACGAAATGACCGTCCATGACATCGATATGAAGGAGGTGGGCGCCGGCATCTTCCGCGGCCCGTATCTCTTCCCCCAGCCTCGCGAAGTCGGCAGAGAGTATGGATGGAGCTATCCTGATCATTGAGGATTCCCTTCTTTTATTTCGAGATAAACCCTGTCGCCGGCCTTGACGAGCGCTCCCGGCTTGGGCTTCTGAGCCCTCACAAAATCTCCCGTCCCCTTCGTCTCGATCAGAAGCCCGATCTTCTCGGCCGTTTCCTTAGCTTCTTCGAGGCTCTTGTTCTGGAAGTCCGGACAGTAATACGTTAACTCATGAGGGCCGAGGCTGACAAGCACGGTTATCGGGCCGTCCAGCCTCTCATCCGGCTCAGGGCTCTGGGCGACTATCCTGCCCTTCTCCATGGAGTCGGAGTGGACGTTTATGATCTTCCCTATCCTCAGCCCCTTCTCTGCGAGCACCCCTTCGGCGTCGCCGAGCGTCTCATTCACGAGAACCGGTATCGAGTATACCTTCGGCCCCTTGCTGATCACGACTTTGATCGCCCTTTTTTCTTTCACTTTATTGCCGGCGGGGACATCCTGCCTGAGAATCTTTCCGGTACCGACCGCCGGGTCGTAGTCCTCGCCTTCTATTTTAAGGTAAAGGCCCGCTTTACTGAGCGCCTCATTTGCTTCAACGAGCGACATGTTCGCCAGCGAAGGGACCTCTACGGTCCTGCTGAAACTCAGTGCCTTGAACGTAATGTACCCGAAGGTCAGCCCCAGCAGCACGAAGACCGCAAAGAAAAGGGGGACCTTAATGAAGTTGTTTATTTTTTTCTGCAAAGCGCCACCCCGAAGAAACCGTCCATGTTGTGCAGGTGCGGATACGTTTTTAAGAAACCTCCATGTAGAAAACTTTTCAAAAATAATGCCTCGGCATCTATAATACGGAATTCCCTCGAGGTCTTCAAGAATTCATTGACGACCTGCTCCCCCTCCTCCGGTTCCATGGAGCATACCGAATAGACCAGTCTGCCCCCTTCTTTCAAAAGCTGTGACGCCGCATGAAGGAGGTGTATCTGTTTTGTCCTGTATTCGTCGAGGTCCTTTGCCTTGCGCCGGTATTTTATGTCCGGGTTCCTTCTTATGACCCCCGTGGCAGAGCAGGGCGCATCAAGGAGTATCCTGTCGAAAGGTCCTGCCCCGCGGAGTTCGGCGGCGTCCTGATTTACTATTATTACCGACCGTATCCCAAGGGCACCGATATTGTCGCGGAGCAGGGGTATCCTTTTGCCGTCCTTCTCAACCGCCGTGATTTCCCCGGAGTCCTGCATCAGCTGCGACAGGTGAGTGGTCTTGCCGCCCGGCGCGGCACAGGCGTCCAATACCTTCTCGTTAGGCTTCGGGTCGAGCAGATGTGAAACCAGCTGCGACGCCTCGTCCTGGACAGCAAAGAGGCCGTGGGCAAAGGCCAGTTCTGTGTGGCTGCGGAGGCGCTTGAGGGTAATGCCCTCAGGAGAAAATTCGGTCGGCTCCGACTCGACCCCCCGTTCGGCAAGGAGGCCGAGGAGGTCCTGCCGTGTGGTCCTCAGGGTATTGACCCTTATCGTCATCGGAGGGACCCTGTTGTTGGCCTCGGCGAGCCCTAGCGCCCCGTCCGCCCCGAACCTCTGTATCCATCTTTTGACAAGCCATCGAGGGTGGGAAGTGTTTACCGCTATGTCCGATAGCGGGTCTCCAAGCGTCAGGGGCGGCGTGAAACGCTCTTTCTGTCTCAGTACGCTTCTTAACACCGCGTTTACCAAAGACGGTTTACCGTGCCCGGAAGCGGATTTTTCCATCTCGACCGATTCACTGACGACCGCCCAGTCCGGGACCCTCATGAAATATAACTGATAGAGTGACGCCCTGAGGTTGTTGAGCGTGAACTCTCCCGCCTTGGCCGGGTTTTTCAGAAAATGACCCAATATCCAGTCGAGGGTGTCCCTGTACCTGAGCACCCCGTAGACGATCTCCATCAAAAACGACCTGTCCCGTTTGTCGAGATGCTGAGAGAATGAGTCGACGGCATGTTTCGGTCTGGCGTCTCTTGAGAGAATTTCGATGAGGGCCCTCACGGCCGATGAGCGGGTATCTGACACGAAGGATTACTAAGACTCCTCTTTGACGACGGAGGTTATCTTCAGCCTCCCGTCTTCTATGGCGAAATCGGCGCGGAGGCGTTGCGTAATTTTTTTGATCGAGGTGCTCTTCCTGGGGCTGAAGTCCACCTCCCATATGACGGTCGCGCTTGCATGGCCAGGGCCCGTCAGGAGATCTTCGACTCTGTAGGAGAGCGACTTATAATCGACCTTTTCCCATTGCTCGGCGATATTTTCCTTTTTTTCCTTTGATGCGAGATAGCCGCGTGAGTATCTCGATTTCCAGAGGGCAAGGTCTTTCTTGAGGTTTGCCGTCCTGATGTCCTCTAACAGGCTGTCGATGTCTCGTTCGCTGATTAGCGCAGGGCTGCCGTCCGGTGCCTTCGACCGGGAGCCCGCCCGCAGACCCGACGGCATGTCAGGCGCATAGGGGTAAATTAATAAAACAACGATAAGTACGGTAGCGGCAACCGCCGGTACGAGGAGGATCGGCCTCGGCACATCCAGCAGCCTGAGCGCGGACGGAGACTTCTTCCCGTCAACCACGTCTAGAATCAGTTTTTTGGTCTTCAGTTCAGAGGAGAGCATCCTGAAATAGCGGCCTCTTTCATTCATGAGGCCCAAGAGGCCGGGCCTGTCGAGTTTCCTCAGTTCCGTGTCCAGAGCCGATATGTCGTCTGCTAAGGTACGGTGCAGGGTGTCGAGCGTTATCTCCAGCTTGATTATTTTCTTCATGAGTTCGTCAATCGCGGCTTCAGCCTCTCCGATGTCGGAGACCTGACCGGGATGTCCGGGGCCTTCTTTTTCCTGTATCCCGGCGAGATACTTCTCCTTATTTGCAAGTCTCCTTTTGAGCTGGCCTATTTCCAAGAGCAGGGTGTAGACGAATTTATTTTCGATCTCCGACCGCAGGCGATCTATTTTTATATCTTCGATCTTTTCGTCGGTCACGACCGGCTGTTCATCGGGGGTACTTTTCACGTTTTCCGCCGACGGGGCCGGTCCTTCCTGTTCGGTCTCGAAAGGTTCAAGCATGGCCGAGCACGTCTCGCAGTAGGTCTGGTCGAGGGGAAAATGCTTGCCGCATTTCGGGCACCGCATAACGATGTTCGGGGTCTCTCTCATGATCACATCGGGCTGATGTCTTCAGAGGCGGGAGAAGGCTTGCGGCCCTTGTCGTGCCTCCTGTCGCTCTTTGGTTTCTTCTCGGTCTTGGGCGGTGTCTCTATCTCAGGCTTCGTATCCATCTTATCCATTTTGGGCGGCGTCTCAGCCGCCGGCTGCAGTGAAGGCTTGGGTGCAGGGGGCCTTTCCCGGTTAGCGATATTGGCGAGCAAGGGCGCAAACATTTTAGAGAGAAGTTCCCTTTGAGCGTTGGGATCTATCCGGTCTCCCTTATTGACAAAGTCCGCGGCCTGCCAGAAAAGCAGACGGGAATCTTTCGTAGAGATAAGCTGTACCACGATTTCGCCGCGGCCTTCCCCGGGAATGAGGACCCCGTTTAGGACCGCGTCCGTGCCCAGGGACCTTGCGAGCTCCACGAGGACGTCACGTCTGTCGTCCGGTCCCAAAGCGGAGAGGCCAGCCCTGTCGGCGGTAACCACGGAGAGCCGGGGGATTGCGAGCGTCTCCTCGGCCGACCCTCTCCAGTTGTTCCTGTCATTAAAAAAAGGCGCTACTGCCACCGAATGGACTTCTTCGATAAGACCTTTTTCCACGAGAGGCAGACTGTTTTTTTGTTCTTCGGGGGTGAATTGCGTCGATGCGCATGCATGTAACAGAAGCAGGGGCAGGACGGCGATCACCAATAAGAGTTTTCCTGGGAGGGGTAACCGTGTCATGTCAGTCATTGAAATAAAATATCATATAAAATAATGCCACTCTTTCCAAAGAAATTGCAATGCAGGCCCCGGGATCCGGCTTTGTCGACCGGGGCGCCGGAAATGGTTTATAATAAAGACATGGCAGTACTGGAGATCAGGAAATACCCCGACAGGGTCTTGAAGCAGAAGGCGTCGCCCGTGACAACGTTCGACGGGGACCTGCAGGGACTCATAGACAACATGATCGAGACGATGTATGCCGCCCCCGGTGTCGGGCTTGCCGCCCCCCAGGTAGGGGTCTCAAAGCGGCTGGCGGTCATCGATATAAGCACCAAGGGGACTGAAATGCCCCTGCTGGTCCTTATAAACCCTGTTTTCCTCGTGAAAGAAGGTTCCATAGAATTCGAGGAAGGATGCCTCAGTCTTCCCGACTACACCGCGAAAATTGAAAGGGCCGAAAGGGTCGTGGTCCGCACGATGGACAGAAAAGGCAAGGAGATCGAGATAGAGGCCGAGGGGCTGCTTGCGATTGCGCTTCAGCATGAGATAGACCATCTCGACGGATACCTGCTGATAGACAGGGTAAGCCCGATAAAAAGAGAATTCTTCAAGAAACGCTACCAAAAGAAAATAAAGTCGGGGAAATAACCAAGATCTATTATCAAAAATTCATTTATGCGTCATACGCAAAGCCGATACCCGCCAGATGCCGTCCTCATCCGAAGGTGACGGCGGATCGGAGGTAAGGCCTTGCGGATCGTCTTTTTCGGAACCCCTGATTTTGCTGTCCCGTCTCTGAAAGCGCTTCTGGATGCCGGACACGAGGTTGTTGCGGCAGTCACCCAGCCTGACAGGGTAAAGGGGCGCGGCCACCATATGTCCCGGCCTCCGGTGAAAGAGCTTGCGTTACTGAACGGGATCGAGGTTATGCAGCCCGCAGGTGTAAGGAGCGCTTCTTTTTTTGACGAGGTGTCCCTGCGTAAGCCCGAGGCGATCGCGGTCGTGGCATTTGGAAAGATCATTCCGCCTTCGATCTTGGAGCTTCCGCCATTGGGCTGTATAAACGTCCACGCCTCGCTCCTGCCGGCATACCGGGGGGCCGCGCCGATTCAGTGGGCGATCATAAACGGGGAGACAAGGACGGGCATCACCACGATGCGTATGGACGAGGGTCTCGATACAGGGGATATCCTCCTCCAAAATGAGACCGAGATATTTGATGAGGACAATGCGATGACTCTAAGCAAGAAACTTTCTGAAATGGGCGCTTCTCTTCTGCCCAGGACCCTCGAAGGTCTGAAGGAAGGCTCTTTGGGGCCGAGACCTCAGGCCGGCGAGCCGAGTTTTGCACCGCCTCTTAAGAAGGACGACGGCAAAATAGACTGGTCTTTACCGGCCAAAAGGATATTCGATCTTATACGGGGGACCTATCCGTGGCCCGGCGCTTACTGTTATCTTAAACAGCAACGGGTTGCGATCCTTAAGGCCGGGGTGCAGGACCATGAAAGGACAGGTCTGCCCGGGAGGATAGAGAATATCGGTCCGGAAGGCGTCGGGGTCTCGACAGGCAGGGGAGTTTTATCTATTATGGAAGTGAAGCCTGAAGGAAAGAATCCTATGCCTGCTGCATCATTTATGCACGGCCGGAGGGTGAAGGAGGGGGCTTTCTTCGATGTTAAATAGGACGCTCAGGGGACTGGTACTTAAGGTGCTTTATCCCTTTCTTATGTTTCTGGGGGCATTTTTTAAAAAACGGAAAGAGGGTTTTCAGAGGTTCGTGATCTCCCTCAATAACAGGCTCATCCGCAGACAGAAGTTCAACACAAAAAAGATACTCCTGCTGCTCCCCCACTGCCTGCAGGTAGACAAATGCACGATCAGGCTTACCCATAACATCTATAACTGCGAGCGGTGCGGAAGGTGCGAGATAAGGGACCTGATAGGCATTGCCGAAGAGAACGGCCTTGATCTTTTTGTGGCCACGGGCGGCACTATCGCCAGGAAGATAGTGCTTGAGGCGAGGCCCGAGGCGATCGTGGCGGTGGCGTGCGAACGGGACCTTTCAAGCGGGCTTGTGGATACGTTTCCCCTTCCTGTTATGGGCATCTCCAACGAGCGGCCCTTCGGCCCATGCTTCAATACGCGCGTCGACCTCGAGAAGGTCAAAGAGGCGATCAGGTTCTTTAGCGGCAACTGAGCCGGCCCCATCATTTCCTGATCGAATCTATCTTATCGAAGCAATTTTTTAACAAAATAAGCATGTCGCTTAATTGTCTCTGAATGGTATCCATCCTTTCGATTGCCTTAATCAGAAGTTCGTGCAGTTCATCCTCCGTAACAGACGTATCCACGAGCTCGAGCGTCCCCTTTACGGCCAATATATTCTCGTTAAGCTGATCTGATATCCGGTCGAGTTCATTATTTCTTTCCGACATAGTTTTCTCCTGTTTTATAGAGTGGTGATTACCATATTTCAGCTAAGCACATTATATCGGTTTCGAGAAGTAATAACTACATCCGATTCAATACTCGTTTTTGGATACCCGGCATGAAAGAGATAAAGGAGTACAAGCCGGTATCCACAGCGCCCTTTTTTGTAAATTTTGCAGTGTATATCTGGACAGCGCACACGAGGAAGATCGCCGCTCCAAGGACAAACATAACTGAACCCATGACCCTGACGAACTGAAGGAACCAGTCCTGCGGCAGCACCATGTGGGGCAGATAAAAAGCGCTTAGCCATCTCGTGGCCGGATATTTTGCAGTTTCGAGCAGGACAGGATTGAAGACGGAATAGAAGAATCCGGCAAAGGGGCTTATCATTATCAGGACTTCGAACGCAATGATAAAATAGAGTACGATCGCGCTGTTAAAGACCGCCCTGGCCTTATTCATCGACAGACTCCGGCATAGCATCCTGTTCAAGGCAGCCGTCTTTCAGGTGGTACACGTGGTCGAAACCCGCGATCATCCGTTCGTCGTGGGTCACCACGATTACCGCCGACTGATTTTCCTTGGCGATCTTCTTTAACATGTCCATCACCCTCGCTCCTCTTCCAGTGTCCAATGCGGCGGTGGGTTCGTCGGCCAAAATCAGCCTGGCATTATTGGCCAGGGCGCGCGCGATGGACACACGCTGCTGCTCGCCCCCGGAAAGAAGGGCCGGCAGGTAATCGGCACGGTCCGCGATTTCCATGTATTCCAAAAGCTCTTTCACCCGGGTTTCAGCTTCTTTTCCCTTGATGCCTATGAGATTCAAAGGAAGAAGCACATTCTGCCTGGCAGTGAGAAAAGGGATTAAATTGTGAGACTGAAAAATAAAACCTACTTTTTCCCGGCGCAGGCGGCGCATATCAACTCCCCCCTTCCAGCCGTCTTTTTGAAATATAGTTTGACCGTCAAAGACGACCTTGCCTGCCGTGGGCTCAAGGATCAGGCTGATACATAAAAGCAGTGTGGTCTTGCCGGAACCGCTCGGGCCAAGCAGCGCCACCAGCTCGCCCTTTGAGACCGACAGGTTTATATCCTGCAGGGCACGGACCTCCAGACGCCCGGAGCCGAAAACCTTAGTCAGGCCCTCAATTCGGAGGATTTCCATTATCCCCCCAGGGCCATGGCAGGCTGGGTTTTCAACGCCTGCCAGAGTCCTAAAATACTGGCGAGGATGCCGCCCGCAAAGGCTATGATAAAAGTAAACAGGGTATCACCGGAAACTAACATGATGGTCCTGGGAAACAGATGATACGTGTTCTGGATTAGAACCAGCCCAAACAGGAAGGCGCCAATGGTCAGAAGCAATGACTGTTCCATGACCATTCTGATGATTACCCGGTCGGGAGCCCCGATTAGTTTCAGGACTGCGATGCTCCGGATTTTTTCCATGGTAAAGGTATAGACCACAAGCGAGACTATGACTACAGAGATAATCAGCAAAAGCGTTCTGAAGAGAAGAAGCTGCTTGGCCATGCTGGCCAACCGTCCTTTCAGCATCAGTTCGCCTTCATCCGGCGTGCTGAAAGCGGAGAGATATAACCACTTGTCTATCAAACGGGCCACCTCTGCCCGATCCGCTCCGGGCTTCAGCCGCACAAGTATGGCATTGGTGATATGGGTGTCGGACTGCAGCGGAGCGAGCAATTTTTCAGCCTGGTCCGGGGATAAAAAGCTCTGTCCGGAAAGGGTCTGGAGCAATCTTTCTCGCTGATTGCGTATTTCTTCGTTATCTCTTTGATACAGCACCTCCTGAGCATCGGGGAGAGAGAGATACACCAATGCCTCCCCATCGGTCGAAATGGCCTCTTTTGTCAAACCCACCACAGTATAGGTATGTAGGCCCAAGGGAACCCTGTCCCCTATGTGCACCCCCAATTTCGGGTGGGCGACCATTTCATAATGGGCATGCTCAATATTTCTGCCCGCATAAATCTTTTGCGGTCCCCCCAGCCCCCCAAAGACATCGTAGCCGATGATGCTGAAATGCCGACTTTTACCCTCTATCGGTCTTTCAACGGTATAGTAGATAAAAGGGCTCGCCTTTTCCACACCGGGGATAGCCTTGATACTGTAATGATAAAATTCTGGAACGGTAGACTGTTCGTTGAAGGGGCCGCCCCGGTATCTTTCTACAACCCAGAGATCGGGATTGGTAGCGTTGATGAGAGCGAGGCCCTCGTAGATGTTGCCGCGATATAGGCCGTTCATGGCCAGGACTATGGTAAACAGCAGACCCACGCCGAAAACTGTGGCGATGAACCGGCCTCTATGTTGCTTCAGGTCATAGAATGCTAAGTGCATCGATCCTCCGCGCTGGCGATGGCTGTCCCTTCATGGAAAATCCGGGCTGGAAGTTGACCTGACTGACTCATCAACCTCATGGGTTCTTCTTCATATCAGATTTTATTTCGGGCCGCACTTTTTTGCCCTGTTCAATCCCTGCAGGGTTAAGTATTACCATGTCACCTTCCTTGAGGCCTTCGAGGACCGTAGCTCGCTGTCCGTCCCGTAACCCTAATGAAATGGGTCGGAAACTTGCCAGGCCGTTGGACACCACCATGACTCCTTTGGAGCCGTTTCTTTCCGTGATGGCGGATAAAGGAACCGCCGGAGCTGTCTGGCGGCCGGTATCAATATCGACCTCGGTCTCTTCTCCGATCACCAGGGGATTCGGCAGTGCATCAAATTTCACATCCACCTCCAGTTCCCGGGTCACGGTATCCGCCTCTTTGTTGAGCCGGGCGACTTCACCCTGGAAAACCCGCCCGGAGCGCAATGTGATCGAGGCCTTTTGTCCCTCCCGGAGCTGCGCTATTTTTGTTTCATCAATCCATGAAGCCGCCCAGATTTGGTAATCGACCATTTGAAAGATGGCTGTTCCGGGAGACACCGTATTTCCTGCTTCCGCTTTGCGTACAGTAATAACGCCGTCCATGGGGGCCAGGATTCGCGTGTAGCCAAAGAGCGCTTCCGCCGCTTTGGTTTCAGATCCCGCCTGATTGACGGCCGACTGCAGGGCCTTTGCCGTCGCTTCATTGGCGGCAACGTCGCTCTCGGCCACACGAAGAGCGGCTTTAGTCGTGTCAAAGGCCGCAGGTGAGATATAGCCCGGTTTGAAAACCTCCAAGTCCCTCTGATAGTTGCTTTGGGCCAGTGCAAGGTTCGCTTGAGACTTTATCAAGTCTGCCCGAGCCCTCGCCAGATCACGTTCCGCGCGACTTCCGGCCGCATGTGCCGCGGCAGCCCGGGCCCTTAATTCAACGGAGTCCAACTCGGCAAGTAGTTGGCCTATTTTCACTTTGTCTCCCTGATCGGCATGGAGCTTTTCCAAAATGCCGGTAATCTTGGCGCTCACAGTAACGGGTACTCTGGATTGCACTGTGCCCGGCCCGTGGACTTTGCCCTGGATCTCCGCCTTTTTAACTACTATCACAGCCGTCGGCGGAAGATACCAGAAAATTTTATATACTGCAAATGTCAGGATAAGCAGGGCTATAATAATGCCCGTAATTTTTTTCTTGCCTGATTTCACTTCGTCTGACCCCCTTTATCATTTTGAGAGAACTCGAAATCCTGCGACCCGAGGATTTGACGGACCCGCGCCTTTGCCGTTTCATGATTTACCTCATACCTGATAAGGCTAAACCGGGAACTGGTCAGGTCCACTTGGGCCTGGAGCACATCCAGGCCTATGGCCTTGCCGTTACGATAGAGGGCCTGGGCGCTGGCGTATGCCTCTTCATTTGTGGCTACGGTCTGGCGGGCAGTGATCACTCCCTGACGGGCGTTTTCCTGGTCCTGCCAGGCGGTAGTAAGGTCTATCTTCAGTCTGTTAAGACGGTCTCTCTTTCTCTCCAGCGCTTGAAGATATCTGGAAGACGCCGCCGCAACCTGTGCCCTGGTCAATCCGCCCTCAAAAAACGGAAACTCTATGAATATGCCGGCCAACCATTCACCCCTGGTCCCTCCCGTATCCTGATGGCGCGTTCCCATACTGCCCTGAAGGCTCACCTCGGGGAAATAGGCCCCACGGGCTGTCTTGATCTGTGTCTGGCCTTGCTCTATTTCCAAATTGAGTCTTTTGATTTCGGGATTGGTTTTGAGCGTCTCCAGCCACAATGAGTTCATGTCAGATGCAGGGGCAAATTCCTCCGGAAGTCGGCCCCGGATATCCAGTGGCGACTCCTCTTTCAACCCTATCGATCTGGCCAGAATTTCCCTGGCCAGAACCACGGCGTTTTCCGCTTCCACCTTGGCCTGCTCCGCTTCCGAAACCTGGGATTTGGCCCTGAGAGAATCGAGTTGCGTAACCTTGCCGGCTTTAAAAAAAACCTCGGTGAGAGTCGCAAAATCCAGCCGTTGCTTCAGGGCTTCCCCGGCCACTTTCAGATTCTCCTTAGCCTCTATCAGGCGATAGAATGCCTGGGTCACGGTAAATGCCACTTCATCAGAGGTCCTCCTGACTTCCTGCCTCTGGGCCTCGGAGCCGATTTCGGCCGCTTTCACATTACTACGGGTTATTCCCCCGTTAAAAAGTATCTGTTTGCCGGATATGCCGGCAAACGACTCGTCCTTGTTGAAATCCATTGCCGGCGGCGCGGTAGAGCCTCCCGGAGGCAGCCGGTTGGGCTCTAATCTTTGATAATAGGACAAGAGTACCAGCCGGGGATAAAAACCGGATCTCGCCGCCTGATAATCAGCCACCAGCTCCCGAATCCTCTCATTCGCCCCGCTCAGGGCCGGGTTATATTTCCGGGCCAGGGCCAGGCAATCTTCGATGCTCAGTGACTGATAATCGCTTCCTTGTGTTGTTTCAGCTTGAGCTCTGATATTGAAGATGAAAATTGATAAAAATACGAAACACAGGAGAATGGCATTAGGAAGCATTTTGAACTCATTGCGTTTGAATGTAAATTGTTGAGGATTAGGTAGCGACGTTGCAGAGCTGGTTAATTGTGTTCTGTTGGCGGGCATCCCATCTGCCTCCCCTCTGTCATGGCGTTGTCTATCAAATCGAGAAACTTATTTTGTTGCTCTTTATCCAGTCCGGCCTTCATGTCGAGCATATGCATGGCTATCATCCGCTGCATCTCTTCCTGCATGCCGCTTATTTTGGATACGACCGCGGCAACGGCATTTCTGTCAGGGTTGTCCTGACGCATCATCGTAATAAGTTCTTTTCTCCTTGAGGCGACTGCTTGTCTTTTTTCGTCGATGATCGCCCGGAATTTGGTTGCAGTCTCCCTCATAGTCTTCATCTGGTCCGGCCGCAGAGAAAGCTCCTCAAATAAAAAATGCCCCTTCTTCATCTTGTATCCGAAAGGCGAGGTCCAGTGCGTTGACTTCTTGTAATATTGATATCCTGCAGCTCCCAGGAAGGAAATATTCAATATCAAGGAGATAAGAAGGAGAAATTTTAGCGTGCTATTTTTCATCCCTCACCTCCGTCATCGCAAGATAGGCCCCGCCTAAAGAATCCGGCGGCGCCGAGTCAAAGACATCGAGCGAAAGCGAGGCCATTACCTGTCTCGCTTTATCCGGCATGTAATCCTTTATCAGAAGGCTGCCGGACAAAACACCCAAAGCGATGACCACAATAACTACGACTGCCTCCGCAAGTCTGGCAAAAACGGGAATCCTTGAGCTTCTCCTTATTTCCCCTGAACTTATATTCGCCATGACCCTTGCATGAAAGCCATAGGGCGCTTTGAATTTATCCGTATTTGCAAACAAATTATGGAGCTCCTTGCCTTCCTCGAATTCCTTCCGGCACTTGTGACAGACCTTGATATGGTCTTCAAGTAGTTTCCTATTCTGTTCTATCAGTTCGCCGTCAATATAGGGAGATATGAGCTTATGCGCTTTTGAGCACTTCATCTTTGCCTCCTCTTACTCATTAAACGATTGAGGTTCAGTTTTGTTCCGTAAATTTTTTCAAACGATGTTTTAATTCTTCTCTTGCCCTTGAAATCCTTGATTTTACCGTGCCTATGGAGACTTCAAGGATGTCCGCAATTTCATCGTAGGAAAGACCTTCTATCTCCTTCAACACGATTGCCGTCCTGAGCTTTGGGGGAAGTTTCCTTATGCTATTATGGAGGGCCAAGCCAACCTGCTTCGATTCGTAGAGTTTTTCCGGTGAAGGCCAATCTGAAGCCGGTTCTTCAACAAACTCCTCTCCCTCGTCAGTCTTCGTGAAAAACGATTCGAAAAATGGCTTCTTCTTGTAATCAAGGCAGGTGTTTACCGCAATGCGATAGAGCCAGGTATAGAGCGAAGCCTCCGGCTTGAAATCCTTCAGCTTCTGATATGCCTTAAGGAAAGTGTCCTGCGCCGCGTCTTCGGCGTCAGAGGTGTTACCGAGCATGTAACGGCAGAGGTTATATATCCTGTCCTGGTATTTCAGGACGAGTTCTTCGAATGCCGCCTTCTCATCATTCTTGAATCTGTCTACAAGCGATGATTCGTCAGACTTGTTGCCCATTGTAACTATAATAACGATTGGGACTGAGTTTTGCTCCGTGATTATTTCTGTTTATGGGAAAAAGCTGAAGCTCAAGGCCAGACCGGATCACGGCATAAGCTTCATAACGAAAACGCAGAAATGACTGCTCCTATGAGCACAACGTAGAGGATATCGACCTTTTTCAGGAGCGCTGCGAATGCCGTAACTGCTAATACTGCCCGGACAATATCCCATGGCACAGCCAATCCGAACTTCACGGTTACAAAGAAAAGAAGGCCGACGAAAGATGCGAGGATTCCTTTTGTCGCTCTCATGAAATAAACAGATGTCCTCAATCTGTCCATCACCGGGGTTATAGCGATCACCATCAAGAAAGAAGGGGTAAATATCGCGACGGTTGCGACAAATGCACCGGCTAATCCATAGAGTCAGATATCCTACAAAGGTTGAGGTGATAACAATGGGGCCGGGTGTCACCTGTCCGAGGGCTATGCCGTCCATGAATGTCTTGCTGTCCATCCACCCTCTTACGTTTACAATCTCATGAAGCATCAGCGGCAAGGACGCAAAACCGCCCCCGAAGGCAAATAAATCGATCTTCATCATCAACACAGCGAGATTCAGGAGTGTTGCGTCTATGAGATAGAGAATGAGAAGCCCTAAAAGCAGGATGAAGAGAAACGTTGAAAGCTGTTTGACCCCGCGCTTGTTTGTTCCCGTTTCAACAGCTGATGCCCTAACAATGCCCCTGCCGTTTAGAAATAAAATGCCGGCGAAGGCAGCGCCCAAAATTACAATGAAGGGGCTTATCCCGATCCAAAAAAAAACAGAGGCAGCTATGGCAAGAATGATATCTCTGAAATTCTTAAGCGTACTTTTACCGAAGGAGTAAGTCGCATTTGCAACAATAGCTACAACCACAACCTGCAAGCCGTTAAACAGTGAGATGATCCCGGGAGCTTCATGATACCTCGCGTAGAGCGATGATAGTATCAGCATCAAAATAAATGCTGGCAGTCCAAAGCCGACAAATGATGCCAGTGCTCCTGCGATACCCCTTGCCCTAAGACCTACAAATGCAGCGGTCTGCATCGCGGTGGCTCCCGGTATCGTTTGACAGAGTGCGACCCCATCTTTAAATTTTTCTTCGTCAAGCCACTTGTAGCGCGTTACAGCCATTTCTTTTATGTATGCGACCATTGCAGGCCCGCCAAAGGCCGTAAGACCAAGCTTAAGAAAGGACAAAAAAAGTCTTAGAGTGGAAGGCTTACGTTCTACCAATCGCCTCGTTATTCATCTAAAGTTATAACTTAGGCCTATCTTATTTCGGATGTGAGAAACCTGTCAAGTTTTTGTCCGGCAGAATTTAAAATCAATCCATAATTACAAGGCAAGCTGTTAATGTTCGCTTGACAAACAAAGCCGTAAGGGTCTATTATGTGCATATGCACATTTTAGCGTTAAAGAATTTATGTCTCCGCGAGCTAAAAAGCAAAGAAATTGCGGATGCAGATTTATGGGAAAGGCCTTCAAGCCCATGGGGATCCCGGTGACCGAAATCGAAAAGATCCCCCTCTACGCGGATGAACTCAAGGCATTAAAACCAAGCGCCGCTGACGGACTTAAGCTGGATGAAGCAGGGGAGTAAATGGACATATTGCGGCGAAATATGAAGGATGGCAAGTGAGAGAAAGAAAACGGCCGCAACGCTCTTGGAGTGCAAGGCGCCCGTTTGTGAAAAAAACCATATGCAAATAGGAGGAAGAAAATGAAATTATGTTTTCCGGTCAAAGAGATAGCGGATCTCCAGAGTGAGGTGTATGGACACTTCGGTTCTGCTCCGGCGTTTGTTATTTTCGATTCCGACACAAAGACAATTGCAGCAATAAATAATTCCGACCAGCATCATGAACACGGCATGTGCAACCCTGTGAGCGCGCTTGCGGGTCATCGGGTCGATGTCGTTGTGGTGGGCGGAATCGGTGGCGGGGCACTCATGAAACTGAATCGGGATGGTATTGCTGTGTATCAGGCAATCGGGAAAACGGTGCAGGAAAACATCGAACTCTTCAGTTCGAAGAGGCTGCCCCAGTTTCAGCCCGGCCATGTCTGCGCAGGAGATGCCGGCGGGTGTTCTCATTAACGAAGAATTGCACGACGACAACGGATAACGCGGGAAGATGTGGGTAAATATCCGAGAAGGCTGCCGGGATAGAGAAAAAGCAGAGAGACGCCGTCAAGAGAGTGAGACCATCAATACATAACAGGAGATGCACATTATGGAAAAGAAAAAATTCGTATTCATTATTACTCAATCTGATGACAAACCCGATATAGTTGCGGGCGCAATGCAACTGGCGACAAACATGAAAGCATTCGATACGGAACTCGATTTCTTTCTCATGGATGCCGGCGTGAAGCTTGCAAAAAAAGGTTTTGCAGAGACGCTTACATCTCAGAAAAAGGATGAGTTTTCGCCGGTACATGAGCTAATGAAAACCCTCATTGAGGACTTCGGGGTAAAGTTCTATATTTGCGCATCATGCGTCAATCATTACGGACTAGACAAGGCGGAGCGCATTCCCAATTCAGAGATCAAACCGGGATCATTCCTGGGAGAGATGCTGCTCGAACGGGAAGGATTGACGTTTTGAGTACCCTAAGCGGCACATCCCGGATTGTGAAAAAGAGTATTTGGATTCGCACCCTGACGGAAGTGGCTGGATAGTATGAACGCTTCTGAAAAGGCGGCACATGTTTAGATCCGCTGAAAAAACTTTTTAAAGGAGGTCTTTAATGAAAAAAGTTATGGCGTCGGTTCTGGCCCTTTGCTTTTTTATGTTGACCGCTGAATCTTTCGCTCAGCCTACGATCAAATGGAAAGGAGGCGGCGGATGGGGAATGGGGTCGCATTATGGCAGGATGTACGACCCTAAGACAGTCGAAACTATAAGCGGTGTCGTTGAAAAGGTTGAAAAGATAACCCCGATGAAAGGGATGTCTTACGGCGTTCACGTTGTCGTCAAGACAGAGAAAGAAACGATCGACGTTCATCTTGGACCGGGGTGGTACATTGAGAATCAGGACGTGAAGCTAATGCCGGGAGACAAAGTTGAAATCACAGGTTCCAGGATTACCTTTCAGGACAAGCCGGCAATCATAGCGGCAGACGTTAAAAAAGGGGACGAAATCCTGAAACTGAGGGATGAAAACGGCTTCCCTGCATGGGCTGGCTGGAGACGGCGTTAAGGAATCCGATATGGGGCGCGAATCCGAATTTATCGCTTGGCTGAATGGAAGATGAGATTTATGGAGGTTCCCGGTTCCACGCCTTCAGTGTATTTACATAATCAAGAAGGTTTTTGGGAAGGGGGTACATCATGAGGAAGGAAACAATTATAAATCAGTTGAGAGCGTTTCATTTTTTGTCAGGGGTATTAAAGAACCAGCAACACGACCCACTCTGCGGTAAATGTCTTGCCTTTGAGAAGGTGGCGGAGACCACCATGGACAATTTTATAAAATGCGAAAGGGACTGCAGGTCTGGAAGGGAACATTTATCCAAAGAATTGTCGGACTTGTTCCTTCGGGTCTATGACAAATTGGCCTCAATTGAGCATCCTGATAATCCAATAGGACAAAAGAAAGCCGGAAACTGCAAACTGCCCGAAGGGCTCTGTTTTACAAAGGTTGCAGTTTTACTGCATGAAGCAATGGAAAATTAGTTCGGGGTCGCAGAAGTGAAGGGAGGTCATCGTGCCGTTCTATGAATATGTATGTGAAGAGTGCGGACACAGGAGTGAATTCAGACAATCAATTCATGATGCGCCGCTAATGGCCTGCCCGGAATGCTCGGGCAAATTGCGCAGACTTATTTCCGGGGGAAACGGATTTATTGTGAAGGGCCTAACCGGCGGTGAGGCTCTTCAGCCCCGCTGTGGAAGGGACCACACATGCTGCGGGAGCGCAGCGCCCTGCGATTCTCCCGGCTGTGGCATCGGCGGAAAATAAAAATAAAGAGAGAGAAGGCGGGCGGGCGGCCCAGGCTTTTAGTAAACCCTTCGGGAGGCTCCCTCTTCTTAGATAGGGCAAAGATCGGACCCGACGCCGCTCATTCATTCTTCCGTTGGTAATCAGCCCCGACGCGGGATTTCTTGATTTTTTTCCAAAGGGCTTGTCTGCTGATGCCCAGCAATCTGGCGGCCTAGTTTTTTTTCCCGCCCGCCTGCCTCAAGGCCTCCAGCAGCCGATCTCGCCCGCCCGGTCCTGCGGGAGCACAGGAGCGCTGATGTCTTCATCTGGCAGATATAAGAGGGGGAAAGCATACTTTTTCAGGTCAAGAAAGCTACTGTGGAAGATCTAAATACGGGCAAAAGACAGATAGTCGCCTACGCAGGTAAAAAGTTAGCGGGCACATCCGTAGCGTTATATATTTTTTTTGCGGCTGCCAAATTTTCTCTTTACCTCCTCTCGGGAAGCTCATCTCTCTTGGCTGAAACAGTGCATTCGCTTGCAGACGTCATAGGAGGCCTCCTTGTGATAGGAGGGATATACCTTTCAGAAAAAAAATCAGAGCGATTCCCGTGGGGACTCTATAAGGTTGAAAATATCGTAGCGCTTCTTTCCGCGTGCGTAATATTCCTTTCCGCATATGGGATGGCAAAGACAATATATCATCCTTCTATCGAGGGCATGAGAAACCTCGACATGACGTTGATTGTTCTTTTTTTGATGACCGTTCCAATCATCCTTTTTTCAAGGTATGAAGCAAGAAGAGCAAAAGCGATAAATTTCCCCTCATTGATGGCCGACGCGGCGCACTGGAGGGCAGATATCGCACCCATTGTCGTAGTGGCGGCGGGCATAGCCGGTGCGCGCCTTTCTTACCCTTTTGCGGACAGAGTTTCGGCCTTTGTGGTTCTTCTCGTGGTCATCAAAGCAGGATATGGGATATTCAGGGATTCCATGAAGAGCCTCCTGGATGCATCCGTGGACAGGGTGACGTTGGACAAGATAAACGATGTCCTGGGGGAATTCCAGGAGGTCAAGGAGGTCGTTTCGGTGCACGCACGGAATTCGGGTAGGTTCATATTCATAAGTATGGATGTGCGCCTCTCTTCGAAAACGCTTAAGGATGCCCACGAACTCGCAGATCGCATCGAAGGGGAGATAAAAAGCCGCATTCCATTTGTGGAGAGAGTGACGATCCATTATGAGCCGCAGAGGAAGGACTACACGCGATATGCCGTGCCCCTCGCCGACAGAGATGATGCCGTCTCCGAGCATTTCAGCAACGCACCGTTTATTGCCGTATGGGATAAGGGTCCGGATGGAGCGGTGATATCAAGAGAGACACTCGAAAACCCCTTCCTAACCCTGGAGAAGAGGAAGGGGATAAGTCTGGCGACGTTCCTCGTGGAAAAAGAGATAGATATCCTCTATACAAGGGAGTCCTTCGACGGCAAGGGTCCGGAATATGTCCTTGCCAATGCCGGCATCGAGGTAAGAAGAGTCGATAGTGAGAGCATGAACATATTGATAATGGAGCACGATGGCAAAAAGTGATTCGCGTATCTCGACGGAGATACACGAGAAGGGATAGTAATACAAAGACATTAATGAGGAGGTTTTGCCAATGGATGAAACGAAAGAAGAGAGCCTGTCGGAGTCGGTACAAGGATATAAGGAGAAAATCATCCCACTCAATAGAGCGACGCTCAAATGGGAGAGAGAACTTATATTCCTGGGCAGGACACAGGAAGGATACGAGATAGAGTTTGACGGCCATGTCCAGTGGGGCTGCAAACCCACAGACGCCCTGCTTTTGGGTCTTGCGAGCTGTATGGGTATAGATATGGTCATGTTCCTTCAGAAGATGAAAATACAACTGGCTGATTTCAGGATAGACATTGTGGGAGAAAGGAACCCGACGCCGCCTCAGTATTTCACTGCAATCGATATGACTTTGCATATCGCGGGAAAGAATATAGATAAGAAAAAAGTGGACCGCGCCGTCGCGCTTTCTCATGAAAAATACTGCTCTGTTTACAATTCACTGAGAAAAGATATGCGCATGAACATAGCCTATGTCATCGAGGACAAAGAACCATCAACGGAGCTCACCGTGTAAAGACCGAGGGCGGACGCCAAGACTGTAAGTTATGGAGCCTCCTTAGTATCGGGATGATGCGAGCGGGCGAGCGGATTCTCAACGCTCTAAGGACCCCCGTGCCCAAGGAGGAAAAAACCGTTAGAATGAGGTTCGGTATAGGTCTTGAGAGAAACTACACCCTCAACATGGCGCTCACAAATTCAAATTATGTTCATAATTGCATGCTATGCCGTTCTGATAAAATTTATTTTTAAATTCATTTTTTAGGAAGGCATATATGAGCTGCCCCTATTTTGATGAAGGATACTTTGGTGCCTGCGGGGCATCGGAATCAAGGTATGTTCCCAGCATGGATAAGAGGGAACAATACTGTTTTAAGCAGAGCTACAGATGCTGTCCTACTCTGTTGGAACATCTATACGAAGAAGGTATTGCTGTGGCTAACCGTTCCCCACATAAGAAGCTGTCTCAACAGTAGCGATTGGGGTTGCCCTTGCATCTGGAGAAACATGAAGGCTGCATTTATTCTATGGCGGACATGTCTATTTCACATCCGAAGTGCAGCTGCGCTTTTCTTATAAACTGCTTAATTTCTTTGATATCTATTGATTTCTCAAAAAAAATCTTGTGTATTTTATGTTCAGAATCAATTAAAAAATGATATCTGTACTGAAATATACCAGACAATAACCAGAAGCCCATCCCGCCCATGAGCCAAAGGGTTATCGGGATCAGGGGTAGCATAGGGTTTCCGGATTCGGCAATTACTTTTACTCCGTCCGCTGTCTGGATGAGCAAATCCCCTCCCGCACTCATCGCGACAAAGAACACGATTAATCCGATCAGGCCGAACAAAAGAAGGGTAATACCGAAGAAGAATTGAAGGAATGGATTTTTTACCCTCGTGTCATACGAAAGTTTGATCTGCTGAATTCGTTCTCTCTGGATAGCAATGACGACCCTGTCGCCATCGAACTCATTGATTGCGCTTCTCGAAATCTCCACTTTCGCGCACCTGATCGAATCATGAAAGGTAGCGGCCTTTTTACCTATCTTCTCCCGATACGCCGGCATGTTTTTCTCCCACTTTCCTGTTTCGTTACATGTGATTCTGCGCATCCGATTACAATATACCAGTTATCCCTGTCATAAGAAATTGGAATATATTCCTATTTCCGAAGGAAAGAATTCTTAGACATGTTTTGCTTGCGTACGGGTATTGACAGTCTTATGACAATAACTAAATGATCGTCATTGGGCCGGTCGTGAAGTGGTTGTGAAAGTTGATGGCGAAATGTGCCTCTTATTCTTGACAACAGTAGATCTTCGTGGTATAAAATGTTAACCCGTGACGACGGGTAACAGTACGTCCTGTAAGGGGAAAAGGAGGAATTACGCAGTATGTCAGTAGAAGGTACTATCAAGTGGTTTAATGAAAAGAAAGGGTATGGCTTTATCCAGCAGGACAACGGCCAGGATATCTTTGTCCATTACTCTTCGATCGAGGGGGACGGGTTCAAGACCCTTTCAGAGGGACAGAGGGTCAAATTCGAAATCGAGGAAGGCGCAAAGGGACCAAAGGCGATTAACGTCACCAAAATTTGACCGCATTCTTATTAGACTGATTTTCCCAAGGGCCCGCCTTAGGAGTTTTCCGGATGAGACGGGCCCTTGATTTCCGCCCGCCGAATTTGACAAAGTCCGGAGATTTATTTATTTTTAATGACCATGAGACTCCCTGACTGGATAAGGACGCAGTGCCGTGCGGACCGGCATGCAACCAAGCTTGTTTTGAGGAAGTACGGGATCACGACGGTCTGTGAAGAGGCCAGGTGTCCCAATAGCGCAGAATGTTTCTCGAAACCGACGGCCACGTTCCTGATACTCGGTCCGAACTGTACGAGGGACTGCGGTTTCTGCTCGGTGAGTTCCGCGGCGCCCGGACCTCCCGATGAAAACGAGCCGGAGAACGTGGCGCGTGCTTCGGAGGAGATAGGGCTGAAATATGTCGTCATCACCTCGGTCACGAGGGATGACCTCCCCGACGGAGGCGCCGGACATTTCGCAAAGACGATATCGGCGGTCAGGAAAAGGCTGCCCGGGGCGAAGATTGAGGTGCTCACGCCCGATTTCCAAGGCGAAACCGAAGCGCTCAGGACCGTGCTCGGGGCCCGGCCCGATGTCTTCAACCATAACGTCGAGACGGTCGAACGCCTTTATCCTCATGTGCGGCCTCAGGCGATTTTCCAGCGCTCCCTTTCGGTACTGAGAGAGGCCAAGACAATCGCTCCCGCTATCCCCACCAAATCCGGTTTTATGCTCGGACTCGGCGAAGATCAGGATGAGGTTCTGGAGCTCTTGAAAGAACTGAGGCAAACGGGCTGCGATATTGTGACGATAGGGCAGTATCTTAGACCTACGAGGAACAACCTTCCTGTGGTAAAATACATTCGCCCCGAGGTCTTCGATTATCTGAGAGAGAAGGCCCGCGACATGGGCTTCTCCTATGTGGCCTCAGGCCCGATGGTCAGGAGCTCGATGAACGCCGCTGAAATGTACAATCCGGTCCCCGGCCTGTAGTCCGCGGCCTTGTGAGGAGGAAACACTGAATGTTTGAATTTAACAGGATCAAAAGATTGCCGCCCTACGTCTTTGCGATTGTGAACAACCTCAAGATGGAGGCCAGGCGAAAGGGCGACGATATCATCGATCTCGGCATGGGGAACCCCGACGGGGCAACCCCTAAGCATATTGTGGAGAAACTGGTCGAGGCAGCAAGGAAGCCGAAGAACCACCGGTATTCCGCATCAAAGGGGATTACGCAGTTGAGGATGGCTATATGCGAGTGGTACAAGAGGAGATACGACGTCGATCTCGATCCGGAATCCGAGACCGTGGTGACTATAGGCTCCAAAGAGGGATTGTCGCATCTGGTCCTTGCCACCGTGGGACCGGGCGACGTTGTCCTGACTCCCACCCCTGCATATCCGATACACCCTTACAGCGTGATTATCGCCGGAGGAGAGGTGAGAACCGTCCCCATAGGCGCAGGTATTGACTTTTTTGAAGAGATGGAGAAGGCATATAAGACCACATGGCCGCGGCCCAAGATGCTGATCATGAACTTCCCTCATAATCCGACTACGCAGGTAGTGGAGGGGCTTGATTTTTTTAAGAGGGTCGTTGATTTTGCGAAAGAAAACGGGATAATCGTCATCCACGACCTGGCATATGCCGACCTGGTCTACGGCGATTACAAGGCCCCCAGTTTTTTGCAGGTCCCAGGGGCTCGGGACGTAGGGGTGGAATTTTTCTCTCTTACAAAGAGCTATTCGATGGCCGGATGGAGAGTAGGTTTCTGCTGCGGAAATAAAGAGATCGTCGGGGCGCTGATAAAGATAAAGAGTTATCTGGATTACGGTATGTTCCAGCCGATCCAGATCGCCAGTATTGTTGCGCTCCGCGGTCCCCAGGACTGCGTCGAGGACATTCGAGGGGTTTACGAACGCAGAAGGAATGTGCTGGTGAAGGGGCTCAGGCAGGCGGGCTGGATAATCGAGCCCCCGAAGGCGACGATGTTTGCATGGGCCGAGATACCCGATGCGTTTAAGAAAATGGGATCTCTCGAGTTCTGCAAACTCCTTATCAGGAAGGGCGGCGTGGCCGTTTCTCCCGGTATAGGGTTCGGAGAGGGGGGAGACAATTTCGTGAGGTTTGCCCTCGTCGAGAACGAACACCGAATAAGACAGGCCACGGCCGGAATAAAGAGGGTATTGAACAAATGATAAACGTAGGGATTATAGGATTTGGAACAGTAGGAACAGGGACTGCAAGCATCCTCTTAAAAAACAGAGACCTTCTACGGGAAAGGACCGGTGTCGACATTAACCTAAGGAGGATAGCGGACCTCGATACCAAAAGGGACAGGGGTATCAGGCTCCCAAAGGGGGTCCTTATCGCCAAGGCGGAGGAACTCCTCGGTGACCCGGATATCCATATAGTGGTCGAACTCATCGGCGGCACGACGGTCGCAAAAGACCTGATACTCAAGGCAATCAATAGCGGCAAACATGTTGTCACGGCGAACAAGGCCCTTCTTGCCACTTACGGGGCTGAGATATTCAGGGCAGCGGGCAAACGGAACGTCGAGTTGGGGTTTGAGGCGTCTGTTGCCGGAGGTATCCCTATTGTAAAGGTCATCAGGGAGGGACTTGTGGCCAACAGGATAAAGGCGGTGTACGGCATCATCAACGGCACCACTAACTATATCCTTACTAAAATGACAGAGGAAAAGGCGGAATTTGCCGAAGTCCTGAGGGAGGCACAGAAGCTCGGTTATGCGGAGGCAGACCCTACCTACGATATAGAGGGGATAGACTCGGCCCACAAACTCGCAATCCTTGCCTCGCTCTCTTACGGACCCCGGTTCAGCGTCAAGGACGTGTACCGTGAGGGCATCTCCTGGATTTCCCCGATGGACATAGAATTTGCCCGCGAGCTCGGATATAAGGTCAAGCTTCTGGCGATAGCAAAAGAGTCCGACGGCAAAGTCGAGTTGAGGGTCCACCCCACGATGGTACCGGAGGAATATCTCATTTCAAAGGTTGACGGCGTATATAACGCTGTCTACGTAGAAGGTGACGCCGTGGGTTCGACCCTTTATTACGGCAGGGGCGCCGGGGACATGCCTACGGGGAGCGCGGTCGTCAGCGATATCGCAGAAATAGCGAGAAATATCGTCACCAACTCCGTCGGGAGGATCTCGCTGGACTCTTCCCGGAGGGCCAAGAATCTCATGAAGATGGACGATGTCCAGTCTATGTATTACTTCAGGTTTTCTGCGATTGATAAACCGGGCGTATTATCGAAGATCTCCGGAATACTAGGTAAGTATAATATAAGTATTGTTTCTGTCATCCAGAAGGGCCGGCGAGAGGGGAAGGCCGTGCCGCTCGTCGTCCTTACCCACAGGGCAAAGGAAAAAAATGTCCTTGCTGCGCTCAAGGAGATAAACAGGCTTTCTATGGTGGCGGACAAGAGCGTTTTTATCAGGGTTGAAGGGAAAGAGGGAGACCGGCAGCCCTAAATTATAGAACCATACGGTGGACATCCCCTTCGCTCGGGTTATTCCCTCGCGATGGGGAACCTTGTCCTCGTATGGCTCCAGAATAACTAATTGCGATACCCCAGATTCGGGAAACCCTGAGCTTTTTTATAATATGGGTGCTTCGATAGATGCTTCAGGCTTCCTCTTTCGAGGCATGCTCACCACATCCAACTCCCGCTCCCTAAACTCAGTAGCTTGATCCTCTGGTTTACCCGCCCGGGGTAACGCAAGCTCTCTTTCTAATTTCATTGTAGCTCGCTATTATGGATTCGTCAAGAACGAAATCGGCCAGGCAGTATCTCTAAACTGAGACACAACTATAGGCCATGGGCCATATAGAGAATCCAGTGTTTTCAGGGACTTTTGAATTTGTCTCGCCAAAAGATGAGGCTCATATTGATTTTGCGTGAATATTGAGATATGTTTATAAAGGACGGTTTTGATTTGCTGTTAATCGCACCTTAAAAGAAGGAGGGAAATCATGGAATTAAACGAAGTAAAGCGCATCGCAGCCAAGCGCGGGATAAAAACGGGGAAGATGAAAAAAGAAGAGATAATCCGGTCGATCCAGCGGGCCGAAGGGAACTTCGACTGCTTCGGTTCTGCCATTTCCGGGGAATGCTCCCAGACAAACTGCCTTTGGAGAAAAGACTGCCTGATGAAAGTCTAGCCTTGGCGGCCTTCCTAACTTTTCCATCGCCTCGACAGCACCGATTTGCGCCTCATTATTTTCGGATGCGGACCGAAATAAACAATAGGAGAGCAGATGAAGATACGGTCTATTAATCCTTATACCGAAGAGGTCATGAAAGAATTCGACCTCATGACACCAGACGAGGTAGACGGAGAAATCGGCAGATCCCGCCGTGCCTTCCTTGCATGGAGGGAAGTACCTGTTTCGGTACGAGCTGAATATGTCGGGAAGTTAGGAGACCATCTGAGGTCTGAGAAACTCAGGTACGCCGGGACCATCACCTCTGAAATGGGCAAACCCATCAGGGAGTCGGCTTCCGAGATCGAAAAGTGTGCGTGGCTCTGCGATTACTACGCTTCGGGAGGGGAGAAACTCCTGGAGCCCGAGCAGATTAAAACCGAGGCGAGGAAAAGCTACGTCCTGTTTCAGCCTCTGGGCATCGTGCTTGCCGTTATGCCATGGAACTTTCCTTTCTGGCAGGCGTTCCGTTTCGGCATCCCTGCGATCACCGCCGGAAATGTCGTTGTTCTCAAGCATGCATCAAATGTCCCAATGTCGGCGCTGGCGATTGAGGAGGCGTTTAGGAAGGCCGGGTTTCCCGAAAACATCTTTAAGACCTTTCTCATCCAGCCCCAGGACGCCCTGAGGCTCATCGATGACGACAAGGTCGATGCAGTATCTTTGACGGGCAGCAATAAAGCGGGGGAGGAAGTCGGGGGCCTGGCAGGCAAGAAAATAAAGAAGCTTGTCCTTGAACTTGGCGGCTCGGATCCGTTTATCGTCTTAGACGATGCAGACATTGAAAAGGCGGGCAGGACAGCGGCAAACGCCCGGATGATCAATGCCGGTCAGAGCTGTATCGCGGCAAAGCGCTTCATAGTTATGGAGAAGGTGGGCGAGGAATTCAAGGAGGTCTTTATCGGCCGGTTGAAGGAACTGAAGATCGGCGACCCGATGGATGAAACCACCGATGTCGGCCCTGTTGCCAAGAAGGAGATTCTCGATTCCCTGCATGAGCAGCTCCGGGATGCGAAGGCGAAGGGCGCTGAAATCTTACAAATGGAGCATACGTTAAGGAAAGGGCTCTTCTTCCCGCCTTGTGCCGTTTTTAATCCGACTCGGGATATGAAGATCCTGACCGAGGAAGTCTTCGGCCCCATAGCTCCGATCATCACCGTAAGAGACGAGGACGAAGCAGTCAGGACGGCAAACGACACGCCGTACGGCCTGGGCGCTTCGATCTGGAGCCGAAACCTGAGACGGGCCGAACGGCTCGCCGCAAGAATTGAAGCGGGGTGCATCGCGGTAAACGATATGGTGAAGTCGGACCCTAGACTCCCCTTCGGGGGGGTAAAGAAATCGGGGGTCGGCAGGGAACTGTCGCACTACGGGCTGAAGGAATTTGTGAACATCAAAACTGTGGTGGTAAGAGAGTGAACCCTAACTGCATAAGATGCCGAAGGGAGAAGCTGAAAAAGCCTTGAATGACGGCATGATTTTTTCTTCTTTATTTTATGCAAGTGTGAGGTTGGGCCGGCATGAAGGCGTCTGATCTTTTGGTGAAGTGCTTAGAGAATGAGGGAGTTGAGTACGTATTCGGCCTGCCGGGCGAAGAGACGCTGGATCTTATGGAGTCACTGAGGACCTCTACGATACGTTTTGTCCTGACCCGCCATGAGCAGGCTGCCGCATTCATGGCGGACGCCTACGGCCGCTTTACCGGCAAGCCCGGCGTCTGTATCTCCACCCTTGGTCCTGGTGCCACAAACCTTCTTACGGGGGTGGCTGATGCCTTTTTGGACAAGTCTCCGCTCGTTGCGATAACAGGACAAGCCGACCTCAAAAGGATACATAAAGAATCGCATCAGTACATAGATATCGTCGAGATTTACAAGAGCGTGACCAAGTGGAACGGCAGGATAGATTCACCCGATGTAATCCCCGAAATGGTGCGCAAGGCTTTTAAGGTTTCGGCAACGGAAAAACCGGGTTCAGTGCACCTGGAGCTTCCCGAAAACGTGGCCGCCATGGAGGTCGGAGAAATGTACCAGACTATGATCGCGCCCATCCGCCCCAGAAGAAGTTCACCCGACAGGCAGTCCCTAAGGAAGGCGGCGGAGCTTATCGAACAGGCACGGTTCCCGGTCATACTCGCAGGACACGGTGTTGTCCGGAAGTCTGCCGGCAACCGGCTCCAAACATTCGCGGAACTATTCTGTATCCCGGTCGTGACGACTTTTATGGGCAAGGGCGGAATAACGGCGGAAAGCCACTGCTCGATCGGGACCCTCGGACTCGCACAGGACAGACAGATCGCCGATGTTTTTTCGAAGGCAGACCTCATCATCGCCATCGGCTACGACCTTGTCGAGTATGCACCCGGGAACTGGAACCCGAAGCTCGATAAAAAAATCATCCACATCGACTTTACCACGAGCGAGGTCGATCTCCACTATGTGCCGGAAATCGAGATCATCTCAGACATCAGGGAAACCCTTGAACTGATGGAAGGGGTTATGAGCACGAACAAAAAGAGCGAGTGCCTTATCTCGATGAGACGTGAATTCGTCGAGGGCTTTGAGAGGGGGGGTGCGGACAGTTCTTGGCCGCCGCGGCCGCCCCGGATTATCTACGGGATACGGAGGGTCCTCGGGCCGGACGATATCCTTATATCCGATGTGGGCTCCTGTAAGTTCTGGGCCGCAAAATTTTATCCCGTTTACCGCAACAACACCTTTATCCTTTCAAACGGGTTCGCTTCCATGGGGTTTTCTCTCCCTTCGGCAATCGTTGCAAAACTCGTCTATCCGGAGAGGAACGTTGTGGCCCTCTGCGGGGACGGCGGCTTCCTGATGAATCTGCAGGATTTGGAAACGGCATGCAGGCTCGGGCTTAATATCGTCATCGTCATCTTTAACGACAGCGGATACAACCTCATCAAGTGGAAGTCGGAAAAGAAATTCGGGACCTCCTTCGGTGTCGACTTTTCCAATCCTGATTTTGTCGGGCTCGCCGGAAGCTTTGGCGCCGTCGGCATCAAACTGGAATCCTCCAGGGAATTTCAAGACGTGCTCCGGGATGCGTTAACGAAGAGCGTGCCCGTCATAATCGATGTCCCGATAGATTACAGCGATAACGATATGATCTACAGGCTTTTGTAAAATTCTGGTAAGGGACGCGCAGGGAAAACGTGAAAAACGTGATGAATTGGTCCTCACACGCATCATCAAATGGAACCAACGCAGGTGCAGTGAGCTGCTAATGCACTGCCAAGGTACTGCTGATAAACTGCGACACATCACGCTTCAGTTGGGAAATAGAGCCGCCGTCCAAATACATCATATGCCCTGACCGGTATCTGTGTGTCGTGACGTTGGTCCTGAGAGTCGGTGTCAACCCCAGATGTGACAAGGTATACTCCGTCGCAAAATAAGGAGTTGCCAGGTCGAAGCAGCCCGACGCGATGAACAGTTTCATGTAAGGGTTTTTGGCAAAGGTGTTCCGTAAGTTATCACCGACATCGGCATAGCTGTTTTTTGCCTCCCAGTTCCACTGCCCGATGCCGCCGCCCAAAGTGAAGTACTCCAAATCAGTCTTAAACCCGAGTTCACCACGGACATAGTCGTTGAACGTAGCCGTGAAGGGCGGCCGGATTGTCGCGATTGTCGGGTCAAAATTGGAAGGCCCCGCCGGATTGAGGTTCAAAGCGGTAAAACGACTGTCCATGTATCCGACCACGCGCCCCTGCTTCCGGAGAAGCTCATTGACAAAACTTCCACGATCGATGCGCAGGTTTCGGTCATCGATAAAGGCCTTGTCAAGCCCGGTAAATTCCGCCAGCTTTTCCGCTACCTTCTCGCGCTCCCCGGAAGACAGTCGGTCCCCCTTGCCGAGGGCCGTTACATAACCGGTTTCCGCCCAAACCTCTGCTGCTTCCAGGGTCTTGTCCAGGTCGGTTTGCGGCGCAAGTTTTTTGTGATACCAGGCCGTCGCAGTGTAGCTGGGGAGGAACAAAACATACGGGAGGTCGTTGCCGCGATCAAAAGAGGTGGTCTCCAGGTTCATTATGGAAGAGATCATGATAATACCGTTTAGGGCGATGCCATGCTCAACCAGATACTCCGACAGGCCGGCGGCACGGAACGTCCCATAGCTTTCCCCAACCAAAAAAAGCGGTGAACTCCAACGCTCATACTGTGTCAGATAAAGCCTTACAAATCCGCCCACCGAATCTATATCGCCCGACACCGAGGCAAACTTCTTGGTAAGTTCCGGCTTGACTGCCCGGCTATAGCCCGTGCCGACCGGGTCTATAAAGACCAGGTCGGCCTTATCCAGCCAGGTGAACTCATTGTCCGCCAGCACGTACGGTGGCGGCGGCATACTGCCGTCTGCGCGCATTTGGACACGCCGGGGACCGACGGCACCGAGGTGGAGCCAGACGGCTGAAGCACCGGGTCCACCGTTAAATACGAACAAAAGAGGCCTCTTACTGCCGAAAGCTGAGTTGTCGCCTACCGTGTAAGCAATAAAAAAGATCTGTGCCTCAGTTTCGCCGGCATTATTCATTATCGGCAGTTGGCCTGCCGTTGCGGTGTAGCTTATTTCCCCTCCCTCCAGGGTCACCTTGTGTTCGGTGACCGAAGGTTTTGCCATGGGGACTTCATACTTACTCTTTACCGGCTGTTTTTCCCCGGCCTTGTCCTTATCGGCAACAATAACGGTCTCCGTAGCCGTCGGCGACGGAGGGTGGGGTGTATCGGCCATCAACGCTGCCGCCAGCAGTATGGATAAAAACAAAATCGCGACCTCCTGCAGTCGAAAGTAAACCTAATTAACATCTTACCACACTTGTGTCGCGGCGCTTGATAGGGCCTTTTTATCTGAAGGACTGTATTGGGAGTGTTTTTACCGCGGCCTTCTTCCAGACAACCTCATCTGTTGATATCTTAGCGGTAAAAAATGCGCTATAATTTATGTAGATGAATCTGTTCCGGACATTGGAACGCGTAAAAACCTGGCATTTCTTTCTTGCCGCGGTACTATTTTCAGAATTCTTTACCTTCCTTCTTAATTCACTTCAGAGTATCTTTCGATGGGGCATGGTTTCAAGGGAACTCGTCGAGATCGGCGCCATTGACGCCGTCTTCGTGTCCATCATGGTAACTTGTATCCTGGTCCCTCTCCTTAGATACTCGACAAAGATCGTGCTTGAAAGAGAAGTGCTGCAAAAAGAGATCGCTGAGCGTAAGCAGAGGGAATTGGCACTGAGGGAAAGCGAGGAGTCCTATCGGGTGCTGTTTAATCAGGACCCCCTGCCCGGGTGGGTATACGACGCGCAGACCTACAGATTTCTCCTCGTCAACAATGCAGCCCTGAAACATTACGGCTATACTTCGGAAGAATTTCTTTCGATGACCATCAAGGACATTCGACCGTCAGAGGAAATCGACAGACTCTTGAAATTCTCATCCGAAATCAGGGACCTCCCGGCTGCTTCCCGTTTTTGGCGGCACAGGAAGAAGGACGGGACCCTGATCGATGTCGAGATCAGCTCGCACCCCATATTGTTTGACGGAAAGAAGGCACGGCGCGTCATAGTCCATGACGTCACCGAGCGCAAGAGGCTGCAAAACGAGGTGTCGCTGCGGGAGCAGCGGCTGAATTCATTTTTCAAGGGTGCAACGGCGGGGCTGGCGCTATTTGACAGGGACTTGAGGTTTATACGGATCAACGATACGCTGGCCGGGATGAACGGGTTCCCTGCCGAAGAACATATCGGCAGGACGGTCCGTGAAATCCTGCCGGAGCTTGCCCCGGTAATCGAGCCGATATTTCAGCGGGTGCTTAGCACCGGTGAACCGGTCCTTGACATGGAAGTGGCCGGTGAAACGCCGAGCAATCCGGGCGTCCAGCGACATTGGCTGGAGTCATTCTTTCCGGTTGTTGACGCGGGCGGGGCCCTGGACGGCGTCGGGACGATCGTTGTCGAAATTACGAGGCATAAGCGTGCGGAAGAGGCGCTGCTGGAGAGCGAGCGCAGGTATAAGAGCCTCATTGAAACGACCGTAGACGGCATATATAGGAGCGATGCCGACGGCTTTTTCCGGTTTATAAACCAGGCGGGCGCCGAGATGTTCGGCCACAAGTCTCCGGCGGAAATGATCGGCAAGACAGTGCTGGAGTATTGGGTCGATCCTAAAGATAGAGTTTCGTTTCTTGACGAGTTGAAACGCGAAAAGAGACTGAGGGCCTACGCCGTCAGGGGGAGAAAAAAGGACGGTTCTGTTATACATCTGGAGATATCGAGTCATGTCCTTGAGGATGGACAGGGCCGTTTTATGGGGGTGGAAGGGATACTGCGCGATGTGACCGAAAAAACGAATCTCGAGGCCCAGCTCCGTCATGCCCAGAAGATGGAGGCCGTCGGGCAACTGGCCGGCGGCGTAGCGCATGATTTCAATAACATCCTTTCGGCCATAATCGGTTTCAGCGCCCTCGGGGAGATGAAGCTTCCCCACGACCATCCGGTCAGGCACTATATGCAGCAAATACTTCAGTCCTCAGAGCGCGCGGCGGCCCTGACCCAGAGTCTGCTCGCCTTCAGCAGGAAGCAACCGCTCAGGTTGGAGCTTTTGGGGATCAACGAGGTAATCGGCAGATTCGAGAAATTCCTCATCAGGCTGCTGCGGGAGGATATCGAGCTGGTCATACACCATGCAGACGAGGAGCTGACAGTCTTGGTCGACCGGGGGCAGATCGAGCAGGTGGTCATGAACCTCGTGACGAATGCTCGGGATGCCATGCCGAACAAGGGCAGACTGAGTATAGCGACCATGCACGTTGTCCTCGGTGAGGACTTTGTGAAGGTGCACGGCTATGGGCGGACGGGCGATTTCGCGGTAATATCGGTGACGGATTCCGGCGTCGGCATGGACGAGAAGACGCGCCGGAAGATCTTCGAGCCCTTTTTTACTACGAAGGAGGTCGGGAAAGGGACGGGTCTTGGGCTGGCGACCGTGTACGGCATCGTCAAATCGCATGACGGTTTTATCAACGTATACTCGGAGCCGGGCAGGGGGACCAGCTTCAAGGTCTATCTGCCGGTCGCTCATTCTGCCGAGGGCGTGAAGGCGCCGGCGGTGCGGCGGCCGAAGGAGCTTCAGGGGGGTACCGAGACTATCCTGCTAGCGGAGGATGATGCGGCCCTTCTCACCATGACCTCAATTGTTCTTAGAGAAATGGGCTATACCGTGATCGGGGCAGCCGACGGAAATGAAGCGGTCAATAAATTCATCGAGCACCAGGACTCCATCAGGCTGGTCATCCTCGACGGCATCATGCCAGGCAAGAATGGAAAAGAGGTCTACAATGAAGTCACGGCCTTATGTCCTGATACGCGCTGTCTTTTCATAAGCGGGTATGCCGAAGACATTTTCACGAAGGACGGGATACAGCAGGATGAAGTTACTTTCCTGACAAAGCCTATCACACCGTCGGTGCTTCTGAAAAAAGTCCGCGAGGTGCTGGATAGGTGAGCCCCAGGGGCGGCCTGCCTGAGTAAGGCACAGGGACGTTGCTTTCGAAGCGATGACGGATGAGGAACAGCACTCTGCAATAGGTCAGATACGTTTCTTATTTCCTGAGGGTTTCTCCATTTACCGCCCCTTCTTGCCGCGGCCCCGTAGTCGTTTCTGCAGTTCCTCAACCCTCTCTCTGGCTTCTCTCTCTTTTTCATCCGCGGGTTCGGTCCAGGGCTGGGTTACCCGCCAGGTTATCGCGCCATTTAAAGGCGGTTCAGGGTAGGGTCCGATATTTTTTTCCTGACAGCAGGCAAGGACGGCATTCTTCAGCAGTGCCGGGTCTCCCTGGTATTGGAGGTCGATTAAGGTAATCTGTTTCCGGAAACGGTTAATGTATTCCACGGGCAAGTTCAACAATAGCGGAACAGGGGCGTTTGTCCCTAAAATACGTCTGCGGTCATCGAGTCCGTTAAGAAGAAAGGCCTTCAGTGCTTCTCCTGTCAGGTGGCCTTCCGATTCCGGTCCCCCGATAACCAGGTAGCGGATGTTGGGGTTCGACACGACATTGCAGACTATTTTCTCTATTCCGATATTTTCAGTCTGCACCATTCCTGAAAGGGCGGCCCCACCATCTATTCCGTTCTGAACGAGTTCCTGAAGTTCATGGGGTATCTTATAGTCCGGGGCATTTAGGATAATAGCTACGGCAACGGGAGAAAAGTCATTGCCACGCATGTAACGGCCTTCCTCGGGAGGATACCCCGAAGACGGATTAACTTTTAGCATTACATCCCCTTACTCGCATTTAGTATGCCAAAGCCGGACCTCGCTTCAATGATACTATCTTATGTCAAAATGTCCTGCTTTAAGGCTACCATATCTCCGGGGCGTGTCAAATGCTGTTATAATCTGCATATGGCGTGGTGCGAAACCGCGATATTTCTGTGATTTATTATGACGAGAAAAGGAAGGGGGAGAGCAATGAAGACTCGTTTGAAAGTGACTATTAGTTGCATGATGTGCATGGGTGCTTTTTTATGGTGTCTTGGCCCAGCCTCGGCGGGGCGGGCGGACTGGAAGGTCCTCCAGCAGAGTTCATATGGTGACACATTGTCTTATGATGCCGCGAGCGTAAAACATACCGAGAGTGATACGATAACGGTTTTGACCAGAACTCAAAGCAGCGAGTATCTCTACGAAATAGATTGCAAAAATAAAAAAGCACGCCTTCTTGAGGAAGCCGTCGCCGCCGGATCAGGGTGGTTCAATATTACGGGCGGCGGAGACGAATTACTTTACAAAGCGGTCTGTCCCTGAATTTTCGATGCCGAATGGTCGTTAAAATAATTTGCTCCACCTGATTACCAACAGATCTTTCCAGACGCAACTATTGAAGATTCTATCCCGAAATATGCGCCTCGTGATCGCCGCGAAGATTCCTATGGTTTATCAATCTGAGCCCGTAGCGAGATGGCAGGCAGTGTTGCTTATTTGCGGTATTTAACGGACAATGAGCTAATTCCTCAGAAAGAAAGATTTGCCCGCAAGCACGCACAGCCTCCAAGATTCAGAAGAGAAGGTCTTGCGATCCGGGATTCACCGACTAACTGACACAAGGAGTGAAGCGAGGCACTCACAATTTTCAAAAAAACTCCTCACACCCGAGAAAAGATCATCGCATCCCAGTTCATCCAGGACTCTGCATGTCTCGGGGTTTGCCCGGCAACTGAATGCAGTTGCGGCAAAGCCGCCTTTTGATATAATTATTATAAATAATTCAAATTCACGAGGGAGGAGGACGTTACAAATGTCACTTATCACAATTTCCAGAGGCTCCTATACTCGAGGAAAAGAAGTAGCCGAAAAGGTTGCCAGGAAACTCGGATATGAATGTGTTGCGAGGGAGACCGTTGTTGAAGCTTCAAGGGAATTCAATATTCCTGAATTCAAGCTCATAAAAGCACTGCACGATGCTCCTTCAATTCTGGACAGATTCTCTTACGGGAAAGAAAAATTCGTCGCATACTGTCAATTGGCTTTTCTAGAACATTTGCAGAGAGACAATGTCGTTTATCACGGTCTTGCTGGACATTTTCTGCTTAGGGGCATTTCTCATGTGCTCAAGGTCCGAATCATTGCAGACATGAAGGATCGTATAAAGCTGGAAATGGAACGGGAGAGGATTTCTGAAAGGGAGGCAGCTCGAACTCTGAAAAATGACGATGAAGCAAGACAGAAGTGGAGCCTGTACGTGTATGGGGTTGACACCAAGGACTCCAGTCTTTATGATCTCGTGATTCATATAAGAAAGATAACTGTTGATGAGGCGGCAGATATCATATGTGACACTGTCAAGTTTGATCACTTTAAGGCTACTAAGGAATCCAAAGACGCCTTTGAAGACTTACTGCTTACCGCTAGGGTAAAGGTGGCTCTCTTAGACCAAGCTCCCGCAGCCCAGGTTTATGCCAGGAGCGGCGTTGTCCAAATCAAGACAAGCGCCCCGGACTATCAGGAGGACAAGCTTGTAAAAAAATTGGAACTCATTGCCAAGGCAGTACCAGGAGTCAAGGATGCCAAGGTCTTTGTGGTGCCTATAGTCCCGTTTGCCGACTGATACGTGAGCAATAAGGATTTGACTAAGAAATGCTCAAAAAGCCTTTTATTAGGCGTGCGACATATTCTTCTCCAGTTGGATTCCCGCCGTCCATTTATTTCCAGGAGAGAGTTTGCGTCTGTGGGAGAAACGCTACAGTGTGGTTTTCAGGAAGGATTGTTGCGCCAGCGACTCTATTTTATTCAGATGCTATATTCTTCCCGCACTCTGCATGGCTATTTTGTGGCCTCCGACGAAGAAACACTTTTCTAAAATCGAGAGACTCACAAACACCAAAAGAATTCCGCGCATCCAGGTAAAATCACGGCCGCGACCTTCATCCAGGAAGGCGCCTCTGTGAGCTTTCAAGAAATTTGCGGAGCAGCTGACGGCCTTGCATCCGATAGTCACTAAAAAAAGTCCTCCATCCGGTATTTAAGGACCTTAGCGATATCATATAGCGTTGACGCTTTCGCATCGCCTTTGTTTCGCTCGAAGCGGTTGATGGTACTAACTGACATTTTCACCGCCTTTGCAAGATTTTCCTGTGTGATCCCAAGGCAAGACGCTGCGTCCTGATCCGCTTGCCTTTCAGTTTTGCCATGTGGGTCAAATGCGGGATTTCGAGGAAGATTTTTCTTTCGCGAGAGCAGCGGGTTTGATCGCCCGTTATAGTGAGGAAACAGTAACTTAGCCGTATTATGTGAGGCTGCCTGGGATAATTATCGGACTTCCCACCGCAATATTACCTTTTTTCCTAAGAACACATCACCTTGTCGAGTACGATGTTCTTCCAATTGTACGAAAACCCTGAGGGGAGTAACCTAGAATCAGAACAAGGGAAAAAAGAGAAAAGGAGGACAAGAAAATGTTAAAACACAATGCGGGTAACAAGGTCGGAAAAGGAACATACTGGAACTTCTCTACTGGTGAACGGATCGACATCAGCGCCGAAGGCGTACTTCCCGGCGGAAAGAAGGACGTATATTACAGGCTCCCGGCAACCGGAATCTTGGTCGCGGCGCCGGTACTGGGGTTGCTCTATGCAGCTTTTCTGCCTTTCATCGGGATTGCGATGCTCGTGAAGGTGGTCCTCAGGAAGGTGGCTTCTACAGTGACGGCGCCAACTCAGAGGGCGGCATCATTTGGCTGGAGACCGAGCGAATCCTATCTCGCCGGCAAGAAGAAGGGTTCAGAAGCGGCAAAGAAGGACGAAGGCGGGGAGAGCCCCGGGAACAAAGAAGACTGATATCTCCTGCCATGAGGAGAAAAAGGCCCCTTTTTGGGGCCTTTTTTGTTTTTCCACCTTTTCCCCTGCCAAAGCGAAATTCGGAATAATTCTGAAGGTTACAGTTGCATTGCAAGGATGCCATAGGGTTTTTAAAAGAAGTGGCGTCTGAGAAGACTTCCCGCCTTCCTTTATCCAACCCAGCTTTTTTTTGCACAAGCGCGAAAGGATTTGCGGGAATGCATTGGGATTGGAGTGAGGAATCATTTAGAATCGGCGAGTTAGTATTGGCATGGGGAATGCACTATATATTTGCAAGAACATAAGAAGGAGGACGGGAAGATGAAAGACAAAGGATACGCAAAGAAACTGGCATACATGGGAGCAGGGTGCGGAGTAGTGCTGTTTGGAGTATTTGGGTTGCTTCCCGGGTCATTCCTTGGCGGGGTGATGGGACTTAATATCGCAGGGAAGCTGCTTGGAGTGCCTTTGGCCTCGGGTATCCTTTCGAGGCTGATAGTTGCGGCATCGATGGTAATAGGGGTGATGGTCTCTGGGATCATGTTCATCACCGCCAGTTCGATTGCGGGCTGGCTTATAGGGACGGTGCTGGATGCGATCACGGCAGAGAAGAAAGAAATGGCCGACAGTAGGGCATAAATAATTATTGTCGGATAACAAATAAAAACCAAGGAGGAAGTGTCATGAAAGAGGAAAGAAAAAGGACGATGAAGGTAGGGACGAAGATCGGGGCGGCGTTGGGTGCGATAGTATTTCTGGTATTTGGGATAGTGCCGGGGTTTTATTTCGGCAGTTACGGGGCGCTGGTATTGATGAGCAGGCTTGCAGGCGGACCGGTAGAGCCCACGACAATCGTAAGAATGATCACCGTGGTGGGCGTTGCCCTGGGCATCTTCTGCGGCGCAGCTGCCAGCATCGTGCTGGGTTCGGTATTCGGCACCTCCCTGGCTTGGGCTGTCGATGTGATCGGCAGTCTCGGCAAGGTCAAAGAGACCGAGGAAGTGAAGGCACACAATTAGTGGCCTAGAGACTATTGCCATGTGTGACGTGTCGCAAAGGGAATTGGACACATTACGAAAACATTCATTAATGCTCTTTGCGTTGCTGAATGAATCGACCGACTCTATATATTTCAAGGACCGTCAGTGCCGCTTCGTTATGGTGAGTAGTAGTAAAGCAGAACATCTCGGCCTTCCTTTTGATCAGGCTACGGGAAAGACAGATCATGATTTTCTCCCCCATGACGAAGCTCAGCAGGCATTCGAAAATGATACGAAGGTTATCACTACAGGGCAACCGATCGAACTTGAAGAATGTATTACACGCCCGGACGGAAGCTATACATGGAATTCGGTCAAGAAGTGCCCTTGGCGCGACGCTGACGGGCAGATTATTGGCATGTTTGGTATCACAAGGGATATCCATGCAAGGAAGACCTACGAGCAGCATATACTTGATATGCTTAGCATTGCGACGCACGATATCCGAGATCCACTGGCAGCGATGGGCATGACCATAAAGCTGCTCGCGCGCGGATCATTCGGTCTCATCGACGATAGCATCAAAGCAACGCTCGAAGATCTGTATGCACGGGCACAGCGTTTGGAGCGTATTGTCACCGACTATTTGTGTAAGACATCGGTGCAAAATGCTCATATACCGAGCAAGGAAACCATTGATTTGCGTGAAGACGTGATTGATCCTGTTCTTAACGAGCTTGCAGATTTGATTGAGGAGAATAATATTACGATTGATAACCGTCTCAAGTCGATACCAGGCTATTCGGTGTTAATCAAAGCCAACCGTGTCTGGCTGATGATCGTTTATCGCGCACTCATTAACAATGCGATAAAATACGGTGGAATGGGATGCACAATCTCCTTTGGCCGGGAAGACCATGGAGACGAATATGTCCTTAACGTCTGGGACAGCGGGCTCGGAATACCTGAAGAATATAAAGAGAAGTTATTCACGAAATTCGAGAGCACGAGAAGTACTGGTTTGGGGTTGCCGATTAGCCGTGATCTTATCTCAAAACTTGGCGGGAAACTTTGGTACGAACAAACTGCCGGGGGCCATCCCAATTTTAAGTTCTCACTTCCAAAATAGAGAAAATGGACAAGTGAGAGCCTCATTCAGGAGCTGATCATCATGACTGGAACCGAGACAGTGTATGGCGGGGAAGATTGAAAAATGGCTTATTTACACGAGAAGACGTCGAGTGCCTCTGATGGCAATTCTGCCATTCGTAGTTCTCTGTCCTTCTTGACAGAGGTTATAGGGTGTCAGGAAGGAATCACTAGTTCTACCGACCCTGAGAGGATGACGCTTATGAAATATCCGATGGCGAAAGGGTACCATTCTATTTATATCAACGTGCGCTGCAATTATTTCCAAAAGAATCCCACACCAATGTCAAAGATCCGACGACGTCGAGTACAGGAAGAAGCCAAAAAACTAATCGAAACCTGCGGAGCAAGACATCACTCCTTATGGCCAGAAGAGTACGAGGCGTAACACGATATTCTAGAAGTCGTCCATGTACTCCCACATCTCGTTCTGATGCAACCAGATAGGGTCCGCATTCCTCCGGATGAACTCATCCACATCCATGCCGTCAATGGTTGGCGGTCGCTTGACGCGTTTCTGCTTTCCATTGATGAAGATGGTCATATATTCTTTCCGTCTCCGCCGTTTTTCAGCTTTCTCGGCAGCGGTCAGTTGTCGCTTTTGTTTTCCCATAACAACGAAGAAAGAGGCACCTATAATCTCCTCTATTTCGGGATATAGGCATTCAATCCGATCGTAAGAGGTTTTCCATTTACTGTCAGAGCGGTTTTCATATTGCCCCTGGTGCTGGCGACCACAAGAGTTTTCCCTGATGAACTCGGCACAGGCTCTTCAAGATCGCAGGTAATAATGAGCTTGCTCCCTTCGATTTTTGCTTCAATTGCCATGATGTTTTACCTCCTGAGGATAATATTTGCTTGTCCGCGTCAACGGGGATTCCGGCCAGGAGGTCTTAAGTCCCTGACCTGAAGCCCCTCCTCATCATGCGTCCTTTCCAAAGAGGCATGCCGGAAGAATCCCTGAACGGCGTGATCTTCCCAGTCGAGAGATTTTTGAGACGGCTCGCGACGATATAGATATTTCCATCACGGGCGATATATTTCGACCCCGTTACTTCGTAGGATATTCCGGACCTGAACTCAATGCCTTCCCTGTCGATGTACCACGGCGGTGCGGTGACGACTCTATAATCCTTGACTCCGGACTTGAAGAATGACAATCACCGGACCTCTCAATTCCCTCGTAACTTCCCTAAACGTCCCTTTTATCGTTACCTCGGTATTTTCGTCGTACCCTTCTCCGCCCTCGCTTTCCGCATACGCGGCAGAAAAGAGAAAAACTATTAAAAAAGAAGCCAGCAAACCTCTCATCGTGTAATTCTTCATGCTATCTCTAATAATACCTGATTTTAATCCTCCGTTTTGTTTTTTAACGCAGATGCGGCGAGGACACATTGCATGTACGCTCTGTGTCCTCCTTTTGTTTCCTGCTAAAACCCGCCCATTCTGCCCATGCGTCCGAAGCCATATCCGCAAGCACCGCATCCGCCGCCAAAGCCGCTTTCAGTTCTCCTTTTCTGTATCTCGGTCCTTACGTCAACCATCTCCTTCTGTTTGGCTGAAATAGCCTCCCAGTCCGTGGGCGTCTGTGCCCGCAGCGTCATCAGTTCCGCCCTGCGTTGAAGCATCTGCTGCTTCAGCGGCAGGATGTCGGTTTGAAACTTGCCGAACTCCTGGGACTGTTCAGGCGTAAAGGTACCTGTCGCCCCTGGGCATATCCCGTAACCCGCGCCCATTCCCCGGCCATAGCCAGGGCCGAAAGCAAAGGCTGCAGTGACGACTACCGCCACCATGGCGACTACTACACCAGCAATAAGACCTTTTTTCATGTTGATCACCCCTTTCTGTGGTCAATTTCATCCTGACCTTAGTAAGAGCAATGACCATGCCGGAATAAAACATGCTGATTTATTGAGTTTTTTATAACAAAGGCATCTACTTGTCTGCAAATATTGCGCTAAATTGGGTGCAATATTTGCGTCACGACATCATGTCATGCCGTATTCCTTAATCTTGTAGTGAAGAGACCTTAGAGATATGCCGAGCATCTCAGCCGCCCTCTTTCTGTTCCCACCAGCCTGTGAAAGGGCATTCTTTATCGCTTCTTTTTCGATGGCCTTCAAATCCCTACCGATCATTTGCTTGGGACCTGGTTCAGAAATATGACCTACGCCGGAGATTTGCAACTCCGGGCCTTTACTCACAATGATGGCACGCTCAATGACATTTTCCAGTTCGCGTATGTTACCCGGCCAAGGATATTCCATCATCTCTTTCATGGCCCCGGAGGGAATGGCCTTCGTCTCCCTTCCGATCCTTCTTGAGATAGTGTCGACGAGATAATGAGTAATATTTTCAAAATGCGCCTTGCGTTCTCTCAACGGCGGAACCGAGATGGGGAAGACGTTCAAACGATAAAAAAGGTCTTCCCTGAACTTCTCTTCCCGTACCATCTGCTTCAGATCCCTATTCGTTGCCGCGATAATCCGTGCATTTGTTTTAATCGTAGTGAGTGAACCGAGTCGTTCAAAGGTTCTTTCTTGAATGATCCTTAGGAGCTTAGCCTGCAGGGTCAGGCTCATCTCCGATAATTCGTCAAGCAGTATAGTGCCGTCATTGGCAAGCTCAAATTTGCCCTTTTTCTGGGCCATGGCGCCTGTGAATGCGCCCTTTTCATGACCGAAGAGCTCCGACTCGAGCAGGGTTTCAGGAATGGCGGCACAGTTGATATCCACGAAGGGTCCCCGTCTTCCGCTCAGGCGATGCAGGATCTTTGCCACAAGCGTCTTGCCTGTTCCCGTTTCGCCGTAAAGCATAACCGTAGCATCCGTCTGAGCAACATCCTTTACCTCTTTTAACACGCTGTCCATTCCTGCAAACACGATATCGAGGGAAGGAATATCTTGAAAAAGTGCCGATTTCAGGAGGGCATTCTCGCTGAGGAGAGCCTGATGCTCAAAGACTTTGGCCACCGCAATCCTAAGCTGATCAGGGTCTTTGAGGGGCTTGGTAATGTAGTCCACAGCGCCTTTTTTCATAGCTGTGACCGCTGTCTCGACAGTGGCAAAGGCAGTAACCATGATGAAATCGACTTCGCTTCTTCTTCTGACCTCTTCCATGAATCGGATGCCGTCCATCTTCGGCATTTTCAAATCAGAAATGATCAGATTGGGATCGAAGGAATCCAGGAATTTCAATGCGTCTTCGGGATCAGAGCGTCCTTTGACTGTATATCCCTCACCCTCAAGAATTTTTGTCATCAGGAGAAGAAAGGATTTCTCATCATCCACAATAAGTATCCTGAAATTCTCTTTATTCATATCGGCCCTTATTCAGTACCACGGGCAGCTCTATCCTGAAAACCGCTCCATTGGCTGGTTTGCTCTCGAGTCTTATGCGCCCTCCAAGAACCTTTGTGAGCTTGTCGACGATCGCAAGCCCCAGGCCCGTTCCTTTCGCCTTCGTAGTAAAAAATGAGGTGAAAGCCATGGACTTCGTCTTTTCGTCCATGCCGCACCCGTTATCGCTAATTATTATAATGATTTTATCTCCCGCCTGTTGTGCAGCAAGTTCGATAAGGCCCCCCTCATTCACCGCATCGGCAGCGTTCTGGAGTATGTTGGAAAGTATCTGCTTCAACTTTTCCCTGTCCGATACAATCATCGTGTCCACAGGGATTGTTGTATTGACCGTTATGACGGTCTTTTTCACTCGGTCCGATTCTTCTAATACTTTTACCGATTCATTAACCAACTCACGCAGACTGAATTCTTCTATCCTGACTTCTGAAGGTTTCGCATACAGAAGCAGTTCCTCCGTCAAACGTTCGAGTCTTCTTGCTTCATCAACAATAACACCGAGCTCTTCTTTGCCTGTCTCACTTTTTTCCGTAAGATACTGGGCGAAGCCCTTGATACTCCCGAGAGGATTCCTGATTTCATGAGCAAGAACTGCCGCCATTTCTCCGATAACGGCAAGTCGCTCTCTTTCCGCCATCATCGCAGTGAGTTTGTCGGACCGCCTCAATGCCTTGATAAAGAAAAAAACCATGCCCCACAGGACGACGACTGTGATAAAGATACTTATGGCCTGGAGCCTGGCCTGCCGCGTAATGTTCTGTGCTGGATAGGGATGAAGGGCAAGTCTCAGGACCTTGACCGAATCCGGCGTATGTATCGGATAATTGAGAATGAAGATCTCCTCGCCGGTCCCAAGAGTCATGCGGCCGAATACCGGCTTTCCCTCTCCAGCGGAACGTTTGATGTCCGGCGAATCAATGCGTCGTCCCACCAGATTTTTATTGGAGTGAAGAAGGGTCAGCCCGCTCTTGTCATAGAGCGCGATAAAGGCAATGCCCTCCCAGGACGAATCTGCGACAATCTCCTTAAAGATGCCTTCTTTTAAATGTGCCTCCTGCAAGGAAGGTTCGAGACTCACCGCCATGCCCAGTGCCTCAAGCTTAAGGGATTCTTCTGCCGCCTTAAGTGAATTCCGGTAGATGATAAAAGTGCTAAGCAGCGTCGTAAAGGATGCGACTGCTATAATAATGATGAAATAAATATGGGTTTTCTTAGGTCTCTTTTCTCCTGCGTCGGACATATATTTGAATTATAGACCAAAAAGTTCAATTTGACTCAAGCCGCCTCTTGCTCTCCGAATAGAGACAAAAATTCTGGCAACTGGCGATAAATTGAACGCGCCAAACGTTGCCATGGTCTCATTTAATCGACTCCAGTTCCCTCACCCCTTAAACGACTCCAGCGCCTCCTTAATGACACGCATCCGGACAGCCCATATACCTACTGCAGCGAAGCGCCGGTCTCATTTGTTTCAGTGCAAAGACCGGCCTTCTTTGCTTCTTTTAAATGTTCGCAATTCCCGAATTTACAAGCTTGTTTCCAGTCCGAACACGCCAACTCCGCATGGAGACTCCCCCGGATGTCATACACTGCGGCGCTGCCCGATTGGATCTGGAGCGACCTGTTAAGGTCCAAAAGAGCAAGGTCGAATTGCCCTCTTATGGCATAAGTAATCCCACGATTGTATAAGACCTTTGAAGCGTTGGGATCTATACCGAGGGACTTTGTGAAATCGGCGATGGCAAGGTCGTATTGGCCCTTCTTTGAGTAAGTAATTCCCCTATTATTGTATGTCTCCGCGGACATTGGAGCGATGTCGAGCGCTTTATTGAATTCTGAAAGGGCGAGATCGTATTGGCCTTTTTCCGAATAGGCAACGCCCCGTTCATTGCAGCCTTTAGCTTCAAGGACGTCCCGGTCGAGTGCCCCATCGATGTCGCGTGCCGAATCAAGCATCGGTTTCTGAGAAGTTTCGCCGAGGGATGCAACTTCAACAGGCGTCCCGAAGGTCTTCATGTTTGCCTCTTGCGCAGAACTGCTTGCCGAGCCTATCGATAACAGTATGGCCTGCAACAAAATAACGCAGAGTATGTTTCTGCGCATTATACTTTGCGTGAGCTGACACTTATGCATAGTAAGAACTCCTTTTGCGGATCTCTACAGCAGGGGGCTTCGCATATATGTCCCCGCAATTTATCAAGCGGTAAACACCTCGTCGCAACCGGAGGGCACTGGCCTGACGAGGCGTTTATCGCAGCGCCTCAACGGCGCATTCATTAATTTCTTATATGGCAAGACGATGAATGCAAGTAGTCGGTTACAATATTTCCCCCTTACCGGTGGGGAAAATAATTCTTCAGGACAAACATGATTCGAAAATATTTTCTGCTGTTACCGCCTTTCGTATATGAGTTGAGATGCTCTTAGCAACTCCAAAGGCTGAAACAAGCATTCGGTTGCATTTTTTTCGGGACTGCACCGATTATGAAGAAACGTCATTTGCTGCATGAAACACCCTCTTTCTCAGGGGATAGTTAGCCATCGCCATATCGTTTTCGTAGAGATATTCCGATAGGGTAGGGCAGAGTCTGAAGGTCTTCTTAAAACAGTATGTTTCCATCCTCTCAATGCTTGGAACATACCTTGATTCCGATGCACTGCAGGTTCCGATGTAGCCTTCGTCAAAGTAGGGGCAGCTCATACGTACCTCCCGTAAAACTGAATTGAAAATGATCTTATGGCGAAATAGTAACATCCAATTATGAACATAATTTGAATTTGTGAACGGGATAAGGGAAACTTTCGATTAAATCTATTTAACCTGATGCGGGTGGGCACACTCGACCCGTCCTCTCAACTTCGAAACGCCTCCATCGCCTCCTTAACGACCGCATCCGGACAGTCCGTGTATCTGGGTGAGATATGCGACACAAAAAGGTTTTTCACCCCGGCATCCTTCGCGATAAGTCCGCATGTCTTTGCGGTAAGATGGGACCTTTCTTTTGCCCGCTCCCTGTCTTTATCGAGGAAATAGGCTTCACAATAAAAGGCGTGGGAGCCCCTCGCAAGTTCCGAAAGACGGGCGATATTCTTTACGGTTGCGGCAACGTCGGTGGCGAACGTGATCTTCTGCCCCTCCGTGATGTGAGCGATATCCCAGAGCCTGTCCATGCGGTAATGTTTCCCCGATATCTCCACGGTGCTTTCAGCGGGTGCATTTCTTCTCAGTGCCTTCTTAAATTCACTGAGCCACGGGCCTACCTCCAGGTCCTTTCTCATCAGACGGTCTTTGTCGATATTAATATGGGACTCTTCCTCGATCGAATATGCCAGACACGGGGTGCCGTGCGACAGCCTCGCCGCCTTTACCCGAAACAGGGGGTCTTCAAGCAGTGTTCCGTCCGAAACCGACTCCGAGACATCCTCCCGCTTGAACCCGTCATGCGCCTTAAAAGCGGAATGGGCCAGGAACTTGCCGTCATAGGCAAAAACGTGTATCTCAAGCGGGTAGTCCCTGATGAGGTTCCATGTGTATCCTCTTAGCTTGCCTGCGACGCAGCGCGTAATGTTTCGGGGGCCGTATATATTTAACGGGATTTCCCTTCTCAGGACGGCCCGTAAGAGGGAGTCGAACCCGATGAAGTGGTCGATATGGGTATGGGTCACGAAGACATCGGTGATCTTGTAAATCTCAGACGGGGCCAGCCCGCTTATGTCCCCCAAATCGAATTGCACGGCCCGTTTTTCCCTTAGTATCCTGATAAAGAGGGCGGGGTCTCCGAAGAGGTCGTTTATCAGTCTATACCGGAATATCGGTTCCATAAGTAATTATAGAGTATTATGTGTACAATATCGGACGTTTCGGCTGTGTTAAGAGTTTCATATAATACCTCCTCCCAACCCGATAGCAATTCCAAAAACCATTACTGATACAATAATCTGTATTGTACGCATAGTGACCTTCTTGACCAACCGATTCCCTAAGAATGCTCCCAAGAATGCGGAGACGACAGCCGCAGGCAAAAGGAAACTGCTGTTGCCGATACCTGCCGGCGAAAAGTGGTACTGTAGATGAGTAGTCTCGAAAAATCCACCAAACAGGCTATGACAACACCCGTTGCAACAAATCGTTCTTTAGATGACCCGCTTCTGATGAGAAATGCACTGCGCAAAGCCCCCTGATGTCCCGAAAGTCCACCGAAAAAACCACTCAATATCCCGCCAAGCGGCAGATACTTTTTTTCAAACGATATTTTTTCAAATGTCGGCAAACATCTCTAAGGCAGCAGCAGGAAAGGCTCTGGATTCTTTTGTTGACGGCATCAAGAAGACCCTGAAGAAAGGCAACAAGGTAACGCTGGTAGGATTTGGAACCTTCTCAGTTGCAAAAAGGGCTGCACGGAAGGGTAGGAATCCCAGGACGGGAGAAGTAATCAGAATAAAGGCTTCCAAGTCTCCTAAATTCAAGGCTGGGAAGACATTCAAGGACGCTATCTAAGATCCTTCCGATGCATTGGGATTTTACGCCTGAAGATGTCCTGAACGGTAAAGCTCATTATAACGTTGCCCAATTCAGGGATGATCTGCTCAAGGAAATAAGGGAAACAGTAGGACAACACCGAGACGGGGAGAAATTTACCAAGTTCTATTCCATCATAACTGTCATGCTTCTGACATCCCTTGCTCTCGGTAAATCCACGGATGGCTTTGTTGCCTCCGTGCAGAAATATTTTCCAAGTAAGGAACTGCAACAACAACTTACGAAACGTGAACTGCTAGACCAGATACAGGATACCAACAAGGAAAACATTGAAATGCTGAAGGCTGTCATTCGCAGACGTATTCAGGATGATACAGCTATCGGGATTGAATCTAGCTGCGTTACCAAAACCATTACATCGGAGCTGATGACGTTTTAAGTAATACTTTGCCTGAAAGAAGGTCTAGTTGTTGACCATTCTTTAAAAGTAATTCTGCTTTTGTTATATGCCAATTCCTCTTTTCTGTATTTAATTCTAAAAAGGCTTTACCATCATGATTCGATCCGTGAACAACAAAAGTAAACTTTGCTTTCCCTTCAGCGCTGCGATTATTATGCACCTCAAAACTATCAAAAGCGGCCAATGCTATTTTTTGAGGTTTACCCACATTATCTTTCACCCTGCTGTTATTCATTAAAAATTGTATTGAAAATAGATATGGTTCTGATCGTAAAACCATGAAGCGGCTGTAAAGTTGAAGCAATGTAAACGTAACAATGACTATGAGAAGAACAATGCTTCCTTTGCGAGATAATATTTTCATAATTCCTTCAGGGGTATGATACCAAATTGTTTAGCCGCTGGGTTGCAAAACACTCAAAATATTCTCAAAATATTCTTGACATCCTTCCAGGAAAGGAATATAAATAAATTGAAGGCAGACTTCACCAAGTGGTGGTTTTGCTCTTCTCAGTTCAGCATTAAAGGTTTAGGACTGAAGAACGTTATGCCTGGATGAAGAAAAGTTCTGGCAAATGTTCACAAGGTGCTTAAACCGCTGGGCAAGGGAAGAAGCAAACACCACTTTTAAGCAGAAGGAAGTCAATGCCTTGGAATGGGTTAAGGCTTAGAACTAAGTCAATTGGTTAGGAAGCGGGAGCAAGATGTGGTGAGCAAGCCCCCAGCAGCAAGGGGGAAGCCTAAAGCATCTGCCGAAGCATCCACTAAAAAAGACTCTAAGGATACCCAGCACCAAGGTGTTGTACTTCTTTTTTTTGACCTATCAGAAACAACTTTTTTTCGGAGGCATTTCTATGGCGGAAACAATAATCTATGGCAAGGCGGGTTGACCCTATACCGACAGGGCTAGGTCAGCCTACAACACAGCACAATATTTTGATGTGAAACAAGACCCCATTAGACTTCAGGAAATGCTCCTGCATTCCAAAGGAGCCAGGAAAGTACCAGTCATTGTTGAAGGCGGCAAAGTATCAATAGGTTATGGGGGATCGTGAGGGGTTTGATCCCGATAGTTTGTCGGGAAATAAATAACTGGAAGGAGAAAAGATGGTTACTTCAATTATTCTCATGAATGTTGAAAGAACAAAAATCAACGAAGTAGCTGAACAACTGGCAGCAATGGATGGGATATCTGAAGTCTATTCAGTTAGTGGAAATTATGATCTGGTTGCAATTGCCCGTGTTCCATCAACTGATGACCTTGCAAATCTTGTTACTAAAAAAATGGTCAGTATTAACGCCATTTTGAAATCAGAAACAATGCTAGCATTTAAGGCATTTTCACGTCACGACCTTGAAGCAATGTTCTCTATCGGAGAGTAGGGATGGGTATATCGGACTAACCCATTACTTTTTCTTCTTCACCAGCCTATAGACAAGCCACACAATAGCAATAAAAATAATACCTGGCAGCAGTAAGAATGCCATAGGCATCAAAGGAAAAAACAACATAATAAACACGACAAAGACTATTGATAGCACCATAGCCAGGATGAAGACGGATGGAATCAATAACACCAGCACCACCGCCAAGATAACCAAGCCCAAATACGCAGCAAGATAGCTGCCCACACTGGTTACATGCTTGCCATTTATTGTTATTGTTGTGCCTGTCGAGAAGTTGATTACGGATACCAGCATCAACATGCCGATTACGATCAATAGTATTGTTTTCTTATTCATTATCATGCTTTTGATATGCTCCAATTCTTGCCGACCCTAATCAAATGGCAATACTCTACCATAATTTTAAACGAGAGTTTACAACGGCTTTTTGAATTCATTGTGAAGAATGCAAAAAATTATGCAGGTAATGAAAATAGCTGGTAAATTCTTCAAGTCTAGTAGTAAGTTCAAATTGTCTTCACAGTTAAGTGGTAACTTGTACGTCATGAAAAGCGTCTTGAGTATCAAAGGAGGTATACATGAGTTGCCCTTATTTTGAAGAAGGATACATCGGCACCTGTGGTGCATCAGAAACTAAGTATGTTCCGAGAATTGAAAGGATGGAGCAATACTGTTTTAAGCAGACATACATACTATGCCCGATCTTGTCGGCATCAACAGCTTTAAATGTTAGGAGGTTCAATAATGGCGACTATATTGGTTGTAGATGATGATGTTTTAGTCAGAAGCGTCCTGAAACGGATTCTGAACATGAATCGGCATGAAGTCATTGAAGCCCAGGATGGGCAGGAAGTCCTTGAACTCATTGATCCAAATGCCCTGCCTGACCTAATCCTAATGGATCACAAAATGCCAAAACTCAGTGGTGTAGACTGTGCCAGACAACTAAAAAAACTATACCCTTTCCTAAAGATCGTCCTGATATCTGGTTGTTTTGCTGTTGATGACGATGGTTATCTTGCTGCCGTTAAATATTTGTTCACAGGCATTATTTTAAAACCATTCCAAATTAAAGATGTGGTCAGTGCTGTTCAATATGCTCTTGGTACTAAGCAGGAATATCCCGTCCGTTTGCTATCCCGACACATAGCCCAGGAAATAACAGGGGGGTGGTGATGTTTCCGAACTATTGGGGCTTGGCTGTGGTAGATTAAATCAAGCATGAATGATGCAATTGAACTGAGCGACACAGGGACCACGATGCCAGCCTTGTTTGTGGGGCATGGAAGCCCGATGAACGCCATAGAAGATAATGAATTTAGCAGGGCATGGATTAAAGCAGGTCAGTCTTTGCCTATCCCAAAGGCGATTCTGTGCATATCGGCTCACTGGATGACAAATGGGACACGTGTGACAGCTATGGAGAAACCAAAGACGATCCACGATTTCGGCGGTTTTCCCAAGGAACTCTATCAGGTTCAATACCAAGCTGAAGGTTCTCCTTCATTGGCTCGTCTGACTGAACAGACCCTTAAAAAAACAAACGTGGAAATGGATTTCAACTGGGGGCTTGATCATGGTACATGGTCAGTCTTGTCCCGTATGTTTCCTAATGCCGACATTCCCGTTGTTCAACTCAGTCTTGATGGTCACAAGGAACCACAAGCTCACTATGACTTAGGAAAAGAATTACGATCACTGAGGAATAAGGGGGTACTGATTGTGGGTAGTGGCAATATGGTTCACAATCTCATGATGCTATCATGGGGAGACACTGCTTACGACTGGGCTGTAGAATTTGACGAGATCCTGAAGCAGTTGATCCTGTCAGGTGACCACGACTCAATTATTCACTATCAGAAGTTTGGCAAGGCATCAGATTTATCCGTGCCTACCAATGAACACTATCTGCCTCTTCTCTATATCCTTGGACTTAAGGATCGTGACGAGAATGTCACGTTCTTTGCTGATAAGGTCACGTTGGGTTCTATATCCATGCGTTCAGTCAGGATAGGCCGACCAGGATTAATGCCCTAGCTTCATTGCTATGAATATAATTATGCCAACCAAAATAAAGGTAGGAATCAGAAAGGAAAAAAGCATAGCCCAAGCACCTTTCTTGTTTCCTAAATTGAAAGTCCAACCCAGCACAGGATTTCTCTTGGGTACTATCCACCTTGTATCTTTCTTGGAGAAGTAAAAACCTGGGGATGTCCAATTATCTTGCTTTTCCCACTCTGATTTATTAATCTGGTCAATGTCAGCCATGGGGTATTCTATCCTAATAAACAAAACCAACAACCAACAAATAACACCCGACAATCAACATGATTACGCCTACTGGATAAATCACCACAGGACTCAGGTTGACCTGCTGGATAATCTTGTTTGATAAATCAAGCAGCAGTATCCCGAACGTTCCCTTGAACAATGCTCCCCACCCTAGCAGTGTTGCTAATCCCGCTGCATTCAACGTCCATTGATTCAGTACCGAAACACTTAAAGCCCCTATGACCAGCACAACAAAAAAATACAGGAATCTAGTGGTTTCATTCTGAAGTGCCTTGACCAGCCTGACATAAAACCCAGCATTGAACAGCATCGAGCATGACAATACAATCAAAATGATACCCCAGAATCTTATCATGATTAAGGCAGGGTTCATTATGTCGTCCTGTTGCTGATTTCTTTTTTGGCTTCCACAGTCTCGGCTGTTTCCTGCTTCTGCTCCATAGTGGTGGGGGATGAAATTTCTTTAGGTGCTTCTTTTGCCTGGGGGGTAACGTTAATTTCCTTGGTGGCATCCGACATAGCACTTTTGAATTCTCTCATAGCCTTGCCCAATCCCTTCCCCAGTTCAGGTAGTTTTCCAGGACCAAAGATAATCAGGGCTATCGCCAGGATTATAATCATGTGCAGCGGTTGAAACAATCCTTCAAACATAGTTCACCTCCTATTGGTTCATTATAGCGGTTCTGGAGTAGCTTTGCCTGTTTATATCACTTCAGGTTTTTGAGGATGCAGGGGGAAATAAAATCGGGCAGGTCTGGGAATCAGGGATCGACCTGACCGATGTAAGTTCAACTGGGCATCATTTGGAGTGGCTTACCTTCAACCTTGTCTTTCTTCGCCTGTCTTTTTTCTTTCAGCGTGTGCTGTGGTTTTTTCTTTGCATTTGGTTTTTGCTTATTTTCTTTGCTCATGCTGTCCTCCTTTATATAAGACTTACTTTCATTATACTGCATCCCTCAAAATGCTGCGTTCCGAATACCACTCCATCGCCCCCGATCATGTCTTAAATCCTATTATGGATAGCCTTACAACACTTTAACAACGAGATAGATTGCTACGGAGTACTTTCATCTGCCTTATATCATGGAGGTTTGATGTTTCCAATGGTGGTCTGGAAAGTAATACATGAATATATATGTAAAAGGCACATCCCTCACATGATTTGATCCTTTCGGTGTGCTTACCATGCACCTTACCCCCACATAATGTCTTTGGAACGAGCCAGCACGATCTGCCCGCATTCTGCTCTACCGCAGGGCATAATGAATCTTTTCCATGACCGCAGTTATTGTAATGCCAGCAGTGCATATTCCTACTACTTTCCATAATCCTTCCCCCTTTCTAAAAACCGATCCACATTACGAGCACATAGGTACATTAACACAGAAGGTCATTATTGGTTTTTTTGACTCTGTCAAAAAAATAAAATCGGGCAGGTCTGGGGATCGGGGAATGACCTGCCCGATGTGAAAAGAAGGCACGTCTTAAATGGGGATCATTTGGAGGGTCGTGCCTTCAGGTGTATGATAGCACATACGAGACTCTTTTCATCTCTTTTCTTCAATAGCTGCCTGTTCTCTTCCCTCTCCCAATTCTGTATACTTTCAATTATAAATCCATAAGGGGGATATCATGACCAAATCAGAACTCATCGAAAAAATGGCGAAGGATGTAGACATCTCAAAGGCAGTGGCGGGGAGGGCATTAGATTCTTTCATTGATGGGATAGTAGCAATCAGTAACCCGTTCCACGGCTCCTGTCCCGAACAAAGAACAAGCATGAGCCTCCCATGAAGATAAATTGCACGGCACCCGAACCATGCTCGGTCACTGTAGCTCGGCTCATCCATGATGGATTCAACGACCCATAAGAGGGGATTTTGAGGTTTTTTCTTCTTTGATGGGGAAGTCATTAATTCAGAGCAGAAGGAGTCTTCATCTTTATATTTTTTCCTCAATAGCTTTCCTAACAAACATTTTAAACTTCTCTAAGACTGCCTTAATTTCTTCATTAGTTTCTTTCAGCGGTCTTTTCTTTGGATGTCCAACATCGTTTCTCAATTTGGTATATAAGGTTTGTTTCCCCTGTCTATCGGGAAACTCTTGCACTGAGGGTTCCTCTTGACGAATGAATTCATCAACAAATTTTTGGTCATCACCCAATACCTGTAGCAAAATATTGTAAAGTGACATAAATACTGCAATGGGGTCATTATTAAGTAAGATAAATCTGTATTCACTGTAGTAGTGATCTTTCAAATTATCTTCGTAAGGCAACCCATCCAGCAAAATTTTTATCTTATCGCTTGGGGGAGGCGTGATCTTTAAATCAGCACTGACTGTTACACGACTAGTTATTGTAGAAGGATGAATTATCACTGATTTCATACCATCTTCCAAGGTAATTTCCTCTACTATGGTTCCAGAATATAACCGAGGTATTCCAATAATGGCATTAAAGGTAAAGGCTATTCGATTAAGGATTTTGTCGGAAAAATAATTTGCTATCTCACAGGCTTTTTCGAGTGACTGCTCATTGATAATCGAAAAAATTAATATAATTTTGTCAGCCTCTTTAGATTCGAGGCATACCCTCTCTATTGAGGGATGCTGTATATCGAAAATAATTGGTTCCGAGAAAAGGACTCCTCTATATTGCGCAAAATATTGTACAGTACCTTTAAATATTCTCGTCTCCAATTCCTAATACACTCTCATTTACAAATATTCTCATTAGACTCTATTTTTGCTTATAATAGTGCCAATGAGCAAGACATTCTCAAACCCCAATCAACTGGAGGAATGGGTAGTTGCCTCCCTGGGGATAGCTAACCGATTTGGAATCGAGAAGGCATTAGGATATCTGATCGGAGAAAAATTTTATAATCTAGTCCGTGACCTCTTCGGTTTTCAGAAGATGAGCCGAGTGATTAATAAACAACGAAAACAACTGAATTATACCCCTATAATTGAAAAGCAAGTCCGCAATCGGCGTTACGTGATTAATTTGGATGAAGTCCATGAGAGAGTAAAAGCTCGCATAATCGAGCGGGAAGGATTATTGGTGAAGTTTGTCTTCCTAATAAATCAGGCATTCCCCCCTCATGAAATCCGCAAATACTTTGACTCCCATCCACGGTTAGGCGTACATGGACATATCTCCACGGAAGAAGATCATGAGTTCCTTATTAAGCATGGGGCAATTGAACACTCAATTGAAACTGAAGTTCAGGATGCTTTGATTTTCGGGGATATGATGAAATATTTTGGGATCAATGTCTAAGAAGCGAAAAGAATATGGCGTGTCCAAAGACAGGATGCTTACCGTTTATCCATCTCTCCATGAGACAAAGGAAGAGGGAATGCTCAAACGTATTCTCAAAAAGCTGATTCATATACGGAAGGGGCATTGAGAGATAGGAAAAGTGACCCTCTAACATCATAACAAGGGAGATATCACAATGAAGGTTATGGCATTCAATGGAAGTCCGAGGAAAAAGTGGAACACGGCAACATTGCTTGGGAAGGCTCTTGAAGGGGCTGCCTCAAAGGGAGCCAAAACGGAACTTATTCATCTATATGATTTGAACTTCAAGGGATGCATAAGCTGTTTTGCCTGTAAGACCATCGGGGGTAAAAGTTATGGCAGATGTGCAGTCAAAGATGACTTGAACCCAATTTTTAAGAAAATTGAAAAAGCTGATGCCATAATCTTGGGTTCCCCTATTTATTTTGGTGATGTTTCTGGGGAGATGCGGTCATTCATGGAACGACTGCTGTTTGCGAACCTCACCTATACTGATCCCCCTCAGTCGCTTTTCCCCACTAAGATCAAGACAGGGTTCATCTATACTATGAATTCTAATGAAGAACAAATGAGGGAACGTGGTTATCTTCAGCTTTTTGGTATGAATGAAACTTACCTCAAGATGATCTTTGGAGCTTCTGAATATATCCTGAGTCTGGATACCTATCAATTTGACGATTACTCAAAGGTGGTTTCAACCCGCTTTGATCCTGAGAAGAAAAAAAAGAGGCGGGAGGAGATATTTCCAAAGGAGTGTGAAAAAGCCTTCGGCATGGGGGTTAGATTTGCCAATAGTGGGAAGTAACAGACATGACACAAAACTTAACAACTATTTCTTGCATACGTAACGATAAAAGGCAATGGACCTACCCCCAGTTGCTGTGCCAATCATAATTAGAGTATCCCAACTACCTTTTCCTCTTCAAGCCTTATGAATTCAGCTGGCGTCAGATCGCCCAGGGAGCTATGGGGCCGCTCGTTGTTGTAATCAAGCCGATAGTCTTCAGCTATAGCACGGGCATGTCCCACGCTTATGAACCAGTTGAGATTCAGGCATTCGTCCCTGAACTTGCCGTTGAAACTCTCCATGTACGCATTATCTCCCGGCTTTCCGGGGCGGATGAAATGGAGTTTGATGCCTCGCTCATATGCCCATGCATCCAAAGCGTTACTGATGAATTCAGGGCCATTGTCCACGACAATCTTCTCGGGGAGTTCCCGAAGAGCCGCTATTTGGCTCAAAACAGCACAAACCCGTTTGCCGCCAATCGATGTATCGACTTCGATCTTTAAGCACTCCTTTGTGTAGGTGTCAATGATCGGCAAAAATCTCAATTTCCTCCCGTTATGCAAAGCATCATGCAGAAAATCCATCGCCCAAAGCTCGTTCGGCCGTGTGGCCTTCTCTACGTCAATCCTCCCTTGGGCAGCCAGTTTCTTCCTCCTGCGAATCCGTAGTGCGAGTTTCTCTTCCTTGTACAGCCGCTCTGTGCGCTTATGATTTACGACCAAACCTTCTCTTTTAAGCAGGACGTGAAGCCTTCGACATCCAAAACGCCTCCTTTGTTCGGCGATCTCCTTCATCCGAATCCGGAGCTCCTCATCTTCATCCGGCCCTGGTTCGTATCGTAAAATGTTTCTGCTTAATCCAATAAGCCGACTTGCTCGTCTTTCGCTCAGCCCAAAGCAGTTGATGATATGCTCCACTGCTGCTCTCCGCGCCTTGGGCCTTAGAAGTTTTTTGAGATGACCTCTTTGAGCGCCTGATTATCAAGGGTAAGGTCAGCAACCAGATGCTTCAAACGCCGGTTTTCATCCTCAAGCTGCTTCAGCCGCTTCACATCGCTTGTGGCCATGCCGGCATACTTGGCCTTCCAGTTATAGTATGTGGCGTCGCTCATTCCGTACTTCCTGCAAAGATCAGTCACCGAAATGCCCGCTTCGCCCTCTTTCAGAATGCTTACAATCTGCTCTTCCGAATACCTGGTCTTCTTCATTAATCTGCCTCCTTGCTTTGAGTGTTTATATTACCAACACTCTAATTACAAGTGGCACATTTTTCGGGGGACAGGTCCCAATCATAGCGGTATTGGGTTCAATGTGTTGCCATTGCCCTTCATCACTGTCAGTGTCACTCTTGCCATTTTTGTCATATCCTGTTATCCGAAGCGTGCGATATCTTTCCTCCTTGCAGTCCACTTCATTGTAGCCTCTCATCTCCTTAAAGCTGGGGTCGTCTGACAATACTCGTTTATCCCAGAACGTTACCTTATCACCATCATAATGAATGCTTGCAACGTCTATAAAATAAATCGCCGTCCCTGTCGCATTCTTGGTCACCTCAATCCAGTCTGCTGTTTCTGCCATCAGTTCGAGTGGAAAAATAATGAGAGCCAGTAACAATAGCATGCGTTTAATGAAGCCCATGAGGTTTTATATCAACTTTACCCTGGTGTAGTCAAGATAGTAAAAAAAGTGGTGTCAAAAAAATGTCCGAGTCCAAGGATATAATATAATCTTTCGGAACCCCTAGCAACTCCTAGACTTCTTCTTTTGGATATATTTAAAAACTGACCACCCTGTGATAAAACTAGCGAGACAGAAGATCGCTAAATATTCAGTCTTACTGATGTGAATTCCTAAATCTTTCAGACTATGCCCCCCCACGTACCCAATTGAAACCATCACTGCAATGGTGAAAATAACCGTAACCGCATCTGCTAACAAGAATTTCAAAGGATGCATCCTCATGATGCCAGAAACAATGAATATCTGCGTTCTTAGTCCAATGAAATGCCTACCGAGCAAGATAAAAAAGATACCTTTCCTTTTATATCTGTCTTCAAGGTCTGTGAGTTTTTCTGGAGATAAAAACCTATGGAACCATCTGTGGCATACAACCATGCGACCATATTTCCTGCCAAAAGAATAGATGATAAAATCTGCTATCAACACCCCGATGTAAATAACGAGCAAGGCAGGAACAGTTTTTACTGTTCGAGCTTGAATCAAGAATCCACATAAAATGAACGTGGCATCTTCGGGGAAGAGAGGTAGCCCTATGCCTCCGAGAATAAGGAGTACGAAAAGCCCAATGTAGGGCGAATTTGCTATAAGGGCAGTCATGGCATCACCCCTTTGGTTCTGGTGTGCTTTTGTTCTGGATTGTCTGAGGTAATAGGGTTTCCATTAATTGAATGATAACTCTTTCCCCCTCCTCTGTGAACCAACACCCTTTTGTTAATAAGTAGGGGAGAACATCTTTTTCAATTTGCTGAAGAAATCATTCTGTGACATACATGGTGAGAGGGTAGCGAATGGGCTAATTTTGCGACTTGTCGAGAAAGGGGTACTCCTTTAACAATTTAAACAAAAGAGCTATCTTTTCCTCATGGGTCATGGTCATATATAGTGGCGACTCCTTCAGGATAGAAACCAGCATTCTCATTTTTACCATGTCCATACCGTCATTGCCTCTGAAATATCTATTACAAAATATATGCCAATGAATAAGCCTCCGCTATAGATAAATCCCAGAGGGCTAGTTAACTTGAATTGCCTTAGAAATTATGTTGTTACATCAAGTTAATCCCCAGAATGGACAGCGTTATTTTATTGACTGGGCAAGAAACCCTGTGTTATTTTTAACTCTTTTTTTCATTTTATTGACACACTTCCTGAATTCAGGCATTCAAGTATAGATGAAAAAACTCTCATAGGTTTTGATTTGCCTACAATTTTCATTAGGGAAGAGGATTTGTAATCAAAATTTCACAGTAAGGTCATTACCCTGTAACATTTCTTTTATTAAAATAAGTAGTAATCCACATGGGGAAGGGGAAATGCCATGAAATGCATAGCTTGCGGCAGGGAGATGTTAGACAAGTGAACTCATTATGAGTGTTCTAATATTCTTTGTGATTGCGATGAAGAAATTGAAGACAGGGAATATTGGCATTACTGCTAATCCGCTGTGAAAGTTTTCCAGTATCAAGTTAAAAAGAAAGGAGGTGCATAAAATGAATGCTACAGCAAAAGAAGTCAGGAAATATTTTGAGGCATGTCCGTACTGTGATGCTAAAACCGATATATGTGAAGCGTCCGTGACATCCATCAAAATTGGTGCATTAGTAAGATCAAATCGCTGCGATAGCGAAAACTATGACAGCTGTTCCCTGTTTTTAGCAAAATGTCTTAGAAGGACACGGCAATACAGTTGTGGGTTTTGAAATAGCCTTGGGCACCTAAATCTGTTTCCGCATCCCTTCTTTATCCTCCCTTTGGCTTGTGCGGGGAATAAGATAAAGGAATGACCTGATTATCCCTTAATCTTAGACTTCAAAAAAACGCCAAGGGTCATATCAGCAGTTCTTACATGATTACTGAACCATTTAATAAGAAGGTTATTGCTCCTTACTATTACGTCAGCCGTTGGTCCCTCAGTTCCAAACTTTTTCTTTATGTCAGAAAATACATCTATAAACCAGATATGTTGTATCTTGTGCTGGGAATATCTCTGGTATCCCAATTCTGTCATATATTTTTCTTCTGTGCCGAAATGAAAAAAAATGTATTTATCTAAAAAAGCAATCAGCCCATTTGTTTCGTCCTTGGCTTTTCCCTTTCTCATGGCTGAGTCAAGGTTATTTATCGTCTCAAATAATTCTTTATGCTGGGTATCTATCTCTTCCACACCAACGGAAAAGTCTTGAGTCCAATGTAACTGCATAAAAAAAGCCTCCTGATATTAAAAAAATATTTATCTGTATTTGTGCCTTACACTTCTTTACTTAGTATATGATAATTAGTGCAGTCTTTGTTCTTGCTGCATATCCGATCTCATCTTCTAAGCGATACCAAAACCACCCAACGGGGCAGCAACCCAAATCGCGCTGGAGTAATTCTCAAGGGGGATGTGCAGCCCTGATCTTCGGGGATATGATGAAGTATTTTGGATTAATGTCTAGGGAGCGAGAAGATATAACTATAACAAAAAAATTTATCATGTTAGGTATGGTCATAGGGTCATTCGCTGGCAGTTATATTCCTGTAATTTGGGGTGACAGTGCGTTTTCCACGTCTTCTCTATATCTTTGGTGCTGTTGGAGGTTTTATCGGTATTTGGGCTGGCTATAAAGTAGCTGATTGGTTATAGCTTTATTTGCGACATGTGTAGTTCTCCGGCATATTAACGTAGAGTAGAAATATTAAGCCTCTTTGGCTAGGCTTATCATCTTAGAATATGTTTTTTCTAAGAGTTCTACTGCATCGGGTGCTGTTACATATTGTCCAGAGCTAACTGCTTGAATAACTATATCTGCGGCTTTTAACAAAATAGTTAGTTTTGTTGGATCATCTAGTAGCATGGTCATCACCTCCTTTGGGCAATAAAATAGGTGAAATAAAATCTTTGATCCCCTGAATTTTATCAGAATTAAACGGATAGAGCTAGAATTTCTTCAATAGCAAGCATCGCACTAGTCGGAAAAATCAAACTGACCACTACCCGCCTGAATCGTTAGGTGACTCACAGGCTCTTTGAGTTTACAAAAGGGGGTAATCCTTTAAACGTCTTTAAAGCCACGTCCGAGACTCACAAGCCAGGACTATATGTCTGGCTTGTCCCAGAAACCTCCATAACGGCTATTGTCTCGTTTTGGTGGGGATTTGGATAACGAGACGGGAGACGATCAGGGTAGGGGGGGTGAGGGGATTATGAAGCTCTCACTTATCAGTAAAATTTCTACTAAATTTCTACCGAAATGGAGAACATAAAAGGAAAGGGATTATCTGATGCTGACAACCCCTAAGTCATTGAAATTAAGATAAACGCTTGAAAGTTAAGTAACTTTTATGCCTTTTTTATCATACAAAAGTTAATTAACTTTGCCACATCCTTGCAAAGAAAGGGTCTAAGTATTGTGATATAATAACAAAAAGTAAGGGTTTAGAAGGTTTTTGTGCCGGGTTTCACAATCCCTATTTCGGTTTTACAGACGGAGGTTATATGCCTGAATTAAGAAAAGACCCTATCGTGGGGAGATGGGTGATTATTTCGGTCGAGAGGGGGAAAAGGCCTACCGATTTTATCTCGCCGTCCCAGAGGAAAAAAGGGGGGTTCTGCCCCTTTTGTCCCGGTAATGAATATACCACGCCCCCCGAGATCATGGCCTTCAGGCCTTCGGGGTTACCGCCTAATTCTCCGGGGTGGACGTTGAGGGTCATGCCCAACAAATTCCCGGCCCTGCAGATTTACGGAGAGCTCGGCAAGACGGGTGAAGGGATCTTCGACAAGATGAACGGCGTGGGGGCGCATGAGGTAATCATCGAGACGCCGGACCATCACCTTTCGCTTTCGACAATGCCTAAAAAGGCGGTCGAGGACGTCTTATGGGCGTGCCATCTCCGGCTCACCGATCTGAAGAAGGACCAGCGCTTTAAATACGTCCTGATATTCAAAAACGAAGGGGAGGTCGCAGGGGCTACCCTCGAACACTCTCACACTCAGCTGATCGCACTGCCGATTGTCCCTGCGCTTGTCAAGGAGGAGGTGGACTCTGCGCGCCGCCACTACGAATTCAAGGAACGCTGCATCTTTTGCGATGTCATCACCCAGGAACTTGTGGACGGCAAAAGGGTCATCTATGAAAATGCCGGATATGTTGCGCTGTCTCCCTTTGCCCCGAGGTCGCCCTTTGAGACGTGGATCCTGCCGAAACGGCACCAGTCCATGTTCACCCCTTCCGATGGGAATTTCGGCGACCTGGCGGAGATACTCCAGAGGATACTTCGACAGACAGACAGGATCCTCGATACGCCTCCGTATAATTTCGTCATTCACACATCTCCCTTTTACGATGAGATAAACGAGCATTATCACTGGCATATAGAGCTGATGCCGAAACTTACCAAGATAGCCGGTTTCGAATGGGGTTCGGGCTTTTATATCAACCCTACGCCCCCTGAAGAATCGGCCAAGTTCATGCGTGAGGCAAAAATTTAGCGATGGGTTTGATATGAGGATACTGATTGCGACGCCGGAGGCCGTGCCGTATATAAAGACCGGCGGACTGGGAGACGTTACGGGCGCGCTCGTGAAGGAGTTCCGCAGACGAAATATGGATGCGTCGCTGGTGCTCCCCCTTTATAAGACAATCAGAGACCACTTCACTCCCCAACCGACGGGAAAGGGCTTCAGCCTGAGGATGGGCGACATTTCCATCGAAGGCAAGGTCTGGGTTTCGGACGGATCGCCGGTGCCCCATGCGTATTTTATAGAATGCGAAAGGTTATTCGGGAGGACCGAGCTTTACGGACCTCCGGGTAATGGGTATCCCGACAACGCGTTGCGCTTCGCCTTTTTTTCGAGGGCCGTGCTTGAGACTTGCCTCGCGATGGACGTCCGGCCCGATGTCATACACTGCAACGACTGGCAGACGGGCATGCTGCCGCTTTATCTGAGCGGTCTTTACCGGGAGCGTCTTGACCGCACGGCTACCCTTTATACGATCCATAACCTGGGCTATCAGGGGATCTTCGCCGCGTCCGACCTGAAGTATACGGGGATTGGAAAGGACTATTTTACGCCGGAGAAGATCGAGTTTTACGGCAGCATGAATTTCATGAAGGCAGGACTGCTGTATGCGGACCTGCTTACCACGGTGAGCGAAACGTATGCGGGTGAAATCCTTCAAAGCGAGTTCGGGTTCGGGCTTGAAGGGGTATTGAGTATGCGCAGGGATGACCTCTACGGAGTGATAAACGGGATAGACTACGATGAGTGGGACCCGGCCGGAGACCCGATGATCCCCAGAAAGTACGGCCCCGATACCCTTGGGGGCAAGGCCGAATGCAGAAGGGTACTACTTCAAGAAGCGGGGATTACGCATGAGAAGTCTCCTCTTTTTGGAGTGGTGAGCAGGTTTTCAGGACAGAAAGGGATTGACCTGATATCGGAATCGGTTGATGATCTGATTTCCCTTGGGGTGAATGTCGTTGTCTTGGGGAAGGGCGATGCCTATTACCAGAAACTCCTGACCGACATAGCCGGCAGGCACCCCGGGCGCATATTTGTCAGGGCCGGATTCGAAGAGAGGCTCGCCCGCCTTATCTATGCCGGCAGCGATTTTTTCCTGATGCCTTCCCGGTATGAACCCTGCGGACTCGGCCAATTGATCGCACTCAGATACGGTGCGGTCCCTGTGGTGAGAAGGACAGGGGGCCTTGCCGATACGGTACGAGATTATGATCATCTTTCAGCCAGAGGGACAGGGTTCCTCTTCGAGGATTACACTCCGTCCGGCCTAAAAAATGCGGTGAAGAGGGCAGCCTGCGTCTTTGTCGAGAAACGGAGGCTGGGCCGGGTGGTGCGTGAGGCGATGGGTGAAGATTTTTCCTGGAGAAGATCCGCCGACACATATCTCGGACTTTACGAAAAGGCCGTGCAGAGGTTGACCGCATGAACTTCAGAGTGAAGTTGTCGGTCATGCTATCGGCGTTCCTGGTCCTTGTCGCTGTCTTGGCTGCGGGGAGCGTGCTGATCTTCGACAGGATGAGCGACTCAATGGGCGCGCTTCTGCCGGTAAGCGAGAGAAACAAGCTCTACAATGAACTCGACCGCAACATCGGAGAGTTTTCGGAGACGGCCAAAAACTGGGGACTGACCGGAGACCTGCGGTTTCAGAGACTCTACCGCAAGAAGCTGGCGGACGTAAACAGGAGTTTCGGCAACCTAAACGTGACCGCAAGGGATAATGGAGAACTCCGGGAGATCGAAAGCGAATTCCAAAGGGTGCTGACCTACGCAACCCCCGTTATGGAGAACAGGCAGCCCGTCGGCGACCCTGAGGTCCTCCGCTACCTTCAGAAGATGGATATTGACACGATCGACGTGATAACGAAAATCGACCAACTCCAGCAACGGTCGGTCGATACCGTCCTCAATGTCGTCAAGGAAGGCGCTTTGGTGAAAAAAGAGATGATCTACTACCACGTCTCTCTCATTACCTGTAGCGTGCTCATGGCCATATTTCTCATCCTTCGAATCAGAAGGGCGATCGCCGCCCCTTTTAACGAACTTCTGACGGCCACCGAAAGGATAGGCAAGGGAGACCTTTCTTATCGGATACACACAGTCCGCAGGGACGAGTGCGGTGTGGTCGCCAAAAGGTTCGACAGCATGGTGGAGGACCTGGAATCTTCAAACCGGCAGATAGGAAGGAAGCTTGCCGAGACAGAACTCCTCCTTGAGGTCACGAAGATTGCAGGGACGACGCTTGACCTAAGGGACGCGCTTGCGTTCATAACCGAGACGATCGCAAACGGGCTCAATTACGAAAGCAGCGGGGTCTATATGTTTAGGCCCGATCAAAACTCTTTCTGTATCGGCCCGGGCTGCAAGGCGGACGTCGCCTGCCTTCCTGCTGAAGAGGGGATAGCGAATGAAATTGTGAGTACGTTAAGCCCTGTCATTGTGCATGACGCCACCGGATCCAGGGAATCCGATCCCGTCTTCAGGGAGGGCTACCGCTCGGGGGTTGCCCTCCCCATTATCCGCGGCCATATGGTCTCGGGCCTCCTGCTTATCAGGAAGAAGTCTGCGCATGTGTTTACTGATGATGAGATCAGTACGCTCGAGATCCTGGCCCATACCGTAGGATCTGTGATAAGGAACGCCGAGCTCTATCTCGCCACTAAAAAGCAGCTTGAAAAGCTGATGGTGCTGTATGAGCTGAGCCGGGCCGTGACCTCGGTCCTCGACCTCGAAGACCTGCTTAAGAAAATGGCCGAGGAGATCTCCAGAGTGCTCTCTTCGAGTGGCTGCATCATACGACTGCTCGAAAACGACAAGCTCAGGGTTAAATCGCATTTTGGGCTTCCCGCGGGGGTTGAAGATGAAATGGAACTGCGGGTGGGAGAAGGGCTTGCGGGATGGGTTGCGCAGGAAGGTACACCCTTACTGGTGGAGGATATGTCAAAGATGCCGCCGGGCATGAGGGTCCCGCTGCTGGACGTGAAATCCATGATCTGTGTTCCCCTGAAGGTCGGTGATGCGGTCATAGGCACCCTGGGACTTTACGATAAATACGACTCAGAAGGCCGTACGACACCTTTTACCCCCGACGACATGAACACCGCCGAAGGCTTTGCTTCCATATCGGCGATCGCCATAGACAAATCAAAGGCATACGAGCATGAAGTGAGCAGGGAGCAGGAGGCGATAGAGGCAAAGAAACGGCTGGATGTCCTCTTCGACAGTGTGCAGGGGGGTATCATCACCCTCGACAGGGACTTTACGATCATTTCTGTAAACAAATACATCGAAGATTGGGTGAGCATGCCGCCTGAGATGCTCGTCGGCCACAGCAGCCTGGATATCTTTCATGAGAAGATAGGCATATGTCCTCACTGTGCCGCAAAGTCGACCTTCGAGACCGGGCAGATAAACTCTATCACGCAATCGAGGGGGGTAAACTACGCGGAACTTACCGCTTATCCGATAAAGGAAGGGGAGGGGACAATCAGAGAGTGCGTCGTATTCGTGCAGGATATTACGGAACGGGTGCTCTATCAGGAGGAGACGCTCAGCCTCTACCGGGAAGTTATCCAGACAAAGGAATATCTCGAAAGTATCATCAGTCATTCCGCAGATGCGATCGTCACGACAGACCTCGAGGGCATAATCACCTCGTGGAACGAGGGTGCGGAGAAGACGTTCGGCTTCAGCGAGTCCGAGGCCATAGGCAAGTTCATGCTTTTTGTTCCCGATTTCCTCCTTGAAAAGGAGAAGGAGAATATCGAGAAGTTAAAAAAAGGCGAGGTCCTGAAGGATATCGAAACTCTGCGAAAGAAGAAGGACGGTATGATCATAGAGGTCAGCCTCACGCTGTCTCCGATCAAGGACGCTGCCGGAGATATCATAGGCATAAGCGGCATTTCGAGGGACATATCCGGAAAAAAGAGCGTGGAGAAGGAGCTGATTAGACGCAACCAGGAGCTTTCCAGATTGTTCTTTATAAGTTCGGCGATGAGGGGCACTCTTGAGCTGGACAAGCTGCTCCGCATGGTCCTGGTGGCTGTTACGATGAGCGACGGTATGGGGTTCAACAGGGCGATCCTATTTCTCTTGGATGAATCGAAAAATGTCTTGAAAGGCGCGATGGGGGTCGGGCCGGGGAGTCCGGAGGAGGCATGGAAGATATGGGACGAACTCTCATTACAGAAAAAGACCCTCAACGACATTATGCAGGACGTCATCAGCGGTCCTCTTAAGAGTGACGGGTTCCTCGACAGGTTGACCCTCGGGATGGAGATCCCTCTGAATGAGGAGACCGTCCTGGCCCGGGCGGTGAAGGAGAAAAAGTCCTATAATGTGACGGACGTCAAAGCAGAAGCGCTTTCCGATACGATACTGATACAACAGCTTGGCACGCAGGCCTATGCAGTGGTCCCCCTGATGTCGAGGGACAAGGTGATAGGGATCATATGGGTGGACAACTACTTCAACAGAAAACAGATAACCGACGAAGACATGACGTTTCTTACGAGTTTCTCAAATCACGTTGCATCGGCTATTGAAAACGCTCGCCTTTTCGAGCAGGTGACAATGGCCGAACAGCAGCTCGAAAATATCTTCGAGTCGATGTCGGACATGGTCTACTTCAACAGCAAGGATTACGAGATAAAGAGCGTCAACCGGGCGGTCTGCAGCAAGCTCGGACTTCCGCCGGCAGAGATTATCGGCAAAAAGTGTTACGAGGTCTTCCACGGGATGAAAGAGCCCTACGAAAAATGCCCCCATCATAAAACGGTAACTACCAAGAAGGCGTATATAGAGGAACTCGACGACCCGCATATGGGCGGGACGTTCCTGACGTCCAGTTCCCCCATCTTCGACCTGACCGGGGAATTCATCGGGTCGGTGCATGTGGTCCGGGACATCAGTGAGCTTAAAAGCCTGCGCGAGAAGCTTGTGATGGCGGAGAAAATGGCCGCCCTGGGCGAAGTGGCGGCGAAAGTCGCGCACGAAATAAGGAACCCGCTTGTCTCCGTCGGGGGGTTTGCAAAGAGGCTCGAAAAGAAACTTGACGGCAACCTCAGAGAATATGCAGGTATTATCGTAAAGGAGGTGGAAAGGCTCGAGGACATCCTCAAGGAGATCCTCGGCTTTGTCAAGGAGGCGAGACTCGCAAGGGAAGTGGTTAACCTCAATTCCCTTTTGGATGGCGTGCTGAAGCTCATGGAATCCGGGCTCGAAGACAGGGGGGTTATGGTGACAAGGGACTTCAAACTACAGGCCGAAGTCTTCGTCGACTCTAACCGGGTGAAGGAGGCGTTTGTCAATATCCTGTCCAATGCGGTGCAGTCCATCTCGGGCAGCGGCTCCGTATCCGTCAGCACATATCTGAAGGGGACCGATGCGGTCGTGGAGGTAAGAGATACGGGGAAGGGGATCCAGGAAGAGGAAATCCCGTTCATCTTTAACCCTTTTTTTACGACGAAGCCCTCGGGCACGGGTCTCGGGCTTGCGATCACCCACAGGATAATACAGGAACATAACGGCACAATCGAGGTCGAAAGCGAAGTCGGCAAAGGGAGTGTCTTTAGGGTGTTTATACCAATCAAGGAGGAACAAAGATGAAGATTCTGATTGTTGACGATGACCAAAACATCCTCAGGCTGTACAAGGAAGAGCTCGAGGAAGAGGGGTATGTTATCGTGACGGCGTCCAACGGGCAGGAGGCGATGGAACAGTTCGAGCGGGAGGTCCCTGATCTGGTTACCCTCGACATTCTTTTGCCCGATGTGGACGGCATCAAACTGCTTCGGCAGATGAAGGAGAAAAGGCCGCGGCTGCCCGTGATCATGTCCACCGCGTACGACTACAGGGACGATTTTGCGGTGTGGGCCTCCGAGGCGTATATAGTGAAATCGGCCGACCTTACCGAGCTCAAGGCAACTATCAAGAAGCTGGCCGAAAGGGAATAGGAAAATGGGAATGATACTCGAGTCCCTCTCGCCGGCCTACGGCGGGTACTCCATCGCCAGGGACGAAAAGGTGATATTGATCAAGGGCGCCATCCCTGGAGAAATCGTGGACGTGGAGATCCTGGAAAAGAAAAGGGACTATTCTGTCGGCTTTGTGGTGAATGTGATAGAGCCGTCCGCAGACAGGGTTGATCCTCCCTGTCCGGTCTTCGGCAAGTGCGGGGGCTGCCAGTTGCAGTACATACAATATGAAAGGCAGGTGGCGATGAAGGACGAGGTCCTTCGGGACACCCTTGCCAGGCTCGGCAAGGTCCAGACCGACCTTGGCGCTCCGCTTTGGGGATCGAACTGGCATTACAGACAAAAGGCGCAGTTCAAGGTCTCTAAGACCGGCGAGATCGGTTTTTTCAGGGAATCTTCACGCGACGTGATTACATTTGATGAATGTCCGTTGATGAATGACGACATTAACGCGCTCCTGAGAAAGATAAAGGAGAAGTGTGCTGTCGGCAACCTTAGTGATATTCATATCGCAGCCGGCGATACCCCTGTGGCGCTCCTTAAGGGAAAGGGGTATAATGCGGCTTCCTTCGAGGATTTTGTAGCGGCCGGTCTTTCCGGCATCGCCTACAACGATTCGATCGCCTATGGAGGGGCCTACACGGGATTTGATTTAAACGGCCTGAGATATACTATCTCTCCCTGGTCTTTTTTCCAGGCCCACTGGGACCTAAATAAAAGGGTCGTTGAGTTTATGACAGAAAGAATGGGCCCCCTTGAAGGGAAGCATGTCCTTGATCTCTACGCAGGAGCGGGTAATTTTTCGTTGCCCTGCGCTGCCCGCGGTGCGGAAGTGGTCGCAGTGGAAGAGAATGCGTATGCGGTAGAAGACGGCAATAGGAACCTTGAATTAAACGGGATAAAGAACTGCAAGATTGTGAAGTCCTCCTCCGAAAAATATCGTATCAACAAGAGATTCGACGTCATCATCCTGGACCCCCCGAGGCCCGGACTCACCTCAGAGGTGATAAAGAAGATTATGGATAACCCTTCCGAGGCGATCGTCTACGTCTCGTGCAACCCCGCGACGCTTGCGAGGGACGTTAAGAAACTGAAGGAAAAATACGATCTTCAGTCGGTCCATCAGATAGATTTTTTCCCCAATACCTTCCATATCGAGTCCATCTCTCTTTTGAAAATACGATAGTGTATTTCAGTGATTGCCCGAAACATGGGAGATTTTTATGGTGCGGCATTCTATCCGGCCTCGCCCGAAATCCACTGACACGCATCCCCCTTTGTTAGGCTACCCCATAAGACTGAGGAAATATATAGGTATTTGTCTGGTAATGTTATAGGACTTGTTGCCGACAAATATCATCTCTTCACGATAGAGATTGACCTGAACGAGAAGAAATTGAGGAGATACATCAAGAGTCTGAAGATAATAAACAGGCAAAGCCCTGTCAGAACCGTTATAATGAACCATTAGGAGGTGATGTATGTTTGAAGGATTGTTTCAACCGTTGCACATGATCATAATTTTGGCGATAGCCCTGATAATCTTCGGTCCCGGCAAACTGCCCGAACTGGGTAAGGGACTAGGCAAGGCTATGAGAGAATTCAAAAAGGCCACGTCAGATGCCGCCAGGGATATTGATGTTACCCACGAGGTTAAGGAAATACCGAAGGAAATAACATCCCCCACCACAATGGAGACGAAGCAAGAAGCCGCCACAAAGGAAACAGTGGAAACCAAGAAAGAAACTACTGTATAGGCAAACCCTAGAGCGTTATGGACACATCATAGAGCCGGCTTTTCGGGGGTTCCTGCCCGCGGGACTAAAATACCCCCTGCTTCATGGTCCCGTCTTCCATTACATATGTCGGAACTCCGCCCATCCCGGCCTTTTGTGCTTCCGCTACGTCTTCCTCAACCATCTTCTTGGCCTCTTTGAGAAAATCCGCCTCTTTTGTAAGATCTTTCCTGTTTTTCTTCAGCCACTCAGCCTGCTCTGCAATGGCTTTCTGCGTCGCTCCCGGATGGATCTGCTCCAGGGGAAAGTACTTCACGATGACCCTGTATTCTCCGTTATAGCTGTTCAGTTTCTCCTTGGCGCTCTTGCAATATGGACAGTCCGGATCAAAAAACGCGTAGATCGTTTTTTTGCCCGACGGGTTATAGACGAACCTGTCCTTATCCGAAGGCGTGAAATTTATGCGGCCCAATTCAGGCTCAAGATGTTTTGTGAAAATCGGCTTATTGCCTACAAATACCATGGAATTCGGCACCACTGACTTGCCGTCGCGAGATATGAAGAATATGACCGGCATATTTGCGGTTTGCTGCTTTACGTAGACAACGACGGCCTTCCATTCGGCCGAGTTCGTATCTTCGACATCCCTGACCGTGTAGTCCTTTACCGGGCTTGTGTTCTTTATGAAATCATCTGCAATCTTCTTATAATCAGGCTTGGTGCACGACGTACTGACCAGCAGTAGCAAAAACATAGATATGAATATAAGGTTTTTTTTCACGCCACTTCTCCTCAATTACCGAATTTGCCTTTTATGCATTACAAAGAGTAGCACATGAAAAAGCGCTTTTTCAATCCCGGACGGTTTGGCGGTAACCAAGGATGCCTGCCGGGAGGCCTGGTTTGTCAGTATTTAACGCGCCAAAAGCCTGCTATAATTTAAAAAAACTACAGGGGTGTCGTGGAAGATGCAGTGAAGCGGACGGCAGGCAGGACATTCGCCCCCGACGGCGATTGTCACGGGGCTATTCATGGAGGCAGTAAGGTCGTCGACGTACTATGCGACCATGACCGGGAACTGATGACCGAGTTCAGCAGGGTCTGTGTAAGACGTCTCGGTAAGTACTTTCCCTTAAAGCTCTTCCTGTCCCTCTTTGAGCAGATCCTCGATGCCAATGTGCATAAGGAGATAGAGAAGGACGTATTGATCATCACACATGCCGCAGCCGGGTTTGTCAGGGGGAAGGACAAGGCTGCCATGGACGCGGACGAACTTTTCGAGTTGACAAAAGGGATCGATGACGAGTTCATAAGAAAATTGTCGACCCCACTTTTTTCGATAGAAATCAGGTATGAGGATTTTGCGGAGATACGGAAAAGGAGAATCATCTCCCTCGTCAGTATGGTATTCGATCTGATGGGTAAGTGGCGGGACGTGCTGTCTTTCGCCGATAATCTGAAAACCACGTATACGGAGAAACGCTACAGAGAAGTCCTTTACGGGCTCCTTCATCTTTACAATATCGAAACGAGGATGCTAAGCAATTCCTTCACCTTTCATGGCCCGGCCGGAAAGGTGAAGGACCTTTTTGCGGAAAAACTTTTTGCCACGATGGAAAGGACGGCCGAAGACCTTTGCTCGGAGTATACTCGCCGGGTATACGGCGAGGGAGACCACCCGATCGGCCGGCCGGGTCTGACAATTAAGATGAAGATCTACAAAAAGGCACGGCTCCTCTACACCTGGGCTTTTAGCCGTACGAAGACCACGGCTGCGATAGACATCACAAGCAACTGCAACCTTAAGTGCGCCCATTGCTATTGGTGGAAGGAGGAGCGCCCGGAAGAACTCAGCGACGACGCCATGGTCGCCTTTATGAAAGACCTCAGGCGCCGGGGAATGACTGCAGCCATCATCTATGGCGGAGAGCCGATGCTGCGACCCCGGATGTGCGAGGCGGCATCGAGGATCTTCGACCACCCGCTGATATTCACCAACGGGACGCAGGGATTTGCGTCATTTGACGCCCAGTGGATCTTGTCCCTCGACGGCACAAGGGAGGTCCACGACAGCATAAGAGGTAAGGGCGCCTACGACTGCTCCGTCGAAAACCTCAGGAAGGCCCCGCGCAAACCTGTCGTCCATACAACGATCACCAGACAGAACCAGCACAACCTGGAAGAGTTCCTCGACGAGCTGAGCAGGTTGCCTGTAAAGGGGGTCGGATTCAGTTTCTACACACCCCATAGGACAAGGGATGAAAGCAGTCTCTTCATCCCGGTTGCCGAACGGGACAGCGTTTTGGATGAGCTTCTGCGGTTGAGGAAGAAGTATTGGAGGATAATGGGACTGACCGCTTCCATGGCAAATCAGTTCAGACAGGGTGGTGAATTCTCCGAGTGGAACAGCATCGAAAAATGCCCGGCCCACAAGGTTTGTAACTGTTATAACTCAGACGGTACGCCAAAGTCGTGCACCTACGGAAATGAAGCGGACTGCAGCCGTTGCGGCTGTGCAAGCATCGCCGTCTACCGTGCCGCGATCAACCATCTAGACCCCCTGGCCATCTTCATGATTCACCGCATGCTTAACTGATCTAACCCCATTGTTGGCGGATGCGGGAGGCTAACCTTTCGCTCATTCTCGCTCCGCTCCTCCGCCACGTCGGATTTGCCTGTGGCGAAGAGGCAATTTCTTGCCTGCCTGCGGCCGGCAAATACGGGAAATTGAAGCCGCTCAAGGCCGGTCTCCTGCATCTGTGGGTCAAGTGAAAAAAGTGTAATATCGGCAAAAGAAACCGCGCGTCTTATTCGGTTCGATTTACTGAATTAAGCAGGTTAGAAGCGGAATCCCATTCCTGCCCCGAAGTAATGAGTGTATCCGCCCAGGTCTCCGGTAAGCCGCACGCCTCCCTCCAAATCGACTTCCCAGAAGGGCGTAAGCAAGTACTGGATGCCGCTGTCTGCGTTGTAGCCCGCGCCTTTATCCGGGGCGGTTTTGCTCTGCCCGAAAATTTCACCGTAGAACTGAAGACGCACCGCAGGCTGCCAGGTGGCAACGAGATTGGAAATGAAACCGGTAAAACGCCTGCCCCCTGCGCTTGCCGGGTCGGTCTGCGAACTCACGCCAAGTTGAAGTGAGAGCCCTGTCTGCTCAGTCGGCGAACAGGCGGCTATAACGTTAGCGGCGACGCCGAGGCCTCGGCTCCCGAATGCGGACCCGCCTGTCGGCAGCGTCAACAGGGCTTCCACCGCGCCCGACCAGGAGCTGGTGTAGCCCAGTGAATGCTTAATACCGAGAGTAACAGCAGACGTGCCGGTGATCTTTTCTTCGGCCGAATCTGATTCGTGGTGTGCCGCCTGACGCGTATAATTGGGGGCAAGAATGACGAATTCGTTCCTCCCGGGCAGGCCGGTGCGAAAGACTGCCTGTGGATAATTGTCAGCTGTGCCGCCGCCTTGTCCCCGCAAAGTGGCGTGTTGGAACCCAAACTCCATCACTACGCTGCCTAAAGGAATGACGCATGCACTGTCCGAGACGGTCGGCCGGTCCAGGATTGCAAGGAAGGAAGATGGGCCCGCACAGGGGTCGGAGACAACAGACTCCTGCTCGACGGCATAGGCCTGTACCCAGACTGCAAGCAAGATTGCGAGGACCAGAGAAATTTGAACCACGCGGCGCACGATTCGCATGTCTTTAAGCATCTCATACCCTGCGTATTGGATCAAGAGGCTTTTTATCGAAAACTTGACAGAATGGCCGTTTTTGCGGTTTAATGAATATCTCCAAGTTTGGTTCAACAGGCTCGTAGCTCAGGGGGAGAGCGCTACCTTGACACGGTAGAGGTCGGCGGTTCGAAACCGCCCGGGCCTACCATATAAACATAAGAGGTTAGTCATTGTCCATAGCCTCTTTTTTTGTGGAATGTGAAGTAAAATGTGAAGTTGGCACTTTTTGCACGTCATTAATCGTCTTATCAAGGATATCCACCGCTTGGGCCAGGTGGGCTGGTGACAGGTGCGAATACCGCAAAGTCATTTTAATGTCCTTATGCCCGAGTAACTGGGATACCGTTGGAAGGTTCACGCCACCCATTACCAAATGTGAAGCGAACGTGTGCCGCAAATCGCGGAAGTGAAAGTCCGTGATCCGCGCCCGTATGGCGCTTGTCTTCTTTAAAAAGCTTACCCTTTTTCATGCCCTTCAAGACTTCGGGCTCGACCGTTTCCCAATCGACCGCTTTAGAAAACATATGCTTTAATACGTTCACGATCTTGTTATTGCTCGCGGGCTTCAGGCCCCTGTTGATCAGGTCCGTTTGATGCTTTTCTACCAGTGCCTTCGAAAACTTTCTCAAAGGAAGATTGCCGAATACCTGGACCAGTTGGCCGATAATGTACCCTTTCACCTTGGCTGAGTTCTGCCGTCCGGTTACCCAGGTCATATACTCTTCAGCGAGTTGTGCAAACGTGAAATTCTGGATCTTCTTGCGGTCCGGCTGCTTACGCTCTATCTCGATGGAGTGCTTCCGGCCGGTTAGCATCGTCTTTGCATCCTGGAACTTGTCGCTTTCCGAGGAGTCACGGATCTTACGACCATCAAGGCCGACGTAACATATCCACCAAATATTTCCGCGCCTTTCGATTTTGCCGCAGAGCGTGTTCGTCGGTGCACAACGCATGCCGGCCCTTTGAGACATTGTCCATCTGGTCAAACAGTGGCAATATGTTTAATCCAAGTCCCGCCAAAAAAATGTTCTTTGTATCTTTCCGATTCAACCTGTGTAGTTTGGTATAATTTAGTCATGAAATACAGAGATTATGAACGTGACAAGGACGGCAGGCTTACTATATATCCTTCTTTGTATGAACCCCGAGAAAAAGGTTTTTGCAGCAGAATGTTCAAGGAGATAATAAATCTTATCGTTAAACGTAGAAAATAGAATGGGCAGGCCGTATGGGGATCGGGGATGCGTCTTCAAGATCGGCGCCTTTTTGAAGCCAATCTGTGACACGATTTTTGGTTCCGTTCCATATAAACGTTTCAAGCAGTTAGATCAGGCTCCTAAGCAGGTCGTCCTTTTTATTCAGGGCATGTCCCGAAAAGGAACTGGGGCCAAAGGAAGAAGTGTTTCGGGACATCCGAATGAAGCTGTGGGAGATCTTAAGCCAAAAGGAAATGGACAACGTCACGTTCGATATCAAAGAGGTTGATGACCTGCAGGTGGATCCGAAGACCGGCAAATTCAGGCTCATTACCCGCTGATCGCCCACGGTACGAGGTTGCGCCGACGTCTACTGCAGTATCAGATTTTCGACTGTTGCCCCTCCGGCACGTATCGTCATACCCCCTGTTATCGTCGTAAGCCCGGTCTCGGAGGAAAAATCGGAATTGTATCCTCCTTTAAGGATGATGAGCCTGTTGTCATCGAAGTAAAGGGTCTCACTAAGAGCAACCGACTGGGCCTGAAGAGTATCTCCGCTTGAGGCTGTATCATATGCATCCTGCACCTTAAGAAAATATGACGTAACAGGACCCGATAGCCTTCTTACAGGATAAGCCCGGAAGGTAGCGGTTATCGTATGCTCGGCCACATCCGAAATTGTGTACTGACCGTTAGACACCAGATCGGTAACGTCTGCCGAGTTGTCGGTAAGTGTTTGCAGATAATAACCCGTATCAGGGCTTATCGTGCAGACAGAACTGCCGTGGGGATCACCGGGAATTGTACAGATAATCGTACCATGCCCCGAGGGAGCCGCAAAATCAAAATAGAGCGGCGAAGCGATCTTCAGTATGAAGGCGTCGTAGGCCTCTGCGTTAGTGGTCTGATAGGCCCCTGCGGTCACAGGGAAGTCAATAGACCATGTATACCCCGTCAGATAGGCATTACCCATGGTATCTACTGTTACGCTCTGGGGGCTCTCCTCGGGAATGCCGTACCCGGGATTGACAGCGCTTCCGCCGAGATAGGTGGAGTAGAGTAAAGAGCTGCCGCTGGCGTTTACTTTCGCGACAAAGAGGTCCACGTCTCCTTTTTTCGTATCCTGCAAAAAATTTGCAAGCGGAAAGTCGGTTGATCCGCTGGTCCCTATCACATAGGCATGTGAAGCCGAATCCACCGCGACATCGATGCCCTGATCATCCCCGCTTCCGCCGAGATAGGTGGAGTAGACGAGCGCATTTCCTGCGGCATTCAGCTTTGTTACGAAGGCATCGAATTTGTTGACATGGTCCGGAGGCAGCAGACCGTCATCGTTACAGGTGCCGTCGGTTCCGCAGGAGGTGTCAAAGGCACCGTCAGTTGTCGGGAAATCGGATGAGGCGGTCCGGCCGGCCACATATGCATTGCCTGAGGCATCCACCGCAATGCCGACTCCCCGGTCTTCGCCGCCGCCCCCGAGGAAAGTGGAATAGATTACTGTGCCGTCAGCGCCGTGTATCTTTGCCACAAAGGCGTCAAAGGCCCCCCCGCCAAATGTGTCCTGTACGGCTTCCTCGATAGGAAAATCGGTGGAACCAGTCGCCCCTGTAACATAGACATCTGCCGATGAGTCGATGGTTATGCGATAGCCCCGGTCGTCGCCCCCGCCCCCGAGATAGGTGGAAAAGACAAGAGATTCCTCTCCGGAGGCAGAGGGATTCACCTTCGCCACGAATGCATCATAGGCCCCGCCGCCGAACTGCTCCTGGTAGGCATTTTTTACGGGGAAAGCCGTGGAGTTGGTTAACCCAGTCACATAGGCGCTACCGGACGCGTCTACGACGATTCCCATCCCGTAGTCAGTGCCGCTTCCGCCCAGGTATGAAGAGTAAAGAAGGGTATCGCCCATGGCATTCAGTACCGTCACCACGGCGTCATAGCCTCCGGCATTGGATTTCTGGTATGCATTGTCGGATATCGGAAAGTCGGTAGAATTCGTCAAACCGGCAATATAGATGTTCCCCGCGGAGTCAAGGGCGATAGCGCTGGCGTTATCCTCATTGTACGCGCCACTGGCGCCGCCAAGGTATGTGGAGTAAAGAAGTGTCGTGCCGTCTGCGCTCAGCTTCGAGATGAAGATGTCATACCCGCCGGCATTGTAGCCTTGCCGCGGATTCACCGTGGGAAAGTCGGCAGACCAGGTCTCTCCCGCCACATAGGCATTGCCCGAAGAGTCCACTGCGATCGTAGTGCCGAAGTCCCAGCCATAGCCATAGCCATAATACGTGCCTCCAAGATAAGTAGAGTACATTAACACAGGGTCGATGATGAGGGGTTCGTCTGTGTGGTAGGCTGCCACTTTAAAGCCCACCTTGTCTTTGTCTTTGAGTACATAGCCGCCTTCGACACTTTGTCGCAAGCCGTGTATCAGCTGATACATGGCCGGTTTGCGCAGGGTCACCTGAGCGCCGCCGGGCATATGGAATATCAGGTTGCCCTGTCCGTCAACTTCAAGACGGTCTGCGCCTTCAAACTTCAGCTGGATGGCCCCTGGGTCCATCCCTCTGTCCACAACAAAATCATACTCCAGCTGACGCTGATTTCCATAAAAAACCAGATCTATGCCGGGATACAGGTCATGGTATTTGACACGAGAGTAATGGGGGATCTCGGCACGCCACTTCAGTGGGTCATTGCCGATAAAATAATTGCTCCTGCCGGGCAGAGATGCCATGCCGGCGATCTTGGGGTCTTTGGCGGCGCCTGAAAACTTCATCCTGAGCATGGCGGAAGAGGTTTTTCCGGCCAGCAGACCCTTGGCATCATCGTGTTGCCTGTCTTCGCTGCCGCGAGCGGCATTCCTTTGGGGAAGCGGCTTAGCAGCTTTCAGCATCACTATCGCTTCGGCAGGGGTCAGGAGCATGGAATACCCCCTTCCGTAAGAGACAAATTTCACGGGACCATCCGACTGTCCTCCGCTCTCCTCAAAAAATAAGGGGAGCCTGCCATAGTTTTCCATGATTCGTGTCTTTGCCGCCGCATCAGGCTTCGTAAGCCCTGATAGCGGGACAGCGGGCACTGCATGAATCTCTGCTACGATATGCGCCGTTTCCCGGCCGGTTGAAATAATGGATTTACCGGCGATGGCGGTGTCCCTAAGAGGCTGCCGCTTCTCTTTGCCGGCAGACGTGAAGTCTAATGCTATGGTGCCCCATAAAAGGATGACAAAAAATGTGATGGTAAAAATGCGAGAAAGAAGCAAGGCTGCGAACCTTCTGATCATCGCGAATCTCCCTTCCTACTATGCATGCGAGGAAAACAAAATGCCTGCACCCTCCAGGGCCTCCTCATCCCCCGCTGTCATCCGGGTATCGTTATTCAGACTATCTTAATATATGTGTGATTTTCTGTGATGGGCATCACAAGACAGATGAGATTTGACGATGAAATAATTTTAATCCCTTCGTGCACCTTGCTTTCCGGCGGGCGATTCAATGTTTTCTGCTTTTCTCTATTTTTTCCCTTAGAATGAGCGAAATAAAGTCTTCCGCATATACAGGTAATGACATCCCCTTTCTGAAAACCACCGAAAGATAATCGGCCCCGAAATATTACAATTACCTCCTAATTCCTAGTGTCCGTATAAGTGTCCAATAGACCCCAATTTTGACGAATCACGCTTCGAAAGAATCAGTCTCGCAGACGATATCGGTTTAATTGTGATCACGTGGAGGAATTTCTTGTCCAAAAAGTGGTTATTCAGCAGAGGCTGATATCAACATGGGCCGAACATCCGATATATAACCTATCGTAATCAGATACCCACCCCTTGACAAGAGCTCTTGATGAAGTGATAGTAATATACGTGAAAACTAATTGCCTCAAGGATATGTGATGCAGGACAAGAGGAGACACAAAAGATACACTTTGAAGGTTATGGAAGTTGAAGGCAAAATGATGTTCGCTTCTGAAGTGAAAATCATCGATATAAGTATTGATGGAATATCAGTGAAAGCAAACAGGCGGCTTAATATCGGCAGTGAATATTTACTGAAATTGGATGATAAAAAAAAGGTCATCTCTCTGAAAGGTACCGTCATATGGTCTTCACTCAGCGAAAGCAGAAAAGGTCCTGGTGGCGGATTGGTCCCCATATACGCAGTCGGTATGAAATTCAATAATATTTCCGTTCAGCAGATTACTGAACTTCTGGAATTTATCGAAGGGCACAAGAAAGAGGAAGTGCCTATGACAGGAGGGCAGCGGCTTAATATACGGTTTCACATGAAGGATCGGGCAAACGTGATTTTGAATTTTCCCACAATGTACAAAGTAAAATCAATCAGTTTTGGAGGTATGCTCATCGAATGCATGAGAGATCTTGAAGTCAACAGCAGGATACCCATGGAGTTATCCGTTCATGACGATAAGCCTATTAATTTTATGGGCAGAGTTGTTACATGTAAAGTCATTGGCGGTGGCGGCCAGAAACTATATGAAATAGGGGTAGAGTTTTTAGATTTGGCAGTTGAGGATAGGGGAGTACTCACGACATTCATAGAGTATTGCAATATTGCGGAGACCGGAAACGAAACGGACACGACTGCCAAAAAGGCTGTTGATGAGGATATTCCCGGCATTTCACAGGAATTCATAGACAGGGCGGAATATTCGCCGCTGACCGATCCTAAATTGGGAAAGGAATATTACATAAGACCTGTCCCAAGGGGCGGACCGGCAATGGAACGCGTTAAGGTCGTCGTTAACTATGCAGATGGCAGAATTATCAGGGGCCATGCAAATGATTTCTCGCCTGCTAGCCCCTCTTTTCATGTTCATCCGATTGAATTGGGCCTTGCCGACAAGGGAATTGAGGTAGCCATGAAGGAGCTTAAGGCCCTATTCTTTGTGAAGGATTTCACCGGGAACCGAGTTTCCATTGACAGGAAGGAATTTACCAAAGGTCAGCAACTTTCCGGGCGCAAAGTGGAAGTTACATTCGCTGATGGTGAGGTGTTGGTCGGATCGGTCTTGGGTTATGACACCCGTCGTCTTGGGTTTTTCGTTACTCCTGCCGATTCGCAGTCCAACAATTTGAGAGTGTTTGTTGTATCAGCAGCGGTAAAAAACTTTCGTTACCTGTAATCCCCTCTAAAATAATTTTTTGTAACGTCATTGGTCACTCAGCCGACCCGCTGAGATAATTTTCCCCCCCCCCGTTTATCCCTGGAGAATTGGGAATCTTTGTAGAGAAAAAATTATAAGTCCGTCTCAAGTGCTTCCTGAAAGCCGCAGCGATTTCGAGATCCGATAACGGTTTCTTTCCCTTCCTGATCCGTAAAATAGTGAGAGCTCAAACCGCGAGAAATACTCCCTCCTAAATCAGGCACGGGTGCCCATTTACTGAGAGATAAACATCATTACCGCAACCGCGAAAATCGCCAGCAAGAGGCCGAAACCCAGACCTAGCCGTATTACTATCTGCATATTGCTACCATTTCGTTTATGTTTTCAACAGCCCAAGTGAATCAATAGAATCGTTACCGCAGAATTACTATCTGGGCAATTTGAGGACAACTGATCTGGCATCGATATCAATAATTCCACAAAATTTATAGCCAGTCAAATTAAGTTTTCTTAATGTTCCTTTAACGTGGCGACGTTTAACAGTCGGGACTCAACAGCATGGGCCAACTATCAGGTTGTCGGGTACTCGATATTCACCCGTCTTTTCCACTCTCTTTTCTATTGCAATTCGCAATAAAGGTTGCAGGGTCGTAAAGAACACGGTAACATTATTATATCTGACCACATATTCAAGAGCGGTCGTCGATAAAGGTAATTGCATCACTCTCGCATCCCTTTAGAGTGTAGTTATAGAACGCCCTTTGGGCGTGCATTCAAAAGCAAGGAGGCAAAGCATGAAGAGAGCGTCAGTCGTTTTCCTAGTATTTTTTGTAATGTTTGTGATGGCCTCAGGAGCATTTGCACAGGAGGTGAAACCCTGTACGGGAGACATAGCTAAGTTCTGCGGCAATGTGAAACCAGGTGAGGGACGGATGGCGCGGTGTTTGAAGAAGAATGAGGCACAACTTTCGCCTGTTTGCAAGATGCATGTTAAACAGGTGGAGGAGGCAGTCAAGAAAGAAGTGGATCAGGCATGTGTGAACGAAATTAAGGCTTTCTGCGGAGGATTGAAGGCGGGAGAGGGCCGGGTCGTGGACTGCCTGAAGGCGCAGAAGGCTCATCTGTCACCCAAATGTAAGGCGAAAGTGCTGGAGGAAGAAAGAAAGATAGAGTAAAAGCAACATCTGCTGCTTGTGCGTTAGACGCGCTTGGGTAGCGGCTACTATGGAGAAGCTTTAGGAGCAATTACGGCAAGCTGGCTATTTACTAAAAGATATTCTATATAACGACCATTGAGCGAATATCGAGAGGCAGAGGCTATTTTGGCTCTGCCTCTTATCCTCCTTATGACTCTTTTAAGCGATCAGCGGCTTTTCGTTGGGGAAAGGGATTTTCCAGGGCTTTAAGTCTGTCATTAATCCAAAATTCTTCGCAGATCCTCAAGAGTTTCAACCCCAATACCTGATGGTGGATTGCGACGCTAAAATTATGCAGTATAATGCAGTATACTGTAAACGAAAACGCAATAAATTAATTGTGGGTGTTTGTAATGAAAAAGAACGTTGCCCTTGTATTTATCGCCATTTCACTCGTGGGTGCAGGCCTGTATGTGTATTCACTGAAGGTTGTATTTCCCAAACCGGAAAACTGCTCTATCTGTCATTTCATGGCCCCATATTATGCGAAATGGAAGACGTCGACTCATAACAAAGTCGCCTGTCTTAAATGCCATGACTATGGCATGATCACTGCCCTTGCCGCACAGCTCAAGTTCCTCACGGGGGGGGCGAGCAGCCGTCCCTTTTCGAAAGTCCCGGACAAAAACTGTCTTCAGGCCGGATGCCATGATAGACGCCTTTTAGAATCCAAGGTGACTACGTCTAAAATGAACATCAGTTTTGACCACTTTGGGCACGGATCGCACTTCACGCAAATGGAGCTGGGCATTCAGCTGCACTGTAGGAGCTGCCATTCTGACATTCTCCAGGGTGAGCACATGAAGGTTTCCATGAAGGTCTGTTATCTTTGTCATTTTAAAGACGTTCCCCATGATCAGTCTTTTACGGGTTGTCCGTCCTGCCATACAGCTCCGGACAAACCGGTAACCGTCGCGGGAAAGAGCTTTTCTCACGATGACGTTCTCAAGGCCGGGCTTAAATGCCAGGAGTGCCATCTCGCCATCACAAGGGGGGAAGGGACCACCCCCAAGGGGAAATGCTTTTTCTGCCATGTCGACAGGTCCGAGCAGTACAGCAATGTCCGGCTTATCCATGCAAAACATGTGACCGATAAACAGATCGATTGCCTGTGGTGCCATGAAGTTATCGAACACGGCAAAATACGCATGGCGGAGAAGATACCGAATTTATAAGAGGGACTTATTCGTGTATCGGGAGAGGTTGCCGGGAAAAATCCTGCCGTTAAGCAATGGGGAAAAATCGCACAGATGACTTATACTGAGAGAGGAGCATGAAAAGGTATGTATCAGAAAGAGCAATTTTCATCATTCCCGCACTCCTCTGGTGCATCCTGATAACGGAAGGCGCGATGTCTGCGCCTGGTCCCATCGTCGGCGGCTGCCCTGTCTTTCTGGCAGATAATATTTGGAATACCCAGATAGATACACTTGCCATTGATGCAAATTCTTCAAACTATATCTCCGCGATCGGCGCAGGCATTGGTCTTCATCCTGATTTTGGTTCGGGCATGTGGGACGGAGGCCCTATCGGCATCCCGTATACCATTGTGAGCGGAACACAGCAAAAAGTGAACATTACCTTTGAGTATGCAGATGAAAGTGACCAAGGTCCTTATCCGATACCACCCGATGCCCTCATTGAGGGAGGAAATCAGGCTACAGGAGACCGTCATGTCATTGTACTGGACAAGGATGCCTGTATTCTCTATGAGACATGGTCGACATATCCTCAGTCCGATGGAACTTGGCATGCGGGTTCCGGAGCTGTCTTCGACCTCGGGTCGGATGCCTTGCGTCCCAGCGGATGGACATCAGCCGACGCGGCGGGGCTCCCCATTCTGCCCGGGCTTGTACGTTACGATGAGGTGGTATCCGGAGAAATCCATCATGCAATTCGCTTTACCGCGCCGCAGATAAGAAGAGCCTTTGTGTGGCCTGCCCGTCATTATGCGGGAAGCATTACCGCAGCGAACGATCCTCCGATGGGACAGCGTTTTCGTCTCAAGGCAAGTTTTGACATCTCGGCTTACTCCTCAGATGTGCAGGTTATCCTCAGTGCCATGAAAAAATATGGAATAATCCTTGCCGACATTGGTTCAGCGTGGTATATTTCGGGAGTTCCCGATCCCGGATGGAATGATGATATCCTGGTAAATGAATTCAGCCGGGTTCACGGATCTGATTTCGAAGCTGTTGATGAGTCTTCCCTGACAGTAAATCCCGATACCGGGCAGGCGTGTGGTCAGCATCCCGCTTTTATTGACTCGACTGCGTACAATTCTGTTGCCGAAGCATATTCGGCGGCAGGGTCGTATAGCTCGCCGGTAACGATTAAACTGCTTGGCGCGAACCTGTCAGAAACGCTTGATTTCAACCAGGGGCATAACGTGATTCTGCAGGGCGGGTATAACTGCGGTTTTGCAAATCAGTTGCTCTATAGTGTTTTACACGGGTCCCTAATACTCACCAGCGGTATGACGGAGTTGGACAGCATAGAGATAGAGTAGCCTAAGCCTCTCCCTTATTGCCGCTCTTATATTGGGGTATGCATTCTCTTAAAGCCGTCCGGCTACGCCGGAAGGGCCTTATACACGGTCGGTCGGGAAACTTCTATTAATTGTGGGCCTTCAGTTCCTCGGTCTCTTTGACCTTGCCAAGGCTGCCGATCACATCAACTAACCGGCATGGCTGTCCCAAATACCGAACCCAGCACTATGCTGCACTGCGCTCGCAGAATATACCCAGGGCAATCCCAACCACGGTCAGCATCCTTACTATCGTCGTTGGCCCCACAGGCCCCCCTGCCAGATGACTTATCAGTATCAATGTCCCGTAACTGCCGAAATAAAATCCCGGCACTATCCCAAATACCAGAAACACTATCCACCCAATGCCGCTCCGATCTTCGTCCCTACCTTCATCGTCTTTTTTCTTTCCTCTTTCATGACACTTCCTCCTTTTTTATTTGTTATTAATTAATTATTTATGTCCTATTGTTGCCATTTCTTTTTTCCCTGTTGCTATAGTGTCCATCACTGTGCCAGGCCAGCCCCCAATCGTACAGGCCATAGTGAACATCGTCCCTGAAACCATAACTCCAAGCACCATCGAAATTGCTACGATCATCCTGGGAAGTAAACCTGCTCCTAAAGGTATGCCAAACAGTATGCTCGCTATATTTAATCCCATCACTCCGCCAAGGAATGACCCGGGAAGCAATCCAAATACTGCAAAGAGCACCACTCCGCAGCCTGCACCCATGTATGCCAGTTTCTTTGTATAGTTTGTCTTTCATCTTCTTGTCCTCCTTCTTATGTTCTTGCAAATATATAGTGCATTCCCCATGCCAATACTAACTCGCCGATTCTAAATGATTCCTCACTCCAATCCCAATGCATTCCCGCAAATCCTTTTGCATCTGTGCAAAAATAAGCGATCGGAGAAACTGTCAAGAGTAACCATTTGTTTACGGTTGAACATAGAGTTTTCTCAGTTCTTCCGCCGGCAATAATACTATTCGCTTTCTATATGTGATAGCCTATAACTAGTTAATCAGCATCTTGTGATCTGAGCGTCCCTGACGTCGGAAAGACAGGTAACTCCTATGAAGGAAAAGAGAGCATATCCGAGATTCTCCGTCGAAGAACTGGATCTCCGGACCTCAACTGTGGTTTCAACAGAGGTCGACATTCATGATATCAGCCCTACCGGGGTCGCCGTCAGCGGACCAAAGAGGCTCAACATCGGCCGGGAATACACCCTTAACCTTGGAGGTCAAGACGATATGCTCCCTGTCGTGGGTATTGTTAAGTGGGAGGTATTGGCGGGAAACAGAATGGCGTCGCAGGAAGAAGTTGTCCCCATCTATTTGGCTGGGATTGAATTTAAAGATGTCTTGACGGAAAAGGCGGCGCACCTCATAGATTTCATAAAGAAAATCGTCGACGTAAAGGATGAGAGGCTCAACGGCATCAGGGTTAAAATCCGCACACATGAAAAGGCGGTCCTCCGTTGCATGGAGACATACTCAGTCAAGTTGATAAGCCTCGGCGGCATGCTAATAAAGACAAAGCACGGACTGCCCGTGGAAGACGTATTCCCGATGGAACTCACCTTCCCTGACGACGACATCCCAATACATTTCAGGGGAAAGATCGCCTGCTGTCAGGAGATACAGACAGAGGGTGTCAGGCATTACAAAACAGGGATCGAGTTCATCGATATGGAGATGGGGGACAGGTCGAAGGATTGAGGCCTTTGTAGATCTTCTTTAGGGGATTTTCCTTGTGCTGCGCGGCAAGGACAATATCTAGATTCGTCTCGCAAGGCCCCTGATGAATAAGGGCCATGTTCCTGAAGGGAAAGGGCAGGATCTATGCAATCCCCGAGCTTGAGGGAAAGCTTCCCAATGTCAAGATGTCACACGAGGCCGCTGTTGGAAAGATTGAGATTGTTTTTATTAGAACCTATCTCAAAATCGAAATAATATCATTAGCCGGTAGTTTGTCATTCCGGCTTGTCCGATAACCCCTCCCTGCCTCCCCTTATCAGGGGAGGATCCGCCCCTTCCCCCTTGATAAGGGGGGTAGAGGGGGGTTGGATTCCCGACGCGCTTCGCTTGCGGGAATGACAGATTTAAAAACGAGACCCTATTTTGAGATAGGTCCTAATAAGTTATAGGGTATTATGTTTACGCCATCATACATTGAAGCCCATCGGACCGGAAGGCTCGTCGACAGCATAAAAGAGTCTTACAAGATTCTTGAAAATTGCTGCCTTTGCCCCCGCAGGTGTGAAGGAAGTTGTCCCGTCCTTTTGTTGAAGTAGAAAGGACCCCGGTTCATTATCCTAAGCTGCGGCCTCCTTTCTGTCAATGGATTTTTGCTGCAAGGCAGCAATGAGTTTTGGGATTTCCTTATAGCCCTTCACACGCTTAAATTTCTTTTCGGCCCTTAAGAGGGAAGCTACCGCCCACCTCTGGACCATATCATCGCCCCTCCATCGTTTAACCCTGCCGGTGATCGTCCTTGTCACCGAGAAACAGGACTCTATGGGATTGGTCGTCTGGAGAGTCTTCCTCAAGAAGCCCCGTAACTCCAAGCTTGTGTACGGTCAGCGTCTCCTCAAGTCCCTCTTTCAGCGAGGCTGCAGCGCTCGGGTTCAGCTTCTCAAGATACTTCACCGTCAATTCCAGTGACTTCTTGGCATCGTCATAATCCGCCATCTTGTATGCTGCGCTGATGCGGGCATCTATGGCGTGCTGGTGCTCCTTGGGAAGATGATCAAGCACGTTTCTCCGCTTATGCTGCTGGCATCTCTGTACTGCCACATTTGTGCCGAACATCTTGGAAACAGCCGATCTCAGGGCCTTCGAACCATCAAGGACAAACAGATAATCCTTCCCGGTGTTCAGCCCTCGCCTGGCTATGTCCTCAAGGAGACTCGTGCATACAGTGGCGTTCTCCGTGGCCCCCTGCCAGAGCCCCAGGACATGCTTTCTGCCGCCCTTGTCCAGGCCCAAAGCCACGACAAGCAGATGCCCCTTGAATGCTATGCCGTCGATAAATATCGCAACAAGGTCAAGCCCGGCAGAGGTCCCTCTCCAGAAACTCCCTCATCTGTTCCGCCGTAGCCTTCACAAAATGCCTGCTTACACTGGATTTCTTTATGCCATAGCCTTTGACGAAGCCCTCAACCGCCTCCTCATAATTGCGGCTCGATATGCCAAGGACCATATTCTTCATTACCGAGTTCCTCATGCCCCTGGGATCCCGGAAAGCCTGAAACGTTGCAAGCGGAATCTCCTTGTTGTCCTTGCCTCTTAGACGAGGACGGTCTATCAGCACCTTCTGCTTGTCGTAATATACCGGGCTGAGATCGCTGCCCCACCAATTGGCTGCCCTTAAAGGATTCTTTGAGTCCTTAGCGCCCAGCTATCATCTCGCACTCAGAATCCATCGCCGCCGACATGAGCAACAGCCCCGCCTCCTGCGCCAACTCCCTGATTACCTCAGGCAGGCTCTCGATAACCCCAGCCACCGGCAAGGGAAGTTCCAACAATACACTCCCATCGCCGATCTCCCTTACTTTTCCGTTTGCCTTTTTCTGCATATTCCGATATCTTTTCTTCATAGAAAGCGATCTCCTTTTAGTTTTTGATCTGGTAATCAATTCTAATCGGGGGTCGCTTCCTACTTCAACAACTTACAGGGGCATCTTCGGTGTGAAGTCAACAGGCTGGTGGGTGAGAAAGGTATTTGTGGTACCGGACGGGCAGCCATGGTGTCGAGCTTCACTCCTCATTTTGGAGAGGAAGACCCTCTGGTGGGGACCGACGGCTCCGGGACCATCTTTATGACCAATTGCAATCTCCTCTGTGTGTTCTGTCAAAACTGGGAGATCAGCCATCTCGGCGAAGGAAGCGAAGTGGACTCTAAAACCCTCGCCGGCATGATGCTGCAACTCCAAAGGCTGGGATGCCATAACATCAATTTCGTTACCCCAACGCACGTAGTCCCTCAGATACTCGATGCCCTGGCTTATGCCGTAGACAGCGGTCTCAATGTACCTCTTGTCTACAATACCGGAGGCTATGATTCGGTTGGAACCCTGAAACTTCTGGAAGGGGTTTTTGATATTTATATGCCTGACTTTAAATTCTGGGACCCTGAGATGGCCCGCAGGTATTTGAAGGCCCCGGATTATCCGGATAGGGCCAAAGATGCTATAAGGGAAATGCATCGGCAGGTGGGTGATCTCGCCTTGAATGACAAAGGCATCGCGCAAAAGGGGGTCCTCCTGCGCCACCTCGTCATGCCGGAAGGTGTAGCAGGGACGAGAGAGATCATGCGTTTTATCGCCAGAGAAATCTCACCTGACACGTATGTAAATATAATGGATCAATATCATCCGTGCGGCAAAGCAAGCAAATATCCACCGCTCGACCGCTGTATTACCCATGATGAATATGAGGAGGCTCTGAGAGCGGCCCGTGAAGAAGGCATAAGAAGATTTGATAGACGAGAAAGACGGATGAGAATTATTCCCCGGACATGGTGAACCATCCTAAGGTCTGTGGTTGTAGTTGCCACCACGTGACCTGACGGACAATGTCTGAAAAGATCGGCATAAGTGCACTCCTACAAAAAAACAGAATTGAAAAACTATGTTTATCGGTTGGTTCTCACAGTAACTAACACTCTCGATCACCCCGATTAGACTGAAGAGTACAAGTTGGATTGCTCAGCCAAATACCAAAATGCCAAGCCTGATAATCATATAAAAGGCACCTCCTGAGCATACTGGGTAGTAATTCTGACCTGATATGCTTAGGAAAAGAGACCAATCTCAACCTATGGAGGTGCCTTATGAAATTGTACGCGGGAATCGATCTTCATTCAAGCAGCAGTTATCTGGCAATTATTGACGACAAGGGAGTACGGAAGTATAGAAAAAAACTCCCCAACAACCTTGAAGGAATTCTTCACGAGATGAAGCTGTACAAGAAAGGGATGGCGGGAGTTGTGGTGGAATCGACATACAACTGGTACTGGCTAGTAGACGGATTGGAGGCAGCGGGGTATGCCGTGCATCTTGCGAATCCCTCGGCGATACAGAAATATAGCGGTCTGAAACATGCCGATGACAAACACGATGCCTTCTGGCTTGCTGAGATGCTGAGACTGGGGATCTTGCCCGAGGGCTATATTTATCCGAAGGAGGAGCGTCCATTGCGAGACCTATTGAGGAAACGAGGCCACCTGGTAAGACTGAGGACTTCCCTCATTATCAGTCTTCAGAACATCATCAGCAGAAACTGTGGAATCAGGCTCAACGTCAACGATGCCAAACGGCTCAAAGAGAATCGCGTGACGCCTCATCTTGAGAAAAATGAAGATCTTCGTTTGGCAGGCGCTGTCAGCAAAGAGTCAATCGATTTTCTCACTCGGCAGATCAAGAGTATAGAGAAGGTCATCGAGCCAAAGATCGAACTCAAAGATCAGTATAGACAACTCCTCTCTATGCCGGGGATCGGGAAGGTCCTTGCCTTGACCATTATGCTTGAGACCGGCCCGATATGCCGGTTCAAAAAAGTTGGTAACTATGTATCATACTGCAGGAAGGTGGGCTCCCAGTGGACCAGTAATGGCAAGACTAAGGGAAAAGGGAATAAGAAAAACGGCAATAAATATCTGGCATGGGCGTTTTCCGAGGCAGCGGAACTTGCTCGACGGTATGATGCTCAAGTAAGAGCTTACTATAACCGGAAACTGCAAAAGAGCAATCTCATGGTGGCCCATAGTGCCCTTGCGCACAAGCTTGCACGGGCAGCGTATTACATTATGAGAGATGAGGTGCCTTTTATGACGGAAAAGTTGTTTTCATAATAGGATGGCTGGAACGGTGAACCTGTGCAGCGGGGTTGGAAAAACCACTAAGCCTGATTGGAAGCCGTTCCACCCGGATTGCAGCATCGTTACTGCCCATGTCGCGAGCCTAAACGGGGCTGGTTAATAACCACGAGACCTGTAATCATACACTTGGACGCGATATGGAACCGAAGATTTTCTGGGTCGCTGATAGGCGGCAAGGGAGCTGGATATGAAGCTCATCCGGTGTCCTTAATCCTGATGGGTGACTGGTGCAGTATACGCTGACACCAAAATGATTGAAAACATCGGCAAGGGTAATGGTTCGGCAACCGGCGTATGCAGTGCAAGAAAAAATCCTTGTTAAAAAGGATATGGTGAATATTTTGTTCTTGACACGGTGCCTTTTAATGGGTGACCCCGCCATACCTCTTTCATCCATATATCACTATTGAATTGGTTTCGGGATCTAGGGCAACCCTATCCCCTCTTCTTTTTTCTCCAGAGTACAAATGATCATCCAGAGAATATGCCACTAGAGGCCTAAGACTTCTGCCCGCATATTCAAGTGTCTTGAACAGATAACCGATAAATGAGCCCGAATAACGGTAGCGGCGGATACAGCCCTCGATACGCACCTGAATCATATCGTCAAGCCCTTCCCAGCACGATATCTTTGGGTACTGCTCGATCCACTCATCGATAGTGAGCCTGACCAATTTAATAATTTCTCGTTTAGCAGCTACGTTTCCTTGTTGAGCGATTCTTACCAGCGCAATGCTGATGATATCCCGTATCTGCCTATCGTGGGCATCTGCCGGAGATAGAAACGTATAAAGTTTGTCGTGGTATTTTCTCAGAATAATCTCAACCACCCTTTTGCCTCTGATGCCTGCTGGAAGTCTGCCCCTGCGTGACGTCTGCCATCTTCGCTGTAATTTGCGGTCCAAAGCACGCGTGAATTTATCCCAATCTATGCCGCCGCTTTCAGCTCTAATGTTTTTCTGAATGAAACGATAAACATCTGGAGCATGTTGTCGTATCCAGGAACTGCAAAATGTATTGGGCTTTATCGCCCTGAGAAGCCTGTTTATTGCTCTAACTGAAGAGGCAAAATCCATGAAATTAGCTGTCCGACAATTTACTTCTTTCTGTGGACCTCATCATGACAAATAGTGCAAAGCGTAATTAAATTCTCTGCCGTGTTTTGCCCGGCTTTGGCGTGCTGTTGGATATGATGAAGCTCCAAATGACGCGGATCGGACGGATTCCATTCTGCATGACTCCACCGGCATTTTGTACATCTATATTCATCTCGCCTCATTACGGCAGACCTGACAGGGTCAGGAATTCTTCTATCGTGCTCAGGGCTTTGTCTGAGGGATTCAAGGACATACGCCCCGACTGCCAAATCTGGCCTACCGGTATTTTTTGTAATAATTGGCCAGCCGAATTCCGTTCTTAACTCACGTACGCGGCGCCCGACTTAGAATCCTAATTCTCCGTCCTCCATCTCCAGGGCTAAAGAAAGAGCTAAAGCATTTGATAACATAAAGCTTCCATAGTCTTTTGCAAGGCGCAATAAATGATCCGCAGCTTTTGGGCTCCAATCTCCATGACTTGAGAGCAATACCTTAATTTTTTCAGGATCACGTATTCCTTTGTCAGTTTTTTTCATTATAAGGGAGCGATATTCATCCGTCAGTGATTTGATATACTCAGGATTTTCCATGCGCCTCTCCTTTCTAAAACTTATTTTTGAAAAACATTTTTGCGGTGCCATTCCAAATGACTCTGTGACGGCAGAAATCTTCGCGGTCTGATAATTGGTGCACCTTGATAACAGCAAATCATTTCTTTAATTCTTTTTTCGCCAGACCGCAGTAGCCGAGTCGAGATCATGATCGAAAGATCGTTTGATATAGTAATAAGCCCGTTATCGAACAGTCGGTCAAATGTGGCGCTTAGACACAAGCCATTATGTGGATCTGTGCGAAATCGCTCGTCTTTGCTCCAAGGAAGAATGTGACTAGCAACAAGACATTCTCGAACACTCAAACCCGTTATACAGCAACTGTTCTCATAACTGCTTAGTACTGTTTCTCGAAAGAAAGCTTGATGTATACGAGCCTTTGCCTTTGCTTCTTTTTCTGATGGACCCTTTGGCAAAGCAAAGTCCTCCTCTAGGTCTGCCATTACTTTCTCCTTTATTGGGAGCCTATCACGTAATCGTCTTTCTTCGAGAACCAATTGGTTCCAGTTGCTATTAAACTCATCCCATATTTCTCGGTCTAGCTTGCTTGCATGAGCAAGTCCTGTTATATGCTGTCGTCCTAGTTCGGGATCGAACGAGCCGAAATTTCCTAACTTTCTCGCAACACTCGCAGGTGACCTGTTCAGTGCCTTGGCCAATGTTATCACCTCAGGATTATTCGCTTTCGTTTTCTTGAAAGGAATCCGACAATACAATCCAAATGCAAGAATCAATTCGTCTCGATTCCAAAGTGAGCCATACTTCTCGGGCCGTCCTTTCATCTATTCAAACCTCCCCACGTGGACTGAAAGAATCAGGAAAACTCTGAAGTCTTGCAGCCTCCCTGTGCGTTATGGGGCGGTGTTGCCCTGGATGGAGATATCGGCCTTTTTCAGGCTTAAAAAACTCCGTCCTGATTGTAAAGGCAGGTCTGTCCCACCATAATCGGCCAAATAGATCGGTGCCGCCTGTTTTTTTTCTTATCCAGCATCCCGGCGTTAAGTCTGGAGCCCGTTTCAACAGATCAAAACGGTTCATGCCCTCTTTCGGTATAGCCCTGTAACGCTTTACGCTGAGCGGTGTCGGAGACCTGCCGAAATGAAGGTCCAAAGGCGGCGCTTCATAGCGAATATCGGTCCCGACAGGAGGGGGCAAATCTCCAATCAGATCTCTGACTGTCCTCCATCTTTGAGGCGTCGAAAGATAATCTTCTTTGTCGAATAAATTTATAGTCGGCTGCCGTCCGTTTCCGTTGGGGTTGAAATGAGTTTTTCTGGGCGGAAATATAAAATTAGGATCTGATATTTTCGACCCTATTATAAAGGCTCGCCAACGAGTTTGAGGTACGCCATAATCCGCTGCACACAACTTACCATGACATATTTTATTAAATCCGAGTTTAGCAGCCATACCGACTATTTCGCCATGTTCGAAGCTGCCGAGAATTTGCGGAACATTCTCTATGACAAACACTTTTGCTCCCGACCTTTCGACTACTTCCAAAAAAGGCCTCCACAATTGATTCCGGGGATCATCTTCCCTGTTTTTATTAAGTAAGCTGAACCCTTGGCACGGAGGGCCTCCGATGACGACATCTGCGCGCGGTATTTCTACAGAGGGCTCATTCAGCAGGTCGACAATGTCGCCTTGCACACAATGATCGCCGAAATTTTCATTATATGTATCTATGCAGTATTTATTATTGTCATTGGCCCACACCGACTTGAAATGATGGCCGAAACTCTCGGTGAACCCGAGAGTCATTCCACCGGCACCACAGAAAAGATCAATTAATTTGAACCGTTTACTTGGTTTTGTGAGTTTGTTTTTAGCTCGGGCTTTGTAGGTAGCCTGATCTTCCTTTATGAGATGCTTCTTGATTGAACTATTACTTTTATATCTTATGGCCATAACTCACTTGCTGTATTATAGAATATTTTCAGTAAGACAGGTGAACGGAGATGCGCTTTAAGGACGGGAAGATTACAACGTCCTTGACGGAATTCCGGGGTGCTTGTAATCAGGTGGCCCTTGGATCAAGATATGCCGCCTTCCTCCGAGAATCTGCATTCTTTGTATGCGCCTTTTTCCACCTGAAGTATCTCTGTACCTCGGCAGCGCACGGATGAGATGGAAGTGAACATACACGCTCCCATGTGGTCTGAAGAAATCTGATCCCAGGCGGAACAGGATTTGCGAATGCGTCAGAGAAGAGACTCAGGCCGACAACTGCTCTGACCGAAGCGGCCGGGAAAAGACGCTGCGAGTAATTCTTCAGAAACTCCCCTCGTAACTGAATCTGATCCTTGTCTTTCTGTTTCCCTTGTGATCTCCCAACGCCGGATCGCCATTTTGCCTCGTCAAGAACAACAGCATTCCGGGTTATAATCCCAAAGTCGATCTCGGGTCCTCCTACGCTTAGAGTGTCAGGGTGAGGAATTCTTCGCCAGAGAATGACCTCGGCGTGATCGGCAGATGCACTTGGAAGGTTCAGCAGTCGAAAGAGATCGGTAAGCCAGCTTTTCAATATATCTCGCTGAGCCCGAGCGGCAGTGCCAAACACCGACCAGGTGATGGCGTCTTCACTGTGAAGAGACTGAAGGTCACAATAGTATCCAAGGCCTGATTCGCAGATTGCTCGCTGGTTATCGTCAAAGGCATGAACCTGTCGACTCTGATAAAGTTTTTGAACCACCTCAGGCGCGGGCCATGGATCACAACCCGTCCGAATTAGGTTGTCGAACGGGTGCGCCGCTACACAAACGCCGCCTTTGCTATGCGCAAATGTCATTTTTTTGCCGTTCCAATCCTTCATTATTTGAATCATTATCTTAAACGATTATAGCAAACTCCGGTGTGAGGATTTCAGTTGGTAATCAAAGTCCTTCAGAGAACGACATAAGTGCGGAGTATCAGGTGCACTTTTTATTGTCCAAGGTCTTCGGGGTTTATCCACGAGGAGATGTTATTACGATATCGAATCACAAGTCGGGCAATGACGAAAGCGGATATTACTTTTGCATCTTTCAATACTACCTGGATTCCGATTGCCAACTGCCGGAATGACGGAGGAAAAGGGGGAGGGGAGAGCGTGGGGAAAGCCTGGCGCAGGCTTGAATTGGTGTCAAGGTCTCCTCACATAGAGTTTTCTCAGTTCTTCCGCCAGCAGCAATACTATGCTAAACGGTATCAGGATCAGCCACACACTTAAGTTTACAGGCGCCGTTCCGAAAATCCTGTTTCCGATCGGACTATAAATGATAACGGCCGACAGCAATAGCTCAAAGACCACTCCGACAACGAGTAATTTGTTCGACAGGAAGCCGAGACTGAAGATAGAGTCTTTAAAAGAGCGACAGGCGAATACCGTGCCGACCTGTAGTATCACGATCCCCAGGAATGTTGCTGTCGTTGCCCGGCGGGAAAGCAGATCATCGATGGGCAAATCCGTTCCCCATTTCCAGCCGCCATTATAAAGGACATAGAAATACCCGAACAAGACACCGATTGTGCTTATGAGACCGATAAAAATATATCCCCTGAAGAGTACCGAACGGTCTATAAGTCCTTTTTCGAGCGGCCTTGGGGGTCTCTTCATAATTCCTGCTTCAGGTGTTTCCATACCCAGGGCAAGGGCGGGGACGGTCTCGGTGCCGAGGTCTATGGCGAGGATCTGCATCACTGTGAGCGGCAGCGGTATCTTGATAAGCGCAAACAGGATATACGGGATCGCCTCCGGCGTCCCATGCGCAAAGATGTAGGTGATGAATTTTCTGATGTTCTCAAATATCGCCCTGCCTTCCTCCACCGCATTTACAATTGTGGCGAAATTATCATCGAGCAGGACCACATCTGCCGCTTCCTTTGCAACATCCGTCCCGCTCTTCCCCATGGCAATTCCGATGTCCGCCTTTTTAAGTGCGGGTGCGTCATTCACCCCATCACCCGTTACCGCAACCCTTTCCCCCTCGTCTTTAAGTATTGACACCACCCTCATCTTATGTCTGGGTGTCATCCTTGCAAAGATTATCTCCTTAGATGCGATAGCTTCTCTCAGCGCACTGTCTTTTATTCCATCCATTGAATATCCTTCAATAACGACGGGATCGCCTTCGACAAGTCCTATCTGTCTTGCAACGGCTGTAGCCGTCTTGCTCGCATCCCCGGTAATCATAATTATCCTGATGCCTGACTCATGACATTTTCTTATGGCCTCCGGTACATCGGGACGCGGAGGATCTTCAAGCCCTATTAGCCCGACTAATGTAAGATCGGACTCGACCGATGACTCCAGGGCGGGCCTGTCAATAACAACTTTCTCTTTGTCGGAAAGAGCAAATGCCATCACTCTCAGTCCCTCATCCATCATCGAATGATATGCCCGCGTCAATAATTCCTTATATTCTTCATTCAATGCCTTAACACCGTTATCTAGTATTGTGTTACACAGCGGTAAAACAGTTTCCAGGGCGCCCTTTGTCAATACCACAGTCTTGCCGTCGAGCACATTTAGTGTGGTCATTCTCTTTCTTTCAGAATCGAAAGGTATCTCAAATATTCTTTCTGATTGGATATCACCGGATGTCTCCCTGACCTTCCTCAAAATCGCAACTTCCGTAGGGTCTCCTCTGTATTTCCCATCCTCATAAACGGCATTGTTACAAAGATAAGCAATCTTCATCAGATTGCCGGAAGTAGACTGCCGGCCATCAAATGTCCACACCTTCTCGACCTCCATGCTGTTCTGCGTAAGCGTCCCTGTTTTGTCGGTGCAGATCACCGTAACAGAACCGAGTGTCTCCACAGAGGTGAGATTTTTGATGAGCGCTTTTTTCTTGGCCATCCTTTGGCTTCCCATCGCAAGGGAGAGGGTCACGGTAGGGAGGAGTCCTTCGGGCACATTGGCAATGGTAATACCGATGGCAAAAAGCAGGTTATGCCAGAAGCTTCTGCCGATTAGAGTTCCGATTGCCAGAAAGAATATGCCCGTGGTGATTGCGATCAGTGCGATTATCCTCGTCACCTTTATTATCTCTTTTTGGAGAGGGCTCAGCCCCGGCTCAACGGCGCTCGTCAAGTGTGCGATCCTGCCGAACTCGGTGGACATGCCGGTTGCAAAGGCCACGGCCTTGCCGGAACCGCTCAGAACAAGTGTGCCGGCAAAGATTATGTTGGCACTTTCGAGATATTCCCCGTCGAACGGCGCAGCACTTCTCGGTTTCGACTCAGACTCGCCGGTCAATGGGGCATTATTTACCATAAGGCGGTTTTCATCTATAAGCCTCGAGTCAGCAGGGACCTTGTCCCCCTCGACCAGAAGGATCACATCGCCGGGGACAACGTCCCTTGCCGGGATTTCCCTCGTTGCCCCGTCTCGCACAACTTTAACATTGAAGGGGAGGAGTTTTTTGAGCGCTTCCACCGCCTTTTCCGCGCGGAATTCCTGTACAAACGTGAAGATGGCGTTGATGACGATGACCCCAATGATTGCTATCCCGAGCGAAAGCATGCCTTCTCCGGGACGAAGATATTCGGATATGAAAGAAAGGAAAGCTGAAACCCACAAAAGGATGGCAAGGAAATGTGTAAACTGGGAGACTAATCTTAGAAAGAGAGACTTCTTCCTTACCTCTTTAATCTCATTCGGACCATATTCATGGAGACGCCTTTGGGCATCCGCTTCTGAAAGACCTCTCTCAGAAGTTACGAGGCTCCGGAGGACTTCCTCTCGTGAGAGATTGTGAATCTTCATCAGGGTTCATGCTTGGGCCTCAGGATTATGAGATTGCATGGTGTCTCCCTGAGGACTTCCTCTACAGGATTGCCACTCATGATGCTTTTAAAAAGGCTCCTTTCACTCGCCCCAAGCACGATGAGGTCATTACGCCTGTGGGCGGCTTCTATGGTTATCGCCCTTGAAACAGCACCGTAGCCCGTCCTCTTTTCGTGTCCGATATCGTACCTCTTTAAGCACCCTGTAAAATTCTCGATGTCCTTTGGTATGCGTTCTTCTCTTTCCGCAGGCTTCAGGTGTATCTCTCCGCCGAGAAAACTCGCAATAGGGCTATGCAGATGGAAAAGTGTGACCTGTGCGCTAAATGCATGCGCAAGCTTCGCCACAAAGCAGGCCCTTTCTTCAAGGCGGGTCATATGTTCTCTCAACGGGACGAGGATATTCTTAGGATGCGGTTTCCCCATGCGGACCACCCTCGCCATCGCAACAGAGCACGGCAGTTTTATCATAAGCTCTCTTGCAAGGGTTCTTACAAAAAACCGTTTTGATACCTCTTCCCTCCTCGTTGCAGTGAATGCAATATCTATATTTTCTTTCTTCACCATGTCGTGTATTTTCTTAAGCGGGTCGCCTTTTTCGGTGATGCTCTTCACTTCTATCCCGCGCCCCTCGGCCTCTACAAAAAGTCTCTCAAGGGCAGACTCGGCCTGTTTGAACGTGTCCTTATTACTTCCCTCCCGGGCGACAAAGACAAGGAGAAGTTTTGCCTGACATGCTTGTGAAAGGGCTACGGCGTAATGAGCTGCCACCTCTGAATTTGTAAACTCATTCACGGCAGCAAGTACTTTCTTATACATAAGCAAATTATAGTCGTCACCCTGCCAAATCACAACAAACTGCGGGTGTTTACCACGGTTATTTAAATTATCTCTTGAAGCCACTATTCAAGATCAAAGCGATAGCTATGATTTCTTGCTTGTCTTCGCAAAGAATCCAGTGATTAGCTTTTTGACCTGATCACTCTGACAGTGGGGACATGTAACCGTCGGCTTCGCCTCAAGTTCCTTGAATGAAAAAAATACTGCAAACTTTTTCCGGCAATTGTTGCAAAGATAATCATACTCCGGCATGTGGGACCTCCTCTGCCATCATCTCCACTACATAGTTTACTTCTCCCATTATAAATTCCAGGTCATCACCACATCGTAAATGCCCGACATAGCCGCCTACATCTGCTTTAATGACACTGATTGTAATTTTGTCCGACATATTTCCCCCCTTTCTATTCAAAGCATAGCGCGGCATTAACCTGGGGGCAACTGTCCATGCTTAGAAGAGAGTCAAGATGAATAGCGGCATGCGGTTGACAGCTGTCCATTTTGGAGGTATTAAGGAACTAAGATTTGTGAAAAGGGGGAAGAAATCATGCCGCATTACATAATCCTTAGCAAGTTAACGGACGATGGCAGAAAGACTCTCAAGCAAAAACCGGAAAGGATATCGGAGGTTAATAAGGAGCTGGAAGCAATGAATGTGAAGATCAAAGAGCAATTCGTGGTTTTGGGGCCGTATGATTTCGTCAACATCGTCGAGGCGCCGGACAATGAAACCATCATGAAGGCCTCTGTAGAAATAGGGGCCCGAGGGTCTGTTAAGCTCCTCACACTGCCGGCTATAACCATAGATCAATTTGTGAAAAAAGTGAAATAGGCTGCGAAAAGATCCCGACCGAGAGATGTCTGAAGACGGACCGAGAGGAGGAGCCTAAGAATGCGGGAACCGGGGAATGTGCCTCTGCCCGCATGGAATGTGCGCTCACAGATGAGAGAGGCATTCTGAGAAATAGGATCAGGATAGACAGTTTTCCGGATCGTGTGAAAGCCTGTCTGTATTACCTTTCATTTGCATGTTTTCCCGATCAAAAGAGAACATTTGGAATGCGCGAGAATGTTCCGTGACACACTCCCAAGCATTCCCTTGACTCCCTTTAGGCCTCTGCATCCTACCACGATGATATCCGTTTTTGATTCTTCTGCGAGTGAGAGAATCTCTGACGAGGGATCTCCTACCCGTGTCAGTCCATTTACATTCGGGAACCTCTCCTTCAAATACTTCACGGCAGGTTCAAGGACCTTCTCCGATGTTTCATATTCGATCGATCTTGCCCTGGCGACCTCTTCCTTGATTTGTTCTCCTATTTCGAGGGAAAGCCTCTCCGGTATATCAGACACCGCCGACCATACAACATTAAGGACGGTTATTTCCGAATCTCTGTGAAACGGCATCGAGGCCAAAAACTTTCCAGCTACGTTGGCATGGTCGGAACCATCAGTCGCAAAAAGGATTTTCAATTTAGCCGAAGCCGCAAATTGAGGCGGTTTTATCACGAGGACCGGTTTGGGGGAGCTGATAGCGACTGACCTGGTCACACTCCCGATGATAAGCTGTTTAATCCCCTTTAACCCTCGCGCTCCCATAACAATCAGGTCAACACCTGATGTCTCAGCAACTTCGATGATAGATGTATCGGGAGATCCTTCCATAGATTCCATACTGACTTTCGCGGGCAGGGGTTTTAGTATATTCACCGTTGAGTCGAGGATCTTCGGGGCGATGTCCTGTTTTATCTGCTTGAGACGGGCGTAATGTGATTCCGCGTCCTCTTCGAAGGGCACCCAGCTGATCACATGGAGGACGGTGACTTCGTCGTCCCAGGTGAGTGCAAGTTGCGCCATAAACCGTGCTGCACCCTCAGAGTAGTCGGATCCATCTGTCGGTAGTAACAATTTCATTGCCGTATCCTCCTTCCCTAACCTAAACACATTGTATCGCCAAATCGAATGATGGTAAAGTTCTTCTGACTGCCTGTTGTCAACAAATAGAGTTGTCCGGTTTTAGAGCAGATAAACTGTCCGGTCCGTAGCTAGTTGATATCAGGCTGCTTTTTTGTTTAGTTTTGAGACCTCCTTCCCCTTGGAATTAAAGGCTATCAATTTTCTGTGCCCATGGAATATTGCTAGGTTGCCGTTTGGATAGCGATGGACACGGACCTTTACTTTGACATAGTGAAAGCGATATTTATCGGCTGGAATCTGAAGGGTCAGGGCATCGAATTTGACACAGTTGTTGTTGCCGACCGTCCGCTCATATTGTTCGCAGAGGATGTCTTGAAGAGGTGTTCCGGCCCAAGGGACAAACATACTGGCAGGCTCCTCAGCGGATACGGCAAATTCATCGTTAAAGGCGGGAAGATACACATCACGGATATAGGCATTGGCCTGTTTCATCTCAGTGATGCCGGCCATGGCAAGTTCCTTTACAAGGCGCTCCTGATGAGTGCGGAAGGCGCGTTCAGAGCGTCCTCGGGCCTCAGGGGAATAGGCCGGGATCATCTCTATCCCTAACTGCCTCATGGCACGGCCAAATTGTGTCAGATTCTCCTTATCCACCTTCCCCCCAGCCTCTGGGGTATTCCAGTAGTGGCTGCCGCGATCCGTGTACAGTGAGGCAAATACTCCATGCTCGACGATCACCTCACTAACTCCCTGAAAACTGCTCTGAGTTCCTTCTTCATCGATAAAAAACATCGAGTAATGTCCATTGCTGGCATCATCCATTGTTACAATCAGATCCCATAACTTCCCAGGCACCCACTCATGTGTGGAGCCGTCCTGATGCAGCATCATGCCAATATACGGAGCTCTTGGACGCTGTCTCCGGTGGGTTCCCTTTCTCGAATCCTTATGCACAAGTCCCTTGCCCTGAAGAGTATTCTTTACCCAGGTGTAGCTCCTCATGCCCTCATGAGCCCGCCTGTACCAACTGTAAAAGTGCTTAACCGTCAATCCCTGGTACCTGCGGCTGTATAAATCTGCCAGGGCCATTACCTCATCAACAGGCGCACTGCGGTGCGATATCTGTCCTAAACGCCTATCAATAAGTCCCTCCATCCCCTGCTCCTCATATCGAACCAGATATCGACGGTACGTCCGGTCGCATACTCCAAGCAGCCTCGCCGCTTCCTCCTGCGTCAATCTCCCCCTTTGACATCCCTCATATGCTTCCTCAAATCTCATCTTCCGTACCTCCTGTAGTAGTGCTGTCCTCTTCATCAATGGCACCTCCGTGCCATCCAATCTTAACCGGACAGTTTATGTGCTACAGATACGGACAGTTTATTGGCTCGCTACAAGTTCTTCTGACTGCCTTGACAGCGTCCTAAATGCTGGTAAACTTAAAATAGGGGTAGAATTTAGCATTCCAAACCGTGACCGAAGGCCGTCAGGGAGGTCGAAATGAACTTACAAGAAGAAATAGCTAAGGTGGCTCATGAATTATATGAAAAAAGTGGGTGCATTGAAGGTAGAGACTGTGAAAATTGGCTTGACGCTGAAAGGATAGTGCTCTCAAGGCATGCCGGCCAGGACATGGAAGAGCCGGAGGGAGAAGAAGCACTCATCGAGGAAGAGACAATTGCCGAGGAAATAGAGGGAACAGAGCTAAAGCCGGCAAGCCAGGGGAATAACGAGGGGACAACTGTAATGGAGGAGATTGAGGTTAGGGAACCGGCCAGAGCTAAAAAAAGAGGGTCCAGAATTACTGAAGCGGTAGAAAAAATCATGTCTGTGAAAAAGAGTGGCCCGGGGAAAAAAGCTGATTCCTCAAAAAAAGAGAGAGCAAAGAAAAAGACGTGACCGTTACAGCGGGCTGTCGCAAAATGCCCGTGCAGACTACGGGTTCAATAGATCACAGATACCCAAACAGTTAGAAAGCATCCCTCTGGTCTATCGTACATAACGGCATAATCTCCTCTTACGTTAGTTACACTTTGTCAAAGCCCCCTTCTATGAATAAACTTCATGTGATAACAGGAAATATAAATACGATCAAAATCAATGAGTTAGATGGTTACAGTTGACAGTTGCATAAAGTTATGTTTATATATGAGTATATCGTTAAATGTTTCGGAGGCCTTCAATGCTGAAAACTTTTGCATCCTATATAACATATGATCTTGCAAGGCTTGATCGCGGTACACGCCTCGCTGATGCCCTAAATTTCTTCATCTACGACACAATCAAGATATTTCTTCTGCTCGCTGTCATTATATTTATTGTTTCCGTAATCAGAAGTTATTTCCCTCCCGAAAAAACGAAACACATCTTGTCTCATAAAAAGGAATTTATCGGAAACATTCTGGCTGCATTGTTGGGTATCGTCACTCCATTTTGTTCTTGTTCGGCTGTCCCTCTCTTCATAGGCTTTGTGGAGGCCGGCGTACCCCTTGGCGTAACATTCTCTTTCCTTATCTCCTCGCCGATGGTGAATGAAGTAGCTGTCGTTCTCCTATGGGGACTTTTCGGCTGGAAGATAGCGGCTATTTATATGGGCACCGGTCTTTTGGTGGCAGTCCTGGCTGGATTCATAATCGGGAAACTGAAACTTGAGAAATGGGTTGAGGAGTATGTATACAAGATAAAAACCGGGCAGGGACAGGAAGTCTGCGCCCAGCCATTCAAGGAAAGGCTTCAGTACGCGAAGTGGAATACGGCAGATATCTTAAAGAGGGTCTGGGTGTTTGTTATCCTGGCTATCGGTATCGGCGGTTTCATTCACGGATATGTGCCGCAGGACTTTCTTGTCCGTTATGCAGGCAACGACAATCCTTTTGCAGTTCCCATGGCCGTTGCGCTCGGTGTTCCGCTTTATTCCAATGCAGCGGGCGTAATACCGATCGTCTACGCCCTTATGGAGAAAGGCTTGAGCATGGGCACTGTCCTTGCCTTTATGATGGCGGTGACGGCGTTATCTCTGCCTGAAATGATAATCCTGAGAAAGGTATTGAAGATCCCGTTACTGGCTGTTTTTGCCGGAATCATGACCGCGACCATAACGGCTGTCGGTTATCTCTTTAACGCAATTTTATAGGAGGATATGAATGGAAATCAAGGTATTGGGTCCGGGATGTACAAACTGTCACAAGATGGAAGAGTTGGCAAAAATCGCCGTGAATGACCTCGGCATCGAAGCAAAGGTAGAGAAGATTTCCGAAATTCAGGAGATCATGAGATATACCATGTCGACACCGGGGCTTGTGGTTAACGGCAAGCTTAAACATTCAGGTAAGCCGCTGCCAAGCCTCGACAAGGTGAAAGCCCTGATAAAGGAAGAGGCTTGACCATGCAGGATTTGATGAACATCTTTAAAGCGCTTTCTGAAGAAACGAGGCTCAGGATATTGAAGCTGCTTGAAACCGGGGAGCTATGCGTCTGTGATATCGTTGCCGCGCTCGATATGGTACAACCGAAAGTATCGTTTCATCTGAACGCATTAAAGGAAGCGGGCTTCCTGAAAGACCGGAAACAGGGACGGTGGACCCACTACCGCATTGACGATTCGGATTTCTTCAGAAGGTCCCTGCTTCTGTCTGTCTTCGAAAGGATACCGAGAGAAGCCAATGCAGAGGACAGGAGAAGACTTGATGATTTTCTTGAGAATAAGCAGACAAAAGGGGACGTGGTGCCTATTCAAAATAAAAAAAGATGTTGCGGAGGATGACCATGGCTGATAAAACGGGTAAAAGACTTTCCTTTCTCGATCGCTTTCTTACCCTGTGGATATTTGCCGCAATGGCCTTCGGTGTCGGTCTGGGATATTTCATCCCCGGGACCGAGGATTTCATCAACAGCTTCCAGGTCGGTACCACTAACATCCCGATCGCCATCGGACTTATCCTCATGATGTATCCTCCTCTTGCAAAAGTGAAATACGAGGAACTCGGAGATGTCTTCAGGAATAAAAAGGTGCTTGTCCTGTCACTCGTTCAAAACTGGGTCATCGGCCCGATACTCATGTTTTTCCTGGCGGTCATCTTTCTTCGCGGCTATCCGGAATACATGGTGGGACTTATCATGATAGGCCTTGCACGCTGTATTGCGATGGTCATTGTCTGGAACGACCTGGCCTGCGGCGACCCAGAGTATGCAGCCGGCCTGGTGGCTTTCAACTCGATATTCCAGGTCCTCTTCTTTTCCGTATATGCCTATGTCTTTATAACCGTCCTGCCGGCATGGTTCGGTCTCAAGGGAGCGGTTGTCAATGTCACGATCGGCCAAATCGCAAAGAGCGTCTTCATATATCTCGGAATTCCCTTCCTCGCAGGGATGATAACCCGATTCAGCATGCTCAAGATAAAGGGGCGTGAGTGGTATGAGAGGGTATTCATCCCGAAGATAAGCCCTGTTACTCTTATTTTTCTGCTTTTTACCATCGTCGTCATGTTCTCGCTTAAGGGCAACTACATCGTCAGGCTGCCGCTGGACGTGGTCCGCGTGGCAATCCCGCTTCTTATCTATTTTGTAGTCATGTTCCTTGTCTCGTTTTATCTGGGAAAGAAGATCGGAGCGGATTATCCGAAGACCGCGACCCTCTCCTTTACTGCTGCAAGCAATAACTTCGAGCTGGCCATAGCGGTTGCTGTTGCCGTCTTCGGAATCAATTCGGGAGCTGCCTTTGCTGCAGTCATAGGCCCTCTCGTTGAAGTTCCGGTTTTAATCAGTCTGGTGAACGTTGCCCTATATTTCCAAAAAAAATATTTCACCATTGAATACTGCAGAGTAAAAGGTCTTAACACATCATAAATGTTCAAAGAAAGACTATGGCATATGGAGGAGCAATGAAACAAAGATTAATGCTTCTTGTTGTTCTGATAACTTTGTCGACCCTATGGGGATACAGCGATGCAGGTGAGGTGGACACTGTTTTGAGTAATGCAAAAAAGGATGGCAAAGCAGTTATGCTTGAGCTGGGTTCAGTAGGCTGCATCCCCTGCGAGAAAATGAAACCGGTCATGGCAAAGCTAAGAACGAACTATGGAGGAAAACTGGAAGTTTTCTTTGTCGATGTCAGAATAAACCATGATACCGCACAACGATTCGGCGCCTACGTCATCCCGACGCAGGTGTTTCTTGACAAGAATGGCAGAGAGTTTCACCGGCATATCGGCTTTTATGGGTATGAGGAGATCGTCCCTGTTCTGAAGAAAGCGGGGATGTAAGCATTGCATGCGGTCTGAATAGGAGAAAACAAGTTGAAAATTGCAATTTTAGGTGATATCCATGGAAATATCGAGGCGCTGAAGGCCGTCTATGCCGAAACGTCGGCCAGGGGCGCAGATAAGATATACCATCTGGGCGACCTTGGCGGTTATGCTCCCTTTGTAAATGAGGTGGTCGATTTTCTTATCGAACACAGCATTGAGGGAGTCCAGGGGAATTACGACGACACGGTTGCCAATGACCGCGAACATTGCGGATGCAAATATGAAGATCCCATACAGGCCGAAATGGCGGAACTGGGATTTGAATGGACGAAGAATCACGCATTGCCGAAGAGCAAGGATTACATGAAAAATCTTCCTTTTGAAATCCAGCTCACTGTCGATGGGAAAAAGATCATCATTTTTCATGCAAGTCCGAAAAAGAATAATCTCTATTGGTATGAGGATAGGCCCGAGAAGTTCTTCAGAGAGATGGCTGAAAAGGTCGATGCCGACGTGTTTATCTACGGTCATACCCACAGACCGTATCGTAAGGATCTCGACGGTAAAATCTTCATCAACGCCGGCAGTGTCGGGAAGCCGAAAGATGGCAATACACGGGCCTGCGTTACTTTGGTGGAGATAACTGGAGGGGATGTGAAGACCGAGTTTCTCAGGGTGCCATATGATGTCGAAAAGACAGCATCTGCAATAGTCGACAGTGGACTGCCCCTATACTTCGCGGAAAAACTCAGGGCAGGGAAATAGGACCTATGGAAGCCGTTTTCAGCAACATCCAGCATATCATCCAGGACCGACATGGTCTGGCGTTCGTTGCTGTACTTGTTGGCGGACTTATCTCAGCGGCAAGCCCTTGCGTGCTGGCGGCGATACCTTTAATTATCGGCTATGTCGGTGGCTATTCAGAGGGAAATAAGAAAAAGGCTGCTCTTTATTCTCTCGTCTTTGTCCTTGGCCTTTCGATCACTTTTACCCTACTTGGCGCAGCGGCATCGGTCATGGGCCAGTTCCTGGGATTCATGGGGAAGTGGCTTTATATGGGGCTTGCCGTTGTTGCGATAGGAATGGGGCTTCAGCTCATGGGGATAGTATCGATCCCCATGCCATTCCAAAAAACACGGCAGGTTAAATCAAAGGGCCTTGCAGGCGCGTTTCTGCTCGGTTTATTGACCGGCACGGTGTCGTCCCCCTGCGCAACACCGGTGCTTGCGGTGATTCTCGCTTATGTATCTACGCAAGGAGATATCTTGTATGGCGGCTCGTTGCTCTTTGTCTATGCCCTCGGCCACTGCGCGCTTATATTTATTGCCGGACTATCTATCGGGTTCACTGAAAGTATTGTCGGCTCAAGAGGCGTCAGAAACTTCTCACTTTACGCGAAAAGGTTCAGCGGAGCTTTACTTGTCATCGCGGGAATATATTTCGGCATAACGAATTCATGAGAGATCATATATGAAAAGGTTCTCAATTATTTGCAGGTGCTGGTGGCACGGAGGATAGCGGGTGCAGGTCTCCTTTAGTTTCTCCCGTTATCAACGGGACAATTACGGATAGTTTTAAGGAGGACTTGCAATGAAAGAATTCAAGGAATATCTTGATGTTGCCTGGGAGTTCCACGGCCACAGGTGTCCCGCCATGCCGATGGGACTAAAAGCTGGACTTGCTGCGATGAAGGTGCTTGGCGTTGAGCGGTCAAAGGACAAGGAGCTTTTTGTGGAAGCTGAAACCGGTAAGGGACATGCTGCGGGTTGTTTCCTTGACGGCATCATGACCGCCACCGGCTGCACTTACGGAAAATCGAACATCCAGAAGCTCTATTACAACAAGATGGCTTTTACCCTCATTGACGCAAAAAGTGGAAAAGCGGTGAGGGTTTCGCTCAAACCAGAGTTCTTCGAAAAGGCCCTTAACTCTCCCTTTGTCCAGGAAAGAAAGAAGGGCGTGCCGCCACAGGAGATTCCCGCTGCTATCACGGACCCTCTTATAGACCGGGTTCTGGGCCTTCCTGAATCCGAATTCCTGAATATCAGTGATGTATTCCAGAGAGATATGAAAAAGGGATCTGCCAACTTTGAGGTCAAACGGTGCGCGAAATGCGGCGAGGCAGTATTTACCGACAAACTGACAACTGCTTCGGATGGACAGATGCTCTGCATCCCCTGCGCTGAGGCCGGGAAATAGAGGACAGGGCTTCGGCCCTGCTTTCTCTCTGAGACGATATGGAAACGCTCCTGGCAGCCGCGTCGCTGGTCTTTCTGTTTACGACCGTGTTGACGATAGCAGGGGTCGGCTCAGCGTTCATCGTGATCCCGACTTTCTACTGGCTCGGCGTTCCTCTGACCGAGGCCATGGCTATTGGTCTGCTGTTGAACGCCATCAGCATGACGTTTGCATCGGTCAACTATATTCGCTACAACCTCGTTCTGTTTCGCACTGCCGTGCCTATCATCGCGCTTGCAGTTGTATTCTCTCCTCTGGGCGCCTGGTCAACGCGGTTTTTTCCGAAAAATGTGCTCATACTTCTATTCGTCCTCTTTCTTGTCTTCGCAGCGACGATGATGCTCTTTTACAAGCCGAAGAAGAAAGAGGAAGGTCCGTTGTCCGGAGGAAAGGAATTAAAGACCGGAATCGGATTGGGCATTGGGGCGGGATATCTCGGCGGACTCCTCGGCGTGGGCGGAGGAAACTTCATAGTCCCTGCCCTCGTGTGGCTTGGAATTGATCCCAAGAAGGCATCGGCCACTACGGCCTTCATCGTTGTCTTCTCGTCGCTCTCGGGTTTTTTCGGCCATACTGCAATGGGAACGATCAACTGGAACCTGCTTGCATTCGCGGCTGTCGGCTCAGTCGCGGGCGCTATGGCGGGCTCGTGGCTTATGCACAAAAAGCTCGATGCCAATCAGGTAAAAAAGGTAATCGGCATAGTCCTCTACGTCATAGCAGCAAAGATGGCGTGGGGATTGTTATGAGGTATATAAAAGCAACTATCATCCGGCTCAAGGAGGTATTTATGAGATCAAAGACACTTGTGAAAGTAGTAGTAGTTTTCACAATAATTTTAACCTCTTCCATGGCCTTTGCGGCCTGGAGTGGCTGGCGTGGAAGCGGCGGCTGGGGCATGGGCTCGCAGTATAACAGGATGTACGACCCTGCAACAGTCGAAACCATTACGGGCACAGTTGAATCAGTGGACAAGGTTACCCCGAGGAAAGGAATGTATTATGGCATTCATCTGATGGTCAAGACCGATAAAGAAACAATTCCGGTCGACTTAGGCCCGGGCTGGTACATTGAACGGCTCGATACGAAGATCGAAAAAGGCGACAAGATCGAGGTCAAAGGTTCGCGGGTGACCTTCTCAGGCAAGCCGGCAATTATTGCGGCAGAAGTAAAAAAGGGAGACGATACCCTTGTGCTAAGAGACAGCGCCGGCATCCCTGCCTGGTCTGGCTGGAGAAGGTAGGAGGAAGTATAACAGGAGAGGCCCTGTTTCGAGCCGGAGGCAGGGCCTCTTTCCCATTACAATATGGAGGTTTTAGTGAAACGGTTCATAATCATAATTAGCATATTGCTCGCTGTTATGAGTGCATTTATATCGAACGCAGCAGAAGATACAAACCCCGAGTGGTATTTCCCCGAATGGCTCGGGACCGCACTATACGCCCCTATCTTTAAAGTTAGGGACACGGAGAATAAATATGGTCGCTATGCCTCGAATACAAAAGTAGTAACCATCAAAGACCTTATTAAGTTCCATGGCCATTCCTGTGGAGGGCTTGTCGAAAGCGCGGCCTCTCTTAGAGTTGCCTTCGATATGCTCTTTTTTGACAGCATTGTTGACCGCACAGACCTGCGAATTGTTTCCAACAATTCTGCCTGCGGCGGTGATGTGGCGGCTTATCTTACCGGTGCACGGACGCGGTTTAATAGTCATATCATAGACAATTCACTGACCGAGAGCGAGTTCTACGTTCAACAAATGTCGACCGATAAAACCATTCATGTCAAACTCGACCCTGCCGTCTACCCAAAAGAGGTCAAGACCCAGATGAAAAAAATAGAATCGGGAACGTATGCGCCAAGAGATATTGACCTATTTCAGGAACTCCAGTGGGCTTACGCAAAGCGAATGGTAACTAAGCCGCTCAAAGAGTCATTCATAGTTGAAGAAGTTAAAGACTATAAATGGCCGGATCCCTCATGTAGGGACTTGGGCAAAAGGAAAGATAATGATTATAAAAATGTGCCTGGGAGTAACTGACGCATGATCGGGACAATATATAAGACATCGAAATCAGACGCTCAACTCGCCGGACTACTGAATGAGGCAAGAGAATACGCACATATCTATGCGCTTGCGAGACAGAGACAAAAGGGCTGTGACGGCATGGGTGAATTGGCAACCATGAAGGAAGAATTCAGGGATGTCGTTGATAAGGTGATACACTATGCTCAAGAGAAGAAATATATTTCTCAGGACGTATCATACGATATTGATTCGGTTGCCGACGAGATTAAGAGGTTATGATTAGATGTCTTTGCTTGAAATCAAAGGGCTTGCATACAAAACCGGTGGTAAAATAATTCTCGATGATTTTTCGTTGACGGTAAGTACATCGGAAGTCCACGCCCTTCTCGGCACAAACGGAACCGGAAAAAGCACCCTTGCCTATCTTGTCATGGGCTGTGAAGGATACAATCCAACATCCGGGGAAATAGTATTTGACAGCAGAGTGATCAATGACCTCAAGATTCATGAAAGGGCACATCTCGGCATAACTATGGCCTGGCAGGAGCCGGTAAGGTTCGAGGGGATATCGGTTAGGGACTATCTGACGCTCAATAATAAGGATGTCGATCCGGCTCATTATATCGGGATGGTTGGGCTTCATCCTGAGCTTTATCTGCACAGGATGGTCGACAAGTCACTGAGCGGTGGGGAGAGAAAGAGGATTGAGCTTGCATCCATACTTGCACTTCATCCAAAACTTGCCATCCTCGATGAGCCTGACTCGGGTATCGATATGCTCTCCACTCAGGATATTGTCAATGTTATCAACGCATTCAAAGAACATGGTTCCTCTGTGCTGCTCATTACCCATCGCGAGGAGATTGTCATAATTGCAGATAAGGCATCGCAGATATGCAATGGCAAAGTAGTTTGTTCAGGTAGCCCTGCGAAGGTAGCCGAATACTACAAGTCGAGAAAATGCCTCGTATGCGATGGAGAGGTATGCGCTTATGTCTGATCTCAGTGCATTAATGAAGGCATTGGGTGAAGCCGGCGGCGATAAGGCTATTCTTGAAAATAATGAGGTAGCGCATCTTGCTGTGGACGGGCATAAATTGTTGAGTATGAACAGCGTTGAAGGCCTCGACGTTGACGCAAAAGAGACGATGACAGGAATCAGCGCTAAGGTTACTGTGAAGGAAGGAGTAAAGTTAAAGAACCCTGTGCATCTCTGCTTCGGAGTGCTTCATAAGAAGGGTGCGCAGAAGATTAAGATGGATGTGAGACTCGAAAAGAATGCAACAGCTCATTTCATAGCACACTGCATATTTCCGAATGCTGAGAAGGTACGGCATATCATGGACGCAGTGGTTGATATCGGAGAAGGCGCAGAGATGAGATACTCTGAAACGCATTATCACGGGCTTTACGGAGGCATTGAGGTCATCCCGAAATCAATCGTAAAGATCGGAAAGGATGGTCGCTACTTTACGGATTTCACCCTGACCACGGGAAGGGTCGGACAACTCCGCATGGACTATACGGTTGAGGCCGGAGAAAACGCTGTAACCGAGTTGACAGCCCGGGTTTTCGGACATGCTAACGACGATATAAATATAAAGGAAAGAGTCGTTTTGGCGGGTAAAAATGCGCGAAGTATTATAAAAACCAGGGTTGCCATCGAAGACGATGCACAAGCTGAAGTCACCGGTATTACCGAAGGGCGTGCAGAAGGTGCCAGGGGCCATGTGGACTGCATGGAGATTGTTAAAGACAGGGCAGTAGCAAAGGCGATTCCGATTGTGAATGTCAGCAATCCCCTGGCAAAAGTGACCCATGAAGCTGCCATCGGTAGCGTTGACAAACGCCAGATGGAGACACTCATGGCACATGGATTAACGCCTGAAGCGGCGGTGGATGTGATTGTAAAAGGGATACTCCGCTAATTTTCTTTACTGCAAAGTGGCCTTGTGGCTGCTATAAACGCTTCCGGGTTTTTTGTCCCTGGTTTGTTCCTGATCACTTTTTGCATTTGCGGCTGTCTCTTCTCGCTGCATTTTTCCTTCCTCTTTTTTTGCATTATTTTTTTTAGGATGTCGTCCAGATCGCCCATAGATACTCCTCGGTTGTGTTCTATTGTTTAATCCCGGTAGTAATTTATATTTTGCGGGAAACTTTGTAGAGCGAGGTTACAAGGAAAAGACTCGCAGATGGCATAGGCGGAATGCGGAGCTCGGAGCGTGTAGGGCAGTATCTCTCTTCTTCGATATTACCGAACGGATTTTTCGCAAAATCTTTGGATTTTTTTGATGCCCCTTTACGGCTTCCGCCACCTGAACTGCCGCCGGCATAATCTTCCGCGGTCGGATAAACCCGGCAAACATGACAGAAAACGGAGATGATTATTTGTGACAATATTGTTTCGAAGATGACATTGTTGTCTTCAGCGGAAATTGTCGTTCCTATGCGGATCCGCGCCGTTACTGGGTCTTCTGGGTTGGCACGCCTGTTGCTCAATAGCTGGTGTAAAAAAAATCTCAAGGAGGAATTATGAGACAGATAGCAGTGTACGGCAAAGGCGGAATCGGCAAATCAACGACGACACAGAATACCGTTGCTGGTCTTTCGCAGGCCGGCTACAAATGCATGATAGTGGGTTGTGATCCTAAGGCTGACGCAACGAGGCTTATACTCCACGCAAAGGCACAAACGACCGTGATGGACCTCGCGAGAGAACGCGGCACGGTTGAAGACCTCGAGGTCGGCGAAGTGCTCCTGACCGGATTTAACGGCATCAGGTGTGCGGAATCAGGAGGTCCCGAGCCGGGTGTAGGGTGTGCGGGCCGCGGCGTTATAACGGCCATAAACTTTCTTGAGGAAAACGGCGCCTATGACGCGGACACCGACTTTGTCTTTTACGATGTCCTGGGCGATGTCGTCTGCGGCGGCTTTGCCATGCCGATGAGAGAGGGCAAGGCAAAGGAGATCTATATTGTGACCTCCGGTGAGATGATGGCCATGTATGCCGCAAATAACATCTCGCGAGGCATCCTTAAATATGCGCAAAGCGGAGGGGTAAGGCTGGGCGGACTCATATGCAACAGCAGAAAGACGGACAAGGAATACGAATTGATCTCCGAGCTTGCTAAAAAACTCGGCACACAGATGATACATTTTGTGCCCAGGGACAACCAGGTGCAGAGGGCCGAGCTAAGGAGGATGACGGTCATCGAATACTCTCCGGAACACCCCCAGGCCGATGAATACAGGACGCTCGCAAAGAAGATCGCCGACAACAGGGACCTGGTCATCCCCACTCCGATCTCCATGGACGAGCTGGAGCAGCTGCTTATGGATTTCGGAATAATGGAGAGCGAGGAAGCGGCAGCGTAAAAACGGTGAACAGTCAGCGTAAGGGAGTTAAATAAGATGAAAATTATCGGGTATACAGCAGTGAAGAGGATCTGTACCAGCAAAATCCGTGGTATTCACCATGGTCACTAACACTCACCATACACTTATTGAGAGGAGGAAAGATGAGCAATGCCATAAAAGACACTCAGAAAATGATAGAGGAAGTCCTCGATAAATATCCGGAGAAGGCGAGGAAGGAGAGGGCCAAACACCTTGCGGCAAATGATCCTACTGGAAAGTGCAGCACCTGTAAGGTGAAATCGAATGTGAAATCCAGGCCCGGTGTTATGACGGTCCGCGGCTGCGCATACGCAGGCGCAAAGGGTGTTGTCTGGGGACCCGTAAAAGACCAGATAACGATCAGCCACGGCCCGGTCGGATGCGGACAGTACAGTTGGTGGGCGAGGAGAAATTATTACAACGGAATAACGGGTGTAGACACATTCGGCACGATGCATATAACCACGGATTTCCAGGAGAAGGACATTGTCTACGGAGGCGACAAGGGACTCGATGCGGCCCTTCATGAGCTGAAAGAACTCTTTCCTCTGGCAAAGGGCATCGGTATCCTTTCTGAATGCCCGGTAGGTCTTATCGGGGACGATATCGAGGCGGTATCGAAGAGGGTTGAGAAGGAATTCGGCATCCCGATAGTCCCTGTGCGCTGCGAAGGCTTCAGGGGAGTGAGCCAGTCTCTCGGCCATCATATTGCGAACGATACGATCAGGGACTATGTCTTGGGCAAGGGTAAACTCGAAAAATCTACGCCTTACGATGTGGCGCTCATCGGCGATTACAACATAGGCGGGGACGCCTGGGCTTCGAGGAAGATGCTTGAAGAGATGGGGCTCAGGGTGATCGCGCAGTGGACCGGGGATGCATCCGTCAATGAGCTGGGCATAGCTACGAAGTCAAAGCTTAACCTGATCCACTGCTATCGCTCTATGAACTATATTTGCAGGCATATGGAAGAGGAGTACGGCATTCCTTGGGAGGAGTTCAATTTCTTCGGTCCCACGAAGATATATGCCAGTATAAGAAAGATCGCTTCCCATTTCGATGACCACATCAAGGAGAATGCGGAGAAGATGATCGAAAAATACAAGCCGGTGATGGATGCGGTGATCGAGCAGTATAAGCCGAAACTCGAGGGCAAGAAGGTGATGCTCTATGTCGGAGGACTTAGGCCGCGGCATACCGTGGGCGCTTATGAAGATCTTGGAATGGAGATAATCGCCTCGGGATATGAATTCGGCCATAACGATGACTACAACAGGACCTATCCTGTGATGAAAGAGGGTGCCGTGATCATGGATGACGCCACCCTATATGAATTAGAGGAGTTCACGAGGAGGATGAAGCCCGATATGGTGGGCGCAGGGATAAAGGAAAAATATTCCTATCACAAAATGGGCGTGCCGTTCCGCCAGATGCATTCATGGGATTACTCGGGCCCTTACCACGGCTTCGACGGGTTCCCGGTCTTTGCCAGGGACATGGACATGACGGTCAACAACCCGTCGTGGAATTTGATACGGAGGAAGAAATGAAAACGATAAAGATCAAAGACCATAATGAGCTCTTCCAGGAGAAGGAGTATCAGGACCAGTTCGAAAATAAAAGGGAGTTCGAGGCCCCCTGGCCGAAGGAAAAGGTGAGGGAGATCGCCGAATGGACGAAGACCCTTGAATATCAGGAAAGGAACTTTGCCAGGAAGAATATAAAGATAAACCCTGCAAAGGCCTGCCAGCCCCTCGGGGCGATCTTCTGTTCGTCGGGTTTTGCCGGGACTATGCCCTTTGTTCAGGGCGCGCAGGGCTGCGTGGCCTATTTCAGAAGCCATCTCAACAGGCACTTCAAAGAGCCGATGGCGGCCATCTCCTCTTCAATGACGGAAGATGCGGCGGTATTTGGCGGGCTGAACAACATGCTCGAAGGGCTCGAAAACGCATATACACTCTATCACCCGAAGATGGTTGCGGTATGCACAACCTGCATGGCCGAGGTGATCGGAGACGATCTGAACGCCTATATAAGGACGGCAAAGGAAAAAGAGCTGATACCGAAGGACCTGCCGGTCCCCTTTGCGCATACACCGAGCTTTGTCGGTTCGTACGTGAACGGTTACGACAATATGATGAAAGGTATCCTTTCTTCCGTCACCGCAGGCAAGAAGGGCGAACCTAATGGAAAGATCAACGTCATCATGGGATTCGATACCTACACCGGCGATTACCATGAGATAAAGAGGCTGCTTACGATTATGGGCGTGGATTTTACGCTTCTATCGGACGCCAGCGCAATTTTCGATTCGCCCAATACAGGCGAGTATAAGCTCTATCCCGGCGGCACTCCGCTTGAGGACGCGATGGATTCGATAAACGCCAGCGCCACCGTCGCCCTTCAGCAGTATTCGACGTTTAAGACGATGGATTACATCCAGAAGGAATGGAGCCAGAAGACGCTGGCGCTTTCGCCCATAGGAGTAAGGAACACCGACTCCTTTTTTGAACAGGTGAGCAAGCTGACGGGAAGGCCGATACCCCAGGAGATAGAAGATGAACGCGGAAGGGCTGTCGATGCGATGGTCGACTCGCACCCGTATATCCACGGAAAGAGGTTCGCCCTTGTGGGAGACCCGGACACGCTGTTGGGCCTTGTGAGTTTTCTGATGGAGATGGGCGGAACGCCTGTCCATATCGTCTGCTCAATGGGAGACAAGAAATTCGAAGAAGATATGCAGGCCCTCCTTGACTCAAGCCCTTTCGGAAGCGAGGCGAAGGTGTATTCGGGCAAGGACATGTGGCATTTGAGGTCGCTTATGTTTACCGACCCCGTGGACCTGCTCATAGGCAACTCGTATGCGAAATTTTTGTGGCGGGACACGGGTACGCCGCTTGTGAGGATCGGGTTCCCGCTTTTCGACAGGCACCATCTGCACAGATATCCGATCATCGGCTATCAGGGCGTCTTAAATCTGGTGACCATGATCGTAAACACTGTCCTTGACGAGATGGACAGAAAGACGATGAATACCACGAGTTTTGATGTGATACGGTGAGCGAGGCAAACATTTTATGAGTGTACTGGATGTGTATTTAGTATGTAAGTATTTAAGCCTGTCATTCCGGCAGTGTTTTGAGCCGGAATCCAGTGGTTGGCTTTTTAAAGTCGCTGGATGCCGGATTAAGTCCTCCGGCATGACGACCAAAAACTTTATGAACAGACTCTAAATAGAGGTCAACGATGATAACGCATATAGATAAACTGACAGAGCACGGATGCGCTGTCGAAAAAAAGGACAGGGTCTGCAGATCAAGAGGTGGGGAGTCGTGCGCCTTTGACGGGGCGATGATCGTGCTTCAGCCGATCGCCGACGCCGCCCATCTTATCCACGGTCCGATAGCCTGCTGCGGCAACTCATGGGAAGGACGCGGCTCCCTGTCTTCAAGGGGCGTCCTCCACAAAATGGGTTTTACGACCGACATGTCTGAACTGGACGTTGTCTACGGCGCGGAGGACAAGCTCAAGAGGGCCATAGAAGAGACCGCTTCCTCGGTAATGCCGAAGGCCATCTTTGTATATGCCACATGCGTAAGCGGGCTTATCGGCGAGGACATCGATTTGGTTTGCAAGGATGCACAGAGGAAACTTGGCATCCCGGTCATCCCTGTGAATGCCCCGGGCTTTGTCGGTCCCAAGAACCTGGGAAACAGGATCGCTGGAGAGGTCCTGCTCGATCATGTGATAGGCACCGGCGAGCCTCCATTTCTGACCGATTACGACATCAATCTTATCGGCGAATATAACATAGCCGGCGACCTCCGGCTGGTAGAGCCGGTCCTTAAAGCGGCGGGCATCAACATCCTTTCGAGGATAACGGGTGATGCTACATTTAACGAAATCACCTATGCCCACAGGGCAAAGCTCAATGTCGTCGTCTGTAGCAGGGCCCTGATAAATGTGGCCAGGGAGATGGAAAAAAGATATGGCATTCCCTTTGTCGAGGTCTCGTTCTTCGGTAAAACCGAGATGTCGAAGGCGATTAGAATGATTGTAGGGGCGTATCGCGATACGCCCGCATACCAAAGCCTGGCAGACAAAGCCGAATCCGTCATCGAGGGGGAAGAAGGAAGACTCGATGGAAGACTGAAATCTTTCGAACACCTCAAAGGGAAAAAGGCAGTCCTCTATACGGGCGGCGTGAAAAGCTGGTCTTTTATTTCGGCCCTCATGGATTTGGGAATAGAGATAAAGGCTGTCGGGACTAAAAAAAGCAGCGTCGAAGATGAAGAAAAGATGAAGCGGATACTCGGTGAAGACGCGCCCCTTATCGAAGACACGACACCCGGGAACCTCCTTAGGCTCTTGAGGGAGAATGAGGCCGACCTGCTTGTCGCAGGCGGAAGAAACCAGTACCTGGGAATAAAAGAGGGATATCCCTTTATAGACGTCAACCAGGAGAGGCATACTGCCTATGCGGGATATGACGGTCTTCTGAATCTGGCAAAACAGATCAGCGACGCCATGAGGTTTTATGGCCGTCAGCGGGCGGCTGCAGGCTGGCCAGGTATAGCAAAAAAAGTAAGAGACGAAGGCCATAAGGCGAACACGGATAGCTGTCTTATCGATCCCCTGAAACATTCTCAGTCCATAGGCGCTGCAATGGCCTTTCAGGGCGTGCATAATGCGCTCCCGATAATTCACGGCGCACAGGGCTGCACGTTTCTCGGCAAGGTCCTCCTGACGAAGCATTTCAGGGAGCCTATTGCGCTTGCAGGCACAAAGCTCTTCGCTGAAGACGTGATCATGGGCAGCGACGAAAAATTATCAAAAACAATAGACGGGGTCATCTCGAAAAACAGTCCCGAGGTGATTGCGGTGCTGAGTTCGGGCCTGTCGGAAGTGCGCGGTGACGATGTCAGTGAAATCGTAAAGAAGTTCCGGCAGACGTCGGAGGCAAGAGTCCTGCACGTCCCGACACCCGATTATGAGGGGGGGCTTGAAACGGGTTATGCAAGGGCAGTGGAGGAAATGGTGCGTCTGGCCTTTGAGTTATGTCCTTCTCACTCCGCTTCAAAAGCGAACGGCCGGATTAATGTGCTTGTGGGCTCGCATCTGACGCCTGCTGATTTTACGGAACTAAGAGAGATCATCGGGTCCTTCGGACTAAGGCCGATCATGCTTCCCGACCTTTCGGCCTTAGATGGAAGCAGGGTGGGTATTTCCCCCATTGCAAAGGGCGGCACTTCGAAAGAGGAGATCGCGCTTCTGGCGTCCTCGGAATTTACCATTGCTATCGGGGCCAGTATGGAAGGTCCCGCAAAGCTCATAAAAGAGAAATTCAATATCGAATACAGGGTTTTCGAAAGTCTTACCGGACTCAGGGACACGGATGTGTTTATGAAAACGATTTCCTTACTGGGCGGAAAGCCCATGGCCCCTAAATACGAAAGACAGAGAAGGGTCCTAGCAGACGGAATGAGGGACGCCCATTTCTATTTCGGGGGCAAGCGCATAGGCATCGCCCTGGAGCCGGACCTTGCGCTTCAGACATCGGCATGGCTCGATGAAATGGGGGCGAAGATAAAAATTGTGGTGCTGCCGCAGTCTTCGAAGGCCGCCGATAAGATCCCGGCTGAAGATGTGGTTATAGGAGGACTCTCCGGGATTAAAGGCGGGCTGGACGTCCTGATCTCAAACTCGCATGCCGAAGACGCGGCAGGCAGGCTCGGCGTGCCGCTTTATCAGACTGGGTTTCCCGTCTATAAAGTCATCGGCAATACCGCAAAGGTGACCATAGGGTATGGCGGCACGCATGCCGTCATTAATGAAGTTGCTAACCTTCTTATCAGGGGAGGACATTCATGATAAATCTCAAACGCAGTATAAGTCATTTGATGTGGGACATCTCAGGGGCCTTCGGCGATATAGGCGTCATGCTTCCGATTGCGCTGGTCCTGATCGGTAAAAACGGGTTCAACCCCACGGCGCTTTTCCTGAGTGCCGGACTTTTCTATATACTGGCCGCCTATTATTTTAAGGTCACCATGCCGGTTCAGCCGCTTAAGGCGATGTCTGCAATAGCGATCACGGCCGGTCTCGGTCCGGACGTCATCAATGCGGCAGGGATAATGATCGGAGTCGTCTTTCTCCTTATCGCTTTCACGGGGCTGGGAAAAAGACTCGGAGGTTTCTTTCCTGTGCCGGTGGTCCGTGGGATACAGTTAGGACTGGGGCTCATGCTTATAAAAACTTCGGCGGGTCTTCTGAGTGCCGATTATATTACTGCTGCCGTGGCCTGTACAATCCTCATCCTGAGTCTGTCTTTTGCCAGGAGGGTCCCGCCTCTTATCCCGATTATGATATTCGGGACGGTCATGGCCGTGCTCAATGCCAAGGCAGCGTCTTTCGGGCCGGTCGGGCTTAAGGTATCGCTGCCGGAAGGGCATAATTTATGGATAGGGCTTACCGTACTGGTATTTCCGCAGCTGGCCCTGTCTTTTGGAAATGCGATCGTCGCTGCTGAGGCCACAGGGAAAATGCTTTACGGGGAAAGGGCGAGACGCCTGACGCTAAAGAGCATACCGTTAAGTATGGGAATAGCCAATGTTATCTCAGGCATCATTGGAGGCGTCCCGATGTGTCACGGCTCAGGCGGGTTTACCGCGCATGCTAAGTTCGGGGCGAAAAGGGAGACCTCTGGCTATATAATCGGGCTGGTGCTCATCGCAATCGCCCTTGTCCTGGGCAGATCCGGGCCTGCGGTTCTGTCGGTATTCCCCCTCGGTATCCTGGGGGTGCTCCTTTGCTATGTCGGCATACAGCATGCATTTTACGTAAAGGACATCAGAGGCGATAAAAAGGCATTGGCGGTGGCCCTTTCGGTCGCCGCAATCAGTCTTCTTACGAACAACCTGACCACGGGCTTCATGGCAGGCATAGGACTCTACTATTGCCTTAGCTGGAGGCCGGGCGGCATAGGGCGTGCGGTGAAACAAACCTCGAGTGAGGCACGTTTATGAAAAGTGTAAGACCCTGTCATTCGTCAGTGTCTGACGGGTAAGGAAAGGAGGTTCAAAGTGATAAAAATTGCATTTGCAACAACTGACGGCGTAGAGGTGAATGAACACTTCGGGAGGGCCGGGGCATTCGCGATCTACGATCTGACGACGGACGGCTTTGCCTTCAGGGAGATGAGGAAGTTTGCCGAAGGACGCGACACTAATATCGAGGAGACAAAGGGAGCTGGCGCTCTGCACGATGACCTTGTTGAGAAAAAAGTCAAAAGGCTTTCTGACTGCAAGATAGTCTACCTCACTGAAATCGGCGGCCCTTCTGCGTCACGCCTCATAAGAAGAGGCATAATGCCGATAAAGGTCAAGAGCGTTGTCACCATAAAAGAATCGCTCGAAAAGTTACTTGAGATGATCAGGACCTCTCCGCCGCCATGGCTGAGGAAGGAACTGAAAATCAAGGATGAAGAATAACCAAAAGACGCGGCGATCGTGGTCTTTTGTATCACCGATTGATACTATACAAACCATTGAGGAGGAAACAAGATGAAGATGATAAGGGCGTTCATAAGGCCGGAAAAGGAACAGGAAGTGGTATTGGCTCTTGAGGGGGCGGGCTTTCCGTCTCTGACGAAGATGCCGGTATTCGGCAGGGGAAAACAGAAGGGACTTCAGGTCGGTCCCGTGCATTATGATGAATTACCGAAGACGCTCGTGATGATGGTGGTTCATGACGCCGAGGTGGACAAGGTCGTCGGCCTTATCTCAGGGAAGGCGCGGACCGGTTTTATCGGCGACGGAAAGATATTCGTCAGCCCAGTGGAATCTTCTTACACCGTAAGGACTGGAGAGGCGGTTTTATGAAAGAGATCACGGCAATTATCAGGAGGGACAAACTCCCCGAGACTAAAAAGGTCCTTGAAGACCTGGGTTATCCGTCACTGACGATTCAGAGCGTCGACGGCAGAGGCAGACAAAGAGGGGCCATGTGCGCCGAGATGGACTCGGAGATGCCTGAAAGTTATTGTACGGCGGTCAAGCTTAAACCGACGCCTTCGGCGTATGCACTGGAGCATACACTTCCGAAGGTCGCCCTCTTTGTGCCCAAAAGGTTGCTCACTGTCGTTGTCCCCGATGACGTGGTGACCAAGATCGTTAAGTCGATCATCAAGGTCAATCAGACCGGAAGAAACGGTGACGGGAAGATTTTCGTCGCCCCGATCGAAAGTGCGGTAAGGGTGAGGACCGGGGAAAAAGGCGGCGAGGCTATTGCGTAAGAAACGGCAGACAAAGGGTAAGGTTCAGGTTCAGGAAGAAGGAAATACGTTAGACCATGCGTGCTTATCCTTAATCTCAGCCTTAGCCTGTCTTTATCAAAGGAGGAACTATGCCTATTATCGGATATACGCGGGGCGGAACCGAATGGACGCCTAAGTTTATTGAATCGATCGATGTCGAAAAATGTATCGGCTGCGGACGCTGTTTTAAGGTCTGCAGCCGGGACGTCCTCGAGCTTATCGAAAAACCCTTTGAGGGGGAGGACGAATACGGCGATGACATGGGAAACAAGGTGATGTCGGTCTCGCATCCCGAAAATTGCATCGGTTGCGAGGCCTGCTCAAAGACGTGCACCAAGAAGTGCCATGTGCACGTGGAAACATAAACCTATTTCTTCATCCTCCCCTTACCTCAAGGGGAGGGCGGGGGAGTTACTTCGGCCAACTGCATCCCCGCGCACATATTTGTGTCTGATGGGGGAATATGGGAGCACGGTGATGAACTTTACTATTAGGCCCGCGAGGGCCTCTGACATACCCGGGATGTGCGATCTCCTGGCCGAGCTTTTTTCGATAGAGTCGGATTTCTGCGCCGACCGAAAGAGGCAGTCCCGCGGGCTCGAACTTTTGCTTTGTGACACATCCGGCGCATCAATCGTTTTTGTTGCGGAGAAAGGCGATGAAATCGCCGGCATGTGCTCGGTACAGATATTGATTTCGACGGCGGAAGGAGGGCCCGTCGGCCTGCTTGAAGACCTGGTCGTCAAGAGCAAATACAGGGGCAATGGCATCGGAACAAGACTTCTTTCCGAAATCGTCGGCTGGTCTGCAAAGAAGAATTTGTCCAGACTCCAGTTGCTAAGGGACACGGACAATATCGGGGCCCTGAAATTCTATGCCGGCAACGACTGGAACGATACAAAGCTTATCTGCATGAGAAGACATCTCTAGAGGTTTTACTAATAGGATCGAAAGTAAAGCTACATCGCTTATTTTGTCATTCCGGCTTGTCCGGAATCGTTCTTGGGTCCCCTGCATGGAGGTGTGCAGGGGTGGGTTTGTTTCAGAAGGATTCCCGGCGCGCTTCGCTTGCGGGAATCGACATGAGCTGTTGGCTCGCAAAGGAGTATGAAAATGACCCATGTCCGTCATACCGGTGAAAGCCGGTATCCAGTGACGTTGCCTTAAAGTCGCTGGATTCCGGGTCAAGCCCGGAATGACGACTCTTGGACGCCATTTTCGGGTCGATGACAAAAGGAGAGATTTTATTTTGTGAATGCCTTAGTCCCTTAGACTTGCCGCAGCCGCAAAGACCAACAATATTGTAGGAAATCTCACTAAATTGAATGGCTGCCAATACCGTTTCCAAAGAATATTCCCTGTGTTTCGGCCTCTCTTTGTCCTGGCAGAACTATTGCTAAACAAAGTGGCATACGAATGGAAGGAGAGGACAATGAACAAGATAAAGGCGTTCCATGGAAGCGATATCAAAAATACACATCCATGTTTTTCAAAAGAGGCACATCATAAGTTCGGCAGGGTGCACCTTCCCGTCGCTCCTGCATGCAACATCCAGTGCAGGTATTGCATACGTAAATATGATTGCGCCAATGAATCGAGACCGGGCATAACGAGCAATGTATTGACCCCTTCGGAGGCCCTCGAAAGGGTGAGCGCAATCGTCGGGCGCAATGACCGGATCAGTGTCATCGGGGTGGCGGGTCCCGGGGACCCCCTGGCCAATGACATGACGTTTGAGGCCATGAGTTCCATAAACCGTGAATTCCCGGAGCTGACCCTCTGTCTCTCGACAAACGGCCTGCTTCTTACGGAGCGGCTCGAAGACATAATAAGATCGGGCGTCAGGAGTCTCACGATCACGATGAATGCCGTTACAACGGAAACCGCGGAAAAGATCTATTCGCGGGTCTCATACAGGGGCCGGCAATATACCGGCAGGGAGGCCGCCGAAATTCTCGTCGCCAATCAGTCGCGGGGCCTTAGAAACGCGGTGGATGCGGGACTTATGGTAAAGGTCAACACGGTCTACATCCCCGGGGTCAATGACGTTGAAATTCCACTGATCGCCTGGCAAGCCGGCGAGCGGGGAGCAGATATCATGAACATCATGCCCCTTATCCCGCAGGCGGAATTCGAAGGGTTCAGCAGGCCGTCTCAGGAGATGATAAAAAGTATGCGCAGTGAATGCGGGAAATTCATCTCCCAGATGACCCATTGCAGACAGTGCAGGGCGGATGCTTTCGGTATCTTGGGCGAGGACAAGGACATGGAACTCGAGGTATTAAACTCAAGGATCGGCGAGGACTACTGCGACATGGTCGTCTGAGCAGGATTAATTTATGCGGGCATCGCATGGGACTGTATTTTCGCTCATTCTCGTCCCTGCGGGACTCCGAGGCAATTTCTCGACTCGCACAGGCGAGTCACTACGAGAAATTGAAGCCGCTCAAATTCAATCCCATACGTTATTGTGATCAAGGTCAGGGATAGGAATAAAATGGCCTTTGGATATGAAGAGGAGGTTGTAAGGTCATGACAAAAGGATCGGCGCTCGAACTGCCGGATGCGTTACTAAGCGAAAGGGAGCTTGAAAGGTATAAAAGACAGTTGCTGCTTGGCGGTTTTACTATGGACCATCAGCGGAAGCTCAGGAATGCCTCGGCCCTTATCGCAGGGATCGGCGGGCTGGGAGGCACAGCAGCGGTCTACCTAGCAGTGGCGGGCATAGGGAAAATGGTGCTGGCGCATTACGGCAACCTCACTCTTTCTAATATGAACCGGCAGATATTGATGAAGAATGACCTGATCGGAGGCAGCAGGGTGGACCAGGCGAAGAAGACCCTGACTGATATCAATCCGGACGTGGAGATCGAGATTTATAATGAGAGGACGACCGAAGACAACGTCGACTCGCTTCTTTCGAAGACCGATATCGCGCTTTCTGCGCGGCCCAACTTCGATGAGAGGCGGACCCTCAATAACGCCTGCATAAGGAAAAACATCCCGATGGTGGAGGCGGCAATGAACGGGATGGAGGGATATATCTTTAACGTCGTTCCCGGCAAGACCCCCTGCCTGTCCTGTATATATCCGGAAAGCGACCCCGGATGGAAAGAGCTCGGGTTCCCTGTCTTAGGCGCGGTATCGGGAATGCTCGGCTGTATGATGGCGATCGAAACGATCAAGCTCCTGACCGGTTTCGGGAAACCGCTTCTTTCTAAAATGCTCGTATTTAACACTATAGACCATGGAGTTCAGAAAGCTCCGCATAAGGAGAGACGACAGCTGCAGTGTCTGTGGAACAAGGTGGGGAGGATGAAGCGGGTTTATTTTTAGACATGCCATAAGCATGAAAACTGAGACTCGAAGAGGGCGCCTACTTGCGCTTGCCCGCCCGACCCTTGTGCAGGAAATCGTATCCATTGCCCGTAAGAACCAAGCCGGTGTTCCCCTCCGCCAGATATCCCTTGTCTATCAGTTCTTCCACCGCAATATGGAAATTGTCCTGGTGTTCCCTGTTCCATCTTATTTTTGTCGATATAAGTGCCTTCATGGTCAAATGCTCATCGGCGAGGATTCTGCAATCCAGATATAAATCCAGCAGCAACTTTGCGGTGGGGGACACCTGCATCAAGGCCTTCCTTTTTTTGCGGGTAAATACTTTGGTTATGCCTATCCGCCCTATACAAATATATGTATATCGATTTAGACGTAATGTCAATCAAGGACGTATTGGCAGGCTATACTACCATCCTCGGCCTCTGTCGCAATCCTAAATTTTCGAAGGGGGCTGGCTGGTATCTATCGCGTAAGACACCGAAGGGATGTGTACCGATAAAGAGGGTTCAGTATCGTATTGAAATAAGAGAATAATATTTTGTAAGATATTGCGTTTCTTATATAATGATACTGTGTGTGAATAAGGGTTTTTAATACGGAGGTAGTGACATTAAGCTCATAGGAGAAGACGGAAGCGAACAGAATATCGGCGACGTTTCGGAGTTAGAAAAACAGCTCAAAAAATCCAAGGCCATTGCGGTAAAGATCAACGGTCAGCTCCGCGATCTCGGGTCGGTCAAGTCACTGGGAGAAAACGACGTGGTCGAAGCGGTAACCTTTGATTCGGAGGAGGGCAAGCAGATTTATCGCCACAGCACGTCCCATGTGATGGCCCATGCCGTGAAAAAACTCTTCCCGGAAGCGAAGGTCGCGATCGGCCCTTCCATCCAGGACGGTTTTTACTACGACTTTGATATCGAAAAGACCTTTACCCCCGAGGACATCTCCGCCATCGAAAAAGAGATGGATACGCTGACGAAGAAGAACTCGCCTTTCGTCAGGAAAGAGATTTCGAAACAGGAGGCGCTGCAAATTGTTCTGCGGACATGGGCGAGCCTTATAAGGTCGAACTCCTGAATGACATACCGGATGAAACAGTGACGCTTTACGAGGAAGACGGCTTTGTCGATCTCTGCAGGGGTCCTCATCTTGCATCGACGGGGAGGATCGCCGCCTTTAAGCTCCTCAGCGTTGCAGGGGCTTACTGGAGAGGCGACGAGAAGAACAAGATGCTCCAGAGGATCTACGGTACCGCATTTAATGACCGGAAGGACCTGAAGGCATATCTCGATTTCCTCGAGGAGGTCAAAAAACGCGACCACAGGAGACTCGGCAAGGAACTGGACCTCTTCAGCATAAGCGACGACATAGGTTCGGGACTCATCCTTTGGCACCCAAACGGCGCATTGATCCGAAAGACGATCGAAGATTTCTGGAGAAACGAACACCTGAAGGCCGACTATAAGCTCCTCTTTTCCCCCCATATCGCCAAACTCGAACTCTGGAGGAGGTCCGGACACCTCGATTTCTACAGGGAGAACATGTATTCCCCGATGGAGATAGAGGGCGTGGACTATGAGCTGAAACCCATGAATTGCCCCTTCCACTTAAGCGTCTACAAGAGTTCGTTGAGGAGTTACCGCGATCTGCCGATACGCTACGCCGAACTAGGCACTGTATACCGGTACGAAAGGTCGGGGACCTGCACGGGCTCCTTAGGGTGAGGGGATTTACCCAGGACGATGCGCACATCTTTTGCAGGGAGGACCAGATAGAGGAGGAGATACTTGAATATCCTCGATTTTACCCTTTTTATCCTAAAGACGTTCGGATTCGATTCGTATGACATATATCTTTCTACGCGTCCTGAAAAGTATGTCGGCAGTCCCGAAAACTGGGAAAGGTCGACGAATGCCCTGAAGAACGCGCTTGAGACAAAGGGCCTGTCGTTTATGGTCGATCCCGGCGAGGGTGTCTTCTACGGCCCGAAGATCGACATCAAGGTGAAGGATTCCCTCGGCCGGGCTTGGCAGTGCAGCACGATACAGGTCGATTTCAACAACCCCGAGAGATTCGATATCACGTACAGGGGAGCGGACGGCAAGGAGCACAGGCCGATCATGGTCCATAGGGCGTTGATGGGCTCACTCGAAAGGTTCTTCGGGGTCCTGATCGAGCATTATGCCGGGGCCTTTCCGCTCTGGCTGGCCCCGGTCCAGATATCGGTGCTCACCATTTCGGAGAGGCACGAGAATATGCCGAAAGAGTGTTGCGGCTGCTCTCAGGGCCGGGGCATCAGGGTTGAACTCGATGCCGACAGCGAAAAGATAGGCAATAAGATCAGGAAGAGCAGTGTGCGAAAGATCCCGTATTCGGTTATAATAGGAGATAAAGAGGCGTCTGAAGCACAGCAGTAATGCTGAGAAGGCGGAATGGGGAGAATTTGGGCCCGTTTGCGATTGGATGAATTAATATCTTTTCTTGAGGAAGAGATAAACTCCATGGAGGTGAAAACATAAGCGGGAGAGACGTTGGCAAAGGCATAAGAGTCAACGAGCAGATCAGGGCAAGGGAGATGAGGGTCATCGACAGTGAAGGCGAGCAGCTTGGAGTGATGACGGTCAGAGAGGCCCTTAGCCATGCGGCCGAAAAGGGAACTGGACCTGGTCGAGGTGTCGCCGACAGCGGCGCCGCCCGTATGCAAGATACTTGATTTCGGGAAATACAAGTATCAGCTCAATAAAAAACATACCCAGAAAAAGACGATAGACGTCAAAGAGGTCAAGGTAAGGCCGCAGATAAACGAGCATGACCTTGGGTTGAAGATAAGGAACATAAACCGCTTCATCGAGGAGGGAGACAAGGCCAAGATCGTGATGTATTTCAGGGGGCGGGAAATCATCCGTCCTGAATTGGGGATGAAGGTCTTCGAAAAAATAACCCAGCAGCTGACGGGCAAATTTCAGATCGAGCAGCAGCCAAGACTTGAGGGCAACCACATCACCATGGTAGTTGCCCCCAAATCAGCGGGATAATAAAACCGGAACCAAGGCGGCCGACGTTCAAGCCTGGTTGTCTTTTGTCCATTGTTCTTCAGGGTGCCTGAAAGGTACCCGTGACAAATATATTTTTTTAGGTTATAATTATATCTCTTATTTCTGATCGATCAAGAGAAGGATACCGATGCACGAGACTAGTGCGGCTTATTTCCGCATATTATTTTAAGGAGGAAGAGATGCCAAAGATAAAGACCCACAGAGGGGCAGCAAAGAGGTTTAAAGTGACGGGACCAGGAAAGATCAAGAGGGGAAGGCCTACAAGGGCCATCTCCTGACGACAAGTCCGCAAAGAGGACGAGAAAGCTGAGGACAGCTGACACTGGTATCTACAAGCGATCATGACGGCATAAAGACGCTTTTGCCGTATCTTATAAGAAGCAGCAACTATAACTGTAATCAAGCAGTGAAAGTGCAACTGAAGAATAAGTTTCTGAGTCTGTCCTTTCATACCGCTTTACGTTTCTATGATTTTGAGGAGGAGAAGATGCCCAGGGCAAAAGGTGGTTTTAAGACAAGAAGAAGAAGGAAGAAGATCCTTGACAGGGCAAGGGATATTACGGCGGAAAAGCCGTCTTTTCAGAGTCGCGACGGAGACCGTCGAAAGGCGCTTCAGTACGCGTATCGCGACAGGAAGGCGAAGAAACGCGAATTCAGGTCGCTCTGGATAACCAGGATCAGCGCCGCTGTCCGCGCCATGGGCCTGAATTACAGCCAGTTCATGCACGGCCTGAGGAAGGCCGATATTGTACTGGACAGGAAATCGCTTGCCGATCTGGCGTACAGCGATCCCAAGGCGTTTAGCCAGATCGCCGAGACAGTAAAAACACAATTGGCCTCATAAGCGCGTCCGGTGGATGAACATCTCTCTCCAGAACAATACTCGGTTCACTCACACAGATAGAAGAGACCTTCCGGTCCGACATCGGGAGGGTCGCAACCTTGGCGACCTCCAGCAGGTCAGGGCCAAGTATTCAGGAAAGAAAGGGCTTTTAACGGAAAAGATGAAGGCCCTTTCCTCGGTCCCCGATCCCATCCAGAAGAAGCGCAATTACGGCAGGACGGATCAACGAGCTAAAGAATTTTATCGAGGAGTCGTTAAAGGGCAGGGAACTTCTTCTTAAGGAAGTCGAGCAGGAGAGGCGGCTCCTCACTGAAAAGATAGACATCACCCTCCCGGGTAAATCCGTTAAGTTCGGCAGAAGACATCCGATAAACCAGGTCCTCTCAGAGATAAAGGACATATTCGTCTCGATGGGTTTCGGGATAGAAGACGGGCCCGAGGTCGAGCTCGACCACTATAATTTCGAGGCCCTCAATATTCCGAAAGACCATCCGGCCCGGGACATGCAAGACACCTTTTACATCTCCGGCGACGTAGTGCTTCGGACCCATACCTCTCCGGTACAGGTAAGGGTAATGGAAAAGAGAAAGCCGCCCCTCAAGATCATTGCGCCGGGCAAGGTATACCGCTGCGATGCAGATGTCTCCCATACCGCCATGTTCCACCAGGTCGAAGGGCTCATGGTGGACACCGACGTTTCCTTCAGTGACCTTAAGGGTGTGCTCGAATTATTTATCCACAGTTTTTTCGGCAAAGAGACCCCTGTGAGGTTCAGGCCCAGCTATTTCCCCTTTACCGAGCCGAGCGCCGAGGTGGATATCGGCTGTGTATTTTGTAAAGGGAAAGGCTGCAGGGTATGTAAGACAACCGGATGGCTTGAGGTGCTTGGCTCAGGACTTGTCAATCCCAGGGTGTTTGAGATGGCCGGATACGACCCCGGGCAATACTCCGGGTTTGCCTTCGGCATGGGAGTCGAGAGGATGACGATGCTCAAGTATTCGATAGATGATATACGGCTGTTCTATGAAAACGACCTGAGGTTTTTAAGGCAATTCTAAGAATGAGAACACATAAGAATTTCAATGTTTGTCCAAAATCCGCCATTAAAGACATATGCATGAGAACAGCATCTTCGCTCATTCTCGGTCCGTCGAAACGCCGGACCTCCGGGGGCCCCGGCGCGCATTACCGCGAGAGTGATGCAATACGCGCCGCTGACGCCGCTTTGATGCTGTCCTCACGCATGCTCGGTGGCGACTGGACGTGGTAATATGAAAGTCTCTTTCGAGTGGCTTAAGGATTTTGTGGATGTTCAGGCCTCCCCTCAGGAAGTGGCGCACAGGCTTACCATGGCGGGGCTTGAGATAGAGGGCATGGAGACCGTCGGTGACGACATTGTGTTTGAGGTAAATGTGACTCCCAACAGGCCCGACTGCCTCAGCATTCTGGGCATTGCGAGAGAGGTCGCGGCCGTCTTTTGCTTGCCGCTTAGAATGCCGGATACGGAAGTGAAGGACGTATCTGCCGCCCCCGGCGTTACCGTGGAAATCCTCGACCCCGGTCTCTGTAACAGATACACCGGAAGGTCGATTTCGGGAGTGACGGTCGGCGATTCCCCTCAGTGGCTGAAGGACCGGCTTGAAAGATGCGGCATACGCTCTTTGCACAATAATGTCGTTGACATTACCAATTATGTGCTTTTGGAGCTGGGGCATCCTCTTCATGCCTTCGACGAAGATACATTATACGGCAGAAAGATAAGGGTCGCAAAAGCGGGTGAGGGCAGAAGCATCACTACCCTCGACGGCGCAGAGAGAAGATTATCTCCGGAGATGCTTCTGATATGGGACGGCAAAGACCCGGTGGCGATCGCAGGTGTTATGGGCGGCGAGGGATCAAGCGTCACCGCCCGAACCGGAAACATCTTTCTTGAGAGCGCTTACTTCGAACCGACCTCGGTGAGGCGGACATCAAAGGCGCTTGGGTTGAAGACCGAATCATCTTACAGGTTCGAAAGGGGAACAGACATCGTATTTCTCGAAAAGGCCCTGAACAGGGCAGCCCTTCTTATTGCCCAGACCGGCGGCGGGAAGGTCCATGATATCGTAGATGTCTATCCCGAAAAATATGCGGAGAATCCGGTAGAGGTGGAATACGAGAAGGTAAATACCTTGCTGGGTACTGCGCTTTCGAAGACCGAGATGCTCGGGACGCTCGATCGCGCGGGTATCCGTACGGAAGACAGAGGCGGAAAGTTTCTTGCGTACCCGCCTCCCTACAGAAGAGACGTAAGAGAGTATTACGATGTGGTTGAAGAGGTGGCCCGTATCTACGGCTTTGAAAACATCCCCGCCAGGACCCCCAAGACCACGCTTTCCGACGGTGTGCTTAATTGGAGAGAGATCAATGTCGGCAGGGTGAGGGAGTCGGTCAGAAAGACCGGCTTTACCGAAGTGATCAACTATAGCTTTATGAACGGGACCGATCTGGACCTGCTTTCGGTCCCGGGCGGCGACACACGGAGGAGGCATATCAGTGTCATGAACCCGCTTAGGCAGGAGGACTCCCTCATGAGGACGACCCTTCTGCCCTCTTTGCTTAACAATTTCCTCTATAACCTTTCACGGGGCATGAGGGACATCAGGCTGTTTGAGGTCTCAAAGGTCTTTATAGACGAGGGGGGGGCGCTGCCCAAAGAAGAGCTGATGCTCGGCGGCATCTTCTTTAGAGAAAAACTTCCCTCTTTATGGAAAGAGGACGCGCCGTCTTTTTTTATCGCCAAGGGGACGATCGACTCTCTCTTAGAAGAGATGAAGATAAAGGAATATTCCTGGGCGCCTTCGGAAGAGGTCTTCCTTCATAAGGGCAAGTCTGCCGATATTTTGCTCGATGAGACACGGATAGGTTTTATCGGTGAACTCGGCCCGGCTGTCGTCGAAAAACTTGACCTCAAGATCAATAAACCCGAGATCGTGATGTTTGAGCTGAACCTGGACAAACTTCTTTCCTGCGTCCCCGTCAAGCTTACTTACATGCAGATACCAAAATACCCGGCGGTAGAGCGTGACATCGCGATTATCCTGGACGAAGGGACCGCCTCCGCGGAGGTGATGAAAAAACTTACCGGGTATGCCTCCGAATGTATCGAACGCGTCGAACTCTTCGACCTTTACAAGGGCAAAAACATCCCTCAGGGGAAAAAGAGCCTCGCCTTCAGGATCACGTACCGTGCTTCCGACAGGACGCTGACCGACAACGAGGTCGAAGAGGTGCACGGCGGCCTGGTTGGATATATCCTCAGGGAGACGGGCGGGGAACTTAGGGCGTAGGCAGCACGGGTTTCCTTCCGGGCACGTTCTCTTTTCTCTTCGTCAGGACCCATCTCTCCTTTTTTTCGCCGACTGTTCATTATTGAATCCTTTTTGATATAGTAGTGATCATGTGTCCGAATGACATACCTCTCTTATGAAAAAAGATCCTAAAACCGGTAAGGGACATGCGGTCAGGGCCGAAAAACCGGACGTGAAAGCCAAAAGAAGTCCGGCCTCCTTCGGAAGTAAGCCCGGGGAAAAAATCCGCGTACAGAAGGGCCGTTCGTCCCGGGCGCTCCCGGCGGCCGGGCAAAGCAGAAAGGCCCAGGACAGGCTCTTTGATATACTTGAGAGTATTTCCGACGGGTTTTTCACCCTTGACCATACATGGCGGTTTACCTACGTCAATAAGGAGGCGGTGCGGCTTTGGAGAAAAAGCCTTGACGAATTGATCGGCGGAAGCATATGGGACATCGCCCCTAAAGCGGTCGGCACTGTCTTCGAAAAACTCTATCATAAGGCCGTAGATGAACAGGTGCCTGTGGCGTTTGAGGCGCCTTCGCCGCTGCTTGGTGGTGTCTGGGTGGAGGTCCGCGCCTATCCTTCCAGGGAAGGGCTGTCAGTCTATTTCCACGACATTACCGAGCGGAAGGCGGCCCAAGAAAATATCTTCCGCCTAAACCGCCTCTATTCCGTCCTGAGCAAGATAAATGAGGCGATCGTCCGCATCCGCGAACCGGAGAAACTTTACGAACGGGTCTGCCGCATCGCCGTTGAAGACGGCCTGTTTAAGATGGCATGGATAGGGCTTAAAGATCCGGATACACGCGTGGTAAAGCCCGTTGCGCGGTGGGGAGATACGGGCGGTTACCTTGAAACGATTAAGGTCGTTGCGGACGATGTGCCGGAAGGCAGGGGTCCCACGGGAAGAGCGGTCTTTGAAGGAAAACATTTCATATGCAGCGACATAGAACGCGACCCGATCATGAGGCCCTGGCGTGAGAAGGCGCTTAGTCACGGGTTCCGCACTTCTGCCGGGTTCCCGCTCCATATCGGCTCAGATGTCATCGGCGCCCTCACCATATACGCCGGCCAGCCGAGTTATTTCACTGAAGAGGAGATAATGCTGCTTGTTTCGATGGCGGAAGATGTCTCTTTCGCCATGTCCTCGATAGAAAATGAAAGGAGGCGGCAGGCGGCCGAAGATGAGCTGAAGAGGCTCAACGAAGAACTGGAGCATAAGGTCGCCGAGCGCACTACGAAACTCGAAGCCGCGAACAAGGAGCTGGAGACATTCAGCTATTCCGTCTCCCACGACCTTCGTGCGCCGCTTAGGACCATCAGCGGATTTTCGCAGATACTGATGGACGACCATGCGGAGAAGCTCGACGATGAGATGAAGAAACACCTCAACATAATTCGGAACAACACCCGCAGGATGGACCTATTGATTAATGCCCTGCTGGATTTGTCGAGGATAGGACGGCAGAGGATGGAAATTGCCGGGGTCGACATGGAGAGGCTTGTAAAGTCCATGATCGGCGGGACCGTGGAAAGCCTGTCCGGACGGCAGATATCTTTTGACGTAAAGACTCTCCCGCCGGCAAGGGGTGATCTTGTTCTGTTAAGGCAGGTCTTCGAAAATCTTATTTCCAATGCGGTCAAGTTCACCGCTCCCAAAGACAGCGCTTCCGTTGAGGTCGGCGGGTGGACCGAAGAGAAGGAAAATGTCTATTATGTGAAAGACAACGGTGCCGGGTTCGATATGAAATATGGGGAAAAACTCTTCGGCGCATTTCAGCGGCTGCACAGCCTAAGGGAATTCGAAGGGACGGGGATAGGGCTCTCGATCGTCCGCCGCATCATCAGGCGACACGGCGGACGGGTGTGGGCCGAGGGCAGGGTAAACGAAGGGGCGACGTTTTTCTTTTCCCTTCCTGAATGAGGCGCTGAGGAGACCATAAAGAAGAAAAGATCGCCGAATTTTTGTCATCCCGGCTTGACCGGGACCCTTCTTTAAGAATGATTATCGACAAGCCTGCCTGCCGGACAGGCAGGCGGGAATGACAGGGTACAACCGTTACAGAATCGATCTATCCTTTGATCTTGTATCCGGCCTTGACGATGGCGTCTTCGATGTCTTGTTTCTTTATGAGTGCTTCGTCGAATGTCACCTTCGCCTGTCCCACCACTACGTCTGATTGGTTGATGCCTTTGAGTCCCTCGATCGCTTTTTTTACCCTCATCACACAGTGCTGGCAGGACATCCCTTCGATAGCTATGGTTGTTTCAGTCATGTTTTCTCCTTTTAATAGAGTTTGGGCTGATTATCTCTACACATTAACAGTAAGTATTTTCCTGACGATCTCCGGGTAGGTTGCGATGAAGCGAAGTTCGTCGTCCGTGAGCGCTTTCTGCGTATGGAGGTTGGCGTACTGGACGAGTTCGAGGACCTTTCTGGCCTCGTCGTCGGTCCGGAAATGGATGCCCAGTTTATCGTAGACATGCCTGAACCCTTTGACCCCGCCGTATTCTCCCGTTGTGATGATCCTGCCTGTTTCGAGCAGTTCGGGTTCGCCCCTGCCGACGTCTTCGGGATCATAGAGCTCGTAATTGCGCCTGTCTTTCAGCGCCCCGTCAGCATGTATCCCGGATTCATGGGCAAAGGCGTTTGAGCCGATCCCTGGCTGATTGATCGGGATCGGGAGGCCGAATGCGTAGGAAGCGTATCTGGCGACCTTCCAGGACCTTTTCAGGTCTACATGCTCATCGAGGTGTACCTTCCGGCTCAGTCCGTGCGAGAACTTAAGGGCGAGGATTGTCGAAACCAGGTCGCAGTTTCCGCAGCGTTCGCCGTATCCGTTTAAGGTAGTATTAATGTAGGTATCGACCCCCATTTCAATCGCACCCTGTGCACCGGCACACGACACGGCTTCGGCCATTCCGAGATCGTTGTGGCAGTGCATCTCAAGAGGGAACTTCGTTGCGGAGGCGAGCGCCTTGATCCTCTCGTAGATCGTGATCGGGTCGTCGGCACCGAGTGTGTCGCAGTATCTGAAGCGGTCTGCCCCGGCCTCTTTGCCGGCAAGCGTGAAGTCGATGAGCCGTTGCAGTTCCGTCCTCGAGGCATCTTCGGCGTTTATCCCCACCGTCTCGGCCCCCAGTTCCCTGGCTGTTGCGACCGCCGCGACCATCGACTTTACTATGTCTTTCCAGGTCTTTTTTCCCAGGAACTTGCCGTGTATCATGATTTCGGAGGTGGACATGGAGATGTTTAGGTGCTTTATGTCGGGGCAGTTCTTAAAGGCAAGCCTCACGTCTTCTGGGATCGCCCTGCACCACCCCTCCAGGTGGGTCCTTTTTATTGCGCCGACTTTCGCCAGTTCCAGGTTGCCGTTTATGTAGTTGACCTCGTGCTTGAGGGTCGGGAACCCTATCTCGCTCTGAAAGACCCCCATCTCGTCGAGATAGATATTGAGCATGGTCTTAGAAAGCTTCGGAAGCAGGATGCGCGACGTCTGCACCCCGTCCCTGTTGGTAACGTCTATGAGATATACTTTTCCCGGCATATAACCCTCTCTGCTTTCACGATTATTCGATTTTACGGTTTGCGGACGAAATTAATTATACCATAGAAAACTAGTGGAAAAGAAACTGTTACTTTGTTAAAATTATAGACGTTTTTTTAGGGGGTGGTTATGGATTTCAAAGGACAGGTCGCTCTGGTAACGGGCGGCGCAAGGGGCATAGGGAAAACTATTGCAGAGAACCTTGCGAAAAAGGGTGTGGCCCTCGCTATTGCCGATGTGTCGGTTGAGAGCGCCGGGGAGACGGCAAGAGAACTTGCATCATTAGGCGTAAAGACGTCGGCGCTCAGGCTCGATGTCTCGAAATCCGACCAGGTGGTGAAGGCGTTCGAGGATATCGTAAGAGAGTTCGGCAGGCTCGACATAGTGGTGAACAACGCCGGTATTACAAAGGACGGCCTTGTGCTGAGGATGAAAGAAGAGGACTGGGACGCGGTCATCAATATAAACCTCAAGGGCGTTTTCCTCTGTTCGAAAGAGGCGGTGAAGGTGATGGTGAAACAGAAGTACGGGAGGATAATCAATATCGCCTCGGTCGTCGCCTTCATGGGAAACCCGGGCCAGGCCAATTACAGCGCCTCCAAGGCGGGAATCGTGGGGCTGACAAAAACCGTCGCCCGGGAATATGCCAGCAGGGGAATTACCGTCAATGCGGTGGCCCCCGGTTTTATTGCAACGGCGATGACGGACGCCCTTGCTGAAAATGTAAAGCGAGAAATGTTAAAATCTATACCGGTCGGAAAATTCGGGTCCGTGGATGATGTTGCAAACGCCGTCGCTTTCCTCGCATCGCCGGAGTCGGGGTATATCACGGGACACGTGATACATGTCAATGGTGGAATGTATATGTGAGGATTTATCATAGAGAATAGGGTGGCATGCCGGAGGCATGCGACCGGTCTTGTTCAGAGATGCATTTAAATTTGAAATTATGCGGGAGGTATAGTAATGAATGACGAAAAGGTGAAAGAGATTATCGCAAAGCAGCTGGGCGTGAACATCGCCGAAGTGACGCCGGAGGCTTCGTTCGTCGAAGATCTGGGCGCGGACTCGCTCGATACCGTGGAACTCGTGATGGCCTTTGAAGAGACCTTCAATATAGAAATCCCCGATGAGGATGCGGAAAAGATAACGAAGGTAAAAGACGCTATAGAATATATAAAGAACAAACAGTCTTAATGAGCGGAAGAAGGGTCGTTGTTACAGGCCTGGGGCTCATAAGTCCTCTGGGCATCGGAGTAGAAAAAAGCTGGAGCGGGATGCTTCAGGGGAGGTCCGGCATCAGACGGATAACCCAGTTTGACGCTTCCTTGTTTGCAACGAAGATTGCCGGCGAGGTCGACGGCTTCAACCCCGAAGATTACATCGAGCCGAAAGAAGTAAAGAAGATGGACAGGTTCATCCATTTCGGCGTTGCCGCCTCGACCATGGCCTTTGCAGATTCGGGGCTTAAGATAGACGAGCATAATGCCGACGCGCGTCGGGGTTTATGTGGGGTCCGGAATGGGCGGTCTTCCGGCGATCGAGCATTACCATAAGGTATTGCTCGAAAAGGGCCCGCGAAGGATCACGCCTTTTTTTATCCCGATGCTTATAATCAATCTTGCCGCAGGACAGATATCCATAAAGTTCGGAGCAAAGGGCCCGAACTCGGCCCCTGCTACCGCCTGCGCAACAGGCAGCCACGCCATAGGCGATGCGTTCAAGGTCATCCAGCGCGGCGATGCGGACGCGATGATCGCAGGCGGCACGGAATCCTGCATCACCTCGATGGGGATCGGCGGGTTCAACGCGATGAAGGCGCTGTCGACAAGGAACGACGAACCGGAGAAGGCGAGCCGGCCTTTCGACAGGGACAGGGACGGTTTTATCATGGGAGAAGGGTCCGGGATCATGATCATCGAGGAACTGGACCATGCGCTCGCAAGAAAGGCGCAGGATCTACGCAGAAATTGTCGGGTATGGCCTGACTGGAGATGCCTACCATATTACTTCGCCGGCCCCGGGGGGTGAGGGCGCTGCGCGGTGTATGGCGATGGCCCTGAAAGACGCCGGCATGGGCCCTTCGGATGTCGATTACATAAACGCCCATGGGACGTCTACGAAATACGGGGACGAACTCGAGACCCAGGCGATCAAGACGGTCTTTAAAGAGCATGCCTATAAGGTTGCGGTCAGCTCGACGAAATCGATGACCGGACACCTGCTTGGCGCTGCGGGCGGGGTTGAAGCGGTCATCTGCGCGCTAAGTATCCATAACAGCATCGTCCCGCCCACTATCAACCTCGACAACCCTGATCCGGAATGCGATCTCGATTACGTACCTAATGCGGCGAGAAAGGGAGATATCGGGGTTGCACTGTCGAATTCTTTCGGTTTCGGCGGCACGAACGCCTGTCTCCTGTTTAAAAAATTCTCAAATTGACCGACCCTGAAACAGAACGGAAGTTAGAAGACCTCGAAAACAAACTCGGCTATTTTTTCGGGGACAGGGAACTTCTTTCCGAGGCCCTCACGCATAAATCCTACTATCACGAAAACAGGTCGAAGGCCGCCCCATACAACGAACGTCTTGAATTCCTGGGCGACTCGGTCATAGGGCTGGTCGTTGTGGAATATCTCTTTCTCCTCGAAGAAAGGTACAGCGAATCGGTCCTTGCAAAGATGAAGTCCTACCTTGTCTGTGAAGCGGTCCTGGCCGATATCGCTTCATCGATTTCTCTCGGCAAGTATATCCTCCTTGGAAAGGGAGAGGATTCGACGGGCGGCCGGATCAAAAAGTCGATCCTTTCTGATACCTTTGAGGCGGCCATAGGGGCCGTATATCTTGACGGCGGGTTTCCGAAGACCCGGGAGATCGTTCGCTCATTTTTTAAAGGCAGGGTCGATAAGGTGATCAAAGAGGGAGAATTTTACGACTACAAAACCGAGCTTCAGGAAAAAACGCAGCTCGACTACGGCACCCTTCCCGAATACAGGGTCATTAAAGAGGAGGGCGTAGAACATAAGAGGGTCTTCACCGTGGCCGTGTTCCTGGAAGGCAGGGAACTCGGGGTCGCCTCCGGCAAGAGGAAGAAAGAGGCCGAGGCCCTGGCTGCAAAAGAGGCGCTCGAAAAGCTAAAGGGATAGAGAGCGAGTGGCCATGATCATGGTACAATAACAGCCAGTGGATATACACCATCTCAGGGTATTTGCATCTGTCTTCAAACACAGAAGCTTTTCAAAGGCTTCCGAGGAGTTGCACCTGACTCAGCCGACGGTGAGCGACCATATCAAGGCGCTTGAAGAGGAGCTCAACTGCAAGCTCTTCGACCGGCTCAGCAGAAAGATTATCCCCACAAAAGAGGCCGGCGTTCTTATTGGGCGCGCCGGTGAGATCATCGAGAAGGTCGAGGGCATTCAGGGACTTTTGGGGGAGTCCAGAAAAGAGCTTTCCGGCCATCTCATCATCGGCGCAAGCACAATCCCTGCAACGTATATCCTTCCGGGTCTCACCGCGTCATACAGGAAAAAACATCCCGGCGTTTTTTTCGAGATAGTCGTTTCGGACTCGCGGGGGATAATAGATAAAGTCGCGGGGCACGATCTCCTTGTCGGCATGGTGGGGGCCAAGCTGGATAACGGGCAGGTCCATTACACCCCTTTTCTTGACGACGAGCTGATAGCAATAGCAGCGCCTTCCCCGGCAAAGATCAGGGGCCTCGGCCTCAGAGAGATTGCGGCACTTCCAATGGTCATGCGGGAACAGGGGTCAGGCACACGGAGGGAGTTTGAAAAGATACTCCTAAAGGAGGGTATCGATCCGCAGCAGCTCAGCATTGTCGGCCTGTTTGGCTCTACCGATGCGATTAAACAGGCGGTCAAGGAAGGGATGGGCATCTCGGTTATTTCCCGCCGCGCAGTGCGGGATGAGCTTAAGTGCAACATGCTTCGGGAGATCAAGATAAAGAATGCCGATATGAAACGGCAATTTTTTATCGTCACCCACAGGAAAAGAACGCTCCCGCACATCTACAGAGGCTTCCTTGAATTTCTTCTTCCCGGTTCCCAATAGAGTTTCGGCGTAATTCCCCGACTCAATTATTATACCCGCCAGACTGCAATCCATTCGACCGATAGGTAGTGCCCTATGGATAGATATTATCTATTGGTAATATAGATTAAAGATATCTTATTATTTGACCGGTAGGGTATCCGGAAATGACGATGGATACCTATGAAGCACTACGAAGAGAGAATGTATAACGCGAAGAGATATAAGGGCTATACCTGAAGCGGGGGGCAAGGGGTTGGTGCCCCTCCCGGTCTGCAAAACCGGCATATAGCCGAAAATAGGCTATTGTGGGTTCGATTCCCACTGTTCCCTCTCCATCTAAACTCTCACGTCTCAGACGTTTAAATCTAATTATAAAAGGAGGATCAGAAGATGGCGGAAGAAAAGAAGATGACCGTGGAAGAGGTGAATGAGTATATGAAGCAGAAATGCGGCTTTGTGCCGAGAATGTTTCAGATCATAAACACGGTAACGCCCGAGCCCGGAAGGACGTTTGCCGACTTTTATGCGAGTATTTTCGGAGACGGCGCATTGTCGAAAAAAATAAAGGAACTGATGTTCATGTCCGGCGGAGTCGCCTATTGCTCTCCGAGATGTATCATTCATGTCATCCCGGCGATTAATGCGGGAGCGACGACGGGAGAGATATTCGAGGCCGCATCTGTCGGCATGATTTTGGCAGGTTTCGTGCCCGGCGGCCCGGGAATACCCTATGCCTTCGAATATGCCCTTAAGTGTCTCGATATTGAGGCAAAATACAGGAAGGGCGAAAAATGGGAGTATCTGCCCGCGCCCAGGTTCGATCATGGGGTGTTCTGAGCCGGCTCTCAAATATAGGGAATAATCTTGAGACGATTAAGGAGCATTAGGGGGATATATGCGTAATACCAAGACGTCATTCCAGATAAGAGTCCTGTTGGTCCCACTGGTATTTCTCATCATGGTAATGGGAACATCATCTGTTTCCGCAGAGAACACGTATAGAATCATTTCAACCGGGCAGCTTAAGACGATGCTCAGCGCAAAGGAAGATTTCACTCTTATCGACGCCAGGACAAAGGATGAATTCGACGAAGCGCATATAGTCGGGGCGATCAACATCCCTGAAAAAAACTTTGAAGCAATGATGTCCGCCCTTCCGGCAAACAAAAACGTCCTCCTGGTCATCTACTGTAACGGAACGAAGTGCGGCAAGAGCAAAAAGGTTGCGGCAAAGGCAGAGGCAGCGGGATACACAAACATCATGCTCTATGCGGAGGGGTTCCCGGTGTGGGAAGAAAAGGCAATGCCTATCAGCGCAGGACCTGATTACCGCAAAAAGATTGAAACAACGAAGCTCAACCCGGCGGAGCTGAAAAAGATGATCGACAGCGGATCAAAGGACTTCGTCATTGTAGATGTCCGGGATGAAACAGAATACGGCGAGGGGCACATACCCACTGCCATAAACATTCCGGTAGAGACTTTCGCTGTCAGGTCGGAGGCGCTGCCGAAAGAAAAGAAGATCGTCGTTTACTGCAATACCGGAGGCAGAAGTTATACTGCCTATAGAAAACTGGTGAAGCTTGCCTATCCGAACATCTACCAGACGCTATTTGCCGATTGGAAAGAGTCCGGGCAGGCGGTGGAAAAATAGGAGGTAGAAATGGTTATAGACGCAAGAAATCAGGGCTGTCCGAAACCTGTGATGATGGCTGAAGAAGCCCTCTCGAAAATCACGGAAGGAATTGTCGAGGTCATTGTTGACAATGAGCCTTCTGCAGATAACCTTGCATGGTTTGCAAAGAGCAATGCCTTCTTTTCTGAGACAATCAGGGATGGTCGAAACTGGCGGGTGAAGATAGTGAAAGGGTATGCTTGTGCGCCTGCGCCTGAAGCAGAAAAAGCACCGGAGGCGAAAAAAGACCTGCTCATAGTCGTGGGCACGGATACGATGGGGAAGGAAGAAGAACTCGGCAAGATTCTGATGAAGGGCTATTTTGAAACGATGAAGACCTACAAGCAGATACCTGACGCGATCTTTTTTCTGAATGCCGGCGTAAAGCTTACCACTACAAATGCCGACATCTGTCCCATTCTGAAAGAGATCGAGACTATAGGTGTGGAGATATATTCCTGCGGAACATGCCTCAAACACTACGGACTTGAAGCACAACTAAAGGTGGGCCACAGGGGGACGACGAACCATATTGTGGAAGGCATGAAGGACTTTAATAAGACTGTCTGGATAGGATAGCTAAAAAAGACCCCTACTCTCAAAGCGTTGACACCCTAGCGGTTCGGGATATACTTAGTAATAAGAAGCCTGCGATATGGCATCAGTATGAGGGGGAAAACGGCAAATAACCGCTAAGGAGGTCTTTATGAAAAGAATAGTCAGCTTCATTCTATTAAGTATCCTGCTCGTCGCATTAGGTGGATGTTTATGGGTGCATGAACGCGACGGGGGCGAGCGCGATCGCGGGGAGCGCTATGAACATGAACGCGGCGAGCATGAGCATCATGAAATGGAAGAGAGGCGGTAAGAATCTGTCGTCAATATTTTGAAATTAGCGATCTCAAAACTGGATTCATAACTCCCCTTAACCCCCTCTTATCTTAAGAGGGGGGGAGGCGAAGCCTTGGGGCATTATTTCAAAGAGGGGAGCTACTGGATCGAGAGTCCGTTAACGGTAACGATTCCTAAGCCGCTTATCGTCACCGTGCCGTGAACCGCTGAGAACCCGGTTGCAGGCGAGAATGAAGAATCATAGCCTCCGTTAAGGGTCACATCGAAGTCATTATCGAGTGTCAGGTCTTCATAAAAAGTAATCGACTGGATGTCGAGGGTGTCGGCAGCGGCGATTGCGACGTAGGCGTCACTAATGCTGGAATAGAAGGAAACGTCACCTACCTTCTTTACAAGGGCAGTAGGATCGCAGGTCGAAAACCTGAAGGCCCCTATCCGAGTATGCCAGTTGCCGCTGTCGCCATTTGTTTGGCTGTCGTAATATTCATTGACGTACCAAAAAGTGCAATCGTCTGACGGATCGACACTCATCGAGGAATAATCGCCCCAACGGTCGCAGGGCGCCCCACCGCAGTTGTTTGTCTGAGATCCCGTTCCCGAAAATAGCACGGTTTCGGTCTGCGGAAGCTGGTTAAAGGGATCGGATGCGAGCCTGCCTGAGTAAGCGATGCTTGGATAATTAGGCGCAGTGCCGTTTGAGGTGCTATAACCCAGGGCCATGTTGCCGTCCTTGTCCGCCGACAGGCTCCCCATCCAGCGATAGAGAGTGATATCCGGCGCATAAATCTGCTCCTGGACAGGAGTTGTCTTGATGGTGCCTCCTGACACATCGATCTGTGACCACTGCGGCCGGACTGTGGAGGTCGGTGACGTCATTACACTGTGGACCACCCATAGGGATTCGCTGGACCCGATCTTCCGATAGGGTACTTTCTGCATAAGCCGGTCTCCTAAACTGTCCAGCTTCGTTGTCGTACTCGGCTGGGGCACGATACTCGGAGCGCTTAAGAAAGCGTCATTATACGCTGTTTGAGATACCAGGACAGGCGCTGCATTAAACGTTCCGACCGAGCAGTTGCTGCTGGTCAAAAACGTGCGCACTTCAAATCCCCAATTGATCTGAGATTCCGAGACAAAGTAGTTCGGTGTTCCGGCGGGCGGTAAAGAACCCGGAGAAGCGCCGAGTATGGTGCTTGGTATCATGGTGAAGATGGGGTAGGTAGGGTAGGGAAGGAACCCTATCGTCCAGCTGAGCGTGTTGCCGGCCTCGAGGTCGCTCCGGCTGAAGGCGGCATAGAGCACGCCGACAAATGGGTTCACTGGGTCGTTGGTAAACTCATTTGCTGCCATATAGAGGCAGTCCGGCCATACGCCGAATTTGGGATAATCGTTCAGCGCTCCCACAGGGGGGCGGCCAGTTCCCCCGGGGTCCATGCGAAGAGGATAGAGCCACCATCCGCCTGAAACAGGGTCACTCGTTTTCGATACCGCAATGCATTCGTAGTAAGGCGAAATAGGATTGGAGCCGCTGAAGCCAAAGGCAAAATGGGCGAGTATCCAGCGGTCGACTAAGGGATCGTAGACCACGATCGGATCACCTTGGGAGTTGCTTTTACAAGGGTTTGATCCGCCTGAGCCCCAGAGGTTGTCTTCGGTAAAGGACGCCAAAAGAGTCCCTGACTTGCTATAAATCGCATATGAGGTGTTTACTGCCAGGATGTAGTTGTTCGGACCAACATCGCCGTTCGGGTCCGGAGGCCAGCCGCCGCCGCATTGCCCTCCGGTGCAGCTGTCAGTAAAATTCAGTCCCAAAAAGTTCTCGACCGGGCTCGGCATGGAGGCCGCAGGCGGTTGGGCAAAAGGAGCAGATGGCGCGTAGACGGCCGCAGGGTATTTCGGCGTAACAGGCGCTCTTCTTTGTGGACGGTAAGGTTTCGGCGAATTAGCAGAGCTCTTTAGGGCAAAATAGGGCAGGCCCCTTAGATCGCCATCAAATTCGAAGGGAATGACGGGTTCCCCGGCGGAGGTGACAACGGTGTCGCTCACCGCGGCCGACGATGCGCCGCTGTTTTGATTTGCTGCGGATACCGGCCGGACGTAAAAAAGTAAAAGGAGCAAGCACCCGAGGAGGAGACTTGTTCTCATGTAATCGTATCCGGAATCGCTGCCTTTGTTGTTCTCTTTCATTCAGTTCCCTCTCTCATGTTCCACCTGATTCGTTTTGGACAGATCTTTTATTATACTTAATATCTCCCTTAGTTTAATTACTCCCGGGAATTTTTTTTGTCCTGATCGCCAGGCTAATTATCGAGGCGGGCGGAAAAGAGAGAAATATTTTTTCACTTCAACTGCGCCGATGATGATGAACGCAAATGCTGCTATCGCAAGAATCTGACTAAGACCGATCGGCACAAGGTTGAACCTTCCGCCCAAAGCAGGGACAAAGACTGCGAGAAATAGGAAGGAGATCGCACCCGCGGCCCAGATGTCGATGACCGGGTTGGTGAAGATGCCTATCGAAAATACTGGTTCCGTAGTCGAGCGGGAAACAATCGCCAGGAAGATGTGGCCGAAGATCCACGCGGAGAAAGCGAATGTTTGTGTCTCCCGTATGCCCAGGCCTCGGTGACGTGCATAGAAATAGGCACCCAGTACCGCAAGGAAGAGGGCAAGCCCGTTTATAAAGATGTCGCTTATCACCCGGGATGAAAGGACCTCCTCGCGCGGGTTGCGCGGCGGACGCGAGTATATATTTTTTTCTTTCGGCTCGGCCACGAACCCCGCCGATGCGGCAAGGTCCATAAAGAGTTCGAGTATGACGATCTGTATGGGGCTGAAAGGCAAAGGCAGACCGAGGAGCACCGGGAGAAGAAAAATCATGATAAGGGCGGCCTTTACCGAAAGATAGTAGGTGATCCCTTTTTGCAGGTTGTCGAAAAACTTCCTGCCCTCAAATATCCCCTCGGTTATCGTAACGTAGTTGTCGTCCGCAAGGACCACGTCCGCCGCGTCCCGTGCGACGTCGGTGCCCCTGATGCCCATGACGATGCCGATATCGGCTGCTTTAAGTGCAAGCACGTCGTTTATGCCGTCGCCGGTGACCGCGACGACCTCTCCTTTTTTCTGAAGGGCGGTCACGATGCGGTATTTGTGCTGGGGCGATGTTCTGGCAAAGACCGAAGCGAGGCCCAGGGCCTCTCCGAGCCCCTCGTCGGTCATCTCGTCAATCTCTTTTCCTTCGATGACCTTCCCGTTTGGGATGCCTGTTTTTTCCGCGACAAATGCAGCTGTAAGTGAATGGTCCCCCGTCACCATAATCGTCCTTATGCCGGCCTTCGAAGCTGCCTCTATCGTCTCTTTCACGCCTTCTCTCGGCGGGTCCTCGAAACTTATCAGGCCGCAGAGGTCGGCATCTCTTTCCATCTGCGTAAGATCGGGGTCCTCCTGCGCCGAAGCAAGAGTTTCGGAGGCGATTGCAATGACCCTTCTGCCGCTTGACGATTCGCCGAGAAGTGCTGCGCGCATTTCCTCTGCACCTTTGCCGCAGATTGAAAAGAGCTCCTCGGGCGCGCCCGTCACAAACATCTGATAGGAGTCTCCGTTTCTTCTTATGGAAGTTTTTGTCATCTTCCCGGCTTCTCCAAAGTTCCGTTGGCGTAAGATCCCGGGGAGGTCCTTATGTATTCCTGCCTCTTCAGCCCTCTTTTTTATCTCTGTCTCCATGGGCGAAAGGACGAATTCCGGAAGTGCGCCGTATGCCGCCTCAAGGACTTCTTTCTCCCTTTCAGGCGGATAGACCGACGATATCCTCATCTTTCCTTCGGTGAGTGTTCCCGTCTTGTCGGTGACAATGACCGTGGTGTTGCCGAGTGTCTCCGCCCCCTGCAGTCTCTTTACGAGAAAGCTATGTTTCGAAAGGGTGTATGCGCCCAGCCCGAGCACCATAGTGATGATAATCGGCAGTTCCTCAGGTATTGTGGCGAAGGAGAGCGAGAGGCCGGTAAGGACCATGGTCTTAAAATCCTGCCCGCGGATAATGCCGATAACGGGTACTATCGTTGAAAAGAATACGGCAATGAAGACGAGTTTGTTTACGAGGGACTTCATCGCGGTCTGAAGGACGGTCCTTGGGGGTCTGATAGTCTTAAGGGCGGCGGCGATTTCACCCAGGCGCGTGCTCTTGCCGGTCAAACGGACCTCGGCCGCGCCCTCGCCGGAGAGGACAGTCGTTCCGGCATATACTGTGTCTCCGGTTTTTTTGTCCTTAGGAAAGGACTCCCCCGTCAAAGGCGACTCATCCACCTGCAGCCCGGTCGACTCGATGATCATCGAGTCCGCGGCGGTCCTTGTGCCCTGGGTAAGGATAAGCAGATCGCCCTGTACCACATCCTCAGCGTCTATTTCGGTGATCATTCCGTCCCTCATCGTCTTTGCCTTCGGGGCCGTCACCTTTGAGAGCGAGGCTATCGCCTTTTTCGCGCGAAATTCGTTATGCACCTCCGTAAGGATGAGAAGAAAGATGACGAGGAAGATAGTTATCGCGTCCCCGAGTTTCCCCCATATGCTATAGAGGAGGCCGACGACCAGAAGGAGAAGGATCATCGGCTCGGTCACCTCATGGCGTGCGATGCCGAAAAAGCTTATCTTTTGGGGCTCATAGATCCGGTTCGGGCCGGACTCAAGGAGGCGTTTTCTCGCCTCTTCGGGTTTTAGTCCATCATATTTTTTTGCACTCATACCCGCATTATACTTTACTTTCCGATGTGTGTGAAATGTATCGGCTGTACTTTGAAGACCTGGAAGCTTTCGCCCGCCGAAGAGATTTCCGGCGATCTATAAGTCTCAGGATCTAAGGGAATGGGCGAGAACGGATATCGCGATATCCAGGTGCGCCTCGGGGGTAAAGCGCGGTCCCAGCAGGCGGGACTGACCGGGTTTGTTTAAGAGACGGTCGTCGAATAATGCCGCGGGGCAGCGTTGTCTCAGTTGCCCAAGCAGGTGGATGAAGTTCGCCGTCCTCGTGAGCTGGAGCGCCGGGCCGAGGGAATCGTAGAGTACGCCGGATTCGAGAAAAACGATCGGCTGAAGTGTGGCGCCATAGATATGCAGAAAGCCATCGCGCGAAGTCGGTGCTGGTCGTGCTTGTCACCGTAACCGACTTGGTCATCTTCAGGCCGCCTGACAAGATCGCCGCGCCGGGGTCGAACTTGGTTTTTTTTTCAGTTTCCGTCTTGCTGGTATGCGTTATCCGGGTCCCCCGGATGATGACGGTAATGCCTGTATAGGCCATCCGCACTTCCTCCCCCGTCCTTGTTCCTACCACCAGTTCGTTGTCCGCCAGGAAAAAGGTGCGGGCGATGATCCTTTTTTTGTCGGTCTCAATCTCATCCTGGCTGAGGACAAGGGGATTGATGCCTGCGGCACGCAGTTGTTCCGCCCTTTTGTCTGCGTCACGCTCATTGCCGAAACTTGCGATTATGACCGGCCCCGCACCCGCACCCGCGATGCGTGTCCGCGCCTCATAGAGCGTAATTCCAAGGGCTTGTGCAAGGGCTTGGCCCATGGCTTCCCTGTCTTCTCCTAGGTGATCGACTGCCAGGATATGCATCTATTCATTATACTCCGTGCTATCGGTTCACGCACTGACCGGCCGCAGGCCGGCCATTTTTCGGAGCTGATCTGTCCACAAACTGGTCGGAAGGCAGACTGGAGTTCTTGACATCAAGTGGCAGCCGGTACTTTTGTCTGATACACTTGTAATAATGACGGCCCCTAGATTATAGGTAACCGCAGTTTGGTTATGGATGGAGGGTAAGATGTCCCTCGCTGATTTATTTTCTGCTCTAAAGACGTCCGCGGGAAGCCGGAAAATGTCTGGTCGAGTGCCGGCAGGTGCGGTGTTGTGCCTGGTGTTGGCGGCTGCGCTGTCAGTACAGCAGCAGGAAGCCGCGGCTGTTGTTACTGCCTGGCCGAATATCTCTTTGCTTAGACTAAACGGAGGACTGGTCCACCCCGTACATATCACTCACGCCGGCGACGGCAGCAGACGGTTATTCGCAGTGGAACAGGTTGGACGCATCCGGATAATCAGGGCTGACTCACTTCTTACCGCGCCGTTTCTCGACATATCGGACCGGGTCTTGTCAGGGGGAGAGCAGGGCTTGCTTAGTGTGGCCTTTCCACCCGGTTTTGAATCAAGCGGCCGCTTCTATGTTAATTATACCCGGCAGCCCGACGGAGCTACGGTAATTGCGCGGTACCGGGTGACCGCCGATCCTGACATCACCGATCAGTTAAGCGAGGAGGTCCTCAAGGTTATCAGCCAGCCTTTTCCCAACCATAATGGCGGCCAGTTGGCCTTTGGGCCTGACGGGTTTCTCTATATCGGGATGGGCGACGGCGGGTATGCGGGTGATCCGCTCAAGAACGCTCAAAATCACGGCTCACTGCTCGGCAAAATGCTTAGGATCGATGTCGAGTCCGGCACTTTTCCTTATAGCGTGCCCCCAACAAACCCCTTTGTGTTTTCTTCAGATTACCTCCCCGAGATCTGGGCTCTCGGCCTGCGCAATCCATGGCGGTTTTCGTTCGACCGTCAGACAGGAGACCTTTATATCGGCGATGTGGGCCAGAATCTCTACGAAGAGGTCGACCTCCAGCCTGCATCGAGTACGGGCGGCGAAAATTATGGATGGAATATCATGGAGGCCTCTCATTGTTATCTTAGTCCATCATGCAGTTCCGCCGGCCTGGTACTTCCGGTTGCCGAATACGATCATACCACCGGAGATTGTTCGATCATAGGAGGAATGATTTACCGGGGCCTGAAGTACCCGGGGTTGCATGGGGTCTATCTCTACGGAGATGAATGCAGCGGCCGGATCAGGGGTCTAAAGAAGAATGGAGGATCATCTCAAAATACCATCCTGTTGGATTCTCCCTTTGTCATTACCACCTTCGGCGAGGACGAAACCGGCAGCCTGTATCTTGCGGATTACACATCAGGGACGATATACAGGGTCGTTGAGGCTATTTCCGGTATCCCTGCTCCTACGGTGCAGGAGACCTTCGCCTTTCCTTCAGCCGATTCTCCCGTGGTGAGCCTGGACCTTGCGCAATTGAACCCATTTGGTTTCGGTCCTGTTGCTTCGGGTGGGGATATGCTTCAGTTCCAGGTGGCACTGGCCCAATTTACCGCGCCTGTTGATTTGTATGCTGCGTATTCGGTATCAACCGATCCGGCTAATATTTTCCTGATGAAATCCGACCTTACCTTTCAGGCCGTCTCATTCCAGGACGTCCAGCAGGTTCTCTCCGGAGTGGCCGTGGCAGGTATCGATCCCTGGATGAAAAATGTGACCGGCCCCATTGATGTCAACCCGCTCACTCTTTCCGTCACAAAACTTTCTCCGGGCATATACACCGTATATCTGCTGGTTACACCCTCGGGCAGGCTGGATTCACATTACCTCGGAAAGGCATCTTTTGTTGTTCCCTAGCAGGAGCATTCAATAATTAAAGTGCGGTCCAATCAGCGGGAACGAGCACGGCCGGTTCAGAAGCCGAGGGGTTCCCATTTTCCAAACATGTTCACTTCGTCCCCGGGGTTCGGAAGCCCTGCAATCTTCCAGGCAATGACAGGCTCTATAAACTTTGCAATCACACAGTCTTTCGGCTGGCCGACATTCTTGCAGACGAAGCGCAGGATGGGAAAGAAATTGTATTCCTTATAGTACTGGCGCATGAATTTCAGGATGTCCATCTTGTCACCGGTCAATTCTCCTGCTCCCTCTCTTTCGGCCAATGCACGGGCGACTGTTTCATTCCAATCCTCGTAATTTACGAGATATCCGTCATCGTCCAGATCGATCTTTATCCCTGAATATTCGATTACCGGCATTCTGCATCCTCCTCCATCAATGAGACTGCAAATAGTGTGGCCCACCGCGATGCGTCGCCCCGGAAGAAAGACGCGGGGCGGCGCATCACGGAGAGTTCTTTTCTTTTATTCTACAGGATCGGGAACGATGAAATATGTGACCCAGCGGTAGAACCGATCAAAATTATTGTCTGCCGGACTTGTCCTTGTCACATTAAGGACGAGAACATAAAGACCCGGAGGGATATCCTGCAGGTCCGTGGGGCCCAGAAGGGTATCGGTGACCCCGAGCACATTGGTTTTCCATGGGGTGAGTCTCTTCAACCTTTTCCTCGGCTCCGGATGGTAGCGATTGGACCCATGGCCATTGTCGGCGGACTGAACGGTAGGTTCAGAGGCCAATTCATCCTGGAGCGAAGTGATCTGATTGAAGATGTTTACGAAAAATATGTCCGCAGCGTCAAATGACGCCGCGAAGTAGCCGAACGACACGTCAACAGGCTCTTCAAACGGCCCAATGTCTACCGCTACTTCCAGAGAATTACCGCCACTGGCAACACTGCCTACCCCGATCGGCTTGGCTTTAGCCGGGTTGCAGCTTACAACAGGTTCTTCAACAGGAGTATAGGTGAATACACGCTTGCCGGTAGGCAGAGGCATAGTGCACGGCGGGGGCGCCGTAACGGTTTCGGTCACGGCCATAAAGTTCTGGACACCTCTTTGATTGAAATACTCATAGACGAGCTGATCGCCCGCACCCCCTGGATTGGCATACGCCTGTGCGGCCCCGAAAATACAGATACCGATAACAAGAAATAATAATGCCGCGAAGCTTCTTTTACACATACCGCCTCCTACTTTTATGGAATTATCTCCCGGTGACCCGGTTTGATGTCAAGTGCGTATCTTGCCGTATCGATGCGGACTGATCACCTCCTTCGCATTTTCTTCTGGATGAGGTCCCTCACAGACTCTTATACCACATCCAAAGCGCAATAAATCATTAACTTTTTTTCATAATAGGTGTTCTGTGTTTATAGTCGTTAACGGCATGAATTGAGGATATCAAACGGCGGGATCCCGGTAGGTGATGAGGATCACAATATAAATAAGTTTCAACAGAATCTTTCTCCTACGTTTACCACGGTGCTGAAATTTTCTGCGGAATTATTTCAAAAATGCGGCATTATCTGAGCCCCGTATCGATAGAGATATCCACGGTGGTTGTCTTGCCGGACTCGATCACGACCGTCTTAGGCACGTCGGCACTCCTGTCGATCCCTATGTGGTTAATATCGTCCTATTGTAGCAAAAGAGATACTCTTGCACTATGGCCCCTTTGCACTTTCGGACTGTTCTGGCTTATCATATTTTTGTTACGGGAGTAAGGGCGAAGAAATTGTATCGGGGAATCTATGGGGCATGGACCGGGGCAGAGAGAGGAATCGATATTGCCTTGCCCTCGTTACGGCAGCGCATGAATGAAGACGCGACATATAAATTCGTAAACGATTTTTTCTATTTCGTTGTATGGCCTGATGAAAGCAGGGGCCGGGATGTTTTGATATGCTGTTCGGGGGTCAATCTGGACCGGTTTGCGCCCTTGACCAGGGGCCGGCATGGGTTGGCAGTAAGCCCCTCGATGAGGGGGCTTCAAAATACAAGGATCGCAATCAGCAGCATGGTGCTCGAAAAAGGGGCGAGACCGAAGTTTATCCGGGGAAGGGACTGCGCAGGCATCGCTCCTATAGAGGAGTCATGGTATACCGACCTTCTCCTTATAGAGAATGCTCCCGAGTCCCTTTGCGATGAAATAATCAGATGCGGGGTCGCCGCCCTTATCGCGTCGATCTTCAGGGCCTGCAGGATCCCGTTTCTGCTGCCCGAACCTCTCCCTGCGCCTGATGAACTTCAAAGGCTCCTCGAGGAGCAGTGCAGGATACACGCAAGATAGGCTGTTTTCTATGCGGGGCTTTGCCCCGTACCCCAGTTACCCTTCTTGCGTGTCCAAGAAGCGTAACCGCAAGAAGGTCAATATTGCCGGACTTCACCCCTTCAGGGAGAACTTCGCTATTGAAACCTGGCCCCGCACTTTCTGCAACCGCGTTGGTAAATATTGCTGCCGAGATATTTATTACATGACGGGCATCTCCAGTTGGCAGCGGTGAATCCCATGAATGACGCGATGACAATGGCCTGCATCGCAAAGATGGCGCCCTTCGATATGTTTCCGAATAGGTCGGACCGGTGGTGTATCATGGCAAGTAAAACGATAAGCAGAAGCGCTACTGCTATAGCAAGGAGCTGACGGTCCTGACGCAATTTAAAATTCGCGACGGTCTGTTTAGGGTCTCTTTTTGGCGCCAATGGAATTTCTCCGGTAGATATTATACCGGCAGAGTGCAGTTTTTCAAAAATCGTGCATAGCCGACCTTGCATACTGGGTTAGTGACCGCATTACCGGGGATGTCCCGTATGATCAATTATCCTTTGGCACTGGGCGCCGAAAGACGGGCCTCGTCCTCTGAACGCCGTGCCCGTGAAATTTCCCCGCGCATCCGCAGCACTCTCGTTGCATACGCGGGATCTCCGCCTGCATAACGGCTGAGGGCCGTTCTGAGATTGTTCGTCCTTGCCAGATACCTGCCAAGCACGTAGATGCCGGAGTTTATATTACTGGATATCGTATAGAGATCGTCCTGTTGGCTCACGATCCCTTTCGTTTTGAGTTCCTCAAGCCAGACATCGGGCATTATCCCCATCAGTCCTATTGCGCCTTTTTCGCTTTCCACGTGAGGGTTGAAGTTGGACTCAACAAGACAGATTGCAAGGATCAGGTCCGCGTTAGCGCTGTTCATGGCAACGCTATAGATCTTCGAAAGGACCTGTTCAGGCATTTCGGAGTGCTCTTTCATCCATTGCAGGATGACCGCCTCCGTCGCCTCTTTCACCTGCGCGCCGTCGGGGTTTTGAGAAACCTCATGAGGGGCATCCACCCGGACTGCGGGCGCGGTCGCCGTATATGCCAAAGCGAGACCGGCTGTCGCAACCAGCCCCAAAATAAGGTATTGCGCCAATGATACCTGCCTATTCCTAAGATCCCTTAATTTTCCTATTACTTTTTCGAACATAGACACCTCCTTAAAACCAGGCCCCGAGCCAGTTACCATGGAAAGTAACGCTTTGAAAGTTGTCCAATATAGAGTTCCTGTTATTTTCGCCACAGTTTTCTCGATTGACTGGAAGTAGCTTGATGAGCTGGTTTGACTTTATGGGAGTTTTAAATAGTCGTAGGTATATTACAGCACATACGGGGTATCTTGTCAACTCTTTGAACAAAAAAAATTGAACCAAAAATGTTGAACCAAAAAAAATAGAAAAAAATAGAACGAAGAGACCGTTTCTAAATTTTTTTTAATCAGTTGTTAATCGTTTTTTAATAATGAGGCATTATAATGATGCGTATACCCTTCCTTTTGCCCCGGTCCCCCCCGGGGTTTTTTTTGCGAAAAAGTCGGCAGCGTACCAAAAAGTCTGAAACTCCGGGAATCCGAAGTATGGTATAGTATGAATATGAAGACAGTAATGCTCACCGGTTTTATTTTAATCGTCGCGTATATCTACGCGATGGTATATTTCAGGATGGCGTACAGACGACTGCTCTGAGGAGGGGGCATCTCCTCCGTGAGGGGAAAACTGACCGCCCGCATCGAAAAAAAAGGGCTCAAGGTGCCGGCATGGCTTAAGGGAAAGTCCGTGTCTTGCAGCCGGTGATTCAATAATTAGCAATAATTACATAATACTGAGACACTTCTTTTGTATGATTTTTCCCCCGTCTTATCATCGCCTTGCGTCCTGGGAAAATCCGGAGGCATCCGCACTAGTATGAGGACACGCTCTCATTGTGAATATTAATTATTTCTGATACAATTTTCAGACTCCCCATGAAACGTACGCTGCTTGTGATACTGCTTCTTCTTCCGGTTGCGGCCTTTGCTGCTTCGAAGGACCCCGGTCCGCCATCCGTGACCGTGCGCTATTACGGCAACTTCAAAAAAATGATCCGGGAGAACTATGTGGAGGGTGTTGTCGAGCTGGACCGGGCGCTGTCCGGCCCCCACGTATATGCGCTCGGTATCGTCAAGAATGCCGAAGGAGAAATTATGGTCCTTGACGGCGAAGTCTGGGTGAACTACGGAAAAGACGGCATCAACAAGACCACCAGCCAGATAAAAAAGGGGGAAAAAGCCTCCCTCCTTATCACTGCCGGCGTTGAAAAGTGGCAGACTATCGTTGTCCCTGCCGATATGTCGGAAAATGAGCTTCATGCGTTTGTCGTGGACCAGGCAAGGAAGTCCGGGCTGAACGTAAAGGCGCCGTTCCCTTTCCTGATTGAAGGCAAAATTAGAAAATTGGTCTGGGACGTTCTGGACGGGGCTGATACCGACATGGCGAGGAAAAGTAACCAGCTTTTTTTGAGAAAACTTGTCGGGTACAGGGATGAGGCGCCGGTTGTTCTTCTGGGCTTTTATCCTGCGGAGCTGCAGAGCGAATTCGACTATCCGGGCGAATTGTGGCACATCCATGTGTTATTCATGGACGACGGCAATACGGGGCACCTCAATGCGTTTTCGGTAGTCAAGGGCTCTAAACTCGAAATACCCGCCAGGTAATAAAAAGTGCGTAAACGCCTTTCAGATTTCCCAAGACCCAAAACTCAGGAAGCTCCAGACTAGTATAGTATGAGGTTCTCGGCGGTGACCGCCAAAGAGTCCCTGCCGATCGTCACGGACCCGTGGATGATCGAGTATGACGTCTGACTGCCGAACTCGCAATTCCAGCCGCCGCTCAGCGTGACCGCGATAGGGCGATTGAGATCCAATATCTCGGTCAGAGTTGTTGCGAGGAGCTGGATGGTATCATCAGGATCATGAGCATTGGCATAGGCGTCCGTAAGGCCCCCAACCGTAGCATATGATGTACCGTTGTTTACATTCTTTGCATAGTTACCTGGGCAGGTCGTATAACTCGCCGTGCAAGTCTTAACGCCATTCATCGTGACACCTGCCGAGGGGTTTGAGCCGGAACAGTTTCCTCCCCATGAATTAAATATATAGTCGCTGTTCGGGATGGCCAACAACCCTGCCGAGGTATCTGAATTATACCAGCATCCCAAAGAGCAATCAGGACTTACAGCACCACCAGTCGGCGCAGGCACAGTCAACTGATACTGCGTCGTAAAGTTTGCCGTATACGTTCCGTCGGCTGCAGGCGAAATAGAGTGGCTCTGAGCCCCGCCGTCACTCCAGGACGAATAAATATACTGAGTCCCTGGGCCTCCGCTTTGGGGCGATGAGACCGCGATCGTATGGCCCGCGCCCGGGTTCCAGACATACATATACGGCGCAACAGCATCACCCTCATCCAACGTAAAATGCAGGCCCGAAGGGGAAGTGACAATATTTATCCGCACAGAAAGAGTGGCGGTCGCGACAGCCCCAGTTGAGACATTTCCGACAGCGTCATACGCGCAAACACGGTAGTAATAAGTCATCCCGTTTGTGAGTCCTGTATCGGTCTTTGAGGTAGCACTGCCGACATAGACCTGTGTTCCGCTTGCGCACTGGGTGGCCGGAGTTCCCACTGTACTTCTTACGACTTTATACGTATTTGTTGGGTTAAGACCACCGCTGTCTGATGCAGCGGTCCAACTCAAAAAGACCTGCCCATTGTCCGGCGTTGGCGTAAGTATTCCGTCTGCCGGAGGGGTTGTATCGCCCCCGGCAAACGCCTTGATGCAGACGTTTGTGTTTGAATCATATGAAAGTGTTATGTCTGACCAGCTTGTGCCACTACTGCTTATGAAACTCTGCCCGGCGCTGGCAGTGGCACCTGTACTATAGCCGTCCCAAGGGTATTCCATTGGGATAGGCCAGTTGTACCCCGGCGTCGTGAGTTTTACCACAACAGAGAAGCTCTGGCCGTCCGTAACAGAGACAGGGGAGCTTAATGTAACTGTATGGTAACCTGGCATTGCCATCGTGCCTGTATTTGTAGAGCCTAGCGGGCCGCTTCTTGGGGCCCCGCCAGAGACATTTGAATAGACGTATATCTCGTACGGAGAATTCGGTGATGCCACATAGAAACTTACCGCAGTCAGCTGCTCGGTTGCGGCTGCAGTAAAGATATTGGCAAACCATGGTGTTGTGCTTCCGTAGCCAATGCCGCTCATCCAGCCGAGCGGATCATACTGATATAACGCGTATAGTTGGTAGTCGATTGGGCTCCGTTAAAGACATAGTTACTCTCCTTGCCCAATTGCGAGTCATCATAGTACGAGATATAAAAATATCCGCCGTTTACACCCCATGCTGTCCCCCAACTGTTTTTGATGATAAAGGCGCCATTGCCTGGCGGAGTAGGAGAAAAGTTGACTGAAGCTGTAGTTATCGTCCCACCCACAATATCTACCGCGTGGTTGCAGTACTGCGCCCGGAATAATAATACGTCGTACAGGTGCCTGTGTGGTTGCTCATATGAGGTAGCCGTAGCCTCGCGGACCGGTCCAGAACAGGAAGTCATCGACGCCCCATAAGTCATCACTGCCTGTTTGATGTTATCATTATCCGTGGATACTTCCCCTCGGCGGGATGATAAGGACCTCCTGCAGATGTTTTTGCAGAGTCGTCGAGACAGCGGCGTAAACACCGGTGGGGGAGGAAATGAAGCGTATAAGGATCATGCGGTTTCATTGATAGGTCCACTCTAAAGCCAGGATGCTCCCCAGCGCGCAAGATATGCGATAGACATGTCCCCATTTCCGCCTTCACACGCGCAGCCAATCAAATCCATGAGTGTATGTTTCAGATTATATCTCTGAAAAGTCCCATGTTCCGGTTCCGCAGTAGGAAGGTCGGACTCCAGAGAGCCCATCGCTCCAAATGCCCAGCAATCGCCACAGCTAATTGGTTCTCACTGCCGTGACCTTGCCAGGGTGCGGAGATCATAACTCGCCGGCAGAGTGCAGCGGGCTCCCATAGAATGGCCCTGTGTGAATCTGCCGGAAAGATGGACTGCCCGGTAAGGTGCGACAGGTCAAGGGGAGAGGGTATATAGCCGAGGGCGTATCCGTCGGAGGTAACGTTTGGAATGCTTAAGCGTGGCACGCTCTTCAAATTCATATAATCGACGAATTTCGGGTTTAAAGGGGCCATTACAGGAATTTCCTGGTCCTGTGCGGACACCGGTATGCTTGTGAAAAGCATGAGACCGCACAATAGCAATACAGTTAGGACGATGTCCGTCAAGACCCTGTCTTTTCTGCAATAAATCATCTGTTCTTTCGTTACCTCATCGCGATATGGGCTGCTGACAGTGAAAAAATGACATCGGCATACATACGTAGAGGATATACTAGCACGTTCGATGCCTGAAAATCATACTTCAGAAAATCAGGAATTACCGAGACTCTTATAAAAAGGAAGGGTCGGGGATGACAAAAAATGTTAATCCTTTCATAAGGGAAGCGTTATTTGCGGCAATAACCGGCTCACCCTTTTTTATGAAAAAAGAAAAGTTTTAGGCATTACTCAGAGCGTTCTTTTGAAAGAAAGTATCGAGAGGGTCATCATCACGGCGGTAAAGGCCATGAGAAAGACAATGTCGCCTGAGATGTAGGCTATGCCCGCGTTCTTGAAAAGTACGGACTTCATCGCATCTACGGAATAGGCCTCGGGGTTTATCTTTGCAAACGCCTTGAGCCAGGGCGGAAAACTCGCTATCGGATAGACCGCGCCGCTTGGGAAGAAGAGCATGACGTTCAGAAACCCGCTCAAAATACCTACGATCCGCGGATGACCGACCCTTCCAAGGATGAAAAACATGAGACTGATCAGGCAGAGGGTCGTTAGGATGATAATTATTAACAGGGGAACACATTGCACTATCACCTTTGAAAAAGGGATCGCGGTGATCCATATGCTTACGACCAATATCAGGGTGGCGATGGCGGTTGTGATCGCCAGACCGCTGATGACAAGCCCCGTGACTATGTGACTCTTCGAAAGCGGTGTGAGCAGGTAGCTCTCATCGATGCCCATGAACCTGTCCATGACGAGGTTGAACGCGCCCGTCGTCAGGGTACCCAGAAAAATCGCCATGATCACGACTCCCGGAACTAAGGATTGGTAATAATCGACCTTGGCATAGAGGTTGATGTCTCTAAGGAGCACCTCGTTCGCCCTCTCACGTATCGGCACATACGGTGATCCAAGCGGCACAACTGCCGCGTTGACAAGGTTCCTTATCATCTCCGATGATACCCCGTCGGTATTGTCGAGGAAGAGACCGATCTCGGGCCGGCCCTGAAGAGTAACGCGCCTGCTGAAATCCGGGGGTATGACAAGGGCGGCCTTATAAAGGCCTTGCCGGACGCCCTCGACGGCCGTGTTTTCGTCGGTCATGATGATCAGGGTGAATGTCTGAGGCCCGGCCTCAATCGCCCTCAGGTTTTCTACGACACGCTTGGCAAACGGGCCGGTATCATGGCTGACGATGACCACGGGGAGCGATGTCAGTTTCCCCTGGAAAGAATTCCCGAGGATCACCAGGTAGATGATCGGCATGAGGATGCTCATTGCGAGGACGACCGGGTTTCTTCTGAATTTCTTCAGGTCCCTTTCTATTACTGCGAGCAGTCGTATCATTTCTGTGTCCCGATTTCTTGTCTTTTTATAAAGGCGCATCCGGTTTACCATTCACTTTTCACTATTTCACTATTTACTGTTTGTCATCTTCCCAACTTTCGGGGGATCCCGGCGCCGACAAAGAAGTTCACCTTTTTTGCCTCTTCCTCCCTTATGGACTTTCCCGTATAGTGGATAAAGACGTCTTCGAGCGACTGCTCATGAATTGTGGCGGAAAGGACCTTGCCTCCAATCCGCCTCACCTCGTCCATGAGCGAGGGAAGGTTCGTCGCCCCGCTGTCTACGTTAAACCGTAACAGGTCGTCCTCAAGGAGAATCTTGTGCACGAAAGAAAGCCCCCTGAGTGTTTCGACAGCTTCTTCCGGCAGGTGCTCCACCTTCAGGGATATGATATCGCTTCCGGGTATCTGCGACTTGAGTTCGGCCTGACTGCCGATCGCAATGATCTTCCCCGAATCAATAATGGCGACCCTGTTGCAGAGGGCCTCGGCCTCCTCCATGTAATGCGTAGTAAGGAATATCGTCATGGAACTCCCGCCGATGAGTGTTTCGAGGAAGCCCCATACGACCCGCCTTGACTGCGGGTCGAGCCCGATCGTCGGCTCGTCCAGAAAGAGTAATTCCGGTCTGTGCACCAGGACGCGCGCGATCTCGAGCCTCCTCCTCATGCCGCCCGAATATGTCGCAACAAGGTCATTTGCCCTCGATGTAAGACCCACCATCTCAAGGAGTGACTTGATCCGTTCTTTCCTGTCCCTGGCATGGATGCCGTAGAAGCGGCCGTAGATGTCCATATTCTCATAGGCGGTAAGGTCGAGGTCGCTCGTCATCGCCTGCGGGACGACACCGATATGTTTTCTGACTTCGGTGGGCTCCTTGACAACGTCGCAGCATGAGACGACCGCGCGGCCGCTTGTGGGTTTAAGAAGTGTGGTGAGCATCCTTATGAGGGTCGTCTTTCCTGCACCGTTTGGACCGAGGAAACCGAAAAATTCTCCGCGCTCTACATCGAAGCTGACGTTGTCGACAGCGGTCACTGCGCCGAATTTCCTTGTTATTCCAGAAACGGTGATGGCATTATTATTAGTCATTTTCCCGGGACTTGTAACACAGACGAAAAGAAGTGGACTTCCGTCATGATTGGCCCTGAATTATTATAATACGCGCAATATTCCCTGACAATGTTTTAATAGGAGTTGCTCAGAAGCACCACAGCCGCGGGTCCGGGTCGATGCGCCGGCGGAAATTGCAAGCCCGGCCATCAAAGGCCTATTCTCGTTCTAATGCCTCGCGCACTTTAATCGCCAGCTCTTTCCTGGAAAAAGGTTTCTGAAGGAAGTGCACGCCCTTATCCAGTATGCCCCGGTGAGCGATAACGTTGGCCGTGTAGGCGGATGAAAACAGACATTTCAGCCCCGGGATGATCTCTCCGAGCAATTTCGCAAGGTCCCGGCCGTTCATCTCCGGCATGACCACATCGGTGAGCAGCAGTTGTATCTCACCCGCATGGGACTTGACCCGGCGAAGCGCCTCGCCGGGTGCAGCTGCGGTCAATACATTATAGCCAAGCGATTTCAGCATATCCCGGCTCATGTTCAAAATCGAGGCCTCGTCCTCAACCAAAAGCACCGTCTCCCCATGGCCTTCGGGCGTTTCCGTCGTGACTGCAGCCGCCGGCTCGGCCGCTTCTCCCTCGAACCTGGGCAGATAGATCTTGAAGGTTGAGCCGCTGCCGGTTTCGCTGTAGGTGTTCATGAATCCCTCGTTTTGTTTGACGATCCCGTAAACGGTGGCGAGACCCAAACCAGTCCCCTTTCCCACCTCCTTGGTGGTGAAGAACGGCTCGAAGAGGTGATCGATAACTTCTTTGTTCATGCCGCAACCGTTGTCGCTGACGGCGAGCATCACATATTTTCCGGGGACAAAACCCGCATGAACGTCACAATAGGACTTATCAATGACCGCGTTTTCGGTCTCGATAGTGATCTTGCCCACCCCGGCGATAGAGTCACGGGCGTTGACGCAAAGATTCGCCAGAAGCTGGTCGATCTGTGAGGGGTCAATCTTGACCGGCCACAATGCCTCACCCGGCATCCATGCAAAATCAATGTCCTCGCCCATCAGCCGCTGGAGCATCTTGAGCAGGTCACTCACGGTGTCGTTCAAGTCCAAAACCTTGGGTGCTACGGTCTGCTTGCGGGCAAAGGTCAGGAGTTGTCTGACAAGGGCGGCGGAACGTCGGGCGGCCTCCTCGATCACCTTGAGATAGGTATGTATCGCCCCCACTGAAGTGTCTTCCATCAGGGCCATTTCGGTATAGCCAAGTATCGCCGAAAGCATGTTGTTGAAATCGTGGGCCACTCCTCCAGCCAGCCGTCCCACAGACTCCATCTTCTGGGACTGGAACAACTGGGCCTGTAATTTCGCCCGTTCCTCTTCAGCCCGTTTTCGCTCACTGATGTCACGAACGATCGCCTGCACGCACATCTTGCCGCCCAGTTCGAGCCTGCTTAGCGTAATCTCCACGTCAAAGGGGCTTCCGTCCGCCCGCACCGGCTGCCACTCAAAGACCTGGGGGACGCCGTTCAACGCGGCCCGGATCTTCTCGCCGGCCACTTCGGACGAAAGCCGTCCATCGGGCTGCAGCTTTGGAGCGAACTCGCCGGGCGAACGGCCGATGATCTCCGCCTTCGTGAGCCCGTACATCTCGGCGCCTTTTTGGTTGCAGTCGATAAAGCCGGTCTCATCATGGATGAAGATCCCGTCATTCGCAGATTCAAAGAGCAATCGGTAATTGCCTTCTTTTTCCCGGAGCTCTTCCTCGGCCCGCTTTCGTTCCGTGACATCGCGCGTCACGCCAAGCAGTGCGGTGATCTCATTTTTTTCGTTTCTTAAGGGAACGGCGTGGGTCTCCAGCCATAAGCGGCGCCCCTTCATGCCGACCATCTCGAACAGGAGAGTCCCGGACTCCCCCTGGAAAACGCGCGAGGTCAGCTCCATGAACGCCGTCCGGTAGTCGGACGTGACCAGCGGACAGATACACTGTCCCCTCACTTGGTCCAGGGAATCCACCTGGATCATGTCCAGGCCGGCGCGGTTCATCATAATAAGGTTGGCATTTTTGTCCAGGACCTTAACGCATTCCGGCTCGGCCTCGATAATCGTTTGCAGCATTTTTTCGCTTTTTCGGAGCGCCTCCTCCGCCTGTTTGCGGTCGGTGACGTCTTGCCAGATGGTATGAAGAACTTTTTGTCCGGATAAATTCACCACGTGAGAGATGATGTGAACGTCTCGTATTTCTCCTTTTTTGGTTTTATGCCGGACTTCGAATTCGGCCCCTCCTTTTTTGAGTACGTCCTCCACACTTTTCTGTATTTCCTCCGGCCCCTGGCATGCATCAATTTCGCAGAGGTGAAGCCTCCCAAATTCCTCCCTTGAGTATCCAAGCTGACGATGTGCCGCTTCGTTAAAGTCCAGAATATTACCTTTCATATCTATGGTCAGGATACCGTAAGGAGACTGTTCAAACAGGGTGCGATACTTAAGTTCAGCATCGCGGCCTTCAGTCTCTTTCCTTACTGCTATATCTTCAGACTTCATCGTAATTCCATGAATTCATCAAGCAGTTTCTTATAAGAAGGTTGTCGGTTGAATGCACAAAAAACTTCACGACATGACTATAGGGCTTCCGTGGATATTTACTTCCTGCACTGCCGCCTTTGGATGGCATTTCCATTCCCTGCCCCTGGTACATACTATCTCTTGATAGATGACTTGTCAATTTAGCGAATTGTCTCATGTAGCGAATTGCCTCATCGAAAATCCAAATGAAGGTGAATCGTTGCCTTATTTAAAAAAAGTGCTGCGGCTTTGAAACTGCTGCCCTTCAGGTCTTCTTCGGTATCTCGACTTCGACGGTCATTCCGGGTTTCAGCAGCCCCTCCGGGTCTTCCACCCTTACCTTGACCCTGAAGGTCTTTATGTCCTGTCTTCCGCGGATCACGTCCCTTTGGGTTGCAAACTCGGCGTACCGGCCTATCTCCGAAATTTTCCCCTTGAATTTTTTGCCGGGCATTCCCTCTACCGTCACTGCGGCAGGGCTGTTCAACGCCACCCCGCCGATCTTCATTTCGTCGATGTCGACCCTGGCGTAAAGACTGTTTAGGTCAACCAGTGTAAGGACCGTTACTCCCGGGCTCACTGTTTCACCTTTTTCCATGGCCTTGAATATGACGGTACCGGTCACCGGTGTTTTTATCATTGTATCGTCAAGTTTCGACATGGCGAACGCGAGCGCCGCTTCGGCCTCCTTACGCATCGCCGTGGATGAGCTTAGCTGGCTTACCGCGCTATTGAGCTGGCTGACTGAGGCGTCTTTTTTTGAGCGGGCGGAATTAAGCTTTTCCTTCGAAGAATCGTAAGCCGCCGCATTTACGTCGTAAGCGGCGACAATCTGATCGCGGGACTCTCTGGAGATGAACTCTTTCTTAAAAAGTTCCTTCGCCCTCTCTGCCTCTCTTTGCGATTCTTCCATCTGCGCGCGGGCCCTTGCCATGTCGGCCACAGCGCTCTTCATGTCGGCATCGGAGGCGAGCATATTGGCCCTTGCGTTTTCGATCGAAGTTTGGGCGGTCTTGATATCGGCCGTCGCCCTTTCGACCCCTGCTGCCGCCTGATCGGCCGACGCCTTTAGGTCTTCACTTTCGAGTGTGATGACGGCGTGGCCTTCTTTTACCACGTCCCCTTCGTTACAGCATACCCACGAGATCCTTCCTGCAACTTTCGGGGAGAGGTTCACTTCTATCCCGTCGATTATGCCTGTTGCCCGCAGTGTCGGGGCGGTCTTTGCGGTGCGGGCATAATAATAGATGAAGAGTGCGGCAAGGACGGCGAGGAGGACCAGCAAAGGGACCGCCGTATGTACGATCGACTTTTTCATGCCCTTTCATCCATGAGTGAGGATTGGTAAAGGCCTTATAATCATAGGATGCATACTTTAATTATGAGATTGTTAATAGGTTATCTTACGCCCATCGCTTTTTCGAGGGTCGCGCGGGCGACTTTATAATCGTAAAGCGCCTGGATATTTGCGGTCTTTGCATTGGTCAGCAATACCTCGGCGTCCGTCACCTCGATAGGGTTGCCCACGCCTGCGGCGTACCTGCCGTTTGCGATCTCGAAGTTCTCTGTCGCCTGCTGTACGGTAAGCTGCGTATTGGTTATGCTGTCCTGGGCGACCAATAGATTAAGGTATGCCTGCTGCACGTCGAGAAGGATGCTCTGTTTAAGCGTCTCCTCGTTTGCCCGTGCAACGCCCAGATTCGACTTCGCCTCCTCTACCTGATTTTTCGTAAGAAACCCGCTGAAGATAGGAAACGTTAGGGTCACGCCGGCGCTCCAGCCCTCACCGGCAGGAAAGAAGGTGGTGTCTGAGCGATCATACTGGGCGTTGCCCGTCAGTACCGGATAATATCCCGTTTTTGCGAGATCCACGGACCTTTGGACGGACATTCTTTTTGCGACGGAAGATTGCAGGTCGGGCCTGTTCTTATAGGCCGTATCGATGGCCTGGGGCAGGGTTATCTCGTACTTCTGGAATGCAAGGTTGTCCTCCGTGGTATAGTCGGGCGCATCCGGTACACCCATAGCATTGTTGAGCGTCACCTTGGCGACCTTCACGTTATTTTTGGCCTTTATAAGGTTCAGCTTGGAGTTGCTCAGGTCGACCTCGGCCTTGGTAACGTCGTATTTCGGATGGGTCCCCACCTCGTAAAACCCTTTTGCCTGGTCCAGATGGAGCTGGAACTGTTTTACCGTATCTTCGGCGACGTCTCTGTTACGCTTCGTCTGTAACACTCCGTAGTATGCCTGTTTGACGTTCAGAAGCACCTGGTCGATCGTTGTCTCCATGTCGGCCTTTGAAGAATCGAGAATGAACTTCTGGACATCCACCTGCGAGCTTGTCTTGCCGAAATCATAGATAAGCTGAGAAAGTGCCAGGCTGCCCGAGTATTGGTCGAAGGACCCTGAGGAACCCGGCGTTTCAAGGACACCCGAACCGGAACTGAAGTTGCCGGAGTTGCCGTTAAGCGGAGAAATCCGGCTGTATCCGGCGGTCGCCGCGATCTGAGGATAATAGTTCGCCCTTGCCTCGAATACCCGGCTTTGGTTTGCACCTACGGTATTTTGCGCCGCGACGATGGTCGGATGTCTTATGATCGCGATCTCCATGCACCGCTGAAGCGTGAGCAGTTCGTCCTTCCTTATGATGTCTTCTGCGCCTGCCTTAAAAGGCGCGAAGATCAAGAGTAAAAAAACGAATGTAATGATCCTTTTCATAATAAAGACCTCCTGTCGAAAGCTCAAAATAGTGTTTACGTTATATCGTTGAAGACCTATTAACAAAATCAGGCGTCTCGAAAATTATGCCTGCAGCACGCCCTCGCCTGTCTTGAGTTTTTTCCTCCCGAGCCAGCCTCCGACTTTCTTCTGGAACTTGTCCATATAGTAATAGACGACAGGGGTGATGTACAGGGTCAGAAGCTGTGAAAAAATCAGCCCTCCCACAACGGCCAGCCCGAGAGGTCTGCGGGCGGAGGCGCCGGAGCCTATGCCCAAGGCGATCGGAAGGGTGCCCATAAGGGCTGCCATCGTCGTCATCATGATCGGTCTGAAACGGACCAGTGCGCCTTCATAGATCGCATCAAGGGGCGTCTTGCCTTCCTTCCTTTCCGCTTCGAGGGCAAAGTCTATCATCATGATCGCGTTTTTCTTGACGATACCGATAAGCATGATCACGCCGACGAAGGCGTAGATATTTAGCTCGTAGCCGAAAAGCATCAGCGTGATGAGCGCTCCGAATCCGGCCGCGGGAAGACCCGAAAGGATAGTGAGGGGATGGATGTAGCTTTCGTACAGTATACCCAGCACGATGTAGATAACGACGATCGCCATGACAAGAAGGACCCAGAGCCCTTTCATAGAGTCCTGAAACGCCTGGGCAGACCCCTGAAAACTCGTCGTAACCGAAGGAGGAAGGGTCTCGCGGGCGGCCTTTTGCACCAAGTCGACTGCGTCGCTCAGGGCCACTCCCGGCTTTAGGTTGAATGATATTGTCACCGCCGGGAGCTGCCCCAGGTGGTTGACGGTAAGAGGCCCCAGGCTCCTTGTGAGTCTCGCTACGGTATTAAGAGGGACAAGGCTGCCTTTGACCGAGCGGACATAGAGCATCGAAAGGGCCGCAGGGTCCATCTGGTAATCGGGGTCGAGTTCGAGAATCACCTGATACTGGTTGTTCGGGGCATAGATGGTGGACACCTGCCGTGAACCGTACGCATAGTAGAGTGCGTCTTCGATCTGCTGGGCGGAAAGGCCGAGTGCGGCCGCTTTGTCGCGGTCGATATCGATATTTACCTGAGGAGATTTGATCTGCAGGTCGCTGGTAACGTCCTGAAGTTTGGAGATAGTCTTCATCTTTGTCTCAAGGCCGACTGCGCTTTTGTAAAGTTCCTCGGTATCGGGGCTCTGGAGAGTGAACTGGTACTGGCTCTTTGTCAGTGTTCCCCCGATCCTGATCGAAGGGAGGTTTTGCATGAACATCATGATGCCGGGCACCTTCGATACCTTCGGCCTGAGTTCCTGGATGATCTGGTCTGCAGTAAGCTCCCGCTTGTCGTGCGGCTTCAGCCGCATGAAGATGCGGCCCGAGTTGCTTGCGAGACTCAGCGTGCTGCCGCCGATTGCGGACATGAACTGGTCTATGTTAGGGTCTTTCGAGACGATCTCCGCCAGCTGTTTCTGGTGCTTTACCATATCATCGAAGGATATCCCCTGCGCCGCCTCGGTGAAGGCAAATATCTGGCCCGTGTCTTCCGTAGGGAGAAAGCCCATCGGCACCTTCGTAAACAGCACCCCGGTCGCCAGAGTAATGACGATCGTAACCACTATCGTGGCGAAGCGGTGACGTATGACGAAGGACAAAGAGCGTTCGTAATAGTTTCGCATGCCGTCAAAGACCTTCTCCATCGCAAGATAGAAACGGCCGTGTTTCTCCGCCCCCGGAGGTCTCAGAAAGCGGCTGCAGAGCATCGGCGTCAGCGTAAGGGAGACAAAACCCGAAATCAGTATCGCCATGCTGATCGTCACTGCGAACTCGTGGAGGAGTCTGCCCAGGATGCCGCCCATGAAAAGCACCGGGATGAAGACCGCCACGAGCGAGAGGGTCATCGAAAGTATCGTAAAGCCGATCTCTCGTGAGCCCTTGAGGGCAGCCTCCATAACGCCTTCCCCGTGTTCCATGTGCCTCACTATGTTTTCGAGCATGACTATCGCGTCGTCAACCACGAAGCCGACCGACAGTGTCAGTGCAAGGAGTGAAATGTTATTGATCGAAAACCCCAGCAGATACATGGCGGCGAAGGTGCCGATAATGGAGAAGGGCAGGGCAAGGCTCGGAATTACCGTTGCCGAGATGTTTCGAAGGAAGAGGAATATCACCAATACGACGAGGCAGACGGTCAGAAAGAGCGTAAATTTGACGTCATTAACAGATTCCCTGATCGAGACGGAGCGGTCATAGAGGATGTCCAGGTTTACCGAGGCCGGGATCTGGGCCCGAAAGACAGGCAGCAGTTTCTTTATGCTGTCGACCACCTCGATGGTGTTGGTGCCGGGCTGGCGCTGAACGGCAAGGATAATGCCGCGGGTGGTGTTGAACCAGCTTGCGGCCTTGTTGTTCTCTACGCTGTCTATGACCTTGCCGATCTGGTCGAGGCGCACGGGGGATCCGTTACGGTAGGCCACTATGAGAGGACGGTAGTCCGCCGCCTTGTAAAGCTGCCCGGTAGCCTGGATGGTGAATGCCTGGGTTTTCCCGCTCAGTAACCCTGTCGGAAGGTTCACGTTCCCGGCGTCAAGGGCGCTGCCTACCTCGTCGATACCGATCTGGCGCGTGGCGAGGGCCTTCGGGTCGACCTGGGCCCTTACGGCATATTTTTGGGACCCAAAGACGGACACCTGCGCCACCCCGCTGATCATCGAGATCCTCTGGGCCATGAAGGTCTCGGCAAAATCGTCGACGGTATAGAGAGGGAGCGTGGGGGAGCTCAGGGCAAGGTAGATGACCGGCTGGTCGGCCGGGTTCACCTTGTTGAAAGACGGCGGGGCCGGCATATTCTGCGGCAGCTGGCGCGAGGCGCGGGAGATGGCGGTCTGCACGTCCTGAGCCGCAGCGTCTATATTTCTGGACAGATTGAACTGGATAGTAATCTGGGTAGAACCGGTGCCGTTTTGGGAGGTCATGGAATCTACCCCTGCAATGGTTGAAAACTGGCGTTCAAGCGGCGTTGCAACCGCAGAGGCCATGGTGTCCGGGTTTGCTCCGGGCAGGCTCGCCGTCACCTGTATGGTCGGAAAGTCGACATTCGGCAGGTCGTTCACCGGAAGAAACCGGTAGGCGGAAATGCCGAACATGAAAATAGCGATCATGATCAGGGAGGTCATGATCGGCCTTCGGATAAAGATTTCAGCGATGTTCATGGACGTCTGCCTGCTCCAGGCTGGGACCTTCCTTCGTCCCCTTTAGCCTGTTCAGGCTTTTTTATCTCGACCTTTGCCCCGGGGACGAGCCGCACCTGGCCGTCGGTCACCACTGTTTCGCCTGCGTTGACCCCCTTGTCTATCACGGTGTCGTCGGCGATTGCCAGGCCTGAGACCACAGGCCGGGACTCGATCGTGTTATCTTTTTTCACCACAAAGACATACTGGCCTTCCTGGCCTGTCTGTATGGCGCTTGTGGGCACTAAAAGCGCATTGGGCCGGGTCGTCAAGGTGAGGGCTACACTCACGAACTGTCCGGGCCAAAGCCTTTTCTGGGCGTTGGGGAACGTGGCCTTGAGTTTTATGGTGCCTGTCGTGGGATCGACCGTATTGTCCACAAAGGTGAGTATCCCCTGTTCGGGCGTCTTGTCCTCTTTCGAGATGTAGGTCTCCACCGCGACCTTCCCCTGGGACATATATTTCTTTATCTCGGCAAGATTTTGTTCGGGTATGGAGAACGTTACGTATATCGGCTGGATCTGGTTGACGACGACCATCGAGGTGTCTGCGGTTGCCTTAACGAGATTGCCTTCGCTTACGATGAGGTTGCCTGTGCGGCCGGAGATCGGAGAATAGATGTAGCAGTATTTTAACTGCAGAAGCGCATTTTCGAGCATCGCCTTGTCCGCATTCACCGTGGCCCCGAGTGCGACCGCGTTGGTGCGGTATTGTTCATACTGCTCCTTTGCCACATACCCTTTCTTTACCAGCTCTCCATAACGGTCCGCCTCTTCGCGTGCGTTTTCCATCTGTGCCTTATCTCTTGCAAGGTTGGCCTCGGCCTGTTTGACCTGGGCCTCGTATTGTCTGGGGTCGATCGTGAAAAGGAGGGAGCCCTTGGCTACGTCCTGACCTTCCCTGAAATGGACCTTATGAAGTATCCCCCCTATCTGGGACTTGACCTGTATCGTAGAGACGGCCTCTACGTTGCCTATTGCAGTCAACTGTACGGGCACGGTCCTTTGCGCCACCGTTCCCACCGAAACAGGCACCACCGGTTTTTTGGGCTGCTGGCTTGAATTGCCGTTCGAACATGAACCGAGGAATGACACCGAGATGGTGAATATGACTGCCATCAGCAGAGTGCTCCTCTTCCCGGACCGTCGGCCTTTTTTCATCGAATCGTCTCCTTACTCTGGGTCCCTTTTGTTTTTTCTGAAAGCCGTGCCGCGTGTGAAACAGCAAGAGTTTTCGTGGCCTGCTTCATAATGTTAGCGCTTACTTACATTTTACTTTATTCCAACGGCCGGATTTTTGTCAATACAGAAAGTGCCGGGGCGCGTACTCCATTCTGTTATTGGCGAGGAGGGACAGAGGCAAATAGGCAGGGGCACCTTTGAACGTGCCCTTACGGGTATGGAATGGTTGCGACCTGCTATTTTTTCATCCAGCGCTCCAGGACATTTTTTATGTCTTCGCTGAACTGGTCGATGTCGAAGGCCTTATGGATAAAGCTGTCGGCGCCGGAGGCATAGGCTTCTTTCATGTCCGATTCAAGGGCTGAAGAGGTGACCACAATTACAGGGATGTCTTTCAGTTTCTCGTCCGCCCGGATTTCCCGAAGCGTATCGAATCCGCTCATGCCGGGCATTTTCAAGTCCAGAAATATCAACCCCGGCAATTCCTTCCCGTCCTTGAGAAACTCCAGTCCGGCGTGGCCGCTCAAGACGGCCTCAGCCCTTGTCTGCGGGCTGATTTTTGAAAGGATCCTTTTTGTTATCAGGATATCATCCTGGCTGTCGTCGATGATAAGCACCTTTTGTCCCATAATAATCTCTTTTTCTAAGTGTATCATCATTACGCCGGGTTGCAACAAAATAATCCAAAACCATACATCGCACCCTTGATTACGCTACGGTAAAATACACCGTTGCCCCTTTCCCGGACTGCCCTTCGGCCCATACCCTGCCGCCGTGGCTGTGGATGATGCGTTCGACAATGGTCAGGCCGATCCCGGTGCCGGGGAACTCCTTGTCGGAGTGAAGGCGGTGAAAAGGCCAGAACATCTTATCCGCATATTTCGGGTCGAAACCCGAGCCGTTGTCCCTGACATAATACACGGTCCTTCCGTCTTGCTCCAGGGCCCCCAATTCAATGACGGCCTTCTCTGTCTTTGACGTAAACTTCCATGCGTTTCCGAGAAGGTTCGAAAGGACGATCTCGATAAGCCGGTGGTCTGCAAAGGCAGTAAGACCCTCCATGATGCGGACGTCCGCACTTCTTCCCGGACTGGCCTCGCGCAGGTCCCAGGCTATGGTAGAGGCCATTTTGCTCATATCGACCTTGTTCCGCCGGACCTCCTGCCGGGAGATCTTCGCAAGATAAAGCAGGTCCTCGATGAGCCGGCTCATCTTTTCCGCGCCGTTATGGATGCGGGCCAGATAGTCCTGCCCCTGCATGTCAAGCAGTCTGGCGTAATCCTCCACCAAAATCTTGACGAAGCCCGCTATAGACCGAAGCGGAGCGCGCAGGTCGTGTGAGATCGAGTAGATGAAGGATTCGAGCTCTTTGTTCACCGCCTCAAGCTCGACGTTTCGCGCAGCCATGTCTTCGCCCAGTTTAAGGACATTCGTTTCGTATTTTTTGCGCTCGGTGATGTCGTCGAATATCGCCACAAAGTGTTCCCGTGCAGGACTATAGACCGATATGGAGAGCCATAACTCAAGAGGTTTGAATTCTATTTCGAATTTCTCCGGCCGGCCTGTCAGAGCGACCCGTCCGTAAATTTCAAACAACTCAGGGTGGGCTGTTCTGATACCCGGTATGACCTCAGTAACTCTCTTGCCGGCGACGTTTTCGATGCCGGTCAACTTTCCGAATGCGCCGTTGACATCGAGATAGATGAAATCCGATGGGCGGCCGCTTTCATCATAAAGCATCTTACAGTGCGCAAACCCCTGCAGCATATTTTCAAAAAGCGAGCGGTACCGTTCCTCGCTCTCCCGCAAGGCCTCCTCGGCCTGTTTGCGTTCGGTGATGTCGGTATTTGTGCCGAACCACCGGAAGACCCGTCCTGCCGAATCCTTCAAAGGCAGCACGCGCGTCAGGAAGGGCCGGAATATTCCGTCGGCTCCGCGCAGCGGGAATTCCATGTCAAAGGGCTCGCCGGTGGCGATGGATGTTTTCCAATTTTCCAGGACTTTCGGCAGCACCCGGGGATCGTGAACTGATTGCCAGCCCCATCCTTCCATCTGTTCGGCAGTGGTGCCGGTGTACTCATACCAGCGTTGGTTGTACCACGTTATGTATCCGTCGCCGTTTGCCCACCATGCAAGGTTGGGGATGGAATCGGCGAGGGCCCGGAACTGTTCTTCGCTTGCCAGCAGCGCCTTCTCGGCCCGCTTACGCTCCGTGATATCGTGCGCAATTTTTGATGCGCCTATCACCTTCCCTTTTGCATCTTTGATGGCGGAGAAGGTCAGGGAAACGGGAACAATCGTTCCATCTTTCCGCATGCGCACGGTTTCGAAGTTCTCGATATGCTCTCCTTTTTTGATCCTTTCGAGAATTTCGGGCACCTCATCGGTATGCCCGGGCGGTATAAGGAGTGAAATGGGTTTGCCTATTACTTCCTCGGCCTTATATCCGAAGATATTCTCCGCTCCCGCATTCCACGTTTGAATAATACCGTCCAGGTCCTTACCGACGATCGCATCTTCGGCGCTCTCCACGATCGCCGCAAGACGACCCCTTATCTCCTCAGCCTTTTTTATCTCGGTGATGTCAAACGCGTAAATGCGCGCCACATTGAATTGGGGGCTAAGGTAGATGCTCTCTGCGAAGACCCTGTCCCTTACGATGACCTCACGATAGAGAGACTGCTCGGTTTCCCTTTCCCAATCTTTTAAAATGTCGTCCAAGTCCGGCGGCAGAAGAACGTCGACGTCCCCTTTGTCCATTCCGAGGCCTTCCAGTATCCTTTCCGTGGCCGGATTACAGAATTTTATGGTGCCGGAGGAATCCACTTCGCAAACAGGGTTTGGGTTCAGCTGCGGGAAAGAGGCGAGATGTTTTGTTCTCTCTTCAACCCTCTTGAGCTCCGTTACGTCGCTGTAAGTGATCACCACGCCCTCGATGCGGTTGTCCGAAGTCCTGTAGGGAAGCGCGGTCCGGACATACCAAGCAGTGCTTATCAGGAGCTCCTTCCTTATCGGCATGAGGCTGTCCAGGACTGCCTGTGCGTCGGCGATCAATTCGGGACCGAGGTTCTCCTGCGACATGTCAATGATCGGCCGGCCCACGTCCGAAGGGATCAGCTTGATGAGTCTCGACATCGCCGGTGTGAACCGCTTCACCCTGAACTGGTGATCGAGAAAGATCGTGGGGATGTTGGTGCTTGCGAGGAAGTTGTTGAGGTCGTTGTTCGTCTCTTCCTGCTCCTCGACTTTCGACTGAAGCTGCGCGTTCACCGTGATCAGCTCTTCGTTTAACGACTGGAGCTCTTCCCTTGAGGTCTCGAGCTCTTCGTTGGCAGCCTGGAGTTCCTCGTTCGATGACTGGAGCTCTTCGTTGAGGCTCTTGAGTTGCTCTATATTGGTCTGAAGCTCAGCCCGTGTTGCGGCGAGCTCGCTTTCAAGCTGACGGACAGCGGTTTCATCAACGCAGGCGACCTCTGCGGTAACTGCGTCAGCCCGCTCTGGGATACCGCCTTTTTCACGGAATACTACGAGAAAGAGGTTTTCTCTTAGTTTCGAGATGCGCAGGGTGATCCGCCTTTTTTTTTCATCGTCGCCGCTGATACTTGTCCGGATCGAAACAGGCCTCGACTCCTGAGTTGTCCGATAGACCGCCCCCCTTACCCTGTTTCGCAGACCTTCGGGAAGAAGCTCAAGGAGGTTATGTGTGGGGGCGCCCCGCGGTTGAAGGAAGTATCTGTTTGTGGGACCGTTATGGTAGAGGATATCGTAGTTCTGATCCATTGCGACCGCAGCAGGCGCAAACTCCCCTAGCAGAGTCTCTTGGGCAATCTCTATGGCGGACACCTTCTGCCCTGCAGGCGGCGTCTGCCTTGGAACCGCTGCGGCCTTTTCCGAGGCATAGGGGACGGTGAGGGACAGCCTCGAGGGCGGCGTGGTTTCGATCTTCTGGTATATCCGGCATTTCTTGTGGCTTAGGGACCGAAAGAGCGCCTTGTTTTTGCCGACCGACTCGGCGTTCCCCAGGAAGAGATATCCTCCTTCCTTAAGGGCATAATGAAAGAGCGCCAGGCATTTTTCCTGCGCCACAGGCTCGAGGTATATCAGCAGGTTGCGGCAGATGACAAGGTCGAGTTTCGAAAACGGAGGATCAGTAAGAAGGTCCTGTTTGGCAAATACGACTGATTCCCGTATCTGTTTGCTGATCGTTACGGAAAGGCCGTCTTCTAAGCAGGTAAAGAATCTCTTCATATACTCAGGCGGCACGTCGGCGGCTATACTGCCGGGATATTTTCCCTCCCTCGCCTTTTCAAGGGCCTGGTCGTTTACGTCCGTGGCAAAGACCTGTATCTCCCGTTTTCTGCCGGCCAGGTCGAATTCCTGCTGAAGCATCATTGCTATGGAATATGCCTCCTCCCCTGTTGCACAGGCAGGGGCCCAGGCACGGACCGGCGAGTCTTCTTCCCGCGCGGTCAGCTTCCTCACCGCACCTATTCTAAGGGCCTTCCATGCCAACGGGTCCCGGAAGAAGGAGGTAACCCCGATCATCAGATCGGATGCGAGTGAGACAGCCTCGGACTCCTTGGCAGTCAGAATCTGCAGGTAATCACCGACAGAAGAAACGCCGCGAAGGAACATCCTCCTTCTGATCCTCCGGCTGACAACGCTCTTTTTATAGTCTTCGAAGCGATGCCCGGTCTTTTCCTTAATTACTTTGTAAAATTGCTGAAACTCCCCCGGCGAGACGACATCTTCGGCTGGGGTGGCTGAAGTCTCCGTGTCGTAGATCTTTACTATCTCCCGGGCGATGTCCTCCGGAGGAAGCACTCCATCAGCCTGGCCGGTTGCGATGGCGGCAGCAGGCATTGCAGGAAACTCGGCTGTCTCCGGGTCCTGAACAAAAACCGTCCCGCCGGCGTTTCTGATCGCCTGCACCCCGCGTGCCCCGTCGGTCCCCGCGCCGGAGAATATGACGCCGATGACGCGCTCCCCTGCCTCTTCGGCGAGCGAGGAAAAAAACTCATCTATAGGCAGATGAAAATGTTCTTTAGAGGGGACCGATACCCGGAAGATCGATTTCATGATCCTGATCTCATTTCCGGGCGGGCAGAGATAGAGTTTCCCGGGAAGGACTTCCATCCCATCGGATATCTCGTTGATGTCCAGGCCCGGCCTTCGGTTGCGAAGCAGTTCGGGCAGGAGGCTCTTATGTTTCGGTGAAAGGTGCTGCATAAAGACGGCTGCAAAGCCGAATTTCCTCGGCAATATACTGAGGAAACACTGCAGGGAGTTAAGGCCCCCTGCAGAAGCCCCTATGCATACGATAGGGAAAGAAGCGAAAGGACCCTCACCCATCGTTATATCCGGTCCCGCCCTGCATCCAAACGCGGTTGGCAATGAGCCGTAAAAGAAGCATAGGACTTATTTTATCATAGCCAATAAGTACTGTCACCAAGTTTGGATTCCCGATGGATTAAGGGCCACAAGTGCGACGACACAGGGAGGAGTTATGCAATTTGATTTATTATTTACTCATTTGTAACTCTGGAAGAAAAAGATGCGAAAGCCCGAAGGTTCTTTAGTGGTGATGCGCGGGCTGGGAGTGGGTTATCTGGCAATAGGTGCCGTTTGTCTCGCATTCTGCGCATTCCATCTGGATTACGGAATGCTTTATTCCGAGGTGCAGGAGCTCATGCTCGATCTCCTTTCTGACGGCGTCGGCCTCGCTGATCCTTTGGTCGCTGACCTGCACGTGGGCCGAAAAGGCAGGTATCCCGTGTCCTATCGACCAAACATGGACATCGTGCACGCAGACAACACCGGGTATGCCGGATATAAGCGAGGACATCTCTTCAGCGTGAAAGCCGACCGGGCTCAGTTCGAGAAATATCCATAGCGACTCTTTTATCACGCGGCCCCCTCCTATGATTATCATCACCCCGACGACTCCGCTGGCGATGGGGTCGGCCATTGTCCACCCGGTGAACTTTATGATGATGCCCGCGATGATGACCCCTGCCGAGGAGACGGTGTCCCCGAGCACGTGAAGCCATGCGCTTTGGATGTTGAGGTCCTTATGCCCCCTGCTTAGGATAAAGGCCATGCCGAGGTTCCCGACAAAACCCGCTGCGGCGACGACCAGCATCAGGGACGAGTTTATTTCAGGCGGAGCGTGCAGACGTTTATATGTCTCCACAAAAATGAAGACCGCTATTACCACGAGGGACACGCCGTTTAACAACGCCGCCAGAAGGCCTATCCTTTGGTAACCGTATGTCGCGCGGTAATCTGAAGGCCGTTTCATGATAAGCGCTGCGATAAGACTTAGGCCAAGGGCAAAGGCGTCCGTAAGCACATGCCCGGCGTCGCTCAAAAGTGCGAGGCTGTTGCTTAAAATCCCGCCTATCACTTCTGCGGCCAGGATAACGAGAGTAATCGCAAGGCTCCAGAGAAGTCTTTTTTCGGAGCTCTTATCGTTCTTCATAACTTATTATAGAACACGGTCACAAAGATGGTTTTCAAAAGTTTCATCGTTTGTCATTCCGGCAATCCCGAATGCTTTCGGGAGGACTGGAATCCAACCCCCTTCGCTCCCCCCTTCTCAGGGGGGAAGATGCTGACTCCTCCCTTGAGAAGGGGAGGCAGGGAGGGGTTTTCAGCCGGAATGACAGAACATGTGAAAATTTCGCTTATTTCTGCTTACAAAAGACCTCGCCATCACTCCGCCGTCTATCTGATAAGGACGTAATCGGCGTCTCCCGCAGTCACGTCCTCTTTCTTTATCCTGTCCTGAGCCGAGGGCAATATCACCTTAAACGATGTGTTTGGTTCAGTTCGTCTAACCTGCTCCGGCATGCCCCTCTTCCAGGAATGACCGCTCCCTGCAAGAACGACCATTTTCCTCCCCGGGTTTTTCTTCATGTATTTGATAAGGTGCCATGCCATTGCCTTGTCCCATAACATCTGGGCCTCGCAGAAGAAGACAAAACGCTCCTTTTTCATGCCGTGGGCCTCATAAGCGCTCTCGATAAAGTCCATGTAACTTGGGTCTACGTCGCAGCTTATGTTGGGGGGAAGTTTTGCCAGTTCTCCGCCGCTTAGGGAGTCGAACCCTTTTGCAGCCACCTTCTCTGAGATCTTGTCCGGTATGTTCAGCCCGACCATCGGTATCCGTTTTTCTCTGGCGTAGAGGAAGATATCTTTGTAAAAGGGCCAGGGGATAAGCCAATTGTTGTAATACGCCCTGATGAACGTATTTTGATCGAGGGTGCCGTCTGTCCAGCCGTCAAGTATGTTCTGGTTTTCCGCCCTGAACATCTCAAGTCCTATGGCGGGTCTGATCCCTTTTTTACGGAGTGCCCTGATGATGTCCAGTTGGGCCTGATGGTCCCTCAATTTGTCATGCGACTCGCCTATGAAGACGATGTCGGCCGTCTTCAGATCATCGACCATCTCTTCGAACTGGATCACTTTTCCGTCACTTGTCCTAAGGACCTTCTGAAACGCGTGCGACCTTCCGGCCCCGCCTGAACATGAGACGAGAAAAATTAACAGGAATGTGAAAAAACCGTATCTCTTCATACCCAACTACATGGTACCGTTATTATGACGGGGTTTCAAGTGTACCGGAGGAAGGATGTAGCGAGCCAATAAACTGTCCGTATCTGTAGCACATAAACTGTCCGGTTAAGATTGGATGGCACGGAGGTGCCATTGATGAAGAGGACAGCACTACTACAGGAGGTACGGAAGATGAGATTTGAGGAAGCATATGAGGGATGTCAAAGGGGGAGATTGACGCAGGAGGAAGCGGCGAGGCTGCTTGGAGTATGCGACCGGACGTACCGTCGATATCTGGTTCGATATGAGGAGCAGGGGATGGAGGGACTTATTGATAGGCGTTTAGGACAGATATCGCACCGCAGTGCGCCTGTTGATGAGGTAATGGCCCTGGCAGATTTATACAGCCGCAGGTACCAGGGATTGACGGTTAAGCACTTTTACAGTTGGTACAGGCGGGCTCATGAGGGCATGAGGAGCTACACCTGGGTAAAGAATACTCTTCAGGGCAAGGGACTTGTGCATAAGGATTCGAGAAAGGGAACCCACCGGAGACAGCGTCCAAGAGCTCCGTATATTGGCATGATGCTGCATCAGGACGGCTCCACACATGAGTGGGTGCCTGGGAAGTTATGGGATCTGATTGTAACAATGGATGATGCCAGCAATGGACATTACTCGATGTTTTTTATCGATGAAGAAGGAACTCAGAGCAGTTTTCAGGGAGTTAGTGAGGTGATCGTCGAGCATGGAGTATTTGCCTCACTGTACACGGATCGCGGCAGCCACTACTGGAATACCCCAGAGGCTGGGGGGAAGGTGGATAAGGAGAATCTGACACAATTTGGCCGTGCCATGAGGCAGTTAGGGATAGAGATGATCCCGGCCTATTCCCCTGAGGCCCGAGGACGCTCTGAACGCGCCTTCCGCACTCATCAGGAGCGCCTTGTAAAGGAACTTGCCATGGCCGGCATCACTGAGATGAAACAGGCCAATGCCTATATCCGTGATGTGTATCTTCCCGCCTTTAACGATGAATTTGCCGTATCCGCTGAGGAGCCTGCCAGTATGTTTGTCCCTTGGGCCGGAACACCTCTTCAAGACATCCTCTGCGAACAATATGAGCGGACGGTCGGCAACAACAACTGTGTCAAATTCGATGCCCTGACCCTTCAGATTCCAGCCGATAAATATCGCTTTCACTATGTCAAAGTAAAGGTCCGTGTCCATCGCTATCCAAACGGCAACCTAGCAATATTCCATGGGCACAGAAAATTGATAGCCTTTAATTCCAAGGGGAAGGAGGTCTCAAAACTAAACAAAAAAGCAGCCTGATATCAACTAGCTACGGACCGGACAGTTTATCTGCTCTAAAACCGGACAACTCTATTTGTTGACAACAGTGTACCGGAGGAAGGACATGATTCTTCTACGCTTCAATGAGAGGGTATCGTTGTCCAAAGTATTCTCTTTACAAGGGCTTTCAGTATGCCATAGAATTTTATCATACTATGAATTCATCCTTTTGCGTGATAGGCATAAGCGGTTACTCCGGGTCCGGTAAGACGACCCTTATTGAAAAGGTAGTCCGGAGGCTCAAAAAAGAGGGCCTTTTCATAGGCCTGCTGAAACATGCTTCACATCACGGCCTTTCTCCCGATGGAGAAGGAAAAGATTCCGAAAGGTTTTACAGGGCCGGCGCCGACTTCGTATTTGCCCACGACTCTAAGCAGGGGTTTGCGAGATTTCCGCTCAGGGCTGCGGGACTGTCCGATGCATTGGCCCGCTTCCCAAGAGGGCTCGATGTCGTGCTTGTCGAGGGGCATAAGAACTCCGATATCCCGGGGATATGGATTCTGCCTGGCGGCAAAAGGACCGAAAAACACGAGATTCCCGCGGGAATATCCCGAAGGGTCATTTACAGGGATGACCCGAAATATGTCGAAAAGGTCATGGCATACCTGTATCATGAGGTCGGCAGGTTCCACGCAGAGCGTACACTGATGGCCGGACTCCTCGTGGGCGGCAGGAGCCGCCGGATGGGGACAGCCAAGGCAATGCTCAAGATCGGGGAAGAGACGCTTCTTGAGAGGTCTTTAAAGACACTCGGCAAGATTGCCGGAAGGACCCTTTTTCTCGGTTCAGCCGAACTGCCGGGACATCTCTGGGGAGCTGACCGTCTGGCCGATGCGGCCGGGGTGGAGGGTCCCATGGCGGGCATACTGAGCGCTTTCCGATGGGCGCCCGAAAGCACGTGGATCATATCGGCGGTCGATATGCCGTTTATGGACAGGGAGGCATGGGAATGGGTTTTGGGCCAGAGACGTCCCGGTGTATGGGCAGTCCTGCCCTTATTGAAAAGCGGCGCAAAGGCCGAGACGATGGCGGCCTGTTACGAGCCTATGATCTTTGACGAAGTAGAGGCCCTGGCGAGAAACGGAATACGAACGCTCCAGAAGCTGGCAGCTCACCCTAAGGTGATAACACCCCTTGTCCCTGAATCTCTTTCGCATGCATGGAAGAATGTGAATACGTCGAAGGAGTGGAACGAGGCGTGTGCTTTAATGGAAGACATCTCTGCCCTTGCCTGTTTGCATCCGAAAAAAAATATGATAGATTGAAAATATGATGATCCGCTTTTTTATCGGGAGGCACACATGTGTGATTCGCTGAATGAAAGACAGGCGCACGGGGTGAAGACAATACCGGTCACGCAGGCGGTGGGTACTGTCCTGGCCCACGATATCACCGAGATAAGACCAAACGAGTTTAAGGGCCCGGCGTTTAAGAAGGGACATGTCGTGAGGGCCGAAGACGTCTGTCATCTCCAGCGGCTCGGCAAGGAACATCTCTACGTTCTTAACATCAAAGAAGACGAGATGCATGAAGACGATGCGGCCTATGCCCTCGCCCGGGCGCTCATGGGTGAAGGGGTTGCGATAAAGGGTGAACCGAAAGAAGGAAAAATCACGATCATTGCCGACAGGGACGGGCTTCTGAAGATAAACAGGGACGCTCTCCTTTGCTTTAATATGAACGGCGAGGTAATGTGCGCAACGGTCCACGACAACAGCCTCGTTAAGAAGGGCCAGGTCGTGGCAGGCACGAGGGCGATCCCCCTCGTTGTGAAGAAAGATGCAGTAAATGCAGCGGTCGAAGCGGCCTGTCAAGGCGAGAAGGTAATCCGGGTGAAGGAACTCAGGCGGCCCAGGGCCGGGGTCGTCATTACAGGAAACGAGGTCTACTACGGAAAGATAAACGACGCATTTGCGCCGATCATTAAGAAAAAGATAGAGTCGTTCGGAGGTACGGTAGCCGGTCTCTACTATGCCCCCGACGAGGTGGCGTTTATCGAAAAAAGACTTGCAGAGCTGATCGATGCCGGGGCCGACCTGCTGATCACGACGGGTGGTATGTCTGTCGATCCCGATGACGTTACGAGATTTGCGATAAAAAATCTCGGCGCATCAGAAATCACTTACGGCTCTGCGGTGCTTCCCGGCGCGATGTTTCTGATAGCATATCTTACCCCCCAAGACGAGGGGAGGGCAGGAGGGGTCATCCCTGTCCTGGGCATCCCCGCCTGCGGCATGTATGCAAATGCCACGGTCTTCGACCTGGTCATTCCGAGGATACTGGCTGGAGAGAGGATAGGAAGAAGAGAGCTCGCCGAACTGGGCCACGGCGGCCTTTGCATGAAGTGCGAGATCTGCAGGTATCCGGTCTGTCCGTTCGGGAAATAGCTACCGGTAGTTGATAAATTCGATATGAATACCGAGGTCTTTTTCTTTCAGTAATTTCATGACGAGCTGAAGGTCGTCGATCTTTTTTGCTTTTACCCTCACCTGGTCTTTCTGTATCTCCGACTGCACCTTCATCTTTGTGTCCTTGATGATCTTGACGATCTCCTTCGCCTTTTCGACCGGGATGCCCTGCTGGAGCGTGACGATCTGCCTGACCGTGTTATTTGCGGCCTGTTCGATCTTTCCATAATTGAGGGCCTTAAGCGATACGCCCCTCTTGACGAGCTTTGTCTGAAGGATGTCTATGACCGTCTTAAGCTTTAGCTCATCGTCGGAGATAAGGGTCAACTCATGTTTGTCTTTATTCAGTTCGATACTGCTCTTGCTTCCTTTGAAATCGAATCTCTGGCTGATCTCCTTTGTCGCCTGCTGCACCGCGTTAAGCACTTCCTGCAGGTCGACCTTGCTTACCACGTCAAAAGAATGTTCGTCCGCCGCCATATAAACCTCCGTTCTTCTTATTGTCTTTCGGGATTTGGCTTGCAGACAGGACAGAATAGTTCACCCGGATCGAGCGGGCATACATGCCCGCATCCCTCGCAGCAGGTACATTCTTCCGGCTGCTGTCCGCAGACCCCGCATTTGTTCATCGATGCATTATAACTATTTGGATCAAGTTCATCAATATGCGGGCGGAACGTAACGACTAAAAAACGCCCCGTCGAACAGATGCAAACAGAGGCAGGAGGGGATGGCATTCCCACTCATCATTCCCGCTCTCATCCGAGGCACCGCCGCATTTTGCCTGCCGGGTGAAGTAATACGCGCCGCTGAAGCCGTTCGAATGCGTCCCCACGCAAAACTAGTCGGCTAATTCACATTGGTCTTGTTATGGGCCGCTATGGTAAAATTTCAGCGATCTTATGAGCCCGATCGGTGACATTATTCTTACGTTACACAATTATTCCCTTGACGTAGCGGCCGCATTCTTGGTTACGGCCCTGGCGGTCGTCCGGACACTCCTGAAAACAAACCCTCCCCCGGGCGATGCGGAACTCGAAGTGGCATTTGTCCGCGTCTGTATGGGTGCGGGGCGAATCATAAGGTATTCCATTTTCTGGATACTTGCGGCGGGCGTACCAGCGGCGATATTTTTCAAGGGACGCGGCTTGCCGGCCCAGGGGGACCTTTGGGGCGCGGGTGCGGCTGTCCGGTATGCCGGAATGCTCGTTCTTTCGGTTATCGCTTTTTTCTCATGGTCAAGGCTTTCAAAAAAAATCGGCCGTCTCAAATCAAAACATACTCTCAACGACTGAAAATGTAGTGGGTTCCGGCCCACTACCAAATGGGCAGTGGGTCTTGACCCGCCTATCAAATTCCAGGTCCCACAGCCTGCCGGGCCCTTGTTTTACTGCATGTGCAGGCCGCAGTTTATACGCCCGGGGGCTACAGATTTTTTAAAACCCGCTATGGTAAAATGCTTAGGTGATAGAAGAAATAGGCATCGTCAAGAGTATTGAAGGAATGACTGCGGTAGTTTCGGTGCCGAAGAAAAGCGCCTGCGAAGGGTGCACGATGGGGACCTGCACAACCCAGGAAAAGAGCATGGAGATAGAGGCATGGAACGAGGCCGGCGCAAAGGTGGGCCAGAAGGTAAGGGTGGCGATAAAGTCCTACGCGTACATGAAAGGGGCGATGATAGTTTACGGGCTGCCGGCAGTCGGCCTGGTAGCGGGAGCCGTTTTCGGCAAGGACCTTATGAGCAGGGTATTTCCCACCGCCGATCCGGACGCGCTGTCGGCCGTCTTTGGGTTCGCTGCGTGTATCCTGTCCTTTGTAATCGTAAAGATATGGGCCAATAAGGCGGGCAAGAAGACGGAGTCCAGGCCCGTCGTCGAAGAGATATTGAATTAAAGGGGCGGTTCCTAGAGCGGTCCTGAAAATATTTTGATATAGGGGGACTTCATGGCAAACTTTGAGGTAGGCAAGATCAGAAACGTTGCGGTAATCGCGCATGGCGGGGCGGGAAAGACTTCCCTTATCGAGGCGATGCTCTTTGATTGCGGGATGACCGACAGGCTCGGAAACGTGCAGGACGGCACCACGGTCACGGATTACGAGCCGGAGGAGATCGACCGCAAGATCACCATTACCTCATCGTTGGCATTTTGCAACTGGGACAAGCACAGGATCAACCTCATGGACACCCCGGGCTTCATAAATTTTATCGAAGACACTCGCGGCTGCCTGAGGGTCGCCGACGGCGCCGTGATTATTGTGAGCGCGCTGTCGGGGGTGAAGGCCGAGACCGAGAAGGTCTGGAAATATGCCTGCGAATTCGAGATCCCGAGGATCGTGTTCATCAACAAGATGGACAAGGAGACCGCGAATTTCGAGAGGGCGCTGAGCGAACTCGAAAAATCCTTCGATACGGAAGGGGTGCCCCTTAATATCCCGATAGGGATAGGCGAGGGCTTCTCGGGCGTCATCGATGTCGTCAAGATGAAGGCGTATCGCTTTAGCGGGGGCAAGGCCGAAGAGTCCGACATACCCGCCGAGATGCAGTCCGAGGCGGACAAGTACAGAAAAAAGCTCATCGAAAAGATAGCGGAGTCCGATGACAAGCTCCTCGAAAAATATCTCGAAGGCGGCGAACTGACGAACGACGAGATCGTAAACGGGATAAAGGAAGGGTCGCTGACGAGGAAGTTCATTCCGGTCACCTGCGGGTCGGCCCTGAAGAATATAGGTATCCAAAGCCTTATCGAATCGGTCGTCCTCTGTCTTCCGTCTCCTGTGGAGATGGCGGGCATATCGCCTGTCAAAGGGAGGAGCCCCAAGGACGGGAGCGAAATCGTGAGGAAGCCGGCCGACAACGAGCCCCTCGCCGCCTACGTGTTTAAGACCATCGCCGACCCTTACGCCGGCAAGCTTTCGCTCTTTAGAGTTTACTCAGGGACGCTCAAGGCGGACTCGAACGCCTTTAACTCGACCGCCGATGCCAAGGAACGCGTGGGACAGATCTTCCACCTTCTGGGCAAGAAGCAGGTGCCGGTCCAGGCGCTCGGCGCGGGTGAGATCGGCGTGGTCCCGAAACTGAAAGGGACGAATACGGGAGACACGTTTTCCGATGAGGCGAAACCGATTATCTTCGACAAGGTCAAGTTTGCCGACCCGATCATATCTTACGCGATTGCTCCCAGGAGCAAGGGCGATGAGGAGAAGGTGAGCATCAGCCTCCACAGGGTGCTTGAAGAAGACCCGACGCTCAGATTTTCGAGGGACGAGGAGACAAAGGAGATGCTGATCTCCGGAATGGGGCAGGTGCATATCGAGGTCGCACTCGAACGCCTGAAAAGGAGGTTCGGCGTCGAGGTCGAGATGAAGACGCCCAAGATACCGTATCGTGAGACCATAAAGGTCTCTACGAGCGTACAGGGGAGATATAAGAAGCAGTCCGGCGGAAAGGGGCAGTACGGCGACTGTCATATTAGGGTAGAGCCGCTGCCGAGGGGTACCGGCTTCGAGTTCGTAGACAAGATCGTCGGAGGGGCAATACCCAGGCAATACATTCCCGCCGTCGAAAAGGGCATTGTCGAGGCGATGCACGAAGGCGTGGTGGCCGGGTTCCCTATCGTAGACCTGCGGGTCACCCTTTTTGACGGGTCATATCATACCGTAGACTCTTCGGAGATGGCCTTTAAGATAGCCGGCTCCATGGCGATAAAGAAGGCAGTGACGGAGGCAAAACCCGTTTTGCTTGAACCGATCATGAAGGTCGAGGTCACTACCCCCGACGATACCCTCGGTGCGGTAATAGGGGACCTGAACTCAAGGAGGGGGAAGGTCCAGGGGGTCGAGCCGCAGGCCGGCGGAAACCAGAAGATATTGGCGCAGGTGGCGATGTCTGAGATGCTCACCTACGCAAACCAGCTCCATAGTCTTACGTCCGGCAGGGGACTTTATTCCATGGAGTTTTCCCATTACGAGGAGGTGCCGGCCCACCTGTCACAAAAAATCGTAGCGGAGCGCCAGGCACAAAAAGAAGAGAAGAACGGGTAGCATGAAGGCTTTGATTCTGAGCGGCGGCAAAGGGACACGCCTGAGGCCGCTGACTTATTCGGGCGCAAAACAGCTCGTTCCGGTTGCGAACAGGCCTATCCTTTTTTATTGCATCGATAACATCGTACATGCGGGCATCAGAGACATCGGCATTATCATATCGCCGGAGACTGGTGAAGAGATTAGGGATGCGGTGGGCAACGGCAAGAGGTGGGGTGCCAAGATCACCTATATCCTCCAGGACTCTCCTTCGGGCCTTGCCCATGCGGTAAAAACAGCAGACAAATTCCTTAAAAAGTCCCCGTTCGTTATGTACCTTGGGGACAATCTCATCGGCAGGGACATAAAGAAATTCGTGGAGGATTTCACAAAGAAGAAATCCGACGCGCTCATCCTGCTTAAGGAGGTCGAAAACCCCAGGCAATTCGGTGTCGCCGAAGTGACGAAGGACGGCCATATCGTGAGGCTGATCGAAAAGCCGGATGACCCGCCCTCGAACCTGGCCCTTGTCGGTGTCTATATTTTTTCGCCGGGTATACACCGCGCGATAGCAAGGATCAGCCCGTCGAAGCGGGGGGAGCTCGAGATCACCGATGCGATACAGGAACTGATTTTAATGGGGAAAAAGGTGAGGAGTTTTGTGCTTGACGACTGGTGGCTCGATACCGGCAAAAAGGACGACCTCCTTACGGCAAACGCCATTGTGCTCGACGAATGGGGGAAGAAGGAGATCGCCGGCACAGTCGATAAGGCGAGCCATATCCTGGGCAGGGTCAAACTGGACAAGACATCACTGATAAAAGGCAGCACGATACGCGGGCCGGTCGTCATAGGCCAGCACACGGTCATCGAAAATTCCTTCATAGGGCCCCACACGAGCATCGGCGACAACGTCAGGATAATTAATTCCTCGATAGAGCATTCGGTCATTATGGACGGAAGCGAGGTGGTACACATAGAGAGGCTGGAGGAGAGTCTTATAGGCCGAAGGGTCAGGATAATCAAGAACAGCAGACACAGGGCGCTTAGGCTTATGCTTGGAGATGACTCCACCATGGAGGTATAGAGACAGTGGAAGGGGTTGTCATAAAGGAGCTTAACGTTTTTACCGACGACAGGGGATGGCTTTCCGAACTCTTCAGATATGATGAAACAGACTTCAGGCCGGTGATGTCTTACGTTTCGATGACGAAGGCGGGCATTGCGCGCGGGCCTCATGAACATATGGAGCAGTCTGATTTCTTCTGCTTCTTCGGGAACTTCAGGCTTTACCTCTGGGACAACAGAAAAGGGTCGCCGTCTTATGGAGAGAAGGTTGTGCGCGATACGGAGGGCAGGCCGGTCACCGCTGTCGTGCCTCCAGGGGTGGTCCACGCCTATAAAAACATGGGACCGGGGGAAGGCATAGTCCTTAATCTGCCCGACAGACTTTTTAAAGGACAGGGGAAGAAAGACCCCGTAGACGAAGTCAGATACGAAAATGACCCTGACTCGCCTTTCAGGATAGAGTAATGAAGGTCCTTATCACAGGCGGGGCGGGCTTTATCGGTTCCAATTTTATCAGGCATTTTCTTGCCGCACATCCGGGCCACGAGGTCATCAACCTCGACAAGCTTACCTACGCCGGCAACTTCGAAAATCTTGCCGATATAGGAGACCTGCCGAACTATACGTTCGTCGGGGGAGACATCTGCGACCGGCAGTTGCTTGAGGAGCTCTCATTCGATGCGATCATCCATTTTGCTGCGGAAAGCCATGTCGACAGGAGCATCATCGACGCTTCGCCTTTTTTGCAGACGAACGTGATGGGGACCCAGAGCCTCCTTGAGGCCGCAAGGAAGAGGGGCTGCAGGATGCTTCATGTCTCTACCGACGAGGTCTACGGGTCCATAGAGGCTGGTCTTTTTACCGAGGAGTCCCCTTTAATGCCGAACAGTCCTTATGCGGCGAGCAAGGCGTCTTCAGACCTTCTCGCAAGGGCCTCTCACGAGACCTACGGCCTCGACGTGGTCATCACCAGATGTTCCAATAATTACGGCCCTTACCAGTTTCCCGAGAAACTGATGCCGCTTGTCATTGCAAACGCGCTGGGGGGCAAGGCGGTCCCCGTATACGGCGACGGGATGAACGTAAGGGACTGGATATATGTGGCCGACCATTGCCGGGCGGTCGATATCGTTTTCCATAAGGGAAGGGCCGGCGAGGTATATAATATCGGCGGCAGGAACGAGCAGCGAAACATCGACATCGTCAGAATGCTCCTCGCTATGGTTGCCAGGAAGAGCGGGGCGCCCGAAGCGCAGCTGCTCAAACTCATCTCCTTCGTCAAAGACAGGCCGGGCCATGACAGGCGATACGCGATAGACCCTTCGAAGATGGAGAGGGAACTGGGCTGGAGGCCGGAGACGAGTTTCGAAGACGGCATATCGAAGACCGTCGAATGGTATTTGGGCAACAGGATATGGTGGGAACGGATCATCTCAGGCGAATACCGAAGATACTATGAAATCCAGTACGGCAAGAGGGCCGGCGGACCTTGAAGGTCGCTGTTACAGGCTCAGAGGGCATGCTCGGCCATGACATAAAACGGGTCTTTTCGGACGTCGAGCTTGTCTGTCTGACTTGCGAAACCCTTGATATCACCAGACTCGACACGGTGGCGAAGATGATGAAGGAGATCAAGCCGGACTTCGTGATAAACGCCGCCGCCTTTACCGATGTCGACCGTTGCGAGTCCGAACCCGATCTCGCGTATCTCGTCAACGGCATAGGCGCACGGAATATCGCGATGGCCTGTGAGCAGATCAGTTGCCCGGTCGTCCAGATCAGCACGGATTATGTCTTTGACGGGACGAAGGACGGTCCCTATCACGAATGGGACGACACCGCACCCATAAACCAATACGGGCTGTCGAAGCTGATGGGTGAGCGGTTTGTCACGTCTCTTACCAATAGGTTTTATGTGGTGAGGACCTCCTGGCTCTATGGGAAAAACGGGAAGAATTTTGTCGATACCATAGGCAGGCTCCTTTCCGATAGGGAAGGGATAGATGTCGTTGATGACCAGGTAGGATCTCCCACCTTTACGCTCGACCTGGCGAGGAAACTCAGAGAGATCATCGGAAAAGGGTACGGAACTTATCATATCACCAATTCCGGAAAGTGTTCGTGGTATGAATTTGCGGTCGCGATAGCCGCGAAAATGGGGATCACAAAAAGGATATCGCCTGTGACTTCCGAGATGTTCAAAAGGCCGGCAAAGAGACCTGCAAATTCGGTCCTCGGGCATACCATGCTCAGGCTCGAGGGGCTGGATGAGATGAGGGACTGGAAAGCGGCGCTCCACGAATATCTGGGATAGTCCATGTTCAGGTGAGTCGGATTATGACAACGATAGCCCCGCGACCGCGACATGGTCTTAAGCGAGTGGTCGAAGTTTATAAGGCTCTGGATATTCGGGGGACAAAAGAGCGCGCTTGAAGGCCGTACGGCGGATAGTCCCTTATCCGAAAAATAGAGGGGACTTCATCAGCGCGAAGACCCTGTAAGTCGGTAGTTGTACCGCGTCAGCCAGGATTTCGAATACATCTGATACTACTCACCTTGGACATTTCGCCGGAGGTGTTGGTTTCCAAAATAATGTGTCAAAAGTGGCTTGCGGTGTACGCCCTGCAGTCTGCATGGACCATGTGACTTAAGAATCGTTTCTTTCAGCCACAAGTATCGCTTTTTCTCTATAGGCCTGCGGCTCTCGATTACGGAATGAAACACGTAAACCTGAAAATAGTAGCGTCTTTATTATTTCTCATCGATTTGCCCGGCGATGCCGATAACATGCGCTGAAAAATGATGGGATATGTGACTCTATACGTTTACTCCCCCTTGCATAAATCCGGCGTTCTGTAATAATGGAGGTGAGATTGACCTTTTCTTTAAAAGGAAAAAGGAGAAAAGATGAAGAGGCATAAATACTTATCTGCTGTGATCTGCATTTCCTCTTTGATCGTTTCTTTTTTGCCCGGACTCGCAAGGAATGTTCGGGGTGAGGTGAAAGAAATAGACACTACTATCCAGGGATATAAGTTAAAAGCAAAAGCGAAATTTGACGAGCTGAGCAAAAAGATAAATGAACTCGGAACGAAGGCAGAGAAGGCCGACTCAAAGACAAAGGCCATTGTGAAGACAAAGATGAATGAACTGCAGGAAAAACGTGCAGCTTTACAAGTCAGTATGGAGAAACTCGATATGGTGAGCAAGGACCAATGGGAAACTGAAAGGCAGAAAGTAGAGTCTGAAATGGACGAACTGGAGAAAGCATATCATAGTGCGCGTTCCCTTTTTAAATGATTAGATTCAAGAGGAATTGGCGGAGAAAAGCATAGGGGGGATTAAAGAATAATGTTTGGATTAGGATTGTATGAGCTAGCGAATACAGTCTTTTTAGTCTTAATCGTTTTTTTAGGTCCGCTAATGATTAATTACAGACTTGTAAAATCACGCGGGAGAAAGAGTGAGATGTGTCTGTGGATGTTTATAAGCCTATTGTTTTCGTGGATAGCAACGTTTGTGTTACTTATTATGAAACGGAAAGATGCTTGAAACGAATCCGAAGAAAGAGGGGGAAAACATTATCTTTGTAATCAAATGAGGAGATTATCATGGCAGAATTCAAGAATAAAGAAGAATACGAAAAATGGAAAGAAGAAAAAGCCAAACAAATCGCTCTGCAACACAATAAAAGGAGGTGGGGGAAAATGAGACGATTTTGGGTGTACGTTGCATTGTTCTGTTTTATATTTGCGGTTTCACTTCTGGCGTGCGAAAAGCCAAAGGAACAGGCCGGTACCGCAGAACAGGCGAAACAAGGTGAAGCGAAATCCGGCGAGGCGCTCTTTAAACAGCATTGCGCTGTTTGTCACCCCGACGGCGGCAATATCGCCAATCCTCAAAAGAGCCTTCACAAGAAGGACCGCGAGGCAAACGGCGTGAATACCGCGGCGGACATAATCGCCAAGATGAGAAACCCTGGGCCAGGAATGACAACATTCGATGAGAAAATGCTGCCCGACAAGGATGCGCAGGCTATCGCGGAATATGAGTTGAAGACGTTTAACTAAAGTCTGTTCATAGCCGTCTGAGGATAAAGCGTGAAGACTGAAGTACGAGCTGACTGTCGGGAAATCATGGAGGAAGATGAGAACAAACACGATTATAGCCATTGTCCTTATCGCGATCGGAATTGTCTCCTTTGCGTATCAAGGCATCACCTATAAGACCAAAGAGAAGGTCATGGATATCGGACCGGTCGAGGTAACCTCCGAGAAGACAAAAACACTCCCGCTCCCTCCGATCGTGGGGGCAGTTGCGCTGGTCGGCGGCGTTGTTTTGCTGATCACGGATAGAAAGAAGGGCTGATCGGAGGAAGATATTTCAACCAGAAGGAGACTGCTATGACGGACAAACGAAAAGCGTACCAGGAACAATTTGAAGCTCGGTTAGCGGAATGGAATGCGCAGTTCTCTCTGCTCCGGGCCAAGGCGGACAAGGCCGGGGCAGAGGCGAAGGTTGAGTACACTAAGATTATCGAAGGGCTGCAGCAAAAGCATGATGTGGCCATGGCTAAACTGCGGGATTTGAAAGCCGCCGGCGATGAGGCATGGGAAGACCTCAAGTCCGGCGCGGAAAAGGCCTGGGCTGAAGTCAAAACTGCCTTCGACAGCGCCGCCTCGAAGTTCAAATGAGCAAGGCCGGCTGCTTTGGACTGATACGCCAGTGAAAGGAGGTGAAGTAAAATGACCATCACCGTAGCTCATATGCAACCCATTGTGGCCTTAATAGCCGGGATTCTGATTCTCGTCATGCCGAGACTCTTGAATTTTATTATTGCCATCTACCTCATCGTGATTGGTATTATGGGGCTCATTCATTAGATATCTGTAATCGACTGAAGAAGTCGAAGAAGGGATAAGTCGTAATTACCTGGCTGATTCAGAAATGGGTACAGGAGGATTAAACGTTTTTTGGTAATCGTTACCAGAGGAGGTTGACTTGCTTTATTGGGCTGCTGTAATAATCTCGGAATGGGTATCTAATAAGGAAAAGTCTTTTCAATAAGTTTGAAGGAGGTTAATCAAATGAAAAGAAGAAGCGGAAATCTATTAATGTTCGCATTGGCCAGCCTGCTTGTTCTCTCTGCGTGCGGCGGAGGAGGAAACCCAACGGGTACACCTCCTGCAACACCCTCTGCTGCAGCCGGCATCTGGATAGGGACATTTACGTCAAATGTTACGCACATAACATCCAGCGCTACCGGCCTTGTCGCAGATACTAACAGTGCGCGTTTCGGACTCCCGGACACGCTTGCTCAATACAGTGGGGTGCTAAACGTGAACAACAATTCTTTCTCAACAACTGCAACTGCGTATGCCCCTCATGGTTCAACGCTGCCGGATGGAAGTCAAGTCGGCACGGTAACTATCTCCGGCACATTTACACCTAAAGGCACAATGAGCGGCACTTACAATGGAGCTGGGGATGCAGGGACATTCACATTGACATATAATGGCTCCCTCTATGAAAGACCGTCTTCATTGCCGGGAGTCGCGGGTATATGGAAAGGTAAAATATTGGATTTCACCAATCTCATCAAGATCGATGAAAATGGCGCAATAACGGGAGTCAACACCACGGGATGTTTTTACGGCGGGCATGTGAGCGTAATTGATCCCTCATTCGATATATACCTTGTACATCTCGATATAGACAACTGTGGCAGTGATAACGGTAGCTATGACGGTTTGGGAGCCCTGAGTGATGCGAGCTCAACGAACGATACCTTTATAACTATTGTCTCCAGCCCCACTCTTTCACTCGTTGCTTCCCTGAGTAAGCAATGAGCAAGGGGAGGATAAATTATCAGAATGAATCATACCCATGTAAATCGGCATGCAAATTTGATCCACCATTGGCACCCAATTTTGACCTGCGGACATCAACTATTTGATTTAATAATAGCGGGTTGCTGTCATAAAGACCGGGTCATGCTTAACGCTGATTAGGCTAACAATTGGGTCAATTCAGCATGTCGGTAAAAACTGAAACTCCTATTAAGTTGTTTATTCCAATAATGAGGATTTCCATTTGAAGCAGAAACAGTCTCTATCCCGAGTTAACCGCCGATAAAATGCGATTTGGTACGGAAATAGTCTATTTCTCGCTAATTCTATCTATAAGGTGATGATTTAGGTCACTTAGCCGCAAGTAGCTTTGTGACACACTGATTGATCCTGCGATATTATGAAGTGAAGGATCAATTGAGGAGGTGCGAAATGAAAGCTACGATGGAAGCTACAATCGCCCACATGGAAATCCCGGCAGATGACATAGAGCGTGCCAGAAAATTTTATGCAGATCTCTTTGGGTGGGAATTCAAGGAGTTCGGTGAAAGCGGCTATTGGCTCTTTTCTATGGAGAGAGGCACGAAACCGATGGGAGGCGGGATGATGAAGCGGATGAGGCCGGAACAGCCGATCATCAATTACTTCGATATACCGTCCATAGACGAATACTCGGAAAAAGTGAGATCCCTTGGGGGAAAAATAGTTGCGGAAAAAACAGCAGTGCCCGAAATGGGTTATTTCTGCGTCTGCAGCGATACAGAGGGAAACGCGTTCGGACTATGGGAAGGTAACGAGAATGCAAAATAGCATAAGGCGGGGCCTCGTCCCGCTGACTGGTGGAATTTGTCTCAGAAGGAGGCAAATCGTGAGAAAGGTAAAGTTTTCCTTACCAGAAATAGGGGTTATGGCCCCGACACGCGGAATGCTCGGGGCGGGTGCCGGGTTATTATTAGCCGACAAGGTTCGGAAACAGAGAAGGGGATTAGGATGGACTCTACTCGGTATCGGCATTCTTACAACTATTCCGTTTGTAAGAAAGGTCATAAAGAACTAAAAAGGTTTGAATAAAGAATGTTTGAAGGAGGAGTTCATGACGAGAACGGTAATGGGCATGGGGGGAGTGCTTTGTTTTTTTGAGTTTTTCGGAGAGCGGGTCTGTCATAGACCTTAATAGAGGAATTGAAATAGGTTGACCGGCCGGCGTGCGGAAAAAATGCGTGAGGTCTTTTTCTTTTCAGGGACAATAGATTTTTCGACTGCTTCCTGTAATCCTGTTTTTCTTAAACTTGTTATCGGATTTCCGGGACAATGGCAAGACACTACAGAAAAAAAAAGGCGGGATTTTTCCCGCCCTTCAAAAAAAAATGAAATGATTTCTTATTGGGTGGCGGGCTGGCCGCCGGCCGCCTCTTCTTTGTTGAGGGTCTCTTTAAGGGCCTTGCCGACCTTAAAGTAGAGGACCTTCTTGCCCGGCACCTCGACGCTCTCGCCGGTCTTGGGGTTCCTCGCCTTCCTGGGGTTTCTCGTTTTCAGCCTGAAGTTCCCAAAGCCCCTTATCTCTATCTTCTCACCTTGCATAAGGGCCTTCTTGATGCTGTCGAATACGGTGTCGACCACGATCTCCGTCTGGTTTCTCGTGAGCCCCTCGACTTTTTCCGAGACCTTCTCGATAAGAACCGATTTTGTCATAAGACCTCCTTAGGGCGAATAAAGATATTTTATCTTTGCCGACGGAAACACATCCAGGATTTCCTTCGGGAAATTGCTCCTGAGCATATCGATAAGAGAGACCTTGTCCTTCTTTATGACGACCTCGGGTTCCTCTTTTATGCCGCCGAGTTTTGCGGCCACCTTCGTCGCGTCCTCAAGCGTACCGAGTTCGTTGACGAGGCCCTTCTCGACCGCCTGTTCGCCTGTAAATATCCTGCCGTCGGCGATCTCCCTTACGTCCTCTATCTTCAGTTTTCTCCCCTCGGCCACTGCTCTTATGAACTGCTCATGGACGTTGTCCATGACACCCTGCAGCAGTTCTCTCTCCTCAGGTTTCATCGAGCGGAAGGCGGAACCTATGTCTTTGTTCTTTCCGGCCTTTATCACCTCGGTCTTGACCCCGATCTTTGTGAGGAGGCCCTCGATGTTGGGTATTTCCATGATGACGCCTATCGAGCCGGTAAGCGTCCCCGGATTCGCGATTATCCTTGTCGCGGGGCAGGCGATATAGTAGCCTCCCGAAGCCGCGATCGACCCCATCGAGACGACTACCGCTTTCTTGGCGGCCGCCTTCTTTACCTCCGAATAGATCTCCTGCGAGGGCGCTACCGCCCCGCCCGGACTATCGATCCTGAGGATGATCGCCTTGATCGAACTGTCTTTCCCGTATCCCTTGATCTCCTCAACGGCGTTCTTCGAATCGAGTATGGGGCCCTCTATCCTGACAAGGGCGACCTTGTTCCTAAGAGGGATATTCTTCTGAACCAGCGTGAGCGTGAGGCTGATCGCGATGAGGATAAGCACAAGTGCGCCGATGATAAGGCAGAGTTTCTTCATTCATCCGTCCTTTTGATGTTCTTCATGCTAAGGCCGATCTTTCTCTCCTCCAGATCGATCTTAATGATCCGCGCCGCGACCGGCTCCCCTTCTTTGGGCTGCTCCTCTGCACCTTCGGACGGTACGACCTCCGATGAATAAATGAGGCCTTCGACCCCGCCTTCAAGCTCTATGAAAATACCGAAGTCGGTGACCCTCAGTACCTGGCCTTTCACCACATCGCCAAGTTTGAACGTGGAGGGGATCGCCTCTATCCACGGGTCCTGTTCGACCTGTTTGAGCCCCAGCGACATCTTCTCGTGCTCTGTGTCGATCGCAAGTATCACGGCGTCGACCTTCTGCCCTTTCTTAAGAATCTCGGAGGGGTGTTTGACATGCTTTGTCCATGAAAGGTCCGATATGTGGACGAGGCCGTCCACTCCCTCCGGCAGTCCGATGAAGGCCCCGAAATCAGTCAGGCTCTTCACTTTGCCTGAGATCTTTTGCCCTGCCGCATAGCGTTCACTGATGAGCTGCCAGGGACTCGGTTTGCAATGCTTGATGCTCAGCGAGAGCTTTCTCTCCGCCCTGTCTACCTTCAGCACAACGGCCTCGACCGTCTCGCCGATGGAGAGGTACTTAGAGGGATGTTTTGGCTTTGGTGTCCAGTCTATCTCGGAGATATGGATGAGGCCCTCGAGCCCTCCTTCGAGTTCGATGAATGCACCGTAATCGGTAATGCTCACGATCTTGCCTTTGATCTTCTGGCCGGCGGGGTATTTTTCCTCGACATTTGCCCAGGGGTCATTCTGCTTCTGTTTATACCCGAGGGTTATCCTCTCGCTGGTTTCGTCGTATTTGAGGACGACCACCTCTATCTTATCGCCGATGGCGAAAAATTCCGAGGGGTGCGTGATCCTTCCCCAGGAGATGTCCGATATATGCAGGAGGCCGTCTATGCCCCCGAGGTCCACAAATACGCCGTAGTCGGTAATGTTTTTGACGAAACCTTCCAAGACGGCGCCTTCCTTTATCTTGCCTATGGTCTCGCCTTTTTTCTTGACCCTTTCCTCTTCCAGAAGCGCCCTTCGCGACACGATAACGTTCGATCTCTTGTTGTTGATCTTCAGTATCTTAAAGAGCATCTTTTGTCTCAGCAGGGCGTCGGCGTCCTTCGTCACCTTAATATCAATCTGCGATCCCGGAAGAAATGCCTTGACCCCGCCTATGTCCACGGTAAGTCCGCCTTTCGTCTTTTCCGTGATCACGCCCTCTACCGGAGTGCCGTCCTGGGCGGCCTTCTCCAGGACATCCCAGATCTTCATCTTTGAAGCGCGGTCTTTCGAAAGGCTGATGGAGCCTTCGGAGTCCCTCATGGTTATGACGTAGACCTCTATCTTGTCTCCGGGCTTCATGGAACGCAGTTCTTCCTCGCTAAATTCTTCGATGCGAATGACCCCCTCCGTCTTATAGCCGATGTCGACGATGACAACGTCTGGCTTGATGGCAACTATCTTTCCGGAGCGTATTCCTCCTTCTTCGATTCTCTGGAAAGTCTCGGCATAAAGCCGCTCCATCTCGTTGTTAGTTTCCATTACGGCGTTCCCCCTATATCTCTCAATCTTTTTTCTACTTCCGTGATAATCCAATCCGGCGTGGATGCGCCTGCGGTGACACCCACCATTGTTGCGCCGAGAAACCATTCGTCCTCGATCTCCGAGGCGGTCTCAACGTGGTAGGTCGTTACGTTCAAACCCTTGCAAAGGTTTGCGAGCTGAGTGGTATTGGCGCTGTTTTTGCCCCCCACAACCAGCATCACATCCACCTTATGAGACATATTTTCCGTCTCCTTCAGCCTAAGCGCAGTGGAATTGCATATTGTATTATAAACCTTTACCTCCTTCGCAAGCTCGACAACCTTCGAAAGGACTTTTTTCAGCGCCTCTATCGGCTGCGTCGTCTGGACGATAATTCCCACTTTCGACCTGAGCCCCTTAAGCGGGGTATGTCCGTCGACTACGATGACGTCCTTACCCGCATAACTCATGAGGCCCTTCACCTCCGGATGGTTGATGTCGCCCAGTATGACCACCTGGTAGCCGTTTTCCTTAAGAAGTTTAGCATAATGCTGCGCCTTTTTCACGAATGGGCAGGTGGCGTCTATTATCCTGAAGCCGCGCGTCGCTATATTATCATAGAGTTGATTTGGTATTCCATGTGTCCTTATGATAAGCGCCTTTATCTTCTTGTCGCCGAATTCCTCCGGACCTATAGGGGAGATTCCTTTTTCCCTGAGCCTCTCTATCACCTGGGGGTTATGGATGATGGGGCCTAAGGTAAAGACGCCCTTCTTGTTCTGTTTGGCGATATCGAAGGTGATCTCTATCGCCCTCTTTACGCCAAAACAAAAACCTGCCCGCTTCGCCGTAATCGTCTTAAACTCCGGCGTCCCGCTTTTTTTTGTCTGTTTTTTCATTGCCATTTCTATTGTAACCTACTTTTCACTGTCTTGGCCCCGACTTCTTCCCCATGCTCTCCCCGACAAGTCCGGCAATCCTCCGCAGCACCTCTTCTTTCGTAAGCCCCGTTGAGTCGACGTAACAGGCGTCCTCCGCTTTCCTCAGAGGAGCAAGCTCCCTGCCCGAGTCCCTGGCGTCACGTTCGGTTATTTCCGAGCGTATGCGCCGTTCATCGACGTCAAACCCTTTTTCGATGAGCTCGGCTGTGCGCCTCCTCGTACGTTCTTCCACCGAGGCGTCGAGATAGACTTTTTTGAAGGCCCCAGGGAAGACGACTGTAGTCATGTCCCGTCCTTCAGCCACCAGGTCTGCCTTCGAAGAGGCATCCCTTTGGGTCTTCAGAAGATATGCGCGTACAGGCTGCCGTGCGGAAAACACGGAGGCGTAATGGCCCGCGCGGGGAGACCGGATCTCTTCCGACACGTCCCGGCCGTTGAGGAGCACCCTTCCTTTTTCGAATTCGACCTTCGTTTTTCCGAGTGCGGCAGATATGTCGTTGTCCGACGCCTTTTCGTCGAGGCCGAGCCTTACCAGATTCAGGGCAACCGCCCTGTAAAGGGCCCCGGTGTCGAGGTATTCGAACCCGAGCTCTTCCGCCAGAAGCCTGGCGATAGTACTTTTGCCTGCCCCCGAAGGACCGTCTATTGCGATCACCTTTTTCATGAGGAAAGTTCCTTCATGGAGTCGAAAAATGTGGGGAAGGAAATATCGACGGCGGAGGACCCGTATATCGTAGTCGTTCCCTCCGCAGCCAGTGCGGCAACCGCCATCGCCATGGCTATCCTGTGGTCACCGTGGCTTTCGACCTCTGCGCCTTTCATCCCTTCGGTCCCGTTGATCCCGATCCCGTCGGGGTATTCTTCGACCCTCACTCCCATTTTGCCCAACTCCGATGCCATCGCCCTTATCCTGTCGGATTCCTTCACCCGAAGTTCGGAGGCGCCCCGAATGGTGGTGAAGCCCTCAGCCGCTGCAGCCGCCACGCAGAGCACGGGGAATTCATCTATCAATGAGGGTATGATTTCTTCGGTAAGATGGGCCGCTTTCAGGGCCGCCTTCCCGCCGCAATGTATGTCGGCGACAGGCTCCCCCGAAATTGTGCGGGGGTTAATGATCTCGATCTTTGCGCCCATTAACGTAAGGGCCTCCAAAAGACCCGTCCTCGTTGGGTTTATCCCGACATTCCTCAGGACGATTTCGGACCCCGGCACTAAAAGCGCGGCGACGATGAAAAATGCAGCCGAGGAAAAATCACCCGGCACTTCTGTTTCCATGGGAGAGAGTTCCCCGCCCCCCTTTACCGTGACCCTGAGTCCTTCCACGCGCACGTCCGCGCCGAACGCAGGAAGCATCCTTTCGGTGTGGTCCCGCGATTTCGTCGGTTCCGTTATCTCGGAGGCTCCTTCACAGTAAAGGCCCGCAAGCAAAAGTGAGGACTTCACCTGTGCGCTCGCAACCGGCATCGTGTAACGAAGCGGCCTCAGCTTGGCCCCTTTAATGGCGACAGGGGGATACCGGTTGCCCGACCGGGCCATGATCTCTGCGCCCATTTGGCTCAGAGGTCCGATCACGCGGCCCATGGGTCTTGTCCTTAAGGAGTCGTCACCCGTGAGTACCGAAAAAAAAGGACTGCCGGAAAGTACGCCGCTTAAGAGCCTGATGGTGGTCCCGGAATTGCCGCAGTCTACGACGCCCGCGGGCTCGGACAGCCCGTAGAGTCCTTTACCGTAAATCGTAAGCGTGTCTCCTTCATCCCTGATCTCAATGCCTAAGGCGCGGAAGGCGTTCATGGTGCTTTCGGTGTCTTTTGCACGAAGAAAATTCTTTACGATGCCTTTGCCCTTTGCAAGGGAAGAAAGGATGACGGCCCTATGGGATATCGACTTGTCCGGGGGAGGGGTGAACTCTCCTTTAAACGTCTTTGCCGGACTTATCTCAATCTTTTCCAATGCCGTCCCTCAGCTTCCGGGCCTTATCGAACTCCTTCTCGATCGAGACGGAATCAGAGGCCGTAAGATAACGACTGAACAGTTCAAGGTTTTTCTGAAAAAGAGAAAGCATCCCGATCAGGTTCTCCCTGTTAAGAAGGCAGATGTCCCTCCACATCTCAGGAGAGCTCGAGGCAATACGCGTTGTGTCTTTAAACCCCTGCCCGCTATACCCGAGGTAAGAGGCGTCGATGTCGCAGACAGTATTCATCAGCATGTAGGCTATCACATGAGGGAGATGGCTGACCGCCCCGTAAATGCGGTCATGGGTTTCAGGGTCCATCGTGATCACCTTCGAGCCGAGGGATTCCCAGATCTCAGACACTACCCCTAGCGCTCCGGTATCGGACTTCTCGGTCGGCGTTACGACGCATACCGCGTTTCTGAAGAGTCCGGCATTCGATGAATCGATGCCCGATCGGTCGCTCCCTGCAATGGGATGGCCGCCGATATAACGCACATGGGACGGAATGAGACCCTCGATCTCGCGGACAAGCCTTCCCTTTACGCTTCCTGCATCGGTAAGTATTGCGTCCTTTCTGAAAGATGACGCACACCTTCTTACCAGTTCCGGAAAAATCCCTACAGGGGTAGACAACAAAATAAGATCGGAACCGGCGCAGGCGACCGCGGGGTCGAGGTCGTAAGAGTCGATTATGCCCAGCCCGCTTGCCTTCCTTAAGTTATTCTCGTTTCTGCCGGAACCGGAGATATGCCCGCAGAGGCCTTCTTTCCTCATGGCAAGCGCAAAGGACGCACCGATGAGGCCGACCCCGAGGACTGTTATTTTATCGAACTTCAAGGTCTAGAGCTCCCTTCCCACAGCCTGGGCTATGGGCCTGAGCTCTTTCATTAATTTCTCGAAATGATCGGGTTTGAGGGACTGCTCGCCGTCGGACATCGCCTCTTCAGGATTTGTGTGGACCTCTATAATCAGCGCGTCCGCTCCGGCCGCGACAGCCGCCTTCGCCATCGGCGCAACAAGTTCCCTCTTCCCCACGCCGTGGCTGGGGTCGACGACTACCGGCAGGTGGGTGAGCTGTTTGAGGACCGGGACAGCGCTCAGGTCCAGGGTGTTTCTCGTTGCAGTCTCGAAGGTGCGGATGCCCCTTTCGCAAAGCATCACCTGGTGGTTTCCGCGGGACATGATATACTCCGCCGACATAAGCCATTCCTTTATCGTCGAGGAGAGCCCCCGTTTGAGCAAGACCGGCTTTTGGGCGGACCCGACCTCAAGGAGGAGCCTGAAGTTCTGCATGTTCCTCGCGCCGATCTGGATGATGTCGGCATACTTGACGATCGCATCGAGGTCCCTGGGGTCCATGATCTCGGTCACCACAGGCAGGCCTGTCCTTTCCCTGGCCTCTGCAAGATATTTCAGTCCTTCCTCGCCAAGGCCCTGGAAAGAGTACGGAGATGTCCTGGGCTTATAGGCCCCGCCCCTTAGGAACGCTGCGCCGCCTGCCTTCACCTTTTCGGCGATAGCCAGAAGGACGGTCTTGTTCTCTACCGCGCACGGACCCGCCATGACCGGTATTCTTTTACCTCCTATAATAGTGCCTCTGATGTCTATCTCGGTGTTTTCCTTCTTGAATTCACGGCTCGCCAGCTTATAGGGTTTCAGTATCCTCAAGACGTTTTCAACGCCCGAGGCGGCCCGAAAGGCATCTTCTTCTTCCTCAGTGACCTTCGAGGTGTCACCTATGACGCCGATGATCGTCCTTTCTGTGCCGGCCGAGATGTGCGCCCTGAGCCCCCGGCCCTCCAGTTTTTTTACGACGTGCCTTATGTCCTCTTCTGTGGCGTCCCGACTCAACACAATGATGTCCAACTGTTTCCTCCTTGTAAGTGTCAGTGACTAGTGTCAGTGTCAGCGGGCAGTGTCAGTTTATGAATAAAATCGTTTGAGTCCTTTGGGTCCTTGCCGGCACACTGACACTAGACACTGATTGCTGTTTTTAGCGCCTCGATGAACCTTCTGTTTTCCTCCGGAAGGCCGATAGTCACCCTGAGTGCGTTCGGTCCCATCGGTCTTACGATGACGCCCATTTTCAGAAGTTTTTCGTAAAGGGCGACGGCCCCCTTGACAGGCATGTATACAAAGTTCGCCTCCGTAGGGACAAAAGAAATTCCGAGCACACCCAGCTCGCGGGAGAGGTACGCCTTCCCGTCCTCGTTTACCTGGCGTGAGCGGCTGACATGTGCCTTATCCGTAAGGGCGGCGATCCCCGCCTTTTGAGCTATCGTGCTTGTATTGAAAGGGGCCCTCAGCCTGTTCATGTCGGTCAGGATCTCTTTCCTGGCGATACCGTAGCCAAGCCTGAGTCCGGCAAGACCGTATATCTTCGAAAAGGTCCTCAGTATGAGGATGTTCTTTTCGGACCTGAGGTATTTCATGCTGTCCGCATAATCAGGGTCGGCGACGTACTCATAGTAGGCCTCGTCCATGACGACAAGGACATCATCCGGCACCTTCCTCATCATCATCTCGAATTCGTCTTTCTTGTTGATGGTCCCGGTCGGGTTGTTCGGGTTGGCGATGAAGATCATCTTCGTAAGAGGGGTAATGGCGTCTGCCATCGCAGAGAGATCGTGGGTGTAATTAGTGAGAGGGACCTGGACAGATTTTCCGCCTACCGACTGGACGGCCATGAAATATACGACGAAAGAAGGCGTTGCCATGACCGCCTCGTCGCCGTCTTTCATGAACGTCTTTGCGGCGAGGTCGAGGAGTTCATTCGAGCCGTTGCCGAGGATTATCTCTTCATCGCTGACCCCCAGCTCTTTCGAAAGGGCACTCTTAAGATAGAACCCCGAGCCGTCGGGGTAACGGTTGATGTCGGCAAAGCCTTCGCCGATCGCCTTTAGCGCGGCAGGGGAAGGACCCACCGGGTTTTCGTTAGAAGCGAGCTTGATCGAGTTTGATATGCCGAGTTCCCGCTCGAGTTCCTCGATAGGTTTGCCGGGAACGTAGGGCTGGATTCCCAGGACGTATTCGGGCGGCCGGATCATTGCATATTCCCCTGCGGGTAGGAGCCGAGGACCTTGAGATACAGGCAATTGTCCGTCAACCCGTCGATGGCTTTTTTTATCTTCTTGTCTTCCACGTGGCCCTCCATGTCAACGAAAAATATATACTCCCACGCCTTCCGCTTTGACGGCCTGGACTCGATCTTGGTGAGATTGATCTTCGCCCGCTTAAAAGGCAATAAGACGTCGTAGAGGGACCCGGGCTTGTGTTTGATTGAAAACATAATGGATGTCTTGTCGTTGCCGGTCCTGTGGGGGAATTCCTTTGAGATGACCAGGAACCGCGTGATATTGCGGCGGCTGTCCTGGATGTCCCGTTCAATTATGTTGAGGTCATACATGCGCGCGGCGATCTCGCTGGCTATAGCGGCCGACGCCGGGTCTTTGGAGGCCAGTTCTGCAGCCTTCGCCGTGCTGGTGGATTCGGCGATCGGGACACCCGGCATGTTCGCCTCGAGCCAGCCCCTGCATTGTGCCAGTCCCTGCGGATGCGAATATACCTTTTTTATCTTCGAACGGTTGGTCTGCTTCGAAAGCAGATTGTGGGACACCTCGATGATGATCTCTGCGACGACCTGCAGATCGGAATCCATGAACATGTCAAGCGTATGGCTTACGACGCCTTCGTTTGAGTTCTCGATAGGTACGACGCCGTACTCCGCCTTTCGGGACTCGACGTTTTCGAATACCTTCTTTATGCTGTCTACGGGCACAAAGGCGGCGGACGAACCGAAGTGGCGCAGGGCCGCCAGGTGAGTGAAGGTGCCCAGAGGTCCGAGGCAGGACACTTTGAGTGGTTCCTCAAGCGCAAGCGAGGCAGCGAGTATCTCCCGGTAAATTGCCTTTAACGCGTCATTGGGGAAAGGGCCCTTGTTATTGTTTGCGAGCCTCTGAAGTATCTGGCGTTCGCGGTCGGGTTTATAGAAGGTGGATTTCTGATGTCGCTTGATCCTGCCGACATCAACCACGAACTCGGCGCGCCTGTTGAGGAGCTTGATTATCTCATCGTCGGTCTTGTCGATACTGCTTCTGAGTTTTTTGAGTTCTTTCATATGCAATTGTTATTGAGCACCATGCGAAAAAAGGCAAGCTCTCAGTCGGAAAATAATAATAATTCATTTTTTCTTATTTTTTCAAGAGGTTGGAGGGTACAGGCGTGATGAAAGGGAAAGAGTCGCACGGGGGCCCTTTTTTCGGCATACTCTCAATGGGAAATCCCTAGTCGGACCTCTTTAGCTTTAGGGGCCAATAATGGTATATTTTCCAAATGGACAAAATGCGGCCCGACAGGGAACCGTTTCATTACGGATGGATAATTGCAGGCACCGGAACGCTTTGTATCATGGCATGTCTGGGTTTCGGCCGTTTCGCATTAGGCATGCTTCTTCCCTCGATGGCCACGACACTCCGCCTTAGCTACTCGCAGATGGGCTTTATCAGTACAGTAAATTTCCTGGGCTACCTGGTGGCGGTATTGGCCAGCGGTTTCTGGGTTGCCAGGATAGGATCGCGAAGATTGATTTTTATCTCGCTGCTTGTCGTCGGCGTCTCGATGTCCCTTATCAGTCAGGCAAAGAGTTTCCCTTACGTGCTCGTTCTCTACGGGCTCACGGGGCTTGGAAGCGGCGCTACGAATGTGCCGGTGATGGGGCTGGTTTCCCCATGGTTCTCCCGAACCAAAAGGGGGAGGGCGGCGGGATTTATCGTGATCGGCAGCGGATTTGCCATCATCATCTCCGGTAAACTCATCCCCTTCATTAACAAGCTCTCCGGAGCTGAAGGATGGAGGGTGAGCTGGCTTGTACTAGGCGGCGCCGTCATCCTCATCGCGTTCTTAAGTTATCTGCTGCTCAGAGACAGGCCCGAAGAAAAGGGGCTGAAGCCGCTTGGGGGAGAAAGCACTGCTTCTCCGTCTACGGTCGCCCAAAGGGGGAAACAGAATATCTATGCCAGCGGAATTATGTATTATCTGGGGACGATATACTTCCTCTTCGGATATACCTACGTGATATATGCGACCTTTATCGTAACCTCCCTGGTAAAGGAGAGGGGGTTTTCAGAATCCGTTGCAGGAGATTTCTGGGCCTGGGTGGGGTTTCTGAGCCTTTTTTCCGGCCCTGTATTCGGGACGCTCTCGGACCGACTGAGCAGAAAGGCGGGACTGATCATCGTGTTTTCACTTCAGATGCTTTCATATCTCCTTGCGGCGTCGGGGCTGCCCGGGGTCTTTCTGTATCTGTCGATTGGCTTTTACGGCATTGTCGCCTGGAGCATTCCCTCTATTATGGCTGCGGCGGTCGGCGATTATGTGGGGGCGCGGAAGGCGGCCTCCGCATTTGGTCTGGTCACCTTCATCTTCGGTTTCGGCCAGATTTCGGGGCCCGCGGTAGCCGGGTTGCTGGCCGAAAAGACCGGGAGTTTTTCGAGCAGTTTTTATATGGCCGCATTCTTTGCGGGCGTGGCCATCCTCTTTACCGCCTTCCTGAAAAAACCGAAAGCCGCTTAAAGGGACGGCGCCGATCGTGCAAAGGTCTGGGAAATCAGCCCTAGTTGTCACTATATTTGACCTCACAGAAAATGTCTGATAGAGCCGCGTGCGACTTGCACCGACAACATCACACCGACACTATATCTCAGAGCGTGACAATTACCGATCACAACCTGCATTTTTCTGAAGAAGATGAATTACAGAGTACATGGCTCTATCACAGCGTTACGCCGCTCATGGCACAATTACTCAATAATCAGAGAACCGACTGACTCAGCCTGCCCGCCGCGTACTGGCCAAACGTTGAAGAGGCCCGCCTTACTGCCGTAATACGGTGTGCCATCCCCTGTATCGACGACCCACGCGTTGATCGCATCGTTCGCCTTCGTAGTAGACGTCCAGTTGCCGTACGACTGCACACTGATGAAGACATTCCCCTCCGTCCACTTCGCCGTGCCTGCGTCGTTCGTCAACGACGGATAAGTGAAGCCGTATCTGTTAGCCTGGGTGACCATCGCCATCAACTCGACCTTAGTAGGCAGCCGCCAGTCCCCTTCACGTGAATTATCATATAAGTCGCACTCTTGGGGGGCAAGGCCCTTAACCCATGCCATGGCGTCATGCCAACTAAGATATGGCATGCAGTGTGCATTCTGGAGCCATATCAGGCCTGTCCTGCAATCGGTAACCGTTCCATCGGCATTGTTCACATACCTCACACTGTTGCATTCATCAGCATAGGCCCAAGTCCCGAACAACACCAAAACTAACGACAATACTATGATCCTTCCAACCTTCATACTCATCCCTCCCTCTGTCTGAAAAATTGGCCTTAAACCACGGCAGCGGTAACTTCGCAGATGGAAAGTGCTGATTGAGCAAACGACGTGCTTGAAATTTTGTTTTATCTCCTCCCCAGGTAGTTGCCGCAGTCTAGCAACAAACCAGTACAAAATACAATAAAAAAATCTTCCGATTCATTATTATTTCAATAAGTTTTGGCTGCGGTGCGGCATTTTTGAACATCCGATTGTTTCCGCTGGAATACCTCACCTCTGGCAAGAAATTGACAGTTTCGAGTACAGGAAGAAGTCGAAAAGTTTATTGAGCCTCAGCTAAACAGGCTCGCCTTTTATGTTTTGTCCTTGCCAAGTATACGCTCAATCCGGCGATCAGGGACCAGCCACATCAGCGCGACGAACACATAGATACTGCCCGCAATCCAAGGCTCATAAAATGCCGCCAGGATTGCAGTCCCATAGAGGACAGGTGACAGCTTTCCTTTGAGGTCACGACCGACCGCCTTCGCCAGTAGCGAGTCGTCGCCTTGGCTCGAAATAATGGTGTGCTGCAATACGAAATATGCAACTGCCGCCATAAGCAGAACGAAACCATAAAGCGCCATCGTTGCGGGAGCAAAATGATTCTCCCCCATCCAGCCTGTGACGAACGGAAAAAGCGACAGCCAGAAGAGGAGGTGCAGGTTTGCCCACAAAACAGCCCCGGTCACATGTTGTGTGGTGTGCAACATGTGATGGTGATTGTTCCAGTAGATGGCCAGGTATACGAAGCTCAGCACGTAGCTCAGAAACACGGGCAGAAGCGGATTCAAAGCGGCAAAGTCAGCACCGTGCGGCACCTTCATTTCCAGTACCATGATGGTTATGATTATGGCGAGAACGCCGTCACTGAATGCTTCTAGTCTGTTTTTCCCCATAACCCTTTATCCGACCTTCCATCTTCCTTTCAATACCCTTAACATGGAATCGCCTGGTTGTCCAGCGGTGTTTGGCCGAGGTTTCAAATAAGGATAAGGGGAGCTCTCTGGGCAAAGGTCACAAACGATTTACGTTGCAAATCCTGACTCCGCCAAAGCACATCAGAACGCTGTATTTCAGGAAGTAGTCGAAATTGGAACATGCTGTGTCAGGATGGTGAAGTCCTACCTTTACAACTCAGGCGTATTCAGCCAGGTCCCTGACGAGCCGCTCCGAATCTTCCCATCCCAGACAGGGGTCGGTGATCGACTTTCCGTACACGTTTTCAGAAATCTTTTGGGAGCCTTCGACGAGATAGCTTTCGATCATAAGGCCCTTTACCTTGTTCCTGAGAGTCTTGGAATGCTGCCGGCTCCTCATTACTTCTTTGGCGATCCTGGGCTGCTCGAAAAAGCGTTTGTTCGAATTTGCGTGGTTGGTGTCGACTATGATCGCGGGGAAGAGGAGGTTTCGTTTCTTATATGCTTCCGCCAGCCTTTTAAGGTCTTCATAGTGATAATTGGGAATATTGTACCCGTAGTGGTTTACGGCGCCCCTTAATATGCAGTGGGTGAGCGGATTGCCTGATGTCTTTACCTCCCAGCCGTTATAGACAAAGACATGCGGCAGTTGGGAGGCCTGTACCGAATTGAGCATTACTTCGAGGTCCCCGCTTGTGGGGTTCTTCATCCCCGACGGCACATCGAGTCCGCTTATGGTGAGCCGGTGGAGCTGGCTTTCGACCGACCTTGCGCCGATCGCAACATAGCTGAGGATGTCGGCAAGATACGGATAGTTTCCCGGATAGAGCATTTCGTCGGCCGCAGTGAGATGAGACTCCTTCATTGCGCGGATATGCATCCTTCTGATTGCCTTCAACCCGTTGACCATGTTTGGGGCCTCGGAGGGTTTGGGCTGGTGGGCCATGCCTTTATACCCTTCGCCGGTAGTCCGGGGCTTGTTGGTATAGATGCGGGGAATAAGGAGCAGCTTCTCCTTTACCTCTTCCTGGAGTTTGGCGAGCCTCGACACGTATTCGCAGACAGGGTCTTCATCGTCGGCAGAGCACGGGCCGATTATGACGAGGAACTTGTCGCTTTCCCTCTTGAAAACCGATATGATCTCCTTGTCCCTCTTCTCTTTGACCTTTCGCAAATCTTCCGGCAGGGAGATCTTCTCCAGGATTTCCTTTACGCTGGGAATTTCCCGCACATATTGAAAGCTCATATTCTTTCCCTCGATTCTTTCAAGACTAAATTTACGACTTCATTTTAATATATTTTAAAAACATTCTGCTATCTATCTGAGGCATCCCGAAGGCTGCTGGAGATTCTCCCATTATGTTTTTTCTTGACAGAAAGTAAAAAGCGGAGTAAAATTGTCCTGTATATGTTTTTGGGTGATCTGACCTCGTGAAAACCATTAAAAAAACTTAATTTGACATTGGGGGATCTATTTTATAAGCTAAATCATTGAAAAAGTATTTCAATTGCTCAGCCCGCTTCAAAGAAGATTCAAACAATAGATTTCGTAGTGGGGTTCCTGAAATTTCAGGAAGGAATATTAACTTTAAACAGGGAGGAAAAATGAGGAGAAAAGTTCTCGTCACTTTACTTGTCACGGCTCTTATGGTTATGGGAGTCATGGGCATCACTAACGCATTAACGGCAACCGATGGGGCTGCCTTATATTCAACTGACTGTCAAATGTGTCACGGACCTTTGGGATCGTCTGCAGTCGCAGGAAGGAGCGCTGCTCAGATATCGGCTGCGATTGCGAATCCAGCTTTTCCGATGGCTGGTATGAGTACGCTTACGTCACTTACGGCTGATCAGGTTGCAGCTATCGCTGCTGCACTTGCACCTGCTCCAGCACCGACACCAGCACCGACACCAGCACCGACACCAGCACCGACACCAGCACCGACACCAGCACCGACACCAGCACCGACACCAGCACCGACACCAGCACCGACACCAGCACCGACACCAGCACCGACACCAGCACCGACACCAGCACCGACACCAGCACCGACACCAGCACCGACACCAGCACCGACACCAGCACCGACGCCGGTACCGACGCCGGTACCGACATCACTCGTGCCTATGCCGCGTCCGGTGGGTCAGGTTGAATATGATAATCCCGGATCTGTCTTTCCTTCTATGAGCGCGGACCCTTCCCATGCGATCCCGATTGGAGTCGGAACGGTCGCTCTCGGCGGAGATACGCTCAGCGTACAGGTCGGTCTTAACAAATTTAGCGGTCCGGTGGATGTATATGTGGGCTATCGTACTTCAGCCGCTCCCGATAAAATCTCTGTGATAAAATCGGACTATACCGTTCAGGAATTTAATGTTTCGGACATAGATAATGCCGTGTTCGATGGAGCACCTGTGCCGTCAGGGTTTGAGGCATGGAAAACGGGGGTCACCGGACCGGTCAACGAAATCGTGTTGAACAGTCTGTCCATCACGGATATTGCAGCTGGTCAATACTCAGCTTATGTCTTGGTTACACCTGCAGGCGACTTCTCCCACTATTATCTATGGCAGACCGATTTTGCATCACCCCAGCATACAGAAGCTGCTCTTCCGCTGACTGCGCAGCCGCCGGTTGGTGAGCTGACATTCGGGTATTCTGCTCAGGCTTTCCCCGCGATAAATCCTGATCCTTCGCTTGCCGCGCCGATAAGTATCGGTCCGGCGGCATTGGGTGGGGACACGGTGAGCCTCCAGGTAAGCCTTGGTAAATTTGTCAGCCCGGTTGATATCTATGTGGCCTATGGAGTAGCGGCCGCACCTGACAAAATCTATCTCATGAAGTCGGATTACACTATCCAGGCGTTTTCTCTTAATGAGATATCCAATGCTATCTATCACGCAGGACCAATGCCTAACGGGTTTGCACCCTGGAAACAAAACGTAACAGGACCGATAAACGAGATACTCCTGAACAACGTGCCGGTATCGCAGATTCCCGCAGGGTCGTACGCGCTTTATCTTATGGCTACGCCGGCAGGCAACCTTAGCAACAATACTATCTGGAGCACGGAGTTAAACGGCACTGGTTCGGACGGTGCGACCCTTTACTCTCAGAACTGCGCCGGATGTCACGGACCCCTTGCCGGCTCTACAAAGGCCGGGAGAACGGTCTCACAGATACGGGCCGCTATGAGCGCAAACCTGGGAGGAGTAATGGGCAGCCTTAACGGGCTTTCCGATTTTCAGTTACAGATGATTTCGGACGCCCTCACTCTGCCGACGCCTCCGCCTATGCCTTTGTCGCTTAAGACCACCGACGCTGCGACGCTTTATAATCAGAACTGTGCGCTTTGTCACGGTCCAAGTGATACGGCTTTCCCGGCGGGAGTTGCACAGAGCCAGGTGCAGGCGGCTATGAATTCGGTCCGCCAGATGCAGGGGGTTGGGCTCCTTCTTACACCCGATCAGGTGTCGGCCGTTGTAAATAAGATTGGTTCTCCCTCTGTTACGCCTACGCCGACACCTACACCGGGACCGACGCCTACACCGCCTCCGACTATGAATGGTGCGGCACTCTATGCGACTAACTGTTCGGGTTGTCACGGAGCGCTTGCAATGTCGGCAAAGAAAGGCCGGACTGCGGCGCAGATATCGGGAGCGATCAGTTCGGTAGGTGCGATGAGCGGGCTTAGCCTGACATCGGCGCAGATATCGGCCATCGCGTCTGCATTGGCAGGAACGACACCTATGCCTACACCGACACCTACACCGGGACCGACGCCTCCTCCGACGACAAACGGGGCGACCCTTTATGCAAACAACTGTTCCGGTTGTCACGGGGCGCTTGCAACTTCGTCCAAGCGTGGACGCACCGCGGCGCAGATCACAAGCGCCATTAGTAGTGTAGGCCAGATGAGCGGGCTTAGCCTGACATCGGCGCAGATATCGGCTATCGCGTCTGCATTGGCAGGAACGACACCTATGCCTACACCGACACCTACACCGGGACCGACGCCTCCTCCGACGACAAACGGGGCGACTCTTTATGCGAACAACTGTTCCGGTTGTCACGGGGCGCTTGCAACTTCGTCCAAGCGTGGACGCACCGCGGCGCAGATCACAAGCGCCATTAGTAGTGTAAGCCAGATGAGAGGGATTAGCCTGACATCGGCGCAGATATCGGCTATCGCTTCAGCGCTTAGTGGAACGACACCTACTCCTACACCGACACCTACACCTGGACCGACGCCTCCTCCGACGACAGACGGGGCGACCCTTTATGCGAACAACTGTTCCGGTTGTCACGGAGCGCTTGCAACTTCGTCCAAACGTGGACGCACCGCGGCGCAGATCACAAGCGCCATTAGTAGTGTAAGCCAGATGAGAGGGATTAGCCTGACATCGGCGCAGATATCGGCTATCGCGTCTGCATTGGCAGGAACGACACCGACGCCTACACCTACACCTGGACCGACGAGCGGGGCCACTCTCTATGCGACCTACTGCGCAGGATGTCACGGCGCTCTTGCCAGCTCTCAAGTGGGCGGGGCCTCGGCATCTGAAATTTCGTCGGCGATCCACGGCGGCGTGAGTCAAATGTCCGGCTTAAGCAGCCTGACATCCACGCAGATATCTGCGATAGCATCGGCCCTTGCCGGTGTAAGAGGTTCAGATTCAGTCTTAGGTCAGGCGGCGCCTTCTTCGGGAGGGCTTCAGCCTGTGCTTTACGCCAGGATGGGGATGGAAATAAGACCGTCTAAAGGGCCTTTGTTCCTTTCAGCCTGACATTATTACACGGTCATCTGACCACCAAAAAGGGGGACATGTCATGTCCCCCTTTTTTATTGCAGCTCTTTCTTAAAAAAATGACCGGCTTCGGGTATCGCTTAAGTCCCGTCATCAGACGGATTAAACAAGCTAAATCTTCCTCAGGTCTATGACCCTTTTGGCCTTTCCCTCGCTCCGCTCGATGCTCTTTTTCTCTACAAGTCTTACATCCACCCCAATCCCGAGTTCCGATGCAAGCCTCCGTCTGATGGTATCCATCAATTCGTTTTGTTTCTTCATCTCATCGAAGAATATCGATTCCGAGACCTCGACCTTTACGGTGACGTCGTCCATGGCGCCTTTCCTGTCCACTATGATCTGGTAGTGCGGCTCGGTCCCCTCGATATCGAAGAGGACGGATTCGATCTGCGAAGGGAATACGTTGACCCCTTTTATGATGAGCATATCGTCGGTCCTGCCCATGACCCGGTTCATCTTGATGAACCTTCTGCCGCAGGCACACGGTGAGGGTATCAGGCGGGTGAGGTCCCTTGTCCGAAACCGTATGACCGGGAATGCCTCTTTCGTGAGCGTGGTGATGACCAATTCACCGGTCTCCCCGGGGGCAACAGGGTGCAGCGTCTTGGGGTCCACTACCTCTACCAGAAAGTGGTCTTCGTTTATGTGAAGGCCGTTTCTTTCAAGACACTCCCCTGCGACCCCCGGTCCCATGACCTCGCTCAGTCCGTAGTTATCGGTGGCGACGATCTTGAGTTTTTCCTGTATCTCCTGCCTCATACCCTCGGACCATGGTTCGGCGCCGAAGAGGCCGTATCTGAGGGAGAGGGAGTTGACATTGATCCCCATCTCAGCGATGGTGTCGGCGATCAGGAGCGCGTAGCTTGGGGTGCAGATGAGTGCGGTGGTCTTGAAATCCTGCATGATCTTTACCTGCCTGGCCGTGTTGCCGCTGGATATCGGTATGACCGAGGCCCCGACCCTTTCGGCCCCGTAGTGGAGCCCGAACCCTCCGGTGAAGAGGCCGTACCCGAAGGCTATCTGGACCACGTCGTCCTTGGTAATGCCGCCGGCGGTGAGCACCCGCGCTACAAGATTAGACCAGGTCTTAAGATCGTTCTTCGTGTAACCGACTACCGTCGACATCCCGGTTGTTCCTGATGAGGCATGTATCCTTACCACCTCCCTCAAAGGCACGGCAAAGAGGCCATAGGGATAGCTGTCCCTGAGGTCGTTTTTTGTGGTGAAGGGCAGTTTTCCTACGTCGTCCAGGGAACGAAATTCGTCCGGGTCGATCCCGGCCTGGTCAAACTTTTTTCGGTAAAAAGGTACGTTCATGTACACACGCGACAGCGTCGACTGCAGCCTCTCGAGCTGGAGCTGTTGGAGTTCTTCTCTGCTCATTGTCTCGTTTTCAGGTTCCCAGTACATAGTCTCCTCCGATCTATGGTGCGGCGTATGACGTGCAGGGGCACGGCATGCCGTGCCCCTACATTTATTTTTATAACGTTGTCTCCGTGTCCAGGTCCCGGCCCAGATATGCCCGCTGGACATCCCGGTTGGAGAGGAGGTCTTCTGCGGCCCCCTGCAGCACTACCCTTCCGGTTTCGAGCACGTATCCGCTATCGGCTATCTTCAGCGCACTCCTGGCATTCTGCTCCACGAGCAAAACGGTAAGCCCGAAGTCGTCCCTGAGCGCCACGATATGTCTGAATATCTCCTTGATGATAAACGGCGCGAGGCCCATGCTTGGTTCGTCCAGAAGGAGCAGCTTCGGTTTCGCCATCAGCGCGCGTCCTATGGCGAGCATCTGCTGCTCCCCTCCCGAAAGCGTTCCCGCGACCTGTTTTCTCCTTTTTTGCAGTACCGGGAAGATCGAATAGATCTTTTCTCTGTCACTGCGGATCACGCGATTGTTCCTAAATGAATAACGATGATATGACCCCAGCAGAAGGTTGTCTTCAACGCTCATGGGCTTAAAGACGAGCCTTCCTTCAGGGACATGGGAAATACCCATCTGCACGATTCGGTCGGGAGCTTTTTTCGATATATCGCCGCCCTTGTAAACGATGCTGCCCCCCTCAGGCCTTATGAGCCCGGAGATAGTGGACAGGAGAGTGGTTTTGCCCGCCCCGTTTGCTCCTATAAGGGCTACGATCTCGCCCTGCTTTATATGGAGAGAGACCCTTTTTACCGCGTGTATCTTGCCGTAATAGACATCGACGTTTTTAAGGATGAGCATCCGTCACCTCTTCCTCAACGCCGAGATATGCGGCTACGACTTCCGGGTTTTTCTGGATCTCAAGGGGCGTCCCTTCAGCGATCACTTCTCCGAAATTAATGACTGTAATCCTGTCGCTTATCCCCATGATCAGGTCCATATCGTGCTCGACGAGCACAATGGTTATTCCTCGTCCGTCACGTATCCTCCTTATCAGACCGCCGAGGTTACGGGTCTCTTTGATGTTGAGCCCTGCGGCAGGCTCGTCGAGGAGCAGGAGCTTCGGCTCTGTGGCAAGGGCCCTTCCGATCTCCAGTATCCGCTGCTCTCCTATGGGCAGGTTCGCTGCCTGCTCATTCATCCTCGCACTGAGACCGACATACTCAAGTATTTCCCCGCTCAGTTTTCGCGTCTCCTTTTCTTCCCTGATACCGCCGGGGAATCTCAGGCCGGAGGAAAAAAACCCGGAACTTGTTTTTGAGTATCTTCCCACCATAACGTTTTCAAGTACGGTCATGCCGCTGAAGAGCTCCACATGCTGAAAGGTCCTCGAGATGCCTTTCCTGGCGATCCTGTCGGGGGAAAGGCAGCTGACCACCCCGCCGGAGAAACGGACTTCACCCCTGTCGGGGACATGGATGCCGCTGATGACATTGAGAAGCGTCGTCTTCCCTGCGCCATTAGGACCTATGAGGGCGCATATCTGCCCCTCTGCCGCGTTGAAAGAGACGTCCTTGAGGGCGGTGAGTCCGCCGAAGCTTTTTCCTATGCCGCTAACTTCCAACACGATCGGCCCTTTTCACCTTCTTCAGTTGATCGATCAACAGGGGAACGAGCCCTCTTCTGAAAAAAAGCAGCGACAGGGTGAGGATCAGCCCATAGACGAGCACGTCGAATTCCTCGAATTCCCGCAGAAGCTCCGGGAGGATGGTAATGACCACCGAGCCCACGACCGCACCCCAGAGGTTTGTAATCCCCCCGACGACGACCATCATCAGCACCAGGATAGAGTAAAAGAGAGAAAATCCGGACGGGCTTATGAAGGTCACATAATGGGCATAGAGACCTCCGGCCAACGAGGCGCATACGGCAGCGAGCACAAAGACCTTCACCTTTATCATCGAAACGTCGAGTCCCATTGCGTTACTTGCCAGCTCGCTTCCGTGGATCGCTTTTAGCGCCCTGCCGGTCCTGGAATGCATCAGGTTAAGGCAGAAGAGCATGACCGCAGCGACAATGCACCATATCAGGTAGAAGTAACTCTCAGGGGAAATAAAGGAATATCCGAAAAGGCTGAAATGGGGGATGTCTCCGAACCCCGACGGCCCGCCCGGACCCCATTCGTTAAGGATGACATTCACGATCTCGCCGAAACCCAGGGTAGCGACCGCAAGATAATGACCTTTTAATTTTAGTGCAGGCACCGACAGGACGAGCGCTGCCAACGCCGAGACGGCCATCGCCGCGGAGATACTCACCAGGACCGGCGCCCCGAGTTTCAGGCTCACGACAGCCGAGACGTAGGCGCCGATGCCGTAAAAGCCTGCCTGTCCCAAAGAGACCTGGCCGGCATACCCCATCAGCACGCAAAGACCTATCGCCACCAGTGCGTTGATCCCCGAAAATATTCCCACCGTCATCACGTAAGAGCCGCCCGATACAACCGGCAAGAGTCCGATCAGGACAAGAAAGAGGGAAAAGGTGAGAACGTTCCCCCTGCCCATTCTAAAATTTTCTCATCTCTAACATCGTCTTACTCCCGAAGATTCCGGCGGGCCGGAAAAAGAGTATGGATAAAAGAATCACGAGGGCGACCGCGTCTTTGAGCCCTGAATGGAGATAGCCGGCGGTCATCGATTCGAGGATGCCGATGGCGAAGCCGCCGATCACCGCACCCCTGTTTTTTCCCAGGCCGCCCATGATCGCCGCGCAGAAGCCCTTCACCGCAAGCATGGGACCTTTGTCATACTCCATCAGGGAAATAGGCGTGATGGCGATTCCGCCGAGCGCACCGACCATAGCGCTAAGGACGAAGGAGATCATGACCATGCGCGAAACATTGATCCCGACGAGTTTGGCGGCGTTTGGGTCGACGGCGCAGGCCCGCATCGCCTTCCCTACGATCGTCATATTGAAAAAGACAAACAGGAAAGTAATGCAAAGGCCCGTGATGCCGATTACCCAGAGCGTCTGTTGCTGGATAATGGCCCCGTAGACGGTAATGGGCTCCCCGGAGGTGAAGGGCGGGTAGTCATAGGGGTCTTTACCGAACTTGAACATCAGGACCCCCCGTAAGAGGATGGATACCGCGATTGTTACCATGATCATAAGAAGGAGGTCGGCGTTTTTTAGAGGGCGTATCGTCAATCTTTCCATCAACAGTCCGACAAGGCCGGAGCTGAGGAGTGTGAGCACTACGGAAAGAAAAAAGGGCAGTTTTAGAGATTCTGAAAAAAGCCACATCATGAGCCCTCCGATCACTACGAATTCCCCCTGCGCAAGGTTGATGATCGACGTGGCGTTATAGATGATGTTGAACCCCACGCCTACAAGGGCATACACCGCCCCTGTCGTGAGGCCGGAGAAAAGGAACTGTAAAAAGACCGTAAACAAGTTATGTATCTGAGGAGGAGAGGGAGGAGGAAGCCTCCCTCTCTTTCCGGGCTCCTACTTTAAGATTTCCCAGTCGCCGTTTTTTACGACGACCATGTCGAATGCGTCTTTGTCCAGACCGCAGTGGTCTTTAGGCGACATATTGAAGATGCCGCCCGTGCCGGGCCAGTTCCTGATCTTTGTCTCGATGTAGTCCCTGATCTTTGCCTTGTCGGCGCCTTCTTTCTTTATCGCATCGACCAGCATCATGATCGAATCATAGGCATGGCCGCCGAACGTGCCGGGCTCGCTCTTGTATCTCGCCTCGTAATCGTGCGAGTATTTCTTCAGGAGGGGCTTCTGGGGGTTTTTGTCCGAAAGTTTGTCCCATACGACAAGCCTCCCGAGGGGTGCGATGACGCCTTCAGCCGCTTTGCCGGCCAGTTCGATATTTTTCTTGCTGCCCCAGCCATGGCTTTGGTAAAGGGGGATGCCCATCTTCAGGTCATGCCAGTTTTTCGTGACGACTACCTGACCCGGGCCGACCGACCAGTTGATGACCGCCTGGGCGCCCGATGCCTTGATCTTGGTGAGCTGGGTCGTCATGTCTGAATCTTTAGGGCCGTATTTTTCATCGGCCACGATCGACATCCCGTATCTCGGGGCGACCTCATGCAGGGCCTTTTTCCCGGCGTCCCCGAACCCGGTGGATATCGTGATAATGCCTACTTTAGAAATTCCGTGCTTCTTCATATAAGTATATATCGCCTCAACCGCGCTGGTGTCGTATTGGGGGGTCTTGAATATCCAGTGCCTCTCGCTGACCGGGTTTGTTATCGGCGCACCTGCGGCGCAGGAGATAAGAGGCGTTTTCGCCCCGTTCATGATAGGCACAACCGCCATCGATTCGCCCGTAGTAGAGGGGCCTATGATCGCAATCACCTTGTCTCTGTCCAGCAGCTTCTTGGCCGCAAGGACGGCCTGGGATTCATCGCTTTTGGTGTCTTCGATAATTATCTCAAGGGGGCTGCCGTTTATTCCCCCTGCCTTATTGATCTGGTCCTGGAGCATGAGGGCCGTGTTCTTTTCCGGCTCACCCAGAAATGACGCTGCCCCGGTTACCGAAAAGAGAGCGCCGATCCTGATCGGCTCCTTCGCAAACGTGATTCCGGACAAAATAAAGACAGATGCCAGGACTGCCAATACCGAGAGGATGCTTTTTTTCATTGATTCCTCCTTTGTGTATTATTTTCCATGGAATACATGGATATAAAGATCAGAGGGCATATACGTCTTCACCCTTCAAAATTACCACACCCGCTTTTTGTAAGGCCTGTATCGCTTTTTCGAGCTCATCAAAACGGAAGATAATGATCGCATTCCCCCCTGACCTTTGCACAAAGGCGTACATATATTCGACGTTCACCCCTTCGTCCTTCATAACCGAAAGGATATGGGCGAGTCCTCCGGGCCTGTCAGGGACCTCAACCGCGATCACCTCGGTCTTGCCCACGGTAAAGCCGTTGTCCTTGAGCACCTGCTTCGCCCTCTCCGTGTCGTTGACGATAAGCCTGAGTATGCCGAAATCAGTCGTGTCTGCAAGGGAGAGGGCGCGGACATTGATCCCTGCCCCTGCAAGTACACCCGCCACCTCCGCAAGCCTGCCGGATTTGTTTTCGAGGAATATCGAAATCTGCTCGACTTTCATAAAACCTCCTTTAAAAAGTGAAAAGTGAGACGTGAATAGTGAATGGTAAAGACGAAACTATATCTTTCCATAGCCCCACATTCTGTCATTCCCCGGACCGACCGGGGAAGCAATACTTTTATTTCCTTGTTTTCAACTATTCACTATTCACCATTCACTTTTTACTGTTTTTATAGCTTTCTGTTATCGATCACGCGCTTTGCCTTTCCTTCGCTTCTTTGGATCGTCTTGGGCTCGACAAGCTTGATCTTGCAACTGATCCCGAGGAGGTCTTTGATCTCCCGCTCTATCTTTTTGCCCAGCTTCTCAAGCACCTTGACCTCGTCGGAGAAGATGTTTTCGCTCACCTCGACCTGTACCTCGACCACGTCCAGGGAACCTTCGCGGCCGACGATGATCTGGTAGTGGGGCTCAACGCCCTCGATGCTCATAAGTACATGCTCGATCTGCGACGGAAAGACATTGACGCCCCTTATGATCAGCATGTCATCGGTCCTGCCGGTGATCCTCTCCATCCGGTGGAAGGTCCTGCCGCAGGAGCAGGGTTCGGCAATAATCCTTGAGATGTCTTTTGTGCGGTAGCGGATGACAGGGAAGGCCTCTTTCGTGAGAGTCGTAAAAACAAGCTCTCCGTGCTCGCCGTGAGGCAGCGGCTCCATGGTCTCGGGGTCCACGATCTCGGGCACGAAATAGTCCTCGAAGATGTGAAGGCCGTGCTGTTCCTCGATGCATTCGCTTGCAACACCCGGGCCCATAACCTCGCTCAGACCGAATATGTCGATGGCCTTCAGGTTGAGCCTCTTCTGGATCTCTTCCCGCATGTTCTCGCTCCACGGTTCGGCCCCGAAAAGCCCGACGCGGAGCTTAAGAGAGGCCGGCTCCACATTCATCTCCTTCATTACATCGGCAAGGTTCAGCGCGTATGAAGGCGTGCACATCAGTACGGTCGAACCGAAGTCCTGCATGATCATTATCTGGCGTTTAGAGTTGCCGCCCGATATCGGGATAACCGCGGCCCCGAGTCTTTCGGCCCCGTAGTGGGCGCCGAGTCCGCCTGTGAAAAGGCCGTATCCGTATGCGTTATGGACTACATCGCCCTGGTGGGCGCCGCCGCAGGAAAGTGTTCTTGCCATAAGTTCAGCCCATGAATCTATGTCCCTTTTCGTATATCCGACGACCGTCGGTTTTCCAGTCGTGCCCGAGGACGCATGGATCCTCACCACCCGTTCGAAGGGTACCGCGAAGAGACCGAAGGGATAGTTCAGCCTAAGGTCTTCCTTTGTGGTGAAGGGAAGTTTGCGGATGTCCTTAAGATTCTTGATGTCGGACGGCTTTACCCCCATCTCGACCATCTTGCTCCGATAATAGGGGACCGCGGCATAGACCCGCTCGATCTGGTGCTGCAGACGTTTCAACTGCAGCGCTTCCAGGGCCTCGCGCGGAAGTGTCTCGAATTCCTCATTCCATATCATGGCTGAACCTTACCTCCGTAATTAGGTTGATGCGGGCAACTCTTCTGTTTTTTATAATCTTTCACCTTTTACCTTTTCTCTTCCCCTGCTAAACGCCTCCCGGTTGACCTTCCGGATCTTCTCCGGGACCCTTTCGGCGATCACATCGAGGAATATCTTTTCATCCAGGTCGAGGAAGACCGACAGTGCGCCGACGAGCACCATGTTGACCGCCTTCGTCTGGCCCGCGGACCTTGCGATCCCGAATGCGTCGACAGGAAAGACGGACAGTCCCCTTGATTTCAGTTGCTCAAGGACATCGGCCGGGTAGGTATCGATGCCTGTGGTAACCGGCGCCGGCAATATCTTTTGGGTATTTACGATGACCTTGGTATCTTTGTGATAGTAGGGGAGGTAGCGGAGCGCCTCCAGGAGTTCAAAGGACACCGCGATATCTGCGGAGCCGGGTTCTATGAGAGGGGAATATACCTTGTCACCGTACCGCAGGTGTGCGACAACGGAGCCGCCCCTCTGCGCCATGCCGTGGACCTCGCTCTTTTTTACGTCAAAACCGGCCTCGATCAGCGCTGATGAGGTGATCTCGCTCGCAAGTAAAATGCCCTGTCCGCCGACCCCGCAGAGGAGGATATTACCGGATTTCTTCATCGTCCTCACCGGAAGTCACGATCGCCTTGAACTTGCAAAGCGGGGCGCACTGTCCGCACCCGTCGCATAACACGGGGTTGATCCTCGAATAGCCTTTCTGTTTTTCCTTGTAACCGAGCTTTTTTGCCTCGTCAGCCGTCAGCGGCACCCACTCGATCGCAGGGCAGCCGAGTTTCAGACACGATCTGCAGCCGGTGCATTTTGAGGAAACGATGGCGTAGAGCTGCTTGTTTTTCCTCTTTTTCATTTCGGGCAGGAGCACGCAGGGCGACTTGGCGATGATGACCGAGGGCTCGGGCCTTTCGATCTCCTCCTTCAGTACCTTCAGTGTCTCTTCGATAGCATGGGGGTTGACCGTGCGGACATGTCTCACGCCTATGGCCCTGCAGATTGCCTCGATATCGACGGAAGCGCTGATTTCCCCCGACAGCGTGGATCCTGTGGAGGGGTTCGGCTGGTGGCCCGTCATGCCGGTTGTCCGGTTGTCGAGTATGACGACGGTGGTGAACCCCCGGTTATACACGACTTCGACCAGCCCGGTGATGCCTGAATGCATAAAGGTGGAGTCTCCGATGACGGCAATAATCTTGCCGAGACTTTCTTTGCCTATCGCCTTCTCCATGCCGAAGGCGGTCCCGATGCTCGCTCCCATGCATACGCATGAGTCCATCGCGCTGAGGGGTTTGAGCGCCGCCAGGGTGTAACAGCCGATATCGCCTGCGACAAAGACGCCGAGCTTCGATATCGCATAGAATATGCCCCGATGAGGACAGCCGGGACAGAGGTTGGGGGGACGCATAGGCATCTGCACGGGCTCAAATACCGCCCCTCCTTTTTCTCCGGTTATCGATCTTCTGATGATTCCGGGGTTCAGTTCTCCCATCGCCGGGATTAACTCCTTGCCCTTGCATTTTACCCCCATGGCCTTCACACGAAGCTCAATGAAGGGATCGAGTTCCTCGACGATATAAAGCTCGTCGATCTCTGCGGCAAACCCCTTGATCATATTTTCAGGCAGGGGATGCACCATTCCGAGTTTAAGGACGGACGCCTCCGGGAAAGCCTCTTTGACGTAGAGATAAGAAACGCCTGAGGTGATGAACCCTCTTTTTTTGTCCGCCCACTCGATCCTGTTTTCGGGGAATGTCTCTGCATATTCCCTGAGTCTGCCGATTCTCTTTTCGAGTTCGACCCTTCTCTTCCTTGCGTTTGACGGGAGCATGACGAACTTCTCAGGCATCTTCTCTATGCCGGCCTTTATGGCAGGGCCTTCTTTTTTTCCGGCGGTGACCATGCCCTTGACGTGTGCGACCCGTGTCGTCGTCCTTAGGAGCACGGGGGTATCGAATCCCTCGCTTATGCGGTATGCAATCTTCGTGAACTCCTTTGCCTCTGAGGCGTCTGATGGCTCAAGCATCGGGACCTTTGCCGCATAGGCATAGTTGCGGTTGTCCTGCTCGTTTTGCGAACTGTGCATCTCGGGGTCGTCCGCGGTCACTATCACCAGGCCTCCGCGGACGCCGGTGTAAGCCGCGGTAAAGAGAGGGTCTGCCGCGACGTTGAGGCCGACGTGTTTCATCGTTGCCAGGGCCCTGACCCCCCCGAAAGATGCCCCGAGGGCCACCTCGAGGGCCACCTTTTCGTTCGGCGCCCATTCGGCATATACGCCTTCATAGGTGCAGAGGTTTTCGAGTATCTCGGTAGAAGGCGTCCCGGGATAAGCCGACGCCACTTTGACCCCTGCCTCGAATGCGCCGAGGGCCAGGGCTTCGTTGCCGGAGAGCAGGGAAGACCCTTTAATGCCGGGATGTAATTTCTTGTTTTTCATAAAAATAATGTAAGCCCGGTATTATACCACCGGGTCATTTTGAACCTCAACAGCTTTCCTCCGCGCCGGGGTTAGATCGAATTCAGCAGGGTGAGCGCATTGTCCCTCAGGACCTTATTCTCCCTCTCCGGCCCGAGCTCAAGACCCTTTAAAAGAGAGAGTGTTTTGTCCTGTGCGGTCCATGGGGAATCCGTGCCGAAAAGCAGATACTCAGCCGGATGGGACAATATCATCTTCCTCGCCCGCTTTGGATCTAATATATCAAGTGAGTAAGATATCTCCATATAGACCTTCTTCCCTATGATCAGCCTTTCGACTTCGTCCCAGTCCTCCCAGGCGCCCAGATGGGAAGTGACCAACTTTAGATCAGGAAAATCCTCGAGGACGCGCATGATCCTCTCCGGATCGCAAATCCTGTTTCTCTCAAAGGCGAGGTCGAACCCCGTATGCATAAGCACGATCAAACCCTCTTCAGAGATCCTCTTATAGATTGGAAATAGTCTTTTTTCGTCAATGCTGAAGTTCTGATAATAAGGATGAAACTTTATTCCCTTGAACCCCTCCTGCCCGATGCGGGACACCTTTTCGACTGCCTCAGGATCGTCCGGGTGGAGCGAAGGAAATGGGACCAGCCTATCCGATGCGATCTTTTTTGACCACGCAAGGATCGGTTCGAACTGGGACGGCTTTGTGGCGATCGAGCAGACGATGCTTTTTTCAATATTATTCCTGTCCATAGAGGACAGCAGCGACGGCACCCTGCCGTCTAAGTGGGCCGTAACGTCTGATTTTTTCTTCCCCTCTTCAAGAAGGGCGGCCATCGCCCTTTGGGCCAGTTCGTCCGGAAAGGCATGTGTATGAAAGTCTATTGTCCCTTGCATTGCCGGGTATTATAAGAAATTTCTGCCGCTAATGGCAAAGCCTTGACCAGCCGGGTTTCGGTTCCGAGAAAGTCCTCCCGTGGTATCAAACTGCACTGTTTCGCATATGTGAGGAGACGGTCTTGACAAGGCCCCGGTTGTCCGCTTATTATTTCTCACTTGCTGAAAGGGTGGAATTATCTGCAGGCACTCATGTTGTCGGTAATTACAGTAAGTCCAGAAATAAGAATCTGGGATGTTATTCGATAAGGAATTCAATAAAAAGGAGGAGAGCATGCTTAAAAGATCTATTGCAGTAATGTTCGTTTTTTTCCTGGCCACGGTTCTGTATGTCTCTGCTGTACATGCGGAAACAACCTTCACGTCCGGAGCGGCCTTCAGACTCCGTCAGGAGATCTGGGATGACGTCGTTACCTTGGACACCAGTAATACCGGGAGTGCGGCGGACAGAAACTTCTTCCGGCTAAGGACCCAGCTTTGGGCGAGGGCCGACTTCAACCCGAAATTCGGCGTATACGCCAGGCTCGTAAACGAGATGAAGTATTTTGACGGACCTTTCACTAACTTTAAGGCGAACAACGACACGCCTGTGCAGCCGGATCCCACAAGGTATGATCCGGACGAAGTCGTCATCGACAACCTGTATTTCGACGCGAAGGATGTCTTCGGTCTCCCTGTCGATGTGAGGATCGGGCGTCAGGATTTCCTCGGCCCGGATATGTACGGCGAGGGCTTTCTCCTTATGGACGGAACACCAGCTGACGGCTCAAGGACCTTCTATTTTAACGCAGCAAAACTCAGGTGGAAGATCAACGGGAAAACCAGCCTGGATTTTGTCTATATCGACGACCCCAAGACGGATGTGTTCCTCCCTTCGATACACCCGTCGGTTGACGGGGGCCTGTATGTCGACAACAAGAAGCTCCTGACAGCTTCCCGGGAGCAGGCGTTTGTATTGTATGGAAGAAGCAAAGTAACGGATAATGTCAGCGTAGAGCCTTACTACATTTATAAAACAGAGCAGTCCTTCGGGACTATCCCGAAACTTAGACTCAACACCTTTGGCGCAAGGGCGGTAGCCGCGCTCAATGGGGGATGGAAGTTCGGCGGCGAGTTTGCCACCCAGTTCGGAGATTACAACTCGGGCGGTAAGTGGAACGACAGGACGGGCAACGGCGGATACATCTTTGTAGGGCGCAAATATGAGAACGTCGGACTGAAGCCTGAGTTCGACCTGAGATATGTCTATCTCTCGGGAGACGACACCGGTACTACCGACAAGAATGAAACGTTCGACCCGCTTTTTTCGAGGAACCCTTACTGGAATGAACTCTTGATCTATCCTCTTCTGAACGAAACAGCGAATTTCGGAGGGGGCGGGATTCCAGGGTACTGGACGAACATAGAAATACTGAAGGCATCGCTGACGCTTAACTTCAGCCCCCAGACCAGTCTTCTTCTTGCCTATCAGTATTTATGGGCGCCGGAGAATTCGGGACTCACTACGGCCATGTTCGGGACGGGGAAGGAAAGAGGACACCTCCCTATGGCAATCCTTAGCCATAAGTTCTCGAAGAGCCTGGACGGGATGGCACAGCTTGAATACTTTATCCCGGGAAGTTATTATGCCTCCAGCGCCGATAATGCCACGTTCTTTAGGTTGCAGCTCCAGTATAGGCTGTAATTCTTCAGGATAAAGAAAGTCATCGATTCATGCCCCGCCGGACAACCGGCGGGGTATTTTTTTATATTAAGGATCTCATAATTGAATTGACACTAGAACCTATCTCAAAATTAGTTTCTGTCCTTTTGTCGTCATTCCGGGCTTGACCCGGAATCCAGTGACTTTGCTGTTTTGTTATTAGAGACGAGGAGTTGCGAATTACTAATTTAGGAGATTAGAGCCGCTGGATGCCGGTTTCCACCGGCATGACTAATTTTGAGATAGGTTCTAATCAGAAAATCTCCCCTAACCCCTCTTTTTCAAAGAGGGGCATAAATCCTCCCTTTGAAAAAGGGAGGGTAGGAGGGATTTCATAAATCAAAATCTACTCAATTTTGAGACAGTTAATAAGACCCTTTTCTTGACAGAACACTTGGCGAAAAGGAATACTCTGATGCCATAGGGTGAACGGTCCGGGCGGGACCGAAAAGAACAGACGGGGTGACGATATGAAGATACGGTTTTTGGGCGGGGCAAGGACGGTGACAGGTTCGTGTTTTGAGGTGACCGGTGGGAAAGAGAAGATACTGATAGATTGCGGGATGTATCAGGGACCGGACGCCGAAGAAGTGAATAAAAGAGAATTCGATTTCATACCCTCGGAGATCGACTGTCTTTTTCTGACGCATTCCCATCTGGACCACGTCGGCCTGGTGCCGAAGCTGGTGAAGGAGGGGTTCAGGGGAAAAATCATCACGACGTCGGCTGCCGCAGATATCGCTGAACTCATTATGTATGACTCGGCCCACATACAGGAGTCCGATACCGAGTGGTACAACAGGAAGGCCCTGAGGTCGGGGATGGAGCCGAAAGAGCCTTTGTATGTCAGCCGGGATGTGGACAGGGTGCTGCCTCTCATTCAGAGGACGCACTATGGCGGAATCCAGGGCCTTGATGAAAATGTCAGATACCGGTTCGTCAATGCCGGGCACATTCTGGGGTCGTCGACACTCGAGCTTTGGTGCCGCGACAGCGGCAGGGAAAGGAAGATGGTCTTTTCAGGAGATATCGGCAAGAAGGACAACCCGATAGTCGACGACCCGGTATTTGTAGAGGAGACGGACTATCTTACGATCGAGTCCACCTACGGAGACAGGAACCACAAGGGTATGCAGGAATCGATCGATGAACTGGTCAATGTCATAAGGAGCACTTTTAAGAGGGGCGGAAACGTGATCATCCCGTCCTTTGCCTTGGGAAGGACCCAGGACCTGCTTTTTATCCTGAACAAGCTCGTCAAAGAAGACAGGCTCTTTAGGATAAACGTATATATCGACAGCCCTCTTGCCGAGGGTATCACCAGGGTCTACGAAGCCCACAAGGAATACTTCGACGACGAGGCGAGGCTCCTTTTCAGCACGGAGAGCAGGGACGCCATCAGGATCCATTTTACGCGTAAGATGGAGGAATCCATGGCCCTTAACAGGGTCAAGAAAGAGGCGATCATCATCGCCGGCTCAGGGATGTGCGACGGGGGCAGGGTGCGGCACCATCTAAAGCACAACCTCTGGCGCAGGGAATGCAGCATCGTGTTTGTCGGCTTCCAGGCAAATGGCACCCTGGGAAGGCAGATCGTCGATGGGGCCAAGGTGGTCGAGGTCCTTGGGGAAAATATCGTCGTCAGGGCGCAGATACATACATTGGGCGGGTTTTCCGCACATGCCGACCAGTCCGAACTGATAGGCTGGATATCGAAGTTTAAGAATTCGCCCGAGGTCTTTATCGTGCACGGCGAAGAGAAGGCTTCATTCGATTTTCAGAAACTCATAAACGAGAAGTTCAGGTATAAGACTCACGTGCCGGAAAGGGGAGAGGAATTCGAGATATAAGGGTGACGGTGGGAAGTGCTATTTTGAAAACATCAGGAGATATCGCCGAGTTTCTCTACAAATCTCTTGATATAGTCTCTCCGCATCACACGAAGCTTTTCCGTGTCTAAGTAAAGTTTCCACGCTCTCAGTTCTCCTCTTCAAAAGTTCCCGCTCGCTCCTCATAACGCCCCCGGCCTTTGGCCAACCCCCTCTTAAGATAAGAGGGGGATAGGGGGAGTTATGATACCCGGAGGCTGGGGAAGATTTTGTGAGAATTCCCTACCCGTAGCTGTAAAGTCTTACGTCATGCCGCATGGCCCGGAAAGCGATGGTAGGTCTTTTTCACTATTTCGATACTGCTTCGGAACGGAACGGCAGGCAACAATACTTCCTCCTACCAACAAATACCGCGTTGTATTGATTAATGAGTACGGCGGGGCTCAACACTTTATTCTTGACCGTGGGTCCAGTAAGGGAGTATAAAGGGATACTGCAGGAAGGCTATAGCCACCGCACAGTTTGGTCGTTATCTATACAATCACAAATCAGTACTGGTTCCCGTATCTTCGTATTTCACTCATACACTCTTATATGATGACTGATACTGCATTTGACAAAGCAAACAATACGTGATATTGATTAGGAATCATTCCGATCGTGAATAAATATAAAAAGTCTTGTGATATTGAACAGACGCTAATTTCAAGTTTACAGGAGAAAGGATACAAACTTACTCCTCAAAGACGGGAAATTATCAGACTTATGTCACGTAGTAAATCACATCCCGGGGCAATGGAAATTTTAGAGAAAGTCAGAAAGATCGTTCCAAGAATAAGTATGTCAACTGTATATTACACCCTTGACATGATGAAAAAGGAAGGCTTGATACGAGAGCTTGAATTTTACGATATGGAAAACCGTTACGAAATTAACGTATCGGATCATATTAACCTCGTCTGCACAAGGTGCCGAAAGATAACTGATTTTACGGGTAATGTGCCTTCATTCTCAAAGGCTGTAGAAAAAGAAACAGGTTTTAGGTCATCAGGTATGCGGTTTGAATATTACGGCATCTGCAGGAATTGCGCGGAGTGAGGGTCGCTGTTTTTTTATTTGATTGTTAGGAATGGGTCCTGATTAGATGATAAAGGAGCTGTATCCGTTACCTTGCAGGGTTCAATATTCTGTACCACGCTGCTTTGTAGCACATTATAAGAAAGGAGTAAAAACAACTGACAAAAACAGTTGATAGGTTGTTGGAATATCTGTCTCATCGAAAAATGGACTAGTCCGCGAACTGTAAATTTAGCGGTTCAATAATTCACACAACGAAAGGAGTGAGTAGTATGAGCGAAGATAGCAAGTGCCCGATAACGGGCAAGTCTGGCAGAACCACTGCCGGCAGAGGCACATCGAATCGCGACTGGTGGCCCAACCAGCTGAACCTGGGCATCCTTCACCAGCACGCGCCGGCCTCCAACCCGATGGGCCCCGACTTCAACTACGCCAAAGAATTCAAGAAGCTTGATCTGGCCGCCCTGAAGAAGGACCTGTACGCGCTGATGACCGACTCGCAGGACTGGTGGCCGGCCGACTGGGGCCACTACGGCGGCCTGTTCATCCGCATGGCCTGGCACAGCGCCGGCACCTACCGCACCGCTGACGGCCGTGGCGGCGGCGGCACCGGCAACCAGCGTTTTGCGCCGGTCAACAGCTGGCCCGACAACGGCAACCTGGACAAGGCGCGCCGCCTGCTCTGGCCGATCAAGCAGAAATACGGCAACAAGATTTCCTGGGCCGACCTGATGATCCTGGCCGGCAACTGCGCGCTGGAGTCGATGGGCTTCAAGACCTTCGGTTTCGGCGGTGGCCGCGTGGACATCTGGCAGCCCGAAGAGGACATCTACTGGGGCAAGGAAGACACCTGGCTGGGCGACAAGCGCTACAGCGGTGACCGCAAGCTGGAGAACCCGCTGGCCGCCGTGCAGATGGGCCTGATCTATGTGAACCCCGAAGGCCCCAACGGCAACCCCGACCCCGTGGCCTCGGGCCGCGATGTGCGCGAAACCTTCGGCCGCATGGCCATGAACGACGAAGAGACCGTCGCGCTCGTCGCCGGCGGCCACACCTTCGGCAAGGCGCACGGCGCGGGCGACCCGAAGCTGGTGGGCCCGGAACCGGAAGCCGCCCCCATCGAAGAGCAGGGCCTGGGCTGGATCAACCGCTTCGGCACCGGCAAGGGCGTGCACACCACCACCAGCGGTATCGAAGGCGCCTGGAAGCCCAACCCCACAAAATGGGACAACGGCTACTTCGACACGCTGTTCGGCTACGAGTGGGAGCTGGCCAAGAGCCCGGCCGGCGCCTATCAATGGCAGGCCAAGGACGTCAAGGAGGAACACATGATTCCGGACGCCCACGACCCATCGAAGAAGCACCGGCCCATGATGACCACGGCCGACCTGTCGCTGCGCTTCGACCCGATCTACGAGCCCATCGCGCGCCGCTTCCATCAGGACCCGCAGGCCCTCGCCGACGCGTTCGCCCGCGCCTGGTTCAAGCTGACCCACCGCGACATGGGGCCCAAGGTCCGCTACCTCGGCCCTGAAGTCCCGGCCGAAGACCTGATCTGGCAGGACCCGATCCCCGCCGTCGATCACCCCCTGATCGATGCCAGGGACATCGCCGACCTCAAGGCCAAGGTCCTGGCCTCGGGCCTGTCGGTGGCGGAGCTGGTCTCCACCGCCTGGGCCTCGGCCTCCACCTTCCGTGGCTCGGACAAGCGCGGCGGCGCCAACGGCGCGCGCATTCGCCTGGCGCCGCAAAAGGACTGGGAAGCCAACCAGCCGGCGCAACTGGCCAAGGTGCTGGGCGCACTCGAAAGCATTCAGCAGGCCTTCAACGGCGCCCAGACGGGCGGCAAGAAAGTCTCCATGGCCGACCTCATCGTGCTGGCCGGCTGCGCTGCGGTTGAAGCGGCGGCCAAGGCTGCCGGACACGCTGTCGACGTGCCCTTCACCCCGGGCCGCGCCGACGCCTCGCAAGACCAGACCGATGTGAAATCGTTCGCCGTGCTGGAGCCCGAGGCCGACGGTTTCCGCAATTACCAGAAGAAGGCCTTCACCGTGTCGGCCGAGGAAATGCTGGTGGACAAGGCGCAGCTCCTGACCCTGAGCGCGCCCGAGATGACGGTGCTCGTCGGTGGCCTGCGCGTGCTGGGCGCCAACGTGGGTCAGTCGACGCACGGCGTGTTCACGAAACGGGCCGGGACCCTGACCAACGACTTCTTCGTCAACCTGCTCGACATGGGCACCGTGTGGAAGCCCACGTCCGATGCCAGGGACACGTTCGAAGGGCGCGACCGCAAGACAGGCGAGCTCAAGTGGACCGGTACCCGCGTGGACCTGGTTTTCGGCTCCAACTCGCAGCTGCGCGCCCTGGCCGAGGTCTATGCGCAGGACGATGCAAAAGAGAAGTTCGTGCGTGACTTCGTCGCGGCCTGGAACAAGGTCATGAACCTAGACCGCTTCGACCTTGTCTGATCGTGGCATGAATTGCTTTACGAGCTCTTGACGGGACGGCAAGAAAACGGTCAGCAAACAAACGGTTCAGCGGCGGCGGTATGCCGTCCGCTGGACCGGAGCGTTACCGCTGCATGTTTCTCATGTGAATCTTCAATAATTGCTTATTCTTATTTTTGCGGAGTTGTCGGCGAAATCTGCGGCGCGCCACTGCAGCATGGGTTCAGAGCTGTATTATCTCCGCTGTCATCGGCGAAAGATCGGCGATGGCAACGGTAGATTTCCCATAAAGCCAGCTGCCTGCCTCTCCGGGGTTGATTACCAGCGCCTTCTTCACCTTCCTGACGGCCGGTTTGTGTGTATGTCCATAAATAACGACGTCGTAATGGCCGCTTTCGGCAAGGGCATCGGCGATATGATGCTCGTGTATTACTATTATCTTCCTGCCCCCCAACTCAAAGATATGGGGCTGATTAAAGACCCGTCCTTCGGACATCTTTTGCAGAAGGAGTTTGTCCCCGTCGTTGTTGCCGAAGATGCCGGTAAAGCCGCAGGTGAGGTCCTTCAATATCCGGAAGGTGAAGGGCGACGTAAAATCCCCTGCATGGACCACATGTTCGACCTTTCTTTCATTAAAGAGGTCGACCGCCCTTTTGACCTGGGGCATATTGTCGTGCGTGTCAGAAATGATGCCTATGACCATATTCCCTTCCTATTCATGACTATAGGAAAAAAGCTCCTAGAGCGCCCGCCCCGAGAATGACAAAAGTTGGGTCCAGTTTTGTGAAAGTAATGACTGCAAAACTTATCACCGCAATCCCCGCCGTGCGGATGTCGATGAGTGAAGCATTTCCCAAAGAGATGGCCACCGCCGCAAGAAGACCTATGACCGCGGCCTTTATCCCCTTAAAGCTCGAACTGACGATAACCGACTCTTTGTATGCGTAATAGAATTTTGCGACCAGCGTCACGATAATAATGCACGGCAGGTAGGAACTTACCATCGCCATAATAGCGCCGGTCAGGCCATAAATCTTATATCCAATAAAGGCGTTCATCACCGTAAGGGGACCGGGAGTGACCTGCCCGATGGCGATGGCATCCAGAAATTCCTGGTTGGTCAGCCAGTGATATTTATCCACAAATTCACTCTGGAGCATAGGGAGCATTACGAAGCCTCCCCCTATCGTGAGGGCATTGATTACAAAGAGTATCCAGCAAAACTCAAGGAGAATCATTTTTTTCCCTCCCTGAAGAAAATAAAACCAAATATTCCGGCGGCAAGAATAAGGCCGATGGGATTAAGTTTTAAGACCGCCAGCGCAACAAGGGCAACAAGTGAGAACAAAAACGTCTTGTAATCTTTGAGGTTTTTCCTTGCCATCTTATAGATAATAGACACCAGCAGGCCTACTACCGCCGCCCCGACGCCCTTCATGACCGATTGAAGCAGTGCGTTGTCTTTGGTTTTTATATAAAAAACGGCCAACAAGATGGCAAAGACGGTCCCGGTAAACGCCTGTCCCGCAACAGTCGCAATGGCCCCCCTGATTTTCCTCAGCTTATAGCCGATGCAGATCCCGGTGTTTACGATCGGAGGACCTGGCGTCATCTGACCGATTGCGACGCTCTCGAGATATTCGTCGTGGGTAAGCCATTTACGTTTCTCCACCAATTCCTTTTCGAAGAAAGAGAGCATGGAGTAGACCCCGCCGAATGCAAAGGTCCCCATCTTGAGAAAAACAAGGAAGATGCGCCTCAGCGAAACATTTTCCATGCGGGGTCCTTTCAAAAAAGATCGTTTTGCTGCATAGAACAGACTTTTTTACCATATATGCTTTTGTTTTGGCAACGGGCCGGTTCTCAAAGAGGACTCTGGGAGGAAAAGCTTTCAGCGTGATAACTGATATAATGGAAACAGAGAAGATAAGAGGCATGTCACTGATGAGTAGTATAATTTTATGAACCTATTTTACAAAGGGGATGAGGCTATGATTATTAAAAGGGCAGTGAGCATTATTATCATCCTGCTGTTCCCGTTTCTGACAGGTCTCAGCTATAGATCTGCGCGTATAAGTTTATGGGAGCGGATGTGCGAGGCCTGTCATGACGGTTCAACCGTGCTAAACGGGAAGGTCGTCATGGATAAGGACCAGATGAAGGCGAAATACCACACCCTCGATGAGCTGGTCAATGCAGTGACCTGTGAAAGCCCGCCGTGCATGAATATTTTAAAGCATGACGAAAAGCTGGTGCGGAAGGTGGGGAAGGAGATCGGGATCAGGGAAGCTCCGAGGAAGTGAGTCGGGGCCTCCGGCCGGATGCCTGTAATTAGGGTCCATGCTGATTTATCCTGTTGTATTTAAATAATTATTTGATATCTTAATTGAATTGATAAGAAAGATTAAATAGCAGGTCAACCTGCGGGTTGATATAATATTATTAGAAAAGACGAAGTCCCGACAAAGCCAAACCCTTCGAAAGGGGGGGACGGAAAGCGGCGGGTCTTTCTAAGAAGATGGCCGAGCTGCCGAAGGAATAAAACGGCGGGCCCGGCCTTTTATTTTGGGTGAAGGCGCCCGCTTTTGAAAGGAGGCAATGTCATGGTACTTGAACTAAATGACAGGGAAGAGGAGCTGTTGAAGCGTGCCCTTAATACGTTTGAGGAAGAGTTGAGAACCGTAATATTGAAAACAGACAAACGGGACCTGAGGGATGATCTGCGCGGTGATGAGATCGTTGTAAAAAAGATGATCGAAAAGATCACCTGGCACTGAAAGTCCGCTTACTTAAAATAATGGGACAACTGAGAGGAGGCCCAGATGAAAACCTTATCCTGTAAAGATGTCGGGGTAGACTGCGGTTATCAGGCCCGCGGCAGGACTGTAAATGAGGTCCTGAAAAAAGTGACTGCACATGCAAAGAAAGACCATAACATAAAGAAGGTCGGAAAGGATTATCTTGATTCGTGGCGTACGAAGGTCCATGATGCATAGGCAGGCGCCGGACGACGGGAATTAACGGCATGAACAGAAAAAGGTGTCCATGCCGTTTTTGTTGCTCGCTAAATAGCTATTCCTTCCTTTTAACCGACCAGACAAACATTTAAATAATATAGAGAATGCTGGGGGAAAAGGCCGAGGAAAAGCCAAAGGAGATCTTGCAGAAAAAAGCAAAGAGGCTGGCGCATTAAGAAGACCCTATTTTTTTTCGAGAAGCTTCAGGAATTCGAGCGCCGGTCTTGAGAGGAACTTGTCTTTGAGGTAGACTACGCCCAAGTCCCTAGAGAAGTTCGCATCTTCTATCTTTGCCTTTACTATTGCGCCCGATTTAATCTCCTGTTCCACGGCCTTATCAGGCAAAATCGATACCCCTAGTCCCGCCTTAACGAGTCCCTTGATCGTCTCGATATAGGCCACCTCCATGGTGACGTTGGGGATGAGCTTCTTCTTCATAAAGGCGGCATCAATAGTATCTCTCGTGGTTGTTCCTGCTTCGGGCAGTATCATTGCATAAGTGGTTATGTCTTTCAATCTGACCTCTCTTAGTTTGGCAAGGGGATGGCCTTTGGGAAAAACAAGGGACATGGGGTCTTGCCATATGACCTTTGAGATGAGATTGGCCGCTACCCGCGGCAGGGTGATGACCCCGATATCAACGAGGTTCTTACCCACCATCTCAAGGACCGTCTCCGATCTATGGCAGCGGAGCTTCAAGTCCACTTTCGGAAATGCGGTTATGTATCTTTTTAATATGCCGGGAAGCCGGTGGAGGCTTATGTGGTCGCTTGTGCCGATGACGAATTCCCCCGAACATTCTTCGGACAGGTCACGGACGGCCGTCTTTGCCTCCTCAAGCGACCGCAGTATCTTGTCTGCATGGACCAAAAGCACCTGACCGGTTTTCGTGAGGAAGACCTTCTTCCCTATCCGGTCGAACAGCTTTTCCCCGAGTTCGTCCTCAAGGGCACGCACCTGCTTGCTCACGGCCGGCTGGGTGATGAAGAGTTCTTCGGCCGCACGGCTTATACTCTTCGTCTCGGCGACTTTTCTGAAATAAACGAGCTGGTAAAAATTCATACCAAAAGTTATGTATTATATGAAAATAATGAATTTGAATAATGCATAATGATATGATAGATTCAATACATAAGTTAGTCAAGAAGGTCATGAAAGGGTACGTTGTAACGGGAAGAAACGTTCGTGTTAAAATTAGGTATTGTGAGGTGCTGATATGGCAATGACATTGGCGGAGAAGGTATTTAAATCGCACTTGAGGGACGAGCCCTTCCCGGGCACTAAGGTGCTCGGCATAGATGTGGTGATGTGCCACGAGATAACCACGCCCATCGCGATAAACGATCTCGTGGCCAGGGGCAAGGACAGGGTCTTCGATCCCGCAAAGATCAAAGTCGTGATCGACCACGTTACCCCCGCAAAGGACACAAAAACAGCGACGCAGGGAAAGATCCTGAGGGACTGGGCCAGGAGGCAGGGTATCAGGGATTTCTTTGATATAGGCAGAAACGGCGTCTGTCATGCCATATTCCCCGAGCACGGCTTCATCAGACCGGGCAATACGGTAATTATGGGCGACTCCCACACATGTACGCACGGCGCCTTCGGCGCATTCGCCGCAGGCGTCGGCACCACGGACCTCGAGGTCGGCATACTTAAGGGAGTATGTGCATTCAGGGAGCCAAGGACGATCCGTATAAATGTAAACGGCAAGATGCCTGAGGGCGTTTATGCAAAAGACGTTATCCTTAGGGTGATCAGGGAACTTACGGTAAAAGGGGCCACGGACTGCGTCATTGAGTTCCGCGGCGAGGTTGTGGATGGCATGTCGATGGAGTCCAGGATGACCCTTTGCAATATGGCGATAGAGGCGGGTGGAACGTCCGGTATTTGCATGCCCGATGAGGTGACCGTCGAGTATCTCTGGCCCTTTATCTCCTCCGAATACGGCGACAAGAAGTCGGCGCTTGAGGATTTCAAAAAGTGGCGGTCGGATGAAGGCTGCGACTATGTAAGGATCGTTACTATCGACGTTTCCGATCTTGAGCCGCAGGTTACCTATGGGTATAAACCGGACGAAGTGAAGAACGTCTCTGAGATGGAAGGGACACCGGTTGACCAGGTGTATATAGGCTCGTGCACCAACGGAAGGATAGAGGACCTGCGCGTTGCCGCAGGCTATCTGAAAGGAAGGACGGTCTCACCGACTGTTCGGGGCATAATCTCGCCTGCCACGCCTAAGGTATTCCGGCAGGCGGATGAGGAAGGACTTATCAAGATATTCATGGATGCCGGGTTCTGTGTAACGAACCCCACTTGCGGCGCATGCCTGGGGATGTCAAACGGCGTGCTGGCGCCGGGTGAGGTATGCGCATCGACTACGAACCGCAACTTTAACGGCAGGATGGGAAAGGGCGGCATGGTGCATCTGATGAGTCCCGCGATGGCGGCGGTGACTGCGATCGAGGGCAAAATAGCAGACCCAAGGAAATACGGGAAGGGAGGTGCGAAGTGAAGAAATTTGGAGGCAAGACCCTTTTTCTCGACAGGTCCGATATCAATACGGACGAGATAATACCGGCCAAGTACCTTACAGAGATATCGAAGGAGGCATTGAAGTCTCACATGCTCGAAGACCTTAAGCTCAACGGGTTCGATCCGCAGTCGCCCGGTCTTAAAGAGGCGAAGGTCATCGTGACGAGGGCGAACTTCGGATGCGGCTCTTCACGCGAACACGCCCCCTGGGTCTTTGAGGTTAACGATATAAATGTCGTTATCGCATCAAGTTTTGCCAGGATATTCAGACAGAATATGTTCAACTGCGGCATGCTTGCGATAGAGCTTCCGGAGGATGTCGTCGATAGCCTCTTTAAACACAAAGGCGGCGAGGCAAAGGTGAGTATCGATTTTAATAATGATTCGCTTGAGATAGAATCCGGAAGGGGTAAAGAGACCTTTAGTTATCAGATATCGGGGTTCGACAAGGCGCTTGTCGAGGCCGGCGGCTGGGTAGAGTTTGCGGATTCGAGATATTAAGGTGAAGGAGGCCGATATGATATTTTCGCTCATTCTCGTCCGCCGCTGCGGACCCCGAGGGCTATTGTCCCGATTTTTGATCGTGACAATAGAAGCCGCTCAAATACCATATCGGACTCCTTTTGTTAATAATTTTCCCTCGTATTGTGAGGAGGTCATATGACAACGGAAGAAAAATTGAAGTCCCTTGGAATTGAATTGCCTGCCGCCCCCAAGCCCTTGGGTGCGTATGTGCCTTTTGTGAAAACGGATAGCCTCGTGTATCTGAGCGGGATGCTTCCTCTAAAGGACGGGAAACTCACAAAGACGGGAAGGGTAGGGGAATCTGTTACGCCTGAGGAGGCGGCCGAGGCCGCTAAGACAGCCGCGATAAACGCCCTTGCAGTCTTAAAATTAGCTGTCGGCAGTCTCGATAAGGTAAAGAGATGTGTCAGGATCGAGGGGTTTGTCTCATCCGCTCAGGATTTTACTGATCAGCCGAAGGTCTTAAACGGGGCCTCGAATTTTATCTTCGAGGTCCTGGGCGACGCCGGCCTTCATACAAGGACGGCCATTGGCGTAAATATCCTGCCGTTAAATTCGCCTGTTGAGATCTCCTTTATCTTTGAGGTAAAAGAATAACTTTTAGTGTTGTATGAGCCAAAATCATCATCAAAGCCCTGACGGGCAAGCCGGCAATGCAGGCGGCATATACTCCTTTATGGATAAGGTGGCAAAGGAGGCGGAGGAGTATGCATCGGAGCATACCACGCCCCTTTCGCCGCTTCTTGAGGAGATCGAAAACTTTACCCTAAAAGATACGCCTTACCCCAGCATGCTCACCGGCCGGGTCGAAGGCCGGTTCCTTCGGTTAGTGGCACAACTGTCAGGCGCGAGGCGGATCGTCGATATCGGTACCTTCACCGGCTACTCGGCCCTTGCCATGGCAGAGGTCCTGCCTGATAGCGGCAAGATAGTGACGATCGAAAATAACCCCGATCATGCGAAGACCGCTCAGGGTTTTTTCGACCGGAGTCCAAGCGGCTTTAAGATCACCCTTCGCAAGGGTAATGCCCTCGAAATACTTAAGACCCTCCCGGATGCAAAGACCGACCTGGTCTTTATCGATGCCGACAAACAAAACTATGGCGCCTATTACAGGGAGTCGATGCGGATATTACGAAATGGCGGATTGATACTTGCCGACAATGCCCTTTGGTACGGCAGGATCTTCAACCCAAAGGACGACGAAAGTCGCGCGATGGCGGACTTTAACGAATTGGTGAAGGCAGACGACCGGGCCGAGAAGTTGTTTCTCACCATCCGGGACGGGATTTACGTAATAAGAAAACGTGTGAGCGGCGAATAAAGCCGGAACCGGCCCGGTTAGGTTATGCCTCTTTGCTTTGCTATAATTTTCCTATGGGCATCCCTAAAAGAAGGCTTGGCAAAACAGGTATCGACGTTTCAATTCTTGCCCTTGGGGGCGAAGGCATACTAAGGACTACCGGATACGACAGGGAGGCGTACGACCTGATCAACAAGGCAATTGACGTGGGCATAACCTACCTCGAATCTGCCCGGGCGTATTCAGGAAGCGAGTCGTATTATGGTAGGGCGCTAAGGGAGAGAAGAAAAGAGATCTTCCTTGCAAGCAAGTCACACGCAAGGGACAAAAAAGGGGCCTTTCAACACCTCCGGGAGACTCTTAAGAACATGAAGACCGACTATATGGACCTCTGGCAAGTCCACGATATGAGGACTAAAGAGGACGTGGATGAGATTCTTGCTCCCGAGGGGGCACTGGAGGCGTTTCAGGAGGCTAAGGAACAAGGCCTTGTGAGGCTTCTGGGTGTCACGGGCCACCACGACCCGGGTATTCTCCTCAGATGCATCGAGAGGTTTCAATTCGATACCGTACTTATGCCGGTGAATCCGGCGGAGCCCGCGTATAAGAGTTTCATAGCCGAAGTGATACCGGTTGCCAAAGAAAAGGGAATGGGTATCATCGGCATGAAGGTTTATTTCAGGGGCCTTGCAGCGAGGCTGCCTGGAGTCACGTCCCTTGAGCCTTTCTACCGGTACGCCCTTTCACAACAAATTACCACCGCGGTCATCGGCTGCGATGATATCAGGCAGCTAAATGAAAATGTAAGATTTGCCTCATCCTTCAAAGCCATGTCCGGCATGGAACAAAGAGAGCTGGTGGATTCCGTCTCCCCCATCGCCAGGCAGCTCATGTATTACAAGCCTTAGGAAGGGTATGTGTTTCAGCCGTTATGTGGAGCTACACATAACAGCCACAAAGAAACATACCAGTGACCAAGGATGATTTAACAATTACGAGACGTAAGGTTTACAGTGTTTACCCCGCTCCATGTGCCGCTCGACATTGACCTGTTATTTCTCATTAAAAGTTGCCTTCCCCTTCTTTCTCCCAAAAAGTCTTTCGAGTATCTCGTTACAATCCCTCCTTTGATAAAGGAAGATTGCAAGAGATTATATATATATTATCCTTTCATATCCAATCGTGATTATAATAATCAATATGTTGGACAGGGCACTGATTATTTTCGTTCTCACTTATGTTGTGATCGCTGTTGGGCGGCCGCCGATTTTCAGGATTGACCGGACAGGCGCAGCCCTTATCGGCGCGTCGCTCATGATTGTCCTGAATGTAGTGGATATCGAAACAGCTTACAGGGCTATTGATTATAAGACGATAGCTGTCCTCTTTGGCATAATGATAGTTGTAGCCAATCTCAGACTTTCAGGCTTTTATCATCTGATTTCAGCCGTTGTCATCAATCGCATAAGGAGCAGGTCGATGCTGCTGTACGCATTGATTATGACATCCGGCATCCTCTCTGCCCTTCTTATCAACGACACTGTTTGCCTAGTTTTCACGCCTCTTGTGGTGGGGCTGACTGATCGCCTGAAACTAAATCCTCTGCCGTATTTACTGGCCCTCTGCATGGCATCTAATATCGGGAGCGTTGCTACAATTACAGGAAATCCACAAAACATTATGATAGGGAGTTTTTCTGAAATTCCATACGCCCGGTTCACCTTTAAAATGTTTCCGATCGCATTGGCTGGTCTCATTCTCTGTGCCGTCATGATTAGAGCTATTTATGCCAAACATTTTGACGGCGGGCCACTCATATCTTCTCCTGCTAAGCCCAAGATTCATAAGGCCCTCTTGATCAAGTCCTTGTCCGTATCAGTCGTAATGATGATGCTCTTTTTCCTGGGCATTTCGTTACCAGTTGTTTCCATTGCGGCAGCATCATTTTTGTTGATCACGCGAAGGTTAAATCCTCAGAAAATCTATAACTCGATTGATTGGAAACTGCTCATTCTTTTTATCGGCCTCTTCATAATCGTGGCAGGCGTCGAGCATTCTGGTTTTGCGGAAGGGGTACTGAAAGCTATCGGCGGCGAGACCGCTGATCATCCATTGTTCCTTGTGACTTCCAGTGCGCTGCTCTCCAATTTTGTAAGCAACGTCCCTGCAGTGATGTTGTTCAAACCTTTAATGGCTGCAATGCCTAACCGGGAAAACGCGTGGCTTTTACTTTCGATGAGCAGCACTCTTGCCGGCAATCTGACGATTCTGGGTTCTATTGCAAATCTTATAGTTATAGAAGGGGCAAGATCGAGAATTAAAATAAGCTTCCTTGAATACATGAAAGTCGGTGTGCCGTTGACGATCCTGTCTTTGTGCTTCGGAACCTTCTGGCTGAGCATAATTTGACTATTTTGTTTCATTCTCTCGCGTCGATTTCGCATATTCGCCTTAACGGTTGGCCATCTTACGTCTCTATAAAGTCATGACTGTGAGGAGCTTATCATTTCAAAATGAAAGTTGGCATGCTATCGATGAGGCCGTGGGTGCGGCCTATAGGGAGTACACTTGAATCGTTGCTGTTCCTGAATTTTATTTGTTACGTTCGGTAAAGAACAGTTCTCGAAATCCGAAACGGTTGCGGTGTACAGTTAATGAGCGAAAAGGGCCGTCCCGTGGATCGTGGCATGTTTTGCATCGTACGTCAGACGAACATTTTGACGGCTGGACCGCAACTTGATAGTTGAGGTGGTTCGAAACTATTGCCGACTTCTGAAGGAAATGGGGCGTAAGCGATTGAGGCCCTTTAACTCTGCCCCTCTAAAATCCACTATTTAGATACCTTTAAGAATTCGAGGATAACAAAAGAGTAGACGGCAATGGTGAACGCACAGACTGCCCTGAAAAGCTGTATAGGAAGCCCCAGGATTGGTTCAACAACAAGCCCTCCAAAAACGGCATAACACACAAACCCAATTCCAGTAACGATAAGCCTATTCGTCAGTCTGGGATGCCCTATGACTTTCATCGATTTGGCAAGGCTGAAAAAGGCGAGACCGCTTAATAGTGCACCAGAAAAACCAAAGCCACGTCGAGCAATAAGTCCAGCTGTCCTTATATGGGAGGTCTCAGCAACAAAAATATAGGCGATATAGGCGACAAAAAAAAGTGCAGGTAATGACCTGTAAATACCTTTTTTCTCGCTCTTGTATGTCAAAAGGTTGATCCCGAACTGCAAAAGAAGAACAAATGAAGTGATCAAGCATGACTGTGACAAGATGGTCAGTGCCTCGAATTCACCGGCACCGCTTGTCTTAAGAATAAAACTCACCCAATCTATGAGTTCGGTGATTCCGTGGACAAGGCCAAAGCCGCCAAGCATATGGAACGTAGTAACAAAAATAATTGAAGATGCCTTCCTTGTTCCTTCGAAAACCACGAAAGACATTAACAGGAAGCTTATGCCGTACAACAAGTCTATGTAAAACAGGGGCTCAGACAGAACCTGGTTCATCTGGTGCTCCTTCCAGTAAAGGGAAGACAAATGTTGATTAGATTGAACTGATGCTCTGCGATACGATCAAAAAGAGACTGCCCGGGAGTGCGAGGGAAACGGAAATCTTGTGTCAGGGGATTCTTGCGGTTGCCATTTGAAAATGGATGCACACGGTCGAGCACGACGCGGAAGATGACCATACACATGACAGGAATGAGAAAAAAACCAAATCGAATGGCCATCCTAAAGATGTCATCAATGGAATCTGGCATACGCCATATCTTAACACAGGAGATTACTACAAGATATTGTATTACCATGGCTATTTCCATTGGAAGGCAACACTCCGAGTAAATGGGGAGAAGGTGTTAACTTCCGGAAGTAGGACCGCTCACTTCATCTTTCTACGGGAAATCAATGACGGTTGACAGTGCGATGTCTCGTGGATGGTCTGCTATTTTGCGAGGCCGGGAAGAAGTTGAGTCAGTCCGCCGGCGATGAATTCTACAGAGATCGAGGCCAGCAGTAATCCCATCAGGCGCGTTGCGATATTGATCCCGGTTTTGCCCAGCAGCTTGCCGATGGGGTTGGCCACATGAAGTGCGGCCCATGTGATGATGGCTACTATAAGTACGATAAGGATAATCAGGGCAATATGTACCGGCTGATACGACGCGTGGGCATAAATAATTACTGTAGATATTGCACCGGGCCCCGCCAAAAGAGGGATCGCAATCGGCACCACCGCGACGCTTTGTTTGTCTTCGGCTTCCCGGGCCTCCTCAGGGGTCTGCCTGGTCAGGGTGTATCCGGCCTGCATCATCGAGATCGCCATTAGCATTAAAAGGATGCCGCCGCCAACTTTAAAAGAGGGGATGCTGATACCGAAAAAATTCAATAGCGCCTCGCCCACTAAGGCGGCCGAAATCAATACTACGGCAAAAGCCAGGCTTGTGGTCCGGACGATCCGTCTGCGCTCCTCTTTGGTAAGGTTTCCGGTAAGGCTGACAAAGATTGGAATCGCTCCAAGCGGGTTTACTATCGCAAGAAGCGCAGTAAATATCTTTATGTACCCTGTCAACTCAATCATCTTTCCCCCTTGCCCGGCGCTACTTCGTCTTACCCGACCGCGACGGCTTCTTTTGCCCCGTCTTTCCTTCGAGGTCGTCGACGAATTGCCTCGCTGCTCTGCCCGAAAAACTTCCATGGGCCATAGACCACTGCATTGCCTTTTCTCTTAATTCCTGCTGCTGCAGTCCGATCTTTTTAAGGTGGGCATAGTTATCGATGATGGAGAGATAGGTCTCCATATCGAAATGCGGGAACCCGAACCTCAGGCCGAACCTGTCGCTAAGCGAGAGCTTTTCTTCCAAGCTATCGGCTGGATGAAGTTCCCCATCCGTAAGTACCGGGAGGTTATCGGAGGTCTTCTCAGGCATGAGATGGCGCCTGTTAGAGGTGGCGTATATGAGCATGTTCGCGGGCCGTGTCTCAAGCCCTCCCTCAAGGACGGTTTTTATCTGCCGGTAGGATTTTTCGTCTTCCTCGAAGGAAAGGTCGTCACAGTAAATGATGAACTTCTCCTTCCTTTTTTTTATCATTTCCGCGACTTCGAGGGTATGCACAAGCGTGTCTCTTTGCATCTCGATCATCCTTAGTCCCCTGCCGGCGTATGCATTGAATACGGCCTTTACCGCAGAGGATTTCCCGGTCCCCCTTGGTCCGTAGAGTAATACGTTATTGCAGGGAAGGCCCCCGAGGAATTGTTCGGTATTGGCCTTTAGCCCTTGTATCACGGCGTCTATGCCCTTCAGTTCGCGAAATCTTACCGGATCAGGGTCTTTGATCCCCTTTAGAAGGAGTATATCCTGACGGGAATATGCTTGAAATGCCCTGAAGGCATCGAAGATGCCGGTGTCCTGAGAGGGCGACACGGCATCGGCAAGCCGCTTAAGCGTCTTATTCAGCAATCGTAATTCCTTTAGAAGTTCATTCATGGCATAGCTCCGGGATCGACTCTCTCATACACGAAATCCAGTCGCACCAATTATATCTCAAAAAAGATTTGTTGGCCAACAGGTAATGAGGTTTTTTGTAGGGGCAATTCGCAAATTGCCCCTACTATTGCGATGGATGTTTTCTTATTTCATCCCCGGGGCAAACATGCCTGCCGTGGGGTAAGAAATGAAGGAGCGGGAGATGCCGCCGATAACCAAGAAAATAATAATGGCTGCAACAATGACTGCGACCGTATATCCGACCGATTTTTCCTGAGGTGACTTCATCAGGACGGGAAGACCCAGGTAAAGAAGATATAAGCCGTAGAGACCCAAGATGCTAAGGACACCCAATAAAGGGACAATCATAAAAATACCGCACAGCCAGCCCGGGGTATAGGAATATGCAGCCAATTTAAAGGCCTGGTTTATGTTCTTTTGGCCTGAGAAGGTGGGGGCCAAAGCATCAATTATTATTGCCAGGACGTATACGCCTGCCAAGGTCAGGACGTACTGCACTATGGCCGAGCTCACGGAGGTCATTATCGGGACCCGGTATGAACCTACGAACGGCAGAGTTATGCCCACAATAGACATCCCTATGACTGATGCCGCCGGCCCGATGGCCGCAAGAATGATAATGTAGGACTTATACAGATCTGCAATGCTTGAAGTTTCCCCCGAAATAGTCTGCCATTCCTGATTAGGCCTGAGCAAAATGCCTTTGCAACGTTCAACCAGATCCATGCTTTCTTCCTCCTTTTTTAAGAACCGTTATGTGTTACGATAACACCAGGCAGCTTTATTCTACGGGAGGAAATCCCCGATGTAAAGGTAAAATCACATTTTCTGACCGGGTATAAGCCCTGGTACCCAAGTCATGATTTTAAGAAAAAACTATTGATGATATAATACCGCGGTGTGAAAGAAAGGATCTGTTACGGGTGAGGAATGAAAAAGAAAAAAATCATAGACGTCGGCTCCGGCATATGCCCTCTGGGACCTTCCAATAAGGTCAAGGCCGCGATAAGGAAGGCAATCAAGGAGATAAAAGATACTCCCGATGCTTCGCGTAAGAGACTGGAAAGGGTTTTTTTATCGAAGTTCGGACTCTTGCATGACCGGGTCCTTTTTGCGAACTCTGTCGGAGAACTCCTCTACGCGGTTGTTAGGGCACTGGGGCCAAAGAGGGTGCTCATAATGGGTCCGGCGACGCGCATTTATGAAGAGGCAGCGTCCACGATAGGGGCAGAGGTACTCTATCTCGATTCTCACGAGGACTCGGGGTTTGCGGTCGATGCCGGGGAGTTTATCAAAAACCTGGAAGGCGTTGATCTGGTGTGTATCGCCGATCCGAACCGTATTACGGGAAGATCTGTCGATGGGGCAACGATTTCTCTCATAATGGAAAGCGCAACTAAAAAGAAATTGTTCGTGGTCATTGACGAATCCCTCGCGGAGTTTACATCCCGGGAAGGGTTTGGTCCCGCCGCCAAGGCGGAAGGGAATGTGATCACGTTAAGGACGACCGCGTATTTTTACGGCCTGCCGGGGCTCGAGCTTGCATATGCTGTTTCGGACGAGGCGACTATCCGGAGACTTGCGATGGGGAAAGATTGCAGCCTTAATATGCTCTCTATCGAGGCGGCAAGGGCTGCGCTCAAAGACGAGACTTACAGGAAGCTCACGCGCCGTTTTATTTCGGATGAGAAGAAGCTCCTTTCAATGGAGATGGAGAGGGTCGGGGGCATCGCCTATATAGATTCCGATTCGAACGCATATCTTGTTAAGTTGGTCCGTCCGGAGGAGGGGCTGCTGAACTCCTTCTTGAGCTCTGGTTTTTTTATACGGGACTGCGGCGATATCTCAGGGCTTGGAAAGTCTTTCCTCAGGTTCTCGGTAATGAGCCACGACAGGAATCAGAAACTGCTCAGGTTGATTAAGACGCTCGTCCCGCCTTCTACCGTGTCCCAAATTGGCCGCTAGGGTGTGGGTGGTGTTATGGTATGGACATCCTCGTGCTTGTCGACGAGTTTCCCGGTCACTGTGTCGATGACGTAATATCCGCTGTGATGACCGTATGTCCCTATTGAAGAGGCCCATGCTGATATCTGGTATCTGTTTACAGGGTCGGCTTGTGGTCCGGCAGCTGCCGGCCTGATAGAGAATAGGCCGCTGATGAGATTCAGACAAAGCAGCACGGCGATGGCGGAAAGCACGGCTTTTGTGAATAGGTCTGTCTTCATGATGTTCCTCCTGTTGCATTATTCGTAGGCTTTTACACAAATTATCACCATCGCTTTGGATTGTCAATGCCGGAAGGGCTTTGGGAGGTGCCCAAATGAAGGGGGGAATATGCTAAAATACAGAACATTTTTTTTGTAGTTCCCAGTGAATGGTGTTTGTGAGGATGCAAGCCTGGGTATCGGCATTATTCTTTGTCTTTTTGCAGGTGGCGAGCGGCCCTGCGCAACAGGAAGGTGTGAACCTCGTCAGATCCGGAAGGAAGCAGCGATAAGCATTATCCCTGTGTGCCGCAGCAAGTCGTTCGCGGCCTGCAATAAGACAAAGTGTCGAACGGCGAATGCCGTCGCGGGACCATCGGCCGCGCACGTTTACGCACTTAAAGAGTATGGGTTACCTCGTATTAGCAAGAAAGTGGAGACCGCGGGGATTTGACGACCTTGTGGGCCAGGAGCCGATCATGCGCATCCTGAAAAACGCCATTTCGCAGGGCAAGATCGCCCATGCCTATATATTCTCCGGCCCAAGGGGCGTGGGCAAGACTTCTTCTGCCCGCATACTGGCTAAGGCGCTAAACTGCAAGGAAGGGCCGACGCCTGCGCCGTGCGGTGTCTGCGAGACCTGTACGGCGATCACGGACGGCTCATCGGTAGATGTCATCGAGATAGACGGGGCGTCCAATAACAGCGTCGACGACATAAGGGACTTAAGGGAGAGGGTAAAATACGCACCCTCAGGCGGCAGGTATAAGGTCTATATTATCGACGAGGTGCATATGCTTTCGAGCTCTGCCTTCAACGCGCTTTTAAAGACGCTCGAAGAGCCGCCCCCTCATGTTATCTTTGTCCTTGCAACGACCGAAATGAAAAAGATACCGGCAACGGTACTCTCCCGCTGCCAGCACATGCCTTTCAGGAGGATTTCGAGCAGCGTGATAAAGGCACGGTTGAAGAAGATCTCCGATGCCGAGGGCATACGGATATCCCCGCCTGCAATAGGCCTTGTTGCCAAGGCGGCGGAGGGAAGTATGCGGGATTCACTTACGATACTCGACCAGATATCTTCTTTCTCTACCGAGATAACCGAGGAGGACGTCAAGAACCTTCTGGGGATCACCGATTTTGGCCTGCTGGCTGATATGTCGAAGTCCCTGATCTCTGGCGACAGGGTACGGATACTTGAGATGGTGGACCTCATGTCGGAGCAGGGGGCGGACATCCGCACCTTCTCAAAGGAACTTGTCCAGTTCTTCAGGGACCTTCTGGTTGCCAGCGTGATGAGGAGCCCCGGAGAGGTCCTCGACCTAAGCCCGGAGGAGACCGCCGTTGTCGGGGAGCTTGTCTCGGCGACTTCGGAAGATCAGCTGACGTTGATGCTTTCTGAGATCATGAAGTCGGAGGCTGACATAAGGAATTCGGCGTCGCCCCGGCTGGCCTTTGAGATGGCCCTCATCAGGGCGAGTTTCCTTAGCTCTGTGAAACCTCTGAAGGAAGTAATAGAGCACATTAACCGGTTCAGAGGCCAACAGGATGTGATTGCCCCTGAGGTCCACCGGAGCGCGGAGGCTGAGGAGAGGCGGCCACGACCGGCTTCGGGAACACATGAGGTGAAGGGGAAAGGGGAAAGTGCGGCCAAGAAAGAGACGAAGGAGATAATCATATACCGGACGGATAAAGAGGCCGGACAGGAAGAGACTCCCGCGGTTTCGGAAAGCCCTGGGACGGAAGGGGATGCAACCGAGGAGATGCCGGCGGCAACGGATGTCTGGGAGAGGACCATCTCAAGGGTGGAGCCTCCTCTGGCGTCGAAGCTTGTAAAGGCCGCTGCGGAATTGAGGGGCGACGAACTCTTTCTTACCCTCAATGGAGGACAGGCGGTGTTTGAGGACTCTATTAAGAGCAACCTTAAAATGCTCGAAAATATTGCATCGGAGGAGGCCGGAAGAAAGATCAGGATCAAGCTGGCTACCTCCCATAAAAAAAACGTACGGAAAAGGGACCTTAAGGAAAAGGTCCTCGAAGAACCCTTGATCAGGGAGGCACTTGAACTCTTTGAAGGAAGGATAGTCGATGTGACCCCTGTCGATGGTTCTGAAAACATACAAAACGGAGGAGATCATGTCTAAAAAGATGTTAGGGGATTTGATGCGCCAGGCCCAGAAACTGCAGGAAGAAATGATGAAGGCGCAGGAAGAGGCCAAGAAAAAGACGGTCGAGGCCACTTCGGGCGGCGGCATGGTTTCGGTCGTTGCCAGCGGCGCGGGAGAAATCGTATCGATCAGGATAGAGAAGGACGTGGTCAACCCTGAGGATGTGGAGATGCTCCAGGACCTCATACTTGCCGCCGCAAATGAGGCGCTCAGGAGGGCACACGACCTCGTCAACGAGGACATGTCCAAGCTGACGGGCGGACTGCAGATCCCGGGTATGGGCGGCCTGGGCAATATGTTCGGAAGGTAAGAAAACTGTCGGCGGTCTTAAAGTCCAGGATGAAATCAGCGCAATATGCCGCTTCACGGCCGACATCGGTCCACTATGCACGGAATTATCGATAGTCTGATAAACGAACTCACACGGCTTCCCGGGATAGGAAGAAAGACCGCGCAGAGGCTGGCCTTTTTCATCCTCTCGATGCCGGAATCAGAGGCATTGGCGATCGCAAAGGCGATAGAGGCGGTGAAGGAAAAGGCAAGGTTCTGCAGACAATGCTTTAATATTACGGAAAACGAGCTCTGCGAAATCTGCAGCGACGAGTCCCGCGACCCAAGCAGGATATGCGTAGTGGAAGAACCAAGCAATATCCATGTGATCGAGCGGGTGAAGGGCTTCCATTGCCGGTATCATGTGCTGCTCGGGGCCCTCTCCCCGCTGGACGGCATTACTGCCGAGAAGCTCAAGATAAGGGAACTCGTAGAGAGGGTCAGGGAAGGTGATGTGAAAGAGGTAATACTTGCGACGAACCCCAATACAAAGGGCGAGATCACCGCGCAATTCATCAAAGAGACGCTCGCACCGCTTCAGGTCAGGGTGACCCGCATAGCCTACGGACTTCCGATGGGCAGCGATATCGAATTTGCAGACGAGGTCACCTTAGGCAAGGCCCTTGAGGGCCGCAGAGAGATTTAAATCGCAGGTTGTTTCAGCCCGGATTATTTCATAGGCCGGAGCATCATATCCCCTCGCACTCATCATCCTTAGCTGTTTGCGTAATTGATAGTTCACTATTTTTGTACGGCCATTGACTGTTGAGGCACTTCTGCCTATGCTATTGATGGTATCATAACCATAACCCCATGGAGGCATTCGGCTTCTGACGGGATAAAGGGAGACCATAATGCTCAACTTTCTCATCTTTGCCTTTATAGCTCTAATCTTCTTCCTGCCTGCATTACGCAACCTGAAACATAAACGTTACAAAAGCGCCGGGATCTTTGCCTTGCTCGGAATTGCAGCGCTTGCCGGTGTCCGCATCTGGAGCGAGGTGTACCTTACCTCGCTTTGGTACAGAGACCTTGGATACGAGGGCCGCTACTGGAAGGTGCTCTTTCTCCAGGGCGAACTTTTCATGGCCGGCGGGCTTATCGCAATAACTTTTGGAATTGCGAATGTCTTTTTTTGGCACCACGGCGCAAGGCCTGTGGGACCATCCGCTGCAGGGGACTATCGCTCCAAACTTATCCTCCTGGGCGCCCTTCTCCTGCAACTGCCTTTGTTCATTGCCGCAGGTACTGCAACCTCAGCCTACTGGAATGAGGCGCTTCTTTTTTCCAATGCCGTACCTTTCGGGCATGAAGACCCGGTATTTCTGAAAGACATGGGGTTCTACATTTTCAGGCTTCCCTTCCTGGGTTTCGTAGTGGATTCGCTAAGCAGCCTTTTTACCGTCAACCTCTTACTCGTCGGGGGACTGTATGCGGTCGAGAATGCCCTTTTCCGTCTGCTCCCGCGCCTCGCCTTCGACAATTTTACGCGGAACCCTTTTGTCCACCGCCTCGTTACGCAGGTCTCGGTGAATTTTGTTTTCGGTACCCTGGTATTTATCGCCAGGACCCTCCTGGCCCGCTATGAACTTCTCTATTCCCATCGGGGTGTGGTCTATGGGGCGGGGTGGACCGACCTGCATGCACAGTTGCCCGCATACAGTGTTGCCCTCGTGGCCCTGACGGGTTGCCTTGTCCTGTTTCTCTACGCGTCGTTTACCAGTTCTACGAGGCGGACCGTCGGCATCTATCTCGCAAGCGCTGCCCTCCTCGGCGGAGTATGGATTGTCGGGCTTCAGGTGATTCCTGAGTTGGTCCAGCACTTCAGGGTAGCCCCCAACGAACTCCCCCTCGAAAAGCCTTACCTCAAGAGGAACATCGAGTTTACGAGGGAGGCCTATGGGCTATCGAATGTCTCGGAGATAGAATTTCCCGTTAATCCTTCGCCCAGCGGCGTCCTCGCACCGGGCGACCTGACTATCATAAACGGCATACGGCTCTGGGCCCCGGATATCCTCAAAGCGGTAAACGACCAGACGCAGTTCATACGCCTTTACTATAATTTCCCCGATGTGGATGTCGACCGCTACATGCTGGGGGGAAACTCACGCAGCTCATGCTGTCACTACGCGAGCTGAACATAGACCGCCTCGCCGCTCAATCCAGGACATTCCAGAACGAGACGATGATCTACACCCACGGATACGGGGATGTTGCCGCACCAGTAAACAAGTTTACCCACGAAGGACTGCCCGAATACTACATGAAGGACATCCCTGTGGTTTCGTCGTATCCGGAACTTAAAATAGACCAGCCGCGGATCTACTTCGGCCAGGAGACATTTAACCATGTCTACGTCAATACGAAGCTGAAGGAATTCGATTTCCCAAAAGGCGACATCAACGCCCAAAATACCTACGGCGGAAAAGCAGGCGTGAAGATCGACAGCTTCCTGAAAAAACTCGCTGTCGCAATTAATTTCGACGGACTGAGGCTATTCACTACCCAGGAACTTACTCCCGAAAGCCGCATCCTCTTTATGAGGGACATCAGCCGGAGAGTTCGCACCATCGCACCTTTTCTTACCTTCGATAACGACATGTACCATGTAATCGCAGACGGCAAGATCTATTTCATCTGGGACGCTTATACGACCGCGACGACATACCCATATTCCCAGCCGGTCATGAAAAAAGCCAATTACATAAGAAACAGCGTGAAGGTGGTGGTCGACGCATATGAAGGTTCGGTAGATTTCTATATCGCCGATAAAACCGACCCCGTCATCCGGGCCTATGCCAGGGCCTTTCCCGCTCTGTTTAAGCCGTTTGAGGCCATGCCCCTGTCACTGAAGGCCCATGTGAGATATCCCGAAGACCTTCTCACCATCCAGAGCCATGTCTTTGCAATCTACCATATGGCAGACCCGGGGGTGTTTTACAACCGGGAAGATGCCTGGGAAGTATCGCGGGTCGCGGCGGCGCAAGGGGAAGCGCAGCCCATTACGCCCTATTACCTGATCTCCAAACTGCCAGACTCCGATAAGGAGGAGTTCGTTCTCACCCTCCCGTTTTCCCCATACAGCACCGACAAAAACAGTCCGAGGAACAACATGGTCTCCATGATCATGGCCCGGTGCGACGGTAATAATTACGGGAAACTGATGCTCTTTAAATTCCCTAAAGACCGGCAGGTCTACGGGCCGCTTCAGATCGGTATCCGCATAAATCAGGACGAGACCATAAGCAAGGACCTCACTCTTTGGAACCAGCAGGGCAGTCAGGTGAGGTTCGGCAACCTCCTGGCCGTGCCGCTATCCGGATATCGCCTCATGTACATACAGCCAATCTATATTCAGGCATCCGTGGGGAAGATGCCTGAGCTCAGAAGGGTCGTGGTGGTCTTTGGAGACCAGCTCGCCTACGGCGCGTCTTTTGAAGAAGCGCTGAACAAGTTCTTCCCTCAGATTTCAGGTTCTGCCGGTGAAAGCGCCTTAAGGCCGGCAGTGGCAAGAGAGGAAAAGAAGGCTGAGAAGAAAGACCTCGTTGCGGCCGCAGCAAAGGCGTTCGAGTCCTACCGCAGCCTCATGGGCAAGGGCAGGTACGAAGAGGCAGGGAAGGAGCTTGAGGAAGTAGGAAGAATTCTCAACCAGCTGAAATAAAGCGGCAGCGGTAGGGACTGTTTTGCCCTCTGTGATATGTTAACCCGGGTCAAGGGGCGCCGCACCTCCGTCGGGCGGCGCCTTCAGAATGCCGCTGACAACTTCACTCACCTCGTTGGTGTTATAGGGTTTATTTATTACCCCGCAAAAACCGTACTTCTTGTAATCCGACATTATGGGGTCAACAGAATATCCGCTGGAAACAATGACCTTTGCGTGAGGGTCAATCCGCTGGAGCTTAACCACGGCTTCCTTCCCTCCTAATCCACCGGGAATGGTTAGATCCATGATCACAAGATCAAAGGGTTTTCCTTCCCTTGTTTCCCTCCCGTATATGTCTATCGCTTCATTGCCGTCCTTTGCGAAATCAACTTCATAGCCAAGGCGGGTCAATATGTGAACGCATATGTCCCTCACAAATTCCTCGTCATCCATGACTAGGATTTTACCCTTGCCCTTTCTTATGGCCCCGGTTTCCTCGCGTTCAGAATTAACGATATCTTTCAAGGCAGGAATATAAATCGTGAACGTAGTTCCCGCACCTGCAAGCGATTTTACCGATATGGTGCTTTCGTGGCGTTTCAGAATTGAAAATACCGTTGCAAGCCCAAGTCCGCTTCCGGTCTTTTTCGTTGTGTAATATGGGTCAAATATTTTTCTCAAATTTTCCTCTGCAATGCCGTCCCCCTCGTCGCTGAATATAACCCTCACATAGTATCCGGCACGCAGATCCGCTATTTCTTCTTCAGCAAGGGTGACATTCTGAAAATCTAAACGGACTGTTCCTCCGTTAGGCATGGCTTGGATGGCGTTAATTATGAGATTATTGAAGACCTGGTTGATCTGTCCCTTATCGACTTCAACACTCCACAGATGTGTCGGAATACTGTATACGCATTTCACATTTGAGCCTGAAAGTGCAAAGTTTACCGCCTCCCTGGCTATATCCGTAATGGAAACAATCTTCTTTATGGGTGCCCCACCTTTTGAAAAAGTAAGCAGTTGATGGGTCAGATCTGCTGCCCGCCGTCCCGCTCTTTCTGCATCTGTTAAAAGTTGAAAAGCTACCTTGTCAGCTCCTATCTCCATCTTTGAGAGACTTACATTCCCAATGATCGATGTAAGCAGATTATTGAAGTCATGAGCCAATCCGCCGGCCAGCACCCCCAGTGATTCCAGTTTTTCCATCTTCTGCATCTCTTGTTCCATGTGATATTGTGCCGTAATGTCACGAAATACGAGTACGACACCTATGGTTTTATTCTTCCTGTCCTTAATCGGGGCGCCGCTATCAGCAATAATGATTTCTGTTCCACCTTTTCTGATCAGGGCCGTGTGGTTTGCCAAGCCGGCAACCATGCCTGTCCTGATGACTTTTTCAGCAGGATTTTCGCACGTTTCCCTAGTGGTTTCATTGATAATGTTGAAGACCTCATTCAGCGGTTTACCGATTGCCTCTTCGTTAGACCAGCCCGTAAGTTCTTCGGCTGCCTTGTTAAGTAACGCAACATTACCGGAAACGTCAGTGGTGATAACCCCATCCCCGATACTTCTTAGGGTCACTGCCAGTCGCTCCTTTTCTTCTGCCAAAGCAGCTTCTGCACGCCTGCGCTCCGTTACGTCACGGGTTACACTCAATAGAGCCACGATTTCATTTTTTTCGTTGCGGAATGGTACTGCATGGGTCTCAAGCCATAACCGTCTGCCTTGCGCTCCGACCATCTCAAACAGGAGTTCACCTGAGTCGCCTCTAAAGATTTTTTTTGTAAGCTCCTTGAAATCTTCCCGGTATTCAGGACAAACGAAAGGATAGACACACTGACCCTTGACCTGCTCAACAGAATCCAACCCAAGCATGGACAAACCTGCACGGTTCATCATAATCAGGTTTCCATTTTCTTCAAGCAGCTTCACACATTCCGGCCCGGTATCAAAGATAGCCTGTAGCATATTCTCTGCTTTTGCCCTCTCGGCTATCTCGGCTTCAAGATGTTTTGTTTTATCAATGACGCGTTGCCTCAGTCCTGTATTGAAAAAAAACAATATAATTATGGCAAACAAACCCGATCCGGCCGAACCTGTCAACATAAGTGCCATGTATCCTTGTTCTTCAATAGGCACCCTCATAGATTCTATGGCTCTCCTCTCTCCTAATTTCTCATGAAAGCCTCCCTCTCCGGGATATAACCTGCGCAAACCAGGTGGGGCGGTCTCCGGGTCGCCATGGCATCTCAGGCATCGTTGTTCATTTTTGAGGAATGGTATTGCATAATACAAATACTTCTTGCCGTTAACTTTGACAACTTCTTCATACTCCTTAATGTTCGGGTTTTCGTTGAAAAACCTGATTAGTTTGGCTTCCTGTTCATCCGCCTTGTTGAGGGGGTTTCTGGGGTTGTTCGCAGCCATTTTATAGTAGACCGGCGTCAGTCCGACTTTTTCCCGTTCTTTATTATAGAGACCGTGCATCGTTCTTACGATGTATGTTGAAGAAAGCACTTTAGGATTATAGAAATCATTGGCGATTTGCCCGTCCTTTATCGCTTCAAAGACAGTGGGGTGCAATACCTTCTGGATGTACTGATGGAACCCTCTGTTGGACAAAAGAATATTCTTGATATCTTCTTTCGCCTGTTGAATGAAATACCTGGTTATCGCATAATGGAGAATGCCGGAAGCAATAACCACGACAACGAAAGGAAAAACAAGAAAGATGAAGACTTTCTTATTCACAGTAAAATAATAGAGCAAAGTTTCTAATTTTTCAACGTATTTGCTTACTTTAGGTTGTGAGGAGTTTCTCTATTTCTTCCGACCAGGCCCCGTATCCTTCTTCACTCAGGTGGACCCCGTCGTCGAGCAGATACGACTTTTTAGGAATGCCTGAGGAATCGAGGAAGACGGTATGGATATCAAGGTAAAATACATCTTCTTCTTTCGCCATCTTCCTTAACTCCGTGTTCATCTCCCGGATTTCGTCATTCGAAATAAATGGAAAAAGCACCGGCAGCAGGCTTTGAACAAAGATCTTCAAAGATGGTGATTTTGCCCTAATCTCACCTATTATCTTCCTGTAGGTCCCCGAGAAGTCTTTGTCCGCCATGGCCATATTATTTATGCCTGTCATGATGAAGACGAAATCGGGGTTTACTACTCTTTCGAGGACACCGGGGAGTCTCAAAAAGAGTCCCTCCACGGTCTCTCCCGCAATACCGTAATTGGATACCTCGTGGCCCGGAAATCTCCGCGCCCAGTCATAAAACTCGATCAATGAATCGCCGATAAACAGGAGTCTCATGAGCTATCGGCCCTTGCCCCTGATCTTTCTTCCCCACTCATTTGCACGGCGTAAGATTTCCGGCTCGTCCCCGGTAAGCAGCGTGCGTCCGTTCATGACCAGCTTCCCGTCAATGATGACACTATGGATATCCGCAGCGCTCATTGAATAGACGATACTGGAATACAGGTCATACATCGGCGTCAGATTGGGTTTCCTCACGTCGGCAAGGACGATGTCCGCCGCTTTTCCGGGCTCGATGCTTCCGGTCACGTCCCCGAGTCCCAGGGCCTCGGCCCCCCAGCGCGTGGCCATGAGCATTACCCTTCGGGCACTGAGGACGGTGGGGTCTTTAGAAAGGGCCTTATGGACCTTTGCGGTCGTAGACATCTCACTCAGGATATTGAGGTCGTTGTTGCTTGCTGCGCCGTCGGTGCCGAAGGTGACCCTGATTCCCTGGGCAAGCATCGAGGCTATCGGCGCGAATCCGGACGCCAATTTGAGGTTGCTCTCCATGCAGTGGGACACTCCCACCCCGCACCTTGCAAGGGTTTCGATCTCTTCGTCCTCCAGCCAGATACAATGTGCCGCGGTCACGCTTTCGTCGAAAAAACCTATGGAATCGAGGAAGGTGGCGGGACGGCTCCCGTGCAGGGCCATCAGTTCTCCCACTTCCCACTCGGTCTCAGACAGGTGGATATGGATGCGCACAGCGTGCTTTTCAGAAAGCGCCTTTGCCTTTCTCAGAGTGTCGGGACTGCAGGCGTAAGCGGAGTGGGGCGCTACGCACGGAGTAATAAGTCTGTCGCCTTTCCATCTCCCGATGAACGCCTCGGCCTTCTCGATGTATCCTGCGGCGTTTTGCGCGGTGCTCGTCGGAAAATCGAGAATGCCAGCTCCTACCGACGCCCTCATCCCGATCTTCTTTGCAGCAGCCGCGATCTCATCGCCATAGAAATACATATCGTTGCAGGAGGTAATCCCGGATTTGAGCATTTCCAGGAAGGCGAGTTCTGCGGCGTCGGCAACGAATTTCGGGCTGAGCCATTTTTTTTCGGCTGGCCATATATGCTCCTCGAGCCATTCTTTAAGAGGCAGGTCATCGGCAAGCCCCCTAAAGTAGACCATGGGAGAATGGGTGTGGGTATTGACGAGGCCGGGGAATGCAATAAACCCGTCGCCTCCGATGATTCGTTTTGAGGAGTATTTCCTTAAGATATCGTCGACAACCCCGACCGACACGATGCCGCCTCCATCAACGGCGATTGCACCGTTTTTTATTACCGTGAAGTGCCTGTCCATCGTAAGGAGATGGTCAGCTTTTACAATTATGTCGACGTCCTGCATTTTCGGCTCCCTTCGGAATCATAACTCCCCTTAACCCCCTCTTATCTTAAGAGGGGGAGAGGCGCCTGCCTGCCGGCAGGCAGGGAGCCTGGGGGCGTTACCTAAAAGCCGGATACCCGCCTACGGCGAGCAATACGAGAAATTGAATCCGCTCAAAGACAGTTCCCATACTGGCCTATAGTTCGTATATGATGACTATCTCTCGACCAGGATGCGGAGCATCCTCCTGAGCGGTTCGGCAGCGCCCCAGAGGAGCTGGTCTCCGCAGGTGAATGCGGCAAGATAGTCAGGTCCCATGTTCATCTTGCGTATACGGCCGACAGGCACGGTGAGGGTGCCTGTCACCGCGGCAGGGGTGAGTTCCCGTACGGTGATGTCCCGCTGGTTCGGCACTACCTTTACCCACTGGTTGTGGCTTGAGATCATCTCGTTGATCTCGTCGAGCGGCACGTCCTTCGTAAGTTTGATCGTAAGGGCCTGACTGTGGCAGCGCATGGAGCTGATGCGTACGCAGATACCGTCGATCGGGACAGGGTTTTCTTCCCGCCCCAGGATCTTGTTCGTTTCAGCCTGGCCTTTCCACTCTTCCTTGCTCTGCCCGTTTTCAAGCTCTACATCGATCCATGGGATCAGGGAGCAGGCCAGAGGTGCGCCGAAGAACTTCGTAGGATAGGCGTCGGAACGCACGTGCTCCGCGACTCTGCGGTCGATATCGAGGATCGCACTTGCAGGCTGCTCAAGGAGGTCCTTCACGGAACCGTGGGCGGAACCCATCTGTGAGAGAAGTTCTCTCATGTTTTGGGCGCCTGCACCGGATGCCGCCTGATAGGTCATGGCCGACATCCACTGGACGAGTCCGCGCTCATAAAGCCCTCCTAAGGCGATGAGCATCAACGAAACCGTGCAGTTGCCGCCGATATAGTTTTTGATGCCCCTGGCGAGGCCCTCTCTGATCACCTTTAGATTTACCGGGTCGAGAATGATGATGGAATCTTTTTCCATACGGAGCGCGGAAGCGGCGTCGATCCAGTAGCCGTTCCAGCCCGAGGCCCGTAATTTGGGAAAGACCACCTTTGTATATTCGCCCCCCTGGCAAGAGACGATCGTATCCATCGCCTTCAACTCATCGATATTTCTTGCGTCCTTGAGGACCGGGGAGTTCTTGCCGATCTCCGGCGCCTTGCCCCCGACGTTCGAGGTGGTGAAGAAGACCGGCTCGACGAGATCGAAATCTTTTTCCTCGGCCATGCGGCCCATAAGCACCGAGCCGACCATGCCGCGCCACCCTACAAAACCTACTCGCATCATCTCTTCGCTCCTGATAAAGAATTCTTGGTCATAGCCGATAACGCCGCTTTGGGCGTTACGCAAGGATTATTCTTTTTATTATATCCAATATCCGGAAACTTTACACGGCCAGGGGAAGACCGCAATCTGCCTTCAACTTCGCCCGGAGACCCATTTTACCGCGCGACCGTAATTCATCAGATAGTGGCCGCGAGCTTTGAAACCAGGTCACCGACTTCGGCAGTGCCCATTCCCATCTTGCCTGCCGCGAGGCTCTTGATATGTTTCCCGGTGACTTCCATTACCGCCTTTTCGATCGTCTTCCCCGCGGCGTCCTCTCCGAGATATTCGAGCATCATGCCTCCGGCGCATATGGCAGCAAGAGGGTTAATGACGTTCATGCCTTTATATTTGGGGGCCGAGCCGCCTATAGGCTCGAACATCGAAACGCCCTGAGGGTTTATATTGCCGCCCGCTGCAATACCCATTCCCCCCTGTATCATCGCGCCCAGATCGGTAATAATGTCACCGAACATGTTGTCTGTCACGATCACGTCGAACCACTCGGGGTTTTTCACGAACCACATCGTGATCGCGTCGACGTGGGCATAATCGGCTTTTACCCCGGGGTATTCCTTTGCTACTTCATAAAAGGTCCTTTCCCATAAATCGAAGGCGAAGGTGAGGACGTTCGTTTTTCCGCAGAGGGTGAGTTTGTTCGACTTGTTCCGCTTTTTGCAGTATTCGAAGGCATACCGTATGCAGCGCTCCACGCCCTTTCTCGTATTGATCGACTCCTGTATCGCAACCTCATCCTTCGTGCCTTTTTTGAGGGTGCCGCCGGCCCCGGCATAAAGCCCTTCGGTGTTTTCTCTTACAACGACGAAATCGATATCATCGGGCCTCTTGTCCTTAAGCGGACATTCTACGCCGGGGTAGAGCTTCACCGGCCTGAGGTTGATGTACTGGTCGAGCTCGAACCTAAGTTTCAGCAGTATACCCTTTTCGAGGATGCCCGGCTTGACATCGGGATGGCCGATGGCGCCCAGGAAGATTGCATCGAACTTCTGTAATTCCTCGACCGCATTGGCCGGGAGCACCTCTCCGGTCTTAAGATACCTGTCCCCCCCGAAGTCGAAATAGGTGAGGTCCGTATTGAACCCGAACCGTTTAGAGACAGTATTTAAGACCTTAATGCCCTCGGCAACGACCTCCGGGCCAGTGCCGTCTCCCGGTATTACGGCTATGTTATATGTCTTTGACATGTCTTCCTCCTGATATCAAAAAAGTCTGATATATTATCATATCGGGGTGATTTCTTAGTAGTTCTGCGGCTGGCTTATCTAATGTCCGGGGGAAAAAAACGGGTTCCCAGCGGGTCAGGGATGCGCATATCCGCCTATAGCTTTCCTCTTAAGGATAAGAAAACCGTCATACTCATATACGGTCTCAAAAGACGGAGAAGACGAGGCGAGCGCTTTCTCAGAACGCTCGTATTCATCAAGCGGCTCTCTGAGCGCATACGCACCTCTTCGGAGCACAAAATCGACTAGCTCCTTCGCCCGTTTTTTGTCATAGACTACATAGTCTGCGAGCATTCCCGTTCCCGCAGAAGCGGCAACTCCGGCTGGGAATGTAAGATAATGCATCCGGTTGGCCAGGACCGCATGGTTTACCAAATTGGAACTTGAAACCACGATAGACGGGTCGGCCGGGACAAATGTTTCCAGTGCGTTTCTGTTCCTGTCATCCCTCGGCGTGACAAGATAGCGGGAATAATGATAGCTATCGTTTTTGTAAAAAAGGAAAAATCCGAGATGGGCCATGTTCAGGAGTAAAAAGGCCCCGACAAGGAACTTAAAAAAATTGCCCTGAAGGGAAGGACGCTTTCCCATCACATCTACGAAGGCGGCAAAGATAAAGGGTACAACCGTGGCAGGATAATGATATGCGAGCGACTGGATCCTCCAGAGGTCTGAGAGTAAGGCAAGGGCCATGCCGGGGAGGGCGGGAAGTAAGGTGAGGGGAGCAAGGAAAGGCAGGAACAGAAACGATCCCAAAAGGATTACCACATAGGCGGCTCTCCAGTAATTGACAAAGGTAGCGGCGACTTTCCCCGGATTCGTGAAAACCGCTCCGAATACTCCTCCCATGTCCTGTCCCAGCCATGAAACGCCTGCTATGTTCATCAGGGCATGCCCCTCGACGGCAGGCATCAGGAAATCGATGACGAGCAGCCCTGATACAAAAATCGCTGCGGAGAGGGCATACCGTAAGATTCCCTTCTTGCGCTGTAAAGCGCCGGATAGACAGATAAGAGATGCGATAAAGAAGGATATTTCCTTAACGGTCAAAAGAAGGGCCAGTGAAAGAGCGAACGGGACATTCCTTTCTTTTTTCTGAAAGTACATTGCAGACAGACCCAAGGGTATAATGAGTGAATCGGGATGGAAATTTGTCAGATTAATGAGCCATACCGGGGAGAAGAGGCAATATAGCGCCGCGACGATGAATGCCTTTTCCCTGCCGAGCATTTCGGATGCATAGGCATGGAGAGGGAAAACAGCGATGGAAATAGACAGCGATTGAAGGACGAGGAGGGTTTCTCCGTAAGGCATGATTTTATAGACGAGTGCGTAAAGGCCGAGTATCGGCCTGAAGTGATGACGGACGACGAGGGACCCGATACTTCCTATCGAATAATTCCAGAGGCCATTTTGATACATGCCCATATCCCAGATTTGGGTATGAAGGGCGCGATATCGCTGGACGCTTGGGTAGATAAGGGCAAGAGAGTAAACCATCCACAATATGATGAGTTTGAATTTTTTAAGCGTATCCATTTTTAAAAAAACACTCTTCTTTATTGCCCCGCACATCAAATGCAGTGTGATATCCCAAATTCTATAGTAGCCTAGGTAATGGGTAAGAATAAAGCAATCCCCGAGTAGGATTACGAGCAAGGCAGAACGACATACTTCTTTGCGCAACGTCCTTACGATAAACTCAAGTCGACGAAGATCGGGGAGGCCGACCGCATCATTTTTTTTGTCGTTACATGGAGATTAAGGTAAAATAAACGTGCTTGATTAATTATTCCGGAGGATTCGATGGCCCAGGATTTTGAAAACGCCGCTTCATGTTGGAAAGTGATCTTATCGGATGTCTCTAAGAACAAAGGACTTCTGTCTGAGATAGAGAGATTCGCCAGGGAAAATACCGCTCCGGCAAAAATTGTCTTTGGCACGTCGGGGTGGCGCGGGGAGATAGGTACGGATTATACGTTCAATAACGTGCGCATCGTGACCGCAGCCATTATCGAGATGTGTAAAAGCGGAGACCGTAATGTCATGGAAGCCATGGGTGTTTCTGATTTCGAAGAGATAAGGAGGCGTGGAGCTATTGTCGGCCATGATAACCGGTTCCTCGGGGAGGATTTCGCCATGGAGGTCCTCGGTCTTCTCAAGAAGGAGGGCGTTAAGACCTGGTATGCGGGCGAGGCCCCTACTCCGGAGTTTTCGGCAGGCATCGAAATGCTGGATGCGGCCTGTGCGATAAACCTTACGCCGTCACATAATCCGGCCAATTACGCGGGCTTCAAGTTCAACCCTTCAGACGGCGGTCCGGCTGGGGCGGAAATTACCACTAGGATAGAAGAGGTCGCAAACAGGATGATGGGGGGAGCTCTTGTCCCGCCGCCGGCGGTCCCGTCCGACATCGAGAAAATCGATCTCACTTCTCTCTATATACGTTACCTTGACGAACGCAATACCATCGATGCCGGCCGTATCCGCGACTTTCTTGCGAAGGCGGACTGCACCATATGTATCGATAACGTCCATGGTGCGACGCGGGGACGGGTCCGGAGGATCCTCGGTGAGAGCGAAAAGATCGTGTATCTCAGGACCGGAGACGATTATCTCTTTGGAGGAGTTGCTCCGGAGCCCTCCGAAAAGAACATGGCGGGTGTGGAGGAAACGTTAAAGGGCAGCGCCTCGAGGTTAAGACTTGGCGTGATCATGGACCCTGACGGCGACAGGATACGGTTTTCCGACGGGGATATGCAGATACCGATGAACTATTTCGGTGCGATGGCGTTCCATTTCCTTCACGTCCATAAAGGTATTTCGGGCGTTGTCGCCAAGTCGGTCGGCACGAGTAATCTCGTAAACGCGATAGCCGAAAAACTCAGGGTTCCCGTCAGGGAGACGAAGGTCGGGTTCAAGAACTTCAGGCCCTACCTGCTCGGGTCGGCCCTTGAAAGGGCGATTGTCGCCTTCGAAGAGTCCGACGGGATTTCAGGGTACAACCACACACTCGAAAAGGACGCGCTTTTCGGACTGCTTCTTGCCCTTGAGATGATGTCTGTTACCGGAAATAACCTGGGGGGGTACCTTAAGGCTATCATGGACGAATTCGGCCACTACTATCCCGATCGCTCGGGGATCTCGGTGGACAGGTCGCTTGTCGGCGAACCTCTTATAAGAAGGCTTTCCGTCATCCGGGAACTTTACAAAAAGGGCACTTTACTCAAAATCGGGGGGAGCGAGAAGAAGGTCAGGGACGTGATCACCGTCGATGGGACGAAGCTTGTCTTTGACGACGGCTCGTGGCTTATGATAAGGCCCTCGGGGACTGAACCGAAGGTGAGGTTCTATATCGAGTCGAGGACGGAAGAGGGAAAAAAGGCGGTGTTTGAGACAGCCGAGAGGATGACGAAAGAGGCGCTGGGGATGAAATTGTAGGGGGCGCACCTGTGCGTGCGCGCCCTTCCTTGTGGGCCGTCATTGGGCAGACACTAAGGTCTGCCCCTCCAACATTATTTCACTATCGGGCTGGCGTGTATGTCCATCGGGTTCGTCCTTATTGCCAGTGAGAAGAGATACGGGTAGTCGCCCTTGAGATGTTCCATATAGGAGAGCCACTGCGAAAGCAGCTGGGTATAGGCCCGGTTGATATCTCCGGTGAGGTGGTCGTAATCGGTCTCCGGCAGTCCTTCAAGCACGGGTCTCGACGACAGTTCCCCCAAGAGGTGGAAGACCGCCCAGAGGAGGTCGGTAAATGTATCATGTTCGAGGAGGTTCGGGTTTGCAAGAAGACTGAGAAGGAACCCCCTTTTTTGTTCGAGGAACCTCTTTAATTCCTTCAGGTCGTTTCTTCTCGAATCTATTTTTGGGTCTGCGGTATGGATCTGTTTCATCGCAGAGGTGAAATCTTTATGCGTCCATGAGTCGGCGACGAGCAGATGCGGCGCCAGCCCGGAGAGGTCGGAGCTGAATTGTGAACAATATTTCATCAGGTACGTCCCTACCTCGCTATAGAATGCGCCGATGAGCATATTAAGCTTCTTCAGCAGTGTCCGCTTTTCTCTTTCGTTTAGGAGACGCGCAATGATAAATGTCACCAGGAGTACCTGGATGGGTACGAAGGCGATGTCCTGCAGCATGTAAAAGAAGGTGTCATCCGAGCGGTGAAAAATGGCTATCTGAATAACGTATGAGACGACGGAGAAACCGATCAGGAGACACGACAGTATTATGTACCACTTCAGACTCTCTTTGTTTCGTTTGCCGAGCATATTCATTTTATTAGTGTAGCGGAACAGAGGGGGCAGGTCTAGTACTGATGCTTCACGAATGCAGCGTGGACCGCTTTTCGCTGACTAGTCATCATGCCGGATCTTGTATTGGAAGACCGCATGAGCATACGGCTGCAAATTTGGGACGTACTCCCTTTTGCGGGAAGCGCCTTATACTTTAGTGGTTTTCGTCTCCTGATCGACCGCCTCTTTATTATTTTCTATCAGAGGTTTCTTCTCTTCGGCGGCAAGGGCCTTCTTGAACTCCCGGATGCTTTTACCAAGGCCTGCCCCTATCTCGGGCAACTTACCCGGGCCGAAAATGACCAGTACGATCGCCAAAATGATGATCATGTGCATGGGCTGAAACAATCCTTCAAACATAATTTTTCACCTCCCTACAGTTCTTATTTTACCTTATCCGGACATGAAATTGCCTTTTTTTTCTCCAGGGCCGTTTCAACTCCGGAAAACGCCCTTGTCACATGATGGCGCGCGAGAGGGGGAGTTACCCCCCCTCAGGGAGTCAGGTTTAATCCGAAAGGAAAGTACTATGAAGTATACCCGCTCTCTTCGTGCTGGGTAAGGTCGAGGCCCATAACTTCATCTTCATCGGAGATGCGAAGTCCGATCGTCTTTTCCATTATTTTCAGCACTATGAAGGAGACTGAAAATGAATAGAATGCCACAACAGCCACAGCCATCCCCTGGATTGCAAGCTGATGCGCATTGCCGAAAAAGAGACCGTCGGCACCGGCATTATTGATCAGCTTTTGCGCAAAAAATCCGGCCGAGATGGTCCCTAAAATGCCTCCTACCCCGTGGACGCCGAAGGCGTCGAGGGAATCGTCATACCCGAGTTTACTTTTGAGATTAAGGGCGGTATAACATGCAGCGCCGGCAAGCAGCCCGATAATGAGGGAAGACATTGGTCCGACAAAGCCTGCGGCAGGGGTTATTGTTGCGAGCCCCGCTATAGAACCGGTAGCTGCGCCGAACATGGTGGGCTTCCCTCTATGGAGCCATTCTATTATGACCCATAACAATGTTGCTGAAACGGCGGCGATATGCGTGGTCACAAACGCCACTGCGCTGAGGCCCCCTGATGCAAGGGCGCTGCCGCCGTTAAATCCAAACCATCCGAACCAGAGCAGACCCGCCCCGAGAACCGTCATGGGCAGATTGTGAGGGGGCATGGGCTCCCGTAAATACCCTTTCCTTTTTCCAATGACGAGGGCCGCTGCAAGGGCTGACAGCCCAGAGGTTGCATGGACCACGATGCCCCCCGCAAAATCCAGCACCCCGAGGCTTTTCAGCCAGCCGCCGGTCCCCCATACCCAATGGGCCACCGGATCGTAGACAAGGGTCGTCCAGAGCAGGATGAATAGGATATATGCCGAGAATTTCATCCTTTCGGCGATGGCCCCGCTGATAAGAGCAGGCGTAATTACTGCAAACATCGCCTGATAAATCATAAACGCCAGATGGGGGACGGTTGGGGCGTAGTCTACGTTAGGCGCGGTCCCTACCCCCCTAAGAAATGCCCAGTCCAGTCCTCCGATGACACTCTTAATGTCAGGTCCAAAAGAAAGACTGTATCCTATGAGGACCCATTGAAGGCTCACGATAGCGATGGCGATAAAACTGTGCATAATGGTGCCCAGTACGTTTTTCTTCCTCGCCATGCCTCCGTAAAACATGGCAAGCCCCGGGGTCATGAGCATGACAAGGGCTGCCGACAAGAGAACAAAGGCCGTATCGCCCGTGTCTATTTTCCCCTCTGTCTGGGCATATACGCTCAAGGGCATGAGAAAAAGCAGCGCTAGGGAAAAGATAGTGGGCCGGATCATTTTTTTATTCATCGATAACTCCTCTAGTCAAGATATCCCTTTTAGAGATTGTGGAGAAAGAAGCGAAAGGCATGCCAGAGGGAATCCTTTGTTTTCTCGGGGATAGAAGGAGACAAAAAGAGAAGAAAAACAACAAAAATGTAGGTCTTTCCCGGTCCCAAAGCGTGTTTATGCTTTAAAAACGCGAGCATATCAATGAAGCTACAAAAATGTTCTATCGACACAAATGTAGCCTATTTTTTGGACGGACCTAAGGCTGCCCGCACTCGTTGTAATCGTCCCGGTCTTTGCCGCAAGAGGACTGATTCGTCGGAAAAAAGCCTTTTTTTTTGGCATATCCGAGCTTCCCAACCTGGCATCCGGTAAAGAAGCGGGCAGTAAGCCTCAACCGTGAATATGCCAGAAGCGTGCCAATTCTGATCGGTCGCTCCGTCTGCTCACTCCGTGAAGCATTCCTTCCCCTGGTGTCTGTGCGAGGGCCTTTGGCCGGACCGCGGGACGTATAGGGCAGGGGAGAGATGGTATAATAGGGCTTACAATGGCTGCTTTTTTAAAGACACGTTAAGCGGAGGAAACCCTGACAGGGCTAAGAGACATAACAGACGCGGCAGCAAGGGTAGGCACTTTTATCCATAAAACACCTTTGGTCTATTCGAGCTCGTTTAGCAGGATGACAGGCGCCGAGGTCTTTCTTAAGGCCGAGAACCTGCAGAAAACCGGCTCATTTAAGGTCAGAGGCGCCTTCAACAAAATCATGGAGGTTCGTGGGGACAAGGTGATCGCTGCTTCGATGGGCAACCATGCCCAGGGGGTCGCCTTCGCGGCCGCGAGGCTTGGCAAAAAGGCAAAAATCGTGATGCCCGTCACGGCCGCCATAGTGAAACAGGAAGCGACAAGGGGCTATGGCGCCGAGGTAATACTTTTCGGCGATAGTTTTGGCGAGGCGCTGGATTACGCACTTTCCCATAAAGACCATGAGTTCATACATGCCTTTGACGACGACGCGATCATCGCCGGTCAGGGGACTGTCGGTCTGGAGATAGCAGAGGACGTCCGGGACGTCGACTATGTCTTGGCGCCGGTCGGAGGGGGAGGCCTTGTTTCAGGGATCGCAGTAGCGCTCAAATCACTGTCTGCGGGATCGAAAATTATAGGTGTTCAAACAGCGGCCGCCCCTTCGGCATATGTCTCCTTCAGAGACAATACGATCTCTGAACGCACTCCTCATGCGACAATAGCAGACGGCATCGCAGTGGGAAGGGTGGGCGAGAGGCCATTTGAGATTATCAGCAAATATGTGGACGATATGCTCCTGGTTGAAGAGGATGACGTCGCGATGTCCATCCTCTTGTTTTTAGAGCGGAAGAAACTTGTGGTCGAGGGCGCGGGCGCCGTGGCGCTGGCCGCGCTGTTTACGAATAAAAAAATGTTTGAGGGCAAGAAGGTAGTGCTCGTTGTCAGCGGGGGGAATATCGACTTCACGCTAATCGACAGGATAATACACAAGGGCCTTGTGAGTAGCGGGCGGATAGGGGTGTTTGAGGTAACGGTCGACGATGTCCCCGGCAGACTCCAATCGCTCGCCGGAATCATAGCCGGCCGCAGGGGGAATATCCTGAACGTCGTGCATGACAGGTTGTCTGCCGACCTGCCGGTAGTCAAAACAAGGGTAATATTTACCGTCGAGACAAAAGGGAGAGACCATCTTGAGGAGATCCTTTCCGCCCTGCAGGAAAAAGGGTTCGAACTGAGAAAAAGGGAGGGTGTCTCATAACCAGTGAGCAAGTAAGTGGAAAATCCATTCCCTGATCCTGGGGAACAAAGGTCTTTTCCTCCACTCTTCCCACTGGATCTGATTGGATTCCTGAAGGTCTCCGACGAACATCTTCTCCATTTCTTCGGCGAAATGCCGACTCAAAATTACCGCGTTCACCTCATCGTTGTTTAAGAAACTCCAGAAGTCCATATTAGTGGACCCCACCGTCGACCACACACCGTCGATTACTCCGGTTTTGGCGTGCAGCACTGCATTGCGTCTCTCATAGAGGTTTACCCCCGATTTCAAAAGGTCAGAGTAGTAGTATTTGCCCGCATAAAACGCGATCGGGGAATCACTTATGCTGGGAAGGACAATCTTTACGTCTACGCCGCGTTTGGCGGCATCGGTCAGGGCCCGCACAAGCTGCTTGTCGGGGATAAAATAGGAGTTCGTGAGGTGAACGGCATTCTCCGCGAAGGTCACGGCTGAAACATACATGATGAAGGTGATCCTGTTCATCTGCCCCGGGGTGCTGTCGATTACCTGCACCAGGTCATGTCCCGCTTCCTTAAGTTCAGGGAAGTAATTTCTTTCAGGAAGTTTCGGACCTTTTTGGTTCTGCCAGCTTCGGAGAAATATTCTTTGATACTCCGCGACTGCAGGGCCTTCAATATACACATCTGTGTCACGCCAGGGGATCTGTTGCCCTTTTTCCTGCTCGCTGCCCGAAAGCCCGCCGGAATATACCTCGCTGATATTGACCCCGCCCGTAACAGCGACTTTACCGTCGACGATCAGTATCTTTCGGTGATCGCGATTTATCAGACGCCATCTTCCATGGGCCTTCATCGGATTTATGGGGTTGAATTCGAGGACCTGGATCCCGGCCTCCCTCATGCGCTGGAAAAAAGCCTGCGGCGTACTGATACTTCCCACGCTGTCATACATGAGATTGACCTGAACGCCCTCCGACTGTTTTTTCAGCAGGAGGTCTGCGAATTTGCGCCCGGTTTCATCGTCTTCAATAATGAATGTTTCGAGATTGATATGGTCTTTGGCGGCATCCACTGCGCCGAACATGGCGGCATAAGTGGCCGGGCCGTCAATGAGAAGACTTACTTTGTTTCCTTTGACCAGGGGGGTGCCGCTTACGGATTCTATTACCGCGATGTGATGATCGAGAAGGTCCGTAGGTCCGACGGATTTTTTCAGCCGTTCTATGAGGACCTTGCTTTGCTTCGGAGAGAGAAATCCTCTGGCCGAAAGGATCTGGGGCTGATCTTCGGTATCAGGGGCACCTTTAATTACTTCGGAAACCCTGGGGAGGCTTGCACAGCCGGTGAAGGAAAAAAGAGAAATCGATAAAAGAAATAAAAAAAAGAGGATCCTGAAACTTTTCATAGTTCTTCGAGTAAAGGATTTCGACATCACAATTCATATCGCCCTGGGATTAAAATTACCAGGGGCGAAGCCCCTTTATGATTCCGAGCAAAACCATGACGACTCCCCCCTGAACAAGCGCTCCATATTCCACTAAAATACCTTCGTCCTACTCCATATCTTATTATCTATCACAGCGCCGACCCTAAAGCAAATTGCGGTAAGCGGGTGACACTGGCAAGCCGGGAATGTTGACAATAACACTGGATGTGTTAGGCTTTACTAAGCGCTGTTAAACGGCGGCACCTTACGAAAAGGAGGAGACGGATATGCCTTACGCAGCTAAAGATTACGGTAAATTAATCGGGATGAGCGGGTTTAGTGAAACACTCCTGAAGAACCATTTTACCTTGTACCAGGGGTATGTGACGAATACAAACAAGGTGCTCGATGTCCTTGGCCAGATGCTCAAAGACGCAAAGACGGGGACCCCGGAGTATGCCGAACTCAAGAGGAGATGTGGCTGGGAATTCAACGGAATGAGGCTCCATGAGTACTACTTCGAAAACCTCGGCGGAAAGACCCCCCTCGACAAGTACGGCGCCCTGGGCAAGCAGATGCAGTGCGACTTCGGCAGTGTTGAGGAATGGGAGAAGGACTTTAGGGCCACGGGGGCGATGAGGGGCATCGGTTGGGCGGTGCTGTATCAGGACAACCTAAGCCAAAGGCTTTTCAACTTCTGGATAAACGAGCATGATGCCGGACATCCGGCCGGGTGCGTGCCGGTACTGATTATGGATGTGTTCGAGCATGCATTCATGATCGATTACGGACTAAAGAGGGCCGATTATATCGAGTCCTTTTTCAAAAATATCGATTGGAAGGCCGCCGAATCAAGGATGCTCAATAAGGTGGGTTGATGCCGACCTGACAAAAAAACCCTGATCCCTTCGAAAAGGGATCAGGGGCATTATCGCGGGGTCTTACTCTTCTAGCAGGAACTTTTGCACTTACAGGTGAGAGCGGACTTTTTCTGGACCTTCCTGATCGTCATACATACACCACCTTTCATACAGGAATCCCGGCCTCATGCAGGACCGTCATACTGATCCATTATATCATACATGGCGCATCTGTAAAGGTCCCTTCCGAGCGGACCTTCAAGGGCCTCGGCCCTGTATCTGCATCCGCCCCGGCAGTGCTCAAGATGCGTGCAGTCGCATCTGAGGGCGGCGAGCCTGACGGGCGCTATCCTTTGCCAGCACGCTGCGAGTCCGTCGGCGACGCTGCCGGCAGGGCTATCGGAATAGAAGGTGCATTTTGAAGCCGCCCCTTTTGCGGATACGGACATTAAGTGCAGACCGCATGCAAAACCGGGTTCTCCTGCATGGATCCCGCTGCCGTACCCATAAGCGAGGTACCTCCCGCCCTCCCGGGGGCTTACCATGAGCTCCCTATTGCGTTTCATTCTCCCTTCCGCGCACGGCACGTCGACGGTCCAGTCCTTGACCCCCATTTCTCTGAAGAGTTTTTCCATGGCATCGAAATCATTCAGATTTGCGCAGTGGACCATAGTGGAGACTGAGACAGCGAATCCTTTCGCGAGGCAGTTTCTCGCCGCGTCGAGGGAGGCATGAAAGGTCCCTTTCCCACGCAACAGGTCGTGTGGGCCTTCAAGACCGTCTATGCTTATCTGTATTTCATTGACATTGAGTCCTTCGATGATCTCCCCTTTCAGCAAGGTGCCGTTTGTAAACAGGACCTTTCTGAATGAAAATGCCGGGAGCATCTCGTTGATCTCGGCAAAGCGGCTGTGCAAAAGCGGTTCTCCTCCGGTAATAAGCAGTCTCAGACCCTGCATTTCCTCAAACTCTTGCAGGACCTTTTTTATCTCATGCACGGAGAGTTCAGCCTTCCCGTTTTCTTCGATATAGCAATGTCTGCATCTCAAATTGCACCTTCCCGTGATCTGCAGTTCCAGATACCGAAGTGATGGGCGGGGGGACTTCATAAGGGGAGGTCTCATGAGCGGCATTCTTTCGGTCAATAAAATGCCTTCCCCGAGGCAGTAGTCTGTAAAATCCCGGCTATCGGAACATCCGCCGTGTTCGGAAGAACATCCTTTAAGGAATTCAAAGGATTCTTCGTCCAGATCATAAAGCTCGTCTGTCCCGATATGATAAACCGAAGGCGTTTCGAGCCATTTGAGCGCGCATGCATTCGATAAGAAAAAACGCATTTCTTATTTTACTGCGGATCGGTATCTAAAGCCAACAGCCGATAGAACTGTGGGCAGATGATAATTAAGCGGGCAGGCCTTTGGGGATCGGGGATAGGCCTGCCCTTTGGGGATCGAAGGTAAGTTTTCAAAATGGGGATCATTTGGAGGGTACTTACCTTCATAAATATCATACCACGACTAGCCGGCTGTCCGCCAGTGGAATGTGCATGTCCGATAAAATATCCAGGATAACGGCGTCGAATAATTTTGCCCTGGAGTGGTTATTGGAGATAATATAAACAATGACGCTTATACGACAACTTTGCCTTCAATTCTGTCCCTACTACAAATCCTCAAAAAATGAGGAGCTTGCCTGTGGCGGGTTTGTTGAGGTGCAGTCGCTATTAGAGAAGGGCAGGCGGATCTCATTTGATATGCGTGGCAGGGCGGTCGGACCGGAGACTGTCAGGGCGCTTATGCGGAAAGTGTGCACGGCCTGCCCGTTTTACGGGGAGGATTGCGACTTTATCCTGAAGGGTGGAGCGGCCTCGCCGTGCGGCGGCTTTTTGTTGCTGGGACAGCTTGTGGATGAAGGGACAATATCTGTTGACGACGTAGGGGAGATGGACTAAGCTTTACGTATATTTATTCGGAATCTTATACGGGGGGAACCATGGAAAAATTTTCACTTCGCGAGGCGATCGAACAGGCGGTACAGACGGAAAGATTGGGGTTTGAGTTTTACCGTGAGATGGCGAAACGGTTTAGTGATAAGCAGCAGATGAGGGATTTGTGCGAGACGCTTGCGCGGAAAGAGCTCGATCATGAGAAAAGGTTTTCGCAACTCATGGGGGCGGTGAAGGATGGAGGGGAAGAGGATTGGGATGAGGTCTCGAAATATTTGAGGGCGATCGTGGAGTCCGAGTTTTTCCTGGGCAAGGGGAAATCACTGCCTTCACTCGACAAAGTAAAGACGGTTGCCGATGCGGTCAGGTTTGCGATCGGTTTTGAGAAGGAGACGCTGCTTTATTTCTATGGGATAAGGGATGTGCTCAAGGAAAAAGACGTTGTCTCTGAGATCATCGCCGAAGAAAAGAGCCACATACTTTGGCTTAGCGGATTCGCCCCCGGCACGAAACAATAGTGCGGCAGTTGATAGGGTATTTGAGGCTCTTACATGGTGCTTTCAATCTCTTTGTCATGATGTTTTTTATCTACCAGGGACGCGCGGGGCTGAGGATAAGAAAGGAAAGGGACAAAGGCATCGTTACGCCTTCTCTTATTAAAAAGCACCGAACGACCGGTCCTGTTCTGGCGGTATTGGGGCTTTTAGGGTTCATTTCGGGGATCGTAATAGTCTTGTTCCATTTCGCCACCGTGGTGAAGTATCCCCTCCACCTTGCGGTTGGATCGGCGTTGGCACTTTGTATTGCCGCAACTTACCGGATATCCAGGGGAATAAAGGTCCACGAGCCTCAGTGGAGGACATTGCATTTTGCTTTTGGCCTGGGTGTCTTGAACCTGTACGCTGCTCAGGTCTTTCTTGGATTTGGGATCCTTTTTTGAGGCGGCGGCAGACCGCAGGACCACAGGAAGTATCTTGCCTTTGGCAGTGGTTTAACTGATGACCGCCACTACCTTGCCGTTCCTTTACAAAGGGGAGGAGTTGTTGTATTATATTCTGTTTTGGGAGAGGTGGCCGAGTCGGTCGAAGGCAGCCGCCTGCTAAGCGGTTGTGGGGGTAAAACTTCACCCAGGGTTCGAATCCCTGCCTCTCCGCCATTTGGCAGTTATTGATGTGTGACGATAGTTGTGAAGTGAAGGTCCGAAAGATAGGTTTATTTTAAGATAAGGAGGTTAATTATGAAGAAAGTCCTAATTGTAGTCTGCAGTCTTTCGTTGCTTTTGGCAGCAGGGGCCTGCAAGAAAAAGGAGCAGACGGTTCCGCAGCCGTCTATGCCCGGACCCCAGCAGCAGCTTCCGCCCGGTCATCCGGGGATGGCGCCTGGCGGACCTGTTGCGCCTGCCGCGCCTGGTGTACCCGGTGCCCCTGCTGGCGTACCTGGAACAGCCGGGGTGCCCGGCAACATAGTGATGCCGAAAGGTGAAACGATGGTCAACATTCCCGATGCGGTAAAGGGAAAATGGAAGGCCGTAATCCTGATAGTCGAAGACAAGGCAAGCAAGAAGTCATCGGAATATACGATAAAACTTAACAGCGATTTCAAGATCCCGAATTCGAATCTTAAGATTACTGTTGGAGATTTCCTGCCTGATTTCAGGATGAACGGACTTGAGATCACGTCGATGTCTAATGATCCCAACAACCCTGCGGTCGGGATTAAGGTCTTTGAGGGCGGCAAAGAGATATTCCCCGCGCCCGGGAAGAAGTGGGGATGGCTATATGCCAAGTTCCCCACAATGCATCCCTTCGAGCATGCAAAGTACGGGATTTCATTGAAAGAGGGAATAAAGAAAGGCTAAATGTATTAAGGAGTGCGCCCTTAGCTCAGCTGGATAGAGCGTCGGACTACGAATCCGCAGGTCGGGGGTTCGACTCCCTCAGGGCGCGCCACCTTTTCTTGGCTTAGATAAAGGATTTACAAGGGGCTGTGAGCAAAACTCACAGCTTTTTTTTGTGGGCTGATGCCACACTGTGAAATTTCGTTTCAGAGTTTCCTTTATTGTCTTTTAGGGGGAGGAAATCTAAACGGACCAGCCATAGAATTTTGCCATAGGATTTCCGGTCGGAATCGATCTATTACCTGTCGGAGAGGAGCTTTGCCGGGAAGCGCGGCAGCGGATCAGCGTGTGCACTACCCCCGCCCCTTTACGGCAGGGAACAGGGTTTCGATGTCCAATCGCGGAAGGACGGAAGAAAGTGCCTTCAGTATGCCGGGATCAAAGTCGGTTTGTGCCTGCTGCATCATCTTCCGTTGTACTTCTGAAGGCGATACGCCCTTCCCTGAAGAGGGACCGGACATAAGAGAATCGTACGCGTCCGCCGCTGCGATGATTCGCGCTCCGAGCGGAATTTCATCTCCCGCCAAATGGAATTCTCCGCTGCCGTCGAATTTCTCGCGGTTATACAAAATGGAAGGCAATACGTCGAGGATCTTCCCGCAGACCGGTTCTAACGCATCTGTACCGCGCGGCGTGCGAATCCCGGCGTGGCAGTATTCCTCGCTCGTCATCTTGTCAATCTTCTTAAGGACTTCACTGCTGACGCCGAGTCTGCCGAGGTCGTGCAAGAGAGAGGCAATCCGGATATTTTCTACCCAAACCTCCGACAGCCCCAACTCTCTCGCGATCATTCCCGAGATCACGGAAACCCTGTAAGAGTGGCTCTGGGTAGCCTTGTCGGCGGAATCTATGATAAGCGACATCATCTCGATAATCCCCTGGTAGGTCTTTTTGATTTCCTTGTTCGCCTTCTCTTTCTTTTCGTATAAATGGCCCATGAAATACCCCGTGATAATCAGGAAGCTTCCCCATGTGGCGATATTCAGCCATCTGAAAAAAGGTGTTTCCTTATCCGTAGTGAAGGTGGAAGGGTAATTGTAGGCAATCAGAGAGATAAGTATTATAGAAAATAGTGCGGATTGGGTAGCATAGCGCTTGCCGAAAAAATAAGCGCCGATTAAAACGGGAAGGTAAAAGAAATTAAGAAAGGTCCACTGGTTGGAGACAAAAAAGAAGATAATCCCTGTGATGGAGACAAGAAAAAAAACTATGATGAGTTCCTTGTCGATCGTGAAATATTTCGTTAGTTTTCTTTTGGAAAGCATTTTCCCTTATGACGCCGGTCCTCTGCCGGCGGCCGGGTTACCAGGCAGAAATATTCGTGAGTTCATCTCGGGACATGTCCTTCATCTGACCACATTACGGGGAATGATAGCCTGCTCGGCAGAGAAAATTCCACTTTAGCTCCGCACCATAGCGGGTGGCCCCGATAGTGCGCGACGTTTGTGTCTCTGCCGCAATGGGGAGGAAAAGACGCAATGACGTGCGAAGTGCAGGAGAGGGAGGTTGGGGAACGCGAGATTATGCCCCGATGTAGCGCGCGGTCCGACACTATTTTCTGATGATCGCCCTGACAATGTCCCTCCGGGAGATGATCCCGATGAGCTTGTTCTCCTTGTCGATGACGGGCAGCCTCCGTATTCTTTTTTCATCCATGGCCTTCGCCGCCTCGCTGATATCGACATCGGGCTTTATGGTTACTGCCGGAGCGGTCATGATGTCTCCGACGAGGTCCCCCATCCTTCTTTCATGGAGCGGTTCGCCGAAAAGATGTCGTATGATGTCTGTAAAGGTGTGGCCCCTTTTTGCCCCCATCATGGAAAGGACATCCGCTTCGGATATGATGCCGATGACGCGGTTTTCCTTGTCCACCACGGGAAGGCCGCTGATATTATTTTCCGAGAGGATCTTTGCCGCCGCGTTAATGTCGTCGAATTTCTGAACCGCCACCACATCCCTCTTCATCACATCCTGTACCCGTATCTTTGATACTATCCGCGATCTCGCATGTTTGAAGGCCGTGGCGTAGATTTTTTTCAGCTCTTCTGCGGTAATGTTCGAATAGGTCTTCGTTTCCTTGAGCGCTGCGATAAGGTCTTCATCCGAGATTTCTTCATGAATGTTGTCGTCCATTTATTCCCTCGTAAATGAAATTTCGGCCGTCGACTGATGAGGCCATCCCCCACCGTCATACAAAACTACTAGCACAATAAAGTGCGTAATTCAAGCCACTCAATTATACAGCATGGCCGCTGCATATAGGAAGACGTTTGATGCCGGGCCCCGGCTATACGGGAATGCGACCGGTTGTCAAAGGGCGGGGCCGGGAACTATAATTCAGGATGAGCTTTAACGCACTTGAACGCAAAATCATTCAAATAATCGGCAGGGAGGGCCCGATTACCTTCGAGAGATTCATGGAAATGGCCCTCTATGACACCGGGTTCGGTTATTACCGTTCGGGAAATGCAAGGATAGGAAGGGAAGGAGACTTTTATACGAGCTCCTACCTGCATCCCGTATTCGGCGCAATGATCGGCAGACAGATCGAAGAGTTCTGGGAGTTTATGGAAAAGCCCCGTGAATTTGAGGTCCTTGAGATGGGGGCGGGCGCGGGGTATCTCTGCAAGGACATCCTCGATTTTTTGAAAGGACGCGAAGTTTTTGCGGCGCTCAGGTACGGCATAATAGAACCCGGCCCCGCTTCGGCGAAACAGCAGAACGTGCTCCTCAGCGATTATCGGAGCAGGGTGAAGTGGTTTTCATCGCTGGGCGAAATCGGAGGCATAAGAGGCTGTCTGTTGTCTAACGAACTTCTCGATGCTTTCCCCGTGCACCTCGTCCAGATGGAGGACGAATTAAAGGAGGTGTATGTCGGTATGGAGAGAGGCCGGCTGAGGGAGTCCTCCGGGCCGCTGAGCACCCCGGCGTTACTTAAGTACTTTGAAGAGTTCTCCGTCGAGCTGGAAAGAGGACACAGGACGGAGGTGAATCTAAGGATCAGAGACTGGCTGGGAAGCGCGGCCTCCGTGCTGACCGAGGGGTTTGTCCTTACGATAGACTACGGCTATACCTCGCGCGAATATCACAGCGAAGACAGGGACAGGGGCACGCTCATGTGTTATCGCCGGCACCAGATTATTGAAGACCCTCTGGTGAATGTAGGCGAAGAGGACATCACCGCCCACGTGAATTTTTCGGCGGTCAAAAAATGGGGAGAGGAGTCCGGTTTCGAAACGGCAGGCTTCTGCGGGCAGGGCGCGTTTCTCGCTTCCCTCGGCATAGACGAGGAAATAAAGAGGCTCTCCCTGGAGTCAAAAGACTACCTCTTTGAACTTGCGAGGATAAAAAAACTCATACTGCCGCAGGGGATGGGCGAGTCGCATCAGGTGATGATACAGTATAAGGGACCAGGTGCTCCAAAACTCAAAGGCTTTACGATGCGGAACCGGATGAAATACCTTTAGCCTTAAGGTATTCCAGGCTCTTAAGTACGTGTTCGGTGGTGTGTGCTTCAATGGTATGCACGCAGTGATTGCGGGCGAGAAGTCCGAAGAATTCCGTGAAATCAAACGTACCTTCACCCATCGGCAGGTGCTGGTCGGCTGATCCGTCGTTATCGTGCAGGTGGAGTTCTGCGATGTAGGGATTTAGTGCTTCGAGCCAATCCGAAAGAGGCACCGTCGAGAAAAGGTTGCAATGTCCGGTATCGAAACAGATGCCGAAGTTATCGGAACCCATCTGTTCCATGAGCAGTCTCAGGTTGGAGGGCTCCTCCTCGAAGATATTTTCGATCGCGATCTTCACCCCGATGCCCGATGCCCTTTCGTTCAACGGCCGCCATGTCAGAAGGCTCTTTTCGAGCCAGAAGCCGACGTCAAGGGCATACTTCCATTTTTCGTAGCCGGAATGAAAAACGATCGCCTTCGGCCTGAGGACCTCTGCGATATCCAGGACATGGAAGAACCTTTCGGTCGTCGCCTTCCGCACCTTCGAATCGACTGCAGCGGGAGAAAGGTCCATAAAAGGCGCGTGGAAAGAAAGGGAAGGGCGGTAGTCGAGTATATCAGTCAGGCCTTGTATGTCGTCCGGCGATATCGAATCGAGAACGGCCGAACTGAAATATATCTCGAGATCCAGCCTCTTTTCTCTGATAAAGTCTGCGAATTCCGGTATCCGGTTGTAGGGGACGTGAATGTGAGGACCGGCCACTACTTAGAGACCGCTGCCTCAGCCGGCGCCTTCTTCCCCGCCTTCGTCTCTGTCTTACTTTCCGGATTGCTTTCCGATTTCGTATCCGCAGCTTTTTCAGCCTTCGGACTGACTGAGGCCGACTTGCCCGCTGCGTAATCGGTTGCATACCATCCCGTGCCCTTTAGCACAAAGGAGCTGCTAGAGATCATCTTCTTCATTTTTCCGCCGCACTCACTGCACTCCGAAAGCGGCTTAGCGGTGATCTTCTGCATTATTTCGTGATGTTTCCCGCATTTTGTACACTCATATTCATAAATAGGCATGATGCATCAATCTCCTTTTTAAAACCTTACTCTATACTATAACGCACCGGCGGAAACCGCGTCAATTTGCAGGCAGACAATAGCCCCCACACCAGGGTGTGAATGCGACGCCGAAAAAGAATATAATATGCTGATGCTGATAGCCGCCTTAACAGGTAATTTCGGGATGGGCAAGAGCTATGTCCTTTCCCTCTTCAGGGAACTCGGTGCGGTCACGCTTGAAAGCGACCGCGTAGTCGGGATGCTTCTGAGGGAGGATGCGGTCATTGCGAAGGTGAAGGGCCTGCTGGGGAGTGACGTGGCGGGCCCGGGGGGGGGCCTCGACAAAAGGGCGATCGCCGAGATGATATTTCATGATCGGGCAATGAAAGACAAACTTGAGTCGTTTCTCCACCCCCTGGTTTTTGAAAAGGTGGAGGATTTTATCAGCAGGATAAAAAATAGGGATTCCCTTGTGATAGTCGAGGTGCCTCTGCTTTTCGAAGGAGAGTATCAGGCCCGTTTTGAAAAGATCATTACGGTCTGCAGTTCAGAGGAAACAGCACTTAAGAGACTGGAGGGATCGGGAGTTTCGGCAGGCGATGCAAAGGCGAGGTTGAAGAACCAGCTGCCCATTTCCGAGAAGAAGGCCCGGGCCGATTATGTGATCGACAACAGCAGGTCGAAGGAGGAGACGAGAAAGCAGGTGGAGGAGGTGTACCACTCTCTTTGCGAGGGGATAGCGAAGCGGAAGCGCTGACACAAGATGGATTAGGCCGGGTCCACGTCTATTACGATCCTTATCCCCTTTGCCTTTTCGTGCCGGCCCAGGACAGCCCGTGCCGCCTCGTTCAGGGGTTTTCGGCTTCCGGACTTGAGAAAGATGGAGAATTCATCTCCCCCTTTTTTGTTTTTAGAGACGACCGGGCCGAGAACTTCAATGCCTTTCCCGACGTCTCTGATTGTTCCGACGAGCGCGTCCGCCACGCGGCTGCTTCCCGAGACGGTGATTTTTACGAGTTTGGAATAGGGAGGATACGCAAGCTCCTTTCTGGCCGCCAGTTCGTCTTTTACGAAGGCGTCGTAATCGCCTTTTTTCAAGTGGCGGAGGAGGCTGTTCTGCGGAAGCCTTGTCTGGACCATCACGTCACCCCCCGGTTCGGCGAGATCGATCACGGCCGCCAGCTCGCGATACGCCTTTTCAGAGGCCCTGAAATCCGGGAAATTCAGATAGGCATCCGTATTCATGACAGCGGCCAGAGAGAACTTTTCGGAGGGCCCGATCCGTTTCGTCATCATCTTTGTGCCGATGACCACATTTGCCGAATCGCCGGAGAGACTTCTCAAGAGTTCCCTGACCTCGGACCGCTTCGTCACCCCGTCGCTGTCGAACCTGAGTGTGCCTACACCGAAGAGTTCTTCGATCTCCTCCTGTATCCTCTGTGTGCCGGAGCCCAGAAGCTCCAGATGAAGGCCCCCGCATCTTCCGCATCTCTCCGGTATGGCGCGGACCTTGCCGCAATAGTGGCACTTCAGGTTTTTTTCATCCTTGTGCATGACCATGGGTATGTCACAGTGGTCGCACCTTTCCTCATGGCCGCAGTCGGCGCAAAGCAGAAGGGTGGAATAGCCCCGCCTGTTCGTCACGAACATTATTTTTTTCTTTGCCTTGAGCTTGTTCCTTGCCGCATCGAAGACCTCTTTAGAGATACCGGGCCTTATCTTCTTGGCGTATCGCATATCTATTATCGTTATCCGCGGGCGCCTCTCCTTCGCGGCCGGCTTCAGCAAAATATATTTCTGCCTCATCGCGTTGAAGGAAGATTCGATGGAGGGCGTGACCGAGGAGAGCAGCACGGTGGATTTTTCCAAGAAACCCCGCATGACGGCCACATCCCGGATATTATATCTGATCCCTTCTTCGAGCTTGTAGGAGCCGTTGTCTTCCCTAAGGACAGCGATCAAAGAGACGGTCTTCATCGGTGCAAAGAGGGCGGCTCTCGTCCCTATGACGATATCATGCCTGCCGGAGATGATCCCCTCCAGAGACTCTGAGCGACTTCCCCGTGAGATTTCCCCATGTAAGAGACAGACCCTCTCTTGCAGGGACTCCGATACCGTCGAATAGAAAGTCTCCGCATGGGAGACCTCCGGAAAAATCACGATCACATTGCGCAAAGCGGAGTGCAGGAGTGCGCAGATAAAGGAGTATTCATAGTTTGTCGATGGTGTGCGGAGGAGGTAAGTGCGGTACCGTCTGTCCGCGGCGGATTCTATTATCCGTAAGGTCTCTTCGCCGGGGACGTCCAGGAGATTGAACCGGGAATTTTCCGGCTTACTCTTCGTCTTTCTTTTCTTGGTGCGCGTGAATAACTCCTTCGGGCACATCTGCTGGAGTATGGTCCCTTCGGAAGCGATATAGTAGTCCGACATCCAGCGAAGAAGCTTCAGCATGCCTTTTCCAAGGACCGGAAAATCGCCGGCAGCCGATGAGAGTTCTTTTATCGGTCCTTCGGGCGGGGACACGGGGATGTCTAGGACAACGCCCTTTGCCGTCCTGTTTCTAAGCGGCGCCGAGACGATCATCCCCGGCCTGAGCAGGCCTGCCAGATGCTCGGGACATTTGTAAGTCAGGGGCCGTAGGTTGACCGGAAATACGATATCGACATAGTGCACAGATGATTTTATCATACGCGAAAGTTTGCTACACGGTAAAGATGTCAGGACAATATCTTTTTTTCTTTATTGATGATCTTGAACCCTTCAAACCATAGTACGCTCACCGCACCGGCGGCGAGACAGACAAGGAGGTCGAAGGCGTGCAGGGTGCTAAAGCGAAAGAGATCCCGCAGGAAAGGTACGTACACCGCCAGCGCCAGAAAAAAAAGCGCGCCCGTCAGGACATACCAGAAGGCCGTGTTTGGTGTGCGCACCGACTGAAGTATCGACCGCGTCCAGGACCTGTTCGTTGCGATCAGACCGAGGTTTGCGATGATGAGCGTGGTAAAGCTCAGGGCCCTGGCTTCGTATTCCCCGCGTCCGCTATGCATGGAAATAAGAAAGACGGCAAGGACTACGAAGAGCACGCCTATGCCCTGAAGGAGGCTGAAGGATATCGTGCGCCTGTTGAACACAGGGTCGGCGAGATTGCGCGGCGGACGTCTCATCACATCCGCCTCTTCGGGCTCTGCCTCAAACACTATGGAGCAGGCAGGATCGATGATCAGCTCCAAAAATACTATATGCACGGGAAGAAGGACGAGCGGCCAGTTGAACACAACCGGGAGCAACGACATGCCGGCGATAGGCACATGGATCGCCAGGATATAGGCCATCGCTTTTTTGATGTTATCGAAGATCCTTCTGCCCATCCTTACCGCCTGAACGATTGATGAGAAGTCGTCGTCGAGGAGCACTATGGCCGAGGCCTCACGGGCGACATCGGTCCCCCTGCCGCCCATGGCGATGCCGATATGGGCCGATTTGAGCGCCGACGCGTCATTTACCCCGTCGCCCGTCATTGCCACCACTTCCCCTATGGCCTTAAGCGCATTGACCAGGCGGAGTTTTTGTTCGGGGAGGACCCTTGCGAAGATGTTCACCGTTGCGACCCCTTTCCGGAGCGCGGCGTCATCCATCCTGCCGAGTTCATGCCCTGTGATTACATTCTCCGGTTGCCTCAACCCTATCTGTTTCCCTATGTTCTGTGCGGTGACCGGATAATCCCCGGTGATCATTACGACACGTATGCCCGCATCGTAGCATTCATGTATCGCCTCTGCGACCCCCGGCCGCACAGGGTCGGCAAGTCCGATCAGTCCGAGGAAGTCGAACCTGAAATCGTGTTGTCCGCCGGGCAGTCGAGGCTGCGGGAATTCTGATTTGGCGACCCCCAGGACCCTCAGGCCCTGGGCCGCCATTGAGTTTATTTTTTCAGAAAGTCTTCCGATCTCTTCTTCTCCCAGATGGCAGATATCGAGGACCGCCTCGGGCGCGCCCTTTGCAGCGATCACGTAGCTCTTGCTGTCAGGCGACTTCCAGACCCGGGACATCGCCAGCAGGTCCTTTGAAAGAGGATATTCCTGTACAAGCGACCAGTCGTTATGCAAGTGCTCTGTGTTTGAGAGGGTTTTTTTGCCCAGTTCCCTGACGGCCTTTTCCATCGGATCAAACGGGTCCACCTGGCTTGCGAGTATACTGAATTCGATGATCTCGTGTATGTCGTCCGGCAGCGCATCCGGCGCCCCGTCTATGTCATAGAATTTTCCGCAGACATAGAGCTTTCGCACCGACATCTGGTTAAGTGTCAGGGTCCCGGTCTTATCCACGCAAAGGACGCTGGCCGATCCGAGGGTCTCCACGGCAGGCACCCTCCTTGTGAGGACGCGCTTTCTTGAAATTCTCCATGCGCCCAAGGCGAGGAAGATCGTCAGCACCACAGGGAATTCTTCGGGAAGCATGGCCATCGCAAGGGTGATGCCGGCCAGCAGCCCGTTGAGCCAGTTATGCCTGGTCAGTCCGTAGACGATCACGACCAGCGCGCATAGCGATAAGCCTAACAGGGCGAGCCTGCGCACCAGGGTGGCGGTCTCGCGCTGAAGCATGGTCTCTTCCGGTTCTATCGATTCCAATGCCTTCCCGATCTTGCCCAGTTCGGTATTCGGGCCGGTCGCGGCGACCTCGGCGATCCCCACGCCCTGGACCGCAAGCGTACCGGAATAAAGACAGGGCAGGTCGTCACCTCCCGGCCGGCACATCTCTGCCGGTCCAGCCGTACGGGTCTTTCGGACCGGGACCGACTCGCCGGTGAGCAGTGATTCATCGACTGAAAGGTTTACCGAAGAGATCAATACCGCATCGGCAGGTACCCTGTCCCCTTCGGATACGATAATGATATCGCTCCGCACGACCTCGCGGCCGGAGATCCTCTTCTGAACACCGTCTCTGATAACCAATGCCCGGGGGCTCGACAGGTCCCTCAGTGCCTCAAGGGCCCTCTCCGTCTTTCGTTCCTGATAGAGCGTGATCCCCATGACCACGAAGACAAAGCCCAGCAGCATCGCGGCCTCCTGCACATCTCCAAGCAGCAAATATATCCCGCCGCCGCCCAAAAGAAGAAGGAACATAGGCTCTCTGACTACTTCATAGGCGATCTCAAAGAAGCTGCGTCTTTTGGTTGAGGGGAGTTCGTTGTACCCCTCCCCCTTAAGCCTCTCTGCAGCCTCTGATTCAGAGAGACCCTGGATATTTCCGGCGTCGATGGCCGATTCCGACAGTGTATTCATTTTCCCCCGACTCTCCATGATGAAAGAATATGAAAAAAAGATAGGGTATTATACTACACAAGGCGCGGGTGCAGAAAAAAGGGAAAGGGGGGTAGTGTCTCCCATTAGGACACGGCAAGCCGCGGACGTTCTTCTGAAAGACGGCAGGAAAAAGATGTCAGAGACCCTTAATGTAAGAGAGGAGTGATGCGCTGAAAGATTAATGGCGGCAGGATGACGTTTCCGGACTTTATCTACAGGTTCAACGAAAAAATCAGCCAGTAGCAAAGACGGCCTGTCCGCCATTGCCGCGCGCCATCACGTGATATACAGCCCCTATATAATGCAGCCTCGGTTTTCGTGCCATACCGACAAAACTTTATCACAAAGTCGCTTCAAATACAAACATACAAAGCCTAATGGGTGACCCCGCCACTGCGCGCGGAAAAAGGGGCTCTGCCCCTCATACCCCGGGCGCTTTTCATTAATGCGAATGAAAAGTGCCACTGGATTCAATCTCGAAGTGCAACACTTGAAGAAGCGACTTCGATAGGTGTTTTATAGTCCAAGCATTTTCTGGGCCGATGGTTAATCAACGACTCAATAAGAATAATTTGCTCTACCGGAATTTTATTCAAATCAGTCCCTTTTGGTAAATACCATCTAACTAGCCCATTGATATTTTCATTTGTTCCTCGTTCCCAAAACGAATAGGGATGAGCAAAGAAACATTTAACATTGATAGACGCTGTAATCTTTTCGTGCCCGGCGTTTTCAGTTCCATTATCCAATGTGAGCGTTTTTCTGGCATGCTGAGGAAAACTCCCAAGTCTTTTGACAATAGCATTACAAACAAGATCAGCTGTTCTTCTTTTTAATTTTGTAAGCATTAGCAGCCGACTCTTTCTCTCAACTAGACAACTTAGGGACCCGGTGCTTTTGTTTGAGACGATTGTGTCACCTTCCCAATGTCCAAATTGACATCGCGTCTCTACATCAGCAGGTCTTTCCTCGATCGAAATACGATTTATAATCTTGGGCTTACGGCATCTTCTCCCCATGCTTTTTTCCCATCGCTCCGGGTGCTTACGCCGCAGATACACGGTAAACTCCTTACATCTTTTTCTTCCGAGGCTGTAGATATATTGATAGATCGCTTCATGACTGATGGACAGTCCAGGGCAGTCGATCCGTATTCGTCCAGAGATCTGCTCCGGAGACCATCCCTCCTTCAGCTTCGAGCGAACGTATGAGACCGTCGCCTCGTTCTTTAGTCGGGAACGGCTGTGCGCCCTCAAACTCCGCCGATCTGCTTTGATGTGAACCCATGGCATCGTATAGTAATTAACTTTAGGAGAAGAATTCCGTTTGATCTCACGAGAAATCGTGCTTTTGTTACGGCGAAGTGCCGTAGCTACTTCACTAAGATTTTTCCCATCCTTCAACATAATGCTGATTGCCACTCTCTCATCCCTGCTTAGATGCTGATATCTTTTTTCCATAGCAACTTAGGATAGCAGTTCCCTTTCTGCTCTCCAAAATGTTGCACTTCGAGATTGAATTCAGTGCCCAAAAGAGCTCACCCCAGGGAAAATCCTTTTTCGCTTTGCTCGGTCGGTCCGGCTAAATTGTTGAAACTCGCCCGCAGCGGGCTCAAACAGTCTACAATTTTTTACGCCGGCCCTCGGTCGCAAATCGGGATTTTCCAAAGGGGCCCCGTAAGACTCTAAAAACATACTACAGTTTCTGGTATTAGGGCCGTTCCCTTCGAAAATTTAGGCGAGCATGGGCGCCCGCAGGGTTAAGCATTTTCCCATGTTTGAGCACCGATGTTGGGGGCGAGTTGGAAAATGTACCGAGGACGACCAGCGCAGCCGTTAATAATTTTCGCCGGGGCGCCGTTCTTTACGTTAGCTTTCTTGGAGCGAGCAAGAAAGGTAGCTGGGGTGCGGGGCAAAGCCCCGAGGACCGATCTTCTTAGCGGTGGATGAGACCCAGCGCGATGTTTGTTCCCATGCCCTGAACGTGTCCGAGCTGTATCATAAGCATCGCGAGGGGTTCCAGATAACGCGCGCTTTTGAGGGGCCCCGCGTCTATCGGCTCAAAGCCGGTTTCTCTGATCAGCCGTGAGACAGTCGTCTTTGCGCCCTCGTCATCACCGCAGTAAAACATCGACGGCATGCGTGAGCCGTAGAGCCTTGTTTCGGAGTGGTATACCTCGGCAAAGGCCGTGTTAAACGCCTTGACGACCCGGCAGCCGGGCACGAGACCTGCGATCTCTTCGGCCGCAGAAGTCGTCAGCCCGACGGAGAGACCGCTTAAGTCCGGTTTTACGGGGTTGGTGCAGTCGATGATGATCTTGTCCTTTATCGGGCCCGCCGCAGCCAGGGCCTCCCTGATCATCCCGTATCCTACGGAAAGGAGTATGATGTCGCCCGACGATACCGCCTCGGAAGGGGACCCGGCCTTTGTATTAGGAATGGATCTTGCGAGGGCATCCAGTTTTTTTTGATCGCGGGAAAAACTGAAGAGGACACGATGGCCTCTCGCCGCCCACAACTTTCCAAGGCCGCTCCCCATTTTTCCCGATCCTATTATTCCGATATTCATAAATTTCTGTATTTTCCCTGCTTCTCCTCTCCAAATCTTATGGCATAAAGGTACTTTTATCAAGTCCTCCGGAAATGGTCAGCGAGAATGCATCTTTTCCCCATTCCCGGGGCAGTAATCGGGAATCCATCGACTTCAAAAGAAGGCTCCGGATTCCCGCTCTGCGAATTGCTAGACCCTTAAGTACCTCTCTAGTTCCCGGCCCCATACTGGACGGCCAGGTAGCCTTCGATTACCTTTGCGTCTTCCTGAGGGATGGGTGCCCCCATTACTTTTATCATTTTATCGACCTCGGCTGTCCACTGTGCCTTCGTGAATTTCGGTTGCATAGTGATGTAATCGAGGCTGTGGCAGATGCTGCAGAACCTCTCCGTAACATCCTTTCCTTCCCCAGCCTTCAGTTCGGTCGTGACCGAGGGCAGTTCAATCGAATGAACGGACCCCTTCGTTGCTGCATATGCGAACCCCGTAAGCGCAGAGAGTATGAGGAGAATGATGATATTTTTCATGTCGGCCTCCTACTTTACGATGACTTCTGTTTTTTCGACTTTGTTTCTCAGAAACCCCGCCGGGTTCCAGAGGCCCTCGAAGGGCTGTGACCCGCCGATCATGTCGGTCGCCCGCGCCATAAGGACATATCTGCCGGGCTTTGTCGGACGCCAGGGATAGAACCACTGTCTCCACGAGTATTTCCCTTTGTCCTGGCCCAACCGTGCCTCTTCCCAACTCTTTCCGCCATCGACAGAAACGACAACGTCCTGTATGCCGTATCCCCCGGAAAAGGCGATACCCATGACCTCAATCGGTTTGTTCAAAACGAGCTCGCCGTTTTCCGCTGGCTCGACGATCAGGGACCTTGTGGTCATTTTGTATATCGGCACCGTCTTTTTGGGCGCGGTCCCCGGCGCCACGCAGCCGCAGTCGTTGTCGGGGATCCTGTACGCGGACTTGACCCAGAACCCTTCGAATGGTTTCGTAAGGACCGTAATGCTGCTCAATGACTTCACCCAGTAGGTGGCATACCAGCCCGGCACGATGAGTCTGGCAGGAAAGCCGTTTAACATCGGAAGAGGATTTCCGTTCATCTCATAGGCGATGATGATATCTTCTTCCATTGCCTTGTCGACAGGAAGGCTTTTCTAGAAAATCGGGCACTGTTGGGCAGCGGCGGCCCGTCGAACCCGTCGAAGGAGACGTCGACCGTGCCGGCCTTTACCCCGGCGGCATTGAGGACGTCCCTCAGCCGCACCCCCGTCCAGGTAACATTCCCCATCGCCCCGTTTTTCCACTGCCCGCCTGCAACGCGCGGCTCGAACAGACTCCTTCCGTTCCCTGAACACTGAATGACGGCGGTGTAGGAGACCCTTTCGAATTTTTTGAGGTCATCCATCGAGACCTGCAATTCTTTTTCGGTATTGCCTCCTACCTTGATCCTCCATGTATCCATGTCGACCGACGTAGGGACATTTGCTATGTGCCATCTGACAAAGAGCGCCTCATTCGGGGTAATCAACTCCTTGTAATAGCCGAGGGGTGTTTCTAACTGTGGAGGCCTCGAGGTAAGGAGGATCAGGTCGGTTTTTTCAGGGAATTTGGCCATCCTCCTTTGCTGGGCGAAAAGCTCAGTCGGGAAATCCCCCACCGCGGCCATTGCAGTCACGGCCCCGGCCACTTTCAGAAAAGTCCTCCGCGTAAAATAATTTTCGATCATGGTCTTGCCCTCCTTTTAGTCCACTTATATCACAAAAAAGGGGAGGGCACAACCAATGAAGGAGAAGGCAGGCAGACATTCTTCTAAGCGGCAAGACGGGCGCAGGCCGTCATGCCGTTGTCGAAGACCCGGAAGGCCTCAAAATTCTACGGCTTCCAGTATTCCGCGAACTTCCCGCCCTTTGTGATCCATAGGACATACGGGGCGGAGATGACATCTCCCTTTGCATCGAATTTTATTTTTCCGGTGGCCCCGCTGAACTCCAGAGAGTGAAGTTTGTCGATGATCGCCTTGCCGTCGGCGGCATTGGCCTCCTTGATCGCAGTAATGAGAATATTTGCTGCATCGTAAGAGTAAATAGAATAAGGGCCGATCTCTCCGAATTTGGCGTGGTAATTTTTCAGGAAGTCCTTTGCGGTGGGTATGTTGTTGGGGTCGGGACTGAAGGTCAGGTACGTGCCCTCTGCGGCCTCGGCCCCGGCGATCTCGATGAACTTACGGTCGATAGTTCCGTCACCGCTCATAAATGGCGCCCTGATCCCGAGTTCTTTCGCCTGCCTTACCAGAAGGCCCGCCTCCGGGTATATGCCGCCGAAGAAAATCAATTCCGGACTCTTTTCCCGAATCGTGGTCAGTACGCTTTTGAAGTCTTTGTCGCCCGCGACGATGCCGCCGTAGTAGACAACTTCAACGCCCCCCCCAAGGGCCTTCTTAAATTCATCGGCCAGCCCCTGACCATAGGTCGTTTTATCATGGATTACCGCGACCCTTTTCAGTTTGAGCTGATTTTTTGCGAACTCGGCGCCCACTTTGCCCTGCTGGTCGTCCCTTCCGCAGACCCTGAAGACGCCCCTGTATCCCCTTTCCGTGAACTGGGGGTTTGTAGAGCCCGGTGATATCATGGGGATGCCCGCCCTGTTATAGTTATCGGATGCAGGGATCGAGCAGCTCGAGTTGAAATGACCGATCACCCCGACGACACCGTCGTCAACGAGTTTGTTTGCGACCGAGACCGCCTGCTTCGGGTCGTGCTGGTCGTCGCCTACCAGTAGTTCTATCTTTTTACCGAGTATCCCGCCCTTTGCGTTCCATTCCTCGACGGCGAGGGTGACGCCGTTTCTGAAATCCATACCCATCTTCGACTGGTCGCCCGTCATGGGGCCAGCAACGCCGATCTTTACCGTGTCGGTTTTTTTCTTGCAGGCGGTTGCGGAAAACAAAGCGGCAACAACCAGCAGCACTGCACAGATTTTCTTCATCTCGCACCTCTTTATGTGTATTGTACGGCCTTCAAAATAAGAAAGGAACTGCGCGGCATTTGAAGCTACGTCGCCTTTACAGATCGCCGAAGCTACCGCCGCCGCTCCGGCGCCGGCTTTCATTATTGCCCAAATATTATCGGCATTTATCCCTCCTATTGCAATTACCGGAATGCCGACGTTCTGCGTGATCAGCTTCAGATTGTCGATCCCCCTTGGTGTGCCGGCATCTTTGGTCTTCGTCTCAAAGACAGGACCAAAGCCGATGTAATCGGCCCCTCCTGTCTCTGCCTCTTTTGCCTGCTTCAGATCATGGGTCGAGATGCCGATGATCTTTTCGCCCATTATTTTCCTGGCCTCAGCCAAAGGAAGATCGTCCTGCCCGAGATGGACGCCGTCGGCGCCGACGGCCAGGGCTATGTCGGCATGGTCGTTTATGATGAGTGTGGCGTTGAATTGGCGGGTCAGTTCCCTCAACTTCACTGCTTCTTCATAAATCTCCCGCCTTGTCCCCTCTTTCTGCCTGTACTGGATAAAACTGATCCCCGCCTTAAGGACCGCAAACACCGTCTCGTAAAGCGCTGCGCCGCAGGAACTCTTATCAGTAATAAAACAGATGCCGTTAAGATACACCGTCGTCCCCTTATTTTCAGAATCTTATCGCCGACATGATATCGTTTATTTTACAGGATATGCATCATGCCGACAATGCGGGGATGGACTCGTAAACCCTTTTGGGTAGATTTGAGGAAAAACCGCTATCAGCGTTTTCTACTTACTGACCGGAACGGACGCCGGGTTGAACTTCTCTACGAAGCTTGTGGTGAAAGTCCCGTTATAGAAGTCCGGGTCGTTAACGACCTTTTTATGGAAGGGGATCGTCGTCTTTATGCCCTCGATGATAAATTCGTCGAGAGCCCGCTTCATCCGGGAGATAGCCTCTGCCCTGTCCTTTCCGTGTACGATCAGCTTGGCGATAAGGGAATCGTAATGCGAGGGGATGACGCAGCCGTTATACGCAGCGGTGTCGACCCGAACTCCCGGACCGCCGGGGAGGGACATGAACGTGATCTTCCCGGGACACGGGATGAACCTCTCGGGGTCCTCGGCGTTGATCCTGCATTCTATTGCATGCCCGGAGAGCTTTATCTGTGTCTGCTTCATTTCAAGGGGAAAGCCCGCCGCTATCTTGATCTGTTCCTTTACTATGTCGACGCCGCTTACATATTCAGTGACCGGATGCTCGACCTGCAGCCGTGTGTTCATCTCCATGAAATAAATGTTGCCTTCGCCGTCGACGATGAATTCGACGGTGCCGGCATTCTTATATTTGGTCGCCTTTGCGGCCTTGACTGCGTATTCCCCGATTTTTTTCCTGAATTTTTCAGTGGCGATAGGGGAGGGCGACTCCTCGATAAGTTTTTGGTGCCTCCTCTGGATCGAGCAGTCCCTCTCGCCAAGGTGCAGTACGTCGCCCTTGGTGTCGGCGAGTATCTGGACCTCGATATGCCTGATCTCCGGTATATATTTTTCTATGTAGAGCTCTCCGTTGCCAAAGGCGGTGAGGGCCTCTCTTTGGGCCATGAAGTATAACTTATCAAGTTCCTCTTCGGAAGATGCGACCCGCATCCCCCTGCCGCCGCCTCCCGCGGAGGCCTTGATGATGACCGGAAACCCGATTTTCTTTGCCGTCTTGAGTGCCGCCTCTTCAGAGACGACCGCGCCCTCGCTTCCCGGGACCACCGGAACTCCCCTTCGCTTCATCACCTGTCTTGCCTTTGCCTTGTCGCCGCCGAGCCTTATCGATTCAGGTGACGGACCGATGAACGTGATGCCGGAAGTCAGACATGCCTCGGCAAAATGAGGGTTTTCGGACAGGAACCCGTATCCGGGGTGGATCGCCTCTGAGTCGGTGATCTCTGCGGACGTGAGGATGCTGGGGATATTATTATAGCTCTGCGCTGAGTTCGCAGGACCGATGCAGATGGATTCATCCGCGAATTTTGTATGGAGGGAGTCCTTGTCTACGTCGGAATAGACCGCGACCGTCTTGATCCCGAGTTCCTTGCAGGCCCTTATTATCCTGACCGCAATCTCTCCGCGGTTGGCGATGAGTATCTTCTTAAAGAGTCTCATGCCGGCTCAATAAGGAAAAGGGGCTCGCCGTACTCTACCGGCTGCCCGTTTTCAACGAGGGCCTTCACCAAAATCCCGTCGGTCTCGCTCTCTATCTCGTTCATAAGCTTCATCGCCTCGATGATACAGAGCACCTGGCCTTTTTTGACCCTCTGACCCCCATCGACAAAAGGGGGAGCGTCCGGGGAGGACGACCGGTAAAACGTGCCTACGATGGGAGAGGTGACGGTGATCAGTCTCTGTGTCTCCTCCTCGGTCTCCCTGATGATCGTCTCCTTCAGGGCAGGGGGCTTTTGGGAAGGGATCTCGAGGGAAGAAAAAATCTTTTCCCTCTTTATCTTCACTTTCGTACCGTCTTTTTCCACCAGCAATTCGGTGATGTCGGTTTCCTTGAGAAGCTCGATCAGCCCCTTCAGGTCCTCAAGTTCCATTATTTTACCCTTTCTATGTATTCAGACGTCCTCGTGTCTACCTTGATGGTGTCTCCTTCGTTTATATGAAAAGGGACCCGGACGACCGCGCCGGTTTCAAGTGTCGCCGGCTTTCCGCCGCCGGATGCGGTATCTCCCTTAAACCCGGGGTCGGTCTTGACGATGACGAGTTCGATAAACGTAGGCAGTTCGACATTGAGCGGCTGTCCCCTATAGTTGAGGATCTTCACCTCTGTATTTTCCTTCAGAAAAAGTTTGGCATCTCCCAGTTGGGCCTCGCTCAGCGGCACCTGCTCGAACGTCTCCTGGTCCATGAAATAATAGTGCCCGTCCTGCATGTAAAGGTACTGCATCTTTCTCTCATCGAGTTCAGGAGTGGGAAACTTTTCTCCCGACCTGATCGTTTCTTCTATCACCGCGCCGGTCTTTATGTTCTTCATCTTCGTTTTAATGACGGCGCCGCCCCTGCCCATCTTCACGTGCTGAAAATCAATGATCTCGTACGGGTCGCCCTTGTACTCCATTTTCAAGCCTTTTCTAAAATCCGATGTTGAAATCAACTCTTATTTCCTCCTGGTGCTGATAATTTACCGTATATCGAGTTCCTTGGAAAGCGTCGTCATTACCCTGCAGCTTTTGCCGCGGGCGACGACCATATCCTCTATGCGCACGCCGCCGAGACCAGGCAGATATATTCCGGGCTCGACCGTAAAGACCATGCCCGTCTTTACCGACTCCCTTCCCAATCTTGAGATGCGCGGAAGTTCATGGACGTTGAGTCCGACCCCGTGGCCCGTCCCGTGTCCGAAGAAATCCCCGTATCCTGCATCCTTTATTACATCCCTGGCGGCCTTGTCCACCATCCGTGCGGGAACGCCGTCACTTACCGCTGCGATCCCTGCAAGGTTTGCCCTAAGGACGGCCTGGTAAATTTCCTTCTTTTTCTCAAGGTCCCGACCGTGCATCAAGAAAGTCCTCGTCATGTCCGAACAGTAGCCGCCTGCTTCTCCGCCCCAATCGACGACGACAAGGTCTCCGGACCTGATCTTGGTATCTCCCGGCTTTGCGTGAGGCATCGACGAATTCGGTCCGGCGGCAACTATTATATCAAATGGCAGGGAGACGCAACCGTTTTTTTTCAACGCTTCTTCGAGTCGCGCGGCCAGTTGGACCTCTTTTGCTCCTTCCCGTATATGCGGCCGTATTTCGGTTAAGGCTTTTTCCGCCCTCATTACGGCCTTGCCAATCAGGTCCAACTCGGTCCGGTCCTTGACCCTGCGCAGGTCCTCCACCAGATTCGTCACCGCACGCACCCGCAGTCCTTTCCCTATTATTGACTTATAGAAGGCATAGGAGGCGGACGACTCGAACCCGAGCGTCTTGATCCCGAGCAAACGCGCCTTCTCCAGTACCAGTTTGGGCCTTTCTTCCTTTTCGATGAAGATATCGAATCCGGCCACCTCTTTTTTTGATTGTTCTTCGTAACGGAAATCGGTGAAGAAAAGGCGATGTTTCCCTGAGATGAGAAGACATGCCGATGACCCTGTGAAGCCGGAAAGGTACCTGATGTTCTTCAGGTCGGTGATAATAATCCCGTCGGCGCCCTTCGAACGGAGGGCATCGGTTATATCAGTGAGGCGGCTCATTTCGAAAGGATTTTTTTTGCGGCCCTTACCGCCAGCAGGTAGCCTTCCACGCCCAGGCCGCTGATCTGGCCTGTAGCGACCCCGGAAATATAAGAGTGTTTCCGGAAGTCCTCCCGTTTGTAAATGTTTGAGATATGCACTTCTATCGTCGGTTTTCCCACCGCGGCGATCGCGTCCCGTATGGCCACGCTCGTATGCGTGTAGGCGGCCGGATTAATGATGAGCAGATCGTATGTCTTTCCTTGGATCGCATCAACGATAGCGCCCTCGCTGTTGGATTGGAGCACCTCGGATTCCATGCCGAGTTCGGAGCATAGCAAGCGGATCCTGCCGTCGAGGTCGCCCAGGGAGTCCGAGCCGTAAATACCCGGTTCTCTTTTGCCGAGAAGGTTTAAATTTGGTCCGTGTATTACAAGAATTTTTTTCATTATCAGTGATTAAGAACCGCTCAAGCCGCCTAAGACATATTCCGCCGATCGAACCGTTAGCTATAACGCGTTTGAAGCGGCCAGCAGCAAAAATGGAGCTAGAACTCTCCCTCGATTTTCGGGACCGCAGTTTTGAGAATGAACCGCCCTTTGCCGTAATTGCCCTCCGGTTTGATTACAAGGGCGAGATAATAATCGTTATTTATCTTCCTCATGATAATGCCGCACCTATCGGAGATGATCGAAAATTCGCGCGCCTCGCCGAGTCCCAGATTTTCCGCTGCGAGCCCGATGTCCCGTATCATTGCGGAGGCCTCGGCCCCCAGACCGGTAAGGTCAATGAGTTTCTCCGAGACATATTCTTCGACGGGGATCCCGTCAGAGGCTATGATCATGGCGGAGACGGCGCCGTCGACCTTGGAGACAGTCTCTTTAAGAACTTCCGTGAAACTCATCGCGCCTCTTTTGGATGCCATTCAAAAAGTCGTCTAACTTCGCTATTAATGTCTCTTTGTCTTTTCCCATGAGTTTCATAAGGGACCTCAGTTCCTCTATCCTTTGCAAAACGGCCTTGTTGTTAGGATCGGCAGAGAGCATTTTCCGGTACGCGTTCATTGCCCCGAGATAATTCCCCGCGGTGATCAGACCATCGGCGTCTTCCGGTCTCGCGCCTCCGGCAAGAGACTCAGGAGAAACGCTTTCGGCCTTTTCTTCTTCCCAGTGTGCCGCTGGTATGGGTCCCCCCGTATCTGAAGAAACGTTCGCAGGGTGAGGGACATCGACCAAGACAGCATCGCCTACGTCTTCGAAGGAAATCTCTTCCTCCGGCGCATCGTCCTCGACAACCTCTATTGTATCCTTTTCCTCAACCTCACTGTCCGTCTCCACTACCTCTGCGGCTTCGGCAGACTTGTCCCCGAAGATCGAGTCCTTAAAGGCGTTCAGCTCTTCATCGGTATGTTGTGGAAGCGTTATCTCGGGGACGGGCTCGACTTCTTCCGCCTCGGGTACGCTGATATCTCCGAAAGACCGTGGAGGCACTGCAGCATCAGGTTCGCCTTTCCCTTCATGTGCCGTTTCGACTTGTTTATTTTCTTCTTCATTTTCTTCCAGGTCTCTAAGGTTTGAGATCGCGTCGTCATCGAGCGCATTAAGGCTAAGCACCGCCTTATACGACCTCATCGATAATGTTTTTTCGCCGAGGTCCCGATAGATTTCGGCCAATTTCTTGTGTGCATAGAGATTGTCGGGTATGGATTTTATCACATTTTCGAACTCGGACCGGGCCTCGTTCATCATCCCCTTCTCAAGGTATATTTTCCCGAGGGAAACCCTTGCGCTCATGTAGCCGGGTTGTCTTTCGATCCCTCCCAATAAGACGCTTATGGCCTCATCGAGCATGCCTTCTTTCTTATATTCCTCTGCAAGAGGGACAAAGAGTTTCGAGTTTGGGTCTTTATCGACCCGTTCCTTTAATTTTTCTATATCTTTTAGTGACATAACCCTGCCACTTTTTTATCAAATCACGCCGATAAAGTCAAGCTTTGATTTCAAGAAGTCTGTCGAGTATTGAATCGGCAACGCTCTCTTTGTCCATCATTTCCAGCCTCGTCTTCCCCTTTTTATCGATGATGACCACGCGGTTGGTATCTACGTCAAATCCGGCGCCGGGCTCAGTAACGTCGTTAAAGACGATCATATCCATTTTCTTGGCCTTCCTCTTCTTTTCAGCCCTGGCGACGTTGTTCCCGGTTTCCGCCGCAAAGCCGATAATAAAAGGCCTTTTGTCATACGCGCCGACCGCGGAGATGATATCTTCTGTCGGACGCACCGGAATATGCATCTCGCCCGTTTTTTCCATCTTGCTCTTCAATGTGAGGGCCGGGGAGAAATCGGCGACTGCAGCGGCCATGATAAGGACGGTTGCGTCCGCCTGTACCGCACCCTTTACCGCCTCCATCATCTGAGCCGACGTCTCAACCCCGACGAACGTAACGGCTGCGGGTCTTGTCAGGGAAGAGGGGCCGCTTATAAGGGTCACATCGGCGCCCCTGTTTCTTGCCGCCTTTGCCAGGGCATATCCCATCTTGCCCGATGACCTGTTGGAGATGAACCTGACAGGGTCGAGATATTCACGTGTGGGTCCGGCGGTTATTACGATTTTTTCGCCGGAAAGGTCTTTTTCCGAGAGGGCTGTCTTGACCGCTTCCAAAATCTCCACCGGTTCCGCCATCCTGCCTATCCCTTCCTCGCCGCAGGCGAGCTCTCCCCTCTCAGGACCTACCTGGATGACCCCGAGGGACAACAGTTTCTGAAGGTTTTCGCGAAAGATCCTGTTTTCGTACATCCTCCAGTTCATGGAAGGAGCGATAAGGACCCTGCCCGGGTAGGAAAGGAAACAGGTGCTCAGGAGGTCATCGGCGATACCGTGGGCAAATTTTGCGATGATGTCGGCCGTGGCCGGTGCGATGACCATCATGTCGGCCGATGCCGGAAGCGATATATGCGCCATCGGTTCATCGAAAAGAGAGGTGTATACCTTGTTCTGTGAGGCCACCTCGAGGGAAAGCGGGGTTACGAACCGTGCGGCGGCCCCGGTCATCGCGACGACAACCGAGGCGCCTTCGTCTTTTAGTCTGCGAACAAGGTCGATAGACTTGTAAGCGGCGACTCCTCCTGTAATACCGAGCAGTATGCGCTTATTCTTCAGAATCCTCAGGTGCTTCTTCCTTTTTGTCCGAGAAGAGCTCGTCAAACGCCTTCTTGTCGATCGTCTCCCTTTCGTGCAGGTAGACCTTCAGGTCTTTTTCAAGTTCGCTGAGGTCCTCCCCGGCCGAAATCTTTCTGCTTTCTTCAAGAAGTTTTCTGTAATCGAACTTGCCGGCCTCTTCTCTGGCCTTTATCGCCTCTTCACCGGTGAGAAATTCGAGTGCGCCGCTGGCGGCTTCTTCGATCGCTATGGATGTGACCTTCTTCGACTTGGTCTGTATCTTTGGCTTCGACCCCAAAGAGAGGTCCTTGGCCCTCTGGGAAGCGATTGCAACCAGTCTGTATTTGCCGTCGATTTTAGTGTTGTCGTACTCTACGGGCAGGGAAATGATGTCCATTCCTTCCTCCTCATTCTTTAAGAAAATTACGTTTGATCCATTTCGGATCAATCTTGCCGATACTGACCCTCTCGGCCGTGATGACTGCATCGAGTTTCTTGATCGAGTCGCTTAATACGTCATTAACTATAACATAGTCATACATTTTATCGCCCGTTATCTCGTGCATCGCTTCCTTGATTTCATCAACCGCCCTTTTAAGACGGCGGTCAATATCCGTATCTTCTTTCGCATCATTACTTTTCCGCTTCTCCAACCTGTCCCGCAGGACGTCCATGGAAGGCGGGAGGATAAAGATGAATACCCCTTCAGGGAAGGAGCCTCTGATCTGTCTGGCACCCTGTGTATCGATATCGAGTATCACGTCGAAGCCGGAGCGCATGAGCCCCTCCAGTCTTTTCTTTGAGGTCCCATAGAGGTTGCCGTGCACCTCGGCCCATTCGGCGAACTCCCCCCTGGCTACCATTTTTCGGAATGTACTTTCGTTTACAAACGTATAATCCACCCCATCGACCTCGCCCTTTCTGGGCCGGCGGGTGGTGAAGGAAACCGACGCCCTGAGGTTCCCTTCCCTCTCAATGATTTTATTGCCTAACGTCGTCTTGCCGGCGCCCGACGGCGCGGAGATGACGAAGATGCTGCCTTTAGCCTTCTTCTGCAAGGTCGGTCTTTTCCTCCAGGAACCTCTGGGTAATTGTTTCAGCCTGAAGTGCAGAGAGGATTATATGGTTGCTGTCGGTGACTATTATGGACCTGGTGCGCCTGCCCTGCGTGGCGTCGACGAGTTTCCTGTCCTTTTTCGCCTCTTCCCTCATCCTCTTGATGGGAGCCGACCCGGGTGTCACAATCGCAACGACCTTGGACGATGCAACTACGTTTCCGAATCCGATGTTTACGAGAACGGGACTCGTATCACCTTTTTTCATGTCCACCTCTCCTCTTTTTCCGTTTCTTGGGGTTACTGAATGTTTTGGACCTGTTCCCTCATTTTTTCTATCTCGGTCTTCATCCCGACGGTGAGACTCGAAACTCCGTAATCAGCCGATTTCGAAGCGATCGTATTCACTTCCCTGTTGAGTTCCTGAAGGATGAAATCGAGTTTCCTCCCTATTATACCACCGCTGGACAGTATTTCCCTGAACTGTGAGAGGTGGCTGTCTATCCGCGCGATCTCCTCCGCGATGTCGAGTTTTGCGGCAAATATCGCAGCCTCCTGGAGCATACGGCCCTCCTCGACATCTTGTCCCTCAAGGAGCTGTTTCAGTCTCTCGTTAAACTTTTCCTTCACCTCGACAAGGACCCTGCCGCACGACGCCCTGACCTTCTCGTTCATTTGGGCGAGCCCATCCGCTATCCGGTGGAGCTCCGCCGCGAGGCTGTCGCCTTCTTTCGACCTCATACCGCTCAGATCATCTAATGCCCGCGTAAAGATGCCCGTAACGACCTCAAGGTCATATTTCGGCTTTGCTTCGACGAACATCTCGTGGAGTCCTATGAACGTATTGATGTCGATCTCTCCTTTCACCGTAAGTTCCTCTTGCAGGCCCTTAAAGGCATGGTACATCTTCTTGACCGCGTCCATATTGATATTGACTTCCGCCGAACCGAGCTCGGATATCGTAAGGGTAACATCGAATTTTCCCCTCGCAAAACGTTTTTTCATCATATTTCTAAAGGGTATTTCAAGCTGGTTCAAAGAAGACGGACAACGCATGTAGATGTCAAGGAACCTGTGGTTGACCGACCTTATCTCGACCCTGCAGCCGTCCTTCTCTGCGCTTCCGAATCCCGTCATGCTTTGAATCATAATAGAATTAACCCCGTTATGTAATAGATTAACTAAATCATACCGATTACATTTCGGTATATCAAGCGTTTGTCCGCTGCATGCATTGTCAAGAGATGTCCGCAGCGACGGCGTAAACTATAAGACGGTCTTCCGATTTAGTCAAGTCAGCGGTGGAGGCATGTTGCCATTAAATCTTTAAATATATCAATAACTTTATTGAAAAATATTTTAAAAATCGATTACTATTGAAGTCCATTTTATTATCCGGAGGAGATTATGGCTGAAATGACAGAGATCAGATGGCATGGTCGCGGCGGACAGGGAACAGTTACCGCGGCAAAGGTGCTCGCGGACGCCTGCTTAAGCGGCGGCAGACATGTACAGGCCTTTCCCGAATACGGACCCGAGAGGGCCGGTGCACCGCTGAGGGCCTATAACCGAATAAGTTCGAAGGAACTCAGGATGCATTGTCCGGTCCTGAGCCCGGACGTCGTGAGTGTTGTCGATGCGACCCTTCTTGACAGCATCAATATTGCCGAAGGATCAAAGGAAGACACTGTCTATATCATAAATACGACGAAAGACCCGAAAGAGGTAAGGCAAAAACTCGGCGTGGGCCAGAAACAAAAAGTATACACCGTCGATGCGACGAAGATCGCGATCGACTGTTTCGGAAGGGCTATGCCCAATTCCCCTATGCTCGGAGCGCTCTGCAAGGTGACGGGCCTGATCACTCTCGAACATCTCCTTGAGGATGTCAGGAAGAGTTTCGGCAAGAAATTCGCACAGAAGGTCATAGACGGTAACCTCGATGCGACGAAGAGAGGGTACGAGGAGGTAAAAGAAGGATGAAACCAAAGGGATGGAAAGATCTGCCCGCGGGCTCAGTGGTGCTCGAGGGGGGTAGCGCGGTCAAATTCAAGACCGGTTCCTGGCGCGCCTTCAGGCCGCTTTGGAAGGAAGAGAACTGCATACAATGTCTTTTTTGCTGGGTCTATTGTCCTGATATGGCGGTAAAGGTCAAGGACGGCAAGAGGGCCGAATTCGACTATGACTTCTGCAAGGGCTGCGGCATATGCGAGCTGGAGTGCCCCGGCAAAAAGGGGAAGAAGGCGATAGTAATGGTTGAGGAGGGCAAATAGATGGCTAAGGTTGTTGCAGTTACAGGTAACGAAGCGGTCGCCAATGCGCTTCGTCAGGTAAATCCCGACGTCTGCGGTATTTATCCGATCACACCCCAGACCGACATGATGCAGAGGTACGCATCGTTTATATCTAACGGCAAGGTCGACACCGAGGCGATCTTGGTCGAAAGCGAGCACAGTTCCATGTCCGCCTGCATCGGCGCTTCTGCCGCGGGCGGCAGGGTCGTGACCGCAACGTCTTCACAGGGTCTCGCACTTATGTGGGAGATGCTCCATATCGCCTCCGGAGACAGGCTCCCGATCATCATGCCGGTGGTAAACCGGGCGCTCTCGGCCCCGCTGAACATTCACGGCGACCACTCAGACGCCATGGGTGCAAGGGACACCGGATGGATACAGCTCTGGTCCGAAAACGGCCAGGAGGCTTACGACAATACTATCCAGGCGTTCAGGATAGGCGAGCATATGGACATCAGACTGCCGGTGATGGTCTGTATGGACGGGTTCATCATCAGCCATTCCATAGAGAGGCTGGAATATCTGGAAGACGCCGAAGTGAAGAAGTTTGTCGGCGAATTCAAGAACCTCCATCCGCTCCTTGATCTCGATAAACCGAAGAGCTACGGTCCGCTGATCCTTACGGACCTCTATCACGAATACAAGAGGGCGCAGCACGAGGTGATGCTGAAGGCCAAGAACGTTGTCCTGGATGTCGCGAAGGATTTCGAGAAGATGAGCGGCAGGAAATACGGCCTTTTTGAATCATACAGACTTGAAGACGCCGACATCGCGCTGGTCATCCTGAATTCTGCCGCGGGCACCTCAAAGGACGTGGTCGATGAGTTCAGGTCAAAGGGGCATCAAGGCCGGGCTTCTTAAGCCGAGGCTCTTCAGGCCTTTCCCTTACGAAGAGGTGGCCGAGGCGCTTAAAAGCACAAAGGCGGTCTGCGTCATGGACAGGGCCGATTCTTTCGGCGGATACGGTCCGTCTGTTTATGGAGGTCAGTTCGGCGCTTTATCAGCTTAAGAAAAAACCGGCGCTGATAAACAAGATCTACGGCCTCGGAGGCAGGGACTATCTGCCGTCCCATGCCGAGCTTGTCTTCAAGAACTCAACGGGATCGCGAAAGGCGGAAAGATAAAAATAGTGAAAGAATATATAGCAGTGAGAGAATAAAACTGCTGGCTGAAAGGATCGTGGATAGGTAGATCTTTTATTTTTTGTCATTCCGGACCTGATCCGGAATCCAGGGACTTTAGGACAACGTCACTGGATACCCCGATCAAGTCGGGGTATGACACCACGCGAAACCCTGAAGAGCCAAAAAATGATAGACGACTAATAAAGGAGAATATTATGGCGACAGGACTTACGTTAAAAGAGCTTTCGAAGAAAGAAGACCGCTTGACCCATGGTCACAGGATGTGCGCCGGCTGCGGCGCGCCGACTATCGTAAAGATGGTGCTTCTTGCCACAGAGGGGCCGGTGATTGCCGCAAACGCTACCGGATGTCTTGAGGTATCCACCTGTATTTCCGAATATACCGCGTGGAAGATACCCTGGATCCATACGGCCTTTGAAAACGCCGCTGCGACTTTGTCAGGCGTCGAGACGATGTACAGGTCATTGAAGAAACAGGGGCAAGATAGACAAGGACGTAAAGTTCATCGCCTTCGGAGGCGACGGCGGGACCTACGACATCGGTTTCCAGAGCCTGTCCGGGGCAATGGAGCGCGGTCATGACATGATGTACGTCTGCTACGATAACGGCGCTTACATGAATACCGGAATCCAGCGTTCGAGCGCGACGCCGCTCGGCGCCGACACGACCACATGCCCTGCCGGAGACGCCATCCCCGGGAAGCTGCGTGCGAGAAAGAACCTCACGAAGATAATGGCCGCCCATAACATCCCCTTTGCCGCGCAGGCCTCGCCTTCTCACTGGATGGACCTGATGAAGAAGGTCAGAAGGCCCATTCGTATGAAGGGCCGAAGTTCCTTAACGTCATCTCTCCTTGCAACAGGGGATGGCGGTCGAAGACCAACGACGCGATCACGCTGAGCAGGCTGGCGGTAAACACCTGTTACTGGCCGCTCTATGAGATCGAAAACGGGGTGACGAAGGTCACCTTTACCCCGAAGGAGAAGTTGCCGATTGCCGATTTCATGAAGCCCCAGGGCAGGTTCAAGCATCTTTTTGCTCCCGAAAACGAGTGGCTGCTGAAAAAAGTCCAGGAAGAAGTCGATGCCGAATGGGAAAAATTGCAGAAAGAGGCAAAATGCGGTTGATTAAGCGATACGACTTGTGATATTTTGTAAGGACCATGAGCGGCTCTGATCTTGTAATGTATGAAGAGGAGTTCCGTAGGATCGACGAGGAACTCCAGAGGCTTTACCTGCAGACAAACGCAAAGGTCGTCTTTCTTGTGGACAAAAACGGCCAGCTGATCGCGTCTGCCGGGGAAACGCACGATATCGATACCACCTCACTGGCCTCTCTCACTGCGGGAAACATCGCGGCCACGGGCGGGATAGCCCGGCTTCTGGGCGAAAAAGAGTTCACGATCCTTTTCCACGAAGGCGAAAAGGACAATATCCATATTTCGCTTATCGGCCAGAGGATGATTCTGGTAGTCATCTTCGACAGCCGCTCCTCGTCTAGGGCTGGTTCGACTTAGGGTAAAGAAGGTATCAGAGGCCCTCGTAACGATATTCACCGATATTACCGACAAATCCGAACGCGATAAGGGCTCGAGGCAAGATGGAGGATTCGCCTTTTGCAGAAATCAGCGATGAAGACATCGATAATCTATTCAGGTAGGGACCTTACTCAGTGTCTTTCATAAATTATTCCTCCCGTGAAATCAATTGCAAGATTGTCTATTACGGTCCCGGACTATGCGGAAAGACGACCAATTTGCAATACGTCTACAAGAAAACAAACCCGGACCAGAAGGGCAAGCTGATCTCGTTGGCGACCGAGACCGAAAGAACGCTATTTTTCGACTTTCTGCCGCTTGCGCTTGGCGATATCAAGGGGTTCAAGGTGCGGTTTCATCTGTATACGGTCCCCGGGCAGGTTTTTTATGCTGCCAGCAGGAAGCTCATACTGAAAGGCGTCGACGGGGTCGTATTCGTTGCAGACAGCCAGATCGAGAGGATGGAGGCCAACATGGAGAGTCTTGACGACCTGAAGATCAACCTCGCCGAGCAGGGGTATGATCTCGACAAACTTCCCTATACTGTCCAGTACAACAAGAGAGACCTCCCCAACGTCGCTCCCATCGAGAATATGAACAGGCTCCTTAATCCGAAAAACGTTCCTTTTTTCGAAGCCGTTGCGGTAACCGGGCCGGGTGTCTTCGAGACGCTGAAGAATGTTGCGAAACAGGTCCTTGTCGAGCTTAAAAAGCATTACTAGCAGATCCGCCGACCAGCTGGTCCTGCCGTTCAGTCTTTCCGAAGAGTACCTGAGAGATCGCCTCCAAAAAGCCATAGGCAGAAAGGTTTCCCTCGTGGTCACAGACAATTCGACCTCCATGATTTCAGCGAGGAAAAAGGGCGACGTGTTACATGTCAGGCTACACCGCATGTTCCTGCAGTCGGATGCCTTATTGCTTGACGAGATATCCGCGTTTATCCGGGGAAAAAAGTCGAAGACCCCGCTCATAAGGAACTTCATCAAACAGAACAGTGGCTTTGTAAAAAAGGGCAAACAGAAGAAGTCTTCCCTCAAACAATTAGGTAAATATCACGACCTGCGGATACTGGCGGCGTCCGTAAATGAAGAATATTTCGGCGGTCGGATAACCGCTCCGGTTACATGGGGAACAGGACGCCTTGGCCGTGCCGTCAGACGGAGGACGCTCGGGAGCTACAGCGGCCACTCAAACACCGTCAGGATAAACCCGATACTTGACAAGAAAAGGGTGCCTTCCTATTTCATCGAATTTATCATCTACCACGAGATGCTCCATGCCGATATGGGTGTCGAAGGCGGCAAAGGGAGGAGAACGGTTCATTCGCGGGAGTTTCGGAGGCGCGAGAGACTGTTCAAAGAATATGCCGCGGCGCTGGACTGGGAAAAAAGCACGAATTTTCTGTTTTAAGGTGCCTTTCCGTTCCTTTATCAGGTTCCCCCGTTTCCTCAAATCGTATTTTCTTTTATGAAAACACCAATAAATCCATATTTGGCAAGATGCTACTGGATTTTTGGCTTTCAAATGTAGCCATATAAATTAGCATTTTATACTTGACATAGCTATTGTTATACTCTATAATAGTAGCCATGCCATTAAAGAAGAAGCCACGTCCCCACCTCGAAATACAAACCTCCGGCAACAAGTGTTACGGGGTCATCCGCACCACATTCCGTGAGAAGGGCGAAATCAGACACACAACTCATGGGACCATCAAGGATATGAGCCTTGAACAATTAAAGCTCATACAGGCCGCCTTCAGAGGCGATGTGCTGGTAAGGGGTTCAGCCGACGCTCAAAAAGTTACAGAATCGAAGGAGTACGGCGCTTCCTATGCGGCATTGCAGTTGGCGAAGGAATTAGAGTTGGACAAAATGATCTATTCGAGATATTCCGAGCAGTGGGTTAAAGACTGTCTCGCCATGATAGTCGGCCGTCTGGTATATAGCGGCAGCAAGCTGGCGTTATCGCACAGATGGGAGGACACGGCACTATGGGAACTCTGCGGGATAGAAGGGGCGGTTGACGTAGATAAACAGTGCTATGGGCCTATGGATCGTCTTTTACAGAGGCAGGATGCGATCCAAATGACATTGGCGAAAAAGCATCTCCGAAACGGGGCGCTTGTACTTTACGATATAACCAGCAGCTATTTTGAAGGCGAGTATGAAGACAGTGAGATCGTTAAATTCGGATATAACCGTGACGGTAAGCGGGGGCATGAACAGATGGTGATAGGGCTGCTTTGCAGTCCTGATGGCTGCCCTGTGGGTGTGGAAGTTTTCCCTGGAAATACGCAGGATGCCCAAACGGTCCTCGATAAGATAGCTGAGGTGCAGAAAAGATACGGGATACAGGAGATAATTTTTGTTGGGGATCGCGGAATGGTCACTCATGCCAATTACGAGAAGGTCAAAGATGTGAAAGGGCTCAATACAGTATCGGCATTAACTCACCGTCAGATAAACGAGCTTTTGCAACGCAAGGTGATCCAGGTGGACATGTTTGATGAAAAGGAGATTGTTGAAGTAGTGGATCCCCAAGACCCGGCACGGCGATACTGTTTATGCCGTAATCCAAAAACCGCAACGAGGGAAGCAACTACACGCAAAGGCTTGCTTGAGGTCACCAGAAAAGCATTAGACAGGATAGCCCAATCAAAACGGAAGTCGACAACCGAGAAGATAGCGGCAAGAGTAGGAAAGATTTTTGGAAAGACAAAGACAGAGAAATTCGTAGAGTGGGCAGTACAGGATGGGCATCTCACCTGGAAATTCAAAACAGATAAGATCGAGGCTGAGGAATTGATTGACGGCTGTTATATAATTGCCTCCGATGTTCCTGCCGGGCTGATGGCAAAACAGGAAATAGTTGCGGCATATAAAAAGCTCGCGCTTGTAGAACAGGCTTTTCGTAACCTAAAAAGCGTACAACTTGAAGTGCGGCCCGTTTATCACAAAACAGATGAGCGAATCCGCTGTCATGTGTTTATTTGCATACTTGCCTATTACTTGCAGTGGCATATGAACCAGAGGCTGAAACCTCTGTTTCAGTCTGACGGCAAGAATAAAAACCGTAAGTGGACATTTGAGTATGTGATTGAGAGATTAAAGAGCATAAGAAGACAGACACTTCAAATGCAGGGGGCTTCGTGCAGAATAGTTTGCACTCCCGATAACAATCAGCAAAAGATTCTCGATCTGCTTAAGGTAAAATTGTAGCCATTTTCTTGAAATCGGAAATCGCCCACGAATCATTGCAGCATATGGAGTTCCTCGCAGTTTTAAAAAAGAAGATACGTCAAATCTTAAGGTTTTAGCCTTTTGTTCCGATATGTTCATTAGTGAGTGTTGTCGGGATTGCGATCGGCGGTTTTTCTGATGGGCACGATAACATCTAACTATGGTGTAATAACGTCGGGAGGAAAGGATCGGTATGGCCGCGAAACAGGAAGGCCTTAACAGAGGCGGAAACGTCAATTCGGAAATCTTATTCGATGTCCACGACAAGACAGTAGTCGAGGGCCTGCTGAAGCTTTTCAAGCAGATAGAATTCATAAAAAACGAGCTTGAGAATACGATTGACTGCGTAGGGGACATGATCGTCCTAATCGACGGCAAGGGGCTGGTCAGGCGATGCAACAGGACATTCAAGGATTTCACGGACAGGCCGTATGACGCCATCATCGGCAATGACTGGGAGGAGCTTTTCTTCGGGGAAAAAAGGGGCATCGATCTGTCGACCGGACAGAGAAATGAGGTATTTCATCCCGGTAACGGCAGGTGGTTTCTGGTGACGTCCTACCCCTTCGACGGAGGAAAGAACTACGGGCCTGCGGGCAGGGCCGTGACGATTTACGATTCGACGGAACTCAAGAAGATCACGGGGGAACTCGAAAGAAAAAACCGCGAACTCGAGAAGGGATATCTGGACCTGAAGTCGGCGCATTCCCAGATCATCCAGCAGGAAAAGATGGCTTCTATAGGTCAACTCGCTGCGGGAGTTGCCCACGAGATCAACAACCCCATAGGGTTCATTTTGAGCAATCTGGGGACCCTCGACAAATATCTCTCGAGGCTTATCGAATTTATCGATTTCCAGGCCGGGGTGATAGGGGCCTTTGAAGCGGCCGACCTTAGAGGTCTGGACGAAAAGAGAAGGCAATTAAAACTCGATCTCATCATCCCTGACACCAGGGCGCTTATCAGGGAATCGGCAGAAGGCGCCCAGCGGGTAAAGAACATCGTCCGCGACCTAAAGAGTTTTTCCCGGGTGGACGATGAAGGGATTTCCCGGGCGGACATCAACGCGGGCCTCGAAAGCACGATCAATATTGTATGGAACGAGATCAAATACAAGGCAACCCTGAAGAAGCAATACGGTGAAATCCCTCTGACGAAGTGCAACCTTGGACAACTCAACCAGGTGTTCCTCAATGTCCTGGTGAATGCAGCCCATTCCATAGAAAAACAGGGCGAGATATCCGTAAAGACCTGGCAGGAAAACGGGTCTATCTGTGTCGCGATATCTGATACCGGCTGCGGAATCCACAACGATAATCTCGGCAGGATTTTCGAGCCCTTCTTTACCACGAAAGAGGCGGGCAAGGGGACCGGTCTCGGACTGAGCATAGCGTACGACATCGTAAAGAAACATAACGGCGAGATATCGGTGGCGAGCGAAATAGGGAAGGGAACGACATTCAGCGTGAGAATACCGGTGGTGGAGTGAGAGGGATGGAAGCAAAGGTGAGGATCCTCTGCGTTGACGACGAGGTCAATGTCCTTAACTCGATAAGGCGGCTCTTCATCGACGAAGATTACGAGATACTGAGCGCAACGTCGGGTGAAGACGGTCTTGCCATTCTGATGGAAGTGTCGCCTGTCCAACTGGTGATAGCGGACTACCGGATGCCCGGGATGAACGGGGTCGATTTCCTGAAAGAGGTGTGCGCCTTCTGGCCCGAAACAGTGAGGATCATACTTTCCGGATACGCCGATACGGCCTCGATCGTCTCCGCAATAAACGAGGGAAAGATATACAAATTCATACCGAAGCCCTGGAATGACGATGAACTGAAAATGACCGTCGCGGGCGCACTCGGACAAGGTTCCCTTCATAAGAGGAACTCGGAGCTTGCCGAGGAACTCAGATGTTTAACCGATAAGCTCAAGGCGTTGAGTGAGAGTTTCGAGAGACGTGTGGCAGAAAAGATCTCAGGCCTGACGGTCTGGAACACCGGGCTCACCTGCGCCCGAAACATACTCGATTCCCTTCCTGTTGCGGTCATCGGCATAGATGCGGATGGCCTGATCGTCCTTTGTAACAAAAAAGCGAGTGAATTGTTTCCGGGGGACGGAGGGATTGTCCCGGGGATGCCGCATGGTACCGCGTTGCCGGCATCAGTCAACAATCTTATAGACAAGGCCGACAGGGACGGGGATCTCCCGCGGGCCATCACACTCGACGGAGGGAAAGTCCGTATCAAAAGTACCAGCGTCACCTTTCCCGACGAAAGAGAAGGGCTCGTCCTGGTCTTTGACCGGGACGATTGAAGGCCGAAAACAATGATCGAGTTCGACGAATTGGAAAAGAGGATGGTCCTGAAGCTGGTCTATTACGGGCCTGCGCTTTCGGGAAAGACCACCAATCTCCTAAGACTTCACGACATGCTTGAGAGAAAGGGAAGGGGAGACCTGATGGTGCTCGACACCAAGGACGACAGGACAATTTTCTTCGATCTCCTCCCCTTTTTTTTCACGGCTCCCAGCGGGCTGAAGATCAAGGTGAAACTCTATACGGTGCCGGGACAGGTGAGGCACGACGCTACCAGGAAGGCCGTGCTTCAGAGGGCGGACGGGGTTGCCTTCATCGCGGACTCCCGGGCGGTGGAGAGGGAGAACAACTCTGAAAGTTTTCGCAATCTCGAAAGCAATCTCCTCATTGTGGGACTCGACATAGAAAAGATCCCGCTGGTCATACAGTTCAACAAGAGGGACATCCGGGATATCATTCCCGAAGAGGAGATCCGGCGGGTCTGGGGACCCTCAGGGATCCCCGTGGTCATGGCTTCTGCGCTGGAAGGGTGGGGTGTGATCGAAACGTTGGGCAGACTGGCTGAATTGACCTATCATGCAATCGACGGAAGATTCGGACTGGCGAAGGACCACGGCCTCGGGAAAGATGAATTCGTAGGGAGGCTCACGAACAAGGCAGAAGAAAAGGATTATGCGTGAGGACTGAGGACGGATGGGAATGATGTACAAAAAAGATGCCGGCATCTCTGTAGGCGCCTCCTTTGGCGACGACGCCGGAAATATCAGTCTCCTTTTCGTCGACGACGAAAAAAACGTGTTGAACGCTCTTGAAAGGGCGTTCATGGACAGCGGCATGAGGGTCAACACTGCAGCCGACGCATTCGAGGCGATCGAAATTCTGAGGAATTGCGATATCGCGGTCATCGTTTCAGACAACCTGATGCCCGGCATGACCGGTGTCGAATTCTTCCGCAGGGCAAAAGACATTTCACCCGATAGTGTCAGGATCATGATGACCGCCTACGCGGATGTGGGATCCGCGATCGACGCGATTAACAAGGGCGAGGTCTACCGCTTCATCACCAAGCCCTGGGACGAAGAAGAGCTCAGGGAGATAATCGGCGGCGCGGCACAGAAATACCGGGTGGTACAGTCCCTGAAGGAGGCCGACGAGGCGAGGCTGCTTTCCCTGGCCCAGACGATCGAACTCAAGGACCCCTACACGAGGGGCCACTGTGACAGGGTCGCGCGGTATGCGATGCTCATTGCCGATTCCATGGGACTCGATGCGGAGATGAAGAGAGACATAAAGTACGGCAGCTGGCTGCACGACTGCGGCAAGATCGGGGTGCCGGAGGCGGTTTTGAATCACCCCGGTCCGCTTTCCGAAAAGGACATGGAGATCATCCGGAGCCATCCGGTGTGGGGGGCCGACGTAGCGAGACAGGCGAGATTGTCGGAGAGGATCATAAACATCGTCCTTCATCACCACGAGAGGTTCGACGGCCTCGGCTATCCTTCAGGCCTGAAGGCAGGCGAAATACCGTTTGAGGCAAGAATCGTGGCGGTCTGCGACGCCTACGACGCGATCACTTCGGACCGCCCGTATGCAAAAGGAAAGAGTAACAAGGCGGCGATCGACATAATGGAATCGCTGAAGGAAAAAGTGTTCGACCCGCATGTAACGGATATTTTTTGCGGAACTCTCAGGGAATAAAGCAGGGCCAAAAGAAAGATATGGCTGAAAAAGAAGAATCATACCCCGGCATCGAGTATATCGTAGGCGCTGATAAGAGGCTCAGTGAGGTGCTCTCCGGAGACGAGGTGACCACGATCCTTAAGGGTGCGGTCGGCGCAGGCGCCTCTTCGGCGGCGATAAAAGACTCAGGCGGAGAAGTCCTATGGACATGGGGAATCGCTACGTATGACGATATCCTCTCCGAAGAGCTGCCGATTTCCCTTGAAGGCGAAAGCGTGGGGACGGTGTCGCTTCAATGGCGGGAGGGTGACGGACCGCGCGTGAAAGGGCTTCTCGTCCTTCTTCGTGAGATACTCAACGCGATCGCGTATGCAAATCTCAGGAGGATGCTTACCACAGAGACTCATACCACGGTCGTCAACAGCTCTTACGAAGAGCTCCTTGAGACGAATAGGAGGCTTGCGCTCTCCGAGGCGAAATACCGTGAACTCGCTGAAAACCTCGAAAAAAAGGTCATCAAGCGCACGGAGGATCTTAAACGCACTTATGGGAGGCTTCTCCAGAGGGAGAAGATGGCCTCTGTAGGCCAGCTCGCCGCCGGAGTGGCCCATGAGATAAACAACCCCCTCGGCTTTATCGTGAGCAACCTCCATACCCTCGGGAAATACGTCGGCCGCTACCGGGAGATGCTCGAGTGCTACCGCGCAGCGTTTGAGGACGCCGGAGTGACCGTGCGGGCAAAAGAGCTGCCGCATAGAAAGTGGCGTGAGCTGAGGCTCGACTTTATCACCGGGGACAGCGAAGAATTGATCGGGCAGTGCCTCTTTGGAGCCGAGAGGGTAAGGAAGATTGTATCGGACCTGAAGGGGTTCTCCCATATCGAAGACGGAGATGAGATGCCCGTAGAACTGCATGTCGAGCTGGACAGGACACTCAATGTGCTTGCCCACGAGATACCTCAGGATGCACAGATCATCCGGGACTACCGCCCGGTCCCGGTGTTTGTCTGCAACCCTGCGCTTCTGTGCCAGGTATTTCTAAACCTCGTCCTCAATGCGCTTGAGGCGCGGCCTGCCGGCCTCAGGCTTACGATCCGCACCGACCAAGTGGAAGACAGCGTTCTTGTCAGCTTTTCGGACAACGGCCCTGGTATCCCCGGGGAGATCATCGACAGGATCTTTGAGCCGTTCTTTACTACTAAAGACGTAGGGCAAGGCACCGGGATGGGCCTCACGGTCTCCTATGAAGTAATCACCGGTTACGGCGGGACGATCGAGGTGGAAAACAGGCCGGGGCAGGGAGCAACGTTTACCATCCAGCTTCCGGCAAAAAGAGGAGAGCATGTCAAAGTATTCTGAATTATTTCGCTCGCCGGGGAAGAGCGAAACATTATTCCGTTCGCCGGCAAAGGGCGATCCCCGGGAACCGTCAGGGGACGAGACGCCCGCTGATGAAGGCACCGGGAAGGGCGAGGTCTTTACCCTCCTTTTTGTAGATGACGAAATCGGGGTACTCAACGCCCTGAGAAGGATATTCCTGGACGAAAACTATACGGTTTTCACCGCTACTTCCGCAGACGAAGCCCTCGAGGTAATGAACCATGAGAAGGTCCATCTCGTCGTCTCGGACCACCGGATGCCGGGAATGACCGGCGCCCAACTCCTAAAAGAGATCAAGGAGAAGTGGCCCGATACCATCAGGATCATGCTAACAGGCTATGCGGATGTCCAGTCGATCATGGGTGCGGTGAATGAGGGGGCGGTCTACAAGTTTATCACCAAGCCGTGGAACGACGAGGACCTGAGGCTTACGGTCAGTCTTGCACTTCAGCAGTATGTGCTCATACAGGAAAACAGGCAGCTCAGGGACTTAACGAAAAAGCAGCAAATGAAGATCAGGAATTACTCGGCCCTTTTTGATGAAAACAGGGGGGTGATGGGAAACATTCTGATCAGGGCCGGAGTAGTCGACACAGATGACTGCAACAGGGCGGCAAGTGAAAGACAGAACGACGAGTTTCTGAGCGATACCCTTGTAAGACTTGGAATCACAACGGAATCGAAGATCGTAAGGGCGCTCCAAAACCACCTGAAGCTCGAATATATCGACCTCAAAGAGATGGGTCTCAAAGAGGGGGTGGTCAAGTTCCTTCCGCGGGAGCTCTGTGAAAAAAACCGGCTTATTCCCATAAGATTAGACGGAAGGCAGATCACGATAGCGATGGCGGACCCTTCCGATATCTTCAAGTGCGACAATATCTCGCTCCTGACCGGCCTGAAGGTAATGCCGGTCATTTCCACCAGTTCCGATATCCTCGATCAGCTAAGGAGGGTCTACGGGGGCGTCGCGGCCGGCGCCGGGGCAGAGATCGAGGAGTTCCCGGAAATCGAGCCGATGGACGAGATCGACATCGTGATCGAAGAGGAGGAGAAGGACGTCAACGTCCAGGAACTCATCGGATCGTCCGAAGTCCCCCCTATTATCAGGATCGTCAACGCGGTGATCTCGGAGGCGGTCCGTTTCAAGGCCAGCGACATACATATCGAACCGAAGACGAAATATACGGTCATCCGGTACCGGATAGACGGCATGCTCCACAGCAAGATCAAGATCCCGGCGGACCTTCACGCCGCGGTCATATCGAGGATAAAGATACTCGGGAAGCTCGACATCTCCGAACGGCGCAGGCCCCAAGACGGCAGGATCACGGTGAAGACCGGCACGAGGCTCGTAGATATCAGGGTCTCGACCATGCCGACTATTAACGGGGAAAAAGTAGTGATGAGGATCCTGGACAAAAACGCAGCCATCAAGAAACTCGACGAATTGGGGGTCGAGCCCGACGAACTCAGAAAAATCTCCGGCCTGATCAAGAAGCCTCAGGGGATCATCATATCAACCGGCCCTACCGGCAGCGGCAAGACCACGATGCTCTATTCCATCCTAAGCGCCATGCTCGAGGGGACGAAGAACTTCGAGACGATCGAAGATCCGGTCGAATATTTCCTTGAAGACGCCAACCAGGTCTTTATTAAAGAGAAGGTGGGGCTTTCGTTTGCGTCGGTGCTGCGCGCGACGATGCGGCAGGACCCGGATGTGATACTCGTCGGCGAGATAAGGGACTTCGAGACGGCCGATGTCGCCTTCAAGGCGGCCCTTACCGGCCATATGGTCCTGACGACCCTCCATACCAACAACTCTGTTGCCTCGATCACGCGTATGATTGATATGGGAGTCAAGCCCTATCTCATCGCCTCGGCGCTTGAGGGGATCCTCGCGCAGAGGCTAGTCAGGAAGATATGCAGGTACTGCAGGGTCGAGGAAGAGCCGGACGAGGAACTTATGGAATTAATGAAGATACCGGCCGGAACGATCGAAGGCGCGGTCTTTAAGGGAAAGGGCTGCGAGCGGTGCAACCAGACCGGCTATATGGGAAGGACGGGTATCTTTGAACTGTTCGTGATGAACGACGATTTTAGATTTTTTATCGGCAGCAGTTATAAAGAAGCGGAACTCATCAACATGGCGCGGGCGGCAGGCATGAAAACTCTTATTGAGACCGGAATAGAAAAGGTGAAGCGCGGTGATACTACCATTGAAGAGCTGATAAGGGTCATCGGTCCCCAGACCAAGCACCAGCGGAGGTGCGAGCTGTGCCGGAAAATGATCGATGCAAAGTTCCTTTTCTGCCCGCACTGCGGCTCGTTTAAACAGAATGTCTGCCCGCACTGCAGGATGCCGCTTGAGGAAGGCTGGAGCGCCTGCCCGTTTTGCGGCGGGGCGAGAATTATTGATAGCAAAATAACCGGAGAAGGGGGATAAGGACATGCAGGATTCGATACTCTTGGTGGATGACGAACCCAACGTCATCTCATCATTGAAAAGGGCGCTTCTCGATGAGCCCTATGAAATTTATTCGGCGGGCAGCGCCGCGGAGGGCCTCAAACTTTTGGACCAAAAGCAGATAAAGGTGATTATCTCGGACGAAAGGATGCCGGGGATGACAGGCGCTGAATTCCTCTCTGTGGTGAAGGAGCGCATGCCTGAAACTCTCAGGATCATGCTTACCGGCCACGCCAGTTTAGAGGCGGCGATGAACGCCGTCAACAGCGGTGAGATATACCGGTTCTTCGTGAAGCCGTGGAATGATATTGAGTTAAAGCTCGCGATCCGTTCTGCCCTCGAAAAGTACAACCTCGAAGCCGAAAACAGGAGGCTGCTGAAGATCGTGAAACGCCAGGCTCTGGACCTGAAGCTGCTTGAGAGAAAATACCCGAGCATTACGAAGCTCGAAAAGGACGAAAGCGGCAACCTCATCCTGCCGGAGATGTCCGAAATGGAATTCTCGGAGATTCTTGCTCAGTGCGAGAGGGAGTTCAGTTAGGGGCTTTTTTTGAAATCGGGCAGGCATGGCTTGTCGATTTTTCTACTTTTGTAACCATGCAGGAACGCGGACTGTCGGAGTCTTGACGGCGGACAGGCATTTTGCAGATGCGGGGCTGAAGGGCTCAAAATGCGCCCAATAGATTTTCACTTCTCTTGAACGCAATAGATAGAAAATCATTGACTGATATACAGTAATTTTGGTAAATTTTAAACAGGCGATGGAGTTCGCCAGGAACCGCTCTTGTTTCATCGGAGCTGATGACTCCTACTCTCAGGTCTTTGAGGGCAGGAGTTTTTTTATGCCCGGAAAGGAGATAGGTATGCAGGACGTATGGGGAATGGCGGCGCTGTGGCTCGGCCTTGCGCTTGTCGCTACTCTTCTGTCGATCTGGTTCAGGATCGCAACGGCTCTCTCCGAGATTGTAGTCGGCACAGTCGCCCAGTTAGTCATCGGGGCATTGGTGGGCACGACCCTTGGGTCAGGCGAGCCGTGGATCAAGTTTTTATCGGGCACCGGCGCTATTGTTTTGACATTCCTGGCTGGCGCCGAGCTGGATCCTGCGGTGTTCAAAATGAAATGGAAAGAAGCGACCGCCATCGGTCTTATTTCCTTTGCTGCGCCCTTTCTCGGTTGTACCGCTATCGCCTATTACGTGTTGCATTGGGCGGTCAGGGCCAGTTGGTTGGCGGGTGTGGCCCTTTCTACAACGTCCGTGGCTGTGGTATACGCCGTCATGCTTGAACTCGGCTTAAACAAGACTGAATTCGGCAAGACCGTCCTTGCGGCCTGTTTTGTCACGGACCTCGGAACAGTTATTTCGCTCGGTCTCATCTTTGCCCCGTTCACCAATAGAACTCTAATCTTTCTCGGGGTCGGCTTCGCGGCCTTTCTCATTCTTCCCTACCTCACCCCGCTTTTTTTCAGGAAATATGGCGGAAGGCCTTCGGAGCTGGAGGCAAAGTATTTGCTACTGATTCTTTTTGGTCTCGGTTCGCTCGCGGCCTGGTCAGACAGCGAGGCGGTGTTGCCTGCATACATCGTGGGGATGGTGCTTGCCGGAACTGTCGGCAAGGATCATGTCCTTATCAGAAGACTTAGGACACTGACCTTCGGTCTGCTCACACCTTTCTATTTTATCCGGGCTGGTTCATATGTCTCTGTTCCAGCCATCCTTGCCGCTCCCGTTGCGCTTATAGTTCTCTTCACGGGTAAGATGGTAACCAAGATCATGGGCGTGTATCCTGCAACCAAGGCGTACAAGTATGCCCAAAAAGAAGGTATCTATACGACTCTTTTGATGTCGACGGGATTGACGTTCGGCTCGATAGCCGCCCTATTTGGCTTGTCGCATAAGATTATAGACCAGACGCAGTATTCCATCCTCGTTGTTGTCGTAATCGGCAGCGCTGTGGTGCCGACTCTCATCGCAAACGCCTTCTTTATCCCTAAATACCTGCTTCCCAAAAAAGAGAAGTCTGCTGAGACGCCCGTGCATATAGCATCAGCTGATGAAATTGAATAACGGAGGATATAAGAGATGAACAAGATATTAGTGGCATTTGATGGCTCCCCGAAGGCTTACGAAGCCTTCGATTATGCCTTGAAGCTCGCCATGTGTAGTACCACACCCGAAGTAACCGTTCTCTCTGTGGCCCAGCCGCCGGAGCCGATTGACATTGTGGAGGTGGACGCGGTAATTGATTCAGCTACCGAGCACTATAAACAGCTCTTAGGGGAATTGAAGGAAAAGGCAAGACAGAAGAATATCGAGATAAAGACCGACATCGTTGTCGGCCACCCCGCAGACCAGATCGTGCGATATGCAAAAGAGAACGGCTTCGATCAAATAATTATGGGACAAAAAGGAAAATCCAAGATGGAAAACTGGCTCCTCGGCTCAGTCTCAAAGCGGGTCTCGACATATTCCCCTTGTACCGTAACAATTGTGAAGTAGAGAAGGTCTGCAAGTGGTAAATTACGTGGTAATAGGGGCAGGCGGGTTTATCGGCGCGATTACCAGATATGCTATGGCGACGTGGATAGGGCAGAAGTGGGGGCGCACCTTTCCCGTGGGCACGTTCATAATAAATGTGAGCGGGAGTTTCCTGATCGGGCTTCTCATGACCTTGCTTACCGAACGGTTTATGGCAAACCCGCTCTGGAGGTTGTTACTGGTTGTCGGCTTTCTGGGGGCCTATACCACATTTTCGACCTTTGAGTATGAGACAGGCAAGTTATTGACGGATGGGGAGTATCTCTTCGGCGCATTAAATGTTGTCCTAAGTGTGCTGGCCGGGTTTGCGTCGCTGAAAATCGGACAGTTTATTGCTATGATGATATAGGAGGCGATCAATGATAGACAAAGGTCCCGCAAAGAGACTCACAATTTACGTTGACGAGAAAGATACGTTCCACGGCAGACCTGTCTATGAAGTGCTTCTCGACATATTTTTTAAAAGAAAGATTATTGGTGTGAGCGTTTTTAGGGGCGTGGCGGGCTATGGAAGCGACGGCGTCCTTCATACCGCAAAGATGCTCGAACTCTCGACGAGCCTGCCGGTGAAAATGGAAGTCGTTGATTCGGAGGACATGATCAACAGGGTCCTGCCCGATGTCTATCATGTCGTAGAGAAGGGACTCGTGGACGTGACGGATACCAACGTTATCAAGTGTTGCAGAAACGTTCCCCAAAAAGAGGAAAAGAGGGAAGAACATATGAAGCTCGAAGGCAAGGCAAAGATGCTTAGGATCATAATTAGCGAGGATGATGAGTGGGAGGGTGAGCCCCTTTATGAGGCGATTGTGAAGAGGCTTATAATGGCTGATATCGCGGGAGCGACAGTATATAAGGCAATCGCGGGATACGGTCCTCATAAACGATATCACAAGAAGAAAACGCTGGCGACGCATGGAGAGCTTCCCATCCTTATCACCGTCATGGACACCGAGGAAAACATAAATAAGGTAATACCGATCCTTGACGACATGGTATATGAAGGTATAGTTGTGCTTTCGGAAGTGAATGTTATCAAGTACACACACAGGGATGTAGATATCGAAGCGATGTGACAGGCGATGGAGTTCGCCTTTGGCCGTCCGAACCGGACTGATGACTCCTACTCTCGCAAGCAGGCTGAGGGTAGGAGTTTTTTATTAGTGTGAATGGAGGCCGCGCACTGTGAAAGCTGAAAAGTTTGAACCCCCAACATCCGACTACGAGGGTCTAAAAGGATCGTTGCTGCAGTGCATCGACGAAATGCTCCGTATTGATGCCGTACGCGGCCATCCGTGCAGGGAACTGCGTGAAAAGATCGAGACTAACACATTCAACCTTGTTGTCGTCGGCCAGTTTAAGAGGGGAAAGACAAGCCTGATCAACGCGCTTCTCGGCGCGGACATTCTCCCCGTGGCCGTTGTTCCTCTCACCTCTATCGTTACCATTTTGAAATACGGCGAGGCCCTAAGAATCACGGTGTATTTCAATGACGGCAGGGTCGCCGAAATCAAACCCGAAAGTCTTCCTGAATATGTTACGGAAAGGGGCAATACCAAGAACGAGAAGGATGTCTCAGAGGTTGTCATAACCTATCCTTCGCCTTATCTGAGTGGCGGGGTCCAGATAATCGACACGCCTGGAGTCGGTTCAGTTTACGAGCACAATACTGATGTGGCTTATCAATATCTGCCAAAGTCTGATGCCGCGCTTTTTCTCCTTTCTGTTGATCAGCCTCTAAGCAAAGCTGAACTCGATTTTCTTAAGGATGTGAGGGAGTATTCGAACAGGATATTCTTTCTCCTTAACAAGGCCGATTACTTCTGTGATGCCGATCTGCGGGAATCAATGGAGTTCTCGTTCAATGTTCTTAAAGAGACAATGGGTACTGACGTGCGTATTTTTCCCGTCTCCGCAAAACTGGCCCTCGAAGGCAAGCGTTCGGGCACTGAGGAGCTTGTGAAAAAAAGCCTTCTTACGGAGTTCTCGATAGTACTGAACAATTTCCTTATGGAAGAAAAGGGGAAAATACTGATCCTTTCGGTAGCGAATAATCTTCTGCGGTTGATCTCTCAGGCAAGGTTTGAGTTGGAGCTTGAGATGAAATCCCTTGCGACACCGATTGAGGAATTGATGGAGAAGATAAAAATCTTTGAGAAGAAAAAGAGGGAGGTGCTGATTGAAAAAAATGACTTCGATCTGCTCTTAGACGGCGAGATAAAAAGGATCATGAAGAATGTGCTGGATGAAGACCTGAATGCTTATGGACGAGAACTGCGCTTAAAGGCCGAGGCAAATCTTGACAAATACTATCGTGAAAACACTGGATTATCACTCAACGAACTCCACAAACACCTTGAAGATCATATCATCTCTGAGGTACGACAGGCGGTCAACGCCTGGCGGGGCGTAGAGGATGAGAAGTTGGCAAAGACGTTCGAAATCGCGTGCAAACGTTTTATCGTAAGAATCGATGAAATTGTGGATTCCCTGCTTAAGTTTTCATCCGAACTCTTTGCAGTTCCCTATGATGCAATCAAGGCAGAGGCGCTTTGGTCAATGAAATCCAGTCTTTACTATAAATTCAGGGAGCAGCCGGTAGGACTTGAAATAATTACATCTTCCCTTGCCCTCTCACTTCCGAAGTTCATCGGGAAAAAAATTATCATCAAGAAGATGAAGGAATATCTCCATCGTGTGATAACTATGCAATTGTGTCGAATTGGTTCCGACTTCGAAGAAAGGCTCAACAAGAGCAAACTTGATTTCAGATGGGAGATGTTGCAAAGGATTGAGGCGACCAGTGAAGGCATAGGCGCGGCAATCGAAAAAGGCATCATGCAACGGTCTAAGAGCGAGAAGGAGGCGACTAAAAGGAGAAATCAGGTCTCAGATATCCTTGCCAGACTCAACGACATAAGAGACAGTCTCATGACACTCAGAGGGGATTTAGGTGTTATTAGTAACTGATTAGGAGGAAGGTTATGTCAAAGATTCAGAAAATAATTGCAAGAGAGATTTTAGATTCGAGGGGGAATCCTACAGTTGAAGTTGATGTAGTTCTGGATAATGGAATATTGGGCCGTGCCGCCGTTCCCTCGGGCGCTTCAACGGGCAGCAAAGAGGCGGTTGAATTGAGGGACGGAGACAAGGGCCGTTATCTCGGCAAAGGGGTCGAACATGCGGTAAGCAATGTTAACAAAATAATAGCCTCTGAACTGATCGGTAAGAATCCCTCAGGGCAGAAAGATATAGACGTCTTTATGATCAAGCTTGACGGGACAGAGAATAAGGGGAGACTGGGTGCCAATGCCATATTGGGTGTTTCCCTTGCAGTTGCGAAAGCCGCAGCTCAGGATGCCGGAAAATCCGTGTTTAAGTATATCGGCGGCGACAAAGCCTGCCGCCTGCCCATCCCTTTCTTTAATATTCTCAACGGCGGCAAACATGCCGACAATAATGTGGATATCCAGGAATTCATGATTGCGCCGATAGGGGCAAAATCTTTCAGAGAAGCGCTCCGGATGGGCGCGGAGACGTATCATAATTTGAAGTCTGTCTTGAAATCAAAAGGGTTGAGCGCGGCAGTCGGCGACGAGGGTGGCTTTGCGCCTAATCTCTCATCCAATGAAGAGGCGATACAGGTCATTATTACTGCCATCGAAAAAGCCGGATATAAGCCCGGTCAGGATATTTCCATAGTGCTTGATCCGGCGGCAAGTGAATTCTATGAGGGAGGAAAATATATTCTCAAGGCCGATAACAGCCGCCTGTCATCTGAGGAGATGGTGAACTACTACGACAAACTCACCTCGAAGTATCCTATTATCTCAATAGAAGACGGCCTCGCTGAGGACGATTGGAAAGGCTGGAAGGTACTTACGGAGCAGTTGGGAGAAAAAATTCAGCTTACCGGAGACGATATCTTTGTTACAAATCCCAAAATAGTTACCGAAGGCATAAGACAGGGCATCGCCAATTCAGTGCTCATTAAACTCAATCAGATAGGGACACTTACCGAGACACTGGAGACAGTGGGGCTTGCTGAGAAGGCCGGTTATACGTGCATGTTCTCTCATCGTTCAGGGGAGACTGAAGACTCGTTTCTCGCGGATGTGGCCGTCGCAACAAACGCCGGGCAACTAAAGACTGGGGCGCCAGCCCGTTCCGAGCGGCTGGCGAAATATAATCAGTTGCTCAGGATTGAGGAAGAATTGGGCGATAGGGCCGTCTTCAGAGGGGAACTTAAATGGTAAGAGGGCCCTGCAGACTTAACAACTTTGGAGATTAGCAATAGCATAGGAGGCAGCATGTCCAAAATACGGTTTAAAATCTCTGAAACGGATTTAACACTTCTGAATCCTTTTAAAGACTTTTCTGAAGAAGTGCATACCGTGGAAGTCCGCAGAGACCCTCTTTTAGGTGATATGAGTGTCTATAACCCTTGCCTTAAGGATAAGGTCAAATTCTTTTTTGGAGACAATGATAGTGGCCTTGTAGAGAAATTGATTGAAGACAGCACGAAGAATTGTATTTTCTGCGGCGAAATGATCGAACGAAGCACTCCCAGATATCCCTCGGATCTTGTCCCCGAAGGACGAATAAGAATAGGCGAGGCTGTGCTGTTTCCAAACCTTTTTCCGATCGGAAAATACCATTCCGTTGTTCGTCTTTCCAATGCCCATTTTCTGAAACTTTCTGAATTCAGACCTGCAATAATTGAGGACGGCCTGAAGGCGGCACAGACGTTTATCAAACGTGTGTATACCCATGATCCTTCAGCGTTGTTTGTGGCCGTGAACGCCAATTACCTTTTCCCTGCCGGGGCCACCCTCGTGCACCCCCATCTTCAGATGCTGATTACCCCCACCGCATATTCATATCATGAAAGACTGATCCGGGCGAGCCATGCTTACTATCAAGAGCACGGCTCTGAGTTCTATCCGGATTTGATAGAAGAAGAGAAGCGACTAGGGGGGAGATATGTGGCCCACAGGGGTGCATGGCATTGGCTGGCAGCTTTTTCTCCGATGGGTAATAATGAAGTTATTGCCATCCACGAGGGGGAGAGTGATTTTGGGCTCCTTTCCGAAAGCGATTTGGCGACTCTCGCTGAGGGTATTTCCAGGGTGCTCTCCTTTTACGAGAGTCTTTGCCACTTGAGCTTCAATTATTCTATTTTTTCAGTGAGAGGGTCTTCTTCCCAAAAAGGCTTCCGCTGTCTCCTCAAGATAATCAGCAGGCAGAATCTCTATCCCAACTATCGTAACGATGATTATTTTCTGCAGAAACTGCTTCATTCGGAATTGATCATTAATCTGCCGGAGGATTTGGCATTGGAGTTGAGAGGCTTTTTTGAATGAAATATCCGGATTGAACCATGTGTGAACTGGATATCCCCGCTTTCGGTCATGTCTCTCCACTCACGCCCTCACCTTGGAATTTTTGGGGCCAGAAAATGTAATATACAGACAGTGAAAAATACGCAAAAACCTTTCGTTGAAATCTACGCAGACGGGGCCTGCAGCGGCAATCCCGGGGCGGGCGGCTTCGGCGCGGTCCTGAAGTCGGGGGGAAAACTGAAGGAGCTTTCCGGGTGTGACCCGATGACAACGAACAACAGGATGGAATTGATGGGGGTGATCTTTGCCCTTGAGGCCCTGAAAAAGCCCTGCAAGGTGAGGGTCACTACGGATTCTACCTATGTGATGAAGGGCATGACCGAGTGGATAGGCACATGGATAAGAAATAACTGGCGGAACTCACAGAAGAAAGAAGTGCTCAACAGGGACTTGTGGGAGAGGCTCCTTAAGGCGGCGGGACCGCATGAGGTGGACTGGTCCTGGATAAAAGGACATAATGGACATATCGAAAACGAACGGTGCGACTTTCTTGCGCGGGAGGAGATCAAAAAGTGCAAAAAATCATCGGGGGCTGCGTCGCATGAAAAGGCCTGAACTGCTTGCGCCCGCCGGAGATTTTGAAAAATTAAGGACCGCGATACATTACGGCGCCGATGCCGTCTACCTGGGTGATTCGAGGTTCAGCCTGAGGGGCAAGGCCGGAAATTTCGGTGAAGACGAGATGAGGGATGCAGTGAGGTACGCCCGCGAAAGAGGGGTAAGGGTGTATGCGACCGTGAACATCTTTCCCCACAACAGGGACCTGCCTGATGTCGCAGAGCATCTGGAATTGCTTAGGGACATTCGTCCCGACGCCGTTATCATGTCCGATCCGGGCGTCTTTGCCATGTTTAGGGAGAGGGCCCCGGAGATTGATATCCATATCAGCACTCAGGCAAACGTCACGAACGCCGCTTCGGCGAGGTTTTGGGAGCGGCTGGGCGCAAAGAGGATCGTTCTTTCGCGGGAGTTGTCTATCGAGGAGATCAGGGAAATACGCAAGGAAACAGCAGTAGAACTCGAAGTCTTCGTCCACGGCTCACTATGTCTGTCCTATTCCGGCAGATGTTATATCAGCAGTTTCCTCGCGTCGCGGAGCGCCAACAGGGGCGAGTGCACCAATTCCTGCAGGTGGAACTACGTGCTGATGGAGGAGAAGCGGCAGGGAGAGTATTTTCCCGTGTATGAAGACGACAGGGGAACATATCTCCTGAGTTCAAAGGACCTCTGCATGATCCGGCACCTGGGCCTGCTCGCCGATGCGGGGATTGAAAGTTTTAAGGTAGAGGGCAGGATGAAAGGTATTAATTATGTCGCAGGGGTAGTGAAGGCATACCGGGAGGCGGTAGACGCCATCGGGAGTTCCGCGGACCGCGTGGTTGAGGAACGGTGGATGCGGGAACTTTCGATGTTCAGCAGCAGGGGGTATACCACCGGCATGTTCTTCGGCCGTCAACCGGACAGGGATTACAATTTTGATGAGGAAAGCTACAGGATGAGCCATGAGCTCGTAGGGGTCGTCCTCGAGGTGGAGGGCGGGGAGGCGAAGATAGGGTTGAAAAACAGACTTGACAGGGGAGACCGGGTGGAATTTCTTTCGCCCGGGCTTGAAGAGAATTTTTTTGTGGTAAATAATATCCGTGACGAAGAAAAGTGCGATATCGACTCGGCCCGGAACGAAGACATTATCTATGCGGAGGTCCCCGGCGGGGTGAGAGAAAACGATCTGATCAGAAGGGCCAGAAATTTCGTGGGCATGAAAAACTCTGCAGAAGCGGATGACGGAAAGAGCGATATACAGGTGAAGGAGGGACGCGGATGACACGACGAGGGGAAAACGCTCAGGAACTCATCAGGTGCACTGTCTGCGATGTTTATCTTGAGGGTGACAAGGGCTTTATCTGCCCGAGATGCAGGAGGGGGCCGCTATGCAAGAGCCATAGGGTCCCGCGCCGGAGGGAGTGCGCAAGCTGCGTTTTCGAGATGAAGAAGAAGGCCTTAAATGACTTAAAGACCCAGGAGCATAACCTCAGAAGTTTCCTGAGGTTTCTTCAGTTTCTCTTCCTTGTGTTTGCAATCTTCTTCGTCGCGTTGAAGACAGGCATCCCCGAGGTGTTGGATGCCCTTCAAAAAAATATGATAACCACGAGCCTGACATACCTCGGCGGCCTGTCCGTTGTCGGCTATGTAATCTTCTACGGCGTGTTATATAGTCAGAGGCAAAAGATCACTGAGATGGAATCGGAAATGAGCAAGGCGCACTTTGCGAGGATGGTAAAGTAATAACCCATGGACCCAAGAAAACGGGCAAAGATATCAGGTATAGATGAGGACGCGGCGGCAAGCGAAATCCCTTCCGGACCGTAGCATATCGAAAAGTGAAGATATTTTTCTCTGGAATAGGCGGCAGCGGGGTTTCATCGATCGCGGGTTTTATGACCGGGAAGGGGCATCAGACGGCGGGTTCGGACCGTCTCTTCGACCTTTATCCGGAACATCAGGTCTGCAGGAAGCTGAAGGAAAAAGGCGTTGCCATATTCCCCCAGGACGGAAGCGGCATCGACGGATCAACCGAGCTTGCGGTATTCAGTACGGCTGTTGAGAGGGACAACCCTGATTTCATGAAGGCGGAGGGACTCCGGGTCCCCCTCAGGACGCGGCCGCAATATCTGACGGAAATAGTCTCGGACTTCAGCACCGTCGCTGTAGCAGGCACGAGCGGTAAATCAACGATATCGGGCATGCTCGCTTTTTTGATGCAGGGGCTTGGACTTGGCCCGAATTTCATAGGGGGGGACGGGTAAAACAATTCAGGGCGACCGGCAACCCGGGAAATTTTCTGACCGGCCCTTCGGACACTCTGATTGTGGAGGCCTGCGAATCAGACGGCACGCTTGTGGATTATATGCCGTCTTGCACGATTATTTCTAACCTGGACCTTGACCATCATTCCATCCCGGAGACAGGCCGTATGTTTGAACGGCTGGCTGAAAATACCTCGGGGGTAATAGTCACAGGCGGCGATGACCAAAACCTTGCCTCCTGCAAGATAACAAATGCGGTGAGGTTTTCGATACAGGGAGAATCAGAGTATCGTGCTACCGATATCGAATATCATCAACTAAGGACGTCCTTCCGGCTCAGGGGGAGAAGCTTCGAGGTTTCTCTTCCCGGAATGCACAACCTCTATAACGCGCTTGCCTGTATTGCGCTTTTGTCCGAGTTAGGCGTTGCCGGAGAAAAGGTTTCAGAGGTCCTTCCCGGGTTTACCGGGATAGAGAGAAGGTTCGATGTGCATCTCAATGACGGGAGGCATCTCGTTGTGGATGATTATGCCCACAACCCGCATAAGATCCAGAGCCTCATGGAGACGATGCAGACGCTGAGCGGCAACTTAGCTTACATATTCCAGCCCCACGGCTTTGGGCCGACAAGGCTTATGAAGGACGGATACATAAGGACGTTCTCCGGACTGCTGAGGCCGTCTGATGCCCTTTTCCTTCTGCCTGTCTATTACGCAGGCGGCACCGCAGCCAAAGACATCTCGAGCCGGGACATTGCCGAAGGGGTTAAGGCCTCCGGCCGGTCCGTCTCGGTCCTCGAAGACCGTGCGGAGATTTTCGATATGCTTGGGAAATGGGATAGCTATGTCGTGTTTGGCGCGAGGGACGACTCCCTCTCGGATTTTGCGGAAGAGATAGCGGGGAGATTGAGGTGAGAGCCAAGGAGTTCATAAAAAAGCCACGTAGATCAGGCATAGCTGCTGCGTCCCCGGAAAGATGCCCTCTCTTGCAGAAATGAGGTCGGAGAAGGGCGAATCGCATAACGCATAGTGATAGGGCGGGTCTAATCCTGTCTTATTGAGCTGCGGGAATAGATATCGGAAGGATTTCCTTTATCAGTCCTGTTATATATGCCGCTGCATCAGCCCTTTGCTCATAGCAGTTTTCTTTGTCCTTTTTCCGTTCCACCTTATGAGTATCCAGGTCTATCGTGATCACTTCGACACAATAGCGGGAGTCCTTTAGCGCAACCCCGTAAGCCCAGAGTAACCCATTAGCGTCCTTGCCGATGGTCCCTCTGCTGAGAGGTTTCCGAAACTCACTCCGAATTACGTCCTCAACCGAGAAATACGATGTCTTCTTTTTCATTTAGTTGTCCAAATGCATTAACTGAAGCATGTCCTCGACCATTTCTTCGGCTGTATATTTTCCGCTTTCAAGGTCGACAAGAGCCGCAGATATGAAGGCTATTTGTTGATCAGCAGAACCCGCATCTCCCACCCAATCTTCGACCATCTCCCTGGTAATATCCTTGTTTGCTGTCTGCGCCTTTTTCGTCAGGGCATTATATAAGTTATCTAATGTAGCCATTTTTCACCCTCTTATCTTTGAATATACCTATTATATCATGCAGAGCACTGATAAGACGTTCTAAAAGGTTTTGCGGGCCGAGTGCGGGCCGAGTACTCTTGACTATTCCTGGGGATGGAGTAGAATGAGAGTAATCTTATCAAGGAGGACAACATGAGCAAAGAAATCAACAAACCAAAGCCGAATGCAAAGAAAAAAGCGCAGCACACACTGAAAGAAAAAAGACAGGCAAAAAAAGAAAAGGCTGGGGGGAAGTCAATCCAGATGATGCCTAGTTGAGTATAGAGCGTTCATCTTGGCATAGAAACAGAGCGTGCCTCACTCGAAACTGATGAACCTCTTGGGGTCTATCCTGCGCGCGACGTTCAGGGGGATGAAGCCGGCCAAAAGCGTAATGAGGAAGAGCATGGACGTTACGAGAGTGAGGGAAAGCAAGGGTACGCGGAAGTGTATCTCCCAGCCGAAGGATACTTTATTGATGACCTCTATGAAGATCACACTCATCAGCGGCCCCATGATTCCGCCGAGCAGTATCCCGGCGACACCGACGATGCCGGCGGAAAGGACCAAGATGACGCGAATCTGGTCCCAGCCCCCCCAAGATATCTGAAAATGCTGATCTCCCTTTTTCTCTCGAGTACGAGCGCCAGGAGGGTATTGATTACGCCGATAAGTGAGACGATAATCGATATCAGTTCTATCGCGTAGGTTATCGCAAAGGTCCTGTCAAAGATAGATAGTACTTTGGCTCTAAGCTGAGCCGTGTTCGTTATCTCAAGCGAATACCGGGAGGACAGCATCTCTTTCAGGCGTCCGATGAAACCGTTCACGTCGACCTCTTTCTTTAGATAAATGCCCAGCTGCGTCGCGTCGTCTAGTCCCCAGTATTCCTTGAGCCATCTTCTGTCGAGGTACACAAACCCCGAAGTCGTCGAATAACTGCTGAAGATATCGCTGATGACAAAGCGCTTCATGCCTTTAGGCGTTCGGATCTCTACCTTGTCTCCGACTTTAAGCCCGAATTTTATGCCCAGGAACGTTGAGACCCCTATCGTCCTGTCACTGCCGCCATTTTGCGGCAAGGGCTTACCTTCCCCCGCGTTTTGGAAATGGCCGAACCGCCGCCGCACGTCCCTGTCCCCGAAGCCCGCGACGATCTGTCTGCCCTGAAAGTCGATCCGCAAGGTCCTGAATCTGTCGACGCCCGCGACCTCATGGAGGCCTTCTACCGTCTTAATAAGTTCATCGGAGAGAGGGAAAAAACAGAAATTAGACCTGCAGGAGGCCGGTTTTACATAGACGTCTGCGGCTATGTTTTTATTTATCCAGATCTTAAGCGAGTCCCTGAAGGAAAAGATAAGAGTCAGCAGCGCAAAGATAAGGGCGCTGCTTATGGCGACTCCCATCAGCGCGACTGAGAACCTGTAAATGCTTCCTCTTATGTCCCCTACGGTGATGGCCCCCGCCGAAGGGAACAGCCTCTCCACAGGTCTTTTAAGTGCGGTCAGCAGTGTCGCAAGACAGAAAGGCGAGAGAAAGGTGAACCCCAGGATGATGAGAAGGATGCCCGCATAGGCCAGGAAAGGAAAATCGTAAGGCGTAGAGCGGTAATCGATGTATGACGAGGCGCAACCTGCCGCGATAAAGACGACGCCGGTCACGGCGGAGATACCCCTGTGGGCGGCGTATCTGATTTCGAAGGTCCCTTCTTTGGCACTTTCAGTCGGTCTGACGCGCGCTGCCTCGAAAGAGGGGATCGCGGATGCCAGGAGAGAGACAATAACGCCAAGCGCCAGGGCAAGGACAATATCTCCTTTAGGAATGAGATAATCAGATATCGATATCGTATGGTACATAGTCGTGATCGTCTTTTCGACCGCGGTAACCGAAAAATAGGCGGCGGCCTGCCCGACGAAAATTCCGAATACCGACCCGGCGACTCCAAGGACCATGCCCTGAATGACGAAGAGCAGGACGACCGTTTTTTTTGAGATGCCGAGGCCGCGGAGGACCCCGATCTCGGTCCTCCTCTTTACGACAGAGACAAAGATGGTGTTATAGAGCAAAAAGATGCCGACAAGTATGGCGATGAGGCTTACGAACTGCAGATTATATCTGAAGGACTTGAGCAGCGACTTCTGGTTCTGTATCGCCAGGTCTTTCCTCCCGATGGAAAGGGAAGGGGGGAGTATCTTTTGTATCTCCGACGCGGTCTTATCGTCTGTTTCGACATCGATCCTGGATAGATACCCTGCCTTCCCGAAATATTCCTGGAAATTCCCGAGGTCCATGATAAAGGTATTTGCAGTAAGCGACGCCTCATCAATAACGTCTGCGACCTTCAGAGGGAATTCCCCATCGTACACGTAGGCCCGGAAGGTGTCTCCTTTTCTGAGAGAATGCGAGGCGGCGAAGTCTTTCGTGACGATAACCCCGTTTAGGTCCCTGAAATAGTCCTGGAAGCGGCCGCCTTTACGCGGAGAGAGGGTAAGAAACCCCGCTGTCCTGACGATATCGATGCCGTATATGTCGACCGTATCCTTCATTGCCGGCAGGTAGCCGTCCGCCTTTAACACGGGGAAACTTTTTTCTCCGGTTTGCCGGACGGACGGATATATGCCTTCCGGAAAGTCTGTCCCTGCCGTATCGAGGATTTCGTAATTGGCATAAGGGTTGGCCCCCCTGATGTCTGCCTCAAAGGAGGACACCGCCTTGTCGGAGGCGACCTTTACACCCGTAAAGAGTCCGATGCCCAGGGCGACTCCGATTACGGAAAGGACGGTAAGAAACTTTTCCCGCCTCATGTTTTTAAGGACAATGACCCTGATGAGCTCAAGAAACGTCACTGACGGATCACCCCGTCTTTGATCCTGACGGTTCTGGAGGCGTACCGTGAAACATATTCCTCATGGGTCACAAGCAGAATAGTTTTCCTCGTCTCTTCCCTGAGCGCTATCAGGAGTTCCATGATCCCCTGTCCGGTCAGGCTGTCGAGACTCCCGGTCGGTTCGTCCGCAAGGATAATATCGGGGTCGTGGACAAGGGCCCTGGCGATCGCCACGCGCTGCTGCTCTCCGCCTGAGAGCTGATGGGGATAGCTTTGTTTTTTTCCTTCGAGGCCGACCCGCCTGACAAACGTATGGGCCTTCTCTTCCCCCCTGATGCCGTTGAGGAGCAGGGGGATCCTCACGTTCTCGATGACGGTGATGTTGGGAAGGAGGTTGAAAAACTGAAATACAAAACCTATCCGCCTCCTTCGGTAGAGAGTGAGCTTCTCATCGCCAAGGGAGGATATCTCGTCTTTTTCGACGAAAACCTTGCCCGCATCTGCCCTGTCCATACCTCCGATGATGTTCAGCAAGGTCGATTTACCCGATCCCGAACTGCCCGTCACCGCGACGAACTCACCTTCGGCTACGCTCAGATCGATACCTCTCAGGACATGTGCAGTCCCATAATATTTTTGCACGCCCTCAAGTCTTATCATTTGCTTAGTATCCCGTCAGCTCCACGTACGCACGCCCCGTTGTGTTTCCTTCGACCTTGCATGCCCCCTCCCAATAATAGTTCCCGGTGGAATATGACGCGGCGAATTCCTGTTCGTTCAGAAGAGGCGTCACCTTCAGGTCGAGGCCCTCTGCCGGTATACGGACTTCCCACTCAGAAGGATAGCGGGCGCCTGTCTTTGTCGATCTATAATGTCTGAGCGCCGTTATCCCGAAATCATCTACACTCAGGTGTCTGTATCTGCCATCCCGGTACACAACGGTGCCCGAGGAGTATCTGTCGACAGTCCCGTCGGTCTTTCTCATCGCATAAATCATTATCTCTCGGCCGTCGTCGAGCTGCAGCGCAAACCAGTCCCATCCCTTTTCACTCTTCCCCATTTTCCCCGATGAGATTTCCCTGTCGAACCAGCTCTTGCCGTGCACCAGGGACGTCTCCTTCCCGACCTTCAAACTTCCTTCGGTCACCAGGTCCGTATAGGAGAAATACCATGAGGCGATCTCAGGAGATTCTTCCGATTTCCGTGAGTAGCCGTTTTTGCCGTGTAATACGACGGGTTTGCCTGGGACCAGTGTAAGGTCCAGGGCCGTGTCAAGGCCTCTTGCCCTGAGGTGCATCTTTTTAGGATTTCCCCCCAGCTCGTTGCTTTCCACCCAGACTCTAATATCCTCCCTTTCGGCGCCCGCAAAGCCGTATGCCCCTGAATCGGACTTCTCGGAAGTATAAAATTTCCTTCCGGCGACGTCCGTGACGGCGAAGTGAGAGATGTAAATGTTGTCCACTCCGAATTTCGATTTGTATACCCTTGTCTGGACCCCAACGACGAAAAAGGTGAGTTCGTATCCGTATTCATGTCCCTCCCGGTCGAAAAGATGGCCGGTGAAGTACCACCACTGGACCCTGTAGCCATCTTTGTAGTAAAAGTCTTCCGGAAATTTGAGTGCGTAGTCCTGTGAAATCCCCCGAAACTCCTCCGCAGATGCGACCCCGAGAAAAAAAATGAGGATCAGCCCTGAAAACATAAATCTCTTTATCACCACGCATCATCCGAGAGAATATTTTCATTATCGCCAGCAGCAGACATACCACTATTATAATGTGCGTGACAACATTATCAATCTTTTGTAAGTAATATGAAGAGGACAAATGGAATCCCTCCCGAAATGCTGGTAGACTGTAATCGATGCCGGCGAAAAGCAAAGAGATGGAAGCAAACGAGAACGCCCAACTTAAACTTGAGCGCCTGAGAGAGGTATGCGAAAGGGCAAAGGATGTCTATGTAATAATTTACTCAAATCCGGACCCGGACGCGCTGGCGAGCGCTCTGGCCCTTAAAAAAATACTTGAGACACAGAAGCGCGAAGTCAATATAGGCTACACGGGGGCACTCGGGAGGCCCGAGAACGCCTCTATGATAAGGCAGCTAAGAATACCTGCATCTCCGGTAAGCGAGTCGAAGGCTGCGCAATCCGACATCATCGCGCTGGTTGATTCCCAGCCCCAGTTCTTCACCGACTTCAGCCTCCCTCGTTGTGATATCGTGATAGACCACCATCCGGTCCCGGATCGAATCCCGGCCCGATTTGCCGACATACGACCTAACTACCAGTCCACTTCATCGATAATGACGGAATACCTGAGGGCCGCAGGCGTACGTCTTACCAGGGGTCTTGCAAGTGCGCTCTTTTACGGGATTAAAACGGACACGCGCCATTTTATGGGCGACATGAGCCGCGGCGATGTGGAGGCCGTAAGATGGCTCAGGGGCAAAGCGGACAGGGACATTGTCAAACAGATAGAATTCTCGCAATTTTCCCGGGAGGGATTGGACTACTTCACCATTGCACTTGTCAGAAGGCGTTTCGTCAAAGGCGTCATGTTCTCGCATTTGGGCCCGGTGCCGTTTTTTGACGTGTGCGTGCAGGTGGCGGATTTTTTTATCAGGGTGGAAAACGTCTCCTGGGCGATGGTAACCGGAGTGGTAGGCGATACACTGGTGATAGTCTTCCGAAACGACGGCATCAAGAAAGACGCTGGCTTCCTGGCACGCACGGCCTTCGGCGCGGTAGGCAGCGCCGGAGGGCATAAGTCCATGGGGCGTGCCGAGGTCAGGCAGGATGCCCTGCCAAACGGGCTTCTTCTCTCTAATAACAGGGGCGTCGAGAAGTTCGTGCTCGCATCACTGGCAAAGATCGACCCTGTATTTCTCCCGGTCCTGAGGTCTCTCGGAAAATGATTCTGATCTGCCCCCTTACGGAAAGATGATGGCCGTCAGGCAGATACCAGTCTCTTGAAATCCTTAATCAGTGAAAGGGTCAGAGGTCCGGGTCTGCCGTTTCCTATGAGCCTTCCGTCCACATCTACTACCGGCACGAGTTCCGCCCCTGTTCCTGTCATGAAGCATTCGTCCGCAGTATAGACATCATACTGTGAGATGTCCGCCTCCACGCATTCTATACCCCCTGCCTTTGCGAGCTCAAACACTGTCCTCATCGTAATACCGTCCAGGGCGCCTTTGCAGGGATGCGGCGTCAGGAGTCTTGCCGATTTAACTATAAAAATATTGTCCGCTGTGCATTCTGCGACGAGCCCCTCTTTGGTAAGCATCAGCGCCTCTGTAGCGCCCGAGCGACGGGCCTCTATCTTCGCAAGAATATTGTTCAGGTAGTTAAGCGATTTGATCCTCGGGTCGAGACACTCAGGAGGCATCCTCCTGGTCGAAGCCGTAATGATCTTCACCCCGTGTGTGTACAGTTCCTCGGGATAAAGCTGGATATCGCCGACGATGATTATTACCGTCGGTTTTTTGCATGAGCCCGGGTCGATACCGAGAGCACCTTCGCCTCGCGTGACGACGAGCCTGATATAGCCGTTTTGCTTTCCGTTGATTTCCACGGTCTTTAGAACCGCTGCCTCCATATCTTTTTCTTTCATGGGTATCTCAAGAGCAAGCGCCCCTGCGCTTTGGTAAAGTCTCCCGATATGTTCCTTGAGTTTGAAGACCTTCCCGTGATAGATCCTGATGCCCTCGAAGACCCCGTCGCCGTAAAGAAGCCCATGGTCGAAGACCGAGATCCTGGCATCTTCCTTGTCACAATACTTCCCGTCGATATAGATTTTCATATCTGCTCCTCATCGTCGAATACATCTCTCATTTTTTCGTATCGTGGACCGAATTTCTCAATAAGTTCCCTATTGAATCTCCTGACCACTTTCATGATATAGACATCATGTTTTATATAATCCTCGGCAAGCATGACAAAGCCCCTGTTCGTGCTCCAGGCCCCTTCCACCCTGTCGTCTTTGTATATAGTCGACATCAGGGCGGTTTCGGAGTCGGCGACGATCACGAGCCCCCTGCCGCCTTTTTCCTTGTAGAGCGTTTCCTCTATCGGATGAGGGTATACCTGCCCGATCCTGACTTCCGGCTTCCCGAAGTGGACCATTGCGATGCGCACCCCCTTTGCTTCGGCAGTCTTGAAAAAGGCCTCCAGCGACGCCAGTTCTTCTTTCCATATCGAAACCAGAAGGCTCCCCCTGGCGTCGAGGATCGTCCTATGGGCCTTCTCCATGAGATAGTCATGATCCAGGATGTTCCATATATATGAGATTGCCGACTTTTTCGATAGCTGGGAAAGGTCTTCTTCCAGGGCCTTGAGGTTTGTTTCCATGCCGCTTTTGAAGCCTGCGATAAACTCATCCGGGTCTACCGGCATATATTTCCTGGCGCCGTCTTCGCCAAGTGTGAAGACCACCTTTTTTTCAGACAGACGGGAGAGGACTTCGTATATCTTCGACGTGGGTATTCCGGATGTCTTTGCAACTTCGTAGGCGGTAACTGGGTTCTTCGAAAGCAGGGCGACGTATGCCCGTGACTCATATTCCGATAACCCGATAGTCGAGAGTCGTTCTGAAATAGTAGTAACTACCATGGTAGTTACTACTATAAATCAAGCCATCAGGCTTGTCAAGGCAATGCAATGTCACTACAGATCAGAAAATCCACCTTCCCTTGCTCACCTTTCTCGTGTCGATTCCCCGATAGTCTCCGCCCCTCAACAGATCGATGAAATTGCCGTGATCAATTCTCCCTCGGAATTCCGTGAAGCATGACCCGACTTCTTTAGGCTCATGGGCATCGGACCCGCCGGTGAAAGGAATGCCGAGGCCCCGGGCTGTCTCTACGGCCTTCTCATTAAAGGCGCTCATGTTGGCGCCGTTATAGCCTTCAATGGCGCAGAGCCCCGGCAGGGTCCGCACCATTTCTCCGAGGCTGTTTCCATGTCTGTAGGGGTGGGAGGGAATGACCACCCCTCCGGCCTTCGTGACGACCTTCAACACCTCCTCTATGGGAGTATGGGGGCTCAGGAGTCTGTCCGTGTCGGCCCCGAATATCAGGCAATGACCTTCGTCCGCTGAAAACTCGACGCCCCTGAAAACCATTATCGCATCTCTGTATTTTTCCTTCAGCGCTTCGACAGGCTCGGAGGCCCCAAATGAGTAATGTTCGGTAAAGGCTATTCCGTGTAACCCCAGTTCAACGGCCCGTATCACTGATTCCTCCGGCTCCGAGTCCGTGTCTCCGCTATATTTTGAATGGACGTGAAGGTCTATTTTAAAAAGCATTTATTATCATACCAGGGAAGAGGTCCTTCAGAACAGCCGTGAAAGAAGGGCAGGCACCGCGGACTCCACACTGAGGGTCCTTTCTCCCATGCGCACGGGTAGAAACCCGCAAGCCGTGAATTTTTCCGCCTCGTAAGGGATGAAGCCGCCTTCCGGGCCTACGGCAAGCGTAACCGGGTTCTCAAGCCCCCTCGGGCATAATGCCGGGGCCTGCGGGTGGGCCAGCAGCGCGGTGGTATCCCTGATGATGTGTGGCAGCTCATCTTCGACGAAAGGTTTAAAAAGGGGCCGGACGATGACCTCGGGCATGATAGTATCCCGCGCCAGTTCAAGGCCTAAGACCAACTGCATCTCGATCTTTTCTTTTTTTAGGACCGGACTTTGCCAGAAGCTTTTTTCCACACGGTATGAATTGATAAGTATGATTTTTTTCACACCCATCGAGCTTGCCGTCGTAAGTGTTCTCCTAAGGACCTTGGGCCTGGGAAGAGCGAGGACGAGCGTAACCGGAAGCGAAGGAGGAGGGGCAAGACCCAACTGCACGTCCATTTCAAGGTACGTAGCGGTGAGACCTGTAATTCTGCCTTTGCCTATTTCGCCCCCCACCATGCCCACACAAAGCTCCTCTCCCGGCGAGGCGCGATGGACATCGAGGACGTGTGTGAGACGCCGGCCTCCCAGCCGTACCTTTTCGTTGCCGTTTACAAAATCATCTTTGAAAAGAAGGATGAGATTCATAGTCGATGAAGTCACTGCCGCTCTGCATTTTTTTATATAACAAAGCCAGGGATAGGGAAGCGCTCAGTAGATCTGTGAATACTTTTTCATCTGAGGGCCTTTGTTCACCCGGGTATTGTCGAGGATCGTGCATGCCTCCATCAATAGATGCATGGTGTCGAGGGTGACGTTGACATCAGTGGTGGTCTGGCCATGAAGGATAAAGAAGTTTCCCTTCTCCCATTTGATGAGTTCGAAAAAGGCATCGGGGCCCTGCAGGCTTCCCGCCGAGGCGTGGACGATCTTTCCCCTCAGAAGATAGAGCAGCCCTTTTTGATCGTCCCGCGTTATCTCAACTTTTGCGGTCTTTAGCCCGAGACTCAATATCTGGATTATGTCGGTGAGGCTGAAGTCTTCCATATTTCCGGTGAGCCCCCTCGTCTCTTCCGGTTGAGCGGGTTCGGCCATGTTTAATAGGAGGCCCCTGATCTTTGCGGTTATCTGGTCTATCTGTATGGGTTTGACCACATACTCCACCTCTTGGTCAAAACGTTTGAGATACTCCCTGTCCGGAACGAGAAGAAGAAAATGGCGGCCTGCCGTTACCGTCTGCCGGGCGGTTTGATAGAAGCGCATGAAGGTTTCAGCCTCGAGCGCGTCCGTGTCAGCGATGACGACCTGCGGGTTCCTCTGCCTCATGCGGCTGATGGCCTCTATGCTGCTTGTTGCGTGTATTACCTCAATGTCGTCCGAAGCGGTGCCCAATTTTATCATTGCGGCGACATTGAGCTCCCGCTCGAAGATCAGGACGCGTTTTTTCAGGGTTGTCTCCGACGCCTCTTCATTAATAATCGAAAGGAACACCTCAACGACCTCAGGATCGAATTGGCTTCCCGCACTCTTTCTTATTTCGCCAATCGCCATGTCTTTTTGTAAGGCCCTTCTGTAGGGTCTGTCCGTGGTCATCGCATAATATGCGTCAGCGACGTTGATGATCCTCGCCCCTATCGATATCTCCCTCCCCTTAAGTCCCATGGGATAGCCGCTGCCGTCATAGTGTTCATGGTGCTGGCTGATAATGGAATCGAGGTTCCATGGGAACCTTACATGCCGCAAAATCTGCATCGTATGGATGGGGTGGGCCCTGATAGGGGTCAGTTCGGTCTGATCGAGTCTCTTCGTTTCTTCGAGTATCTGCTGGTGAATTACCACCCTTCCAAGGTCCCTCAGAAGTGCAGCCATGAGGATCGCTTCGACGATATTTTCTTCCAGTCCCATCTTCTGCGCGATCTTGCCGGACAGTTCAGACACCATATGATCGTTATTAAAGAAATATCTGTCGTTGACGGCGAATATCTGCAGCAGCCTGTCGGCGATCGCGTATGCGAATTTTTTTGTTTCCGAGAGCTCCCGGTAAAGTATGTTTTCGTTTCTCAGTGAATCGTTGATGAACTTAAGGAATTCTTCTATATCCACAGAGAAGTCTTTATCTGTGCGAGTGAAAGGAGAGGTAAACGTGACGCTGACCCCGGGCTTTATTTTTTCAACAAGTGCCTTGAACTCCTTTCTGTCGAGCCCTGGAAGTTCTTTTCCGACCAGTATGACGCCGATGTTCTGCTTTTGGAGCAGATGGAGGGCCTCCAGTGCGTCTGAGGTGTCGTATACCCTGTTGTCCTCGGTCTTCATAAGGATGCTGAGCGCCCGCCTCTCCTGCTCATCCTTGTTGAAGATAAGTATGCCTATGGATTCAGCCATTTTTCCTCATAAAATATAAGACCTTGCCCCAGCATATCTCCACCCCTTCTTTAACAATTTATACATAATTTTGGAATATTAGTCAAGATTAAATTGCAGTGGGGCGGGCTTTGATGGCGGGATAGTGGTCAGTTTGAATTTGTCGGGTATTGCCAGGCTTGAGCGGACATATTACGCTAAGGCATTGAAAAAATGCATATTCCGACCAATGAGACGAGAACAGAAAATGGCATTATTGAATAACAATGTGGAAACTCAAGTGCCTAAATGCACGGTAAAGTCATCTACCGAGTCCGGCCATAAATTGCTCCAAGGAATTGATCAAATCCTCATTCAGTTCGATGAACATCAGGCCCGCTTCGTAACGGATTGCTCTTTGATCCGGCGTAGAAACTCCGCCCATTAACGAAGACCAGACGACCAGGCCCTTCAAGGATATTTCTTTATCGACGTCGACAAGTATCCTTATGTTATAAATCGTATTCTTCGTCAACCGCTGCGAGGTTCTGACGGAGATTCCGCCCGGGCTGATATCCCTTATCATGTGGCTGCCCCACACGACAAGCTCCGCAGGCTGCCCGTCGGTCCTGTAACGTTCGTAAAGCCTTTCTTGGATTTTCCTTCCCTTTGATGACGGCCTTCCGTCTCCCTTATGGGCGGAATTTTTATGTTCATACATCAACTCATCTGCTTCATCGAGAAGCTCTTCGACCGGGCATGGCCGTTCGGGATCGTAATACACCATGCCCATGCTGACAGAAAGCTTATATCCCCTTTTCGTCTCACTATTACAGGCATTTAGATTATCGTGGATATGTTGAGCAACGGTCTCCTCGGTCGTCACGTCCGAAATGTCTGCAAGAAGAATAGTAAACTCATCTCCTCCGATCCTTGCTATAATGTCAGCCTTTCTGAAAGTCCTCTTCAGCACGTGTGAAATATCAATTAAGGCCCTGTCGCCTTCCCTGTGTCCGAATTCATCATTGATCTTCTTCATCCCGTTGAGGTCCAGAAAAAGAATCGCGAACGTCTTCTTGTTTCTTTCGGCAAGCTCAAAATGTTTCTGAGCGAGAATCAGAAATCCCCGGCGATTGAGGAGTCCGGTCAGTTCATCTGTGATGGAAGCAGCGTGCAGTTTCTCCTCAAGTTTGGTGCGCTCGGCCAGTTCGAGTTGGAGCTTCTCATTCACCATGTTCAGTTCTGCTGTCCTCTCCTTCACCAGTTCCTCCAGGTGCTTCCGGTATCTCTCCAATTCCTTCTCTGCCTGCCTGAGCCTGGTCTGTTCCTCGACCTCGAGTAATGCCCGCCTTATTGCGGTTGCGAGACGGGACAGTCTGTCTTTGAGGACATAATCCGTCGCTCCCTGCTTGAGTGTTTCAATCGCACCCTCTTCACCGATTACACCGGAAACAAAGATGAACGGCACCTCAGGACACGTTTCCTTCGCCATTTTCAATGCTGAAAGGCCATCAAACAAAGGCAGTGAATAATCTGCCAGAATCAGGTCAAAACCGTCCCGTCTGACCGCCGCTGCAAAATCCTCCCTGGTCTCGACACGCACCAAATCACATTCGATACCCTCCCTGAGAAGGCAGATATGAATGAGCTCGGAGTCGTCCTGGCTGTCCTCAAGATTGAGGATACGCAACTTATGTTTCATATCGTTGTTGTCCATGTATTGCACTGTGAGGGATGGCTCACAACCGCCGCGCTCTGGGCCGTTATCCTTTAAAGACTTGCCGGTTTATTTTAAATTTACCACAAATGCTGTTTACTATCCAGAACTCAGTAGACAATTATTAACAGGCTTCAGTACTGTCCGGTTAAATTAGGACACTATCGGCGAGGGGTCGAGCTTGACAAGATTCTCCATATGAATTACATTAATTGTTCATGAAGAGGTATTTTATCGCTGCCAACTGGAAGATGAATAAGACCGTCCCTGAGACCAGGGAATTTATTCGCTCGTTTGTCCCTCTTGTAAAGGACGCAAAGGACGCGGACATCATTATCGCCCCGCCTTTTACCGCGCTGGCCGCTGCTTCCGAGGGGCTAAAGGGAACGAATATCGGGCTTGCCGCACAGGATATGTTCTGGGAAGAGAAAGGCGCTTATACGGGCGAGGTCTCTCCTCTTATGCTTATAGATGCGGGCTGCACGCATGTGATTATCGGGCACTCGGAGAGGAGACAGTTTTTTTCCGAGGAAGACGCCATCGTCAACAGGAAGGTGCGGGCCGCAAAAAGAGCGGGGCTCGGTGTGATATTTTGTTGCGGGGAGTCCCTTGAGGAAAGAGAGGCAGGCAAGACCTTTGACGTAATAAAAAGAGAGGTCGAGGCGGGACTCGCGGAGGTCGGACCGGATAATCTGGTGGTCGCGTACGAGCCCATCTGGGCAATAGGTACGGGCAGGACAGCCACTACGGAGCAGGCCCAGGAGGTCCATGCCTTTATCGGCAAGACACTCACGAATTTATATGGAAATGATGCAGGCGAAATGCGTATAATATACGGCGGCAGCGTCACACCGGATAATGTCAATGCGCTAATGGCCTGCAAGGACGTGTTCGGGGCGCTTGTCGGCGGCGCAAGCCTCAAGCCGGAAAGCTTTGCGCGGATCGCACTTTTTAAGAAGGAGAACTGATGTTTACATTATTTTTGATCATTCATATTATAGTCTGCTTTTTTCTTATCTTTATCGTCTTGATCCAGAGCGGAAAAGGCGCTGAATTGGGCGCCGCCTTCGGGGGGTCCAGCCAGACGCTTTTCGGGGCGCGCGGCGCTGCGACTGTGTTTAGTAAGCTGACTACCATCGCTGCGGTAGTCTTCATGATTACCTCGCTTTCGCTTGCGATGATTGAGGCAAAGGGCGGATCAGTTGTCAAAAGAAGCTCTGTAACAGATCAGCGCAAAAGCCTTCCCCAGATGCCTGGGGCGCCGTCAGGCCCTATCCAGGGCGCACAGCCAGTGCTTCCGGCGAAACCAGGGATGCCCGCAGCACCTTCACAGCCGGCCGGGAATGCGCCTGTGCCTGCGGCACCTTCTAAGTAAGGCGCGTCGGTAATCGGCACACCTGCTTTTTGTAACGGGGGCATTCTGCTGATGCATCAGGACAGGGTGTTTTCGCCGGGTGGAATTGTGCGGGCAGTAACGAGTTAGTTTCAGGGACTGGACGATTATTCCGTTAAATGACTTTCCGGGTCTAGGCGAAGATCTTCGAAATTCTTTTTTTTCAGGATCTGTTCGACTTGTTTTCTGATCTCGACCCACACGGGATGGATGGCACAGGAGCTACTGCGTTCGCAGAGGGCTTCATCAATGGCGCAAATGTTCATGGCGACCGGGCCCTGGACGGCTTCGATCACTTCCAGCAGGCTAATCTCCTTGGGAGCACGCGCGAGTATGAAGCCCCCTTTAACGCCTCTGAAAGATTTTACCAGTGAGACTTTGCCGAGCCTCTGCAGGATCTTCGCGAGAAAACTCTTAGGAATGTTCATCTCCTTCGAGATCTCATCTACCATCGTGACACCGCCTTTTTTGCCGGACAGGTAATATACACACCGTATCGCATAGTCTGTCTCACGAGTGATCTGCATAGTTCATCTCTCTTTCAACTGCAGGGGGCGGCAATATTGCCGCTCCCCCTCAAGACTTAATTAATATGCATCATTACGACCTGATACATCCTGGGCGGTAGTCCTGTGCCTGAACACCCTATATATCCATATCTGATATGAGATAACGATCGGGACGAAGAGTAAAGCCACAACGGTCATGATCTTCAAAGTATACACGCTCGATGAAGAATTGTATATTGTCAGGCTGTGGGCCTGGGAGATGCTGGAGGGGATAAGGTTTGGGAAAAGGCCGATCACACCCGTAAACGTAACGGTCACTATAGTAAGGCAGGAGGCATAAAAGGCCTTCAGGTAGTCCTCCTTGCCTGCGAAAATTCTTATAAGAAGGAGAGAGGCCACGGCGACTATGGGGACGATAAGCAAGATCGGATTACTCAGATAGTTTGCGTAGAGTTGCGTGGCGAAATAGGTATATACAAGAAAGCCTACTGCAACGACGAGGAGCAAGACCCAGAGCTTTTTTGCAAGTCCCCCGGTGCGCTGTCTGAGATCATCCGGGGTCTTCAGCGCCAGCCAGAGCGAGCCGTGGACGAGGAAGAGCAGGACGAACAGGGCTCCGGTAAGCAGACCGTAGGGGTTAAGGAGTGAAAACAAACTCCCATGATATCCGTCGCCGTCCATGGGAAGGCCCTGAAAGATATTTCCGAAGGCAACTCCAAAGAGAAGGGCGGGAAGGAAACTCCCCAGAAATATTGCCGCGTCCCAGCCTTTTCTCCATCCCGGTGCGTCAACTTTGGACCTGAACTCGACTGCAACGCCCCTAAAGATCAGCGCGAAAAGAATCAGGAGCAGGGCGGAATAGAGATAACTGAACATGAGGGCGTACGTAGTAGGAAAAGCGGCAAAGGTGGCGCCTCCCGCAGTGATGAGCCATACTTCGTTTCCATTCCAAAGGGGCCCGATGGTATTTAGCACCATCTTTTTTTCAGATTCATCTTTTGCAATAAAATTGTGCAGTATCCCTGTCCCCAAATCAAAGCCGTCGAGCATGAAATATACCGCCCAGAGCACGCCCCAAAGAATAAACCATATTATCTGAAATGCCATCTTACACCTCCTCAGTCCGCGGGGACCGGACCATTGCCGAAAGGTCGTTGTCCGGGCCTTTCTTGGCGGTTGTGGTAAGAAGATATATGTCCACTACGGCCAGCAGGCCGTAAACCAGTGTGAACCCCACCAATGAGGCCCATACCTGAGCGCTGCTTACGGCCTTCGACACGGCATCCGAGGTCTTCAGCACTCCGTATACAATCCAGGGCTGTCGTCCGACCTCGGCCACTATCCACCCGAGCTGACCGGCAATATAGGGCAGGGGCAGTGCATAGAGGACCAGTTTGAGAAAAAGAGGGCTGGTCTCCAGGCGGCCTGTGTGTGAAATGAAGACAGCTATTGCGGTAAGCAAAAGAAATAATGCACCCAGTGCGGTCATTGCTTTGAAACTCAGAAAAGTCGACATCACGGGCGGCCGGTATTCTTTTGAAAAGTCCTTGAGCCCCTTGACCTCAGCCTGGCTGTTATGGAATGCCATAAAGCTAAGCATCTTCGGCACCCCGATAGCCTCTATGGTATTTCTTTCATTTGCTGTGTCCGGCAGGGCCAGGAAATAATATGGGGCTTCCTTCTGGGTATTCCAGACCGCCTCCATTGCAGCGAACTTCGTAGGCTGGGTCTTGGCCACCTCTGAGGCGTGGAAATCACCGACGGCGAATACCAAAATGGAGCTGAGCAGGCCGAAGATCGATGCTATCTTAAAAGAGGACCTGAAAAAATTAAATTCGCTTTTTTTCAGGAGGTGATAAGCGGAGATGCCCATCACGAAGAAGGCGGCTATCACATACCCAGAAAAAAGGGTATGAAAGAATTTGAGCCACCCATAGGTGTTTGTGATAAGCGCGGTAAAGTCCACCATCTCGGCCCTGTTGTTTCTGAGGACATAACCCACGGGGTGTTGCATCCAACCGTTTGCCAATAATATCCAGAGGGCCGAGAGATTGGTGGCAATCGCGACAAGCCAGATCGACAGCGCATGTGCCTTCGGTGATATTTTTTTCCATCCGAATATCCATAATCCGATGAAGGTTGACTCCAGGAAAAAGGCGACCGTTGCCTCTATCGCAAGAGGGGCGCCGAAGATGTCGCCTACATATTTGGAGTATTCCGCCCAGTTCATGCCGAACTGAAATTCCATCGTAATACCTGTTACGATCCCCAAAGCGAAATTAATGAGAAATAATTTCCCCCAGAATTTCGTCATCCTCAGATACATCTCATCTCCTGTGGAGACATAACGGGTCTCCATGAATGCCACCAGAATAGAAAGCCCGAGGGTGAGAGGGACAAAGATGAAGTGAAACATGCTTGTGACTGCAAACTGTAGCCTGCTTAATGCCAAGGCGTCCATACCCTTACCTTCCTCCTTTTGTTTGCTACGAACCGGTTGTCTTTCCAATACCATGTTCCCACGAAATTGGTCCAATTACAATTTTGCGGGAACTTGATATTGCCCCTAAACAAGACTATAATAGTCCTAAATAGATCTGTTGTCAATTAAAATTTCAATTAGTGTTCATACTGAAAATTTTGAAAGGTAAAAAATATAAATATATCGGGGAGATAATCTATCTTGATTTGGAGAGCAGAGGATATTCATAAAGGAGACGGCAATGCATTAACCGAGGTACTATCGGGCACTACTATTTCATAGTAGAATTTATTTAGAACACAAAATAAGGAGGAGCGGTTATGGGAGAACAATGCTGCGGATTAAGGGTGGGAGATACTGTCCCGGATTTTAAAATGGATACCTGGGAGCCTGAAAAGGGCGACTTCGGCGAGGTCAGTTTTCAGGCATTGAAGGACCAAAAAAAATGGACGGTCATGTTTTTCTATCCGGCCGATTTTACCTTTGTCTGAGCCACCGAATTTGCGGCTCTGGCAGAGCTGCACGCGAAGTTCAAGGAGGAAGGGGCGGAGATTGTGACAGTCAGCACGGACACGAAGTTCGTCCATCTTGCCTGGCAGAGGGAAGAGAAGATGCTCGAAAAGACCAAATTTACGATGGCGTCCGATCCTACCGGGAAGGTGTCGCGCATGTTTGGTGTGTATGATGAGGCAACGGGCCTTGCGTTAAGGGGAGCATTCGTAATAAGCCCGGAGGGGAAGCTGTTTAATTCGGAGGTGAATTATTACAATCTCGGAAGAAATATCGAGGAACTATTGAGAAAAGTGAAGGCCGATATCTACCTCGGTGAGCATGGTGATGAGGCCTGTCCGGTAAAGTGGAAAGAAGAAGGGGACAAGACATTAAAACCGACTGCGGAGATGGTCGGAAAGGTATACGAAGCATTGAAGTGATTTTCCCGCCAAACTGCCGCAGGGTATTTTTCATCGGTGAAAATGCCCTGCGGCCTTCGTTTTCTTTAATCTCCCCAAATGTGATAACATATCAAAAAATATTTCTTGAGAGGGAGATACATGCTGTCTGACAGGGCTGGAAAAATTAAACCTTCACCTACACTCGCCATTGATTCAAAGGCGAAGTCCATGAAGGCCTCCGGAGTCGATGTGATAAGTTTCGGAGTGGGCGAACCGGACTTTGACACACCGGAAAATATAAAGGAAGCGGCCGCCAAGGCGATGAAGGACGGTTTTACGAAATATACCGCAGTGGGCGGGATCGATCCCCTCAAGGATGCGATAATCGACAAGCTGCAAAACGACAACGGCCTTTCCTACAAACGGGAAGAGGTTATCGTCTCTACAGGGGCGAAACATTCTCTTTATAATGTTGCGCAGGCACTTTACGGACCGGGAGATGAGGTGTTGATCCTTTCACCCTACTGGGTCTCTTATCCGGACCAGGTCATGCTGAATGATGCAACCCCTGTTTTTGTGAAAACATATGAGGCGGACTCCTTTATGGCAAGACCCGAGGCGCTCGAGGAAAAGATAACAAAAAAAACAAAGGCCCTGATACTGAATTCTCCTTCGAACCCCACAGGGATGATCTACGACAGAAAGACCCTCGAAAAGATAGCCGAGTTGTCTCTCAAATATAATTTTTATATTGTCTCGGATGAGATTTATGAAAAACTCATCTACGGAGAGGCTGGACATATAAGCATTGCCTCTTTGGGCGAAGAAATGAAAAGGAAGACGATCGTCATAAACGGTCTTTCGAAATCCCATGCAATGACCGGTTGGCGAATAGGATACGCCGCCGGCCCGGCCAATATCGTCAAGGCGATGACGAACATCCAGAGCCAGTCTACCTCCAACCCGACGTCGATCGCGCAAAAAGCGGCTGTCGAGGCGTTGAGGGGGCCTCAGGATTTTGTCGGAACAATGCGGGCCGAGTTCGACAAAAGAAGACGCTATCTTGTTGAGGAACTGAATAAGATACAGGGGATGACCTGCATCATGCCTCAAGGCGCTTTTTATGCGTTCCCCAATACCTCCCGCCTTTATGGGAAGAGGTTCGGAGGCCGGGAGATAGCGTCCTCGGTGGACCTTGCGCTTTACTTCCTTGATGAGGCGAATGTTGCCCTTGTCCACGGCTCGGCGTTCGGGGACGACGAGTATGTCCGGCTTTCCTACGCAACGTCTCTTGAGGACATCAGAAGAGGGGTGGGAAGGATAAAAGAGGCGGTGGGCAAGCTTACGCCATAGAGGCGGGAAGCACGTTTACCCTTTTGTCAGGAGACAGATGCAAGAGTCTTTTCGTTCCGGATACGTTTCGATCATCGGCAGGCCGAATGTGGGAAAATCTACTCTCCTAAACGTCCTGCTGGGACAGAAGGTCTCGATCGTTGCCGCAAGACCCCAGACGACGAGAAACAGGATAGTCGGGATCAAGAATCTCCCCGGAGCCCAGATCATCTTTATCGATACCCCGGGCATCCACAAGCCGAAAAACCTCCTCGGAGAGGTGATGCTTAGGGCCGTCAGGGAGGCCCTTCATGAAATAGACGTCATCCTCTTTGTGACGGAACCCGGAGGTGACGCAGGCAGGGACAACCTCACAGTAGGGTCTCTGAAAAATATAGACAAGCCGGTTTTTCTTCTGATCAACAAGATAGACAGTGTCAGGAAACCGGATATACTTCGTGTCATCGATCAGTACGAGGGACTTTTCCCTTTCAAAGAGATCATCCCGGTGTCTGCTCTCAAACAAGACGGCACCGACAGGATACTTGAAAGAATTATCGAGTATCTTCCGGCGGGCCCTCAATATTATCCTGAAGACATCGTAACGGACCAGGTCGAGAGGTTCATGGCGGCCGAGATAATAAGAGAAAAGATTATGGAAAAAACGACCGAGGAAATCCCTTATTCCGTTGCGGTCGAAGTCCAGAACTGGGTCGAGCGGGAAGACGGTATCGTTTCCATAAGTGCGAATATATATGTTGAAAGAGAGGGGCAAAAAGGTATAATAATAGGTGAAAAAGGCAGGAAGCTGAAAGAAGTAGGCACGCTCGCCCGTATCGAAATCGAAAGACTTCTTGACGCAAAGGTTTTTCTCCAATTATGGGTGAAGGTAAAAAAGGGGTGGCGTAACGACAAGACGGTGTTACATGAATTGGGGTATAAATAGATGCTTGTAGAAATGAAAGTCGAGGGTCTTCTCTTTGACCCCCGAAGCAATATGTACATTCTCCTGCTGAAGGAGATAGAAGCTTCCGGCACCCTTCCGATCTGGATCGGGAAACCCGAGGCGGACTCGATCGCACTTGCGCTCGGAAAGGTCGCCACGCCCAGACCCCTGACCCATGACCTCGTGAAAAATATCACCGATGGACTTAAGGTCAAGATCACGAGAATCGTGGTGACGGAGATAATCGACAACACCTATTACGCCCTTATCCACGTGAGCGACGGCAAGAAAGAGACCTTGATTGACTCCAGGCCGAGTGATGCCGTGGCGGTTGCCCTTAGGGCAAGCGCGCCGATTTTTGTGGAGGACAGTATTATGGCGACAAGGACGGCGGATGAACTTGACGAATGGCTGAAAAACCTTAAGCCTGAGGACTTCGGAAATATTATGTGATGCTGCATAGGACAGAAGGCATCGTCCTTAGAACCATCCCCTTTGGAGAAGCAGACCTCATCGTAACCTACCTGACGAGTGACTACGGCATCGTCAGGGCCTTTGCAAAAAGTCCCCGTAAGATCAAAAGCAGGTTCGGAAGCAGCCTCGAACCCTTCACCCATGCGGCTATCGCTTTTTGGGGCAAGGAGGACGCGGCTCTGCCGCGACTTACCCAGGCGGACATTATCCATCCTTTCGATTCTGTCAGGGGCGCACTAAAATGTTTTCTGAAGGTTTCGGAGATGATAGAACTGACGCTGCACTTTGTTCCCGAGAGGGAGCGAAACAAGAAGGTCTATTCCCTCTTCCTGGATGCGCTTCACGCGGCCGAGACCGATTGTGAGGCCGGTCTTCTTCCTCTTTGCTATAAACTGAGGCTGTTGGAGATTGCGGGATATCTGCCCAGGTTGAGCGGATGCGGCAGGTGCGGGAGAGACGGAGACGTCTTCTACCTTTCTCACGGCACCGTCCTTTGCGAAGCATGTGCAAAGGGCAATACGTCTTCCCTGCGGCTGTCTTCCGGCACGATAAGTCTCTTTACCAGTCTGCGCGGATGGGATTTTACGAAGCTCAACCGGTTGAGGCCTTCGGAAGCGCTCGTTTCAGGGCTTTCGAAGGTATTGGACGAACATATTCGCTACATTATGGAAAGAAACCTCAAGACGAAGACCTTCTGAATCCCTGCCGTTATTGTTCCCGCATCCTCTCTTCTTCTTCCTGGAGGGTCTTGCATTCTATGCACATGGTGGTCACAGGCCTGGCCTCCAGCCGCTTCACGTCGATTTCATTTCCGCAGTCGTCGCAGACCCCGAAGGTACCGTTTTCGATGCGGTCTATGGCCTCATCGATCTTTTTCAGGAGACGCTGCTCTCTGCCGCGGAGTCTCAGCATAAAGTTCCTGTCGGTTTCAGCCGTCGCCTGGTCGCCAAGGTCAGGGAATATCGTCTGGCCGGGAAGTTCGTTAAGCGCTGATTCGGCTTCATTAAGCAAAGTCGCGCGTTGCCTGAGGAGCCTTAACTTGATCTGTTGGAGCTTTTCCTCGCGGACAGAAAGCTTTTCTTTAGGCTTATTGGATTTCTTCACAGGCACCGCTGTCACAGGCTCCCTACGGGAAACCTTCATTGGAGCCGAAACAACTTTTTTCTTCGGGGCTTTGGCGGCAACCGCTTCTTTCTTCCCCTTCTTTGAAGGTGCCGTCTTTGCCTTTTTGGGAGACGCTGTCTTTGCCTTCAGAGTTATCGATTTCTTCCCTGCGGGTTTCGTCTTCGCAGGTTTTGTTTTACTTACGCTTTTTTTGGTATTGGTGCTCTTGATCTTGGCCATAAAGACTCCTCAATTAGGATTGAATAGATTAGCAGAGGCCCCGGCGAATAGTCAAGAAAAACGCCCTTGAAAAGGGGATTTGAAAGATACGTTTTTGTTGCCAGCTAAGTGAAGGATGAAGGGGCTTTCCCGGCGCCGAATAGGTAGGAAAGAAGTCAGTCTTCCGCCGGGAGGTCTCTTTGTGTAATGAGTACGATGCCCTGCCCGGGGGCGAGGTCGTAGATAAAGGGAGCAGGAATATAGTCGAGAGGATTTTCGGGAGATATGTCGATAAGAGGCGCGCCGGCCTGGAGATATTTCTGAAGGTTCTCGGCATAAAAATGCTGTGCGCGGTAAATGTCTTTGTTGAGGATGAGGAGCGACTCCTCCCGGGTATGGGTCGAGGCCTTCCACATAAGCAGGACATTGGGGTTTTCGTGATGGAGTATTTCCGTGGGCGCGTCCTCCTGAAATATCACATGCTCAGATTTGATCCTGTTTACTTGGCCGATGAAGGGGGTGAGGTCCACTTCGGTGTTCTCCCAGTCGCCGGGTCTTGTCCTGACTACATGGAGCCTTTTTTTGAAGCCGAATTCGTAACCCATGGGCATCATGACACCGCCCGAAAAAAGCGCCGAAAAAAGATATCGCTGCTTCAGCCCTTCAACATTTCCGCCCAGCTCCGCAGCGAGTCTTACGGTATCATGGCTCTCGGGGAAACTGATCGATGGAGCGATATCCCGCGTCAGCGCGTACTGCTTCATGAGCCAGTGCCCGTAAAAATCCCACCATTTGGAGCTGTTAAAAATATAGTCGAACCCCGCGCTTGCGGTCTTTCTCGTGAGGTCCGGAGGGTTCCCGAGTGTCTCCGCAAAAAACAGTACGCCCGGATATGCCTTTTTGGTTTCATTGATGAGTCTTTCCCAAAGGCCCTTGGGCAACTGGTAGGCCGCGTCGCATCTGAACCCCCTGAACCCGAGTTCGGCGAGGAATTTCACTATCGAAAAGAAATAGTGATAGAGACCTTCTTTGTCCCTTGTGTTTCTGTGGTCGAACTTCGCAAGGTCTTTCCAGACCACTTTTTTCCCGTTTTCGTCGGCGAAGGGATGGGCGACGCGGCCGTTTGTCTCCCAGAGAAACCATTCCGGGTGGGATTTGAGAAGGGGGGAATCGACTGAGCAATGGTTGATCACAAGGTCCATCATCAGCGCAAGACCGAGTTTCCCGGCGACTCCCGCAACATCCTGTACCTGCTCTACGGACGACTTTCCCGTTTCATTGTCAATCAGGAGGGGATTAAAATCGAAATAGTCGGCTATGGAATAGAGACTCCCCGAACTGCCGGGGCGCTGTATGGGGTTGACGAAGATCCAGTTGAAACCCATCTCTGATGCCCTTGCGAGGTGGCCCCCCCATTCGGTAAATTTTCCGGCAAGAAGAGGAAACAGATTATAGATCACCATCTTTTTCGTGTAAAGGACTTCTTCGGCATCCGGACATGCCTTCAGGAGCAGCCTCTGGTTTTTTGAGATGACTGAGAGCCAGTAATTCATTCTTTCCGCATTGCCTTTGTCCACCCAGTGACTAAAGAGATATGACGCGTTGCCTAATGAGAGCCTGCCTTCGACCGGGTGTATCTCCAGGGAAAAAGAGACCTTGTCAGCCCCGGGTTTGAGAAGCGCCTCGTTGACGATACGGGAAAGCCCCGACAGACCGAACATCGGTGCAAGAGACCTTTTCCCGTGATATTCGAAGGGGATCGGGATCTCGGTCAGGAAGCTGAGGTGGTCCGAGACGCCGAAAGGACTTAAGTCGGAAAGCGGGTGGCCGTCGTGAAGGTGGAAGTGCAGGGGCTTCCCAAGCGGACCGAGCTCCCGGACGACCGAGAGCACTTTTTCCAGTGCGGAGGCGACCGCGCGTTCAACGTCTTCAATAAGGTCCGGGAGGTTGGGGCTGTCCGGCCTTAGTGAGCAGATGTCTTTACCCGGATGTTTCCGGGAATATTCGGCCCTCGTCTGCCGGATGCCTATGTGCCCCACGTCTATGCATGCACTGACGAATTCGAGGTCCGCTATCTCTTTAAAGATATTTACGAAGACCTCCGGGTCGAGACCTGCCGCATATTCGATAAAGAGGAGAGGACCTCCTCCGACTTCTCTCAGTCCGGAATTCAGTTCCCGCAGGGCAGAGAGATATTCCTTCAGAAGCATAGGGACATCATCCCGGTCATGGACCACGAGGCCGTAGACCCTCCCCTTGAAACCCCTTGCGAAATCGATGACCGACTGTCTTGACGATCTATCGAATATGTTCATGCCGCGGTCGAGATGCACAACTACCGGCGCATCATGAAAAGGCCGGAAGCCCAGGAGCCATTCGAGCTCCTCTGCGGATGCGGCATAATATTCCGCCCCCATCCTGGCTTCCCTGAAGCGCAGTGCCGCAAGCTGAAGCAGGGCGTCGTCGCCGTCTATTCTTTTTTGAAACAATCCAAGTATTTTGGGACAGGTCCTTATCGCCGGCATTCCACTTGCCTCCTCTGCTGCGGACGTGCCTGGACAAGGAAGATTTTGTTATCGACGACGAGCCCTTCTATGTCCAGCGGCAGTCCGAATGAAGTTTCGACGAGGCTGCCTATGCCTCCTATGCGCTTAGATAATTCGGTGCGGAATTTCTTATCCTTTGAAAAGGGAATTTTTGAGTAGTCGATGATACTTTGTACGATATCCGCGCGGCGGTCCCGGACAAAGGCAGTGCAGTAACTGGCGAAGGAGAGCATCTGCATATCGCCGGTGTTTTTTCGGTAGACCATACGAAACGGAGAGCCGGGCTCACGGCCCGACGCAAGGGTTTCGCCGAGTCCGACTGCACACTCAATCAGGATTTCGTTTTCGCTATTGTTGACGGGATTGACCGTATGCATGATGAAGGACATATCGGCAGGCATCATCGTCTGGATGAGTACCGCCATCCGGGCCCTGCCATGGGGGACAGATGCGTTTTGTCTTGCCTGTACCGCACGCCTGTTCCAAAGTGATGCCCATACCTCTTTTACTGCCTGTGCGATACCGGACTGCGGCACGTTTGAGATGGAATCATAAAGCCCGGCCCCCGCAAGTCCTTCCAGGTCCTCACAGTTCGAACTCGAACGGACCATGAGCCGCTCGCCCTTTGCAAAATGGGCAGCAATGCCAGAGACCAGCTCATTGTCCAGAGGAAGCTGTAAGACTAGCTCCCTGAGTCTTTGCAGCCGCCCCTCCGCGTCCAGGAGTGGCGCTCGATCAATTTTGCTTAAGACAGAGGAGTATTCAGCCTCAAAAGAAGAAAGGGAATGGAGTGACTCCTCCATGACCCCAAAGGGGATTACGACACTCCTGGGCACGTCGAAATCAGTCTTACTCTGTGTCGCGATCTCCGCGAGGCGCCTTGCCCCGTCCGCCTTCCCGCCGCCGGTCGACGAACTGACCACGTCGAGCGTGATGATTTTCCGAGAGGGAATCTCAGCAGAGACCTCCGGCACGATCACCTTCTCGGTGCGACCTTTAAAGTCATCCCCGTCCTCCATCTTCGTGGCTTCTATATCAAAGGTGTCTGCGGTCACGCATATCCTTATCGGTTGTCCGGAAAGTCTCTTTAGCTCCACGATGCGGCTGATGTTTTCGCACGAGACAAATACTATGCCCCTTTGGCGCGCCCTGACCGAAAGATGCGAAAGAATCGGGGTCTCATCGGCAATAATGAGGCCAATGACCTGCGGGGGTATCTCCTCGTCGCCTTCAGCTTTATCCGTCAACACGACGAGCGGTCCGTCACCGGCATCTGCCAAAGAGGCCAATGACCGGACAGTTACGAGGCGGCCCGATGCTTTGCCCGGGACGATGACGTCCCACGGCTGCAAGGAAGCGCGTGTCCTGATGGACGTAAGGAGCAAAGCGACAAGCTTAGAGAGCTGAAATACCGGATGGCTTCTGATAACGGCTTCTGCATAGTTCTTTACCGCATGCTCCGACACACCCAGGGCGGACCCCAGATTCTTCACCTTCTCCGGCAGCAGCGCAAGGATTTTGTCCGAATATTCTTCGGCGACCCTGCGGCACCTGTCTGTGGTGGCTTTAAGACGCAGGAGACAGTCGCGGTCTGCAAGGTCGAAATCGGCATCCCAAGCCCCGAGTTCGGCTTCGACGGCGCGGCATTCCTCGGGGGCGATTCCTCCGAGACGGAGATTTTCTATGACGAGGGCGAGTGCGCCAAGGGCGGTGTTCCAGGGCAGATCCTCCAAAGAGGCTATCGCATTGATGATTGTGCTGAGAAGGACAAAGGAGTGGTCTTCGAGCGTGATATCTGCAGACTTCAGACGGTGCCCCTTTGCGGCCGCGATTTTATCAGTCCGGGCAATGGCCCTGCGAAGTCCTGTCAATAGGGCGAGTTCCTTTATGGCGGGATAAGGGTTTCCTGGTTTTTCGCCGGACCCTTCGGAGAGGCCGAGGAAGTCGTCTATGAGTTGCGGTCTGTCAATATCACCCTTTTCCTTTAATGTAATGAGCATGTCTTTAAGACTGCCTGCGTTAAAGAAGTCCTTCAGCTCCTTGTGGAAGCGCCTGAACTCCTCAATGAAGGCCTGCGGGTATGGGGCGTCCGAAGCCGTGATTCTCTTAAAGAGGGCCTCGGAAGTTATGAGGTCCTCAGGCCCTGCCGAACGGTGGAGTTTGTTCTGAAGCGTTGTCTTTATCTCCTGTTTTAACTCCTGCGGGATGTCGTTTCTGTGGGCGATGTCCCTGATACGGGTGAGCGGCTCGGCCCTCATAAACTCGGTATCGAATGAGGGGAGCCATGGATAGATGTTCCTTATGACCAGCCTGTTTTCCGCATTCTCGATTCCGGCAAGGCGCGTATATATCCGTTCAGCAAGTTTTGCATGGTGCGAGGGACGGTGGTGACCTCCTTCCTCGCTGCAGCCGATCTCACCTGTACCAAGGAACCTCAGATAGACAGCGATATAGATGAGCAGTTCCAGGTCCGGGTCCTCAGGTCCTTCGATCAGCAGCCTATTGACCCATTCAAGCCTCTTCCTCCAGCTGGTAAAGCGTCTGTTGGCTGCGACAAACCTTTCTACGATCCCCTCATGCGTATCAGCTTGGCCTGGTCTTTCTTCGGGCGTATCTGCCGCTCCGCGTATAATAGTAATGAGTCGGTCCCTTGCATCGATCAGAAGACGTTGCGGCTCGGGCCACTGTTCAAAAATTATCGAACCTGAGAACATCCGCTTCTTCAGCCGTATGATAAGCCCTTCTATCCCGGCGGGGTCCCGGCCTGCCGGACCGGTGAAAATCGTTAAGTGGCTGTCCCGGTCTCCGTAATTTTCATGCATATGGATATGGATGATAGGGACCTCCTTATCAAGCAGGTCCAGGAAGCCGAGATAATCATTTCGCGTCCCGCTATAGAGGTTTGCATGCCCTATGTCGAGACACATACCAACGAGAGAAATATTACCGGAATTGAATTTCCGCAGCTCGTGGAAAAAAAGATTGAAATCCGCCGGTGATGTATACACTGTATTTTCGACCGAAAGATGAATGCCCGCCTCACCAAGTATGACCAGAAGAGGCCGGAGGGCAGCTATAAAGGCCGCCGGTCCCAGGTCCGAGCGAAGATGGACATTAAAAAGCGATGCGCCGATGTCCTTCGCAAATTCGACAGTCTCTTGGAAGGACGCCGCATCAGTCGTAGTCAAAGGGTCCGACGGCCAGGGGGCATGCACTGAAAGACGTATATCCCGGGCTTCCGAGAGACGGCGGATATCAGTGCGCGTCTTTTGAGGGATATCGCTTAGCAGCCAGCCTTCTCCTGTGGTTTTTTTGTCCGGAAACCACTCAAAGGCACGAAACCCGTTCTCCACTGCAAATTCAAATGGTTTCATGATGGGAGCAGCCGAATAGGCGGTCTGGTTGCCGATCCTTATGGAGGGGTTGTCAGGCATTATCAATACCGACCTGCTGTCGCGACTGGACAACATAGAACTTGCCCTGAGAATAAGCCCCCTCGATGTCCTGGGGAGGTCCGAGCGCCCTGTCCACTTCAGGTCCTATCCCGGCGATACCGGAGAGGATGTTTTTTCTGAAGGCTTCGTCCCATAAAAGGCGGTCCTTCGTATAATCGATCGTGACTTTCTTCGGTTGCGGCAGCAGAAAGCTGTCGTAAAGACCCGCCCCTGCGAAACCCGGCAGGTCCTCGCCGCTTGAATCCGAGCGGAAGATAAGACCGCCCCCATAAAGGCCTTCGCTCTTACTCGGAAATGAAAGTATGTAGGGTGCGCCTCCATCTTTTTTGCTGGTAAAGCTGAGTGCTTTTCCAGGGTAATTGCCGACGAGCGCCTCACCGAGACCGAGCACAACCTCCGCATATATCTCGTCTTTTGCCTGTGAAATCGGGTTTACTGTGTGGATCACGAAACTGTAGTCAGCCTCGACCACCTTTTGGATAAGTACCGCCATAAAAAGGTCCTCATGAGGTATCCCGTGTGCCTCGCGGCTGAGATGGGCCCTTTCGTTCCATTTTGAGGCCCATACGCTTTTGATACAGCTCCACGCATCTTCCCACTTCGGGGGCCGTGAGATACCTGAGGCGTCCATGACCGAATAAAGGGATATACTTAGTTCCTGGGGAGCCTTCATATCGTGTATCGTCTTTCTGATTTCCTCAAGCAGTTCCCGGGGTTTCTCCGGACCGTCCGCGAGCTTCTGCATGAGTTCAATGATTTTTCCGGCACAGTCCCTATTCTCATCATGAGACAGGACTTTATCGAACACGCCGAAGGGCAGGGCGGCAGAGGCAGGAAGCCCGATCCAATCGGGGAGGTTTCCCCTCAGGAGTCTCAGGTGGTTCGATTTTCCGCCGACGTTCATCTCGGTGAATTCATCCATAGTTACCGCATAGCTTGTGAAAGCGGGTTTTGCGGCCGGCCCCGCTGAATATTGCACCCCGGCAGCAGGGACCACCCCTGCTCCAGCCATCTCCTCGGCAACGATATCGCCGCTTGCGGTTATTCCCATTTTTAGTGTATGTCCTTTTAGGGACTTCAGGTGATCTAATTGCGCCGCATTGTAACACGTGGCGAATAGGACACCTGCGTTTCTTGCACGCACCGCAATATGGGAGAGCAGGTCGACAACTGCCGGGGTAACTATCGCAGAGACCCCCTTTGGGATCTCCTCATATCCTGTGACCTTCCCGGCCACTATGATGGCCGGCCGGTCGAAACTTTTTCCCTCGACGGACTTCAGCGCATCGGCGATCTCCAGTTCCCCTTCAGCATGTGCCGGACTTATCACCTGCCAGTCTCCCATGAGGGCGTTCTTCCTAAGAAGAGGGTCGAGGTATCGCAAGAGGATCGACATGGCGAAGGCAAGACGGCCGCGCAGCACCTCTTCGACAAAAAGGGTTACGGCCCACGCATCCGCCCGAAATGCCCCTCCAAGATATTCCGCCTTAGGCTTGAAAAGCCGGTTATACTGATCTACAAACATCCCTAGGTACCGGCCTATCCGGTCGGTCACCGCCTTGGCGTGGAGCGACCATTCCCGCCCGAACCTCTCCATCCTTCTGAGCTTCTCCCAGTGACTCAGGCAGTTGAGGAGTTCTTCTCCGGCATTTGTGATGCACAGGTTCTCAAGCACCTTCGAGGTCATCTCCGTAAGCTCGTTGGGGCCGAGATCGGGTACGCCGGACCTCTCTACGACAATTCGCAGGAAGTCCTCAAGTGCGATGTCGAGAAAGAGGAAGTCACGGACCGTTTCTGCGCGACCTGTCAGATGGTTTGCGGTCCTGCGGCGTGCCTCGGTGATTTTTTCGGCGAGTATGCCGGCCATTCCTGCGTCGTTGTGATGGCGCCAGATGAAATCCATAACGGCGTGCATATCGGGGTCGAAAAGGTATCTCGCCGTATGAATTGCAGTGCCCAGATCGGTGCCTGTATGGACCGCCTTCAATATCCCGAGGAAATGCTCGAAGTCGCGTATCAGGGGGTCTTTCAGGTGGGGAATGAAATCGGGGTGCGATCTGATCGGTCTCTCATAGCCTTCAAGCCTCTCCCTTGTGACGCCGCCCTCATTGAGTTTCTTGTAGAACCAATCGAGGTTGCCGTTGCTTCTGAGGAACTCCAGATATGCCTCGCAGATCACGATATCGTCGGGGGTCGTGTTGTTGTGCAGTTTCTGGTGCCACTCCTCCATAAAATGGCCCGAGACCTCTTTGATATTATGGCGGTGCATGATATTTAAGACCTCGTCGCGGACCCGCTGGGCGTCTCCGCCTCTGCCGAGTGTTGTCATAATGAGTCTCAACATCTCACGCCCGGCGGGGTTTTCCGCATAAAGGCTTGCGAGTTTTAAAGTGAGCCTGTCCATCGAGTGGCCGAGTTCTCTGGGCTGTGTATTGTAATTGCGCTGCCAGTCGAGCTGTCTGATAAATGAATAACGGAGCCAGACGAAGATCAGGGCGAGGCCGTCGACGCTGTCTTTGACCTTATCGAGAAGGTCATAGCAGAGATTGAAACGGTGCATCAGCGTCCAGGAATTCCGGCCTGTTTCATGTTCGATGATCTCTTCCGCGATAGGAAGGAGTTCCCCTCCTCCGAGGGCCGCGTCGCCTGCCGTCTGCGCAATCACCGGGATATCGATCCGGTAATTTTTTCCGCGGTTATTGTCCCAGCGGTTGTCTCCCGGAAAAAAGAGGACGAAATCCACCGAGCTGAGGCCGGAGGAGCTATCGAGAATGATTTCTATAAGAGCATGGCCGTCCTTTTTTAAAAAAGGCGTCTGGATCGCCTTAGAGCCGAAGGCGCGGCTGCCCTCGGGCCATGATTGCTTTGCAGGGACTTGCCATGACGCGTTTCCTCTTTTTCTGACCCCCCAATGAAGGAGAGCGTCGGTATCGGCATCCGCACGGATGGTGATCTCTGTAACAGAGTCCCCGATCTCCTTTTCGACAAACAGCACGAGGCCGTTTTCAGTTGTGATTTTATCTTTTTGCATAGTCGGCTGACGACGGACCCTCAAGAGGTCCACGATATTCATTATACCTAATATATGGGGAAGGGGATATGAGGGGAAATCAGTACGGGGGGGTTGAAAAAGACATGCGGAGGGACTGGGGTAGCATCATATCAAAACAGAATGGCGTTCTTCCAGCTTTTTCTATAGCTTCAACGATGGCAATGAGGCGCAGGGGCAACAGCCTTTGCAAAAAACCACAGAGGCTATTCCCCGTCGTCTCGATTGGTGTTATACCAACCTTTATTTCCTTCTTAAATTTAGGTGAGCATGACAGGCGTGCCAAAAAAAAGATGTGAATCAACTTCAAAAAGGATATAGAATCGTCTCCAGAAGTGTGGTAAGATTTTGGCAAGGTTGAGTCCTTATAATCCATTTTTAAGAGGTGGCGATACATGCCTGAAAAGACGATCGAATCCTTCGGCGTCAAGCGCCTTGAAATCCTCAGCGAGACCGGGGACGCGGATGCCGCACTTATGCCCCCGCTTTCAGACGCGCAGATTAAGGAGCTTTACGAGCTGCTTGTAATTTCAAGGACCTTTGACGGCCGCGCACTGAATCTTCAGAGGGAAGGAAGGCTAGGCACCTATGCGCCTGTTTTTGGGCAGGAGGCCTCTCAGGTAGGCAGCGCCTATGCCTTTGACAAGACCGACTGGCTCTTCCCGACGTTCAGGGAGATGGCCGTCTTCATGGCTGTGGGTTATCCGATGCATATGATCTTTCAGTACTGGTCCGGCGACGAACGAGGCCTCAGGGTGCCGGACGACCTCAATATCTTTCCCATCTCTATCCCGGTGGGTACACATATACTCCACGCCGTCGGCGCGGCGATGGCTATGAAATACAAAGGCGACAAGAAGGCTTCCGGGGTATATTTCGGAGACGGAGGCACGTCTGAGGGCGATTTCCATGAGGGCATGAACTTCGCGGGAGTGTTCAACGCGCCGGTCGTCTTTATCTGTCAGAACAACCACTGGGCGATATCCGTGCCGAGGGAAAAACAGACGGCAGCGAAAACCCTCGCCCAAAAGGCCGTGGCCTACGGATTCGAAGGTATTCAGGTCGACGGTAACGATGTCTTTGCCGTGTACAAGGCCACAAAGGATGCTGTGGACAAGGCCAAAAGAGGGGAAGGCCCCACACTGATAGAATGCGTTACCTACAGGATGGCAGACCATACGACCGCTGATGATGCGTCGAGGTACAGGACGAAAGAAGTGATAGAGGCATGGAAGCCGAAGGACCCGATCCTGAGGGTGAAGCTTTTCATGGAGAAGAAGGGCATATGGACGGAGACCGATCAGAAGGAACTTGAGGAGAAGTCGAAGGCCAGGGTCGACGAATGGGTGAAGATGGAGGAGGCGATAGAGAAGCCCTCTCCGAAGGACATGTTCCTCTATACCTACGAAAAACCCACCCCGCGACAGATCAAAGAGATGGGGGATTTTTGATATGCCGAAAATGAACATGGTCCAGGCGATCAACCTTGCCCTTAAGGAGGAGATGGAGCGCGACAAAAACGTGGTCGTCCTCGGGGAAGACGTGGGCAGAGACGGAGGCGTTTTCAGAGTGACCGAAGGGCTCCTCGATCTCTACGGCCCCGAGCGCGTAATGGACACGCCCCTGGCCGAATCGGGTATCGTCGGCACCGCCATAGGCATGGCCGCCTATGGGTTGCGTCCGGTTGCCGAGATCCAATTTATGGGTTTCATATATCCCGCGGTCGATCAGATATTCAATCATGCCGCGCGAATGCGCTCGCGCTGCCGAGGAAGGTACACCATCCCCCTTGTCGTCAGGACACCTTACGGCGTCGGCATAAAGTCGCCGGAGCACCATTCGGAAAGTTCAGAGGCGCATTTCTGCCATATGCCGGGGATAAAGGTGGTTGTCCCTGCGACCCCGTATACTGCCAAAGGACTGCTCATCTCTTCGATCAGGGACCCGGACCCGGTGGTCTTTCTCGAATCGACCAGGCTTTATAGGATGATAAAGGAAGACGTTCCGGAGGGTGAATATACCATTCCCCTGGGGCAGGCGAGGGTCGTGCAGGAAGGCAGGCAAGTTACCGTCATCTCCTGGGGGAGTATGCTGCACAGGGCCTTGCAGGCGGTGAGCGCGGTCGATGCCGAGGTGATAGATCTTATGACCCTTCTGCCTTTTGATGAGGAGACGGTATACAAGTCCGTGAAGAAGACCGGCAGGGTTGTGATTGTGCAGGAGGCCCCGAAGACCGGCGGGTTCGGCGCCGAGATCTCGGCATCTATTGCGGAAGATGCGATGCTTTATCTTAAAGGACCGATAAAGAGGGTGACCGGCTATGACGTGGTGCTCCCCCTCCCGAAGCTCGAGGATTATTATATGCCGACGGTAAACAGGATAAGGAAAGAGATCAATGAGGTTTTGAAATATTGAACGGGGCCGGCGGGCATACAAAAAGAAAGGTTTAATTAAATGGAAAGAAAATGTTATCGCTTTGAGTGGCTTGTGATCGTCATTCTTTTGCTGTTTCCTCTTTTGTCCCATGCCGCGGAAATGCAGGCTGATGAGAAATCCCCCGAAGCGGCTTCGGATGTTTCGGAACCGCAGCCCGAGCAGAAATCCCCGGAAGCAACTTCGGAATCTGCCGCTCCCGGACCTGCCAACGAGGGGATGCAGGAAGAAGAAGGAGGGATTGTCGATCCCTTTGAGCCATGGAACCGCGTTATGTTCACCGTTAATGACAGGCTTTATTTCTGGCTGATGAAGCCCACGGCGAAACTGTATAACTTCTTCATCCCGGAATGGGGCCGTATCAGGGTGCGAAATGTTGTGCATAATGTGGCCACGCCCGTCAGGTTCGTCAATTCGGTCCTTCAACTGAAGTTACATGCCGCCGTTGCCGAACTCGGCCGGTTCGTGGCGAACACCGTAGGAGGGCTGGGGGGAATGTTTGAGGTCGTAAAGGACAACCCCGAGATAGGTACGTCCGACCGGGACTTCGGGCAGACCCTCGGCAAGTACGGAATACCTAACGGCTTCTATATCATCTGGCCCGTCTTCGGCCCCTCTTCTTTCAGAGACAGCATAGGAATGGCAGGCGACGGATTTTTGACCCCCGAGAATTATATTACTCCTTTTTGGGACTCGGTGGCTGTCCAGGCTTACGAGAAGGTAAACGATGCCTCCCTCAAGATCGGTGATTACGAAGACTTCAAGGAATCTGCCATCGATCCTTATATTGCGATGAAGGACGCTTATTATCAGTACAGGAAAAGCAAGGTAAAAGAGGAATCCTACAGCGGCCCGCTGTTTAAGGAAAAAGACCGTCCATAGCCAAAAAGGAGCTCGCTTCAGTCGTCCTTTTTCTTATGGTGTTTCTTTGAGTGTCTTCTTTTTAAGCCTCTTTACGAGCTCCTCGTATGACGACGACCTGATGATCTGGCTGAATTGGCTGCGGTAATTATTGACGAGGCTTACCCCCTCCACGATAATGTCATAGACCTCCCATTTATTTGTCTTCTTAAAGATCCTGTATTCCACCGGGATCTCGGCCTCCTGGGTCTTGACGATCTTCGTCCTTACGACGGCGTATTGACCGGTTATGCTCTCATCCAGATAGACGACCTTCTCGTTTTCGTAGCGTTCGATCTTCTTTATGTAGGTATTTTCAAGGAGGTCAGAGAAAAGGGCAACGAATTCTTTCTTTTCATCCGGGGTCCTCTTGCTCCAGTTGAGGGCGAGAGAACGTTTCGCCATCTCTTCGAAGTCGAACCGCTTGTCGACGATCTCTCGAATCTTCTTTGTCCTGAGTTCCCTGTTTTCAGGCCGTTTGAGTTCTTTGTTGTTTAAGACATCCATTACCGCGTCGACGGTCTGCTTTACCTGGTCGGTGGCCTCTCCGGCCAGGGCGGTTCGCGGTTTGAACGAGCTGAGAGATAGACAGAGCAAAAAGACAAAGAATATTTTCAAGATCGGACTATTCATATCGGGGTCCCTCCTATACCTTGCCGAAGACGTATTTAGAGATAAGCGATTCTATATCGATGGCGGATTCGGTGTCCATTATTCTTCCGCCTTTAGAGATGTACTTGTCGGACGCTCCCGGAGTGAGTTGTACGAATTTTTCTCCGATGAGCCCTTTTGTCTTTATCGACGCGATGGAGTCGTCCTGGAGCTTTATCCCTTTGTTGATCTCCAAGGTCAGGAGTGCCTGATATTTGTCGAGATTCACATCCGTAACTTTTCCGACAGAGACCCCCGCGATCTCGACGCTGGCCCCCGGCTTTATCCCCCCTGCCTGGTCGAATTCGGCATAGACAGTGTACCCTTTAGTCACGAAGACTTCGAGACGGCCCAGTTTTACGGATATGTAGGCAAGCGATAATATGCCTATCAGCAAAAAAAAGCCGACTGCAGTTTCAAGGTCGATCTTCTTCATATGTATATCGGTTGCGCCATCACAGTATTTCTATAGGTCCTTCGAGCGCACCCGAGATAAACTGCCGCACGTAAGAGTTGGTGGAGTTTCTAAATTCGTCGGGCGTCCCGAATTCGATTACAGTACCATTGTATAACATGGCCACTTTGTCTGCAACATCGAAGATTTCGGGGATCTCGTGGCTGATGATCACCCCCGCAAATCCGTACTTCTTGTGCGTCTTGATGATCAGCCGGTGGATTGAGCTCGAGATGATCGGATCGAGCCCGGTAGTCGGTTCGTCAAAGAGTACTATAGCCGGCTCCGTGATCAGGGCGCGGGCAAGGGCGACCCTTCTTTTCATCCCGCCGCTGATCTCGGCCGGATATTTGTTCCCCATCTCTTTGAGACCGACGTCTTCCAGGGCCTGTGTCACACGCTCTCGTATCTTGTCCCTTGAAAGTCTGGTTTTTTCCTTCAGCGGAAACGCTATGTTTTCGTATATGGTAAGGGAGTCAAAGAGCGCGCCTTCCTGGAAGACGACGCCGAACTTGTCGCGTATCGAATCGAGTTCCCTTCCCTGGACGGTTGTAATATCGGCCCCTTCAATTAATATTTTCCCTTCGTCGGGTTTAATAAGTCCAATCAGTTGCTTCAGCAAAACGCTCTTCCCGCCGCCGCTCTGGCCGATTATCGCCACCAGTTCTCCGTTGGATATCCGTAGGTTCAGGCCGTTGATGACCTTCTGTGTGCCGAACGCCTTTTTGAGGTTTATTATTTCAATCATGCCGGAATAAAGAGCGAGCCCAGGAAATAGTCCCAGATTAGTATCAGCACGGACGACATCACTACCGCCGAGGTCGTGGCCCTGCTGACGCCTTCTGCCCCGTAGCCAGTATAGTATCCCTTATAACAGCAGACCCACGAGACGATGACTCCGAAACTAAGCGCCTTGTATAATCCTACCCTGATGTCTCCCATGTTGACGAAGAGCTCCATCTGCGAAAAATATGTCCCCGAACTCAGCCCCAGAAGTTTTACCCCTACGAAATATCCCCCATAGATGCCGATGAGATCGAAGATCGAGGTCAGAAGCGGGAAGGTGATGATAGCCGCGACGATATTGGGAGCGATCAGGTACCGCATCGGGTTAAGGGCCATGGAGGTGAGGGCGTCTATCTGTTCCGTGATCCTCATGATGCCGATCTCGGCGGTGAGGGCCGACCCCGCTCTGCCGGTGACCATCAGAGCCGAAAGCACAGGGCCCAGTTCCCTGATAATGGAGAGCGCAACCGCAGGACCGAGCATCGCCTCGGAACCGAATTTCCTGAGCGTATAAAATATCTGAAGCGAAAGGACCATGCCGGTGAAGGAACCCGTCAGCAAAATGACCATCATCGATTTACTCCCGAAAAACCGTATCTGCCTTAAGAGCATATTGAATTTGAAGGGCGGCTTGAATATTATATAGACCGCATTTACGAGGAAGACGAACATATGCCCCAACCCCTTCAGAAGGGAAAGGAACCATGCTCCGATCGCACGAATGCAGACTGTCATGTCCATTATGGTCATATTGTGTACACCCGCTGTCCTCTCATTTTATCTAACGAGTACATTAAAGTGTATTCGATTATTCTATCCTGTGCAACGCTTGAGCGACGTGCCGAAGCATCAAAGGAAACGAAGGCCCTGTCGGTGTTTACCTCTGTTCCACTGCGTATCCTTTTGCCCTCAGCAACTCGATAATGCCTTTTTTCCCGACGAGATGGGCTGCCCCCACAATGACGAAACAGGTGTCTTTTGACCGGAGGAAGTCCTCGACCTTGGCCGCCATGCTCCGGTTCCTTGCATAAATGAGTTTCTCGTAGATAGACGCCATCTCCTGGTCCGGGCCGTAACCCTTTGCCATTATCGACTCCAGTCCCTTCGCATCTCCGGTCCTCCAGGCCTGAAGCAGCCTGTCCGATTCTGTGTCCAGGGTGTCCAATTCCTTTATCGTATGGACCAGGAATGCTTCCTGTTCGGCATCGGAGAAATTGTTCAGAAGGTCCGCCTGCTGATCGATACTCTCCAGTTCCACGATCCTCTTCTGGGCCGCCTTCGAGAGGAAGTGCATGTCTATGCCGTATTGTGGTTCGAAGCCGGATTTAAGCAGCTCAAGCGCGGTAAGCGTCAACGCCAGAAACCATGGCTTCTCCTTGGCCAGGATCTCCGCGGGAAGGCCGTACTTCCCGAATTCACCCGTCACCAGCTCGTACGTCTGGCGCGATACATGCTTTTCGATCGTATCTTCGCCAGGATAAAATACGCTGTCTATGAACTTCGAGAAATAGAGTTTGTCGGGGTCGTTCACGTTCGCCTCGACCGCCAGGACGTTTGACCTGCTGAAGGCGTCTTCTATTGAGATAGGTAACGGGTAGGCGTCTTTTCTCAGGTAATGGATCGAACCCAGAAGATATACCGTGGCGGTCTTCGAAGTGGCCTTCCACATAAAGTTTTTTTGAGAGGCCGGTTCGGCGTGCCGGGGACTGAGAAACGCGGCGGATACGAAGATAATAAAAAAGACGCACAATAATTTCAGGTTCTTGGTTATCGTGAGCGGTTTCATATGCGCAAATTATACCACGGACTTTGGCAAAGCGATTTTTTTTCAGCCGACGGACCTCTTGGGCAAGTTCGGGCGTGGTTAATCACGCCCCTACTGCAACTCCGAATGCCCGACACCTCACCTAGCCTATAGTATTCATGCGGGAAGAAGGGGACTGTCTTTGAGCGGCTTCAATTTCTCGTATTGACCCGCTGGCGGGTCGAGAAATTGCCTCGGAGGTCGATTCGACCGAGAATGATGAGCGAAAAGATTGTCCCCTTCTTCCGATGCCCACTGCCGTGGAGACGGCAAATTGACTGTGGCTGCACCTCATGATATTCTTTTGTCAAAGATTGCAGCCGCTCAAAAATATAGAATGAGGAGGGCCTATGCCTTTTAATTTCGTATTGCCCGACCTGGGCGAGGGAATCACCGAGGGAGAGGTAAGGAAGTGGATCGTCAAGGAAGGGGACAACGTCGAGGAACATCAGACCGTACTTGAGATAGAGACGGACAAGGCTGTCGTTGAGGTGCCCTCTCCAAGAAAGGGAAGGGTTCTGAAAATCAACAAAGAAGTCGGCGAGATCGCCAAGGTGGGCGATGTACTGATGTCAATTGCCGAAGAGGGCGAGGCGGTCGAAGAAAAGAAGCCGGCCGAAGCGAAAAAGGCTGGAGAGAAAAAAGAGGAAAAGGAAAAATCTGTTTCGGTTGTAGGCGTGCTGCCTGAGGAAGAGGAAGAAGCCGAACCGCGGAAAAAGGAAAAGGAGAAATCGGTTTCGGCCGCAGGTGTGCCGTCTGAAGGGGAAGAAACAGTGCTTGCGACACCGGCCGTCAGGGCCGCGGCAAAGGAACTAGGCGTAGACCTTTCGAAGGTGAAGGGGACGGGCCCCGAGGGGAGCATCACAAAGGAAGACCTGGCTTCAGCCGCCCCATCGAAGGAAAAAAGGGCCGAGGACGTATTCGGGCCGGTGGAACGCATGCCGCTCAGGGGCCTCAGAAGGACGATAGCCAAGAACCTTATCGCTTCGCAAAAGACCACAGCGTTTGTGACAGGGATGAACGAGGTGGACATCACGGACCTTTGGGACCTGAGGGAGAAGGAGAAAAAGCCGCTTTTGGAAAAGGGGGTCCATCTTACCTTTCTGCCTTTTTTTATCAAGGCCGTCATCCACGCCCTTGCCGAGCACCCGATGCTCAATTCCTCTCTCGATGACGAAAGGGAAGAAATCGTCATAAAGAAATATTACGCAATCGGTGTTGCGGTGGATACCCCCGACGGACTCATGGTGCCGGTCATAAAGAACCCCGCCGGCAAAACGATCCTCGAACTTTCCCTTGAGATCCAGGACCTGAGCGTGAAGGCGAGGGAAAGAAAAATAAAACTCGAGGAGATGAAGGGCGGCACCTTCACGATAACGAACTACGGCCATTTCGGCGGCTATTTCGCCACCCCGATCATCAACTATCCCGAGGCCGCGATCCTGGGGACAGGCATGATAACAGAAAAGCCGTGGGTAAAAAACGGCAAGATCGTCGTACGAAAGATCCTGCCGCTTTCGCTCACCTTCGACCACAGACTGACAGACGGCGTCGACGCGTCAAGGTTCCTTGCGAAGGTGTCGGGGTATCTGGAAGACCCGGCCCTGATATTCATCGAAAGCGCATGAGGCCTCTTACCCCTCTTTTCGAGCCGAAATCCATCGCCCTTGTCGGCGCCGCCCATACAGAGACGAGGCTCGGCGGGGTTGTGCTCAAGAATCTCCTTGGGTTTAAGGGGAAGGTCTATCCCGTAAACCCCAAGTATGACGAACTAATGGGAATCAAGGCATATCGAAGCATTGCCGATATCCCGGAGACCGTGGACCTCGCACTGGTCTTGAGGCCTGCCCCGGAAGTGCCTGAAATACTCAGGGAATTTAAGGAAAAGGCGAGGTGCGTGATCGTGATGAGCTCGGGCTTTGCGGAGGTGGGCGAGACCGCCCTCCAAGACGAGGCGGGGCGCGCCGCAAAGGATGCCGGTTTCAGGGTCGTAGGTCCCAACTGCATGGGGCTCTATAATCCCCACCGCTCGCTCGATACTTTTTTTCTGCCGAAGGAGAGGCTCCGAAGACCAAAGAGGGGCAATGTAGCGATAGTCTCGCAAAGCGGCGCGATCCTGTCCTGTCTTTTGGGCGCGCTCCAGGAAGCCAACGCCGGCGTGTCGAAGGCCATCGGCTACGGAAACGCGATCGATGTCGCGGAATCGGACCTCTACGACTATCTCGCCCATGATAAAAAGACCGAGGTGGTTGTCTCTTATATCGAGTCGGTTGGCGACGGCAGGAGGTTCATCGAAAGCGCAAGGGAATTGACCGGAAAAAAACCGCTTCTCGTTCTTAAATCGGGCAAGGGGGCGGGCGGACAGGCGGCTGCCTTTTCCCACACCGGCAGGCTTGCGGGCAGGTATGAGGTCTTTCATTCCATAGTAAGGCAATCCGGCATACGCGAGGTCTCTGATTTCGACGAGCTCATGGAAGCGACCAAGGCGCTGTCGTATCAGAGGCAGTCAAAGGGAAACAGGGTCTGCATTATCACCAACGGGGGAGGGTCCGGTGTGCTTGCGGCGGATGAATGCATGAGACAGGGACTTGATGTGGTCGGCATATCTGCCGAAAAGAAAGCGCGGCTTCACCGTCTCTTCCCGAATTTCTTTGTGGTCAATAACCCCGTGGACCTGACCGCTCAGGTGACGGACGAAGACTATGTAACAGTGCTCGATGAACTCGCCGATGATTACGACGGTTTTCTTATCATCTCCCTTCCTAACGTCTCCGGTATTACCGTAAATCTGGGAGATCTGCTCGCAAAGGCAAAGAAAGATTTGGACAAGCCTATCACCGCCAATATAGCCCAGAGCGGGATTACCGGAAAGATCATCTCTATACTCGAAAGGGCAAGGATACCGGTATATCCCTCCCCCGAAAGTGCGGTAAAGGGACTGAAGGCATTATTGTCGTAGAGGTTCAACTTATGCAGAGCCACGTTCCAAAAAACTTTATGATGTCGTGCCATCCCCTGGATTTTGTCCTCAAAACCGCATGAATTTTAAAGACAATAATCCCCGTTTGCATTATAATTACATAAGATGAAAAAAGGTATTTACATACTGCCCAATTCCCTCACCCTTTGCGGCATGTTTTTCGGCTTCTTTTCGATACTTAATGCGATCAAGGGAAACTTCGAATTTGCCGCGTGGGCCATTTTTATTGCGGGCGTCTTTGACGGACTCGACGGATGGGTGGCACGGCTTACGAACAGCACCACAAGATTCGGCATTGAACTCGATTCACTTTCCGACCTCGTTGCCTTCGGAGTTGCGCCTTCTGTGCTGGTATATAAATGGTCGATCTCCCCTTTCGGCAGGATAGGATTTGCGGCCGCATTCCTGTTTACCGCGTGCGGGGCGTTGAGGCTGGCACGTTACAACGTACAGATGGGGTCTGCTGAATCGAAGGCGTTCACAGGAATGCCGATCCCGGGGGCGGCTGGCGTGCTTGGGGCGATGGTGCTGTTCTATGAAAAAATCTGGCATGGGGTGCCCGAGGGAAATATATTCATGCTGATCCTCACCATATTCCTTTCGATTCTTATGGTCAGTACGCTGAGGTTCCACGGCCTGAAGGAGATCGATTTCAAAAAGAGAAAACCCTTCTCGATACTGGTGGTGATTGTGGTCGTCTTTGTGGCGTTTGTGACCCATCCCCCTCAGACGCTTTTTGTTTTCGCGATGGTCTACCTTGCCTGGGGAATTATTGAAAATATATACTTGATATACCGTAAACGGAAAAAACAGGTTGTCAGAGGATAAGTCATGAGAAAGATAAGGATTTTCGATACGACTCTGCGCGACGGAGAACAGTCGCCGGGGGCGTCCATGAATGTCGAGGAAAAGATCCAGGTGGCCAAACAGCTTGCCAGCCTGAGGGTGGACATTATCGAGGCGGGTTTTGCGATAAGTTCCCCGGGAGACTTTGAGGCGATAAAGAGGATAGGCGGCGAAATAGAGGGTCCTATCGTCTGCAGTCTTGCAAGGGCCAAAGAGGAAGACATCACGCGGGCCTGGGAGGCACTGAAGGACGCACCGAAAAGGCGGATCCATACCTTTCATTCGACATCCGACATCCATCTGAAATACCAGTTCAGGGTGAGCAGGGAGGAAGCCCTGAAGAGGTCCGTTACGATGGTGCAACTGGCGAGGAGCTATGTGGAAGACGTCGAATTCTCTCCGATGGATGCCACGAGGACAGAGCTCGGCTACCTTCTGGAAGTGGTTGAGGCGGTTGTTGCCGCAGGGGCCTCCACGGTGAATATTCCCGACACGGTCGGCTATACCACCCCGCAGGAGTTCGGTGAGATCATCAGCGCAATCAAAAAAGTGATAGGCGATAAGGCGGTGATCTCGGTCCATTGCCATAACGACCTCGGTCTTGCCGTCGCAAATTCCCTGGCCGCGATCTCAAACGGCGCCGGACAGGTGGAATGTACCATTAACGGTATCGGCGAAAGGGCCGGCAATTGTTCCATGGAAGAGGTCGTCATGGCGCTAAAGACGCGAAAAGATTTCTTCAATGCCGGCACCGGCATCAATACCAAAGAGATCGTCCGTACGAGCAGGCTTGTATCGAAGATAACGGGCATACCTGTTCAGCCCAACAAGGCGATCGTGGGCGCTAATGCCTTTGCCCATGAGTCGGGAATACATCAGGACGGCCTTTTAAAGGAAAAAATAACGTACGAGATCATGAGGCCCGAGGATATCGGCCTGCAGAGCACAAAACTCGTGATGGGAAAGCACTCCGGCAGGCATGCCTTTAAGACCCGGCTCAAGGAACTGGGCTTTGCGCTGAGCCAGGAGGAATTGGACAGTCTCTTCGAGAAGTTCAAGCGGCTTGCCGACCAGAAGAAGGACATATATGACGAAGACCTCGAGGCGCTTGTTTCAGAGGCGACCGCCAGGACGCCTGAACGATACAGCCTCGTAGATCTCAGTGTTACGAGCGGGCTTACCCAGAAACCTACGGCCATGGTCAAGATAAAGATTGGCGAGGAGATCTTCGACAGGATGGAGCACGGCGACGGCCCTGTCGATGCTACCTATAAGGCGATAGTGGCGATCACCAGGACGGAGAGTACGCTTCTAAAATTTGAAGTCAAGAGCATCACCGGCGGTACGGATGCGCTTGGAGAGGTCTCGGTCTCCCTCGAGGAAGAGGGCAGGGTCGTCAGGGGAAACGGGGCCGATACGGACATCATCGTTGCCGCGGCAAAGGCATACATAGACGCCCTGAACAAACTTGCGGCGCGGAAGACCGCATAAAGGGCTCTCTGCAGCAGTGCGGTAGCAAAACGGTTTGATTTTACATATAATTGTCATAACGCAATTTAAATACAGCTGATATGGAGGAAGAATATGCCGCCCAAACCACTTGGCAGCGAGGAACTTTATTCATGCTGCGACCCGGGATTATTTAAGTTTTCTACTACAGACGAACTTCCGGAACTTACCGAAACGATCGGTCAGGTCAGGGCTTTGAACGCGATAGATTTCGGGCTGAACCTCGACAGTAAGGGCTTTAACATTTACGTGCTGGGTGAAAATGGCACGGGAAAATCGACGACGATTAAAGCTATTCTTAACAAGAAGGCGGCGGAGGAGCCGGTCCCCACAGACTGGTGCTACGTCTACAATTTCAAGGAGCCCGATATCCCGCTGGCCATTTCCATGGAGCCGGGGAGGGCCTCGGTATTCCATAAGGACATGGAGGAGCTCATAAAGATCCTCAGGGTCGAGATACCGAAGATATTTGAGTCGAAGGAGTACGAGAAACAGAAAAACCAGATACTCGAGGAGTTTCAGCAGAAGCAGAAACAGATGTTCTCCGGACTTGAGGAGGAGGCCCAGTCCAAGGGGTTTTCGATAAGGAAAACGGTCAGCGGACTGATGATCGTACCTATCAAAAAGAGCGGCGAACCCCTTACGGAGGAAGAGTATGAGGCGCTCGATGAAAAGACAAGGGCCAAGATAGACGAGATCGGCAAGGGGCTCCAGGAGAAATTGAACGATATCGTCCGCGAGGTGAGGGAGAGTGAAAAGAACGTCAAAAACGCCCTTTCTAAGCTTGAGAGGGACGCCACGCTCTCTGCGGTCGGCCACTTTATGGAAGATCTGAAAAACAAGTATAGGGACCATGAGAAGATAACCACGTACCTCTTGGCCGTGACAGAGGACATTCTCGAACACATCGATGATTTTAAGTCCCAGGAAGAGCAGACGCCGCCCCTTCCTTTTATGAAGATGCAAAAGACGGAGCCCACGTTTACACGGTATGTCGTAAACGTCCTTGTCAACAATGAGGACTGCTCCGGGGCGCCCTGCGTTTTCGAAAGCAACCCGACGTATTTCAACCTCTTCGGAAGGCTTGAATACAGGTTCCAGTACGGCGTGGCAACGACCGATTTTTCGATGATAAAGGCCGGGTCCCTTCATAAGGCCAACGGCGGCTACCTCGTGATAAACGCCCTTGATCTTCTGAGAAATATGTTCTCCTATGAGACGCTGAAGCGGGCGCTCAGAAACAGGGAGATCAAGATAGAGGACATCTGGGAGCAGTACCGGCTGATGTCGACGACGACCCTTAAGCCTGAGGCGATACCTCTTAACGTGAAGGTAATACTTATCGGTGTCCCGTACCTCTATTATCTGCTTTACAGCATGGACGATGAGTACCGGGAGTTGTTCAAGGTGAAGGCCGATTTCGACAGCAGGATGGACAAGACCGCGGAAACGGTCGGGAAATATGCCTCCTTTGTCGCCAGCACCTGCAAGCAGGGAAACTACCTTCCCTTCGACCGCTCCGGCGTCTCAAAGATAGTGGAGTATGGATCGAGGCTGGCAGACCATCAGGGCAAATTGTCCTCCAGGTTCAGCGAGATCGCCGACGTGATCAGGGAGGCGAATTACTGGGCGAAGAAGGCCGGGGAAGGGGTCGTCAAGGACGAACACGTGGAAAAGGCCCTTAGGGAGCGGGTATACAGGGTCAATAAGATTGAAGAGCGCCTGCAGGAGATGATCGTAGAGGGGACCCTGATAATCGATACCGAAGGCGAGAAGGTGGGTCAGATAAACGGCCTCGCCGTTATGGGGATGGGGGACTACCAGTTCGGGAAACCTTCGAGGATCACTGCAAGTACCTACGCCGGAAAGGCCGGGGTCGTCAACATAGAGCGCGAGACGAAGATGAGCGGCAAGATTCATGAAAAGGCGGTACTTATCATTACGCATTTCATAAACAGCACATATTCCAGGAAGAAGCCCGCCAGTTTTTCGGCCTCGATAACCTTCGAGCAGCTATACGATATGATCGAGGGTGACAGCGCCTCCTGCGCGGAACTCTATGTGATTCTGAGCAGCCTTGCCGGGCTTCCCTTAAAGCAAAATCTTGCGATTACGGGGTCTATGGACCAAAACGGAGATGTCCAGCCTATAGGCGGCATAAATGAAAAGATAGAGGGGTTCTTCGATCTCTGCAAGGTCCGCGGCCTTGACGGCACGCACGGGGTGGTCATGCCGCGAAAGAACGTCAGGCACCTCATGATCAAGCAGGAGGTTGTAGAGGCGGTAAAGGAAGGGAAGTTCTTTATCTACGCGATAGACAAGGTCGGAGAGGGGATGGAGATATTCACCGGCCTGCCGATGGGAGAGCTCGGGGACGACGGGACTTATCCCGAAGGCACGGTAAATTATCTGGTGGCCAAGAGGCTTGCCGAGATATCCGAGGCGATGAAGGACAAGAAGGATGAGTCGAAGGACAAAGAAAAAGAAAACGATGACAAATGAATCATGTCCTGTGGTTCTTACAATGTCTGCTTGTCGTAATCGCAACGCTCCCTATAGCGCTTCTGCCCCATAGGTTGTCCCTTAAGCTGGGCGAACGCCTGGGCGATCTGCTCTATCTTTGCTGGGGAAGCAGGCGGAGGATAGCGATAGAGAACCTCAAGGCTGCCGTTGCCAGGAAGGCCGTGTCGATCAGCGCCCCCCCCGAGGACGTCATTAAACAGAATTTCAGAAACCTCGGGAAGTCCTTTGCCGAGGTCGTGAAGATCTATTTCGGACTTGGTGATCAGATAATTAAAGGCGTCAAGATTAGAGGGGCGGAAAACTTCGTCAAGGCGAGCAAGCAGGGGAAAGGGACGCTCATCATTACGGGCCACTGCGGAAACTGGGAGCTAAACGCACTTGCGGCCTCCGAAAACGTGACAAAGTTACATGTAGTGGCGAGGCCTATCGACAACCCCTATCTTAACAGGCTTATAGAGAGGACCAGGAGAAAATACGGCAATAGGGTCATATATAAAAAAGGTGCGCTCAAAAAGATATTGTTCGCCCTGTCAAAAAACGAAACTGTCGTGATACTCATGGACCAGAGTGTCGTGAGTTCCGAGGGGGTCGGCGCCGATTTTCTCGGGAAAAAAGACTATACGATGAAGACGCCGGCCGTCATCGCCATGAAGACCGGATCGCCCGTACTGCCGGCCTTTATCAGAAGGTCGGGGGAAGGTCATATAATAGAGATCGGCGGGGAGGTGGCTCTCGAGAGGTCCGAAGGGACCGAAAAAGCGGTATATGCCAATACAGTCAAATTGTCTCAATGCATCGAGGAGTATATAAAGCAGAACCCGACGGAATGGCTTTGGATACACCGGCGCTGGAAAAGGGTAAAAGATTCCCAAGAGGGTGCGGAAAATGCGGTGCGATGAAACTTGCGGCTTTGTGAATTTTCCAGACCAAGCTCTTTAACCGGCGGCACCCGGCTGTCTTTAAAAAACCATTATTAAAACATAAACAGACCCCAAAAAGCACCTGTCAATATTGACAGGTGCTTTTTTTTTCGGGATAGGCTAATACATTATGAGCAAGAACAGGGGATGTTTTTAAAACCATATTCCAGGGGTTCGGGGGGAAAAATGAAGGAGCAGGGAATTTCTTATATTGAACTGGTCGTTGTCATGTCCGTCGTCGGCATTCTCATAGTTGCTCTGGGGTTTGATTATCACGATTGGGGGAAAAAATTTGAGGCTGAAAAGATCATAAAAGAGCTCTATACGGACATGATGCATGCGAGAATGAATGCCGTCACACGGGGTCGTGACCATTACGTCGTCCTCGGGGCGAGTGCATATTCGGTCGTGGAGGACACGAACGATAGCGGGGATTACGACGAGGGCGACGCAGCGCTTGCATCATTCCCGAAACCTGTTTCGTATCCGATGGACTGGAATAACAAATACGCGGTAAGTAAAATTACCTTTAACAAGAGGGGGATCATCTCCGGACTGAGAACGATATGGGTCCCTTCGGCGGCCGATGCCGATTATAGTTGCGTTAAAGTGTCTATGTCGAGGGTCATCATGGGCAAGTATAGAGAAGCGGATAAGGAGTGCCAGACGAAATAAAGGGGCAGTGATACTGAAGCGGCTGCTACACGCTGGCGCAGGGGGCTTTTTCTTGTAGCCGCGAGGAGATTACCCCGCGATGAACACCTGTTACTCGATAAATATTACGAAGTCATAACTGTTGAAGACTTTGTCCCGAAATACGCGTTCACTCTTTACCCCGGAGGGATACTCTTTCCCGGGTCTTGCATGAGATGGAAGATCGGCCCGTGTTAGTTTCTTTCTGCAATCAACGAACAAAACTACGATCGAGCTGAGAGAATAATTTCGTCCCGGAGCATGCACTGTCGCATAACCGTCAGGAGAATGTGCTGCGGTCTCGCCTGCACCGACAAAGTCTCACTGTGGACATTCCGCTACAGTAATAATTTCCGTTTCTAACCCTCGCACCAAGGCCACTATTCAATCTGTGGTGACATGTCGAAGTCAACATTGATGACACAGAAGGTGGTAATATTGATTGTTTCCCTAATATTTTACTTTCCAAAACTATCAAAATCTTGTAAATTTACAATATTAATCAATCTTTATGAAACCTAAAGCAATGATCAAGAACAAAGACAAGATTGAGACTGATCTGGAACTTTTCAGGGATCTGATTAATAAATCGAACGATGCCATCTTCGTCAATGATCCACAGACCAGTCTCTTTATCTTTGTGAATGACAAGGCGTGCGCCACCTTGGGTTATGATCGCCAGGAACTCCTGAAGATGGGCGTTATGGATATAGAAGTAACCTTCCCCGACAATTTTTTATGGCAAGCACATGTTAATGAATTGCAGCGGAGGGGTTCCCATATAATGGAAGGTATCCATAAGCGAAAGAATGGCACCACATTCCCGGTTGAAATAAACGTCAGCTATGTGGTGCTGAACACAAGGAAGTATATGTTAGCAGTAGTACGTGACATTAGCGAGCGGAAGCGGGCGGAGAAGGAGATCGCCGAGCACGGCGCCCTAGTGCAGCAGATCATGGATACCGCGAGCGTGGGGATCGGCTTAGTGGACAAAAGTGGTCGAATCACCCACGCCAACAGGAGCATGGCCGAGATGTTCGGCTGCATGATGGAGGAACTTATCGGGAGTGAATATGCAGATCATGTTCACCCCTCTGAGCGGGAGACCAGCAGGCGGAACATGCTTGCCTTGCTGGCAAGTGCGATACCTTCCGTGAACCTCGCGCGCCGCTACATGCGGAAAGACGGTACAGAGTTCTGGGGCCACCTCGAATGCAGGCGCTTCCATGACGCTCAGGGCAACGAACGTGGTCTGATCGGCGTGATCACGGATATCACCGAGCGCAAGCGAGCCGAGGAGGCGCTGACCACCAGCGAAAAGCGATACAGACACCTCTTCGAGGACTCGCCTGTTTCCCTGTGGGAGGAGGATATATCCGAGCTTCAGGCACATATTGCGGTGCTTCGATCTGCTGGTATTACGGATTTAGGTGCGCACTTTACGAACCATCCCGAGGAGGTGTTCAAGTGCGTTGGGTTAGTAAAGGTCATTTCCGTCAACAAGACGACGCTGGATCTGTATGAGGCGCCTGACCAGGCCACTCTCCTGCACGGTCTGTCACAAGTATTCACTGCGCGCTCCTTTGATGCGTTTCGGGGGATCCTGATCTCTCTTTCCACGGGGGCGCAGATGTATGAGTGCGAAACGGTCAATCAAACCCTCACTGGAAGAACGATCGATGTACTCTTGAGGTGGACCCTGATCTCTAACGACCAGCCAAACCGGTCTCGCGCCTTGATCTCCATTGTGGACATTACCGAGCGCAAGCAGGCCGGGGAGGTGAAAGATAGTCTAGTTAAGGCGATCTCTGCAGCTACTGAGGGTATTGCCATTACAGATGACAAAGATAGGTTTATCTATGTAAATGACGCCCATGCCAGGATTTATGGGTATATTCGTGATGAGCTTATCGGAAAGACATGGCGCGATACCGTTTCTCCGGATTTGGAACTTATAATTGAAAGAGATTTTGAGAAGACGCTGCATAACAGAGCTGTGGGAATTTGGTCCGGTCAGGCTTTTGCCATAAGAAAAGACGGCACTGTGGTGCCCACTGAGATCACCGCCACTTCCCGTTGGGGTGAGACCGGTAACTATCTCGGACATATATGTATTGTTAGGGACATCACGGAGCGCAAGCGGGCGGAGGAGAATTACCGATTGCTCTTTGAATCTGCTAATGACGGGATCTTCATCCAGGATGAGACCGGCTTTACGGACTGCAACCAGAAAGGCGCCGAAATGTACGGACTCACGAAGGAGGAGATTATCGGTCGCTCGCCCAGCGAGTTCGCTCCAAAGCAGCAGCCCGACGGACGGCTTTCCTCCGAAGTGGCCGCCGAGAAAATCCGGGCCGCGTTGAACGGCGTCCCCCAGGTCTTTGAGTGGCAACCGTTACGTGCCGACGGAACCCCCTTTGACGTAGAGATTACGCTAACCAGGCTCGAACTGGGCAGCAGGATATGCTCGCAGGCGATTGTTCGTGACATCACCGAGCGCAAGCGAACTGAAGAGGAGCGGGAAAAGTTACAGGCCCAGCTGTACCAGTCCCAGAAGATAGAGTCAGTGGGGCGGCTGGCTGGCGGCGTGGCCCACGATTTCAACAACATGCTTTCGGCAATACTTGGCTATACCGAAATGGCTATGATGGAAGGCACCCCACCTGAGACGATCCATGCCTACCTGAAGGTGATCGAGCAGTCTGCGCTCCGTTCCGCCGACCTTGTCCGGCAACTCCTGGCCTTTGCTCGCAAGCAAATCGTGGCGCCCAAGGTTTTGGTCTTGAACGACACCGTGGCAGGCCTGCTCAAGATGCTCCAGCGGTTGATGGGCGAGGACATTGATTTTACCTGGATGCCGGGTGTGGGCCTGTGGCCGGTAAGGATCGACCCCTCCCAGATCGATCAGCTTCTCGCAAATCTCTGCATCAACGCTCGGGACGCCATCACCGGGGTGGGTAAGATCACCATAGAGACCAGGAACGCGGCCTTCGGTGAGACCTATTGTGCCGTTAATCCGGGTTTTGTGCCTGGAGAATATGTGATGCTGGCCGTCAGAGACAACGGCTGCGGCATGAGCAAAGAAGTTTTTGATCACCTCTTCGAGCCGTTCTTCACCACAAAGGAGGCGGGAAAGGGTACTGGACTGGGTTTGGCCACCGTATACGGGATCGTCAAGCAAAACAATGGAATTATTAACGTCTCTAGCGAACCCGGCAAGGGCTCGACTATCAAGATCTTCCTGCCCCGGTTTGCAGGGGAAGCCATCGAGCCAGCAACCGTAAGCAGGACGGAAACGCCCAAAGGCCATGGTGAGACGGTACTGTTAGTGGAGGATGAGGCGTCGATCCTGAACATGGGTCAGGATATGCTAGAAGCGCTGGGCTACAGGGTATTGACCGCTGGCACTCCGACAGAGGCAATCTCCCAGGTCAAGACCCATACCGGCGAGATAGATCTACTCGTCACCGACATGGTCATGCCGGAAATGAATGGCTGGGACCTTGCGAAATTGCTCTGCGAGATCAATCCGGGCTTGAAGTGCCTGTTTTCATCCGCTTACACTGTCGATGTCATCGCTCACCAGGGTGTGTTGGACAAAGGTGTACACTTCCTTCAAAAACCCTTCTCCAGGAAGGATCTGGCGACCAAGGTGCGCGAGGTATTAGAAGGAGAATAGGCTCACAGCGCCAACTTAGAATGAGCAAGTATCGCAGCGACTCAGACAATTTCCCTCGCTGGTACTCCAAGGTCAGTTGGTTATATCAGATTAACAATTACTATGAGGTAAGATGGAAATGGTGGACACCAAAGTCAGGTAAAATAAGAAACGGAGGTGTCAGGATGGAAAGGATTCCAAGAGGGAAGTACACGAAGGAGTTCCGAGAGGAAGCAGTGAAACTGGTAACAGAAGGAGAGTCTGTCATTACCGGAGGCAGGACGCCGGTTATCTTGCCGCCATCGACATTAGGCAACTGGGTCAAAGGCATACAAAGCCGGCAAGCTGGGAGAGATAGGCAAGAGATATCGGCCACTGACCGAAGTTGAGATGGAATTGGCCCGGGTCAAAGAGAGAACTGGCAGAAGTCAAGATGGAGCGGGACATCTTAAAAAAAGCAGCCGCGTACTTTGCCAGGGAGTCGCTGCCCGGTACGCGATGATGAAAGAACTGCGGCTCAAATATCCCAGTACCGCTTATGAGCCGGGTGCTGAATGTATCGGCCAGCGGCTATTATGCCTGGCTGGACAGGCCGCTTATCGAAGCGGGCCCGGGAGGAAATGCGGCTGGAGGTAGAGATCAAGGCGGCCGATAAGCGGACCCGGCAGACCTATGGTCCTGAGCGGTTACAGTAGCGATCTGGCGGAGCATGGCGTCAGGTGGGCGTTTGCCGGATCAAAGCGGATCCGGAAGAAGCTGGGAATACGCTGTAAACAGAAGAGGAAATTCAAGGCCACCACTAACTCAAAGCACACACCTGCCGGTAGCCGAGAATTTGCTGAATCAGCAGTTCGAGGTAGCTGCACCGAATAAAGTCTGGGTGAGTGATATCACCTATATCCCCACGGATGAAGGCTGGCTGTACCTGGCTGGGCATAAGGACCTTTTTACCGGTGAGATCGTGGGTTATGCGATGGGAGAGCGGATGACGAAGAATCTGGTCAGCCAGTCTTTGTTCCGGGCAGTGGCAGCCAAACGTCCAGCGAAAGGGCTTGATTCATCACTCTGACCGGGGCAGTCAGTATTGCTCCCATGAATACAGAGACATTCTTGACCAATTCGGCATGACAGGCATCGATGAGCGGGAAAGGGAACTGTTATGATAATGCCCCGATGGAGAGCTTCTGGGGAACGCTGAAACAGGAGCTTGTCCATCACCGTCATTACAGAACCAGGCAGGAGGCAATTCAGGACATTACGGAATATATCGAGATCTTCTATAACCGGCAGCGCCGACAGGCAAGACTTGGGTTTCTGTCCCCGGCGGCATATGAACAGAAATTCTATGCCGGACAACTGGCAGCATGAAAGGTTTGGTGTCCACTATTGACATCCGACCTCACTACACGTACTCTTTATCACCTGCTGCCGAACTGATCGTTAATTCCCAAAAGAAACCTTGCGTCCTCGTGAAAATCCTACGGTGTTAGGTATAGGAATGCATTGAGAGGACCGAGAGTCCTTCAAATCAGTAACCTAACTGATAGGTTTTGCCCCGAATTGTGCCAGAAAGAGGATGTGCTTAAAGATCGGGCAACTTTTTTTGTTGCTTCCTGTACTCGAAACTGTCAATTTTTTGTCAGTGGTGAGGTATGGACCTGCCCCCCGAAAAATGTGCCACACGTAATTAGAGTGTAGGCATAATATAAACACTCTAAGCAGGGAGGCAAGGATGAAAAAGGTCAGATATTCGGAGGAACAGATTATCAGCATAATCAAGGAAGCAGAGGCAGGGATCTCAGTAACGGAACTTTGTCGGAAGTATGGGGTCAGCGATCAGACCTATTACAACTGGAAGGCAAAATACGGAGGGATGACCGTAAGCGATGCAAGGAAGCTGAAGCAGCTGGAAGATGAGAACCGGCGTCTGAAGCATCTTGTGGCTGATCTGACCCTTGATAATCAGGCTTTAAAGGCGGTCATCTCAAAAAACTTCTAAGGCCCAAGGCACGCAGGGAAGCAGTGGCATTTGTTATAGGCAGCTTTGGGCTGAGTCAGAGGCGGGCAAGTCGCCTTATAGGACTGTGCAGGAACACCCTGCGATATGAACCGAGACCGGACGCCGACGAGGCTCTTCGGAAGCGGATGAAGGAGATAGCCGAGCAGAGGAAGCGATTTGGATGCCGGAGACTGCATGTAATGTTAAAGAGAGAGGGACTGGTGGTCAATCATAAGCGGACAGAACGGCTCTACCGTGAGGAGCGGCTGTTATTAAGGGTTCGAAGGAGAAAGAAACTGGCATCACAGCGAAGAGTTGAAATCTCAGCGGCGAGCAAAGCAAACGAGCTCTGGGCGATGGATTTTCTCCATGACGCAATGTATAACGGAAGGAAGCTGAGGTTCTTGCCGATAATCGACACGTATACAAAGGAATGTTTCAGGATCGAGGTGGACACATCGATTGGAGGCAAGCGGGTTTGTACAGTCTTAAGCCAGATAGCAGCGTTTCGTGGGCTGCCTGACCGAATTGTCGTTGACAACGGCCCCGAGTTTATAAGCAACGCCTTGGATGCATGGGCGTATGAGCGCGGTGTGAAGCTTCACTTCATTCGGCCTGGGAAGCCTGTTGATAATGCCTATATGGAGAGTTTCAACGGCAAGTTCAGGGATGAATGTCTGAATCTGCACTGGTTCATGAGCGTAGGGCATGCCCGTGGGATCGCAGAAGACCACCGGCTCGATTACAACAATGAGCGGCCTCATAGTTCATTGGGCGATCTGACACCAGCTGAGTTTATCAGGCTTGAAGAGGAAAGAGCAGTTGGGATACTCTAATTATGAATGGCACAAAGGATGGGGGTAGGTCCGTATTCCAGCGGAAACAAACGGATGATCAATGATGCCGCACTGCGGCTTTCGTGCGGTACTTGATAACGAGATGCGTTAGATGCTAAACCGAAACCTCCCCAACCTAAAAGACTGAGGGGCTTCATGCCAATCAATTTTTGACGCAGGTGTTATATGCCCTTTATATGAAGCGGGATTGGTGCAAATGAGACGATTAAAATTATCAGAGCAATCAGAATGAGAAGTGGCTGTGTCTTCTGAATTTCATCAACATAATTGTCTGTTGGATATTGGTCTCTGAAATTTATCATACAAATTGCCCCAAATATTGCCATTGCAATCCATCCGCTCCAAATAAAGCCAAGGATGACCAAAATAATTATCGAACACCAACTGATCCATTTAGTTTTTTTAAACCCAAATAAGGCATATAAAATGCGACCGTCGTCTAGCTTGCCAATAGGCAAGAGATGCCACCAGTTATAATACAGGCCCATCCAGCCAGCGTATGCCAACGGATGGAGCATGACATCCTTGTTCTCCGGAACACTACCAAAGATCAATCGTTCGGTCAGATATGTAATCAGGGAGTCACCCAATGTTAATGAATATTGGGATGTTTGTACATCCATGATGCTAGACATGTTTAGGCCAATTATAAACAGCAGCCAAGACGCACAGAAACCAGCAATCGGACCAATTGTGAATATATGAATCAAAGAATTTCGATTCTCAATGGGCCACTTCATTTTTGTGTAGGCACCAGCAGTTCCAGCTACGCCCAGTTTTGGAACGAAATATGGCAGATATGCGCCGACGCCATGAGCGCGTGCAGTCAGGTAATGTCCGAATGCGTGCGAGCCCATAATAAATATCGTGGCTAAAGCATAGGGCAGTCCTTTAACAAGACTGGATGCCGACCAATATTCTTCATCAGACATGAGGCTACCAGCAAAGAGTGTGGTCGCAAACGTCAAGAAGAATAGAAAAGACGGTGCGATCCAGTTAAAAAAGGCATGTCGACGCGCTGTCTTGAGCGACGATTTAGCCAGAATTTCTTGAATTTCCATCGGCGTTAATTATATATTCCTTATTCGGCATCGATCTTGACGCAATTGTTAAAAGCAGATTCTTTTTTGTCATGTCTCATTTCTAGAGGTCTCTTTAATTTATTCATTGTTTTTATCTGATTCTTTGCCTTCCCATTCGGGTAATATTTCTTTATCTTTGTCCTTCCATTTTGCACTTAACAAGAGAATCGCGCTAAAGAGCATAGATCCTATGAAAAAATTGATGACATCACGTGCGGGAATTATTAAATAGACAATCGGATATACAATCAGGGCTAAAGCAATACGCTGCCAGACTTTCAGGTTCTTCATACTAATGGACGACCTTACCTGCCGACCTTATCACCGGTCGGCTGGAAAGTTTTGTTGGCAGTTCTTTTTTTTGTCTTTTCATAAAATTACAGTTTGAGCTTTCCCCGATAATGTGGACACTTGGTTAAGTTTCATCAAGGAGCCGTTCAAATTGCTCTGGGCTCCTGTACCCTAATGCCGAGTGTCTCCTCTGACGATTATAAAACACTTCTACGTACTCAAAGATACTAAGCCTTGCCTCAAGCCGTGAACGGTACTTCTCACCGTGGACCAATTCCGTCTTGAGCGTTCCGAAAAATGACTCCGCATAGGCATTGTCATAGCAATTGCCACTTCTGCTCATACTCGGAGTAATGCCGTATTCTCTGAGAAGCTCCTGATATGCATAACTCGCGTACTGCCTGCCTCGATCGGAGTGGTGGATCAACCCCTCAGGAGGGCTCTGCCTGCTGGCTGCCGCTTTTAGCGCATCAGAGGCGAGTTCCTGAGAAAGTTTATCGCTCATGGACAACCCTATAACTCTTCTGCTTTTCACATTTATCACAGCTGCCACATACAACCACCCCTCGGAAGTAGGAACAAACGTAATATCTGATGCCCATACCCCATCGGTCTGTCTCTTGCCAATCAGCAGGTTTGCCGCCAGAGCATAATCATGCCGTGAATCGGTAGTCCGCCTAAACCTCCTCCTCTTCACTTCCCCGCATATGGCATGATCCTTCATGATCCTGGCTACCCGGTTCTTCCCGCATTTGACACCCTCATCATTGAGTTCAGCCGTGATCCTTAGGCTCCCGTACAGCTTCCTGCTTCTTCTGTGGATCTCCTGTATGTGTCCCAGCAACTCCTGGTTGTCCTTTTGCCTCCTGCTAAGCGGACGGCTGCGCCACGCATAATACCCACTCCTGGATACCTTTAACACCCTGCACATGCTTCCCACCCTGTACTTCTCCCGATGCTCTTCCATCAACCCGTACTTCATCTGCTGCGTTTGGAGAATACGGCCAAGGCTTTTTTTAAAATGTCCCTCTCTTCCCTCACCCTTTCCAATTCCTTCCGAAGCTGCTTTATCTCCGCTCCCTCCGGACTTGAATGGCCTTTCCCCACAAATGCCTTCTCCCCGTCTTTCAGCAACCTCCTTCTCCATAAATGAAGTAAGTTGGGATGAATATCAAGGTCCCGAGCTACCTTCCCTACCGGCATACCCTTCTCCGTCACAAGGTGAACAGCATTCCTCTTGAACTCTCTCGTGAAATGACGACGCCTATCCTCTTTCCCCATACACACACCTCCTTTTCCATCTTACAAATCTTTAGGTGTGTCCATCAATTCGGGGAAGGCTCAGTTTATAGCGTTCCTTAATCGTTGCAATTATTTGATTCGCCTCTGCCTCGTCAACACCTCCGCCGAATCTATACGTTCTGGCTCCATAATCAAACGCAATAGCTCCACCGCCGACGCCCCAAAATTGAAGACTTGCTGAGAAGTTGAATGGATTAAACGGTTGTGGCGATACCCTGAGATTCGAAATGTGGATCATATCGTATTCTTTTTCTCTGCCGTAGCCAAAAAGTTCCCGCTTTATAGTCAGGTTTGAATTATTAATCGTGATTCTCTCCCTTCCAGCTATATTCCACAACCAGATATAAATTGCAATCGAGCCGCCTATTGTCCATAACACTAGCCATACGCCAGTAAAAATCACGGGGCCTTTATGCGCATTATCTTTAAAGAAAGTCATAGGAACTGTTATCTCACCGAACGCCCAGCCGACAAGCCAGACAGAGAGAAACAAAATGAGAAATATATTTTTTTTTCGATGGAATCATAATTTCGAGCCCTTTCGGGCTTGAAGATATGATTGAGCGTGCTTTACTTGGATTAATTTTTGTCATTATCCTCCTGACAACAATTAATATTCGGATTCGGTTTTTTCGTCCCCACGAGCATAATAATAGCACAATCAAGGATTTGAGAAAAGACGGAAGTCATTGATAAATAATGAATCGGAGTTTTCTATATATTATGATATTAGGGCGCAATTACGGGATCGGTATATCATAGGAACTTTGCCAAAAACAGTTCACCAATACCCGCTCCGCAATCCGCCATGTACTCTTCACTAACATATGTTTCAGAAGACTGAATGTTTTTTGGGGAAATTGTTGCCCTGCCGAAATAATGCCAGTGTGATGTTGTCGGTGTTAACCGCACCGATCACCAAAATGGCTCCTAGTTTCTTTTTGGTCAGTTATCGATGAAGGATTCTTCCGGAAATTCACGCGGACGAAATTTGAACTCCATCATCTCCATAGTCTCCAGGTCCGCCGGCGCTACCGCTGGATTGGGCATGCTACGGGACGAACTCCTCAGTTATCGCGAATTGAAACTCGCGTTTAGTTCTGTGAGAAGTTCTTAAAAGTGAATTAGCGACCGCCGCTGCTTTCCGCACATCTCACGTCCGCCGCCAGGTGCTTTCCGTAATGATAATATCCGTGGGCGGGACAGCCGCCGGTACATGAATGCCTGTCGGCACAGGAATCTGCTGTGCACCTGTTTTGCCTGCAATGTCTGAACAGATCGAGTTTAGGGCTTGCCCATATCGTAAATAGGTCGTCTTCAAAGATATTGCCGAGATTGAACTCTTCGAAATGCTGAAAGAGGTTGCAGGGATATACGGACCCGTCGGGCATTACCGCCAGCTTGCGAACACCGCCTGCGCAGCGGACCCCCCAGGGGAGAGTTTCTTTTTCGAAACAGGAGGCGGCGACTTTGAAAATCCCGATGTCCTGATTGTTCCGTTGAGTCTCTTCATAAAAGTCCCTGAAGGCGCTGTAGCTCAGCGCGGCATTTTTCAGGGTCGCATCACTCGTAATCAGGTCCATATGGATCAGATAATAACGTTTTACCCCCATGTCTCTAAGCAAGGTGACGATCTCCTGGATATCGGACATTGTCTCTTTGCTGACTACGGTCTTTACGATCGGGTCGAGGCCCGCTGAAACCAGTTGGCTTACACTTGTCAACGCGCGATAAAAATTATGCGAATGAGTCATCCTATTGTGAGTTGCTTCCGAACTGCCTTCCAGCGATACGCCGATAGTGAATTTTTCAGGGTCCAGGGCCGAAAACTTTTCAATCACCTCCACTGTGCTCCCGTTTGTACTGAGGTTTACAGACCTCCCGCCTTTTATCGCGATATCTATGAAGTCAGGCATCCAGTCGAGAAGGAGCGGTTCTCCCCCCATAATGTCGATTTCTCCGATGTCGTTACAAAGAAGGATGTCAAGAAGTGTGAGGGCGTTGTCGAACGACATGTCAGATACGTAAGTCGGCGGCGAATTGAAGCAGAACCTGCATCTCTGGTTGCATCGGAGGGTGGGGTAGAGCTGGATGAACTGGGGCAAAGGAGAGGACATAGACTTATATACAGGCGAGTGTCTTGCCTGCCTCGAAGGCGTCATGCAGGCCCGTCGGATGCTCACGGATCGCGCCTTTTGCGTCGACGCCCAGATAACTCAGCACCTTGTGGTCTGCGACGCTTATCGTCCTGAAGAACGCCTTTGCGCACGCGTCTCCGCAGTCGACCCCCACGTCCTTTTTCATTCCCCCTACGAGGATCAAAAGTCCCTTGCGGCCGGATTCACCGGTTGGTATCGGTTTCTTCAATAAGTATTTTTCGCACCAGAAGCTCTGACAACGGTCGATCATAGTTTTTGATTGCGCGGAGAGGCCGAAGAAGAAGATCGGAGAGGCAAGGATGATCCTCTCGGCAGTCCTGATTTCGCGCGATATGTTTGACATGTCATCGTCGATGACGCATTCGCCCGTATTTTCGCAGCCGCCACAGTCCTGGCAGGGCCTGATATTCATCAGGTTGAGGTTGAAGACGGCCACGTCACTGCCGGAAGTCACCTTTACCCCCCTGATCGCTTCTTTAAGAAGCAGCTCCGTGTTTCCGTCCTTCCGGGGGCTACCCAGAAATGCAATCGTTTTCATATAAGAATATTATAACAGTATGAAGGACTGCCGTCGATTTCTTGCAGGGAAATAGGACTGAAGATGGTCGGTGCATGCCTGGGATTGCATTAAGGGGTGGGGAACCGAAGTTCTCTATTGACTTGCTATATCTCATGCGGTTGATATACTTCTCTTAGAAGAAAGGGAGATTTTTTAAACCGGTAGACGGGGGGCAAAATGATGTCGACGGGAATCTTAAGGAGAAACAAAAAGAATACTGTTGCAGCAATTCTTATCATGGCAGTGTTCTATAACAAGGGATAGGCATGCCAAGGGATATACCGATAGGAAACGGCTCCCTGCTGATTCTGTACGATAAGAAAGGGCTTTTGCGGGACCTCTATTTCCCGAGCGTGGGCAGCGAAAACCACGCCCAGGGTCACGTCTTCAGGGTCGGCGCATGGGTGAACGGGGTATTTGGCTGGATTGACGGTGACGGATGGGAGCGCTCACTCGACTATGAAGATGACACCCTCGTCGCAAGAATCGAACTTGTAAATAAAACCCTCGGGGTAGAAATTCTCATGCGGGATGTCGTCGACTTTCACGAAAACCTCTACGTCAGGGAAATCACGGCAAGGAATCTCACGACGGAGTTCGTAGAGTTCCGGCTCTTCTTCCACCATGATTTTCATATATATGGGTCCGAGATCGGCGATACCGTGTGTTACAAGCCGGAGGAGAAGGCCCTCCTCCACTACAAGGGGCGGAGGTATTTTCTGGTAAACGCCTTGACTGAAGAGGGCATCGGCCTTGCTCAGTTCGCCACGGGAGTAAAGGAGACAAAAGGGCTGGAAGGTACCTGGGTCGACGCGGAAGACGGCGCCCTTTCAGGGAATCCCGTTGCGCAGGGGTCCGTAGATTCGATCTGTGCTGTGCATGCATCGATCCCTCCCGGCAAGAAGGCGCACGCATATTACTGGATGGCTGCGTGCGTTGACTGGAAAGGCGTCAAAAGGCTGAACGATCTCGTCGTTAAGAGGACACCGGGGTACTTCATCAAGAGGACAGCTGATTATTGGAAGTTGTGGCTCGACAGGGAGAACATGAAATTCGGTGATCTCCCGGATGCCGTCGGAAGACTATATACGCGAAGCCTCCTCATCCTAAGGACCCACATAAACAACAATGGCTCGGTCATAGCCGCAAACGATTCGGACATCCTCCACTTTTCGAGAGACACCTATACGTATATGTGGCCAAGGGACGGCGCCCTCGTCGCGTATGCCCTCGACCTTGCCGGCTATCCGATCCCTGCGCGAAGGTTCTTCGAATTCTGCGGGGAGGTAATAGGGAGAAACGGGTTCTTCTTGCACAAATACAACGCGGATGGATCTCTCGCCAGTTCATGGCATCCCTGGGTCCTCGAGGGAAAACCCCATCTGCCGATCCAGGAGGATGAAACCGGGCTCGTCGTTTGGGCTCTCTGGGAGCATTACAGTGTGTACCGGGATGTTGAGTTCATAAAGCCTCTGTACAGAAAGGTCATCAAGGCCGCAGCGGACTTCATGTGTGAGTTCGTAGACCAGAGGACCGGTCTCCCCCTTCCGTCATACGACCTATGGGAAGAGCAGTTGGGGATTCATTCCTTTACGGTCTCCGCCGTTATCGCGGGGCTGAGAGCCGCAAGCCATTTCACTTCGGCCTTCGGCGAGACAGAACTGTCCCAGAAATACGAAAAAGCGGCCGGCGGGATGAGGGACGCGCTGAAAGAATATCTCTATAGCGATGAGGCTGGGCGATTTCTGGGCTCGGTTTCTGAACGTTTCGGGATACTCAAGAATGATTTCAGACTCGATGCAAGTCTCTCCGGCCTCTTCGCCTTCGGTGTCTTTCCCGCAGCTGATGACAAGATTCAGCGTACTATGGACGCCCTGAAAGATAAGCTATGGTGCAAGACCGCAATAGGCGGCATGGCAAGATACGAAAACGATCGCTATCAAAGCGTAGTTGAACCGAACGAGGATATCCCTGGCAATCCCTGGGTCATTTGCACGCTCTGGCATGCCCAGTATCTGATAGAGAAGGCACAAAACAAGGAGGAGTTGAAGGAATGCCTTCCGATACTGAACTGGGTCGCGCAAATAGCTCTTCGGTCGGGGGTGCTTGCAGAACAGGTAAACCCCTTTACCGGTGAACCCGTTTCGGTTTCTCCCCTCACCTGGAGCCACGCGACCTTTATTATTGCGGTGCAGCGATATCTGAGGAAGTTTCAGGAGATGGAGACATGCCCTTACTGCAAGCAGCCTGTTTTTAAGATGTAGCGGCTTCATAATCAAGAAAAAAGGAATTGAAAGTTACCGTTCCTGCCGCAAGGAACGAGATGCATAAAAAAATCGCTTCATTATGTGAGGTCCCCCTCTTTTCTGAAAAATCAGCAATGATTATCGCAGCATCAAGAAAAAAAAGTGAATCTGCGGGCATCGTTCATTCGAAGGCGCGTTTAAAATTACTTCTGATTTTTATCGAGCGATTTAATCTCGTACTTCATATCTATCGCGTCTTTCATCTGTCTGAGGTTGTCCGAAAGCTCCCACCACCCCAGCTTAAACGACGTGTAATCAGGCGCACCGGTCATCGCCGAGGAGTAGCGTATCGTATTGGCATAAAAGAGCCACTGTCTCACCCACATCTTCTCTATCGGTTCGTCAAAAGGATTTGTTTTGTCGGCGACCCCCTTGTCCCATGCCTCTGTCATCAATATCGTCGAGGTGCGGACCATCTCGTCCGTTTCCCTGATGGTGGCGGCGAGCTTCCTGAAATGGCCGTTTGTCCAGTCGGTGGTATGGCAGGCGAAACATATGGATTTTATCCGGTCCAGCCTTTTCTCCTGCTCTGCCGTGTCTATGAGGTATCCCGAAGCAGGCTCGCCCGTAAACGTTGTCGGCAGCGGAAGCCCGTCTTTGTTTCTGATGATCGACGTATCTCCGGACTTAGGCTGGGCATGGCTGTAGATCAGACCGAAGAGTCGCACCCATAATCTCGATCCGAAATCGTGAGACCTTTCGGCGACCACCTCGCCGTCGGGTTTTGCTATCAGGCTGTTATGACAGACCGAGCAGGTCGGGGTCTTGAAATCTTTCCCGACTACCCAGGGTACCGGATCGAAGTCCCACTCGTGATTTTTCGAATGGAAGATATTGCCGTGCTTGCTCTCTTCGTAGACGTTCCAGGCGGGGACATCCGGCTCGTGGTGGCACTGGCCGCATGTATAAGGTTTCCTAGCCACCTCTATCGAAAATGCGTGCCTCGGATGACACGCGGTGCATGCGCCCTGCGTACCGTCGGGGTTTTCCCTGCCCACGCCCTGGTTCGGCCAGTTCGTAAGGTCAGGCACCGAGATCTCTCCCATCTTTGTGAGCACCTTTTTCATGCCCTTAAATTCAACTGTTGTCCCGTGGCAGCCGAGACAGGTTTCATGAAGGGTACTTTCGGAAGGCTTCGCTGATATGAGTTTTCTGTTTTCGAGTTTCTGCACCCCGGTCGAGGCATCTACGAGAGTATGATAGACGGGGTTACTCAAGAGGTTTTTCACTGCGTTTGCCTTCTTGCTCGGGGCATACTGGCCGACCTCCAAAGGATGGCAGGTGTTGCAGTCGCCGGGCGAGACCACTACATTAATCCTAAATCCCATATGCTCGAAGTTGTCTTTATGGTTTTGGGGGTTTCTGCTATGGCACTCAAAACAGCCCACGACATACCCTGACACTTCGCCTGGCACGCTTTCCGCCGATATCCTTCTCTGAAGCAAGGGCTTTTTCATTGCTTCAGAAGGTACTGTCCTTGAATGCCTTGAAGAACGCCAGTCCTCGACTATCCCCGGGGTGAACATATTGTGGCAGCCGATGCATGCCTGTGTCTGAGGACTCAGTTTTAGCTCCGCAGTCTCTTTTTCCTTTTCGTGTTTTTTTTCATCGGCGAACAGGACAGGGGTGAAGGACAAAGAAAGGATTACGGTCAAACATACGGAGAATTTCAGGACAGGTTTCATCGTTCCATCCTTAATAGGGTTTATACATCAAACCCCTGCATTTGTAAACTGCTCGTGGTACTCCCTCACCTTCCTGGCAAACTCCTTTCCAAATTCGTAGCACTTCCGATCGTCTTCCGGAGCTGGTCTGTAGAGCGCCTCGACCCCGGGCTCGACAGTCTTAAGCTTCATCGCCTTTAGCCATTCATAGGCCTCTTTCACCGCTCCCCCTGCCCATCCGTAGCTTCCGAAGGCGCCGGCGATCCTGTCTTTCGGCCTGAGGCCCGTAACGTGCTGGAGGAACTCGGCCACTGAAGGGAACATCTTATTGTTCAGCGTAGGAGTTCCTATCAATGTCCCCCTGGCCTTCCAGAACTCCTTGATCGCAATGGACATGGGCGTGGCCCTAAGCTTGATGACCTTGCAGTCCACCCCCTCTTCCTTTATGCCGCGCATGATGGGCAGCGTCATCATCTCTGTGCTGTGCCACATCGTATCGTAGATTATTGCCACGCTGAGGTTCGCCTTGCCCGTGGCCATGTCCATATACATCTTGAGGACCTTGCCCGGGTCTCCTCTCCAGATGATGCCGTGATCGGGCGCGATCATCTCTATTTCGAGCCCGAGTTTCTGTATCTCGGCGACCTTGTTTTTGATGATGGCGCCGAACGGCATCAAAATATTTGCGTAATAGTCGATGACCGAGTCTTCGAGCTCAGAGACAGAGGCGCATTCGATGAACTCGTCGTCGAACCTGGCAGCGGTTGCAAGGTGCTGTCCGAAGCCGTCCTGGCTGATGAGGAGCCTGTCTTCCCTGACATAGGTCATCATCGAATCAGGCCAGTGGAGCATCGGCGTTTCGATGAAGAGCAGGTTTCGTCTGCCGATATTGAGCGTGTCGCCGGTCTTTACGGTCTTGATATTCCATGAAGAGATGTCGAAGAACCGCGCAAGCCCCTTCTTGCCCTTTTCCGTGATATAGATAGTTGCGTTTGGCGCAAAGGCCATGATCCTGTCCAGACTGGTCGCATGGTCGTTTTCGATGTGGTTGACGATCACGTATTCTATCTTCGATGGGTGCACGATCTCGGTTACGTTGTCCAGCATGATCTCGCTGAAGTCGTGTTTTACCGTATCTAAGAGGGTAATCTTTTCGTCCATGATGAGGTAATTGTTGTAGGTCGTGCCGTTGGGGGTCATGTAGCCGTGAAAGTCTCTGACCGCCCAGTCTATAGCACCTACCCAGTAAATGTCCGGCTTTATAAGTGTTGCGTTCATTGCGCCTCCTAATTTCTGTAATGGTATATCGTGATGAACTCGGCTTTCATAAAAATTATAGCAAAAGAGAAAGAGCTAAGCTATTCAACGGAAATTTGATGACCTGGTCTTCTACCAAATGAATGGTATAAGGCGATGTCGGACCTTCTTCTGGTATTCCGTATATCCAGACAGATTGATTGCGAGTAAGCTCTCTTCGTCATAGAGCCGCCATATCAGAAATGGTATCATGGCCAGGAGAGGGAGGAGGCCCCAAAACGAGCCCAGGGCTAGGGGTGTGCCGACCAGGTACAGTAATGCACTTGCATACATCGGGTGGCGCACAATGGCATACGGCCCGGTAGAAATGACCTTCTGATCCTCGGCGACTTCTATGGTCGCTGAAGTGAAGGGGTTCTCTTTGTAGACCAGGAAAATGAAATAGAACCCTATTACAACGAGAACGTCCCCGGCTGAAACATAGGAGAGCGGCATTGCAGACCACCGGAAGCGGTGGTCGAGCGCAGGGACGACGAGAAGCGCAATGAAGCCGATTGAGGTACAGAGCATAATGAGTTTCTGTTTCCTTCGCTTTTCAGCAGTTGGCCCGCCGCGCATGCGACGCTTGAGAAGCGCCGGATCATTTTTCATAAGATAGAGCGTGGTAAGGAGTGATGCCCCCATAAAGATCGATAGGTACACCCATGCCTGCCAGTAGCGGATGGTCCCGGCTGGAATGAACAGCAGAAGGCCCATTACGACTGCGAGGAAGACGAGGCTGAGCCACGCCTGTGCATTGAGGTTGAGCATAGTCCTATCTTACCACGGGCAGGATCATCGCACTGAAGAAGCAGCCACGGTCAAAGAGATGAGCGAAAAAGGCCGCACTGGGTAGCCCGGCATGTTCCCCTCAACTCAGCGGAAGATATTGACGGTTGCACCGACTAAGCCGCAAAATCAATCAAGGATCGAGACTGAAGATTATCGGAAGTAATAAGCGCATAATGACCAGCATGAGGGGCGCGGTGTAAGGCAAAAGTCAAAACGAAAAGCGGCTATTACCGCGTCCCTCTCGATGCTTTTGTTAAACCAGTTGTTTGGCGTGCTATTTTCATTAGGCTTCGCAGTGCATCATTGACCGAAGCATCATCGGGGAAAGCCGCTGCCACATCAGGACTTAGAAGAACAAGATTAGTTCCTTTCTTATATTCCTCAAAATGTTTGCCTCGTATTCCTTTCCCTAAATCTTCTCGTTTGTATTCTTTTCTCATTTCTTCGTGTTTAACCGTTTTCATATATTTCCCTCTCTTGTTTTGTTGCGCGCCTCGCACTTATTATTCTTGTCTTTTCAAGTCGCTCAGTATGAACGACAGCCATTAACTGATTGGCACTCGAATGACCAAATGTCAGAAATCTATGCTCTCCGATTGAATGGTCTGGGTCATTGAAGGTTATTGCCAGCGGATCGCCAAATACCGTTGCCGCTTCATGGAAAGATATACCGTGCTTCTTGAGGTTGGCATCTGATTTATCTGGATCCCATTCAAATTTCATATATTATTTTATCATTATTTGTAATATTATTTTGTGGTTTAACGCCGACATAACCCGCGCGGGCCGTAAGGACAAAACTGAAAACCAATCGGCGCTAATCCCGCGTCGGTGTTGATGTTCTTGTTGTGCATTTTTATTTGCTTTAAAATGGCTTCTTTGCGCCGGGCATGTCGCTGGCAAGATGAAAGCTTGATACAAAGCCTCGGCTAATCGTGAAGTAGAGTACTAGATTCTTTACTTTTACCTCTTTTCTCTCCGATTTTGCCCTGTAAGTTAAAATCTTATCTCCGCCTTTAATTATCTTTGAACTGTCCGGCTGACCATATAAACGAATAACGTTTTCTTCCTTGTCTCCCAATTTCACTCCGCGTGGTGTTACTGCCGGAATAGAATAATCCGGCAAACTGCCAGTAGAATCACGACACACTGATTCTTGCCCTTTCCGCACCCAAATATTTGTAATGTAGCCTTTAGACCATGGCTCCTCTGTAAATGAAAAAACCTCCAATTGTTTTTGATTGCATGCCTCATAAAGAACTTCACCTGCGAAAAGCTGATTCCTATAAATTTTAGGATATTTATTTTTTAGCTCATCAACTTTACTTCCGAGTTTCACTCCCGCCATGGTGTCTTCAATGTCACCATTTTTTATATCAGTTGCACAGATTTGAGAGGGAATTATAAGGAGGGCGGCGCAAAAAATAATGATAATGGTGCGCGAAAATAGTTTGTTCATTTTATGTCCTTTATTAGTTTAATTTGCCTGCACAACAATTAATATACGACCTTCCGGTTTTGTGATCCCACGGCCTAAATATACCATACCGCCAAAAAGGATGGAAGAGGAAAATGTCGAATTATCGATAGGAACGATCGTTTGCAAGGTCGTATTTGTCGGTAATAAGGACTTATTACGAATAGGCGTAATATGTCGGACTATATTATCAATTGATTTCCGGGAATAACAAACAGCATCTGCGCAAGGCGGTCGAGTGCGGAATCCAAGGAAGGATTTCTTCGTGAATGTTTCGGGTCAAACCAGGAGGGGTTAGTATCCTTCGAGTGTAAAAGACGTAAAGACCATCGGTACCAATGTGATCAAAACAAAGACCGTGAGGCAGACTATTGAGACGAGCGCCCATCTCCGCTGTACCCCCGGGACCAGGCCCGAAAGGGTCCCTATCTTCCTGAACGGCTCGATGACCCCTGTCATCGCCCCGAAGAAGCTTCCGGCAAAAAGGGAGAAGTAGAGCGGATATCCTGAGTAATAATATTCCGATTGAAGCATATCAAAAGGGCAGTGGTGAGTAGGGACCTGGTAGAAATAGAGCGAGATGAAAGAGATTATCGAGGCGATCGATATGACGAAGAAGGCCGAAGACAAAATCGAAAAAGGGATAACGAACAGTTTGCGCGCCGATTTCATCACCGCCAGGCCAAAAGCGACCACCAAGACAAAAGAACCGAAGAAGAGGGCCTCTGTCTGCCTGACGGGCAGCGAGGCCAGGGAACTGCCGATACTCGTTCCGCCTTCGCTGAAGAGTACGCCGCAACAGGAAGTGATGACGTCAGGGTTTAAACTGCCGAAATAAAGTATCTGAAGGACGTAGCCGGCAAGGGCGAACGGGATGATGAAGAGCAAAAGCCTGTATTTTTTTTTTGTAAGGGGATAATCTTCGGCCCGGTTGTCGAGACTGTCCATGGCTATCCACGCGGATGCGAGAAAGAAGATTGCGATCTTTACGTAAAGCGCCGGGAATCCGAAGGAGTTCGCGTTTAAAGAACCGGTGGCGCACATCGCGCCGACCAGCAGGTTATGCAGGTCGTCTGCGGTATAGACGAAGAGGAAGGTCGAGACTATCTCAAAGGCCAGTCCGTATCTGAGGAGGGTCGAGACAAGGTAGGTCTTTCTTTCGAGCGCCAGTTGCTTCTCGGAACTGCTTCCAATGTCCCACCTCCTTAGGATTGTTACTCCGAGACCGGCCGCGTAAGTAAGAAGCAGGAGCGTAATTCCCGAACCCAGGAGCAGGGCGATAATGCCGGGATGGAGTATCATCCCTATCTCCTTAAGACGCTCTTGACCATCCCGTCGCGCATCTCGACGGTGAGGGTGACGTATTCGTGTTCGAACACGAGCGGGTCGTGCGAGGCGATTACGACCGTCTTCCCTCTGTCCCATAATTCTTTCATAATACCCATATAATCCCGTGAGAGCGCAGTATCGAGATGGGCGGTCGGCTCATCGGCAAGCACCACTTCCGGATCATTTATCAGCGCCCTGGCGATCGCGGTCCTCTGCTGTTCGCCGCCTGAAAGGCCCTGCACCGGGAAGTCTTTCCGTTTGGACATTCCGAGTCCCTCAAGTATGCCTTCGGCCTTTTTCCGGAGCACGGAAACGTTTGTGTCCGTAGGATAAAGGGGCACCATGACGTTTTGAAGTACGGACAGCCCCTGTATAAGATGAAACTGCTGGAAGATAAAACCGAAGGTCTTTCGCCTGATGTCGGTAAGGAACCTTTCAGGCAGGTGAGAGATGTCTCTTTCTTTGAGTGTGATCGAGCCGGAAGTCGGGCGGGTCATGCAGCCGATGAGGGAAAGGAGGGTCGTCTTGCCCGATCCGCTCGGACCCTTGATGACCGCAAAGTCTCCCCGGTCGATGTCGATAGTGACGCTGTTTACCGCAAGCGCCTCATTGGCTTTGCCCTTGTTGTAGTATTTCGTGAGGCTTTCCGTTTTTATTATGGTTTTGTTCATGGATTTGGTTCTTTGCCTTATTTCTTTTTATCTTTTCGATTCACTTTTCACGACTCACGTTTTTCAGCCCCTCACCACTTCGTCCGGATCAGTGATCGCCGACTTCCAGGAAGGTATGATCGTAGAAGCGATATAAGGGATGACGGTCAGCGCCATCAGCATCACGATCTGATAAGGGTCGATGAAAGGGGTGAGCCTGAAATCCGGATAGATTACGGACCATCCTTTCAGGGCCGGAGCGAAGATGGAAGCCCCGAAGAAGTAGACATGCAGGTACGCAAATATTACCCCCATGAGAAAGGACGAAAGCGAGATGACGAGACCCTCCCAGAATTTCATCTCGAGTATGTCGGAGGTCTCCCATCCTATGGCCTTAAGGATGCCTATTTCTTTTTTCTCCTCTGCGCTCAGGCCCGATGCCTTGTCCCACGCAAGGATGATAAACGCAACGAGCGCCCCGGCAAAGAGGGTCACGATCAGCCCCGACCTCCAGCCAAAGACCGCATCGTAGGTGCGTATGATCTCCTTCCTGAGAATCGGCCTTGTGTCGGGGAACTCTGCCCTGATCTTTCCGGCGATGACCGGCGCCTCGGCCTCATTGCTTACCGAGACCGCAAGGTCGGTGGCCATTCCCTTGGGCATACCGAACAACTTTACGACATCGGGTTGGCTGATCACGAGAAGGTCTGCGGTGAGAAGTTCGGACTCGGATTCGAAGATGCCGATGACCTGGAAGTCCATGAGATCACCTGAAGAGGAAAGAAGAGAGATAGTGCCGCCCAGGTCTACGAACCTTACCTTCGCTACCCCCCTGCCCACGGCCGCAACGCCTGTTTCGTCTTTCCCGGGCAGCCGTCCCCTTAGCATGCGGTTGTTCGCCGAAACCGCTGTGGAGGCGGCAACGATCGTATAATTCGCCTTTACGAGCGTATCATAATAATATCCCCAGTAATGGGGTTCGACAGAGGATACACCGGGGACTCCTTCAATATATTTGGCGATCTTTACAGGGATTAGCTCGTGCCGTCCCGCGGACATCCTCTGGACGATCAACTCCGGCGAGCCCTTCAATATAAGCAGGGCCTCGCGCTTGAAGGAATAGGAAAGGAATAGTATCGAGCCCGTGATGAAGACGATGAATGTAAATACCAGGATAATGCCTGCGTTTTTGAACTTTCTTCTTAGAAGCGACTGGAGCGTAAAGTCCAGGACGTTGACGTGGCTGTTGAGGCTCATCGGCCTTTCACTTTCATCTCGGTGCCCAGAAGACTGAAATCCGGAGGTGGCGTGACAGAACCTGAAGGGAAATGTTCTATCGAGCCGGGGTAGTCCTGAAATGCCGAGAAGAGGTCCGCCTGCGAGGGGTTCCTCGTGTAACGGGCATCGTTTGTAAAGGAGAGGTCCGTCAGTTTGAGTGCCGAGGTGATCTCATTAAGATCGCGGCCTTCACTTAGGAACCTCGATACGGATACCGCGGAAGTCGCCGCCAGAAAAGAGATCGTCAGCAGGCAGATCAGAATAAAAAAGAAAAAGACGCGCGATTTGCGCAATTACTGTAGGTCCTCCTTCCTTACCTCATCGAACCTCAGCATCTTTTTGCCGTGGTGGTCCTTCATGAACTCCTTCGCCTTCCCGATTGATTCGACAGGGACCAGCTCAACACCCATTGGACCGTTAACGTCGCTGCCCTGAATGAAGAAGAGTTTCCTGGCGTCGGCAAGCTTGGCAGAGTAATATTCGGTCACATACATCGCGTCGATGTCCGCCTGTTTCTTTGAGGGGTTATACTTGGCAAGGTTGAAATAGTACCTGAACATGTCCTTCGGGCCGTCGAAGAAGGCATAGGTCCCGTCGGTAAAAATGATCTGAGAGATCCAGTTGGGGTACCCCGCGACCAGCATGCCGCATACCTGGCATTTGTCGCTCTTTTTCACCTCGACCGGCTTCCTCTGCGCAGCCTGCGTCACCCCACAGATAGAAAGAAGCGCCGCAGCCGCTACCATGAACCCCGAGATAAATTTCACTGTTTTTCCCATGATGCCTCCTTCTCTAAAGAGATGAATATGGTCGTAGTCATAATTCCAGGACAGTTAATATTATATATCATGATTTGACGTCGATGTCTCAATAAAGATGAAATCGTTTTAAAAAAGGATTTTCTATGGTAAAATAACCGAAACTTTAGGATATTTGGCAGCTTCCCAGCCGCCGTGAGGAGAAAGTGGACTATGAAAATATCAGGCGCGGAAATATTCATAGAATGTCTTAAGAAGGAGGGCGTGAAGTATCTGTTTGGCTACCCCGGCGGCGTTGTCCTTAATATATTCGATTACCTCCATGATGAAAAAGAGCTTCAGCTCATCCTGACAAGGCACGAACAGGGAGCAGTCCATGCCGCCGACGGCTATGCAAGGGCGACCGGAAAGGCCGGTGTGGTGCTGGTAACCTCAGGGCCCGGCGCGACAAATACAGTCACCGGGATCGCTACCGCATCGATGGATTCAATACCGCTCGTCATCTTTTCGGGACAGGTGCCGACGATGCTTATCGGCAATGATGCGTTCCAGGAGGCCGACATAGTCGGGATCACGAGGCCCTGCACGAAATACAATTATCTGGTCAAAGATGTGAACGAGCTCTCGACGATCATCAAAGAGGCCTTCTATATCGCAACGACCGGCAGGCCGGGGCCTGTCCTCATCGACCTTCCGAAGGACGTTACGACGGCGAAGGCGGACTTTGTCTGGCCTGAGTCGGTCAATATGAGGACTTATAAGCCGACCTACGAGGGCAACCGCTACATGATAAGCCAGGCGGCGCATATGATCGCCAAGGCCAAAAAACCCGTTTTTGTCGGGGGTGGCGGGGTGATCAGTTCGGGTGCGGCAAAGGAACTGAAGGAACTTGCAGAATATGCCGAGATACCGGTTACGATGACCCTGATGGGTCTCGGCGGTTTTCCCGGCAGTCACAAGCTTTCGCTCGGAATGCCCGGCATGCACGGTACGTATTATGCAAACAAGGCGATACAGGAGTCCGATCTCCTCGTTGCAATAGGTATGCGCTTCGACGACCGGGTCACCGGCAAGATCAGCGCCTTTGCCCCTAATGCCAAGATAGTCCATATAGATATCGACCCTACGTCCATCAAAAAGAACGTGCGCGTCGATGTTCCGATAGTAGGCGATGTAAAAAAGGTTCTCCAGGCCATGAGCAAAGTCCTCAAAGAAGAAGTCAAGGAGCAGTGGCAGGAGGTGAGAAAGGCGTGGCTCAAACAGATAAGCGCCTGGAAGGCTGAAAGACCGATGTCTTATGAAAAGGGCACGGACATCATAAAGCCCCAGTATGTCGTCGAAAAGATAAATGAGCTTACGAAAGGCGATGCGATAATTTGCACTGAGGTCGGACAGAACCAGATGTGGACCGCACAGTTTTACAAGTTCGATAAACCCCGCACACTCCTTACTTCCGGGGGGCTTGGAACAATGGGGTATGGCTTCCCTGCAGCGTTGGGCGCGCAGTTTGCCTTCCCGAACAAACTGGTCATCGACATTGCCGGCGACGGGAGCATCCAGATGAACATACAGGAACTGGCCACTGCGGTCATCAACAAACTTCCGGTCAAGGTCGCGATACTTAATAACAGGTTTCTGGGGATGGTGAGACAGTGGCAGGAACTTTTCTTCAAGGAGAGGTACGCGCATACGAAACTCGAGGAGACGATACCCGACTTCGTCAAGATCGCCGAGGCCTACGGAGCGGTCGGACTGAGGGCGACAAAAAGCTCCGAAGTGGAGCCTGTCCTTAAGGAGGCGTTCAGCATCAGGCGGCCGGTCTTTATGGATTTCGTCATCGACTGGAAGGAGAAGGTCTACCCGATGGTCCCTGCCGGCGCTGCGATCGACGAGATGCTCTTCCGCGAAGAAGAGAAAAAGTCCGAGAAGAAACTGAGGGCGGTCAAGTAAAACGGATACCCCCTTTCGGGGGGATTAAAGAGGGTTATAGAGGAGAGCTATGAGACACACAATATCGATACTCGTTGAGAATAAATTCGGCGTGCTTTCCAGGATTTCAGGCCTGTTCAGCGGAAGGGGATACAACATAGAAAGCCTCTCCGTCGGCGAGACGATAGACCCGCAGGTCTCGGTCATGACGATCGTGACGGTCGGAGACGACTGGATCATAGAGCAGATCACGAAACAGCTTAACAAGCTCATAGACGTGATCAAGGTAGTGGACATGACCGAACTCGACCATGTCGAGCGGGAGATGGTGCTCATAAAAGTCGCCCCCCGGCAGGAGGACAAGGCGGAGGTCCTTAGGCTTGCCGAGATCTTCAGGGGCAGGGTGATCGACTCGAGCCAAAAGACCTATACTATAGAGATCACCGGGGAAGAAAAAAAGATAGAGGCCCTCGTAGAGCTCCTTAAGCCTATGGGGATCAAGGAATTCGTAAGGACCGGCAAGATCGCGATCGCAAGGGAAGGCACCAAGAAGCCGTAAGGTTAACGGACACGGTTATCTCCCTTTTTGACCTGTGCTAGGTCTACCGCGCCCTGGCCCCGGGATAGGTGCCTTTCTTTGTTACCGGGCAGCAAGGCGGGGCAGGCAATTCCTCTTTATATTCTCTGTCGATCAGGGCGATAAGGTCGGGTATCATCGGGTCCTTAAGAAAATAGCATTTCAATCTTCCGTCTACAAAAAAATCGATCAGCCCGTACCTTCTCATGAGGGAAAGATGCTGGGAAACATTCGGCTGGCGAATATCGAGGAACTCTTCAAAATCGCTTACGCACTTCACCCCTTCTCTCAGTTCTCTAAGAATCTTGATCCTTACAGGGTGGGCGATGACTTTCAGCACCTCTGTTTTCCTGTCTATCTCGGTCATAGTAACTCCTTAGCGCCTCTTAATAATAATTAATGAAGAGGGACGTTATCAATAACAAAGTGGTAGCTGCGTCCGTCCTTTGTGAGGATGTTGTGACGCGAACAAGGACTTTGCGGACAGCGCTCGCCAGTTTGGATGCGCTTCCCGGTTTTCCGATTTTTCGCATGCCTTTTTTCAGTACGGCCAGTTGCTCAGACCATGCTTCATCTTGTAGAGAAAGTACCGTTCAAACGATGCCTTGAGCCATTTCACCCAGACACCTTTTCTCGTATACGACTCTTGCCTCGGCGGAAGGGCGGGTGCCGCCTTCATAATGGCGCCGGTATGCCCCATGTCCATGAGACAGACGACATCGATATCGGCTGCGGCAGGCGGAGACGTCCCTCTGATGTCTGAGACAATCGTCGCAGCAGCGGTCTTCGCCATCTTTACCGTCATGAAGCCGGTCTTTGGGACGCCGACAGGAACGGGTGTCGGTTCCGGAGGAGCTATGGCCATAGTCACTCCGACGGCGAAGATATTCCTGTATTTCGTGTGCCGGTAGTTTTTGTCAACGGGGATGAACCCTCTGGGATTGCCGAGCGGCGCAACAGCGGGAACACCCTTGAAAGGGGGTGCTATCATGGCGAGGTTGAAGGGTATTTTTGAGCCGTCCTTGAGCCTTATTTCTCCCGGCGCCACCTCCTGAATAGACTGGCTTGTTAATGGCTTTATGTCCCGCTCCGCAAATTCGTCCTCCATCAACCTCTTCGATTTTCCGAGACCGCCGATTCCCATATGGCCCAGGTAAGGCTCTGACGTCAGGTAGAGAATTGGTACCTCGTGGCGCATCTTCCTTCTTCGGAGTTCGGCATCCATCTCGAAGGCGAGCTCGTAGGATGGTCCGAAACAGCTCACCATCTGGGCGGAGCCGACGACGACCGGCCCGGGCGTTTCGATAATCTTTCTCCAGCTCTGCGCGGTTCTTACCGCGTGGGCGAGCGTGAACGTGCAGTCTGTGTGCCCTTTGTCGGGTCCCAGTCCGGGTATCTCTTCGAATGAAAGATAAGGGCCGGTGGAGATGACAAGAAAGTCATAGGCCGTCTCCCCCGCCGCTGTAAGGACTTTGCCTGAGTCAGGGTCCACCTGTTTTGCCGCTTCATGGATAAAATTTATCCCCTTCGGTCTAAGTATCTCGCTGACTTTAAGGGTTATGTCTTCCGGCTTCCTCCAGCCCATGATAAGCCAGGGAAGAGAAGGCAGGAATATAAATCTGTCATCATCGCTGATGACGGTTATATCAACACCCTTGCCAAGCAGCCTTTTCAACTCTAGAGCCGCTGTCAGACCTCCAAAAGAACCTCCCAGGACAACTATCTTCGCCATGATACCTCCCTTTGCTATAGTGATGAGAAGCGAGCCGGATGCTATGTAATTTTTTTCTCATACCCTGTCACTCGCAGCTTTCCGCGCCTCCTTCAAAACATTCCGATAACCTTATCGCTTTCCGTCATAAGATCAACGAGACTATCGTAATTAATGACCTTAATGTCTCTGTACTCACCACTGCCTTTTATGCCGCGCAATTCTTTGTCATCTTCAAGAACATATGCCTTCCCGGCAAACCCCGAGTCTTCCAGATTCGGTCCCTCGATAAAATAAACCCCGTTTTGCAAAAGGACGATATCCGAGTGCATCTGACAGGAGAGTCTTACGCCCCTTTTCCCCTCCGGTGTATCAGGACCGCTTTTTATGAAAACAATCATAGTGCCTCCTCAAGTTCAACTTCTTGGTACCCAACTAAAAAATCATTGTGATCTCAGAATCGCTGAGCGCATCCGCAATCTCGGAGCCATCTGAGAAAATAATCCCTTCAACCATGTCATCTGTGCGAAGATGAGCGTTTATCATAGAAACGTTATCAGCGTAAACAGAAACGCCCATATCGATACAATCCCTGATGCCGTCTTCCGCGCTCAGATAACTGGTGCCCGATATGTCCTGACCTTTCCGGGCAACGTGCACTCCATTGTCTAATAGGATGAGCTTCACATCCATATCTTCGGTCTTCCCGCCAAGGGCGTGCCGTATCGCCTCAGCGGCTTCCACAGAGCCATAGGGCGGCCTTCTCAAGATGATACTGATGCCTTTCATCTTTCCTCCTATACCCCGAGATTCAAAAATATCGGTTTTGATTTGATTACGTTGAAGAGACCTTTCAGGGAACTCATCTGTCCGCCTTCTATAGAGTCTTCAGCCGCAAGACCGCGGCCCTGCATACAGCCCGTTCAGATGTCTACCTTCAGTCCTCTTCCTACAAGGTCTTCCAATGCCGCGAGAGATTTTGGGACCTGGCCTTTCACGACCGAAAAGACACCGTCTCCTGAGGCGATAAGCCGCACTTTATGGCCTTTTTTCAGAGCGGCGTCCGCAAGCATCAGGATGGTGTGGGTGTTTTCAAAACTATACGGTGTCGTTGAAAAGAACAATGCTATCTCTTTTTGCATGCCGTCTCCCTCTCTTTATGGCAGATGCTCTGTTCTGCCCATCTCCTGAATGATTGCGGATTTGAGCTCCGCAATAGATACATCCTGACCCTTGAATACAATAGTGTCATTGATCGCAACCGAAGGAAAAATGTTTAATAATCTCCGGCTCCTGAAAGACATCTCAGGCTTTTTGATAATTTCTACGTCGAAGGTATATTTTCTGGATAGTTCCGTGACCACGGATTGAATATTCGTTCACCGCTTTCCGGGCGGATCATTGAAATAAAGGGTGATGGTCATTGCGGCGCGCTCCTCACTGGATGGGTAATAATCTTTAGAATTTCTACTCTGTTCCCCTTTGAAAGCACTGTTTTTTTCTCCTCTAATTCATGCTTACATAAAAATATATAGATATTTGAATGTATTGTCAAGAGAGATTTTAACAGGAGTTCCCCCCAGAAATAGAGTTTTGTCAGGGACAAGTCCCTAATGGATAAAGAGAAACTGAATTGCTGAAGTGGTCGAAGTTGGTTTTTGAAAAATTGGGGGAACCTTGTGCATAGAAAATGTAATGATAGCCGTCATACCGGCGAAAGTCGGTATCCAGTGACGTTGTCCTAAAGCATGCCCCGGACCCCGATCCGGGGTCGCCGGACGCCGGATCAGGTCCGGCATGACAGTCAAAGGTGAAGGGCTTTTTTCTGAGCGGCTAAAGGAGGCCCGGCTATTTCGGGTAACTTCCCACTTCATATATCTGGACCGCTTGGTCCCGCGAGACGTTTTTAAGCAGGCGCCGCCATGGCTGGTCAAAGGCGCCATATCTCTTTTTTTCATTTTCTCCCCAATAGAGATGGGTCGCCCCGATACTCTTTGCCAGGGAAGGCCAGTCCGGGTCCTCGCGAAATATCCTTTCAAGTTGATTTTCCCTGGCAGCACTGTCGATACCATGGGACCAAAGATGTCCGGGATAACCGACTGCGACCCTCGCGCCCCAGAACATGGCCGGATGGTTCGGGTCGGGCGCGACAGCCAGCACCGAGCCCGCAGGCAGATCGGTAAGGGCGGCCTTCGCGTCCCATAATTCCGCCGCCCGATAGAGTTCGACCCCGGGGCTGTTGCCGGGGAGGGAAGAGACAACGGCTATCGTACCGGGGAAGAAAGCAATTAAGCCCGTTAAGATGGCAGACAAGGGAGGCAGGTTGATTACCCACGTCCTCCAGGCTACCCATGCGATAAGGAGATATAACCAAATCAAGACCTTGATATTGTCCCAGTCCCATGGGGCGAGCATAACAAAAGTAAATACGATAAAGAGAAGCAAAGACGTGACCGCTATCCATCGCAGCTTGGCGTATGACTTTCTAAAGACCAGGAAGAGCCCCACTGCCGCAAAGGCCAGCCAGGGACCAAGGTTTGTAAGCCAGAAACTGAATAGGTTTTCCTCTCCGGCGGTCCATCCCGGTTGTATGTGCAAGACCTTTGCCCTTGACAGACCCCCTGCAGAAAATACTGCAAAGACAAGACCGACCGCCACCGCAGGCATCAGGATTTCAAGGAGAAGCCGCGGTTTTCTGTAAAGAACAATGAAGATGCCGAGTGCAAGCGAAATAATAAAAAAAGTATGCAGATGAAACCACGCAAGCGACGCCCAAAGCGCCGCGCACACGGCCTTCTGTACGCGATCCATGGTCCGCTCGCCAAGGAGTGTTTCGGTTATCATCTTTATGACGTACACGCCGGCCGGTATCGCAAAGAGAAATCCCCTCTGGGTGATCCAGAGGGAGAGGAAAAAACTTTTCCACGCAAGCGCATCCTGAAAGTCGTGGATTACACCCGTCCCGAAGATCCTCCAGTTGGCCAGCCCTCCGTTTAAGAAAAAGGCCCCGACACCCCACCATCCCATCCATCGGTGAAGCATTGATACCGCAGCGATCGTCGCAGCCAACCCGGTCAGGAAGAGATGGCTGCCGGCGGGAACACCCAGGATGTCCCATAAGGCATTATAGATATCCATTCCCAGAGGATACCTGATGAGCTCCCCGGCGAAGCCCGGATTGTCCGGCCAGAAATGCGCGCCGCCGGCGATATAGCGTATGTATTGGATATGCATCGAGAGGTCCCCGAAATTATTCGCATGAAGGGTCCTTAATCCGTTTTGGGAGTAATAAAGAAGATAGAGAAAGTGCTCCAGTCCTGCAAAAAGAATGAACCCATATAATAAGGCGGGGACTAACTTGATATCCGGAAACAGTCCCCTGTCTTCCTTGAACCTAAGCCAGACGGCGATACCGGCGGCAGCTCCCAACGCCAGGCTTACTGCGGCAATCGCGGTGTTGAGCCTCCCTGCCGCCAAACCCAGGACCATTGCACTAAAGGTGGAAACCGCTATATGTATCAAAAAAGCAAGCGCCATTTCTAGGTCCTCTTTTCCTCCGCCGTTACGGACGGTCCGAACCCCGGCAAGTCCATCCCCTGAAAAACGGTCTTCTTCAGATACACGATGACAGGTGTACGGGCGTCTCTGAGTTCTATTACGCGTCCGAAGTAAAGACCCTCGGTGTCTTTATCGTCGTGGGTGGCCTCGGCAAAGATCACATCCGCCTTCTCAGTGAAGGCCTTACTGGAATCTCCAAAGCCTGTATTGGGGAAACGGGAAAACAACCACGGAAGGGGCCAGGAATTGTTCAAGTTTATCTGCACGGTCATGTTTTGAGAATCGGGCGAAGACGCGATCTTCCTCCTTATTATCTCCTCGATCTCTTTTAGGTCATTTTTCGTCTGGACATACACGTACGGCTCCGAAGGATCGGTATAATGAATGAAGTTCAATTTTATCGATGTCGCCGCCGATTGTATGACGATGACGGCGATAGCACACCAGGAAAGCCAATAGACCGTCTTGCCCCGCCGCTGAGTGAAAATGAATTCGATCCAAAGACCGGCCACGATGACAAAGGGCCATAAGATGGTTATGATGCACCACGGCGTTTTATAGGGGATAAGGGAATAGACAAGCAAATTGACGGTCGCAAGTGCTGAGAAAAACCGCATCTTCCATGACTGTCCGAAAAGCCCTATGAATGCCCCAACCAGCCCCAGGGCAGCGGCCCATTCGTAACGTCCAAACAACGTGAGCCAATACGTAAAAGGCTTGTCATGTCCGGAACCGCCGACGCCGGTTTTAAGCCAGGGCATAAGTGCAGTAAAAAAGTCTGTCGCTCCTTGCCGGTGATGAAAGAATCCCGTGAATAACGCAAGCCAGATAAAAAAACATACGAAAGAGATCTTTAGAACCAAAGCTCTGTCTACGTCTTTTAAGGACAGAGACGGAGAAGGTCCTGCCTTGAGGTCCATCCATTTCATGACTCTGGGGGAAAAGCCGGACCATCCCCAGGCAAAAACGAGCGAAAAAAGCAAAATCACAAAGGTCTCTTTGAGCAAAATACATCCGAGAAGGCCGGCAAAAGACCAGATAATCCCCTGTTTCCCGCGCTCCTCTTTTGTCCTTAAAAACCCTGTCACAAGGAGGACCTGAAAAAAGACGAAGGGTGACTCATGGATCGCCGAGCGACCGAAAAAGGAGATGCCGGGACTCAAGGCGAGCGCCGATGCAGCAAAAAAGGATGTGTAACGTCCCAGAAGATCGCGGTTCCTCAGTACCAGCCATACAGACAAGGTCGAAAAAAGGGCAGTTACCGCCCTGAAGGAGCCGATACCGAAGCCGAAGATCTTTTCTGAAATCTGCAGAAGGTAAAACAAGAGCGGTCCATGATAGTTATGAGGGTCGTAGATATAGAAACCGGTTGCCCAGATCTGATTGACAAAAAAACCGTTTCCAGCCTCGTCTGAGTGGGGGGGCTTAAGAGGCAGGTCCGTAAAACAAAGGACAAAAGAGACCAAGATGATCGACCAGCCGATTATTCTGTCTTTATCCTTCATCCTAAAAAATTATAGCAGATTGCCGTCCAAATGGCTCCATAAGCGCTGCGTACCGGTATTGACAAGTGAGGGCAGGATTTCTTACATTATAGCGTCTGTTATTGGAGGGGTCGATTGATGGGGAAGATCAGTTCAGACAATAATGGGACCTCAGGGATTGCGCCGGGTCTGTTGCGCCTGCCGCTTTCATGCGACGGGGTGAAGCGCCTCGTTCAAACCCTCTTCCTTAAGGACCGGTTCAGCCGGACCGACGTGATGCCATATGAGCAAGCGCAACGCGGAAGAATTCTTGCCACCATGCTCAGGATCATTGTCGTTTCGGGAGTCGCCCTGTTTCTGGTAAATGTATATATACATGCATGGAACATAGCGATCGCCCTCCTTACGATGTCTTTTTTCTGTGTCCCCGCATTCTGGCTGAATTCCCGGGGCCACTACCTACTCTCCGCTTCGCTGACCTTGACAGTGATAGTATGTGTTGCCGACTACAACCTCTACGCTACCGGTGGGCTTCAGGATTCGGGCATGCTCGTGTATCCGCTCATCATTATTGTGGGCAGTCTCTTTTTCGGCAAGCGCGCCATACCCATACTGACTATCGCCTCTGTCGGGTCCCTGGCTGTGCTTGCGTATTTCGAAATAGAAGGGGCGTTTTCACCTGCCCCGGTCGTCACGGACGCGGGCTTTTGTCTTTCTGCGGGGGTGCTTCTGATGGCCTCAAGCGCGCTGGTTTGGGTAATACTGCATAACACGGAGAGGAATATTGCACATATCAAACGCGCGGAAGAGGAGCTCCTGAGGACCTACCACCTTACCCTTGAAGGACTGGCCAAGGTTTTGGAATACCGCGACAGCGAAACCGAAGGGCACAGCCGGAGGGTGGTAGATCTAAGCGTGCGTTTGGCGCGGGAGATGGACTGTAGCGAAGAAGATATCGGGCATATCCAAAGGGGGGCGCTCATCCATGATATCGGCAAGATGGCGATCCCGGACCATATCCTGTCGAAGCCCGGTCCGCTCGATGACGTTGAAAAAAAGATAATGGAAAAGCATACAATATACGCCAGGGAGATGCTCGAACCTATCTCATTTCTCGGCCCGGCCTCTATTATTTCATACTGTCATCACGAGAGGTGGGACGGGTGCGGATATCCCCAAGGCCTCAAGGGCGTCGAGATCCCGCTTCCTGCGAGACTTTTCACCGTTGTCGACCAATGGGACGCGCTCAGTTCGGAACGGCCTTACCGCAAGGCGTGGCCGAAGGAGAAGGTCATATCCTACCTGAGGGACAACTCAGGGAAATGTTTCGATCCCCGGATAGTCGAGGCGTTTCTGCGAATCGTGGGAGAGAGATAGTTCAGGAGACTATCCGACCGTCTTTCCTGGCTATCCCGCTTACTTTGTCTCCCGCTTTCCCTTTGACTGCAACAACGCAAATTTCCCACACGACCAATAACTCATCTCAAAAATTCTCAAATAACAGATGGGCAAAGCCCGGCCAGACTTAGACTACAAAGGGGGGTCTTGCTGTTTCCCCTGATCGGCAAGCGATATCCTAATTTAGGAAGATTTGAAGGCTGCATGACCATTATTTCCCTTATAATACTAGCTGGAACGATTTTTGCGAGATAGTTATACGGAGAAACTACCCCTTCTTGTGGGGTAAATCAAAAACGCAGGAGGACGCATCGATGAAAAAGATATTACTCATAGTGGCAGCACTCGCCATGGTAATGGGCATTGCGGGTGAGGGCATGGCAGGTGTTAATGTGAACGTCGGAATAGATCTGCCCCCTCTGCAATTCAGAACTGCACCCGATGTAGTGGTTGTCCCGAGCGGGGACGCAGATATCTACATGGTGCCGGGTACGCCCGGACTCTATTTCTACGGCGGATACTGGTATCGCGTTAATGAAGATCGCTGGTTCAGGTCCCGTGCGTATAACGGCAGATGGGTATATGTGAGGCCTGAGATAGTCCCCGGGGTCGTTGTAGATATATCGCCGGAATACTCTCTTTACCTGCCGCCGGACTATATGCGGATCAGATTTGGCGATTTCAGAAGGCACTGGAGATCCTGGGACCGCGACAGGCACTGGAACAGGTATGATTGGTATAGGAACGAAAGAAGGGAAGACATCAGGCGCGAGAGGATGTCACATATGGAAAGGGAACGCGGGGCGGGCGGGATGCGCCATGATAGATTGCGTCATGAAGACCGCCGTCCGGAAATGGGGCATGATAGAGTGCGTCGCGAAGACCGCCGTCCCGAGATGAACCGCGACAGGAGACTCCAGGCGCAACCCAGGGAACAGGAAAGGGAACGCAGGAAGCCTGAGCCGGACAGGAACCGCAATGATAGAGGGGGTTCCAAGGACTATAATAAGATGATTCATCCGGATAAGGGAGACAGATAGCAAGTAGCTGTAAAGGGATGCGGAAAAGGCGGGGGTCAACCACCCCCGCCTTTTTTTGATCGTTACTTTAGAGGCTCCTTAGATAACACAATGTCATCGATCCACACGGTGCCCTTGCCATTGATGATGAGGTTCAGGGTCACCTTATCCGACCTCTGCCCTTTTTGGAAAAAAAACGGGGTCTGGATTACCTTCCAATCGGTCTTTTGGCTTACGACGTCATTCATACCACGCGAGAAGTACTGACCACCCCCGACATGGACCCACATTTCCAAGTAGGCTGTGCCGTCGAGATTGCTCTTTACTTTGGCCTTATAGACTAACTTTGAGTTCTCTACATTCAGGCCGGCGACTTCGCCCATGCAGATTGTGGTTGGCCATTTGGTTGTGATCTTGATCGAGCCTTTGCCTTCTGCTTTTACTTGGGTGTCAGTCTGGATGGTCGTACCGATGGTTGTCGCGTCATCCAAAGTCAGCTTCTTCAGATCTTCGCAATACGCTGCGTTAGCAACGAGTGCCAGCATGGCCAAAACAGACAAGATTATTTTCATGTTGCCTCCTTTATTGTGCAGAACGCGGCTGTCACGCGTCCGGTGCAGCGACAAGTTAAGCGCCCCCGCGCGACGTGGCGCAGTCCTAACGGATAAGGCTCAACGACGCCGTAACCGTTCAATATAGCCGAGGGTTAGACACCATTTGGAATTTTGGATGCCATCAATTTTTTTCGGGATAGTTTGCGCCCATCTACGATAAATGTACCGTCACCGACGGCGTGAACAGTTCGCTTCTCTTTGCGCGAGGTGTCAAAGTATGCCGCCACGGCTTCGAGAACGACTATGTTGTGTCTTTTGACGATGTCGACGACCTTACACTCGATATTAGCCAGGCATTCTTTTATCAATGGCGCTTTGACTTTTTTACCTTTCACGGGAGTCAGCTTGAATTTGGCAAATTTGTCCGTATCGGCACCGGAGCATGTTCCTATTCCAACTACTTTATCAAGCATGTCAACTGTAGGAATTGAAATAACACACTCCTTTGTTTTCCGAAGAGCAGCGAAGGAATAATTCCACTCTCCAGTGGTTATGGCAAAGACCGGCGTGAAATCCAAAACCATTGTCCACGAGATCGTCATGATGTTGTCCTTCTTTCCGTCATTCGTTGTAACAAGGACAACAGGCCCCGATTCCATCAATGTAAAGGCTTTACTAATTTTCAATTTATTCATGCGAGCACCACCTTATATGCCTTCTCGCCTAACGCGCCGGTCACGCGCCGTCCTTTGGCGCGTCGCTGTGGACCGGCAGGTTGGTAACCACAGCATCTTAGTCATCATTAAAAAATGACCGCCGAATGCCAAGGACAGTCACAGGCCGACTACTTCTGCATTTTGATCAGCAATTTCTAGTTGTGTTGCAAATTGCGGCAATATCCGTTTCAGATCAACCAGAGTAACAGAAGACTTTTTGAAGTTGTAGTACTCGCAGACTTTATCAAACCTGTTACCATATCTATTTTCAAATTCTTTCGACAACTTATTGTTTCTGCTTAGCACACTTGAAAGAGCCCTTCCACCTTGAAAAAATTTCAGCGGGTGCTGCGTGCCTATCACATAGAGATACTTCTCTTTTTTTGTCTCATATTCGGCCATCATATAAAAGTCCTTAAAAAGCGAATTCTGGCGTATTGATTCGGGACCACCCTTCCACGTAATGAATTTAAATTCTGCTATCCGTCTGTCTGTCTCCAAATCAAAAGCCCGCCCCGTATTACCGGCACCAAGTGATAATGATTCAACTACCTCTCCGTCTTGCAGTATGTGCGGTAGCGACAAAAGAATTCCGACTGCGTGAATTAGAACATTGACTTGTCCGGCAGCTTGCTTCATAAACAGGGCAGCCTCCAGCAAAGGGCTCTGAATATCGCCAGATGAAAAGAATGATATGCAATCATTCCGATTTTTGAGGTGAAAACTTGCTTCAAGATCAGATATACGCGTTGCGAGCGAACCTTGTTCAAAGTTCTGAATTAAAGTAGCTGCTTCAATTAATGAAGTCACTTGGCACCTCTTCAAAAACCAACGTTTTGGCTAACCGGCGCGCGAAAGGAGGCGAAGCCGACTGAAGCGCGTCCGGTTGAGCCGCGTGTTAGGCCCGACCGTGTTAGATGTCGGGCCTGAGCTTACTCTTGCCTGACTATATCGACCGAGATCTCCACCGCCGGAATCGTTCCTCTGTTCTCAAGCCAGTGTGTGGTGTTCCTATCCTCGGGCCAGCCCACTCCCGGCCCATAGTCCGTAGCGACTCCATTTCGATGGTCAGTGATCGTTCCTTGCAGTATGTAGACGGTGCCTGGTCTGTCTTTATGGTCGTGAATCGGGCCGAAGACGCCTCCAGGCTCGATGGTCACCATACGCATTCGAAGTTGGCGCCCTGCCATGCCCTCGATCTCAGGGCCAAGGTCAACCGTTGCAAGTAACTTCACCGTAACACCTTTCGTCTCAGGTGCCACCTGTTCGTTGCTCATCGTGCTCTCCTCTCTGTACTTCCAGGGCCTAACTAGTTATTAGCCAGTTACAGGACTATAGCAGAAAGTTTCAGTCCGGTCGATAGCTATTGAAGGCAATGTTGACATATCGAAAGAATATAATTATACGTTTCAAATGACTAATACGCTATTTGCAATGTTAGTCATATTCAAATTCCATTCAACCTATATCAAGTGATATTTTGACTCCATTCGAGTCCGTCCTGAAAAAAAAGGCAGTACCTGATTCCCGCCACGCGGATTATATGCAACAACCGCATGGCATCCACGTGCTTCTCGGTCACAGCGATGTAAGGACAACGATGATCTATACCCATTGCGTTCCGAGCAGGACCGTAAAAGAGGCCAAGAGTCCTCTGGATTTCTGAGAAGGCCTTTTTTTTGCGCAGGCTACCGCCGTTTATTGCAGCCCTCCACTGCTGCGGCAATATCGATTGACTGAAAATCCCCTTTTCTTCTGAGACCCGCATTTCTGATAAGGCAAGCGTGAAAGAGGGAACAGGCCCCCGATCCGCTCAAATCATTGTAAAGCAGTGAGTAGTGAGAAGTAAATAGTCAAAAAAGATGTGAAAGGTGAATCGTGCATTGTAACAGGACAGACATACGACATAATGTCTTTTGATGGTATTATTTGTGTTCTTTTGTCCCCTTCGAAAATTTAGGTTTGCGACCGAGGCCGAAGGTGAAAGATTTTAGGCTGTCTGAACCCGCAGCGGGTGAGTTCCTAAAATCTACTGAGGCTGAACGAGCAGACCGTGAATAATTTTCGTCGGGGCGGATTCTTTACGTTAGCTTGCTTGGGCGAGCAAGAAAGGTAACTGGGGTGCGGGGCAACGCCCCGTCTCTTTATCTTTTATTTGGAAATTTAAAATAAAGTCTAAATCAACAGATGCGGAGCTTCTTTCTTACCAGCAGGCGACACTCCGCACCCGGGAAAAGGGGCTCCGCCCCTTATACCCCGGGCGCTTTTCATTAATGCGAATGAAAAGTGCCCAAAAGCACGCACCCCACGGAAAATCCTTTTCGCTTTGCTCGGTCGGTCCGGCTAAATTTTAGAAACTCGCCCCGAAGCGGGACTCAGACAGTCTAAAATTTCTTACGCCGGCCCTCGGTCGCAAATCGGGATTTTCCAAAGGGGCCCCCTTTGAAACAAACACATTTATAAACCGTGGCTGCATTTCAGTAGTTCCCCTTCGAAAATTTAGGCGAGCACGGTTGCCCGGAGGGTTAAGCATTTTCCCATGTTCGAGCACCGATGTTAGGGGCGAGTTGGAAAATGTACCGAGGACAACCGGCGCAGCCGTTAAGAATTTTCGTTGGGGTGCACTTCTTTCGGTTACATTTCTTGGAGCAAGCAAGAAAGGTAACTGGGGTTCGGGGCAAAGCCCCGGTGAAAACTACAACTTGATACCCGGCCAGGTTTCAATCGGCTCCGTCGACCTTACGACATGCATCCCGGCGTCTGCAAATCTCCGAAATGCCGCGTCGGCCAAATCCGTATAGTCCATAACGCCTGGAACAACAACGGGCGACGTGCAGTCTTCGAGGAGGTAGACTTTTTCTACCAGCTTCCTGTCCCGGGCCAGAATATCTTCGAGCAGGTCGGCGATGGTCCAGGCGACGCAGTGGCTCTTGGCCTGCCCGGCGATGACGACGGCATCGAATTCAAGGAGCTTCTTAAAGAACTTCTCGCTCTTTAGGCCGAGTTCCTCACCTTTTGGCCCTTCGCGCACCTCCGGCCCGAGTACGGAATAATGCTCGGTAAAGGGCCGGTCGCCCTTGACATGAAAGTCAGGCTGACTGTACCGCGCCACGCTTTGGAAAAAAATCGCCTCTTCAACGGATGCAACCAGTGCATGCCCGATGCCGCCCAACATGCCGTGGTAAGGCCATATGGTGAGATCGTATTTTCCCCCCTGTCTGAGCTTCCTTGTGTAGTGTAAAAGGAGCTGCTGGCCCTGCTCCTGGTCGACCGGGAAAATGAAGCAAAGGTCAGGGTTGAATTTCCAGACACCCCTTGCCACGTCCTCCTCCGTTACCAGGGTAAACGGTGCGGGAGGTTCCCCTTTATCATCGACGAGAAAGATAGGATGGAATATCTGCATGGTGTTATGGGTGTCCATTGTGGGGCAGATCTGGGTTATCGCGCCGAGGTTGCGGTAAATGAATTCGCACAGTCTCTTGTTGTCGTCGACCGCACCCGTGCCCGAGCGCCCGGCAACGTAGAGTTCGAAGCCGGGGATGCAAAAAGAATTTTGCACGTCGACCGCAACGAGACATATTTTGAACCCATCGTCGCAGGCGGGTCTTATCCGCCGCAGCCTCGCCCACTCTCTTGCCTCCCGGTCTCTTTCGAGATAGGGTACCCTCCACGTCTTATCGACATTGGCTTTATCGAAGTGGGGTGGGAGGGGCAGGGGGGAATACGCTTCCTTCGGCATGACGGTCTCCTTTTATCGGCCTTACTTACAGTATAGCCTTTTCCCCGATTATTGCTTTTTGAATTTTTTTCTTAGGGCCGTCTCGACAGGGGCGGGCACAAGCTCCTTCACGGGTCCGCCCAGGGACACGATCTCTTTGACTATGGTGGCGGTAAGGTAAGAATACTCCAAACTCGGCATCATGAAGACCGTCTCGATGCGCGGGTTCATCTGTCTGTTCATGAGGGCCATCTGGAGTTCATACTCGAAGTCGGAGACTGCCCTCAGGCCCCTGATGATGATCATCCCTTTCTTGCTCTTTACATAGTCGACGAGCAGCCCGTCAAATGGCTCTATCATGACCCTCTTATTATTCTTCAGGGATTTCTTTATAAGAGTAACGCGCTCGGAAAGGCTGAACAGCGGTACCTTCTTGAGGCTGGGCGCTATGGCCACGATGACCTCGTCGAACGCCATGAGGCTTCTGTTGACGAGATCCAGGTGGCCGTTTGTAAAAGGGTCAAAAGTCCCGGGATAGATTGCGATCCTCTTATTCATGGTTCCTTCCTGTAAAGGGTCAACATAGTGTCTCCGTATTTATAGTTTTTGACGGGCCTTAAGGCCTTGCATGGTACGGTCATGATTTTTTTCGAGGGGTGCTCGACGACCAGACAGCCGCCGGGTTTCAATATGTCTGCATCGTCGATGAGCGGGAGGACCTTTTCCAGTTCATCCGACCTGTAGGGAGGGTCCGCAAATATAATATCGAAGGCCATCTCGGTGACCTGCGTTTTTTTGAGGAAACGGTCGGCGGCCTCGCTGAAAACCTCCGCCATCGCCTCGAGCCCCATTTTGCTTATATATTGGGATATCTCTTTCGTGGCCGCCCGGTCGTGCTCGACAAAACATACCCTCGATACGCCGCGTGACAGCGCCTCGAACCCGACAGTCCCTGTCCCGGCATAAAGGTCGAGAAACGAAGAACCCCGGATGTCGTTTCGCAGGATATCAAATAGCGCCTCCCGCACTTTCGAAGACGTCGGCCTCAAGTCGTCCTTCTCACTTTTGCCCGGCGCCTTCTTGACCTCGATCTTTCTGCCCTTCAATTGTCCGGCTGAAATTCTCAATATGGCTCCTTTTAAAGCGATCAGCGTTCGGCCATCAGCCAGAAAAAATGCGCAACTCCCTGCGGCCGCTGTGTCAATATATTACTACAGCACAGATGAGGCTGCAAGGACAAAGGCAACAGAAGTTCCCCCAATTTTTTTGTCTGTCATTTCCGTTTCTACGAGTCGTAGACCTGCACGGAAAATAATTCTTCTCAAATGATCAAGTTTCAGTACAAATCGGCCCACTCGATTTTCTGCCATTCTTCGGGACCTTTGACTGTCATGCCGGACCTGATCCGGCATCCAGCGACTGATAGGACAACGTCACTGGATACCGGCTTTCGCCGGTATGACGGCTATCATTACATTTTCCATGCACAAAGTTCCCCCAATTTTTCAAAAACCAACTTCGACCACTTTATCAATTCAGTTTCTCTTTATCCATTAAAGATTTGTCCCTGACAAATCTCTATTTCTGGGGGAACTCCTGCAAAGACAAAAGGAAAAGACTTATTGTTTCGGTTTGAGAGTGACTGTTCCCGTGGCGGGATCGTAGTCATATTTTGTGAGGTCAATTGGGCCGCCGATCAGATTTTCAATATCCTGCAAGCTCTTAGGAAAGCCTTCGTTTGCCGCCCGGTAGGCGCTTATCGCCTTCTTTATTGCATCGAGGTTTGCCTGTTCCGCCGCGTTTTGGGCGCCTTGATAGGACTTGATAAGGCTGTCTCCGTATTGAGAGACGGGATTTTCCGGCTTCTCCTTGCACGCGGACAAGAAAAGGATACAAAGACTGCAGCAGGAAAGCACCAGTACTGTTACTGTTTTCGACATCTCCTTAGTCTATGCAATAGGCCGATCCCTGTCAAATATCCGCGCCTCTTTTGTCAGGTTTAGGGTAAAATAGGGACTATGAAATTGTTCAGGAAAACGGAGGAGCCTCAGCCGCCCGATCCGATTATCGAGGAGCTGAAAAATAAGCTTTCCGCCGCGGTCCTTCCGCCTCGTGCCGAAGAGGTCGCCCTTAAGGAACTGGAAATGCTCGGGAGGACCAACCCCTCGACCTCAGAATATACGATAGGGCTCGCCTATATTCAATATCTCGTCTCACTCCCCTGGAGTATAAGGACGGAGGACAACCTCGACATAAAGAGGGCCGAGAGAATACTTGATGAAGACCACTACGGGCTGCATCCTATAAAAGAGCGGATACTTGAGCACCTCGCGGTCAAGACGCTCAGGATGAACCGAAGGCCGCAGCTGCTGGTCGTCGACGACGAGGAGGTGGCCAGAAGAAACCTTGCGCATATTCTTTCAAAAGAGAACTATACGGTCGATACCGCCGCTAATGGAGTCGAGGCGCTGGCGAGGCTCAGGGAGTCTTCATACGACGTGATCCTTACGGACTACAAGATGGAAAAGATCGGCGGGATGGAGATACTCGAAAAGACGAAGTCGATGGCCCCCCAGACTGAGGTCATCATGATCACCGGCTATGCCGCCATAGACACTGCCGTTGAGGCGATGAAGAAGGGCGCGTTCCATTATTTGGTCAAGCCCTTTAAACTCGATGAAGTCAGGGAGGCGGTAAAACAGGCGCTCGCAAAGACGGACCCGCAGAAGGAGATGAAGGGGTCGGTCCTTTGTTTTGCAGGCCCGCCGGGCACCGGCAAGACTTCTATGGGGATGTCGATCGCGCGCGCCCTGGGGAGAAAATTCGGCGGGATATCCCTTGGCGGAATAAAGGACGAGGCCGAGATCAGGGGACATAGGCGGACGTATGCCGGCGCTATGTCCGGAAGGCTCATCGAGGAGATACGAAGGTCCGGCACATGTAACCCCGTCCTCATCCTGGATGAGCTGGACAAGATCGGTTACGACTTCAAGGGCGATCCTGGTTCGGCGCTGCTTGAGGCGCTCGATCCGGGCCAGAACTGCCAGTTCATGGACCACTACCTCGACACGCCTTTTGACCTTTCACGGGTGATGTTCATCATCACGGCAAACGTGGCCGATAACATTATGGACCCCCTCAGGGACAGGATGGAGGTCATAGAGTTTTCAGGGTATACGGAAGAGGAAAAGGTGAGGATCGCCTCGGAGTTCCTTGTCCCCAGGCAGATACGGGAGACGGGCATCTCTGTGTATCCGCCCGAGTTCTCCAATGAGGGCCTCTTCAGGATCGTCCAGGAATACACCCACGAGGCGGGCATACGGGACCTTGAAAGGCATATCGCCTCGATCTGCCGAAAGATCGCGAGAGATTTTGTTCAGCATGGGGTGGGTGCCCAGTGTATCACCGTAGACAGGGACCTGGTCGAGGGGTTCCTCGGGCCGAGGAAATACTATTTCGAGACGGCCGAGGAAACGGACAGGGTCGGTGTTACCACGGGGCTTGTCTGGACCGAGGTGGGCGGGGAGATTATTTTTGTCGAGGCCCTGAAGATGAAGGGGAAACAGGAATTGATCCTCACCGGTTCACTGGGTGGAGTAATGAAGGAATCTGCCCAGGCTGCGCTGAGCTACGTAAGGAGCAATGCGGGCAGGTTTGGTATCGATGAGGATTTTTTTGAAAATCACGATGTGCATATCCACGTGCCCGCCGGTGCGATACCGAAGGACGGGCCTTCCGCGGGGGTAACGATCGCATTGGCACTGATTTCTCTTCTTACGGGAAGGCCCGCAAAGAGGTCTGCGGCCATAACCGGAGAACTTACCTTAAGCGGCAGGATACTCCCCGTCGGGGGAATAAAGGAAAAAATATTGGCGGCGCGAAGGGCAAGGCTTAAGACCGTGATTTTGCCTTCCAAAAATAAGGTCGAGATAGACATCCTTCCGGAAGAGGTGAAGGGAAAACTCGAGATCGTCTTTGCCGAGACGGTGGAAGACGTGGTCGGTTCGGTATTGATGAAATAAAAAAGACAGCTCAAACGGTCCTGCTTTTGCGTCGGAGCCGTGTAAGCTGCCTTTTAAGTCTTACTGCCTCGGGGGTGAAGATATTCTCATGGTCTTGTCGGGCCTTCTCCCGGAACTCATCCTGTCCCTTAAGGAGCCGTTTTATTCCCATCCTTAAGATGTAGACTAACAGTATTTCGATAGAAGACATGACCCGTTGACTGCTTTTGGGAACTATGGCATAATCTCGATAATTTTGGATTCACGGTATTTGGCTCTATCAGGTTGGACGGTTATCTTTGGTGAAGGATGCGTTAAGTCAATCAGGAAGGGGGGGAATGATGAGAAGAGGAATAATAAGTCTGATGGCCATGGTAGTGCTGACTGTCGGGTTTTCCTTGTTTGCACTTTGTTCCGGCGCGGCTGCTCAGACAGACTCCCCTGCACAAAAAAGTTGTGCGGAGTGTCATGCCGCCCAAGCGGATGAGATAAAAGCTGACGGAGGGAAGCATAGGGCCGTTCCATGCGTGGGCTGCCATCTGGGGCACCCGCCCACAGCCAGGAAGGCGCTCCAGTCGTGCAACCGATGCCATCTGATAAAGAAGAAGGCCCACTTTGAACTCGGAAACTGCCGCGGTTGCCACAGGAACCCGCATACTCCTCTGAACATTTCTTTTTCCGATATAAAAGGTAATTGCATTTCCTGTCATTCAGCCCAGGTTGCCATGCTCAGAGAAAATAAAAGCAAACATAGCGCTATTGAGTGTTCCACCTGCCATAACGTCCACCGGAAGGTTCCCGAGTGCACCCGGTGCCACAAACCTCACGCAGCGGATATGGTAGTGGCCGAATGCCGGGAATGCCACAAGGCGCACATGCCGGTGCCGGTGACCTATGCCGCCACTATCCCGTCAAAGGACTGCGGCGGGTGCCACCGGGGGGCCCTAGTTGTGCTCGGCGCCAGCGAGACCAAGCACAGGCCCCTGGCATGTGCATTCTGCCATCAGAATAAGCACAGGATGGTGCCGAAGTGCCAGGGCTGCCATGGTTCGCCGCATCCGGAGGGCATGATGGCAAGATTCCCGAAATGCGGCAGCTGCCATAACATCGCGCATGATCTGAATAACTGGACTGCGCCGCCGCAGCAAAAAGAATTGCCAAAGACGGCGCTTAATGAATCAACGAAGAAAAAGAAATAGTATCCCGTTTCAGGACAGCGGGGGCCCGTGAAATTTTACGGGCTCCCGCTGTCTTTTTTAAACACGGGAGGGAGCGAGGGCATAGAAACAGAAATCTGTTTTCATTTATAATGGACTATGTTCACGGGAGAAGACAAAGCATGGGAACTTGTTAAAGACCTTGACCCGGCCGATGTTTGCCGGAACGCACGTGCCGCATTTAATCACCATTCAGGGTCCTATATTCTAAAGTCATTCGGCATGGATATTAATGTGGAGCCCCAGAATAAAGGATTACACTGCGATGGGCCGAACGGGACGCTTCTTCTTGAAAAAATCGGATATTTCTCAAAGGTGTCCATCCTCTGGTATCTTGTGGGGGCAAGGGACATTTTACCCTCGGGGAACCTGATAAAACCGGAGAACCTAAAAGGCGGCCTTATTTTTTTCAGGGGGACCCACGTCCTTCCCTTAGACAGGCTTGCATCGAGATACCAGGATTGCAAAGAGCGGTTTTTAAGCCGGGCAGAGGAGCTTGGCGGGGATAGATTGGATTACGGCGACGCCTCTGTCCGTCTTTTCCCCTTTCCGAGGGTGCCGGTCGTGATTATCCTCAGGAGGGGAGATGATGAATTCCCTCCGGCTGCGGACCTTCTCTTTGACAGCACGTGCCAGCTGCATCTTGCCCTCGACGTGCTTTGGGCAGTGGCGATGCAGAGCATACTGATAATGATGTAAGGCGATCAGTGGAAGTAAGAAGTAGCGGCGATTCATGAATTGCCATCACTAAGCGGTGAAAGAACCCGCTTAGTATTTTTCCCTTTTTGCCTTCACTTGATAAGCGATCTGATAAAGTGAAGGTAATTGGCGTCTTTAGCGGTCAGCTCCACACCCATACCGTTTTTATGCTCTTTCATCGGGACGCCCATAACCTTGCCTAATGAGGCCTTCATCGCCCTTCTTACTTTTCCCTGAAGAGACGACATGCTCCCGTCCGGAAGATGGACCATGATATCGATGACGGTATCGGCCGTAAAGGGATAGTTTGTCCTTATGAAAAGCCCGTTTATCGAAAAATCGCTGGCTATTCCCCTGTTGGTGACACCCGATGCGGTAAATTCAGCCTCGCACCGTCTCATGAACCTTCTGAAACGCCTCTTGTTCCGTGAATCTCCGGATGGCTGGACCTCTTCTTTTTTTTGGTGCCTGCCAGCAGAAGATTTCTTTTCAATACCCTGCCATGTTTCCATCTCCTGTGCGAGTATTAGCAGGTCATCCCTCGAAAGTCTTAGGACTGCCGAAAGACGGTCGGACGACCGGAAGTAAACAGCATGCTCTTTTTTAGAGAAAAAGACCTCCCATGGTCCGATTTCATCCACCTTTAAGGCATGATCGGGGACACCGGGGTGGGCATTATCTTTTTCTTCTTTTCCCATTAGTAACGGCAACTCCTTTCAATTATTTATTTCAGAAAAGAACAACAGTAGTCGATAACTTCACTGACCTTTAAATTGAATTTCGAGTCTGCCGGGACCTCGAATGATTCGCCTCCCTTGACCGTTTTCCATGCTGTCTGGCCTTTGATGAGCACCTCAAGGTCACCCGACATGATTTCCATGAGCTCTTTGTCGCCGGTATTGAACTCATACTCACCGGGCAACATGACGCCTAGAGTCTTTTTTGAGCCGTCTTCGAAAAGGATCGTCCGGCTCGTCACCTTTCCCCCGAAATAGATATTAGCCTTCCTGACAACTGTTACGCATTTGAATTCAGCCATCGCCCACCTCTTAAATCTTAATTACAAAAAAGAACTAAATAGGCAGTCATCTAGGGTCTTTTTACCGTCGTTCGCTTCCTGCCGGTGCTCTCATGACGTCTGCCTCCCTGGCCTTTGCTTTGCCCTCTGCTGTGAAGAGGCCCCCCTGTTCGGTCTTTCCGTCGCTGTGGAGCCGGTTTTTTATAGTCCGCAGCGATGAAGCTGTCTTCGACAGGTTTGACCGGGATCTTCTGCTTGATGTATTCCTCGATTGCTTCAAGCGCATAGACATAATCCTCGCACGCAAAACTTATCGCCTTGCCGGCCGCGCCTGCCCTGGCTGTACGTCCTATCCTGTGCACATAGTCCTCGCTGTCCTGGGGGAGGTCGTAGTTGATGACGTGTGTGACGCCTTCGATATGAAGGCCACGGCTTGCAACATCGGTTGCCACGAGGATCGGCAGCTTACCTTCTTTGAACCGGGTGAGGATCTTCATCCTCTTCAGCTGGGGAAGGTCTCCGGTGATCGTGGCCGCAGCGATGTCGTTTGCCTTGAAAAGGGCGTCGAGCTTTTCGGCGGTCGACTTCATATTGACAAAGACAAGAATACGGCTATTCTGTTCCCTCCTGAGGATACCCAGCAGGAGACCGGGTTTTTCTTCCTTGCCGACATGGTAAAGCTCCTGAGTGATGAGTTTAACCGTTACCTGCTCGGGTGAGATCTCGATCCTTTCAGGCAGGTTCATATGCTCGTAGCATAGTTCCATTACCCTCGTAGAGAGCGTGGCCGAAAAGAGCATTGATTGCCGCTTGTCGTAGGGCGACATCCTCCTCAGAAGGAAGCGGAGGTCACTGATAAACCCCATATCGAACATGCGGTCTGCCTCGTCAATGACAAGGAATTCAGTCTTTTTGAGACTATAGATCCGCTGTTTGAGGTAATCGATCAGCCTGCCGGGCGTCCCTACTATAATGTCGACCTCTTCGCCCAGTGACTCCATTTGCTTCCGGTAATCCATGCCGCCGAAGATAGGTGCGATCGAGAAGTTCGTGAACTGTCCCAGTATCCGGGCCTCGGCATCGATCTGGGCCACAAGTTCTCTGGTTGGGGCCACAATGAGGGCGCGTGGCGACGGCCCGCGTCCGGGCCCCGGCTTTGCAAGCATGCGGGAGAAAAGGGTGATAAGGAAGACAGCGGTCTTACCGGTGCCGGTCTGGGCCTGGACAGCGACGTCTTTGCCGGTGAGTGCCACTGGCAGTGCAGCGGCCTGTACAGGGGTGCAGCGTGTGAAGTTTGCTGCCCTGATGCCCTTTAAGACCTTATCGGGGATATCCAGTTCTTCAAATAGCATATCGGTCATTATACCCCATTTGGAAACCCTAAAGCTCTATGAATCAGCTTTTGCTATTATAATCCGGATCGAAAAAAAATTGAATAATACCGCTCGGTTCATATGGGATGAACCTATACGTCCGGACCGGGCCCTGATATTAAAGGACCTCCCTGAATAATCCGATAAAGAAGCAGAAAGAAGAGACGCCGAATGTTTTATACCGACACAAACGGGCATATGCCGGAAAAGTACAGCACGGCATTGGTGATCCTAGAGATACTGATGGAATCAGTCCCCCTGGATGAAATAGACTTTGAGGTATTTAATGCGATCGCTAAAGATATAAACCAATGTGGCGAAGGATTGCTGAAGGAGGAATAAAGGGAGCGGTCGCCTTCGTCCCTTTTATCCTTTTACCACTAATACCGGACAGGGGGCATACCCAATGACCTTTTCGGTAACGCTCCCCATGAGAAGCCTCTTCAGCCCTGTTCTTCCGTGGCTCCCCATGATGATAACATCGATGTTTTCTTTACGTGAGAGTTTCGTTATGACTTCGAAGGCTTCGCCCTCTCCCACAAATGTCGAGGTCGCGACGTCCTTCGTTTCCGCCTTATTCTTGGCGGCCGCTACGAAGCCCTTTGCACTTACGATGAGTTTGTCTACCGCGGCGGGGGCCTCTGCGTAAAATTCGGAGGGCACGTCCACTACCGACACCGCAATAAGGGATCCGCCATAGGACTTTGCAAAATCTATTGCCCTGTCGGCAGCCAGTTCGCTATCGCGCGAGCCGTCAGTGGCGACCAATATTTTTTTCCATCCTATGGCCGTTCCTTCGGGAACCACGAGCACGTCCCGCTGACTGTGGCCGATAACGCGGGCGGTAACATTGCCGATGAGCGACTTTTCCGTTGTGGACGTCCCGCGTCTTCCCATAATTACGACCCCGCAGTTTTCAGCCTCGGCAAGGTCGACGAGTCTATCGTAAATCTCCCCTTCTTCCAGGACAGTCTTTATGAGTGCGCCTTCCCTTTTTGCCAAGGCATTGGCCCTGGAGAGTATCTCCTCCCCAGGGCGTCTCAATGCGTTATGAATATCGCCTACGGCTATAAGGTTGATGTCGCCGTCGTAAGTCGGGACTACCGTCGCCACGGTTATCCATGATTTTTCTTCAGTGGCCAGTCTGAACGACTGAAGAAGAGCGTTCGTACCCGATGAAGAGCCGTCGTAGGCAACGAGTATCTTTTTGTATCTCCCCATGCCTATATCTTAACCGTTTCGAATGCCTCCTGCGCGCTTAGCCGTTCAGCGCGGCGGCCCTGCCACATTGCTTTGAGAACGATGAAGGCCCCTATCAGGAGCGCCGCAATCATAATGAGAAAGCTGGAGCTCTTCAGGATCTTTACCGTTGTGACGTCGATTGTCTGGATAAGACCGAGCTGCGCAAGATACACCGGCACCATCAGGCCACGGCTGAACAGGACGATGACCATGATGACTCCCATTACGACCTTGATAATGAAGGGTTTCACATAGGTTGTTCCCATGGCTCCCAACTGGATTCCAAAGAGTGAGCCGCCCAGTATTATCATCGCCAGCCTTATATCTACGAGGCCATGCATCGCGTACTTAAACGATCCTCCAAGGCCCATGACAAAGGCGATCACAAGTTCCGTTGCCGAGGCCATGAGGCTGGGGGCGCCCAGAACGTAGATCATCGCCGGTACGCCGATAAAGCCCCCGACCGCGATAGTTGCGGCGAGCATGCCAGTGGCGAAGCCAAGCGGGATCGTAAAGAGAACGGAGATGCGGGCATTGAGGCTCTTGAAATAGACCATAGTGCCCGGAATATTGACCGACTGGACCCAGCGGGCAAGTTTCGTAATCTTCTCTTCTTCGTTCGTAGTCCCCGACTTATAGGTCTTCCATGCGTCCCTTAGTACGAACCCGCCGACGACGGCAAGGATTACGACAAACGCTACACTTACATAAAGATTCGAGCCCGCGTCTCCAAAGGCCTTTTTGATGCTTTCCTGAATGTGTGCGCCGTAAAGAACTCCTGCCTCTGCAGATATCCCGAGGACAATACCGAGCTTAACATCCACCTGGCCGTACTTGGCGCGTTTTATCGAGCCGATAAGGGCCTTAGGGAATTTGTGACACATATTGCTCGCTACTGCCACTAGTCCGGGAACGCCGAGACTCATCATACCCGGAGTGAGTACGAAGGCTCCGCCCGAACCTATGAATCCGCTTACGAGGCCGCCGACAAATCCTACGAGGAAAAGGTAGGTGATATTTACGGCATCGAGGGCTATGAAATTTGACGCCAGATTTGCGATATCGTGCATGTTACTTTACCTCCTTTTTCTTTTTCGAGGCCTCGATACCCAACACCGTCCAGAAATTGCCTGTAAAAGAACCATGTATGAATGAGAATAAAAATGCGGTGGCGATGGGCAATAATGCGTACGCCCCTCCCGCTGAGAAGAACTTTGTGATAATATCTTGTTTGGTAAGCAGTAATGCGTAAAGTGCCGCTGAGAGAAGCCCCATGATGAGCAGACTCCCATAGGGCTTCCTTTTTGTATTTTGTCTGTTTTTTGACATTATTCCTCCGTTAAAAAGATAGTTGACTTGTTACTTTCTTGCGGTCTTTACGACCGTCCTTACGTCCCTGTCCATCCTTCTTGTTACCCTGTTCCTTGAACCTTCACCTTTGCGCATCATTTCCCTTGCGGTCTCGAACTCACCTGCCTCGGCAAATGTCACGGCTGACATAATGTCGTCGAACCTTGCGAATAATCTTGTGAACATTTTCATTTTATTTCCTCCTTTTCTTTAGTTATAAGCCTCAGCCTTTAGAGGCACTGTTATATTGACGATCGGTTTTGAGATATTTTTCATCAGTTTCTTTAAATCCAGTATCTTTTTGTTCCCGGCCAGTGTCGGACTCAAAAGGACCATGTCCACTCCGGGACTCTGCTTGAGATAATCTTTTATTGCTGTTTCGGCGTCACCCAATGCCACCCGGTGTACGAGATCGACCGATATTTCTCTCGCTCTTTCGGTCATCTCACCTATCTTTTTCTTATCTGTTTCTTTGAGGGTGGTTTCCTCTGAATCAAGGAGGGTCTTGACGGTATTGAAATCTCCTGCTTCGGCAAACGCAGCAACGGACATTGCCTCCTCAAAACTAATTAACACGTACTTTGGGTATACCACCAGCACCGCGATATTTGAATTAAGCGCTTTTGCAAGCTCCAGGACATATGAGAACCCTCCGTCGCAGTTTTCACCTCCTTTAGTTACGAATAATATTTTTTCTTTCATAATTTTTTGCCTCCTCGCAATCTTATATCATTGTTATCCAAAAGGTGTGCCACTTTGTAACTATTTGAAAGTAAATGGAAAACTCTGAATAGAATACAAATGGTCTGTTTCACTATGAAACGTAAGTGAACGATTTTAGGCTGGTGTTCGACTACTGTAGATTAGATTGGGTTGCTAATGCGCATCCACCCTGCACGACCCAGAGTGAATCTTGTATTAATGATTAGTGACGGGCCGAATGGATTACTTTTTTAGTATCCGCCAGAGGCTGGTCCTCGAAATGCCCAGTAGTTCCGCTGCCTTTGACTTATTGTTGTCGACATATTCGAGTATCTTTTCTGCATAGTCTTTATTGAGCTCATCGATTGTCCTAAGTCTATTTGGATCTATGGTTTCAATTTGAAACAGCCTGATGGTTTGCGGGAGACTTTCGGGTGTTATCAGCGGGGTTTTCTCAAGAATGACGGCCCTCTCTATGATATTTTCGAGTTCCCTCACATTTCCAGGGAACCCATAGTTCATAAATATTTCCATCGCTTCTTTATTAAAGCCGGTTACCTTTTTGGTGGACTTTCGGGAATGTTTATCGAGAAAATATTTGCTCAGTGGAGCAATGTCCTCTTTTCTCTCTCTTAAAGGCGGAATATATATGTCCATTACGTTAAGCCTGTAATAAAGATCTTCCCTGAACCTGCCGTCTGAGATGAGGGTGCTAAGGTTCTGGTTTGTGGCGGCTATGAACCTGACATCCACTGAAATAGAACGCGTACCCCCAACCCTCATGAACTGCCTGTCCTCGATCACTTTAAGCAGCTTTGCCTGGAGGGCCGTGGACATCTCCGCTATTTCATCGAGGAAAAGCGTTCCATTATCGGCGATCTCCAGCAGGCCCTGTTTGGCAACGACCGCCCCCGTGAAGGCCCCTTTTTCATGACCGAATAGTTCGCTGGCAAGAAGTTCTTCAGTGAAGATTGCGCAGTTGAGGGCAAGAAAGGGCATCTCCTTCCGTTTGCTCGTATAATGGATGAGCTTTGCCACGAGACCCTTGCCAGTCCCGCTTTCCCCGGTGATGAGGACATTGCAGTCGGAACTCTGGATGCCGGTGATGATGTCTATGACCCTTTTCATCACCTTGCTCTTTGCGATAAAAGAGAACCCGCCGACAGTCTTTTTCTCCGAAGAGGGGAAGGACGGGTTGAGGGAGACCTTAAGGGCTATGTTCTCTTTTTCCAGTCTTTTTTTTTCCTCGATTTTTTTTATCTTGAGGTCCAGCTCTTCGAGGTTGAAGGGCTTTGTGATGTAGTCTGTTGCCCCTTTCGTCATCGCGTTTACGGCGGACTCTATGCTACCGAAACCGGTGACGATAATAACGTCTATATCAGGATAGTTGTCTTTGACCTTGGATAAAAGGGTGATCCCGTCGATGCCCGGCATTTTTATGTCGGCAATGAGGATATCGAACTCTTCACCTTCGATCTTCTTAAGCGCATCGAGACCGTTTTTTACCGCGACGATCTCATAGCCGTTTTTCTCAAGCGCATAGGTGAGATGTTTGAGCGTTATTTCTTCGTCATCTGCGATCAGTATTTTCAGTTTCATGAATTTTCGGCAACGTTATGGTGAATGTTGTCCCTTTGTAAGGTTGGCTGTTTACCTCTATTTTTCCCTTATGCTTTTCTATTATATTGTATACGATAGCGAGCCCCAGCCCAGTGCCTTTTTCCTTTGTCGTGAAGAAGGGGTCGAATATCCTCGAGATGTCCTTGGGGAGGATGCCCTTGCCGGTATCGGAAACATTGATGACAACAGCCTGGTCGTCCTCGACGAGCGAAATATTCAAGAGGCCTTTTCCTTCCATGGCGTCTGCGGCGTTGCCGAAGAGGTTGATGAAGACCTGTTCCAAGAGATGCCGGTCCGCATCGATTTCGACGACGCCGGGAGAGTCCAACACATAATTTATCCCGGCTATTTCTCCTGAGGACTTCATCTGGCTGACCACGTTTTCTATTATGCCGCCGATATTTGTCGCACGAAGCTCAGGCGGTTTTTCCCTGGAGAATTCGAGGAGGTCGTTTACGATCCTCTTGACCCTGAGGGTCTGGGAAAAGATGTCGCCCACCGTCTCTTTGATCATGGGCGAGCAGACTTCCTGACCGATTTCCTTGGAGAGTATCTGCGCGGCCAGATAGATGTTGTTGAGAGGATTATTCAATTCATGGGCCACTCCGGAGGCCAGAGTGCCGATGGAGGCGAGTTTCCTGCTTTGCAGGAGTTCCTCGTTCTTTTTATCTATTTCCTGGTCGCGCGCGATCAGGTCCCGTTCCATATCGTTGAATGAGTTAATGAGTATGCCGACCTCATCCTGTTCCACCGGGACCGAGAGAGAGGAAAAATCGCCCTTGCCGGCCTTCTCTATGGCTCCGGTCAATATCTTAAGCCTTTTTACGGCGCTTTGACTTATCACAAAAAGGGCAGCGAGGCCCACCGCCAGAAACATGGGAAAAAGTATGAGGACCGCGGTCTGAAAAATCCTGATCGAACTGTCGACCTTGTCCCTGGCCGACTTATCAAGGTCCGTAGAGAGTATCAGTATCTCCTCTCCGTTTTTGCGGAGCGCGCTCAGTTGCGCATCCAGTTTCCTCAAGTCCCTGATTAGCTGCTCGACACCCCCGCGGGAGAAGAGCTTTTCGATGAGTTCGGCATTTACAAGGGGACGCTCGAGGAAGGTCGATTCCATCAGTCTGAAAAAGACGGAGTACTGGGAATGCCTCTCCTTGAGCCCGTTGAATTCCTCTTCGAAGTCCCATTTCAATTTCTCGATGCTGTTGAACCTCTGGCTGTATTCCTCGATCTTCGTCTGCAGTTTGACGACGCTCCCCGTCCTGTACGCGGGGCCTGTCTGGGCAAGGGTCGTCTTTAGATCCAGCAGGTAGAGACGGACGTTATCGCTCTCTTTGCTGTCGCCATAGAGGAGAAAGTTTTTTTCGTGCCTCCTAAGCAGGAGGGACTTGGAACGCACCGTGTCGGAGAGTTCGAGATAGCGGATCTCCTTTCGTATCCCCACAAAATTGATATAGGCCGATATGGCCAGTACCGCGATGATCATCGAACTGATCAAAAAACTAAGGATTATTTTTTTCTTTAAAGACATTTTGCCTTTTTCTTATCCCCCGGCCTGCCGCTTGAGCCTATCAGGATTTCATGATTCCCTGCAAAAATCGTGATCTGTAATTTTACCGATAACCCGGGAAAATCACAAACTGATTTCAAAAAAGGCCCCGGCTGACGGTTGCCGCAGCTTTTTTGATTGATGATACGACAGAGGGGATACATGGCCCTGTCCTAACACGGGACGACGAGGACCTTGCAGGGCGCATGACCGATGACACGGGAAGTTACGCTTCCCATCATGAGTCTTTTTATCCCTGTGCGGCCATGGCTTCCCATGACTATCATATCGACCTTTTTCTTTGCCGCCTCATCGACTATGAAGCGGTAAGGTTCTTCGCCCTGATGTGCGATAATATCGCATGATATCCCTTTTTTTTCGGCCTTTTTCTTTATCGAGTCGAGGTGGTCCTTCGTCTCTGTTTCTGCCTTCTCGACAATCTTGGGGGCGAGAGCTTCGTATTCAGGATTTACCTCTACCACTGATATAACATAAAGCCTGCTTGAGCAGACTTTTGCGATATTGATCGCCTCCTGTATCGCCGCCTCCGCCGATTCAGAGCCGTCGGTTGCCAGGAGCAACTTCTCAAAACCGATGATCGAGCAGGATTCCTTCATCTTAGTGCCCTCCCGCTTTAAGAACGCCCGATGCCGCCAGCGTCAGTACCAGCACTTCAACGACGGCAAGGACTGCATAAATTGTGTCTTTTTTCCTCACGAGAATCGGGATTATCCGTATATAACAGATTATGGTTACACCCGCGAGAAAGGCGATGCCGATGAAATTCAGAAAATCTCCTTTGCCCACCATGCGCAGCCATGCCCAGCCCGGATGTATGCCGGTAGCAGCGAGGTATTTATGCACCGGCATTTTCCAGTAGTTAGGCAGGTCGTTGACTGGAATATGGGGCGTGAGTATGCCAGTGAGGTAGACGATAAAAGTCACGACGAGGATGAGAAGTCCCAACTTCATTCCGGCGTCGAGGAGCTTCGCATAAGCGAGCTGTTCTTCTGTTGCCAATACTTTTTTATCCATTACTTTCCTCCCTTAATAGTATGACCGTTCATTTGGTTTCTCAATTCCATATGCCGAGCCCTTTGAGCAATGCCCGGGACCCGGCGAAGAGCAGCAGGCCTATAACGATATAGCGGATTGCAGCAGGTTTTGTTCTTGCGAGGATCTGTACCCCGACGATAGAACCCAACATGATTCCGATAATCGACGGAACCACCATCATCGGCAGCACAGCTCCGTTGTTTACATATATCCAGGCAGCCGAGGTGTCTGTTATAGAGAGAAGAAATTTGCTCGTTGCAACCGAGACCTTAAGCGGCGCGCCCATCATGAGGTTAAGGACCGGCACATTCGCCCATCCTGCTCCGAGCCCGAACATACCTGCCATGACCCCTATGATAATGAAGGTGGCGAGACCTTGAGGAGTCCTATGTATCTTCCAGTTTATGTCCTGTCCTGACGATGCTTCATGGTAAACACCCGTGATTCTGAGTACCGTTGAAAGGTCGTCTGCCTGTTTTACCTCGGGATATTCGGATTTTTTCGCCATAAGCATAATGGCGACGATACCTAAGATAGTACCGCCTAAGGCGATATTGATAATCTTTGCGGGAAGTGCCAGGCCGATCATCGCGCCCACGATGGCGCAGGCCGATGCAATAACCGCTACGGGTATGGCCAGTCTGAGGTCAGCCATACCTTTTTTGAGCAAACCTGGACCTGCGGCCAGGGCCCCCGCCAGAGCGACCAGTAATCCCGCCCCTCTGACAAAGTCGATATGGAAGGGGAAAAATCCTGCGATAATTGGGACAAAAAGTACGCCGCCTCCGACGCCGCCTAAGACCGCAACGATACCCATAAAGAACGTAACGATAAACAGAATGAGCGGCCACGCCCACCAGGGCATCGAGGATTCTACGACCGGAACCGAAGCAGCGGACGGTTCGCCGGCCGCAAAAACGCTGCCGGCGATCATTAAGATCGCCAATATGAGTATTGCTAAAGACAGGAATTTAAGGTTTTTTGCCAACATGATCTTTTTTCCTTCCTCCTTTAAGTGATTATCGTATTCTTTCGAATTCTGTCTGAAATTTATATCGATCGCTTCTGCCTAGGAACCTTGTGTATCCGACCGGCGTGTTGTCGGAGCTAAGCAACAGTCTGTGTACCGCAAGTACGGGGATGCCTTCCGTGAGATCGAGGTTCCTCGCCGATTCCCCCAAAGCCTGTAAGACCTCTACTGTTTGTATTACTTTGAATATCTTTTTTAAGCCTTTTTCCTGAAGTATGGAATAAAGCGAAATATGGGCAAAATCAATCTGCTCAATGTCGGGCAGCATATAATATGGAATGAATGACTCATCAAGGTAAGCCGGTTCTCCATTGACCGTCCTTTTGCAAAGGACGAGATAGATGTTGTCTTCGGTCCTCAGATAGGCCCTGACGTCATGGGGCGGGCCCTGGTTCCCCCTGAACAATATCTCTTTTTCAGCCTTCACCTCCTCCCCAAACATCTCTTCCGTGAAACGGGTCCGCATCGAAAGTCCGACGACGGGGAGCACACTTGTGACAAACGTGCCTTTGCCCTGAAGCTTCATGAGATACCCGTCTGAAGCAAGGTTGTTTATCGCTTGTCGCACCGTTATTTTGCTGACATCATGTTTTTTGCATAATTCTTCTTCCGTTGGGATTTTCTGCCCCAGCTTCCACCTTAAAGCAGTAATTTCTTCGAGAAATATTCTGGTTAGCTGGATGTAGAGTTTTTCCTGGTTATATCTATCTACTGTTTTTATTTGCAATGGCTCTGTTTCATTATGAATCATAAATACATATTATTATAATGACATTATGATGTCAAGAAAATAATTCGTATAGCCTGAAAAAGAATATTATTGAAAATATGTTATGGTATATTTCTATGGGTTGTGGTTTCATAAACCTAATTAAATACTTTATGTCTATAATGTAACACACTGATTATGAATGAAAAAATATTAGAGGGCATAGAAGGATGGTTCAGCGAGTTTAAGGGTGGAATAGCTTTGGCCGAGCTCTATACGACGAAGATGGACAGGATCATTCTGGACATTTTCAGTTCGGCGGGTGGCGACGTGAGGGCGGTTCTTATCGCTACCGGGGGGTATGGTCGCAGTGAACTCTGTCCTTATTCTGATGTCGACATCATGTTCTTTGCCCCTGACAGGGCAGATACCGAAGGCGTGGAACGCATACTATATAAGCTTTGGGATACCGGATTCGATATCAGTCACTCCTTCCGGACCCCTGGGGAATGCGTCGAAGAGGCATCTAAAGACATGAAAACGCGGACGTCTCTTCTTGAAGCACGCTACATTGCGGGAGACAAAAGACTCTTTGACATCTTCAAAACTAAAGTCTATCCGGAGATCGCCTATAGAAAACAGAAAGACTTTGTCAGAGAAAAATTGCTCGAGATGGAAAAAAGGCATATTAGTTCGGGTGATTCGGTATTTCTCCTTGAACCTCATATAAAAGATGGGGAAGGTGGGCTTAGGGATATCCACACCGCTTACTGGCTTTCGAAGGTGGCTATGAAGATCGACAAATTCTCCGATTTTTCAAGACTTCTGGGTCCGCATGACTACAAGCGTTTCAGCGGCGCTTACGATTTCCTTCTGCGCTGCCGGTTCGGTCTCCATCTGGAAAGTCGCAGGAAGAATGATATCCTTTCCTTTGAATATCAGAAAAGTGTTGCGGCCAGGCTCGGGTTCAAGGATTCTGTGAAATTTACCGCCACGGAACGGTTTATGCGCTATTACTACCTGAAAAGCAGGATCATACGAGAGACCATGCACAAGGTTATGGTTGCATGCAGCAGGCATTATGTGCCGCCCCTCAGGGACTGGAGAATCAGGAAGATAAATGATGATTTTTCACTGTCGGGCGGGAAACTTATCTTGACGAAAGAGGGTCTGTTTGCCCGGAATCCCGAAAAGATCATGGAGGCCTTTTTTCTTTTTTCGAAGACAGGCAAGAAGTTCAGCGACACGACCAGGGAAAAGATAAAGTCGGCTCTTCTGCATATAAACAAAAGGACGAGATCTTCGCCTTCATCGGTGCATTATTTTCTCGAAATTATCAGAGGGGAGCGCGTGTACGACACCTTGAGGGAGATGCATGAGACCGGAGTACTGGGGAGGTTTGTCCCCGAGGTCGGCGTCCTGAGGCAGCTCGTAGTACATGAACCATATCACATGTATACAGTCGATGAACATACCCTGCTCGCCCTACGAAACCTGGAGAGGCTGAGGACAACGCGGTATCAAAACCTCGAGGAGTTCCACCATATCATCAAGGGTATGGATCGAATCGACACCCTCTTTATGGCGCTTCTGTTTCATGATATCGGCAAGGCGGCGGGAAGACGGCATGAGGAGGAGGGATATAAGAGGCTGAAGAACATTATGGAGAGATTTAATCTCGATGTAAAAGTAAGGACGAGAATAGAATTCCTGGTGAAAAATCATATCCTGATGTCCAAGATAGCCCTGAAGATGGAGACGTCAGACGGCGAAGTGGTCGCGATGTTTGCCGATGCGGTCGAAGACGCGGAGAACCTTAAGGCTATATATCTTATTACCTATGCGGATATGTCCGCGGTCAACCCCGGTTTCTGGAATTCCTGGAAGTCCTATCTTTTAAAGGAATTATACGATCACACTATGGACTATCTCTTAGGTATTAAGGAAGGGCGAGACGAATATCTGAGCGGGCTCCGCGAGATTTGTCCCAAAAATCTACTGCAGGGCCTCATGGATTTTGTCGGTGAGATGCCGGACAGATATCTGTTTTCCACGACGAGAAACCGGATCATCGAGGATTACGGACTCGTGCAAAAAGCGAGGGCAAGCGGCTTCGCAATGCGTACAGATCCTGGGCCTCATGAGGTTGTGGATCTTTCAATCAGCGCCAATGACCGTCCGGGCCTTTTTTCGAGGATAGTGGGGTTTCTTACTTCAAGGGGCCTCAATATTGTGAGCGGAAAGATATTTACGGGCAAAAGGGGGGGCGTCATCGACAAAATTACGGTTTCAAACTGGAAAGATCTTTGGTGGGAGGGGTTTGAAGAGGATCTGCATGAGGGCTTAAAAGGCATTATCACGAAGGGCAGTCCCCTTGCAGTGGCAAGCCGTCCGGTCCGGACGGAGAGCCCCTTCGACATTTTCATAGAGCTCGACAACGAGGTGTCCGATGAATTTACCCTTATCGAAATTTTCTCTCCCGACAGGCTGGGACTGTTGTACGACATAGCGAGTACCATGTATCTTCATGGCGTAAATATCATTTCGGCGCGGATAAATACGGACGGCGGGTTGGCCCAGGACATATTTTATGTGCAGTCAGAAAAGGATAAAATGGATTATAGTAAAGCATTGGAAATTCTCTCTGAATTATGGATGATCCTAAAAGGAAAAGAATAAAAAGTCTTGCGTACCTGATCCCCCTTGCGGTGGTCATCGGGATCTCGGCGTTTATACTCCGCGGCCCTCACATCTCAAACGCCCTGAAAAAGCTTATTCTGCCGGAGCTTGAACAGATCGTCGGCCGCAAGGTGATCGCACAAAAAATCTATATCAACCTCTTTCCCCTCTTTGTGGAAGCGAAGGGACTCAAAATGTTCGACGATAAGGGGGAGCGCATCTTTTTGGTCCAGAGGGCTAAGGCATATATTGAACTCACGGGTATCTTGGGCAAGGCAATAAAGATCCGGAGGCTGGTGCTGAAAGAGCCGGAAATTACGACGGACCGAAAGCAGGCGGCAGAGATAGCGGACAATGTGAAGGCCTATCTGGAAAAGGTGAGGGATACCGCCTTTAAGGTAAAGATTAAGGCAGTGGAAGTGCAAAAGTGCGGCCTACACTATACGGATGAAGTGTACCGAGCTGTTTCTAAGATCGACGGCCTCGACGGTGAGGTGATTATCGGCGAGTGGCAGCGTGTAAATGTCTCGCTCCGAAAGTTTGACGTGAAAAAAGAAGGCTGGCCAGATGTCTCCGGAAATGCCGATGTTGCCTTTTCCGTGAAGGACGGCAATGTCCGGATAAAGAGGCTTGTAATAGGTTCCTTCGGTTCAACGATTGCCGGGACCGGAGAATATGCAGGGGCAAAGGCGAGTTTTAAGGCCAAGATCGACCTGTTTTTGGAGACGGTGAAGAAGATCTTCGGGCTCAAAAGGTCCGGCGAAGGAGAGGTGCGGATAGGGGGACTTGTCAACTATATAAATAAGGGGGTTACCCTCGACCTGAAGGTCGACGGGAAATTTTATATACAGACCCTTATGGAACTGCTCAAGGTCAAGGAGCGGATCGAAGGGCTGATAGACCTGAAGGCGACTCTCACCGGCCCGCTTAGTCATATCGTGGGCAGAGGTACTGCCGTGCTGACAGGTGGCAATCTTTTTGATGTGGATGTAAAGCGTTTGAAATGCGAGGTTTCCTATGCCGACGGTCTGATGAGTTTTACCGATGGCTCCGGCAGCCTCTACAATGGCAGCGCCAAGGTGTCGGCGTCGATAACCCTTCCCGTTGTCAACGCTTTTGCAGTCGATGTTGCCTTTACCTCAGTTGACAGCCGCCCTTTGTTCAAGCTTATCGGTTGGGACCCGGGTGTCCCTGCGGGAAAGGTGAACGGTACCCTTTTGACTTCAGGTTCGGCATTTAACCCCGAGGGGAGGTTTGAATATAAGAGTGTTGAAAAGGGAAAAGATGTCTTTGGCAGAGTCAGGGACGTTTCCGGCACTTATCGAATGGCGAGTTCGATACTGGCGCTCTCCGACCTGAAAGTCGCTACCGGTCTTTCCGAAATCCAAGCCGGCGGAACGGTCGATATCGGGAAAAAATTCCTCGATATCGACTGCCGCATGAAGTCTTTTGATATTACCGATCTGACCGCGCCTTATTATTCCAAGTTAAGGGGTACAGGCGGATTCAGGGGAAGCGTAGTCGGCACTTTCGATGATCCGGTCATAAGTGGACAGATCGCTATCGGAAATCCGGTCTTTGAAAAGTATTCTGCAGAAGCCATAAACGCGGAACTTACTTACAGGAAAGAGGCCCTCAATATCAGGGAGATGACGGTAAGGGGCAAAGGACAGTCTGCTGTTTTAAGCGGGGGGATCGCTTTTAAGGGGGCGAAGGCACTTTTCGATCTTTCAAGGCCCGAATACAGGCTGACGGCTTCGTTGAGGAACACTGATCTCGAAGGGTTCGCAAAGATATTCTATCCGGATTTCAAAGGCTCGGGGCGACTGCATGCCGACTTGACGATCGGCGGCAGCGCCGATAACCCCGATATCGGCGGGACTGCATCAGCAGATCGTGCAACGGTTTACAACTTGCCCTTTGATAAGGCCGATTTCAAATGGGCTTACAGGGACGCGAAACTCTCCTTTATGAATATGAGGGTCACCCGCGGCAAGTCGACGCTGACAGGGAATGCATCGATAGACGCGAAAGGCCATTTCTCTTACAGTGCCTCTTCGGACAAGGTACTTCTAAGCGACATCGTCCGACGGGAGATCAAAGGCGACGCGGTATTCAGTCTAAAGAGCGAGGGGCACGGAACATTTGAGGATCCTTCAATCAGCCTGGACGCCAGGATGATCGAGGGCAAACTAAAGGGCAAACCGGTCGGAAGTGGCACAATTTCCGCTTCGATAAAGGGCAAAGACATTTCCGTGAGTGCCCGCATTATTAACGATAAGGTTTTGCTTACCGGCAGGGGCAGGTTTGAAAAGGAGATGCCTTGGGATGCCAGGATCGAGATGCAGAAGGGAAGATACGATTTCATTATAAGTGCATTTCTTAAGGACGTCCCCGAGGACCTGATAGTGAGTATGAACGGGCAGGCGATCCTCCACGGGGACAAGAAACATATCGCCGGGTCTCTCACGTTGGACCAACTGGCCCTTTCGATGTACGGCTATAGCTTTACGAGCGAGAAACAGATCAGGCTTGATTTGAATGACAGACGGATTTCGCTTGAAAAAATAACCATGAGAAGCGGGAACATGTCCCTGGGACTCGATGGAAACGTCGAACTTGGCAAAAATTACAATCTCAGCCTGGAGGGGAGTTCGTCCCTTTCCCCTCTGAAGGGTCTTTCGAGCAAGATAGGTCTTCTCAAAGGGGATGCTGAATTTGTCCTTAGCGTTACGGGGGACTGGGACAGCCCGGAGATCAACGGGGGAGTAACTCTCGAAAACGGGTCCTTCGGCCTGAAAGACTATTCATACAGGATCAGTGCCCTGAGCGGATATCTTTATATGGATAATGACAGGATTGTATTGCAGAAACTCTCCGGAAAGCTGGGGGGCGGAGACATAGACATCTCGGGTATCCTTTATCTGAAAAAGTTCTCTCTCAAGAGGTTCTATGTCGAGGCGGGTCTTCGCAATATCACTGTCTCGCCATCCAATGAATTCAACATAAATTTCGGCGGGAACCTCCTCTATAAAGGGACCCCTGACTCACAGATGGTCTCCGGTGACTTGCAAATAAACCGCGCAAGGTACAGGGAAAGGGTCGAGTGGAAGAGCTGGCTTCTTAGGACGAAGACGACGGCAAAGTACAAATCGGAAATATCCGGGCTCGAAAAGGCAGGGCTCAATATCAGGATTACCGGCAAGGACAATATTTTCATTGATAACAATGTGGCGCGTGCCTCCGTGAGTGCCGATATGGTCCTGAGGGGCTGGGTTTACCGGCCTCTTCTTTTCGGAAGGATTGAGACGACCGACGGCACTGTATATTTTAGAAACAATGAATTCAGGATTCTCCATGCGAGCGTCGGTTTTTTCGATCCCAACAGGATAAACCCCGTCATCGAGATCGCATCCGAGACCAGTGTCAAGGGATATAGGATCAAGATGAACCTCGAAGGGCAAATTGATCACTTCAACATGTCGCTCTCTTCCGACCCTGTCTTAAAGGAGATGGACATACTTTCGCTGCTCACTGTGGGCCAGACAGGGGGCGATCTGAAGGGGCTTGAGGGGGGTATCGGCGCCGGGGAGGCAACGTCTTTCGTAACCGGCAAGCTTCAGGATGTGGTGGAGGAGAGACTCAGGACGATCACCGGCCTTGACAGGATGCAGATCGACCCTCATGTCTCCAAAAAGACGGGGACTGTGGAGCCTGGAGTGACGTTTTCGAAGAGGTTGCTTGGGGACAAAGTATTTGTTACCTATACGAACGCGGTCCATTCATCCGAAGAGCAGATCATAAAGCTCGAGTATTTCCTTACCAAGAAGGTTTCACTCGTAGGGCTCAGGGATGAAAGGGGAATTGTGGGAGGGGACATCCATTTCAGGTTCGAGTTTAAATGACAAGAAATACGGGAAGATCTGAAACATGAAGTTTGCAAGTACTGTCTTTTACTTTCTTTCGTTCCTTTCGGCGCTGATAGTGATGTTGCCCGGGCAGACGGGTGCGGTGACCGCCGGGAAGGTCGATATCAGGGGGCTTTCTTCGATCGGCCGGGAGGAATTTATGGATATTCTCGGCATTATCCCCGGGGGGGATGTCGATAAGGAGTTGGTGAGGAACGGCATAAAGCGCGCTTTTTTGAAAGGGTTCTTCGACGACATCATCGTGAGGGTGCCTGACGGAGAAAACCCCGTAGTCGAAGTGGAAGTGAAGGAGAGGGACTTTATAGAAAAGATAGATGTGAAGAATGATACCGGCATAAGAGATAAGACGATAAAGGAACTCTTCATGCTGAAGGCGGACAGTGCGATGCGGTATGACCTGCTCGACACAGCCGTGGCCCGCCTGAGGGAAAGTTTTGCAAGCTACGGATACCCTGAAGCGGCCATCGACGTAAAGGTAGAGAGGACCGGCAAACCTTACCGGGTAAATATTGCGCTTAAGATCGAGGGCGGCCCGTCCCTTATCATAAAGCACATCAATATCGTTTGGCCCCCTTCATACGGGTCTGAGACGGAAGGCGGGGGACGGATAGTTTTGAGTGAATTGAAATTGTCGCCCGGAGATGTCTTCAGCAGGATAAAACTCGACGCCAATCTCAGGAATGTCAGGGAGTATCTTAAGAAAAAGGGATATTACAAACCAAAGGTAGGGCCTTATTCATACAAGGATGGTGACCTCGATATTGCGGTCGACCCGGGTAAGAAGCTGTCGGTCTTCGTAGACGGCAATAGTGCTGTTTCCACAAAAAACCTTCTCAAGGAGGCTCCTTTTTTTGAGATAGAGGACTTCCGGGACGAAGTAATCGGAGAGGCTGTCGACAGGATGCTGGCGCTGTACCATAGTAAAGGGTACGCATTTGCCCAGATTGCCCCGGTCGTCAACTCCGACTCTCAGCGCATTACTATTACCTTCTTCGTTTTCGAGGGCGAGAGGGTGAAGATAAAGTCAGTTAAATTTGTAGGCGTCAGTCTGCCCCACGAGAGACTCAAGGAAGTCATGACCTTGACCGAAGGCGAGGTTTACAACCCCGATCAGGTGGAAAAGGACAAGGATTCGCTGAAGGAGTTTTACGGGGCCCTTGGATATCTGGAAGCTTCAGTGAGGGAAATTGAGATCAAGATCGACAAGGAGCAGCACGCGGCGCAGCTCGTTGTCGATATCGATGAAGGGAAAAAGACCGTGATCGGGGCGGTCGATATAACAGGAACAAACCCTGAGACGAAAACGAAACTTGCAGTATTGGCAGGTCTTAAGCCGGGCGACGCTTACAATGAGGTCGATATCTCGAATGCGAGGTTCCGGATCCTGGATTTCTATACAAACTCCGGATACACGAACGTTGATGTTACGGTCACGAGAAGCGTTGATAATTATAAGGCATCTGTTGTCTTTAATGTGGTAGTGGGCGGTGAGAAGTTTTTCGGCAAGACAGTCATTATCGGCAATACGAAGACGAGGTATCGGGTATTCAAGCGGGAGCTGCTTTACAAGGAGGGCCAGCCCTACAGTTTCCGTCTATTGAGCGAGGAGCGGCAGAGGTTATATAAGCTGGGGCTGTTCACCGACGTTGAAGTGGAAACGACAGACGGCGAGGATAGCAAGAAAGATGTGCTCCTGAGGGTCACCGAGGGTAATGCCGGATCGGTGGATTTCGGCGTGGGATACGCCGATTACGAGAAATTCAGGGGTTTCGTCGGGATAAGCTACCTTAATCTATGGGGCATGAACAGAGAGGGTCTGCTCCGGCTCGAAGTCAGTTCTCTTCAAAACAGGGTAATACTGCAATATAACGAGCCATGGTTTTTCGGGAAGAATCTGCCCTTCAGGACCATTTTCCTTTACGAAAACAGAAAGGAACTTGACCCATCCACAAAAGATATACTCTATAAACTCCGCCGGTATTCGGTGACGTCCGGTGTGGAGAAAAAACTGAGCGATATCATGAAGGCTGAATTGTATTATGAATTTTCTCTCGTAAGGACGACCGATGTGAAACCCGATGTCATATTGACAAAGGAGGACACCGGGACCCTCGCAATCAGCGGCATTAAGCCCGCGCTGATATACGATACAAGGGACAACCCTTTTGATCCAAAGAAAGGCATCCTGGCCGGGATCTCGATGAAACTGGCTACCTTCGTCTTTCTGTCTGAGGTCAATTTTATTAAAGGGGAGGTCTACGGAAGCACTTTTCACAAACTGAGCAAGAGGATCACGCTCGCCCTATCGGCCAGGGGCGGCGTAGCATACGGCCTCGGCAGTACCGAAGATCTTCCGCTGGTCGAGAGGTTTTTCCTCGGCGGCAGGTCGACTGTGAGAGGATATGCGCAGGACGGCCTTGGTCCGAAAGGCCCGGACGGCACGACCCCCACAGGAGGCAATGCCTACCTCATGGGCAATATTGAATTCAGGACGGACATAGGCAGAGGGTTTGGTATTGTTCCGTTTGTAGATATGGGGAATGTCTGGCTCAGCGCAAATGATATAACCCCCCTGCAACTGAAATTCACCACCGGCCTGGGCTTGCGATACAACACCCCTGTGGGACCCCTGCGTGTGGACTACGGAGTCAAGCTCAGCAGGGAAACAGGAGAAAGCAGAGGAGAAATCCATTTCAGTGTGGGACATGCGTTTTAGAACGTGAAACGTGAACAGCGAAAGGTAAAACGGCGAAAAAGATGAGAACTGAGTGTGAACTTTCTTATTGTCCCGAAGGTGTTCGGGGCCCTCGATCCCTCCGCATAAATATTCTTTCCTCAGGGCCCTCGATCATACGCTTAACTTTTTTTGTTTTTTTACTATCCGTGATTCACGTTTCACTATTGACGGTTGCCGAGGCGGAGATTTTTGACAGGGTCGTTGCCTGCGTCGATGACCAGGCGATAACGCTGAGCGAGTTTCAGGAGCAATTCAACAGCGCAAAAAAACTCACTCCCGATATCACCGGGGAAGAGGTCCTAGATACAATGATAAACCGGTTGCTGCTCCTGCGGGAGGCTAAGAAGTATATGATTGAAGCGCCGTCGAATGAGGAGATGTTAAACGAATATATTGATCTGAAGGTGAGGGCATTCATAAGAGTGAGCGAAAAAGATATCGAGGAATTTTATGGGGCCAATAAAGACAAATTTAAGGGCAAGGATTATGATGACGTTCGTGAAGAAATCGAGAAATACCTTACAGAAAAAGAACTAAACGAAAGGCTTAAAGAGACACTGAAAAAACTCAGGAAAAATGCGTATGTCAAAATGCAGCTTAACCCCGACAAGTGAAGGACAACTCTCCTATGTGTAGTGTATGGCGACTTCGTATACAATGGCAGAGTGGTCCGCTACGGGCCCCCCTCCTGCGCAGCTGAGTTCCCCCCTTGCCGCCTCCCTGTGTTTTCTGACCATACCGGTTATTACCTGGGTAAGATCGAAACCGCCGTCAACGCACTCCTTGCTCAAGCAGTCCACTCTAAAATACGCATAACTGCCCGGAGTGAATCTGAAAGTGCGAAGCAGGGATTTTATCCCTTGCTGATTATATGTCATACGGATGTCGATGCATGCAACCTCGGGAAAGAGGTCTGCCATGCAGCCCGCATCAAGTCTCTGCTGCAACCTTTCCGTCCGTGTCACATTTTTTTTGTTATTCATGACCTTCTCAAAGAAGGAATGCCCCTTCTTTGAGAAGGGGCATTCCTTAATATTTAATTATAGTTTGACGACATTGATCGCTTTCGGGCCTTTCGGGCCTTTTTCAATATCAAAACTGACCTTGTCACCTTCAGCAAGGCTTTTAAAGCCGTTGCCCTGGATGGACGTATGGTGGACAAACACATCGGTATTGTCTTCTGCAGTAATGAAGCCGAACCCTTTGCTGTCGTTAAACCACTTCACAGTTCCTTGTGCCATTTTCTCTACCTCCTTATCTGTAAACTAAATCCCGGAAGACAGCAAGAAAAAAGGCCACAAAGTTAAAAGTCTTTGTGGCCCTGCAATCGCAAAAACTTCCAAAATTCGTTTGTATTCTAGCACGTCCCTCTATGGCTCGTCAAGAAAAACGTGCGATAGTGCCTAATCTGTCCGTCGGAGGCGGTATAAGTCAGGAAACCTTGTCTTTAAGCTTCTTGGCGTAGTCGCCGGCATAGTCCCTTACGTCTTCAGCCATATCGGCAATCCTGCCCCTCATTTTTCTGCCGGAGTATGGGGCGAATAAAAGCGCCAGGCCCGCGCCTACTATTCCGCCTATCAGAAAAGACATGAGTACTGCTGCACCGTTATCATCTTCTTTATGAAACATGGGGATACCTCCTTATGGTGAGTTAATTAAAGGGTATCATCAAGTTTTGCGAAGGTCAACCGGTATGATGCATTTATGCTTTTAAGTTGACGGGGAAATCTGTTATATTCCATGAAGTAGGAGAGGGGGTGCAGATGGGAGTTCTTGAGTGCATAGGCAATACGCCCTTGGTCAGACTCGAGGCGGTCAACAGCAATCCACACGTGGCCGTGTTGGTCAAACTGGAAGGGAACAACCCCGGCGGATCGGTCAAAGACCGGATCGCGCTTTATATGATTAAAGACGCAGAGACAGCGGGTCTTATCGGGAAGGGAGATACGGTCCTTGAGGCGACTTCGGGCAACACCGGTATAGGGCTTGCCATGGTAGGTGCGGCAAAGGGGTATAGGGTCAAACTCGTCATGCCGGAATGCGTAAGTCATGAACGCAGGAAGATACTCGAGGCATTTGGCGCCGAACTTGTGCTCAGCCCGGGAAAAGAAGGGACTGACGGTGCGATAAGGCTGGCCCACAAAATTATGGCGGAGTCACCCGGTGAATATTTCATGCCTAACCAGTTTGACAATCAATCGAATATAAAGGCCCACTATGAGACTACGGGTAAAGAGATTATCGAGCAGACCGGCGGAGACATCGATGTGTTTGTAGCCGGGATGGGTACTACCGGTACGCTCATGGGGGCAGGGAAGAGACTTAAGGAGTTTAGGAATACTATCAAGGTCGTCGGCGTAGAACCTCTTCTGGGTCACAGGGTGCAGGGGCTGAAGAATATGAAGGAATCGATAGTGCCGAAGATTTACAACGAAGCGGCTCTCGACGAGAAGATAAACGTCAACGATGACGAGGCATTCGATACGACGAGGCTGCTTGCCCTTCGGGAGGGCCTTTTTGTCGGGATGAGCAGCGGGGCGGCGGTTGCCGGTGCGCTCAAAATTGCCGAAAAAATGAAAAAAGGAAGGATAGTCGTCATATTGCCCGACAGAGGAGACAGATATCTGAGCACCGCGCTCTTTACGTCGGTCTGCGCGAAATGCCCGCCTTGATGGCGGGCGTCCAATGATCTTTTGGAGGCACGGGCCGTATTGCTTCTTGCCTGAATTAAGCAGGTCGGATTATTTCAGTTTCGTGTGATATCTTCAGACGGGGAGAGGCAGGAGAGTACCATGCTTACAAAGCTTATCACCAGCGCGCCGAAAAAGGCGGCTTTGAAACCCGTGACGTGAAATCCCAGGCTGAATTCCGCAGAAAGCAAAGAAGTCAGCAACAGCATCAGGGCATTTATGACGAAGCTGAAAAGTCCCAGTGAAAGTATGAGCAGCGGAAGCGCAAGGAGTTTCACAAACGGTCTTATGAATGTATTGACAAGTCCGAACAGCAATCCTACCGCAAGTATTCCCCCCCATCCTCCGCTATAAACAATGCCGGGAACGAATTTAATCGCGAGTATAATCGCGATAGTATTGATGACCCATTTGATGACCATTTGCATTATTCCTTATTATCCATAATTTTTTAATCCGTTGTAAATAGTATATCTCTCGTAAGTATTCAGGAGGGGACTGTCTGTAAGCGGCTTCAATTTCTCGTACGCCTGCTACAGGCGATGCGAGCAATTGCCTCGGAGTACCGATTTATCGGGACGAGAATAATTGGGCTAAAGCCCGTACTCCTTCCATCTCGAATCGACAAGCTTCTTGATCTCCTCGGACATGAATAGCTCGTCCGGCCAGTCCCTCATCATTCCTTCCTCACGGGTCTTCCTTGTCGCATCGATCCCCATCTTCGAACCGTAACGGGGCCAGTTCGCGGCATGGTCGAGGGCGTCGAGAGGACCGTCAGCAAACACTGTGTCGCGCTTCCAGTCGACGTTGTTGAGCACCCTCCATGCGGTGTAAGAGAGGTCCTGGACGTCCACATCGTCGTCGACGATTATGAGGAGTTTAGCGAACATCATCTGTCCCTTTCCCCAAAGCCCGCTGATAATCTTTTTTGCATGGCCGGGGTAGCTTTTCTTTATTGAAATGATAGCAAAGTTGTGGAACACGCCTTCCATCGGCAAGTTTATGTCCTTTATCTCCGGGAAGTCCAGGCGGATAAGCGGGAGAAATATCCGTTCCGTGGCCTTCCCCATGTAGCAGTCCTCCATCGGGGGTTTCCCGACGATGGTCGCAGGGTAGATCATGTCCTTGCGGTGAGTTATGCAAGTCACGTGGAAAACCGGATATAGCTCGGCGGGAGAATAGAAGCCGGTATGGTCTCCAAAGGGGCCTTCAGTCCTGGTTTCGCCGGGGTCCAGATATCCTTCGATTACCAGTTCGCTGTTTGCAGGGACCTCGATATCCGAAGTTATGCACTTTACCATCTCGACCGGATACCTTCTGAGAAACCCTGCGAAGATCATTTCGTCGACCGCCTCAGGAAGTGGGGCGCTCGATGCATAGATTACGGCCGGATCGCTTCCCACTGCAATGGCTGCAGGCATGCGTTTCCCGAGTCTCCAGTATTTGTCGTAGTGTCGTGCACCGTCTTTATGGATATGCCAGTGCATACCGGTTGTTCTTTTGTCATAGATGTGGATCCGATACATCCCGCAGTTAGGACGACCTGTCTCCGGATCTTTCGTAAAAACCATCGGCAGAGTTATGAAGCGGCCCTCGTCTTTGGGTTGGCCGTCTTGGGGCCAGCATTTCAACACCGGGAATCTGCTGAGGTCGGGATTTTCCTTCTCTACTACCTCCTGGCAAGGCGCAGTCTTTACCTGTTTCGGGAAGTACTTCGAGAATTCAACAAGTTTCGGCAGCATGGAGAGTTTTTCGATGAGACTCCTGGGAGGTGCCTGCTTGAGGAGTCCCTCAATCCTGTCGGCTATATCATCGAGCCTGTTGACTTCAAGTGACAGGCACATACGCTCGAAAGAGCCGAAAAGATTTGTGACTACAGGAAAAGATGAGCCTTTTACCTTCTCGAAAAAAAGCGCCTTCCCGCCACCAGGGGATTTGCAGGCGCGGTCGGTAATTTCAGTGATTTCCAAAAGAGGATCCACCTCCGCTTTAATCCGCAAAAGAAGGTCTTTGTTTTCCAGAACTTTGATATATTCTCTCAGATCTTTATATGCCATGCCGCATCCTCCCGCACAGATAAAATCATATAATACCATAGCCCAAGACCGCGAAAATAGCCGTTTTAATGATTAAGTGGTCGAAATTAAACTAAAATTTTCTTGACAAGAAGCTATCTCCTTAATATAATTAAGAAAATTTGTTAGGGGAGAGGTGTGATGACAAAAGCCGATCTTGTTGATGCAATTTTTGAGAAGGTGGGTCTGTCGAAGAAGGAGGCCCAGGATATTGTTGAGATCCTTTTTGACACTATGAAGCTAACCTTTGCGGAAGGAGAATCAATAAAGATCTCCGGCTTCGGCACTTTTAACGTGAGAAAAAAAATGGCCCGCAGGGGGAGGAACCCAAAGACAGGACAGGATCTTGAAATAACACCGAGGAGGGTCATAACCTTCAGGGTCAGTAACCAGTTGAAAGAAGAGATAGAAAAACTGAATGCATAAGCCTGCAGCAGAAAATATTAAGACTTCGTTGCCGCTGCCCAACAAGCTTTTTTACAAAATCGGCGAGGTGGGAAAAATAACAGGAGTGGAGCCGTATGTGTTAAGATACTGGGAGACGGAGTTCCACTTCCTCCGGCCGAGAAAGAACAAGGCCGGTCAGCGGGTATATGTGAAGAAGGACCTCGAATTGATTATGCATGTCAAGAAGATGCTGTATCAGGAGAGGTATACGATAGAGGGCGTCAGAAAGAGGTTCGGTGAAGGTATGCTCAGAGAGGCCGAACAGGAGACGGCGTCCGATAAGAAGATGAAGAGTTCTCGAAACCCCGCCGAAGTCATTGAATTCGTCAAGAAAAGACTCAAAGAGATTTTGGAGCAGTTGAAATAATCGGGGCGTAGCGCAGCTTGGTAGCGCACTCGCTTGGGGTGCGAGTGGTCGCCTGTTCAAATCAGGTCGCCCCGACCAATAAAATCAGGGACTTACAAGGTTTTGTAGGTCCTTCATTTTTTTGATGTCGTGAAGATGTGGGAATATTACGACATTGTCACTACAAATGTAGAAGTTTTTTTTGCAACTTCGAGTCTAGACCGAAGCCAGAACAGCTTCCAGTGCATCCACGACTACCGGGTCATACATCGATCCGGCATGCTGTTTTATCTCTTCCAACGCCTCTTTTTGGGACATGGCCTTTCGGTACGCTCTTTCCATCGTCATGGCACAGAATGCATCGACAACGTGCAGTACCCGTGAGAGAAAAGGTATCTCCTCTCCCTTTAAGCCCTCGGGATACCCTGACCCATCGTATTTTTCATGGTGATGCAATATTATGTGCTTAACCGCATCCGAAAATTCAACTTCGTTCAAAAGACTGACGCTCGCGTTCGGATGCTCCCTGACGCTCCTCTTTTCGGCAGTCGTAAGTTTCTTTCTCTGTAGGGCTTCCTCATCAAGAGATGACAGGCCCAAGTCGTAGATCATCGAAATATATACCGCCAACTTTATTTCTTCTTCTGTTGAGTGAAGCTCTTCCATGACCTTCAATATCAGCTCGGTGGAAAGGCTGCCCTTTTTGTGATACTTTTTGGCGGCGGAGAGAAGATTATCAAACGATGTCAGGAACTTTCTCAGCGCGTCCTCGCTGAAATCACCCTGGTAGAGTTTTTCAAGGAAATGGGAAACGCGATCACTTAGCACGCTGGCCGAGAAAAAATCCTGGGTAGTAAACGACGATTTGTTTTTCTTGTTGTTTAAGTTGATGACGCCTAAGACTTTATTGTGGATCATTATCGGAACTGAGATGAGCGATTTTGTGTTGTACTGAGTGATGTTTTTTCTCATGAACCGCCGATCGTTTTCGATATCTTCGATGAACAGCGGCCTGCCCTCCAGGGCAACCCAGCCTGCTATACTGTCACCAATCTTTAGCCGTGTCCGGCTGACTATGTCATCATTGAGGCCCCGCGCGCTTTTTATTGTCAGTTCGCCCGTAAAATTGTCACTGAGCATAATGGAACAGATATTGACCCCGAGCAAATCGGAGATGAGATCGATAAACATGTCCATAGTCGTGTTTACCACGGCGTCTATCTTCTGCCTGGTGCTCTTAGGTATGCTGATTCGAAGGCGAAATCCTTCGTCGGTATTTTCTGCAGTCATTTTCCAGTTGTGGCTTTCGATGACCTTGCCGGCCAGATAGAGTTTCAAGCGCTCTTCTGATTGTTCCGCGCTGAAGATAGTGGCTGGATGAAAATAACTGCTCATTAGGGAGTCGGGCATGAGCCTGGAACACCCCACGAGCACGGTTACGAGATCATCCTCAACCACAGTAATATCTATCGAATCGTCTCTCTGAAGATAATAACTAAGTCCTTCTATCATGTTGATGAATAACTGTGAAACTCTCGTCTTGTCACCGACAATGTCGGGAACACTCTTGGGCAAATGCACATCGAGGCGCAAGTTTTTTTTGGCCAGAAACATTTTCAGGGAGCGCGAATTAGATGCATCGTTCAAGATGTCCGAGAGGCTCATAATTGATTTTTTCATCAGACGGGACTCATCCTCGAGCCTCAGAAAATTGAGCAGATTTTCCACGATGTGTACGAGTTTGTCGGTTTCTTTGGCGATTATGTCGTAGAAGTCTTTCTGTTGCGAGTTCGCTATGTGATCGGACTTCTGCAGGTAGTATATTGAGCCGTTTATCGCGTTTAGGGGGGTCCGCAGTTCATGGGACATGCGTACGAGAAACTCCGTCTTGAGTATGTCTGATTCAATGAGTTTCCTGTTCATATCTTCCAGCTCGGCGGCACCTGTCTTAACCTGATTCAGGAGAAAGGCATTATCAAGAGCGATAGCCGCCTGGTCGGACATGATTTTTATAAGGGTGAATTCATCTTCGGTGAAAGCGGTGTTGTCATTCTTGTCGTTGATATTGAGCACCCCAAGGAGCCTGTTTTTGCTGACAATAGGGCATGAGACAAACGATCGGGTCTTATAACGGTCCCTTCGTTTTCTCTGGAACCTCTTGTCTTTTTCGATGTCCTCGACAAGAACCGGGATACGCTGTTCTGCAACGGTACCGGCAATGCCTTCACCTATCTTTGCCCTGTAGGTCCTGATGATATGGCTTTCTAACCCACGTGAGGTAAAGATAGTCAGTTCAGCTTGGTCATTTAGCAGCATCAGGGAGCCTTTCTCGGCGTTCGTGTAATTCATGACGAGTTCGAGCATGAGATTGGCTGTCATCATTATATTGTCCGTTGTAGCGAATGAGCTTGTCATTTGCTGAAGGATGACAAATTTTTTTTCACACATTTCGAAGTCGTTCATTAAATTACTCTATTCTACCGTCACGCTCTTTGCAAGATTTCTGGGTTGATCAACATCACATCCCCTCAGTACCGCGATATGGTAAGCCAGCAGTTGCAGGGGTATCACCGTAATGAAAGGGGAAAGCGTAGGATGAACGGCGGGAACTTTTATCACCTCAATCCCCTTATTGAGGAAGCCATCAGGCTCCTCGGTAATGACGATCACTCTTCCTCTGCGCGACCGGACCTCCTCTATGTTGGATGACATCTTCTCGAACAGCTCGTCTCTGGGCGCTATGGTGACAACCGGCACCCCCTCTTCTATAAGCGCAATAGGGCCGTGTTTCATTTCGCCGGCAGGATAGCCTTCTGCGTGGATATAAGATATCTCCTTCAATTTCAGGGCGCCTTCAAGGGCAACAGGGTAGTTCATCCCCCTCCCCAGGTAGAGAAAATTTTTTGCATAAATGAGGGATTGAGCGAGCTCCTGCAAGGCCGAATCTTCCCGGAGTACCGCTGATATGTGGTCGGGTATGCCGAGGAGTTGGGATTTAAGGGTACAGGCCGCACTATGGGACAACTTCCCGCGGCGTATCCCAAGCCCCAGGGCAAAAAGGTAAAGGGCCGTCAACTGTGCGGTAAATGCCTTTGTTGAAGCAACGCCGATCTCGGGTCCCGCATGCGTATACAAGACGGCATCCGCCTCGCGTGACGAAGTGCTTCCTACCACGTTGCAGATGGTGATGGTTCTCGCCCCTCTCTCTTTCGCTTCACGCTGTGCGGCCAGGGTGTCGGCCGTTTCGCCTGATTGCGTGATAGAGATGGCGAGGGTCCCCTTTTCCATAAGCGGTCTCCTATACCTGAACTCGGAGGCGATGTCGACATCGACTGGAACACGGGCAATGTTCTCTATCATGTATTTCCCGATAAGGGCTGCGTGGTAAGATGTGCCGCACGCCACGATCTGCAACCGTCTGAGCCCTAATGTCGTTTCAAAAGTGAGTCCGGATTCATCAAGGAGTTTCTGAGGATCCTTGATCCATTCAGAGAAGGTATGAGCGACCGTCTCCGGCTGTTCGTATATTTCTTTAAGCATAAAGTGGTCATAGCCCTCCTTTTCCGCCATGGAAGGGTTCCAATCGATATGAACCAGCTTATTCTCGAATGAAATAGGCTCCCCCGTTTCCAGATAGGCGAGTTCAATTCCGCCCATGGAAAGGGTACAGAGGTTATTGTCTTCAAGATAGATAAATTTTCTCGAATAGGGAAGCACCGCCGGAATGTCTGAGGCAAAAAAGAACTCCCCATCGCCGAGACCCACCACAAGCGGGCTTCCCCGCTTTGCCGCGAAAAGGGTTCCCGGCTCGGTTTCACTCATAATACCGAGGGCAAAAGTGCCGCTTATCTGTGAGGTCGCCTCCCTGATGGCCTCCCTGATCGGCAGCCCGTTGCGCTGATAATGATAAATCAACTGTGGAATTACTTCCGTATCGGTGTCGGAAAAAAACTCATGGCCGTCAGCAATGAGACGCGCCCTGAGTTGCCGGTAATTCTCGATAATTCCGTTGTGTACAACGGCCACGCCGCCGGCAGAGTGGGGATGGGCATTCCGCATTGAGGGCTCTCCGTGGGTCGCCCATCTCGTATGCCCCAGACCGGCATTGGCGGCGGGAGAGGGGCATGGAAGAATTTGCTGCAGATCGACGATCTTGCCCTTGGTTTTAAATATCTCTATCCCCTTACCGTTCTGGTATGCAATGCCCGACGAGTCGTATCCTCTGTATTCAAGCCTTCGTAAACTATCTATGAGCACCGGTAAGACATTTCTTTTTCCGACATATCCGACGATGCCACACATAATAGCCTCCTTCATTTGTATTCATAATTTCCGGATTATGAAAGCCCTGCTTTACTTACAACAAATATTTAGATGCAAGAAATGTTCCTATTTGCCCCGCTTCCGATTTATGCCTCTTCCGCCTCCTTGATTTGTTTCAAAAAGAGGGTTTCGATGTACCTTTTGTGTAGATTTCTTATGAGGCAGTGATTCACGTTCATTTATGTTTTGACGAGGCAAGACGCTTGACTTTAATTAATAATTGATATATAAATTAGGTAGTTGTAAAGAAGTAGGGATAGAGGAAGAGGGGGTTATTGCTCGTGATTTTTTCGACCGATAAAAGTCTAAATATTATATCTTGGGATAACGAAATTGAGAGGTTTACCGGGAAAACTTCTTCGTCAGTCCTGGGCAAGAAATACTTTGATGTGTTTCCGAGAATTATCGTAAATGATACAGATGCCATTTCAGAAACGTTTACGAAAAAGAAATCCCTTACGTTAAAAGGATATTCTTTTCACTGTCCTTTCGGCCACACCACGGTTGATATCAGGATAAAACCGGGGATGACTGTGGACGGAGTAAAGTGTGTCGAAGTCAAAATCGCAGCGGGGGCGGCCTGTTCGGTTGTGGAGAACCTCCGTAGGTCTCAGCAGCTTATCAATATCGGAAAGACCGCTTCGACCCTTGCACACGGCGTACGAAACCCGCTGAATGCCATAAAGGGCGCGGTGGTCTTTCTCAGTGAAAGATATGTGCAGGAGGCCCCTCTTATGGAGTTTATGACAATCATGGAGGAGGAGATAGCGCGCCTTGACAGTTTCATTTCGAAGTTTCTGAGCACGTCCTTATCGGATGTGGAACGCACGTCGACGGATATCAATGCACTGCTCAGGCGCCTGGAGATATTTACCTCTCTTCAGGCGAAGGCATATGATGTAGCCACTTACTTTGAATATGGGAAAATCCGGCCGATCATGATTAATGCCTTCCAGATCGAGCAGGCCATCCTGAATGTTGTCAATAATGCGCTGGAGGCCATGCGTCACTCCGGCGGACGCCTGACGGTAAGGGCTTATCAAGAGCGGGATTCCGGCGGCGCCTCCCTGGTGATTGAGATCTCCGATACGGGGCCGGGAATTGATGAAAGCAAGATAAATACGCTTGCGGTGACCTCTGAATCGGAAAAGGAAGGAAGAGGGTTTGGGTTGTTCATCGCGCGTGAAATCCTCCAGTACTACGGCGGGTTTCTCGACATCAAGAGTAGAAAAGGCAAGGGAACGACGATTCGGCTATGCCTGCCGTCGGACAATGCCAGAGGTCGAAAATGAGCGCCGGGGATAAAGGGGCAGTCCTGATCGTAGATGATGAGCCGAATGCGCTCAAAGTGCTTTCCTCGATACTTAAGGCCGAGGGATACGGGGTGTTTGAGTCCGGGGATGTCGACGGTGCGATACAGATAATGAGTAAAGAGTACATCGACGCGGTAATTACCGACCTGGAAATGCCGGGTAAGAACGGAATCCAATTTTTTGAATTTATTGAAGAAAACTATCCCGACATACCCGTAATATTTATCACTGCTTACGGGACCGTAGAATCCGCCGTCTCCGCAATGACCCGTGGAGTTCTCTATTATTTCATCAAGCCACCCGATTATGTGAAGCTGAGGGACGTCCTTGCCGGGGCGGTTAAAACCAGGCGCATGAATGGTGAAATTGCATATTTAAGGGATCACATGTCGGGTGAAAACGGCATGCCTCTCATTGTCGCCAAGTCGCGGCAGATGATGGAGATCTTCAAGGCGATAGAAGCCATCAAGGACAGGTCGTGCAATGTTCTTATCTTGGGGGAGACAGGGACGGGGAAGGAGCTTATTGCACGGGCGTTGCATTACGGCAGCGCGAAAAGAGAAAAGCCCTTTATTGCAGTCAATTGCGCCGCTATCCCGAGGGAGCTTATGGAGGCCGAACTTTTCGGATATGAAAAAGGGGCCTTCACCGGGGCGATTTCGCGGAGGCTGGGACGATTTGAGGAGGCTTCGGGCGGTACAATCCTCCTGGACGAGATTGGAGAGCTTGATTTTTCCCTTCAGGCGAAACTGTTGAGGGTGCTTCAGGAAAGGGAGGTCGAGAGACTCGGCAGCAGCAAGAGGATCCCGGTCGATTTCAGACTTCTCTGCTCCGCGAATCGCGACCTTGCGAAAGAGGTCGTGATGAAGAATTTTCGACAGGACCTTTTCTACAGGATCAATGTTGTTCGGCTGGATATCCCTCCGTTAAGGGAAAGAAGAGATGATATCCCCTTGCTCGTGCAGCACTTCGTCAAGGAGTTCTGCCTTAAGGAAGGCAGAATGCTCTCGGTACCAGATGAAACAATGGAAATATTCATGAATTACGAGTGGACGGGGAATATAAGACAGCTGGAAAATGTGATAGAGCGCGCCGCAGCTCTCTCAAAAGGGGAACGGCTTAACTGGAAGGAACTCCCCGAGGAATTATTGCCTTTGAAGAAGAAAGTGGGAGCGGCAGACGGTACAAAAACGCTCAAGGAACTTGAGACCCGGGCGGTAATGGATGTTCTTCATGAGTGCAAAGGAAATAAGTCAAAGGCCGCCAGGATGCTCGGGATATCGAGAAAAGCGTTTTATAAAAGGTTTAATGAGTTTCAGGACGCACCCGCTGGTTCCATCGGAAACAGTTTCATTAAAAAAATTTAATCTTTTCAACGGTCCAATCGATATTGTGAAAACTGTAGCCAACAGATACAGTTTTTATACTGCCTTTAACAGGCAGTCCTTTCAATAAGTGTCGCCTTCGGATACAATTCCCAATTTTTAACCCTGATTATTCACTCATGCGGGATCCGAAAACGCTCAAAATGATGCCGATGCATTGAATCGGTTCGCTCCGCACTTAATGCACGATGCCCAAGGATGAGGGTTGGAGAGGCGGCAACGTTCTGCGACGCAAAAGGCAAGAAGGCGACCTATCCGGGCACCGAACTTGCAAATCCTTTCCAATAATGGCTACAAAGAATAAAAAAAATAGAAAAATCGTTATTATCGACGAACACAGGTTTTCTCGTGTATGCTCGGCGCTCCTCGACAGCATCGGGTATAGTGCAGAGACTTATCCAGCCGTAAATGCTCTGCCGTCGAATTTCGATACGGATGAATTTGGATTGATTGTGCTCAGCTATCCCTACGGGAACTCCCTCATTGACGAGGTGAAGAAGAAGAAGATTCCAACCATAATTTTATCGGACAACCTGGATGGGAAACTCATCTCCGTCCTGAGTGATTTCGACAATTCCTACTGCATGATAAAGCCACTTGACTACGAGAAGTTCAGGCACCTGGTCAAGCAGGTGATGACGGGTGAATTGGGCAGAGAGAGGGGATATACCGTTGTATAGCGATTGTCTATGTGAAGACGGCTGTTTTTTTGGGGTGGGGAGGATCTCGTGACTGCCCCATTGAACTGGTACGCTCTCTATGTGAGATCGAGACATGAATTCGTCACGCAGGAAGAATTAAGGCGAAAGGGCATAGACGTCTATCTGCCCTCCGTAAAACGGATGAGCCTCTGGAAAGACAGGAAAAAGTGCATCGAATATCCGATCTTTCCGGGCTACCTCTTTGTTTTCCTGCAGGCGTATCAGGAGGCATTCGTAACGGCACTAAGGACAAGGGGAGCGGTCAGCCTTCTTTCATTGCAGCCGGGATCTCCCACTCCCGTTCCATCGGAAGAGATAGAATCTCTCAAGCTGTTACTTGAAAGCGGACACGATTTTGATATATGTCCCAGCCTTCAGGCAGGGTCGAGGGTGCGAGTGAAAAGGGGCCCTCTTAAAGGGGCTCTTGGTACGGTAGCAGATAAAGAAGAACATTATATGTTCCGTGTCAATATCGATATACTCGGCCGGAGTGTCGGCGTTCGCATCGGTGCCGACGATATCGAGCCGGACTAGACAGTCTCAGATTGCCGGCCGCACAGGAGACGTATGAATCGGGAGCGTCAATCGTGCATGACCAATTGGCCTTCCGGCGGAACATACCTCTAAATATCTTTTCAGTCATATGATGATGTGACTGAAAAGGCGGAGCATTGCGAATCACATGAAAAACGTGAAAAAAGACACGCCATGAGGGGGAGAGGGAATGGGTAGAAGAATTATCGCCATTCTCATGCTCGGCGACATAATGGTTGCGGTTTTTTCCCTCTTTGCGGCATCTTCTCTGAGATTTGTAACCCAGGCGGACACACTCACGATGGTGAGCCAAGAAGGAACAAAAAGTATTGTGTTTGTAGCGGTTTTGATATTTTCATCTTTTCTAATGGAAATATACACAAACGAAATAAAACGGGGAAAGAAAGAGATAATTCTCAGGGTCTGCTCAACGCTTGCCGTTTCTTTCCTGATATTGTCCGCACTCTATTATGTGATGCCCGGTATTATGTTCGGAAAACGAATACTCTTTCTGTCGATGATCATGTTCGGGGCTTTGCAGATCGGATGGCATATTACTTATACCTTATGTCTTAATATCCCCGGGATGGCAAAGAGAGTTCTTATCCTTGGGACCGGGCCACTCGCCAGGCGAATCGGCGAGATTATCGCATCGACGAATCATCGTCACCTGCTCAGCGGATATGTGAGTATGGCGAGTGAATCGGTCCATGTTCCCGCTGGCGCCATTCTTGGCAATATTCACGGCCTCGTCGAGACGATCAAAGAGGAGAAGGTGCATAAACTTGTGGTTTCACTGTCCGAGCGGAGAGGTATATTCCCATTGGAAGATGTCCTCAACTGCAAGTTTAACGGGGTGGAGGTGATCGATGCGCCCTCTTTTTACGAGGAACTGACCGGAAAGCTGCTCCTGGAGAATATGAACCCGAGTTCGTTTATCTTTTGCCAAGGATTTAAATTGAATGCGTCGCTGAAGGTATATAAACGAGTATTCGATGTGTTTTTATCCGTTATCACCATTATTCTTGCTGCGCCGCTCATACCCCTCATTGCCCTCATGATCAAGCTCGACTCTCGCGGCCCTGTTTTTTTTAGACAGGTCCGCGTCGGAGCAAGGGAAAAGCAGTTTGTGCTCTACAAATTCAGGACTATGCTGCAGGACGCAGAGAGTGCGACTGGGGCGGTTTGGTCCCAAAAAAATGACCCCCGGATTACCCGGCTCGGTAGGTTTCTCAGGAAAACGAGGCTTGATGAAATCCCGCAGCTTTATAATGTTCTTCGCGGAGACATGAGCTTTATCGGACCTAGGCCGGAGCGCCCCGAGTTTATTGAGGCACTGAAAGAATTGGTCCCTTATTATTCGGAACGGCATTTTGTCAAACCCGGAATCACGGGTTGGGCACAGGTGAAGTATGCCTATGGATCGTCGATAGAAGATACGATTGAGAAGCTTAGATATGATCTTTTCTATATAAAACATGTCTCGCTCTTCTTTGATCTCTTGATAATATTGGAGACGATCAAAGTGGTTATGTTCGGCAGGGGGGGACGATAAAAGGAGATAGTATGAAAAGAATTGCGAATATGAGCATCCGGTTTCTCGTATTTTTGATGGTTCTCCATGTTGTGCCCGCCCGGGCGACCGAGGGGTACGTCATAGGGGATGAAGATGTACTGCAAATATCAGTGTGGGGCAATCAGGACCTCAACGTGCAAGTTCCCGTCAGGCCGGATGGTATGATATCTTTTCCCCTTGTGGGAGATATCAGGGCGGCTGGCGTTAGCCCCCAGGAACTGAAGACCGAGCTCGAAAACAAGCTCACAAAATTTATCAAGGCGCCTACAGTAAGTGTGATTGTAACGGCGGTAAATAGTTTTAAGGTCTATGTACTGGGAGAGGGGATTGCGCAGGCGACTTCGTCTATGGCCGGAACGATATCCGCTTCGGCGGGGGGGACATCTTCCGGAGTGATAACGCTGAGGAAGCGCACCACTCTTATGCAGCTGCTTGCCCAGATCGGATCTCTCGGCGGGGCCGACCTTAATAATGCCTATTTGTTCAGGGACGGGAGGAAACTCGGCAATGACTTCTTTAAGCTTGTGGTGAAGGGCGACATCTCTCAGGATATAGAGCTTAAACCCGATGACCTCCTCTTTGTTCCGGATAACTTCGATAAGAGGATCATGGTAGTGGGCGCGGTAAAGACCCCGAATATCATTCAGTACAGAGAAGGTCTGACGGCCCTGGACGCTATTTTGCATGCGGGAGGCTTTACGGAGTTCGCAAAAGAAAATGACGTGATAATCGTACGAAAGAGCGGCGGCGATATAAAAAATATCGAGGTGCGGTTAAAGGACGTAATGAGAAAAGGAGACATAAGCAAAGATGTGCCGCTGAAACCCGGAGATCTAATCATTGTGAAAACAGGACTATTTTAGGGGAAAAGCATGGCGGAAAGTAAAAAGACGGACTTCGACCTGAAACTGTATTGGTCGATATTGCTGAGAAGAAAATACGTTGCACTCACAGTTGCACTTGCCGTGCTCTCTTTGTTTACCTGGGGAAGCTTTTTCATGACCAAGACATATGAGGCAAGCTCTACCGTGCTGATCGAAAAAAGTTCTATCATTGACCCGCTCATAAAAGGTGTTGGGGTCGGTGGTAGGTCGGAGGGTATTTCAAACGTCAGAGACAGCATCGCCAGTAGAAACCTGTTAGAGAAGGTCATGAAAAAGACGGGCAATGTTGCCATTATGAAAAACCCTGGTCAATTCGATGAATACTTAAAGAATGTAAGAAAGAATCTCCAGGTTAAGGCTTCCAGCGGGGCCGGAACCGGACCGGACCTCTTCACGCTCTCTTACAGGGGAGAAGAACCTGTAATGATCCGTGATTTCGTAAACGCGCTGGTGAAAGAATACATCGCCGAAAATGTCAGCAGCAGGTTGACGGATGCATCGGACGCATATGATTTCATCCAGACCCAGTTGTTGGAGTATAAGAAAAAGCTTGAGGACTCCGACAAGGCCATAAGAGAATTCAGGGAGCGCAACCCCAACATGATCCCTCAGAGCGAATCGGCTTTGACCGGCAGGTTGGAAAGTTTCGAATCCGCCAGAATTGATGCCGACATAAAGCTGAAAGAACTGGTGAGAAAGCGTGAGAACCTCCAGAAACAGCTTTCCGGAGAAAAACAGCTTACCGTCGCATTTGTGACAAGAGAAGGTTCACCCCAGGCAAGGCTAAATGCCTTGAATAACCAGCTTATGCTTCTGGCGTCGAAATATACAGACAATTATCCAGAGGTTATCAAGATAAGGAGAGAAATAGAAGAACTGCGGAGGCAAATGGCCCAGGTAAAGGACAGTTACACCGAGAATATGGGTTCCGAGACTGCGGCGTTGAATCCTATTTATCAGCAGCTGAAGGAAGAATACGCAAAGACTGACGCAGAGATTGAGTCGCTCAGGGCCCGGTCGGCGGAGCTTGCAAGGCAGAGACAGGAGGCGCAGGGCATATTGGGGCGCATGCCCAAGGAGCAGGAGGAATGGACAAAACTTCAAAGGGACAGGAACGTATATCAAAAGATTTATGACGAACTCCTACAAAAGCTTGAAAGCGCACGGGTTTCGAAGGATCTCGGTGAGAATACCAAGTATGGGGCCTTCAGGATTGTGGACGCCGCGATAACCCCCGCCTTGCCTGTTAAACCCAACAGAGTACAAATGATCTTGATGGGAATATTTTTAGGGATTGCTGCAGGGATCGGGGCTGCATTCGGACTCGAATACTTCGACCATTCTTTCCGCGATGAGGCTGCGATCGAGAGTGCATTAAAGCTGCCCGTGCTTAGCACAATCCCAAAGATAATGACCGAAGACGATAAACGCTCAGTCAAGACGCGCGACAAAAAAGTCTTTACTTTCGCGGGCGCTTATCTGCTTCTCATAATCATAATGTTTTCGGTCGAATTTTTACACAGATATATGGGTATCAAGGTTATTAATTTTTAGGGAGGTCTTAATGAGCAGAATCGAGGAGGCCCTGGAAAGGGCGGTGAAGATGAGAGAGTCGGCGAAGGAAGTCGTCTCTGAAGAGATACCAGCCGCAAAGCTCCATCCTTCATCACCTGCACAATTTGAGGTCTGCAATGCTTTGATTGATATTAATGGGGTGAATAAGTACGTAGTAACTATTACAGATCCCTATTCCCATGCCGCCGAGCAGTACAAGAAATTGCGGGCGAGGCTCCTCAGGGCAACCAGGAAGGATTTTCATAACACTCTTATGATCACAAGTTCGGAAAGCGGCGAAGGCAAATCTTTGACGGCGGCGAATCTGGCCGTTGCCCTCTCAAATGAGACTGACTACACGGTGCTCCTCGTGGATGCCGATCTTAGAAATCCTTCGGTGCACAGATATTTTGGGATCGAACCGAGTCGCGGCCTATCCGATTATCTGAAAGGCGAAGCGGATATCCCCGATTTGCTCGTCAAAACCGGTGTCGGGAAGCTCGTTATTCTCCCGGCGGGAAACCCTTCCGAAAGTTCTGCGGAACTGCTCTCCTCCGAGAAGATGAAGATGCTTGTCCGGGAGCTGAAGCTCAGGTACAGGGACCGATACGTTATTTTTGACACGTCGCCGCTTCTCATCGTTGCGGATGCCCTCTCGCTCGGCAGCTTCATGGACGGCATACTCTTTGTCGTTCAGGAAGGCCGAACACCCCAAAAAAGGGTCGCTCATGCACTTGCCCTCATGAAGGGCTATAATATTCTCGGCGTCGTGTTCAATAACCAGCAACAGTATATCTCAAAAGACCTGCATCAATATTATTACCGGTATGGGGTTCAACGGCATCAGGCGATATCAGGAAGCGACAGCGGAGGCGCAGGTGAGAATAAATCCTGAGAGGCGATACCGCAGTACTCGGCATCGCATGATACAGCGGCTCCGGAACTTAGTTCTTATGAAGAGGCATTTTAAACCGGTTAGAATATTTTGCTTGCGCTCGGCGGTGAAACACATATATTTATTGGCGGTAATCGCTGTGTTCTCATCTGTTGTCTGGAATTGTTCGGAAACGTATGGCGCTGATATTTCGATCAAACCCTCGGTCACCCTTCGAGAAGAGTATGACGATAACATTTTTCTCACCCGGGACAACCGCGTCGATGATTTTATCACGAAAGTAATTCCCTCGCTAAGCATAACGCACAAAACGCCTATATGGGACTTTGGGCTGAACGAAACATTGTATTGGTGGTATTATGCAAAGAAGGCGGTCGGATATTATTCCAATGCGGCGGATATTACGTCGAAGCTCTCTGTCGTAAAAAATCTTCTCTATTTCGATGTGACAGATACGTATTCAAGTGTTGTCCTGAATCCCAGAGGACCCTCAACGACCGAAAATCTCAATGTGAACAGGAGCGACACGAATATATTCAATGTGTCTCCATATCTGAAATATCAGCTGGACCCGGCTACGGCTGTAACAACTGGTTACACTTACACAAATATTTGGTATAGGAACTCCGAGGGCGTAAAACGGCAGCAGCATAAAGGGTTTCTGAGCGTCCAGCATGCATTCAATCCAAAAGTAAATATTGTGCTGGGGGCCGAGTATCTGGCGGACAGGCCCGAAAATACGGAACCGGACAATGATCAGAAAGCGCTATTCTCCACCCTAGTGTACAAAATTGATCCGCGAACGAGCTTGGAGGGAACGGCTGGATACAGAATGTTCACGTTTGCGAACAGTGCTGATCAGAACAAATTTTTTTATGATGTGGGGGTAGTCTACCGGCTCCCCCAAAAAGGCAATATCGAGCTGAGGGCGAGTCAATTATTCAGTGCCTCGCCCACGGAAGGAATTGTGGAGACATCGTCGCAGAAGCTCACGGTGAACTATGGCGAAGCCGTCTCGGTTAACGGGAGCGTATACCACTCTAAAGACAATTATTTTCAGATCGGACTGACAAACGAGGCGACCGGATTTTTGGCCGGACTCTCTTATGCGCCGAACTTGAGAAGGACATACCGGGTGTCGGGCGGATACGAAAGAGATACCTATCTGCCGGGAAGCGAGAAAAGAAGCACGTATCTCGCATCGGCCGGCATCGACCACAGGCTCTCGGCGAAGGTGGTGCTGAGCATGTCGTACGTGTACAACAAATCGACCGGTCAGCTCGAAGAGAACAATTATACCGATAATACTATGTTCCTCCAGCTGAAAATAGAGATATAGCGCTATGTATACGTCATTCTTCGGTTTTACCTGCAAGCCTTTCCAATTATCCCCCGATCCCGAGTTTCTCTTTATGAGCAGGGGCCATAAGAGGGCCCTGACGTTCCTGAACTACGGGATGGCGGACAACGCCGGGTTCATTCTTGTCACGGGTGAGATAGGCGTAGGAAAGACGACGATTTTGCGGAGCATGATAAAAAAGATTCCGCTGGACGTCAAGCTGGCGCGCATAAACAATACTAAGGTGACATCGGACCAGCTTATCGCGATGATCAACGAGGAGTACGGCATCGACACGAAGGGTGACGATAAGACCAGGATGCTGAATAAACTCACGGATTTTCTGATAAGCCAGTACGCTGCGGGCGGACGGTCAATGATTATAATAGACGAGGCGCAAAATCTCTCCCCGGACCTGCTTGAAGAAATCAGACTCCTTTCGAACCTCGAAACGGATAAATCAAAACTGCTGCAGATAATACTTGTAGGGCAGCCTGAACTGAATGCTACCCTGAGCAGCCCCGGGCTTGAGCAGCTCAGGCAGAGAATCGCCATTAATACGCATATCAATCCCCTTACCTTCGAAGAGACTGAGGCATACATCAGACATAGACTGAAGATTGCCGGGAATGAGGAGGGCGTGACATTCCAGCCCGGCGTCTTCGAAGCGATTTACGATTTCAGCAAGGGGGTGCCGAGGCTTATCAATATCATCTGCGACTTTACGCTCCTGGCGGCGTTTGTGGACAACACGAAGACCATAGATTCGGCGCTCATGAAGGAGATAATCAGAGAACTCGCCATTGAAAAACCGGAGGTGAGGGCTGCAGCTCTGCGCGCCAAGGAATCTCCGCGAAACGATGATGACGGCAATATCAAGAAGGCGCTGGCCAGCATCAATCTCAGGCTTCAAAACCTCGAGGCCGTCATCAACGGGATACAAGAGGGCGGCAAAACCGTCCGGGAAATCAGCAGGCTTATCGCCTTAAAAGAAGCCCAACTGGGCAAGAAAGAAGAAGAGGTGTTAAAGAGGGAAAGCGAACTCCTCGAAAAAGAGGATTTTGTGAGAAGAAAAGAAGAACACATCAAACATCTGTTCGAACAAAATATGAACGGACTCTCTGCAGAAATATCCGAGTAAGCGATTTGCGCATCGTTATCGCGCAATAAAGCGTATCCATGAAAACACCGCAGCACACGTCGAAGTTCTTGTCCGAACGGGGCAGCCTGCATACGCATGGCGCCAATTTATCCGTTTTCGGAATGAACACGGCTCCGCTCAAGAGAGTGAGGTAAAATGTCAAACGCACCTGACAAATTCGTAGGACTGGTCGGCCTGGGTTACTGGGGAAAGAATCTTTTGCGCAATTTATATGAACTGGAGGTGCTTCATACCGCCTGTGATTCGGACGGGACCATTCTTGAAGAACGGAAGACCAAGTTTCCCGGTGTTCGTTACAGTTCGTCATTTGACGGGATCATCGGAACCCCGGAGATACGGGCTGTTGCGATAGCCACGCCGGTATCTACTCATTATGAATACGTCAAACGGGCATTGCTGGCGGGCAAGGACGTGTTTGTCGAGAAACCGCTGGCGCTCAACATCCGCGAGGGGATGGAACTCGTTGAAGTGGCGAGGCGCGAAAAAAGGATATTAATGGTTGGGCATATCCTGCAGTACCACCCCGCGGTCATCAGGCTGAAGTCGCTCATCGCATCGGGCGAACTCGGGAAAATCCAGTATATATATTCGAATAGACTCAACATCGGGAAGCTAAGGACCGAAGAAGACATACTCTGGAGCTTCGCGCCCCACGACATCTCCGTAATTTTGATGCTCCTCGGCGAAGAGCCGGTAAAGGTGTCGGCCTTGCGGGGCGATTACCTTAATAATGGTATCTTCGATGTCACCCTCACCACAATGGAATTCAGAAACGGGGTGAAAGGCCACATCTTTGTCAGTTGGCTGCATCCGTTCAAGGAGCAAAAATTAATAGTGGTCGGCTCGAAGGCGATGGCGGTATTCGACGACATAAGCAAGGAAAAGCTTTTTCTTTACCCCCATTCGATAGAATGGAAAGACGGAAAGATCCCTATCGCCCAGAAGGCGGATTACGTGGTGATACCCGTGGAACAGAAGGAACCGCTGAAGGAGGAGCTGAGCCATTTTGTCGAGTGTGTAACAGAAAGAAAGAAGCCGAGGACCGACGGGGGCGAGGGGCTGCGCGTCCTTACGATACTTGAGCGCGCAGGCGAATTACCCCCCGGAAACGCTGACACGATACAGAAAAAACAGGATGCAAAGTATTTTGTCCATGAAAGCGCATGCGTCGGTGATGACGTCCGGATAGGCGACCGGACCAAGATCTGGCATTTCTCGCATGTATCGCAAGGGGCCCGGATAGGGAAACAATGCGTAATCGGCCAGAATGTATTTATCGGGCAGGACGTAACGATAGGGGACGCATGCAAGATCCAGAACAATGTTTCTCTCTATAAGGGTGTATTTATTGAAGATGAAGTATTCTGCGGTCCTTCGTGCGTCTTTACAAATGTATATAACCCAAGGGCGTTTATAGAGAGGAAGAATGAGTTTCTGCATACCTTAGTGAAAAAGGGCTCCACTATAGGCGCAAATGCGACAATCGTATGCGGTGTGACAATCGGGAGATACGCCATGGTGGGGGCCGGGGCGGTAGTGAAGTCATCCGTGCCCGATTATGCGGTTGTCGCCGGTGTGCCCGCAAAACAGATCGGATGGGCCTGCAGGTGCGGCACGACGCTGAAATTCCTGGATTCGCGATGCGCATGCAGCTACTGCGGTAAGGAGTACCTGCTTGAACATAACCATATTACTACATTATCCGGAGAGGACCTTCTATGATACAGATCCCTATGCTTGACTTAAAAAGAGAATATGAATATATGAAAGAAGACGTAGATGCGGCCATCCGCACATGTCTGGGACATCAGCAGTGGATATTCGGCCCGGAAATAAAAGAATTCGAGGGCACCGTAGCCAGGTATCTCGGGGTGAATCACTGCATAGGCGTGTCGTCCGGTACGGAAGCACTGGTGATCTCGCTGCGGGCGCTGGCAATTCAAAAGAGGGGCCGGGAGTATTTTGATGGCACTGACGAAATCATTACCACCCCCTTTACTTTTACGGCGACCGGGGACGCGATTCTGCGATCAGGAGCCATGCCGGTATTTGTTGACGTCGATCCCCATAGTTATAATATCGACTTCCGAAAAGTGCGGGAATATCTCGCTGCCGCTTCCGGCAGGGTCGTCGGCATTCTCCCGGTCCATCTTTACGGGAAGCCCTGCGAAATGGATGAACTCACGAAAATTGCGGAGGAATATGATCTTTTTATCGTAGAGGACGTGGCCCAGGCTTTCGGCGGGACCTGGCGGGGCAGGCAATTGGGATCTATCGGATCCTGCGGCGCCTTTAGTTTCTTCCCGTCGAAAAATCTTGGTGGATTCGGGGATGGGGGAATGATCGCCACAAATGACGACGGAGCTGCCGAACTGGCCCGCGTTCTTTTGAAGCACGGCGGGAGGGACAAGTATAATGTCGAGTATCTCGGCTACAATGCAAGGCTCGATACGCTTCAGGCTGCCATATTGCTGGCGAAGATCGGATATATCGATGAATTCAACGGCGGCAGAAGAAATATAGCGAAGATGTATACGAGAGAGCTCTCGGGGATAGAGGGCCTGCTGCTGCCCGACTCGCAGGGCGCTGCGGACGTGGGGAAGTGTGTGTATCACCAATACACGGTCCGTACTACGCGCAGGGATGCGTTACAGGGCCACCTGAAAGAGCGCGGCATAGCCTCCATGATTTATTATCCGTTTCCACTTCACAAAATGAAATTGTTCGAGGGAAGGATGAAAACATGGGGTTCGTGTACACAAGCGGAAAGTGCGTCCGAACAGGTGCTGTCTCTCCCGATAGAGCCTCTGCAATCATCTGAGACTACCGTAAGTGTGGTAGAAGGCATAAAGTCTTTTTTCCGGATCTGACACCGGCGCAGGGGCTCACGGAATGAAAAAATGACGGAAATCAGGATTGTCACCATAGTCGGAGCAAGACCCCAGTTCATCAAGGCCTCTGCGGTGAGTCGTGCGATACATAGGTACAACCTTGGCTGCAGGACGCATCATATCATGGAAGTCCTTCTCCATACCGGGCAGCATTACGACTATAACATGAGCCAAATATTTTTTGAGCAGCTTGAAATCGGGCAGCCGAAGTATCATCTGGGCGTAGGTTCGGGAAGCCATGGTGAGATGACCGGCGCGATGCTTACAAAGATAGAGAAAGTGCTCGTTCAGGAAAAACCCGACTGGGTCCTTCTCTACGGGGACACGAACTCCACTCTGGCCGGAGCGCTGGCGGCCAGTAAGCTCCATCTCTCCGTTGCCCATGTCGAGGCGGGCTTAAGGAGTTATAACAGACGTATGCCGGAAGAGATAAATCGGGTACTTACAGACCATGTATCGGATCTTCTCTTTTGTCCTACTGATACCGCCGTGCGTAATCTGGCGCATGAAGGAATTACCGAAGGGGTTTGCAAGGTCGGAGACGTAATGTATGACGCATTCCTTTTTTACAGGGACCTGTCGGCCCGACGATCGACCATACTTTCCGATCTCGGCCTGAAGCCAGGCGGATATTGCCTGGGAACTGTGCATCGTCAGGAGAATACTGAAGACCCGCAGAAACTGGACAATATATTTACCGCTTTCGAGGAGCTTGCGAGGGAAGACTGTCCTTTTGTAGTGCCCCTCCATCCGGGGACCGGCAAAATCATACAGCCGAGGCGGCAAGGAGACAGTCATGTCCCGCAATTAAAAATCATTCCACCCATAGGCTATTTGGATATGATAGCACTGGAAACGCAGGCCCGCATTATCCTGACCGATTCCGGCGGCATACAAAAGGAGGCATTCTTTGCCAAAGTCCCTTGTGTTACCCTGCGGGACGAGACGGAATGGGTCGAGACAGTCGAAGCGGGCTGGAACCGTCTGGCCGGGGCCAATGCCAGGAAGATTGAAGACGCCTTTATCGCTGCAACGAGCTCTGAGCCGGAGGGGCACGCCTCACTCTACGGCGAGGGTGACGCCAGTGAAATCCTTATGCAGAAACTGGTCCTGTCGACATGCTGATCATATGCCGGCGGGATGAATGTCAATGATTTTCTGGCGGAGGAAAAGCCGGGGAGGCAAAGAGAGGGTATCATGAAAATTGGAATCACGGGTTGCGCGGGTTTCTTAGGGTCTCACTTGGCAGACAGTCTTTTGCAGAGGGACCACACCGTTATCGGCATCGATAATCTTTCAATGGGAAAGCTCGATAATGTGACGCATAATTTAGGACATCCCTGTTTCAGCTTCTTTAAGTCCGATGTCAGGGACCTCGCTGTGCTGAGAGATAATTTTGAGGGAGCCGACGTCATCGTCCATCTCGCGGCGTACAAAATTCCCCGGTACGGAAATGCCATTGAGACATTGCTTATCAACAACCAGGGCGCCCATAATGTTCTGGAAATCGCCAGGGAGTACAGGAGCAAGGTCGTGCTTGCCTCTACCTCCGACGTGTACGGAAAAAACCCGAACCTGCCGTTTCACGAGGAAGGGGACCTCGTCCTTGGCCCCAGCACGGTTGCGAGGTGGAGCTATGCCGTGTCCAAGCTCTATGACGAGCATTTGGGGTTTGCATATCAGGCTGAATATGGCATTCCCGTAGTGAATCTCAGGTTCTTCGGTTCATACGGACCCAGGCACCACCTGTCCTGGTGGGGGGGCCCTCAGTCGGTCTTTATCACGCAGATATTAAAGGATGAAGAGATTACGATCCATGGAGACGGCCTGCAGACGAGGAGCTTTACCTACGTAAGCGATACCGTCGAGGGGATCGTGGCCTCGGTAGAGAGACAGGAGGCAGACGGGCATATATTCAATATCGGAAATACTCACGAGGTTACGATCCTTGAGCTGGCACGGATAATACACAAACTATGCAAAGGGTCGGGCGAGGCGAAATTGAGGTTTGTCCCCTACGCATCTTTTTCAGGCGGAAAATATGAAGATGTGAGGCGGCGCATCCCGGACATTTCGAAAGCGGGGAAAGTCCTCGATTTTCATCCAAAGATCGGTTTGGAGCAGGGTTTGACGACAACTATCGAATGGCAAAGAAGTAGGATGGACTGACATGGATACCTCACGAGAGACCGGCAACGCACCATCTGAGGCAAAGGCCTATTTTGTGATACCGGCATATAACGAGGCGGAGAATATACCGTTTCTCTTTAATAATATAAGAAGATTCATGCTGTTTTTTGAGCAGCCGTTTCACGTAATTCTGGTAAATGACGGAAGTACGGACAATACGGTGGCCGAGGCGGAAAGGTACAGCGACACAATGCCCCTCACGGTCAAGTCTTTCGAAATGAATCAGGGCCCGGGCAAGGCTTTTCTCAAGGGGTTCGAGACTGCCTTGGCGATGGCGCGCGACGACGATATGATAGTCACTATTGAAGCGGATAACACAAGCGACCTCTGCCCTCTTTATAAAATGTTCGAACAATGCCGGCGCGGCCACGATCTGGTACTCGCTTCGGTATACGGAGAAGGAAAAGTGGTGGGGGCACCCCTGCACAGAAAAATATTCAGCCGGTGCGCGAATATCATGATGCAGATCGTGTTTCGCATAGGAAAAGTGAATACCTTTACCTCCTTTTTCAGAGTATACAAAGTCTCCATGATCCGCAGCGCCTACAATCTTTACGGGGAGAGGCTGATCGAGGAATCGGGATTTATCTGTATGCTGGAGCTGTTGGTCAAGCTCCATTCCCTCAAGTATAAAATCGCGCAGGTGCCGATGCTCCTCGACAGCAAGATTCGCGTGGGCAAAAGCAAGATGAAATCCTTCAACAATATTAAGGATACGTTGCGTTTCACTTTTAAGTATTTTATCAACAGCAACGCTATAGTAGTTAACCCTTCTCAGGACAAGCTGGCCGTCAGCCGGACAAAAGAATAATGATGCGCGGCGATACTATGCAAATAGGAATCATCGGCGGCGGGATCATGGGCCTGACTTTGGGTTATTATCTGTCCAGGGAAGGACAGCGGATCACGCTTTTTGAAAAAGCAAAAGAGGTCGGCGGCCTGGCGGGTTATTTGGAATTTGAGGGCACGACGATAGACAAATATTATCATTCCATCCTGGGCGGAGACACCCATCTGCTCCATCTAATAGACGAGCTGGGCATCAGCGGTTTGCTGAGATTCAAAGGGCTAAAAATGGGTTTCTATCATGAAAAAAGATTCTATCCCATGTCGACTCCCCGCGAATTGATGACGTTCCCTCCGTTAAATATGCTAGACCGCTTCAGGCTTGTGGGCACCGTGTTATATTCACTTGCCATCAGGGATTGGCATAAACTGGAAGATATTAGTGTCGAGAAATGGCTCACCGGAGTGAGCGGGGGAAGAAATTACCGGAATATCTGGAAGCCTCTCCTCAGGGCCAAATTTGACGGAAATTTCGATGACATTCCGGCCACGTACATCTGGTCGAGAATTCTTCGCATGAATTCTATTCGCCATGCCGACAGGACGCGGGGCGATAACGGGTATTTGACAGGCGGCTTTTACACATTGATCAACTCTCTCGCTGAGCATATACGCCGGCAGGGCGGAGAGATACTCCTTAATACGCCGGTAGAGAAAATAGAGCCTCAAGGGGATAAGATTCGACTTAGGACAGGAGAAACAACTCAAGCATTTGACAGGGTAATTTCCACAATCCCTACGCCATATTTTCGGGAACTTCTCCCCCAGACTTTAGGGTCGTACAAAGAGAAACTGGCTCAGATTGATTACCTGGATATTGTATGCCTCCTCATGGTTCTGAAAAAGTCACTCGGGCCGTACCATACGCTGAATATCACCGACGGCTCCCTGCCCTTTACCGGGGTCATAGAAACCACTCATCTTATAGACCCGATGTACGTGAATGGAAAAAATCTGGTTTATTTCCCGATATACCTGGCTCCCGGGAGCGAGATACTCAAAATGCCGGAAAACGGGGTTTTTCAATACTGCCTTCCGCATATACGTGAAATGTTCCCGGATTTCCACGAAGAGGATATCGTAAAAACATTTGTCATGAGAAGCAGATTTGTCGAGCCGATTCACAGAGTCAGTCGGACCGGCGATATCCCCGATGTGGTTACTCCGGTACCGAACCTGTTTCTGGCCAACACGACCCAGGTATATCCGGAGATCTTGAACAGCGAATCGATTGTGCGTTTTTCAAAAAAAGTCGCGGAAAGAGTTAACGCGTGAAAATTGTCTTTCCGAGTTCTTCACTATAGGAGGTTCACATGCTCGCTCTTATAAGTATCATCACGAGTGTCACTCTAGGAGTAGTAGGCCAGCTGTTCATTAAGAAGGGATTAAACTCCCTAGTCGGCCTAAATTTCTCCGCTGGAGTTGTCGCAAGCTATATGAAAATATTCTTTTCACCCTTTATTATCGTAGGTCTTTCAATATATTTCCTGGGGGTATTTTTCTGGCTGTATGCCCTATCAAAAGTGGAGTTGAGCTTCGCGTACCCCTTTGTCAGCCTGAGCTATGTTCTCGTTTTGCTTTTTTCGTCGCTGGTTTTGGGCGAGCATGTGTCATTCATAAGGTGGATGGGCGCGATAGCCATAGGCGTCGGCGTATTGCTTGTCGCAAGGACGTGATTTTGGTGGGGGCTGTTACCAAAAAAACGACGACCGCTCTTGTCGTCATCTGATAAGGAACTACTTAGAAATTTTGACGGGAGTATCATATGGACAGAATAGAAAATAAAATCAGGGGAATAATTTTCAATAAGTATCTCATGCCTTTGCTATTTTTTATTGCCTTCGGCCTGACCCAGCTCACTGTTATCCCTGATGTCGATGCTCAGGACTATAACCTCACTGTTGCGGTCCTGATCAATTCTATTAATACCAGCGGATACAACGCTAACCCGGCCAATCCCGGCGAATATCAGCGGTACCCGGAGCGATACCTGGAGCACCTGCAGGTCCCTTATCAGACTTTCGATGTCTCGTCTCAGTCGCCGCCCGCCGACCTTTCGTCACGGCAGCTGATCATCATTGGGCATAAAGGTGTCAATCTGCCTTCGAATTGGCAGACGGCAGTTATAAACGCAGTGAATGGAGGCACGGGTCTCGTAAACCTGGATTGGGCCACTAATATAGGGACAACGTCGTATGTACAGACAATATTCGGTGCGACAGGGTCTTCCGCCGGCACTCCAGGGATAGACATAACCGTGCCCCAGGATGTCGCGCAAGGAGGCGCCACCCCCCATTACATCGCAGCGATGCAGAAGAAGTTTCTTGGTGACCTGCCTGGGGATTTTGTTTACAATTTCCATGTCGATAAAAACAATATACTTCAGACCGCAACCAGCACGGTGCTTGCGATGGCAGGGGGGACCGTGATCGCCAGGATCGGTTCCGATCCATTCATAGTTGCCACAGCTTATGGCTCGGGGCGAGCAGTTCACTTCGGAACACTGGACTATCTGAGGGCGGACCGTTTTGGTTTTTTAATGGGAATTGACGACCTTTTCTGGAGAAGCCTCGTCTGGGCAGCCCGGAAGCCCTTTGTCCTCAGAGGATATCCGAGGCTGTGGGCGGTGCAGATGGATGACACTTTTCCTGGTTGGGGATTCAGGGTGCGGGATATTTATGACCCCACTTTTACCGGTAACGTTGCCCCTGACGGCACCGGCGGTCCCTGGAAGCTCACCGGATACCTTTATACCGATAACCTTCCTCAAGGCGGTGATGAGAGGGCTTCGGTCACTGCAGATATCCGGCAGGGTCTCCTCAAGGTTGCTCCTCATACGTTCGGAAACGTTACCTATGGAAACCTGTATTGGAACGATGGCAGTGGAGCACTCACCGACACCCAGTGGTCAGCGAATCTCAGTCAGGTCCTACAGTGGAAACAGGGACTAGGTGGAAACGATACAATCCCGTCTTTGTCCCGCTCATTGGTGGCACACTACTGGGACATAAGCGATAACACCGGATATGACTTGTGGAACAGCCTCGGCTACAGATACGTCACCTCGATTCAAAAGCCCGGCTTCCGGGACTGGGCGGATGTGACTATCAATGCGGGAGCCGAGCGGCCTCATGCACGGCCTTTCTGGCTTTATGAGCAGCCTCCGAAGACAGTGGCCGATGAGAATTACTCCTTCTTTTTTGCCGATGACTATACGATCAACAGCCGGTCGGGATATGCATCGAAGACGTTCTTCCTGTTCGCGTCACAGTTGCACGATCCGGGGCTCAATTATCCGAGACCTGACGCCATCTGGCCGTCGAGCGGCTGGAATTTTGCCCCTGCCGACAGCATATCCCAGTTTGAGCGGTATACATGGCGCTTTTGGTCGAGCCTTGCACCTGTCCAGCTCTTTACCCATGACGCCCAAAACTATGAAGCCTCATCGGCTTCCGACAGACAAGCGGTCATCGGGCAGGTTTCTGCGTGGCTCCAGGAAAACGGAGTACATCATGTATTCATGGAAGGACTCGGTGACTACGTCTATAGCAGGAGCAAGTCTGTTTTGACCGATGTACACGTGTCAGGGAGCAATATTACCTACGCTCTCACGGGGAATGCCGCCACTGCAGACGGTGCGCCCATCAATACTGATGTGTTCGTATTTTTTGATAACGCCTCTGAGGGCGTTCGCCAGACTATCCCGGGATTTACGGGGGGAACCATCTCGACTCAGGCGCTCCCGCCGGCCCCGCCCGCCATTACCGGCGTGACACCACCGACAGGACCTGCTGCAGGCGGCACAAGCATCACCATAAGCGGGACGAATTTTATTAATGTCACGGCCGTTGAAGTAGGCGGCACGCCTGTGCTTGATCTCGTTGTTGACAATTCGGCACAGATCACTGCCGAGACACCACCGGGTCTTACCGGTCCTGCGGATGTCATCGTGATGACTACCTCCGGTATGACCACCTTTTCCAATGGGTTTACCTACACAGGTCCTCCGGTTATCGACTCTATTACTCCCGCGTATGGTGCACAGACGGGCGGCACGCTGTTTACTGTCAAGGGCAGGGGGTTTGAGACGACGAGCACGATAAGCATCGGCGGGGCCCTGTGTACCGGTATCACATTTGTCGATTCCTCGACACTTACGGCAATGACCCCTGCGGGAACGCCCGGAGACGCCAATGTGGATGTGACCAACTCGCAGGGGACCACGACTGTCCATAACGGATTCTTTTATCTTTCGTCGTCCAACACGATTCGCATGAATTTCACCTATGCCAGCCGGACGGCACTCCTCGCGGCCGGATGGGACTTTCTTGCAAGGACGTCTTTGGGAGCGACGCGCGACACTGAACAGACCAGCGGGTTGGTCGTCTCCTATGACCAGACAGCCCATCCCGGTGTTCTTCGGATACCGATAGACGCAGGAGACATCTGGGAGGGCACGAACGACTCGAGAAACACCCTCTTCTACAGCCTGCCGGACGTCTGGCGCAGCATAAGGCTCAAAGCTTCCGGCATCAGCCTGAACGATGATAATCAGGAGGTCTGTGTCGTCGCCTATCAGGACGACGACAACTACGTGCTTCTCTGCAGGGCTTTCAATAGTGACGCTCCGGGGAACCAGGTACTCGAATTTGGAGCAGAGAGTCTTGGCTCCTATGACGTTATTACCCGGGTCGCCGCCGCCGGTTCTGTCTGTTATTTGAGACTTGACAGAGACGTTTCTGGCAATGTCTTTTCTGCCTTTGCCTCGACTGACGGAGTGAACTGGGGTCCCTTGTCAGGAAGTGTGACAAGGACGCTCACAAGCCCTCGCCTGGGCATCCTTGCCGGTGCGAACGGATCAACCACGTCATTCCCCACGGCAGACATCCAATTTGCAGAAATAGTAGCGTTTGTAGCTGATCCTCTCCCGCCCACAGTGAGCAGTGTCAGTCCTCCGAGCGGGTCGACGGCGGGAGGGACGGTGGTGCAGATAAGCGGCACCGGGTTTGTGCCGGGGAGCACGGTAAAAATCGGAGGGACGAGTGCGACGAGTGTGATAGTGAACAGTGATATCAGCATCAGCGCCGTGACGCCTGCGAATGCTGCGGGTGCAGCTGATGTTGCGATAACGAACACAAACGGAACGGGGACTCTGACGGGAGGGTTTATCTATTATACGCCTGGCAGCACCCTTTTCTCTGATGACTTCAACGACGGTAATGCGACCGGCTGGACGATTTCGCCGCTGGGGAATGGGACAGCCTGGAGCGTGGTCAGCGGGGCATATACAAATATACCTCCCCCGGTACTGGTTAAGCAATTCCTATACAGGGAATGCCTCATGGAGCGATTATACCCTTCAGGCAGACATACGTTGTCCACGTTGAGCGATTGGCCGGGCGGGATACGGGGCCGGGTGAACCCTGCGAGCGGCGCCGGTTATGCCGCATGGCTCTATCCGGCAGAGGGAGGTATCATACTGTTTAGTGTTGTAGATTGGGATATCGACAACGGGTATACTGAGTTGGGACGTGTAGACGGAATCACCTTTGACACTACCAGTTTTCACACTCTTGGGCTCAGTTTCACGGGCAGTACAATCAAGGTGTACTTTGACGGCCTCCTGGTGATCACTGCCACAGACACCACCTATAACAGCGGGCTGATCGCCCTTGATGTAAGCAATCAGACCGTCGAGTTCGATAACATAAGCGTGGTCTTCGGCACACCCGTATTCCCGCCGGCCATCAGCAGCATCAACCCGCCGAGCGGGTCTACGGCGGGCGGCACGGTGGTGCAGATAAACGGCAGCGGGTTCATCTCGGGTAGCACGGTAACAATCGGAGGAGTGAGCGCGACGGGTGTAGTGATCAATAGTTCAACCAGCATTACCGCGACGACGCCCGCGGGCACTTCGGGTGCGGCTGATGTCGTGGTAACAAATACAAATGGAACGGGGACTCTGACGGGAGGATTTACGTACTATACACCCGGCAGCACCCTTTTCACGGATGACTTTAATGACGGCAATGCCAATGGCTGGACGATTTCGCCGCTGGGGAATGCATCAGGGTGGAGCGTTGTCGGTGGGATATATACATACAATGGCAGTGGTCTTACTAACTCCTATACGGGATCCGCCTCATGGAGCGATTACACCCTTGTGGCGGGTATCAAGCTGTCTTCGCTGTCGGATCTCCCGGGTGGGATACGGGGGCGGGTGAACCTGGCTTCGGGCGCCGGTTATGCGGTCTGGCTCTACCCGGCAGAAGGACAGATCAAGCTGTTCCGTGCAACAGGGTGGGACATCGACAGCGTTGGACAGACGCAGCTGGGACCTACTGCCAACGGAATAACCTTTGACACGAATTTCCACTCGGTCTGGCTGAATTTCAGCGGCACCACTATCACCGTATATTTTGACGGAACGCCGGTAATCACCGCGAGCGATGCAACCTATGGCAGCGGGGTGATCGCCCTTGATGTGAACAACCAGCCAATACAGTTTGATAACGTGAGTGTGATCTTTGGTATCCCTGTATTGCCGCCGGCAGTGAGCAGCGTCAGCCCTCCGAGCGGGTCCACATTGGGCGGCACGGCGGTGCAGATAAACGGCAGCGGATTTATCTCGGGAAGCACGGTGACAATCGGTGGGGCAAGTGCGACGGGAGTCGTAGTCAATGGTGCTACCAGCATAAGCGCAGTGACGCCTTCGGGCGGTGCAGGGGGGGCTGATGTAGTAGTGACGAATGCCAATGGCACAGGGACCCTGACCGGGGGATTTGAGTATATTACTCCGGGCAGTACCCTCTTGTCAGATGACTTTTCAGGAGGGGCGGGCGCCTGGACGATATCGCCGCTGGGGATTCTGGCAAACTGGAATGCATCAGGTGATGTACTCTCATACAATGGCGGCGGTTTAAGCAATGTATACCGGGGAGATCCTTTCTGGAGTGATTACAGCTTCCAGGCGGACATAAGGTTGTACACACTGGACAACTGGCCTGGCGGAATACGGGGTCGAGTGAATCCCACGACAGGTGCAGGGTATGCGGTATGGCTTTATCCCGCAGATGGTTATATCAAGCTGTTCAACGCGCCGAAGTGGGACATCAATGATGCTTCCACTCAATTATTAATGGATGTCGGAGGGATTAGCTTTGACACAACGAGTTTTCACACAGTGGGGATGACGTTCTCGGGCTCGACCATCAAGGTCTATTACGACGGCGCTCTGGTGATCACGGCCACGGATTCAACCTATACCAGCGGGCTGATCGCCCTCGATGTGAGCGACCAGCCCGTTGATTTCGACAATGTGATCGTCACTACTGATAAAGCGAATCAAACGATCGCAGTGACGACCCATGCCCCGGTCAGCGCGGCGTACAACTCGACCTTCAATGTGGCTGCGACAGCGAGTTCAGGGCTTGATGTAGCGATCACATCGTCGGGGTCTTGCAGCGGCACCGGCACCGGCTCGGCCATTATCACTATGACGAGCAGCACTGGCGCCTGCTCGGTGAACTACAACCAGGCTGGTGACAGCATTTACAACGGAGCACCCCAGGTTAGCGAGACGACCACGGCCCAGATGGCCAACCAGACGATCAGCTTTGGAGCATTGGGTGACAAGACCTATGGTGATTCACCGTTTACAGTTAGTGCGACGGCGACATCGGGGTTGACGGTGAGCTTCAGCAGCCAGACCACTTCGGTCTGTACGGTCACCGGAACTACCGTGACGATAGTAGCGAGCGGTATCTGTACGGTAAGGGCGTCACAGGGCGGCAACAGCAATTATAACGCAGCGCCCAATGTTGACCAGCCTTTTACGATCAACAAAGCGAACCAGGCAACGGTGACAGTCAATGCGACGAGTCCGCTGACCTATGGTGGCTCTACGGGGACAGCGACGGCCTCAGGGGGCAGTGGGACGGGGGCGTATAGCTACAGCGCGGGGGGATCGACGGCGTGCAGCGTAAACTCATCAACGGGTGTAATAACGGTGACGAGCGGTACGGGTACGTGCTCGATAACCGCGACGAGGGCTGGTGACAGCAATTACAACGTGTCGGCAGTAAGCGCAGCGGCAAATGTGACGATCAACAAAGCGAACCAGGCAACGGTGACAGTCAATGCGACGAGTCCTCTGACCTATGGTGGCTCTACGGGGACAGCGACGGCCTCAGGGGGCAGCGGGACGGGGGCGTACAACTACAGCGCAGGATCATCGACGGCATGCAGCGTAGGCCTGACTACGGGAGTGATCACCGTGACGAGCGGCACAGGCACGTGTGCGATCACCGCGACAAGGCTTGGCGACAGCAATTACAATGTATCAGCAGTAAGCGCAGCGGCAAATGTGACGATCAACAAAGCGAACCAGGCAACGGTGACAGTCAATGCGACGAGTCCGCTGACCTATGGTGGCTCTACGGGGACAGCGACGGCCTCAGGGGGCAGCGGGACGGGGGCGTACAACTACAGCGCAGGATCATCGACGGCATGCAGCGTAGGCCTGACTACGGGAGTGATCACCGTGACGAGCGGCACAGGCACGTGTGCGATCACCGCGACAAGGCTTGGCGACAGCAATTACAATGTATCAGCAGTAAGCGCAGCGGCAAATGTGACGATCAACAAAGCGAACCAGGCAACGGTGACAGTCAATGCGACGAGTCCTCTGACCTATGGTGGCTCTACGGGGACAGCGACGGCCTCAGGGGGCAGCGGGACGGGGGCGTACAACTACAGCGCAGGATCATCGACGGCATGCAGCGTAGGCCTGACTACGGGAGTGATCACCGTGACGAGCGGCACAGGCACGTGTGCGATCACCGCGACAAGGCTTGGCGACAGCAATTACAATGTATCAGCAGTAAGCGCAGCGGCAAATGTGACGATCAACAAAGCGAACCAGGCAACGGTGACAGTCAATGCGACGAGTCCGCTGACCTATGGTGGCTCTACGGGGACAGCGACGGCCTCAGGGGGCAGCGGGACGGGGGCGTACAACTACAGCGCAGGATCATCGACGGCATGCAGCGTAGGCCTGACTACGGGAGTGATCACCGTGACGAGCGGCACAGGCACGTGTGCGATCACCGCGACAAGGCTTGGCGACAGCAATTACAATGTATCAGCAGTAAGCGCAGCGGCAAATGTGACGATCAACAAAGCGAACCAGGCAACGGTGACAGTCATTGCGACGAGTCCGCTGACCTATGGCGGCTCTACGGGGACAGCGACGGCCTCAGGGGGCAGTGGGACAGGGGCATACAGCTATAGCGCGGGGGCATCGACGGCATGCAGTGTGAATGCTGTTACGGGTGTAATAACGATGACGAGCGGGACAGGAACGTGTTCGATCACGGCGACTAGAGCCGGAGACAGTAACTATAACACTTCTGCGGCAAGCGCAGCGGCAAATGTGACGATCAACAAGGCGAACCAGGCAATCACCTTCGGAGCGCTTCCGGACAAAACAGCTGATGATGTACCTTTTGCAGTAAGCGCGACGTCGGATTCGGGGCTGGCGGTAAGTTTCAGCAGCTTGACGACAGGAGTATGTACAGTAACACCAGATGGCACAGTAACGCTCACACACACGTCGGTAGATACGTGCACGATTCGGGCCTCGCAGGGTGGCAACGAGAATTATAACGCGGCACCCGATGTTGATCAGTCCTTTGCGGTGAATGCGGGACCTGTTTGGAGAGAATTTGGCGGGATTCCAGTATATTACTACTCCACTATTCAGGCTGCCTTTGACGGTGCAGCAGATCAGGATGTGATTCAGACTCAGTTGATCTCGATTGAAGAAATCGATTTTAGACCGCCTGCCTGGATATCCATCACGTTGCAAGCGCCCGCAGGACATGCCGCAGTGAAGTCCATGACCATCACCAATGGGGCGGTAACGGTTGACGGACTGTGGATCCAGTGATGAGAAAAGTGAGAGACAGATACTGTGAACATTCTTGAAGCATAGAGTCGATTGAATAATGTAAATGTACGAGGCAGGAGGGATAAAATGAGGCGACTTTTTGTTGCAATACTGGCAGGGGTATGCTTTTTAGGGTATGCGGGGGGTGCATTTTGTCAGGATTATAACCTTACCGTTGCCGTGCTCGTGAATTCTACCAATACCAGCGGATACAACACGAACGCCGCCAGTCCTGGCGAATATCAGCGGTACCCGGAAAGATACCTGGAGCATTTACAGGTACCTTATAAAGTGTTCGATGTGTCGGTGCAATCACCGCCGGCAGACCTTTCCTCCAGGCAGTTGATTCTGATAGGCCACAGCGGAGTCAACTTGCCTTCCCAGTGGCAGACAGCGGTCATAAGCGCTGTCGCAGGCGGCACCGGCCTCGTGAACCTGGACTGGAGTGTAAACATCGGTTCTAGCTCTTATATCCAGACTATCTTCGGTGCGAGCGGATCGCATGCGGGGACTCCGGGGACATCCATAACCGTTCCGCTATCGGTCGCGCCGGGAGGAGTGAACGCTCATTACATTGCGGCAATGCAGAAGAAGTTTCTCGGGGATCCCTCGGGAGATTTTGTGTACAAATTCCACGTAGACCAAAACGGCTCGCTGAAGACCGCGACGAGCACGGTGCTTACGAATGCCGGGGGGATTGTAATCGCCAGAATCGGTTCCGATCCTCTTATTGTTGCGACCACATACGGCTCTGGAAGGGCGGTTCATTTCGGAACCCTGGACTACCTGAGGGCTGACCGCTTCGGCTTCTTGATGGGGATCGACGACCTTTTCTGGCGGAGCCTCGTCTGGGCCGCCCGCAAGCCATTTGTCCTCAGAGGATATCCAAGACTCTGGGCAGTGCAGATGGACGACACGGATGTCGGCTGGGGATTAAGGATACGCGATGTCTACGACCCGACTTTCACCGGCACGGTTGCGCCTGACGGCACCGGCGGTCCCTGGAAGCTCACCGGATTTCTTTATACCGATGACCTGCCGGCAGGCGGAGCGGAGAGGGCTTCGGTCACTGCCGACATCCGACAGGGACTCCTCAAGGTGGCGCCTCATACGTTCGGCGGAGTTACCTACGGCAATCTGTATTGGAACGATGGCAGTGGAGCACTCACCGACACCCAGTGGTCAGCGAATCTCACGCAGGTCCTCCAATGGAAACAAGGAAATGGAGGAAACGATACGATCCCGTCCTTGTCCCGCTCTCTGGTGGCCCACTACTGGGATATAAGTGACAATACAGGATACGACCTATGGAACAGCCTTGGTTTCAGGTACATCACCTCTATTCAGAAGCCCGGCTTCCAGGACAACGCGGATGTAACTATAAATGGAGGAGCCGAGCGACCCCATGCAAGGCCTTTCTGGCTCTACGAGCAGCCTCCAAAAACAGTGGCTGATGAGGATTACTCCCTTTTCTTTGCCGATGACTATCCTGTCAACAGCCGGTCTGGGTATCCATCGAAGACGTTTTTCCTTTTCGCGTCACAGTTGCACGATCCGGGGCTGAACTATCCGAGGGTGGATGCCATCTGGCCATCAAGCAGTTATGGCTTTGCCCCGGCCGACAGCATAGCCCAGTTTGAGCGGTATACATGGCGCTTCTGGTCGTGCCTCGCACCAGTGCAGCTCTTTACCCATGACTACTACAATTACGAATGGGCGTCGGCTTCCGACAGGCAACAGGTCATCGTGCAGGTTTCCTCATGGCTCCAGAGCCTGGGGGTCCGTCATGCATTTATGGAAGAGCTTGGCGACTATATCTACAGCAGGAACAAATCGGTTCTAACCGATGTCCAGGTCTCCGGCAACAATATCACCTATACATTTACGGGGAATTCCGCCACCGCGGATGGCACCCTTGTGAATACAAATGCGCTCGTTTTCTTCGATAATGCCTCTGAAGGAGTGCCGCACTCTCTCTCGGGTTTTGTCGGAGGTATCACTTATACGCTCCAGCTGCCCCAGGCACCACCGGTTATCAACAGTGTAACCCCATCAACCGGCTCTGTTACGGGGGGGACGAGCATCACCATAAACGGCGCTAATTTCGTAAATGTCATGGCAGTCAAAGTAGGAGGCAATCCCGTCACCAATTTGGCTGTCGGCAGTTCTTCGCAGATCACTGCGACGACACCTTCCGGCGTCACGGGTTCTGCGGATGTCGTGGTGGTGACCGCATCAGGGATGACTACCCTTGCAAACGGTTTTACCTATCTGGGCCTTCCCGTTATCGATTCTGTCACCCCCGGGTTTGGCCCGCAGGCGGGGGGTACGCAGGTTACCATTATAGGCAGAGGGTTTGATGCTACGAGTACCGTAACTGTCGGCGGTGTTCCGGCTACGGGTGTTGTCGTTACAGATTCCGCGACCCTGACGGCAATGACGCCCGCGGGTGTCCCGGGGCCTGCCGGTGTGACAGTCACGAATGCACAGGGTGCGACAACACTGTCGGGAGGGTTCTTCTATCTGTCAGCATCGGACACCATTCACATGGACTTCAAGTATGCCAACCGATCGGCATTATTGAGTGCCGGATGGGATTTCATCGCGAGGACATATTCAGGAATCTCACGGAATACGGAACAGACAAGTGGTCTGGTGGTCTCCTACGACCAGACCGCACACCCGGGGACGATCCGAATACCGGTCGGTCCGGGGGATATGTGGGAGAATACAAACGACTCCCAAAATACCCTCTTTTTCAACCTCCCGGACAACTGGAACAGCATTAATCTGAAAATTGTGAGTTTCAGCCCCACGGCAGATTTTCAACAGGTCGGTCTCCTGGCCTATCAGGATGATGACAATTATGTGTCAGTGAGCCGGTACTACAGTAGCGGACTGTCATACAAGCAGACAGTGGAGTTTGGCATCGAAGACTCCGGCTACTATAACGTAACCGATCAGAGACAGGCTCCTTCAGGCGCGGTTATCTATTTGCGGCTGGATAGGGATCCGTCCACCGATGTAATTTCCGCTTTCAGTTCAACCGACGGCAATACATGGACATCTCTGTCAGGAAGCATTACAAAGACTCTTGTGAAGCCTCGCCTATGCATACTGATCGGTGCTAATTTATCAGGGACATCACCCAACGCCGATCTCGGATATGTTGAAATTGTGGCACACAATAGTACACCACCCGCTCCGACGGTCACGGCCATATCACCCACGAGCGGGCCGACAGCAGGAGGCACGACAGTACAGATCAGCGGTACGGGGTTCATCGCGGGCAGCACGGTTAAGATAGGGACAGTAGCTGCGACGGGTGTAGTTGTCAATAGTGCCACCAGTATAAGCGCCGTGACGCCTGCGGGAACTGCAGGTGCTGCGAATGTAGTAGTGACGAACACGAACGGGACAGGCACCTTCTCCGGTGGGTTCACCTATGTGGCTCCAATACCGCCGACGGTCACGGGTATATCACCGGCGAGCGGGCCGACAGCAGGAGGGACGGCAGTACAGATCAGCGGTACGGGGTTCATTGCGGGAAGCACGGTTAAGATAGGGACAGTCGCTGCGACGGGCGTAGTCGTAAACAGTACAACCAGCATCAGTGCCGTGACGCCTGCCGGGACTGCAGGTGCAGCGGATGTAGTAGTGACGAACACGAACGGGACAGGCACACTAACAGGCGGGTTTACCTATGTGGCATCCGGCGGTACGCTTTTTTCGGATGACTTTAATGATGGCAATGCCAATGGGTGGACAATCTCGCCGCTGGGGAATGCAGCCGGGTGGAGCGTTGTGGGAGGTGTGTATACCTACAACGGTGGAGGCCACACCCAGTCTTATACGGGAGACGCCACCTGGGCTGACTATACCATACAAGCAGACATAGAGTTATCTTCATTAAGCAACTGGCCCGGAGGCATACGCGGTCGGGTAAACCCTGCTACGGGTGCCGGGTATGTCGTCTGGCTGTACCCTGCTAACGGGCAGATCGTGCTTTGGAGGGCAACGGGATGGAATATCGATAGCCCTGGGTTGACACAGTTAGGTACAGCCGGAGGAATCGCCTTTGACACTTCGAATTTTCACACAGTACGGATAACATTTGCCGGATCAACGATTACCGTATACTACGACGGTGCGTTGGTGATCACTGCCGCGGATGCAACGTATAGCAGCGGTTTGATCGCCCTTGACGTGTCCAACCAGCCTGTCAGCTTCGACAATGTGACAGTAATATCGGGTAGCCCTTTGCCACCCGCTCCGACGGTCACGGGCATATCACCCACGAGCGGGCCGACAGCAGGAGGCACGGCAGTACAGATAACCGGCAGCGGGTTTATCACAGGGAGTACGGTTAAGATAGGGACAGTCGCTGCGACGGGCGTAGTCGTAAACAGTACAACCAGCATCAGTGCCGTGACGCCTGCCGGAACTGCCGGTGCGGCGGATGTAGTAGTGACGAACACGAACGGGACAGGCACCCTTACCGGAGGATTTACCTACTTAGCACCGCCGTCAGCCCCGACGGTCACGGGCATATCACCCACGAGCGGGCCGACAGCAGGAGGCACGGCAGTACAGATCAGCGGTACGGGGTTCATCGCGGGGAGCACGGTCACGATAGGGGGCGCAAGTGCGACGGGTGTAGTTGTCAATAGTGCCACCAGTATAAGCGCCGTGACGCCTGCGGGAACTGCAGGTGCTGCGAATGTAGTAGTGACGAACACGAACGGGACAGGCACCTTCTCCGGTGGGTTCGTCTATGTGGCTCCAATACCGCCGACGGTCACGGGCATATCACCCGCGAGCGGGCCGACCGGTGGAGGGACGGCAGTACAGATCAGCGGTACCGGGTTTATTACAGGGAGTACGGTCACGATAGGGGGCGCAAGTGCGACGGGTGTAGTTGTCAATAGTGCCACCAGTATAAGCGCCGTGACGCCTGCCGGGACTGCAGGTGCAGCGGATGTAGTAGTGACGAACACGAACGGGACAGGCACACTAACGGGTGGGTTCACCTATGTGGCATCCGGCGGTACGCTTTTTTCGGATGACTTTAATGATGGCAATGCCAATGGGTGGACAATCTCGCCGCTGGGGAATGCAGCCGGGTGGAGCGTTGTGGGAGGTGTGTATACCTACAACGGTGGAGGCCACACCCAGTCTTATACGGGAGACGCCACCTGGGCTGACTATACCATACAAGCAGACATAGAGTTATCTTCATTAAGCAACTGGCCCGGAGGCATACGCGGTCGGGTAAACCCTGATACGGGTGCCGGGTATGCCGTCTGGCTGTACCCTGCTAACGGGCAGATCGTGCTTTGGAGGGCAACGGGATGGAATATCGATAGCCCTGGGTTGACACAGTTAGGTACAGCCGGAGGAATCGCCTTTGACACTTCGAATTTTCACACAGTACGGATAACATTTGCCGGATCAACGATTACCGTATACTACGACGGTGCGTTGGTGATCACTGCCGCGGATGCAACGTATAGCAGCGGCTTGATCGACCTTGACGTGTCCAACCAGCCTGTCAGCTTCGACAATGTGACAGTAATATCGGGTAGCCCTTTGCCACCCGCTCCGACGGTCACGGGCATATCACCCACGAGCGGGCCGACAGCGGGAGGCACGGCAGTACAGATCAGCGGTACGGGGTTCATCGCGGGAAGCACGGTTAAGATAGGGACAGTCGCTGCGACGGGCGTAGTCGTAAACAGTACAACCAGCATCAGTGCCGTGACCCCTGCCGGGACTGCAGGTGCAGCGGATGTAGTAGTGACGAACACGAACGGAACAGGCACCCTTACCGGAGGATTTACCTACTTAGCACCGCCGTCAGCCCCGACAGTCAGCAGCATATCACCGGCGAGCGGGCCGACCGGTGGAGGGACGGCAGTACAGATAACCGGCAGCGGGTTTATTACAGGGAGTACGGTCACGATAGGGGGCGCAAGTGCGACGGGTGTAGTTGTCAATAGTGCCACCAGTATAAGCGCAGTGACGCCTGCGGGAACTGCAGGTGCTGCGAATGTAGTAGTGACGAACACGAACGGAACAGGCACCCTTACCGGAGGATTTACCTACTTAGCACCGCCGTCAGCCCCGACAGTCAGCAGCATATCACCGGCGAGCGGGCCGACCGGTGGAGGGACGGCAGTACAGATAACCGGCAGCGGGTTTATTACAGGGAGCACGGTCACGATAGGGGGCGCAAGTGCGACGGGTGTAGTTGTCAATAGTGCCACCAGTATAAGCGCAGTGACGCCTGCGGGAACTGCAGGTGCTGCGAATGTGGCGGTGACGAACACGAACGGGAGTGGCATATTAACGGGAGGGTTTACCTATAGCGCCAATTCCTCAACGGCGGTAAAGGCTCTTGACAGCTGGAAAAACCTCTACTCTGCCTCGCCGAACAACGCCAGAGCTAGCAACCTTAATGCGGGAAGTTTTGCAGTCGGCAGCGGATCACAGCGCCTTTTGCTCGTTTCAGTGATCATGGAGATCGGCACGGCCGCAAACCCGACCATCAGCGCCAAGTATGGGGGGACCACCTTAACCCAGATCGGAATAACCGCCAACACTCAACGTGAAATTGTCTGGGTGGGTTATCTCAAGGACGCTCAAATCGGTAGCGGATCCAAGGCCCTGACGATTTCCTACAGCGGCGCATCGGGCAATGTGAGCGCCTTGCATGTGAAGTGGGCGTCTTACGCCGGCGTGAACCAGGGCAATCCGGTTGCCAGTTCAGCAGCCCATAATACAGGGTCGACTTCAGTCACCTTTGGCAGCACCATCAACTATGTAAATGGCGGCGTGACCATCGTGGTGGCCGGTAACGGTGGTACCCCTGCGACGGGAACGCTCACCGCAACCCCGTCCTTTAGTGCGGGGACCGCCACGACGACCAACGCGCAGACCAGCAGGACCTTCGCCACCGCGACACATACCGCGGCTGGCAGCTACTCAAGTTCCACCGCGGTGACCTGGAGCGGGACGACCAGTCCCCGATCAGGCCTGGTGGTCGTTTCCATGCAGCCATAGAACAGGAAGCCAAGCGACAAGTCAATATTATAGAAAGAAAGGGCGGCCTTACGCGAAGAGCATAAAAGTCCTCGGCCCCTCGCGCGCAATGGCCACGTTCTTTTACGCACTTTGAAATAATGAATGAGCAAATCAAAACTGCACGGAGATTAGCCTGCATGGAAGTGCCCGCGAAGTCTCTGATTTCGACGGCCTTTGTCCAGGAGATGATCGTGCCTGGCATAATCTTCCTGAATCTTTGTATAACGATCCCGCTTGCCGCAACCCTCAATATATGGATCGATGAAGCGTTCTCACTATATACAAGCGGGAGTAACCTTGCATATGCAGCCAGGCATGCGCTCAATTTTGAATTGCAGCCGCCGCTCTATTTTATTTTCCTAAACTTATGGAGAGGCTTAGACGCCTCGGCATTTTTTGCCCGACTGTTTTCGATTTTATGCATTGCCCTCACAATCTATATCGTCGGAAAAATATCGAAGCGGTTTTTTAAGAATCTCCACCCGGGATGGATCGTTGCGTTAGTCGCCTTGAACCCTTTCATAATCTGGGCTGCGGTTGAAATCAGAATGTACGCAATGGTCATCCTGCTGTCTTCATTATTGCTGCTTTTTTTCTATGACGGGTATCTCTCTGGCATTCCGGAAACCAGATCACGATGGTGTTATACCGTATGTTCAATCTTGGCCCTGTACACGCAATATTATCTCGGCTTCTTTTTAGTTGCCAATGCCTTTGCCCTTGTTAGCCTGAAGCGATGGTCTGCGCTCCGCACGTACGTCATGAGCATGATAATTGTCGGACTTTGCTTTGTCCCTCTCTTTCTCACCGTCCTTCATCAGGTAGCCGATATAAACGCCTCAACGAATAACTCTCCTACAACTCTGCTTGATGGTTTGCGAACGACATATTGGAACGTATTCAAATATATCTTGCCGACTGGTGACCTGACATGGTTATCTCCGTTAAAAAAATGGGTTTCCCGCCTAGGCGTCATAGTGATGCCGTTCCTCGTCGTCAAGAGCTGTCGACGTCCTGCCGTTGCCGATAAGGTCGCTCTTTGGACGATTTTTTCGGTCTTGTTTGTTTTATTCGTTATCGTATCTGTGTCTCTGGGCGATGAATTGTTGAAGCTTCGTCATACCGCAGCTATCTTTCTTCCTACGATATTAATTGTATTTTCCCTGCTGTCGGTTACTAACAAGAACAGGACCCTTCTTTTCTGTTTTTTTTTAATTCTATTCTTCTACGCCGGTGCATTGTATTCAATGTATACTCCCATGGCGAAAGATGGTGACTGGTCAAGGGTTGCTTCATATATCATGAAATCGGAAAGACCCGGTGAACCCATCATAATCTTCAGGAACGAATTTCTATTGCCTCTGGCAAGATATTATTCCGGGCCTAATCAGATAGTGCCTATACCGCGCAGCCCTGATCTTGAGAAGTATGACCTTCGTTCTCAGGCTTTGCGGAATGAGGGAGAAATATCCCGGGCTCTTTCCCGGGTGCCGGGTGATCACGAAAGGGTCTGGCTTGTAACGGGGTTCATCGGGAGCTTCCGGGGTGTCAGTATCAATCCTGACATTTTGGAAGCGTTTGTGAAGAGATATTATTCTGTTATAGAAAAGAGGTCTTTTTACCTGTCAGAGGTGAAATTGCTTCAGAAGAAAAATAATCAGATTGAAACCAACCCGTGAAAAAATGTGACCGACATCAGTGTCATCGTTTGCACGTATAATCGCTCAACAAACCTTTTAGATACGTTGCGGAGTCTGGACAGAATGATTGTGCCGAATGACATTATCTGGGAGACTCTTGTAGTAGACAATAATTCCACCGATAATACCAAGAAGGTGATATCTGACTTTATAGAGGTCGGGCACAAGAGATTTCACTATTTATTCGAACCAAATCAGGGAAAGTGTTATGCTTTAAACCGTGGGATAAGGGCGGCAAAGGGAAGTATTATTGCCTTTACGGATGATGACGCTATAGTCGACGGGCATTGGCTAAAGGCTATCGTGGATACCGTTAAGAAGAGTGACGTCGAGTGTGTGGGTGGAAAGGTTTTACCAATATGGGAAGGGGCACGACCGACGTGGTTATCTGACGATCTGCTCAATGTCTTGGCAATATTGGATTACGGCGATGACAGCTTTGAGTTTGAGCGCCGCAATAATAACCGCATGTTATTTGGTGTCAATGTCGCGTTCAAGAAAGAGTTTTTTGCCAAAGAGGGATCGTTCAAAGTCGAACTCGGCTCGCGCGGTGAAGACCAGGAAATATTCGAGAGATTGCTGGCCGCGAACGGCAGAGCGATCTACAATCCTGAGATAGTCGTCCACCACAAGATAAATCCTCAACGATTGACGAAATCCTACTACAGGAAATGGTACTTTGAAAGTGGAAAGGCAAGAGCCAAATTAAATGCGGCAAGCAGAATAAGTCTTTTGGGCATACCTGGATATACGATAAGACAATCGGTTAGAAGACTTAAGGCATTCTTATATTCGGCGATCACTCTAAACAAATCGGCTTTTTTTTCGAACGAACTGTGGCTGATTTTTTACTATGCTTTTTTCTTGGATAAAGTAAAGTACGCGCTTCTCCGGGCGAAGCAAACATAATATCTGAATCTGTCTCACAGGGTCTTTCCCATATAAATATGTATAGGGTACTCATAAAAAACATTCTGTCCAACTGGATGAATATTGGAGTCAGTGCGGTCATAGGTTTCTTCTTGATGCCTTTTCTGGTGCATCACCTCGACAACACTCTGTACGGCATTTGGGTCCTTATTATTTCACTTACCGGGTACGGTGTATTACTGGATTTCGGGATAAGAAGCTCCATTGTTAAGTATGCATCGCAATACCATGCAACGGACGATAGGGCGAGTCTGAACAGTGTTTTCAATACGGGTCTGGCTATCTACTCAGTGACCTGCATGATACTAATGCTTGCGGCCCTTGTCTTTGCCCAGTTTCTGACACGCTTCTTTAATATTGCCCCTCAGCATATGCATGAAGCCAAACTGGTTTTTCTTCTTATCAGCTTCAGTTTGGCGCTAAAGTTTCCCAGCGGCGTTTTTGAGGGATTCCTGTGCGGCATCCAAAGATATGAAATAACCAACGGTATCAGCATCCTCGCGGCGGGCCTCAAGGCGATAGCGATTGTTATTTTTCTCAGTGCCGGATATAGACTGATAACCCTCGGTCTCATTGTGATGATGACGGATATAATAGCCAACGGTTTGATGGTTTATTTCTGCTTCAAATATCTCCCGTTCCTGCGACTTTCGTCGAAGAGTGTGAACCGAAAAATGTTTAAAAGCATTTACAGGTATGGACTATACAGTTTTATCATCATCATTGCCACCAAATTCATCTATGAGTCTGATGCGATTATCATAGGAGTTTTTTTGTCCGCTCAGGCCATTACTTTTTATGCGATTGCAAATAATCTGATCAGATATCTGCGGCAAATATCTTATGGATTTGGAAATGTGTTCAGCCCGGCAGCAAGTGTGCTTGATGCCAGGAATGATCATCGCAGGATTGAAGAACTGTTTACGTATGGCACGAAGTATTCCCTTCTTTTCATTCTGCCCGTTGCATTCTCTTTAATCTTCTTAGGTAAGGAATTTATTACAATTTGGATGGGAAGAGAATATGCTCAATCAAGCGGTGATGTACTGCTAATATTGACTATCTCGCAGATCATCGCGATGGCACAGTTTTCTTCCGGTTCAATACTCTACGGCTTGAATAGGCACAGGTATCTGGCTTTCATGCTCTTGGGCGAGGCTGTTTGCAAAATTATTATAAGCTTGGCACTGGTAGGTAAGAATGGAATAGTCGGTGTGGCATTGGGAACCGCCATGCCGGAAATTGTGGTTTATCTCTTCCTGTTGCCATGGTATATTTCTAAAATAACAAAGTGTTCCCTGGCAAAATACTTCAGAGAATCTTTTTATTTACCGCTTTTGAGCAGTATTCCTTTTGCAGGACTCCTCTGTATCTTTAAGATTTATTTTCCACCCGTTTCATGGATCGTGTTCGTCCTTGAGATTTCCAGCGCGTTAACTGTGTATGGCATAACCTCTTTGTTTTTTTGTTTCGACGAGAAACAGAGAAGTACGATCGGTGTACTCCTTATGAGCAGGTTTAAGAGGGCGACTGCTATTGGGTAAGAAGGATCATGTTATTATTTGAATGGATTTTTTGGGGTTCTGTATCGTTTGTTGTAGCGGCGACGGTGGGCTACCCTTTGATGATCTCCGTGTTCAGTCTTTTTGTGCAAAGATCAAGGATTTTTCGGGATGATGAACCGACCGTCACGCTCATAATAGCGGCCCACAACGAAGAAAAAGTTATAAAAGAAAAAATTGATAACACGTTATCGCTCGATTATCCGAAGAATAAATTAGATATAATTGTGGCCTCGGACGGTTCGACTGATATGACCAACGAGATTGTGTCTTCCTTTGCCGACCGAGGAGTGATACTCCGCGCTTACAACAGGCTGGGCAAAACCGGGATACAGAATGAATCAGTGAAAAAGGCTAACGGCGAGATACTAGTTTTTTCAGACGCTAACGCAATGTATAGAAAGGATGCCATCAAGAAACTGGTTCGCAATTTCGCGGATGAGTCGGTGGGATGTGTCAGCGGCCAACTGATTTATCGAAGTAGAGGCCACTGCGCGGCCGGGGAATCCGAGGGCTATTACTGGAACTATGAAAAATACTTAAAGAAAAAGGAAAGTGCTCTCTCTTCACTCCTGGGGGTGAATGGGTCAATCTATGCTGTCAGGAAAGAGGATTACGTGTACATAGACAATAAGCTCATCAGCGATTTTGTCGAACCGCTCGAAATAGTGAGAAGGGGGAAAAAGGTCGTCTATGAGCCGGAAGCTATCTCAGAAGAAGAGCCGTCAGTCTCTTATGACAAAGAACTCAGGCGTAAGATAAGAATTCTGACCCGGAGCATCCGGGGCTTGCTGCACATGAAAAGTCTTCTGAATCCTTTTAAGTATGGTATTTTTTCTCTGCAATTGTTCCTGCATAAAGCTTGCAGATACCTCGTTCCCTTCTTTCTTGCCGCGAGCGCAGCCTGTCTGTTAATATTGGCCGGAAGACCGCTTTATTTCAGTTTATTTTGCCTGATGATAACGTCTTTTGCGGTGGCTGCGATCGCCAGACTTTTTATAGATATCGCACCGGGCAATAAGATTTTCAAGGTCTTCAATTTGATCTATTACTACTTTCTCGTTAATTATGCGGTGACTCTGGCCTGGGTTAATATCGTGAGGGGCTCTGAAATAACGGTCTGGACGACTGACCGGAAAGGAGCTACCAAAAAGTGAGGAGGGCCGTCAAGATTATTAATCTCAATGATAGTAAGCGCTATCGTTCTAGGGCATGATGACCAGGAAAGTATCAGATTTGACAAGATCGTGTGAATTATATAAGATCGACTTTCCGGGCTGCCTTTTTATTGCGACTGTGATGGCTTGCCTGCTTTGCTCTTTTGCTGGTGAAGCCACCGCGGGAGAGAAGCGCCCGATCGTTATCATTACCGTTGATGTGGAGTCGACCAAGGGGGTGGCCTTGCCCGAACAGGTCAATACCGCCTGTGTGGGTAATATAACCTGCGGTCTGCGGGAAATGGTCCGCATGCTGAATGCAAAAGGTTCTGCGGCAACTTTTTTTTTGAACGTAGGTGAATATAAAGAGTACGGGGAACCCGCTTTACAAGCGATCGCAAGATGGCTCGATAAATCCGGTCAAGATGTCGAACTCCATACACATCCCCAATGGGCGTATGATGAGAAACGGAATATGATGTTTCAGTACTCCCTGGAAGAGCAGATCCGGATTGTGCGAGAAGGAAAAGATTTATTGCAAAAATGGACGGGCAATCCCGTCGTGGTGCACCGGGCCGGCGCCTATAGTGCAGATGAAAATACATTAAAGGCGCTGATCGCAAACGGCATCCTTTATGACAGCTCCCTCTTCTTTGGGAATGTGAATTCCAAAATCAATTCGGGCGACCTGAGAAAAAATGCTCTTTCCATGTATGGCCCTCTTTATGAATTTCCGGTGACGGTGTATCGGAAGAATGAATTGCCGCCGTTCGCAAACGACTATCTGTTGCCTCATTCAAAAGTCAGGAAATATGACATCAACTGGTTTGTGGATCAGCCGGAAGCCGAAAAGGCCCTAGAGGAGGCGATTAGGCTGAAGATGGACTTTATTATCCTTTTCCTCCACAGTTTTTCTTTCATAAAGGGGGGGGATGGAACTGGACAGATGGTAGCAGACGTCGATGCGATCAAGAGATTCGGCGATGTCCTGGACTTTATTGGCGCTAAAGGACTGAAGACATCCACCTTCAAAGAGATCCATGATGCCAATACTGGACTGAAAGAATACTTAATGAGACCGGATATCATACCCGCGATTTCTGTGAAGATCTCAATGTTTCGATATCTGCGGGAATTTATAAGTGGAAATAATTATAAAGAGTATATCCTCCTCGGCGGTGTGTTGGCCGCGGCTTTTGTACTCCTCTTAAAGAGGCGTACCTTTCGGAACGATAAAAAGCAAAAAGTTGAACCTGACGCGTAATGAGATGGTACCGATAAACAATGTTGCAGTTACTTTTGCCTTTTCAGATATTCTTTATACCGGGACTGATACTTCTTTTGCTCTGGTGCATGTATTGTGTCGTCGTGAAAAAGGACAGGGCGGTCGGCCTAGTATTGTATATCTCTCTGGTGATAATCGTAGATGGCTTCTTAAACACAGGTTTTTATATCCCGGGACTGGATCAGGGCAGCATAAGGTATTCCGAGATTTGTGCCTTTTTCTTATTCCTCAGCGGCACGGCAAAAGGACTGCCGGAACACAATGATCGCACGATCATATTCTTGGCGTTCCTCTATTTTCTTCTCATGTTCTTTTCGGGCATGAGGGGCTATACCTTAATAGACGGTATTTCGGAGTTTCGGAGGATTATGGTGCCGCAAATAATATCTTTTGTCCTTGCATATAAGGGATTTAAGAGCAGGGAGGATTACAAAAGGTTTTTGTTTTTTTTGGGTACACTTCTTATCATCATCGGCCTAGTTACCTTTTGGGATGTTTTTTTCGATCGTTCTCTCCTCAAGAGCGATATGCTGTACAAACCTGAATATTGGCAGAATCGAAAAAATGGAAGATTCGGAAGCTTTTTCTTAAATCCCAATCTTATGGGTGCATTTGGCGTCCTTGTCTTCCCCGTGATGTTTATCAGGACATTTATTGAGGAGATCAGATGGAAGAGGATATACTGCGCCGTCGGATTGCTGGCCCTTTCTTTTGCTCTGATCGAGACCCAATCAAGAGGGCCTTTATTGGGACTTGTTATGTCTCTGTTCTTTCTGTTTGCAATACCTACGAGAACTTTGTCCATGATGAAGAAAATCGGATATTTGCTGTTGTTTTTAACTGTCTTTTATCTGTTCATGCCTGGATTCTTCGCACATGTAACAGAACGGTTTGATGACGTGGAATCGGAAACGAACACGGAGGCGGTATCAAGGCAGACCATGTGGTCCTTCACTCAAAGGATCATCCGCGACTACCCTTTGGCTGGTATCGGATTCGGAGAGAAGCAATATATCGAATACGCATTGCAATATGGTTTTAAAGAGGAATATTCGGGCATGCCCCTTGACAATCCGCACAATTCATATCTTGAGATGGCGGTGTGTGCCGGCACTCCTGCACTCGTTATATTCATCCTGTTCAATGCTGTAATGGTAAAAAAGGGAATGGGTGTCATTTTGGTGCACAAAGGGAATGAGATTTCTCTATATTTGGCGGGATTACTTGCCGGCATCCTTGGCTTTCTCGCGTCTGCTTTTGTGGACATGCATATGTTCACGGAAACGGTGGCTCCCGCTTATTGGATGACCTGCGGTCTCGCCTATTCGATGATCCGTTCGGCGGAGACGTTCGAGGAAGTATGAGGGTACTAATATTGACTTCATACACGGCGGCAAATATTTATTTGGTCAACTACTTAACCGCCAAACATAATGTAGTTGCAAAGATAATTGAAAAACGACCCCTGGCCCTGACATTTGAAGAAAAGCTGAAAAGACGCAAGAAAATGCTGAACAAATATGGTTTCTATAAAACAATAAACAAGTTGCTTTATAACAAATATAGGGCCTATGTGAACAAAAAGGGGAGGGATGAAATCATAGGGCAATCATTATTTTCCGGACTTGGTAATGCGCATTATGAAAAAAATGTCCCCTCAATAGAGGTCTCTGATATAAATGAACCGAAATGCGTTGAATTTATATCATTGCACAACCCGGATATTATTGCGGTCTGCGGAACGACTGTCTTGAAGCCCCCGGTTTTTGAACTCTCCAGGAGAGGCACTATAAACATACATACCGGCATTATTCCTGAGTACAGAAGTGCAGACCCGATATTTTGGGCGCTGTACAATAATGAGCCGGACAACGTTGGCGTTACCGTTCACTTTGTAGACAAGGGGATCGATACCGGGCCTATCATTTATCAGCAGAGGGTGGGTGTTACAAGGGATGATAAGCTTGAAACCCTTTACTGTAGATGCATAAAAAAAGGAGCTGAACTGATGTCGCAGGCGATCAGTGACATAGAAAATGGTGAAGTAAAAGCTATGAGAAAGGACGGCGTACAGGGCAAGGCATATTATCATATGGATCTTGGCATATGGGAGTATTTAGTCTTTCAACGGAGATTTTGCAAACTGAAGAGAACTCTATGAGCGATGATTCCCGCGAGGACTATAAAAAATATCGTTGGTCACTTCGGACAGATGATGTCATGAAGAAAATACTGGACAAGATAAAAAAGAGATACTTCCATTCTAGAAATTCATATATGCATTCCGGGGACAAGCCGAAACGATTAATAATCGAGAAGGCGAAATGGTTCAATAATGCTGACAGCCCCGTCATGTTGATGATAGACGATCTGGCAAATGCCTGGTACTGCACGAATGGGACCAAGACGTGGGATCATGGGGGAGACTGGGGTGGAGGACTGGACAGAAGCGGCTCAGTCATCTCTTTCTTAAGGGAAAAGCTTTTAAAAGACTTCCCTGAAGTAAGAGTAACCTTTTTTGCTGTCGCAGGAAGGATCAGCCAATACACACACCATCAACCATTTACCTATGCAGAAGCGCTCGATGCAAACGAGGAAGCGAAGGCATTTTTTAAGAAAATGTGTGATGATGACAGGTTTGAGATCGCCTATCACGGCTTTGATCATGGTACTCCTGGGACGAATACGGAAGGTTTCGTACAGGAATGGAGAGGATTCGGGTCAGTGGACGATGCCTGCGAACAAATCAGCAGAGGCAAGGAAATATTCAAAGAGGTTCTTGGTGAATATCCGAAAGGAGGAAAATACGGCGGCTGGCAGTATAATGATTTGGCCGACGAATCCATCGATAGGAGTTCGTTCTCATGGTGGTGCAGGGATTGGATGCCGAGGGATACACTCGGTCGGGTGTGTGACGGGTATTATGAGCCCCAATTCTTTGGCCACAACTTTGTCGTGGCACTTCCCTCAACGATACATGGGTTTTATTGGAGCAAACATCAGATCGACAAACTTATCGAAAAGAAACAGATCATTTCCATAGAGGAGCATATCGCACCTCTTAGACCGGATGGCCGAATCCAGACACCCAACGTTATTGACGACATTCACGAACTCACAGCACTTTTCAGATACTTGCGAGGCAAAAAAGTCTGGCACGCGACGGGAACAGACATTGCCAATTATTTTGTTGCCTTTACCCGCAGTGTAATTTATGACGTAACCGAGGACAGCTTTAAAATCAGGTATTCCGGCAGAGCCGAAAGACCACCATTGACTTTAAGACTTGATTGCTCTGGAATTTGTACTCCACAAAAACCCTATATTCATGTGAAACTTCCGGAAAGCGCTCACTTAACTGCACGGGACTACCGATATGATACAATGCGCTGTCGGCATTGGGTGAATATTCCCGTTCTTGACGGTGAATATACGATTGAGGCAACTTCTGCACCGTGTGATTGTTTCAACTAAACGGGAAACTTCTGAAGGGATACTCACGAGTAGCGAGAAAAGTTGTCAAGGAGCAAGCTGTTCGCAGTGAGAAAAGTATTGAACCCGAAAAAAAACGATATTTTATTAGTAGGCTCATATCCGCCTCCCTTTGGAGGTCAGTCCGTTCATATTCAGAGTCTGCATTCCCATCTGAAGGACAATGACTTCAGCGTAACAATCTTGAATACGGGTGTTAACAAATTAATAGGAACAAGAGAAATCATCAGCATCAAGAGTTCGGGAGATTTGCTAATTTCGCTTCTCTTCAAGTATAACACTCGGCTCCTTCACTTACATGTAGCGAACTTCGAAGATTTAGGCAAATTGATTCCGGTGTTCGCCGCTGCCATCTTTAAGAAATTCATATGGGTTTTGACTATCCATTCCGGGAATATCGACTTGACATTGAATAACGGGACATCGGTGCGGAAATTCTTGATTAAGTCAATGTTGTCGCGGGTCGATAAAGTAATTTGTGTCAATGACACAATCAGGGATATTCTTTCAAAATGGATACATTGTGAAAAGCTCGTGGTTATCCCGGCATTCTATTTTAATTTTGTAGAAAAAAAAACGTCAGAAGAAATAGAAACCTTCTTAAATACTCATGATCCGGTTATCAGCTGCGTGGGGTTTTATGAGCCAGTATATGGATTTGATTTGGCATTACTTTCCATTAAAGAACTTATGAAAAATTATAAGAAGATCGGGTTAATTATTATGGGTGATAAAAAAGGGGAGTCGCTGCGATACGAGACTATGATTCATGAGCACCGGCTGAGTAATCATGTATTTCTGGCCGGCAACATGGATCATGATGAGTGTTTGTCAGTAATCAAGAGATCCGCATTATTTTTACGGCCCACATTGTTCGACGGTGATTCAATTTCTGTAAGAGAAGCCTTAGCAATGAACGTTCCGGTTGTAGCTAGCAATACTGAATTTCGGCCTGTAGGTGTGGATGTTTTTAACGGCAGAAATCTCGAAGATATGGTAAAGAAAATGGTCCTTCGTTTGGGAAGCAATGTTTGTAGATCGGGGTGCACAAATAGCGATCTGAGTAACGTGGAGAAAATCCGGAGAGCGTACACGACTCTTATGGAGCCTGGACGGTAAAGTCATGTCTTTGGTAAGAAGGTAAGTCAGGCACAATGTATTTGGTTAGCGTAATAATTCCCGCATACAATAGCGAACGGTATGTCGTGGAGGCGGTTCAGTCGGTGTTCACTCAGACGTGCAAGGATTATGAAGTCATTATTATAGATGACGGGTCAAGTGACCAGACCGTCGAACGTATTAGACCTTACGCCATGTTGAGTAACTTTAGCATTATAGAACAAGCTAACTCCGGTCCTTCGAAGGCGCGCAATCGTGGAATTAAAGCTGCTCGCGGCAAATACTGTGCTTTTTTAGATTCCGACGACATTATGATGCCTGAGAGACTTGCATTGCAGGTCACAAAAATGGAGGAAAAGCCAGAGGTGGGAATGGTCTACTGTGACTTGATGACGTTCAACGATAGAGGCATGGTTCATTCGACAAAAAAAATCTTCATAAAACCCTATTCCGGGGCGGTTCTAGAAAAATTAGTTCTGGATAACTTTATTACGACGTCGACCGTTATGGCAAGAAAAGAATGTTTTGAGAAAGTCGGTTTTTTTGATGAAACGATACGGCATTCTGAGGATTATAAAATGTGGCTTAATATTGCAAAGGAATATGAAATCGAATACCTTGATATTCCGCTAGTGAAGTATAGGTATCAGTCAGATGGTCTTTCAAGTAATAAGGTGGCAATGACCACTTCATCTTTTAATATTATCAATGATTTCTGGGAGGGGAATCGAGAATATAAAAGAAAACATAATATCTTATACAGAATGTCAATTGCCCACCAATTAACGAATATGGGTAATGCTTACTACTACTTCGAAAAATATAGTCGGTCAGCGAAGTTCCTAATTGAATCTTTGATCACTTACCCTTTTTTTAAAGAAACGTACAAGACAATCATGAGACTGATGTTAAAGAGCTTTCGAAAGAAACTCTTGGAGTAAAGTCGCGTCAACTAATCAGCCGAAATTGCGGAACGTTCTAATCCAAAACATAATGGAGGTTAACAAATGGAGCATTTAAAAGTTTTTGAAGGGAAGACTGTCCTCGTAACCGGAGGAGCTGGTGCTATCGGAAGCAACTTGACCGCTGCTCTTTCCGATGCTAAGGCCGCTAAGATCATCGTCTTGGATGACCTTTCGTCAGCAGAAAGGTGGAACATACCTTCACGGTCGAATGTGCTCTTCGTGGAGGGAAGCATATTAAATGAGGTCTTGCTGAAAAGAGTTTTCATGGAACGGCCGGAATATGTATTTCACCTTGCCGCCTTTTTTGCAAATCAAAATTCCGTTGACCATCCTGAACTGGACCTTATGACCAATGGACTTGGCACGCTGAAAATTCTGCAATACGCCGTTATGAATGGCGTGAAGAGAGTGGTTTATGCTTCTTCAGGTTGCGCTATTTACGGCAGCGATGCACCTCTCCCCTTGACGGAAGAATTTACATCTATGAACCTAAGTTCGCCGTATCAGATTACCAAGATGCTCGGCGAGCTCTACGGCAACTTTTTTAGAAATCATTATAATCTTCCGGTTGTAAAAGCGAGATTCTTTAATTCCTACGGACCCGGCGAGGTGCCCGGTCAGTATAGAAACGTTATCCCCAATTTCATTTACTGGGCACTTCAAGGAAGAGCTCTGCCCATAACCGGAACCGGTGAGGAGACAAGAGACTTTACGTTTGTCGGTGATCTCCTGGATGGAATCCTGCGGGGGGCATATTACAATGAGGCAATCGGTGAGGAATTTAACCTTGCGTCGGGTCGCGAAACGAGAATTATCGATCTCGCAAATATGATCAATAGCTTAACTGGCAATACCGCAGGGATTAGTTTTACGCAGCGAAGAAAGTGGGATACCAAAAGCAGATTGTTGGCTTCGACAAGCAAAGCTTTCAGACTGATGGGATACGAACCCAAGATGGATTTTGAGCAGGGGTTAAGAAGGACTATCGACTGGTTTAAACAGAACTGGTCAGACATTGAGAAGGCGGCTCGATTCGCTCCCGGCATGTCTGCAGCCGTCACGGGATATTCTGCAAAGTCGTGAGAGAAGTGGTATCAAAAAAGAATGCTGACAGTGCAGGAGATACAAAAGAGTTATCGGTTGAAAGGAGGGGACCCGGCGGGAAGGTTGGCCGCGAGCTCTGCCAAATAAAGCTCTTGCGTTTGGCTATAATCAACTGCCGGCGGTTACCATGAAGAAGGTACTCATCATTTTTGGGACACGGCCAGAAGCTATAAAGATGGCTCCTGTCATAAAGGAATTAGAAAGGGTTAACAATTGTTTTAGGGTTCTTACCTGCGTGACCGCTCAGCATCGCAAAATGCTCGACCAGGTACTATCACTATTCAATATTCATCCTGATTTTGACTTGAATCTAATGGAGCGCAACCAGACTCTCGGAAATTTAACAGCGAAAGCTGTCACAAGCATCGTAGATGTGTTGAGCAGGATTACCCCTGACATTGTCTTGGTTCAAGGAGATACAACAACCGCAATGGCTGCCGGCTTGGCAAGCTTTTATCAAAAAATTCCGGTTGGACATGTCGAAGCCGGTTTGAGGACCTCTGACCGGTACAATCCATTCCCTGAAGAGATTAATCGTAGGATTTTAGGCACGTTAAGCAGTTATCACTTTTGTCCCACGCAGAGGACCGTCGACGCCTTGGTGAGAGAAGGCTTTATCAAAGAAAATATCTACTTGACCGGGAATACAGTTATAGATGCCCTTTTCATGACACTCTCTAAAAACGGGAAAGTATCCTCAAACATATCCCTCAATGGCAAGAAAGTTATTCTTGTTACTGCACATCGGAGGGAGAACTTCGGTAAACCAATAGAAAACATTTGCGCTGCTTTAAAGGTGATCGCGGGTCTGCACGACGATGTTCAGATCTTTTATCCCGTTCATCCAAATCCCAATATCTATGATCCTGTCTATCGAATATTGTCCGATGTAAAGGGTATCCACTTGCTCGATCCGCTTGAATATGAACAATGCGTACATCTTATGAAGGAAGCATATATTATTCTCACCGATTCCGGGGGGATACAGGAAGAAGCTCCCTCACTGGGCATCCCTGTCTTAGTGATGCGTGAAACTACCGAGCGTCCCGAGGCCATTGAAGCGGGTGTAGGAAGATTGGTTGGTACTCAAACTTTAAATATCGTATCCCAGGTAGAAAGACTCCTAAGTTCTAAAAGCGAGTATCGGGAAATGGCGCGGTCAATTAATCCATATGGTGATGGAAGAGCGGCAGAGAGGATTGTGAAGATTTTGAAGGAGCGTCTGGACGCCTGACAATAGTGAAGGAAATGATTTGTCGCGAAAGTGGGATTAATATAATCAAGTAAGGCCCGCATGACAACTGGCCGAACTCTCAACGCCGAATCACACAAATATAGTATGTATAGCTTAGTGGGGGAAAAGATATTATGAAGATACTTTTTGTTATGGAAGATTCTATACCCAGAGACATGGGATGTCCTGTTCGCAACAAATATCTTATGGAGAATCTTAAAGAAATGGGGCTGGACGTGCTTGGGCTAACATCTCCCTTCATGGAATTACTTCCCGGAGAACTCGGTAAAGGGTGGGAGATAATCAATGACATACGCTATCATAGAAGTCAATATTTGAATTCCATCAAGAATGTCTCAAATCCCATTTTGCGGTGGGCAAAACGCGTTCCGATGTTCACAAAATACTGTAAACTGCTTGAAGCGATATGCCTGCAGGAAAAACCAGATATTATCCATTCAATTACTTCTTATTTCAACGGTAATGCGGCCAACAGGATTGGAATGAAACTGAATATCCCTCGACTGTACGAAGTAAGGTCTGTTGCCGGGTCTGCTGCCGCTGTGATCGACGGTAAGTCATACAACTCCTTCAAATATCAAACTGTTTGGAGACTTGACAAAAAAGCTATGTTGTCGGCGACGCGGGTGGCCCCGTTGTCTGAGGCTTTAAAAAAGGAACTTGTCGGGCGCGGAATCCCCGAGGATAAGATGGATGTGGTTCATAACGCTATAGATGTCGATAAGTTCACTCCACAAGAACGGTCGGCAGTACTTGTCCAAAGATATAATTTGCACAATAAAACGGTCATAGGATTTATAGGGTCCACGCGCAAGATCGAAGGACTTTCTCTTTTAATAAAAGCGGCGCCGCAAATTACGAGGCGGTGCACGGATGTCGTATTTCTAATTATCGGCGATGGCGACGATCTGGAAAACTTGAAGAAATTGTCTCATCAGCTTGGCGTTGCAAGTTCATTTATTTTTGCGGGCAGAATACCACACGATAAAATACATCAATATTATTCCGTAATAGATATTTTTACTATTCCCAGAATTGATGCATTAGTGAATCAGACAGTGACGCCGCTGAAACCTCTCGAAGCGATGGCGACCGAGAAAGTTGTCCTGGCAAGCGACGTAGGCGGACTTGCAGAGGCGATACAACCGGGAAAGACAGGTATCCTGTTTAAGGCAGACGATGTATCGGATCTGGCCGCGAAAGTTATCGATCTGGCACAGGACAAACAGAAGCGGCTCGTTATCGGGAAAGCTGCCAGAGAATGGATTATCAAGAATAGACAATGGAAAGATATGATGAAACTCTATATGCACATTTATGAGAAAACATTTGATCAAGCAAGAAATGGTTAGCTTTCCTCATAATGATTCATTGACATAAGAGAATTAATGGGGCAAGCAATGAACATGAAAGCGATACTTGTTATAAATGCGGATGATTTTGGAAAGGATGACTTAGTGGACCAAACTATACTTTCCAATCTATGTTCGGGTAGGGTAACGTCAGCATCGATAATGCCAAATGGCGAATCGTTTCAAAAGGCTTGTGAAATGGTTCAGACAAAAAATATAGCAAACAGAATTGGAGTTCATCTTACCCTTGACGAAGGAGTCCCCTTGTCAGAGAAAATGAAAGGATTCACTAATATTCGGGGGGAGATGTGTCTCAAAAGGAAGCTATTCATTAATAACCGCGACTTGTTGGCGGCAGTCTATTGTGAACTGCGCGCCCAGATAGAGCATGTCATTAAGCACGGTATAATCCCGTCTCATCTGGATTCTCACCGACATTTCCACGTAGTATTTCCCATTTCAAGAATTGTGATTGCACTCGCAAAAGAATTTGGAATCCCCTATGTGAGGATTGCGCGTAATGTAGCATGCAACTACGATATTCCGGCACGCCTATATAAGTTACTATTCAATATTTATCTTGCGAGCCGGATCAGGACGACAGACCACTTCACTGACCTTTTTGACTTTTATGAAGGGTTTAAGGATAGATGTGTTATTAGAGGAACAATTGAGTGTATGTGCCATCTTGATGCATCTGAAAGAGGAGTAAGAGATCAAGCATTATTGCGGAGTTTGCCTTTTGAACAGTTTATATCTAACTACGAACTCATTAGTTATGCTATGTTGAGTAAGTATGAGACATTGTAATAAAGCACCTCTGCTAAGTGGCGATGTTTTAGTGTAAATGAGAAACATATGCCGAAAGAATTAGATCAGACAAGAATAACAATCATTAGTGCTGTTCATGCGTGGAATGATACGAGAATTTTTTTTAAAGAGGCGATCTCCCTCGCAAAAAAAAATTACACAGTCATTTTGATAGGGATGTCAGATGAAAAAAATATATTGTATCGGAATGGCATCAAGGTCTATACGCTGAAAAGAAAACGGAGACATATTCGTTGGGTTAATTGGATTCCAATAATAAAAATAGTATTAAGAGAAAAAAGTGAGATGATTCATTTCCACGACCCGGAACTCATCTTTGTCGGCATGATCTTGAAACTATGCAATAAAAAAGTGATTTTTGATATTCATGAAGACTTTGCGAAACAAATTGGCGACAAGGAATGGCTCCCAAAATATATAAGAAAGGTATTTTCTAAAGTTTATAAACATATCGAAAAGTATTTGCCAAAGATATTTGATAAAATTATTTTGGCAGAGGATTCTTATCGTCATAATTTTAGCAAATCAAATAATATTTCTATCATTCATAACTTTCCCAGAATACCCTCTTTATATAAAAAAGACTACAACTCAAGTATATTTAAAATGATTTATGTTGGTGATATTAGAATAATTAGAGGAATTAATGAGTATATTAATATTTTAGAAATGGCATTAAGGAATTCGTTAGATGTGCAACTCTTAATCGTTGGGAGCTTTGCAGAAAAAAATCTTGAATTGCAGGTGAAAGAAGTAATAAAAGAAAAAGGACTTGTAAACAATATAAAATTATTCGGCCGCATACCCAATGAAGAGATATATTCCATATTAATGAATTGTGAAATAGGTTTAGCTTTATTACATCCCGTGCAAAATTATTTAAATTCCTATCCAACTAAAATATTTGAATATATGTCTGTTGGATTACCGGTGTTGGCCTCCAATTTTAAATTATGGAAAAACATAATTTTGGAGAACGAATGTGGCAAATGCGTCAACCCGCTGATTATCAATGAATCCTACGAAGTAATTAGAGACTATTATTTTTCAGAAGATTTGCGGAGAAAACATGGCATGAATGGTCAAATTGCAGTGAGAATGAAATATAATTGGGGAAATGAAGAGAAATTGCTGTACGAGGCTTATGATAACCTAAAATTAAAAAAAAATAATTTTCTTTTCACTGTTTTTTAAATAGTTCTTTTGATAGACTAGCACATAGTGACGTAATTAAGCGAATCTTGCAGCATTGTTATGTTTGAATATATTCTCTTGTTTTGAATTTTTTGAAGAAGAATATTGAGTACAAATTGGGTGATGCAAATCACAGTAACTTTGGCTCTTTTTCCATAAGATTTAACATGGAGAGTTGTTAAAGATTGTGACGATACGATGAATGTCACTCATGGAAAGGAATTTACATAATGAAAGTAGAAATTAGTGGTGGTGTAATGTCAAGAGTCTTGCTTTTGTGTCTTTCAATTTTTTTCCATTTGAACGCATTAAATCCTGCAAACGCCCAGACCACTGGAGGGGTGAACTGGCTTGATCCACTTCAATATACAAAACCTCAGTTTATTCCTTTAACTGTGCCTGATGAGGCAACCTGCCCGAACAAGTATTATGTTGACCATGTGAACGGGTCGGGTAGTACCTGTTCACAGGCTTCACCTTGTAAAACTGTTCAGACTGTTTGCGGGAAGACTGGTACAACGGGAGGCCCTGCCTATATTTACGTTAAGGGGAACACTAATAATTTCACTATAAACGGGACGTGTTATGGTTCGGCGGGTAATGAGATAGTGATAAAACCATGGCCTACTGATACTACATCAGTTTATACTTTCACTGGAACAGCTTCAAGTACATGGAATATCATAGGTGTTTGGGATGGAGGGACAACAACCGTTCACCACATAATAATAGATGGTGGGCCAAATCTTCAGTTTGAATGGATTAATTTGGGTTCGGACTACAACAATTCTACTGCTTTGGTCATAGGTGCAAGTAATATTACGATAGCAAGAACAAGAATAAGATTCCCGTCCGCTCCTGGAGCTGGTATCAGTCCTTGCACAACCTATAGTAAGGACTGGGTGTGTGATAGCGTCAAGATAATTAACAATGAGTTTTATGATGGTATGCATCAGGCTCAAGGGTCTGTTAATGAACAGAATTATGGGATATATGCGGGCAATCTGGGGCCGTGTGGTGCGAATATAGGACAGATAACGAATCTGTATATCCAGAATAATATCTTCCATAACTTAGGTTCGTTGGGTATACAAGTGGAACCGAGGAAGTCAACTAATGGGGCTTATATATCAGGAAATGCCTTCCATGATTTAGGAATGTTATCCTGCGGAAGCCAATGGAATTGCCGACCAGCAATATCTATTGCCGATTCCTGTGGTGCAAACAATACAAATATCAATATCTATAACAATCTTATGTGGAATATCGCTGATGCCTGTATATGGGCTTTCGGTACTACTGGTTATGTCTACAATAACACTTGCTATAATTACGCTCAAGGAACAAGTGGGGGTAATGGTATTCAATTTAATGATTTTGTTGCAGGATATGGTGGATCGTTGGGTGGTGTAACTGTTGAAAATAATATTGCTTATAAATCCGGTGGAGGATGGTTAAATGGAACTCCAAAAGCACAAAGTAATAATATTTGTGCTTCAGGGTGTCCTATAACATGGAACTCTAATACAGTTCTCTCTACAGACCAGACTAGTTCAAACTTTCTCAAGATTGGACCTAATTCTAATGCGGTGAATCAAGGGGTCAATGTTGGCATCCTAACGGCCTACAATGGTGCCTCAAGACTCAATCTAAATGGTGCTTATGACATCGGAGCTTTTGCATACAGGCTGGACAATGAACCAGAACCACCATTTATTCAGAATATACAATAGATCCGTCTATACATAATCAGAGTCGGAAGGGGCTTTAGCATAAAAGCCCCTTCGCCGGCTGAAAATTCTCTAGTACATCTCTAAGAAAAAGGCTTAAAGAGAGGTCCTGTTAAACAGTGTTTCGGCCTTTAAGATTTTAGGTCCACAGGCGCCCGCCTGACATTAATGAAGCTATCTCCTCCCTGGCGGATTTCTGAAAGAAACCCATTAACTCCCTAAAAAAATGTTCTGATGCATGACGACTTTCTTTAAAGAACGCCATCCAGTAATGTGAATAAGAAGAGGTTTGTTTCTCGGGGATGCACCGTAATTATTTCTCTTTTTCTGGTATTCATTATTTACGGTGTCCGGATCGAGCCGTACCAACTGGAAGTTCATCACGTACGGATACGGGATAAATATTTAGGAAAAGTTCTCGGACAGAAAGTTGTTATACAACTTTCCGACCTTCATATAGGCAAGATCGGAAGGCGCGAACAGGCGGTTCTCAGGATCTTAGGTGAACTCAAACCAGATTTCATTTTTCTGACCGGCGATTATGTACAATGGGACGGAGATTATAAGGCTGCCTTAATTTTCCTGTCTCATTTGAAGGCTACCATGGGTATCTGGGCTGTGATGGGTGATTATGATTACAGCCGTTCCCGGCAGAGTTGTTTCTTTTGTCACGAAGAGGGAACGGGGACCCCTTCCCGGCGCCATATGGTGAAGTTTTTAAGAAATACGGTCGAACAAGTCAATCTTCCAGGTGGGCCTCTTTTTGTCGGGGGTGTAGACGTGACGGGGGAGGGTGACCTTTCATCTCCCGGAGGCTCTTTTTTGCAGGAAGTGAAAGGGCCTGCCATCATCCTCAGTCACAATCCCCTGTCATTCAAGTTTTTGAATGACAGTCAGAATGTGCTTATGCTTGCGGGTGACACTCACGGAGGGCAGATACCACTGCCGGCGTGGTTATTCGGGATATTGGGACACGAAAAGAATGCCCGCTATAGCCAGGGACTTTTTGAAGTACGTCAGAAAAAGATGTTCGTAAGCCGTGGGATCGGCACAAGTCATCTCCCCATCCGCATCTTCAGACGACCCGAGGTTGTGATATTGCATTTCCAGCAATAGATTTTGGAACAGGGACAAGAAATTAATGAGGAGCCCACTATGGAGCTTCGGGTTGATTATGATTTTTTCCGTATTACTGCTGCACTGTCATGGAGCCAGCCCAAAGGAGCTTGTACTCTTTGATTTTGAATCCGATTCGGAATTGGATCAGCTTGAGTGGAAATGTCATACCCTGTATTCCTTGTCGGATGAACATTTGACCCATGGCCGCAAATCACTAAGAATAGAACTCTACCCTTCCGATTATCCAGGGTTAACTCCCATTCTCAAAGAGAATGACTGGAGCGGCTACGGAGCGCTCTGTTTCGATGCCTACAATCCTCAAAAAAGCGTCTTACCGATGATCGTAAGGATCGACGATCAGAGACAATATTCCATCTATGAAGACCGGTTTAATAAAAAAGTTCCGCTTCGGCCCGGTATGAATCACATCAGCATACCACTGAACACGCTTTTGACTTCGGGAACGAGGAGAAGACTGAATGTGACAAGTATTTCGAGGGTTTTATTTTTTTTGCCGCATCCTTCTGAACGGATAGTTCTCTATCTGGACTATCTAAGACTTTCAAGTAGGTAATAGAAGATCCTCATTCTCATCTTTGATATCAACATCAAGAAGTTATTGATAATTTTACCAAAAGAGCCTATGCGTGATTTTTTGGAGATGAACAGAAGAATCATTTTGTACGGCGAGGTTTGCGTCTGTGCGAATTGACTCGAAAACAAAATTGCTGATATGAGACCGAAAAGACCTTTTTGTTTAATATGATTGACTCCGGGACCATTATCGAGGCGAGAAATTGTATTTCTCATCTCGCAAAGTTTGATTTCTCAGTATACGACAGTATGGGCCGTTTGCTTGTCCCTTCGGTCGCCCGAGATAAAATCAGAGACGCTTTGCTTTCATCGGAGTCAGGAAAGAGGGAGCAGGAACGCTTTATAAAAAGCGGGATACAGAAGGCGATCATCAGGAAAAAACCCTCCGTATTCAAGGGGCCTGCGAACCAATATCATTTTTTTATTCCGGTGCCGGCCGGAGATAAGGCTTTAGTTTTTGTGGGGATTGCTTTTTACACATCTATCGAGGATCTGGACGATTTTTTTATCAAGAAAAGCCCTGACTTCGGGGTATCTTTAGAGGTTATCGCGGCATTGTTGAAAAAAATCGTTTTAACCGATATGGATGAAGCCTTGAATCTCTCAATCGACGTCCAGCGGATATTCAATATTATCGTCAGGGATAATCTCGGCAAGAATGCCGCAACAGATAAATATAGGCATATGGTTACTGTAATGGAACTTTTTTCCGATCTCGACAGGGACATCAATGAAGAGAAGCTTTACGATTTGCTCGCTGAGGCGATACTCTTGCTTTACGGCGGAGACACGGTTTCCTTTGCGGTCGCGAATCACGAGAGTTTCTTGCCGACAATAGCAAAAGGGCGGTTCAAGGATCAGATTATTTCCCGCTCTTTGAAAGCTGATAGCGTTCTTATCTCAAAAGTTCTGAAGAGGCGAAGACCTGTCATGACCAGGGACACAATCGAATTGCTGCGGCTCGGATATCCCGATGATATATCGTCTTTACATATTTTTCCCCTCTTACAACGAGATAAGATCTTAGGTCTGTTGAACGTTTTCAATGGCAGATTTAAAGAGGATGAGATCAATGCCATATCGAGACTATGCGGATTCTTTGTCTTTCTGTTGCGGTCTATCGCTACCCAAAAGACGCTCAGCGAGCACATCAATGGTCTCACTGCCATGAATTTTGTCTTAGACCTGAATACGGAGTTTCAGGATCCCGATACTCTTTATCAATCGATTGTCGATGTCTCTTCCAAACTGGTGAGGGCGGAGAGAGTTTCACTCATGCTTCCTGAGGCAAAAAAGGGAGAGCTTCTGATTAAAGCGGTGAGAGGGATGAACAAGGCGATCGCAAGGAATATAAGGATAACGGTTGGAGCGGGCATTGCGGGTAGTGTATTTGAAAGAGGAAAACCCCTTATCGTTAGTGATATCGAGAGACACCTGTCAACACAGAGGGGGCCAACTTACAGAACCGGGGCCTTTATCAGTATGCCCTTGAAGATTGGGAATGAGGCCATCGGTGTCCTCAACTTTGCCGACAGAACCGATCGCGACGTATTTTCGAAGGCTGACATGGTTTTTCTGAATTACTTTGTGTCGTATGTCTCCATCGTGATTAAGGGGGCGCAGTACTACCAGATGTCTGAGGAGATGAGAACTCTTTCCATCACCGATTCGCTGACTGGATTATTCAACCGAAGATATTTTGATGAACGCCTGTTCGAAGAGTTACAGCGTGCGGTGCGCTATGACGCCAAGTTTTCCCTTGCAATCATGGATGTCGATGACTTTAAGTTGTTCAATGACTCCGAAGGGCATCTTGCAGGCGATAAGGTTTTAAATGCGATAGCAGAAATATCGAGAGAATCTCTCAGGTCAATTGATATTATCGCCAGATTCGGAGGTGAAGAGTTTGCTATCATCATGCCGCAGACCGACAGGGAGGAGGCTTTTCTTGTAGCAGAGAGAGTCAGGAAAAATATCAGAGAACTCGTGCCGGCGACTTGGAAGAACTTCCCGCGTGAATGCCTGACGGTGAGCATGGGCGTAGCAACTTTACCCGCAGATTGCAAAGATGCAAAAACGTTGATCAATAATGTAGATAAGGCGCTTTACAGAGCGAAGATGCAGGGAAAAGACAGGACTGTCATCTCGGGTGAGGGGGATCCGATGAGGCGTAAAGAAGTAGGGCCCTAGGCTGTGGCATGTTTAGTCTCTTATTAAATATTTCATGCAATGGTCACTCTGAAAGAAAATCAGTGAAATCAGAGGCATGGGTGCGACTCCGTCTTATAAGGACACTTATAGGATCAATGCTTTTTTTTCAATATCGAAGTTGAGTAAAATAACGTTGTTTCTCATATTGATATGGAGGCGGGAGAGGATCCGAACCGGTTCGAATGCCTTCTGCGAACTTCTCGGTATTTGACGGATCGCGATAATTCGGATGCTGAGAGGTCAGAACTTATTGCAAGACTTTAAGAAGAGTTTTTTTGTTTGACTGAGAAAAAAAGTGGGGGGTACCCCTCTATCTTTCTGAAGGAAGGAGAATCGCATGGACCTGTTGGATAAGATCAAAAATCGCCTGGCGACCATCGGCGTAATTGGACTCGGCTATGTCGGACTGCCCCTCATCATTGAATTCGGGAAAGCCGGATTTGAAGTAATCGGTTTCGATACTGATGCCGATAAGATTAGGAGGCTCTACGGAGGCAGGTCATATATCAAACACATCCCGTCCAGGGAAATAAAGGGATTAAACAATAGCGGAAGATTCAGGGCAACGACGGATTTTTCTCTCCTCAGAGATACGGATTGTGTTGTCATATGTGTCCCTACCCCCCTCACCAAACACAGGGAACCCGACCTTTCTTATGTCCTGAAAACTGCAGAGACCATCGCGAAGCATCTGCGAGAAGGACAACTTGTTGTGCTTGAGTCAACGACGTACCCTGGGACTACCGATGAAGATATGAGGCCTTTGCTTGAATCAACAGGTTTGAAGGCAGGCAAGGACTTTTATCTTGCCTTCTCTCCCGAAAGGGAGGACCCAAACAACAAATCTTTTTCTACCAGGACAATTCCGAAGATAGTGGGTGGGTATACCAAGAGCTGTCTTCGGATTGCGAATGCCTTATACAGTACTGTCATGGAAAAAACAGTGCCCGTCTCTTCAACAAGGGTGGCTGAGGCTGCGAAACTTCTCGAAAACATTTACAGAGCCGTAAACATTGCCCTTGTAAATGAGTTGAAGGTCCTTTTTGACAGGATGGAGATAGACGTGTGCGAGGTCATCGACGCAGCGAAAACAAAACCCTTCGGCTTCCAGGCTTTTTATCCGGGCCCGGGATTGGGAGGGCATTGTATACCCATAGACCCCTTCTACCTCACCTGGAAGGCGAGGGAGTACGGCTTCAGCACCAAATTTATTGAGCTGGCCGGCGAGATTAATACCTCAATGCCTCATTATGTTGTTGAAAAAGTCATAGACGCTTTGAATAAAAACGGCACGAGTATAAAATCCGCCAAACTCCTCATCTTGGGCCTCGCTTATAAAAAAGATGTGGATGATACCCGCGAATCGCCGTCTTTAAAATTGATAGAACTCCTGAGGGAAAAGGGCGCCAGGGTCGATTACAACGACCCCTATATACCGAAGACCCGCAAGATGCGGTCATACGACTTGAAAATGAGTTCCGTGCCGGTTACCAAGAAAGGCCTGAAGCGCTATGATTGTGTGATTATCGCAACCGATCATTCCACTTATGATTATGAGTTGATCGTAGAAAACGCCAAATGTGTCGTTGATACCCGAAACGCTACCGGCAGAATGGGAAAAAAGGACAGCGTAATTAAGGCTTAGTCCGTATCCCTAGCGTTCGTCACAGTTTCTTGACGACCGACAAATCTTCAGCATTTTGCGTGAAATTCCCTCCAACCGATTGAGGTTAGGAGGGAATTTTTTTCTCATTATGTAATCTAGCCGTAAGACTTTGATTTTACTGGAAAAGTGATGCAAATCACATCTTTTCCCTTGCTTCCCCAGTACGATAACAGCATGAAGAGCATTTTCTCTTCATGAGGTCTTTGATATAAAGGTTGCACGTTTCCGAAAAGGTAAACTCTGGGTAACCAGGGGGCACAAAGTCACGGGTCCTTTCTGAGGAATCTGCCTGAAGGGATGGCCGGTCCGCCGAAGAAACAGCACTTCCGGATTTTATCTTTTTAGGAAAAATGCGAAAGGCCTGTTTCCCTTTGAGGAAACAGGCCTTTTTTATTATTTTTTTGAGTATTAGATTAAAAAAAATTCATCATTTCTTAATCGTAATTTAATGTTTCTTCTGTAATGTCAATGGGCGACGTTAGAGGTGATGATAATGGAGCAAAGAATAATGAATGCAAAAAGGATGGCTATGTCGCTCAACGAAAGACTGCCAAACTCAGCTTTAATGTTACTGAGCGAAAATCACAGAGGTATACGCATGTCGATAATTACTTCCGTAATAAGATATACGCAGGTTGTCCCACGTTATCTTTTCGTTGGCCTGCTCGCGTTTGCCGTCATAACGCTGTCTATTTCTTCTCCGTACGGCGCCTATGGCGCTCAGGCAACATTGACTTGGAACGCTCCAGCCACTAACACTGATGGGACCCCTCTGACGGACCTCTCAGGCTACAAGATTTACTATGGGACAGCCTCGGGTAATTATTCTCAGACTATTGATGTGGGAGGCATAACGAGTTCAACTGTTTCCAATTTGACCGACGGAACTACTTATTATTTTGCAATGACTGCATATGATACATCGGGAAACGAAAGCGCATATTCCAACGAAGTAAGTAAAACAACACAAACTGTCCAGCAATATTCTCTGGCGATAACGAAGAGCGGGACCGGCTCAGGCACGGTAACAAGTTCTGCGGGGGGAATAAACTGCGGTACTGCCTGCACGGCGACGTACAGTCCCGGTTCAGTAGTAACGCTGACGGCCGCGCCTGCAGGCGGGTCGACGTTTACGGGCTGGTCTGGAGGCGGTTGTGCAGGGACTGGAACTTGCTCATTGTCGATGAATGGCAATATAGCGGTAACAGCCACCTTTGGGAGTAACACTTACTCCATCACCTCAACGGCAGGGGCAGGAGGAACAATATCTCCCTCCGGGACTGTGACCGTGAATGCTGGAACAAGCAAGACATTTACGATTACATCGAATGCAGGCTATCATGTATCAGACGTAAAGGTTGATGGTGCATCAGTTGGTGCTGTCACGACATATACCCTCAACAATGTAACGGCAAACCATACAATAGCATCGACCTTTGCGGTCACTACCTATATAGTCACTCCTTCAGCAGGAGCACATGGCAGTATCAGTCCATCGACCGCGAGGACAGTAAATTACAACGGAACTGCATCATTCACAGTGACGCCAAATACTGGATATAATATCGTCTCTGTGACAGGCTGTGGTGGAATGCTATCCGGCAGCACATACACCACCGGCCCCATAACGGCGAATTGTACGGTAACAGCCACCTTTGGGATTAACACTTACTCCATCACCTCAACGGCAGGGGCAGGAGGAACAATATCTCCCTCCGGGACTGTGACCGTGAATTCTGGAACAAGCAAGACATTTACGATTGCTCCCTCTGCCGGTTACTCCATCGGAGCTGTGAAGGTTGATGGTGCATCAGTTGGTGCTGTTGCGACGTATACCTTCAGCAATATAAGTTCCGGTCATACCATCTCAGCGACATTCAATCCGGCACAAGTAACATGCGGGAGCCAGCCAGTTAAAGACGGAAATGCATATTATCCTTCTGTCCAGACGGCTTACAATGTTGCGCAAAATGGGGCCGACCTGCAGATTCTCGCGACGAGTTTAAGTGGAACTCCGAATCTCACTCGCAATATTCAGCTTAGCCTGCAGGGAGGGTATGACTGCGGATTTAACAGCAGTTCTTTATATTCGACTATCTCGGGGGCGCTGGTTATAAGTGCGGGGAGCGTCACAATTGAGAATATTATTATCATCTGATATCGTTATCGACCGGTGCCCTGGCTTTCGGGTTACTCGCCTCCCTGGATCTAAATAATAGTCACCTGTGACCTTAATCACAGATTGTTGATGCTGATCGTATTATAGTTACGGGAAAGACAGAATATTTGAAGGATCTTTGAAATAGTAGAAAAAGAGTTCATGTTTCCGAAAAGGTAAACCCCGGATAACCGGGGGGCACAAAGCCACGGGTCCTTTCCGAGGTCAGCATCAGATGGGAAAGGATGGCCGGGTTGCCGAAGAAGCAGTGCTTGCCCAGGGTAAATCTTATTCGGTAAAGCCTGTTTTCCTTCGTGAAGATGGGCTTTTTTTTTGGATTGAGTTCGAGTGAAGACATTTTGGTTCTTGAAGTCGTATCAAGTTTGATTTTTGCCCGTCGCGATAAACACGAAAAAGGCAAACCATCCGAAAGGATGGGACGCAAAGTCACTGGCCTAAGTTCGGACTGTTCCGGATATGGCAGCAGGGCTGCCGGGTGAATACGGTACCTCCTAGGGGCTGGATTTGCACGGTATCCTTAATAATATGGAGGTACAGCAATGTCAGCATCAAAGGATCGTCGGAAACATTTGAGCCCACAGTCACGTATTTCTCTGGCTGGTATCTTTTCATTTTTAGTTTTTATCGCACTCTTTCTTTATCCCAACAGTGCATTTCCGGGACTGGCTACGCTTACCTGGAACGCTCCAGCCACTAACACTGATGGGACCCCTCTGACGGACCTCTCAGGCTACAAGATTTACTATGGGACAGCCTCGGGTAATTATTCTCAGACTATTGATGTGGGAGGTATAACGAGTTCAACTGTTTCCAATTTGACCGACGGAACTACTTATTATTTTGCAGTGACTGCATATGATACATCGGGAAACGAAAGCGCATATTCCAACGAAGTAAGTAAAACAACACAAGCTGTCCAGCAATATTCTCTGGCGATAACGAAGAGCGGGACCGGCTCAGGCACGGTAACAAGTTCTGCGGGGGGAATAAACTGCGGTACTGCCTGCACGGCGACGTACAGTCCCGGTTCAGTAGTAACGCTGACGGCCGCGCCTGCAGGCGGGTCGACGTTTACGGGCTGGTCTGGAGGCGGTTGTGCAGGGACTGGAACTTGCTCATTGTCGATGAATGGCAATATAGCGGTAACAGCCACCTTTGGGATTAACACTTACTCCATCACCTCAACGGCAGGGGCAGGAGGAACAATATCTCCCTCCGGGACTGTGACCGTGAATTCTGGAACAAGCAAGACATTTACGATTGCTCCCTCTGCCGGTTACTCCATCGGAGATGTGAAGGTTGATGGAACTTCAGTGGGCGCTGTTGCGACATATACCCTCAGCAATGTAACGGCAAACCACGTGATAGCGGCGACCTTTGTGGTCAATACTTATATAGTTACTCCTTCAGCAGGGGCAAATGGCAGTGTCAGTCCATCGACCGCGATGACGGTAAATTACAACGGAACTGCATCATTCACAGTGACGCCAAATACTGGATATAATATCGTCTCTGTGACAGGCTGTGGTGGAATGCTATCCGGCAGCACATACACCACCGGCCTCATAACGGCGAATTGTACGGTAACAGCCACCTTTGGGATTAACACTTACTCCATCACCGCAACGGCAGGGGCAGGAGGAACAATATCTCCCTCCGGGACCGTGACCGTGAATTCTGGAACAAGCAAGACATTTACGATTACCCCGAATACCGGCTACTCGATATCTGAGGTGATCGTGGATAGTTTGTCGGCAGGCGCGGTTACATCCTATTCATTCACCAATGTAACCGGGAACCACAGTTTATCAGTATCGTTTGCTCCTTTGGATTTTGATGACGATGGTATTTCAGATATAGAAGAGTGGGGACCACAGGGAAATGACCCGAACTATGACGGCAATAATGATGGGGTTCCTGACTACCTGCAAAACAGTGTAGCGTCGCTCCACACGGCGGGCAGCAATGACTACATAACTCTCTTTTCGGCAGATGGATATGCACTTAAGGATGTCATGGCAGAGCCGGTACCTGAGGGAACACCTGTTGGTGCGGAGCTCCCGTATCAGTTCATTAGTTTTACTGTGGATGAAGTCGCAGCCGGGGCAAGCACAACTGTAGTCGTCAAACTCCCTGATGGTGTTGTGGTCAATGATTACTATAAGTATGGGCCGACACCCGACAATCCTGCATTACACTGGTATAGCTTTATGTTCGACGGACAGACTGGTGCCGAAATCTCAGGGAATATTATCACCCTTCACTTTGTAGACGGACTAAGGGGAGACGATGATCTTATTGCGAATGGACAGATAGTCGACCAGGGAGGTCCCGCAGAGACGCCCGTTGTCGGAGCAACGCCATCCTCCATCGATTTTGGCACAACAGCAGTGAACACTACTTCGGTGACGCAAAGTGTGAGTATATCAAACAACGGCCTTGCCCCGCTCATCGTAAGTGCCGTGATGATCACCGGCTCTGATGCAGGGGACTTCGTGGTTCTTGGGGAGACCTGTTCGTCACAGACTACGGCCTCCGCAGGAACATGCAATGTTAGCGTAGCTTTCGCTCCGCATGCGGCCGGGAATAAGAACGCATCTCTGACAATTTCCTCGGACGACCCCCGCACGCCGATTCTTGTCATTCCAGTTAGCGGAACGGGAACCATACCTCAGTTTACTCTCTCCGTAACCAAAACGGGCAATGGAACGGTTTCAAGCAGCACGACAGGTATCATGTGCGGAAGTGCCTGCTCAACCCTCCTAAATGAAGGGACGGTCGCAATCTTAACTGCAACTCCTGGGGCGGACTCGATATTCATCGGTTGGTCCGGAGGTGGTTGTGCGGGGACTGGCATTTGCTCATTGTCAATGAATGGCGCTGTAAGTGTAACGGCCACCTTTGCGGTCAAAACGTACACAATCGCGGCAACGGCAGGTACAGGAGGGACAATATCTCCTTCCGGTGCCGTAACCGCGAATTATGGAACAAGCAAGACATTTGCGATTACTCCATCTGCCGGTTACTCCATCGGAGATGTGAAGGTTGATGGAACTTCAGTGGGCGCTGTTGCGACGTATACTTTCAGTAATATCACTGTCAGCCACGCGATCTCTGCTGGCTTTGTGAGCGGGAAAATACCCGCCATCTCCGTATCTCCTGCATCTTACGTCTTCAAGACAACAAAAGTCGGTTATTCGTCGTCCAAGATATTCAAAATCACAAACATAGGAAAGGCTAATCTTTCGATACTGAAAGTCGAGATTATCGGAACCGATGCGAACGCGTTCGGTACATCCTTTGCCGGAACAAAGACGCTAAGTCCATCACGGTACTTCTACCAGACAATTAAATTCAGACCGACATCTAAAGGGGTAAAAAATGCTGTGTTGAGGGTAACCTCGAATGACCCTAAGACCCCAGTCATTGCTGTTCCACTGAGTGGCTCAGGCATATAGGTGAGTGGTACAGGAGCATGAGCAAGGGGGCAGAACGTCCTGCCCCCTTGTCATAAAAGAGATGGGGCCGCAAATATTGATCGCTTAATTTCAGCAAGCCGTAATAGGTGGTTATTCGGGAATCTTAAGATCGGGAAGCAAAAAAATCTTCTGGGCAGGATGGTGGGAATGGTCTGCCGCATGTCAGATTGGTTCTTCCTGCGCTAGAGCAATAACTGCGTTGCCAAAAAAGGCGTCAAGTAATCTCTTGATGAGGTACCGCAGAAGTCAAGTCTGCGATCGTTTGATCTTCATTTTCACCGGCCCTCTTTGAGACAAAAAACATTGCCATAATCGCGAGAGCTGATGTGCCACCCAAAAAAAATCCAAGTGTTAAATACATAAGAACCATATGAACCTCCTTTTTAAGACTGTCAACTCCTGCAAAGAATTCTTCAATGGTTTTTTTTACTTAAGTTATTATACTTCCGGGACTAAGAAAAGTTAAATTAAATTTTTTTCATATTCCCCATTGCGGAGGTCGACTAAACTATTGTGGAACTGATGTTGATCTCCAGACCTTGCCGCTCGGCGGGCCATGGCGAAGGCCTGGGGCAGTCCCCTCTTTATGCAGAAAGATCTTAGAGGCTTCGGAGGCGGTAGCCCTGTTTTCATAGATGCGAAGATTTTTCTGGATTGACTCCTTCATTCCAAAAGCGATGCAGAGTCTTATCTGCGCCAAATATCCTACAGGCTCTATGGGATTGCTCCCGTGCAGGGGCGATGCAGCTGCCTCTGTAGCATCAGAAAGTTATCGGTGCTTAAAAGCGTGATAAAGTATGTTTTATTTCCCACATTTCGCGTACGCCTCGATGCTCTCAGAACTGGTAAGTGAGGCTGACTCCTATCATATGTAAGTCTGTCCTGTATGTTCCATTTGCGGAAGTGGTAGGGTTCAAGGCACCGTCAAAGGGATTGTCGTCAATGGCATTATTCTTGGATCTGTCTTTCACCTTCTGATATGCATAAGAAATCCCCAAGAGAAATTTGTTGAAACGGATGTCTGTCCCCATGCAGTAAACCTGAGATTTGCTCGAAGGTACGATGGGGTCGAATGTCTCATCCGGGACGGGATTACCCTCGTAGATGTAGCCTGCCATGAAGGCCACAGTGTTATTTACCTGATATCGAGCGCCCATATTAAGGGAGTAAATATCCTTCCACTTCTTGGGATACGTTATTTCCTGAAATCCGGCAATGGGCAAGTCCGTATTTATGGTGAGCTTGTCATATGAAGACCATCCTTCCCACCTGCCGCCCACTTCGATAGTCAGCGGTGCAAGACCTTTGTACGCTATACCGAAGTTCGCCGTTGCAGGAAGACTCAGGGTTGTCCGTGCAGCGGTATTTGGGAACATTGATGTCAGTGTTTCCGGAAGCGGGACGGGGAAGCTGTGCGAGATGTTTCCGTCTATATCTGTCTTGATCCTGCTCCTGAATGCGGCCCCTATCGAGATGTCCTTGGTGACGTCTATGAGCAGCCCGGTATTAAAGCCAAGAGCGAAGTCATCTCCCTTGAAGGTCTGCTTCACATCGGGGATGCCGAGGGAACCCAGGTTGAGCATCTTGTTGAGCTCTGCATCGAGGAAGAGAAATGAAACTCCCGCAGCAAGAGAAATATTCGGAGTAAGCCGGTATGAGACCACAGGGTTCAGGGTGTAAGTAGTCAGAACGGACTTGGTGGCTATATACCTTCCTTCCCAGTCATCAGACCACTTTGTCGCCAGACCGAAGTTGCTGAAGGCGCCGAAACCGACAGATAACTCCCGGGTCATTTTGTAGGTCATATAAAGCGTCGAGGGGAAGAACACGTCGTTCGCAGTCTCAAAACTCTTGCCCGAAAAAGAGCTCTGGAACTTGTTATTAGGGATAAGCAGCGTTGTTCCGACCTCCAACTGCATTCCGGGGAGGTCATTTATGAGTGCGGGGTTGAAGAATACTGAAGAAGGGTCGTTTGTATGTGCTATCACCGCATTCCCCTGTCCGAGAGGGGTTGCACCTTGGGTATTTACTGAAAAGCCGGCCCCATAGGCGGCCTCTGCAACAAGCATGAGGACAACTGTCGATAGGAGAATTTGTCGAAGTGGTCTCATCTTACCTCCTCCCTTAGCTTTACTCATCTGTTTTAAGCATTAGTTACCTTTTTGTCAAGGTAAAAGTTATAATCAAATCATTGTGCTCGAAATAATACCCACGAGAGGGCAGCCTTCCTGGAACAATGAAGGAATTAAAGAAACGTCGAAATAAGAACCCTGTGGCCAAGACAAATTACCTCATGGAGAACGAACGTGAGGCGATAAGGCTGGACGCAAAGACCGATCTTGAACGCGTAAGGGAGCAAGCGCTATGGGCCGGAGTGGAGCCGGGGATGCGGATCGCTGACATCGGCTGCGGCATTGGGAAGACCACGTTTATGTTGAACGAACTTGTTCAGCCGGGCGGAAAAACAGTGGGCGTTGACTTTTCGGATTCGAGGATAGGCCTTGCGAGGGAAATGTATCCCTCCCCGACGATATCATATGAGGTAAGAGATGTCCGCGGAGACCTGAGGACCCTTGGGAAGTTCGATTTCATCTGGGTCAGGTTTTTTCTTGAATACTTTCGAGGAGAAAGTTTCGACATAGTAAAAAATCTTACAGGCATCCTGAAGAAAGGCGGTATACTCTGCCTGATAGACCTTGACTGCAACTGCATGAATTTTCACGGGGCGTCTCCTAAGCTCGAATTGACCCTGGCGCGAGTCATGGAAGCCCTTCAGGAGCGCGGGAATTTTGATCCTTTTATCGGAAGAAAGCTGTACAGCTATCTTTACGACCTGGGGTACGGGAATATTCGGGTAGATGTCTCGTCTCACCATGTCACCTACGGAGAGTTAAGTGATGCAGATGCACTGAACTGGCTTACCAAGGTTGAGACAATCGCCAGTAAGGGCTATGTGGATCTTTCGGAGTTTGGCGGTGTCAGCGGCTTTATCAAAGAGTTCCGGAAATTTCTCGATGACCCGAGGAGGTTTATTTACTCACCCCTAGTTATGTGCGGGGGGGTAAAAAAGATGTGAAGGGATAGGTATAGGTGTTTGTGAGCCGGAATCCAAGAGGTTGCCGATATTTTTGTTGCAGTACCTTATAAACGCGTCGATCACTTCAGGATCCAGATGCGTCCCCCTTATGTCCAGGAGGATCTTGAATGCAACGTCGAGGGGCATAGCTTCCCTGTAATGGCGCTTGGACGTTATCGCCTCGAAGTAGTCGGCAACGGCTATAATCCTTGAGCCCAACGGGATGGCGTCTTCCCGGAGTCCTCGCGGATAACCTGTGCCGTCCCATTTTTCGTGATGGCATCCGACGATAATCGGGACCTGCTTGTAAATCCCTTCGAAGTTGATCTTCTCAAGTATCTGCTGAGTCTTTATCGCGTGGGTTTTTATCTCCTCAAACTCCATTTTGTCGAGCGGCCCCTGTTTCTTGAGAACCGAATCCCTGATGCCTATCTTGCCGTAGTCATGGAGCAGGGCTGCGACGCGGATCATCTCCGTAAATTCCTTGTTCATGTCGAGCTCTTGACAGATTCCTATAGCGAATTTGGTAACCCGTTCCGAGTGGCCGGCGGTCATGAAGTCCCTTGCGTCGATAGTTGCCGCAAGGGTTTGGATGATAGACCTGAATTGCTGCTCCTTGTTCTCAAAGAGCATGGTGGTATGCATGCTGACGGCTATCTCCGGCATGATGGTCATGAGAAGGGTGAGGTCGCTTTGGAGCAATGGCCTCTTGGAACGTATGTTGTCCACTGCGATAATGCCGAGGGACTGCTTCTCGTAGACGACAGGACAGCAGATGAAAGACTTTGCTCCCATTTTTTTTGCGAACTCGATGCTGTATGGTGAGAGATCGTCCGTGATTGACTCCACATCGTCGATGAGGAGCGGTTTCTGGTCTTTGAAGGAGACGACAAATGCCCCTTTGGAACTTGTCTTGTTTAGGTGAAACTGGGTCTTCTTCAAGAAGGAATACTGCTCTGGGGTATAACCAAACCCGGAGTGGAAGACCAGTGTGGTCCTCTCCTTGTTCGGAAGCAAGATAAGCCCCCGGTCATAGTCGAGCCGGTTCTGGAACGCCTGAATGACTTCGCGGAAGATATCGTCGAGATCGCTCTTTTTGTTGAAGGCGAGTCCGAGTTCGTATATGAGAAGACTGTCGTTATGTCTGGAGTTGAGCTGGTCCAGGAGTTTATCGGACGAGTCCTGAAGGTTCGACAGGGCCGCATTCAGTTCGTTGTTTTCGAGACGCTTCACGTATATGGTGATGAGGAAAAGCGCCAGTATAAAAAAAGGAAGGAGGATTGCTATAGCAATGTCCCGGTGGCCGCTAAACGTGACAAGACCGAAGAGAATGAGGAGAAAGATCGTAAAATAGGTCCTGACGTTCTTCCACAGTGCGGAGTAAGACTCTTGCCACGTTACAATGTATTTGCATGATGAGCCCCCCCTGAACATGCATTCAGGATGTTCAATGGCAGGGAAACGGTAGTTGAATGCTTTTGCGAGGGCCTCAAGGTGGCCCACCCTGTTTTCGCACTGAAAAGCCTTCTCTTTGACGTCCGTATGAGGGGTGACTGTTATTTCGACCCTATGCTTTCCTATCCTCTTTGCGACGTAGTCGGAAGATTTCGTGAAGAAGGATGAGAATTTACCGATCAGTTCATAAGCTCTGCCCGGTCCCACGAGCCCAAGTATATACTGTCTTATGAAGCCAAGAGAATCCGCCGATGCAGCAAATCTTCCGGCCTCCCGTGCAATGTCCTTGTTGCCGGTCTTCTTCAAGATCTCTTCATAGAACTTGTCCACCTCTTCCTGCGTAAACCAGTGCCCCTGGTCTGCAACCTGGTAAGGCTTTATGCCCGAATTGGAAAGGATTTCGTTTGCGTCGATGAGAGGGTACCTCTGCCCTAAGTACTTGATGAATGTGTCTATGATGCGGCTGCTGTATAAAGGCCTTTCAGTCATGGCTGTCCTTTCCAGTATGCCCATGCCTCCATGAACCAAGAGCGCCGGAGAATGTTATGTCTGAGAGTATTTGCCTCATGGTCACCGTCTCCCCATTATTCCCCTCTTACGAGGTGCGAAACGAAGTCTAGATAGTGGTCTCCTGTCTCATGCACATTAAATGACCAGAGCCTGTAAATCTTGTCGTTTCGCAATGCAACCTTTTCGGCATATGACGTGGGGTAAACGAGGATGGGGATCTCATGCTCTGCGTAATTCTGAACAACTCTATTGCAGGCTGACTGAAAATAGTCGAGGGGGAGATTGTTACCGTCAAGAATGAAGACCGTGACACAGTTTGTGAGGTTCGACATGTTCAGGCCGAAATCAGATACGTTCGCTATGAAGACCGCCTTAAGGCTCTTACCCTTCTTCAGTGAGTATAAGTGGCGGTCTCTCTTCATCCCATTTTTTTCGTATATGCCTTTTATCGGCATATCTAAAGGGGGGGTAGGTTCGAGTTCAAAGGCCGTAGTCATAAGTCCTCCCGATACGTAAGAGTAATAATCCTCCAGCTCGAACAAGTCAGACGCCGTGGAAGGCTCCAGCGTCATGGAAGCCGGCAGGGAAGGAAGATGCTGGTTTTTCCTAAAGAGGAGGTGCGCAAAGTCGTCAAGTGAGCAGAGTTTTGGGTTTGCGAGGCGCCTTGCGTAGCCGCCGAAGACGCGGTCCGGGAAATGATTACCAGGCCGGAAATAACAGATGACATATTGCATATGGGACGAATACATGTTATGGACGTCGTTGATGTAACGGCCGACCTGATTGAGAACGACGAGTCCTGCTTTTCTTATGCCGAAGGATGCGTGATGGTGGATGAGCCATGTGTTCTCGAAGAAACGTATCATTGCGATGTGACCTTGTATCTGTCCCTTGTCCCGGTACATAAAATGGCGGGCTATGTCGGGGCTGTCGAGATAGAGTTTCCTGTAAGTCTCCTTTAACGTATCCATGTTCTGATGTATGGAACAGTATTTTTTTGGATAGATGAAACCGGTCTTGAAAAAAAACTTCCAGAGTTCGTCGACGTCTACCCGGGTGCACACATAGGAGTTCATGTTCGTGACTTGATGCAGGATGCTGGCGACGAGGATCTGGCTTGCGGGGTCCATGTCGAGAATAGCAATACCGCAATATATGACTGTATTGGAGGAAGCCGGAGAGGATGCATCAGAGACAACGCGTTGGGTTATTACCTGGGCCCTGCAGCTTACCTTGACCCCGTATGCAAACTCAACGTCCAAATGCGGCAGTATCATGCCGGGAACGAGGGTAGCGGACTCGTAGCACTCAGTGACGGAAAACCCCGCCCCGGACATCTCGTCTATCTTAAGCGATACGGTTTTTCCGCTGAACGGGTGCACGAATATGATGTTGGGAGAGGGGTGGAGTCGATGTCTGGGGCTCCTGTGTGTCTTCGGCTTAAATCGATAAAGATGGTGATTGACAGGCTCAAGGACAAAGGTCCTTTCTTTGATCCCTTCGTTGTGCCGTATTACACGGCACTCTCCTGAGTACAGGAGTTCCCCCCCTTTTTTGATGAAGACCGTGATCGCAATTTCTGGCGCGATATATTTGAATGACTGGAAGTTTCCCAAAGACATGCCGGCTGAAAAAGAGAAGGCGCTGAAGTCATTAAGTCTTCCTTTAAAAAAGAGGCCGTTTTGCACCATTTCGACGTCGATCCCTTGGCAGGGATAACGCTCCGCCTTTCTCACCGTGACATCCGCTCCAACGACCTTGCTCATGTCGAAACTTATACTTTTTTCATCTATGTCAACGAGATCGGGCTTCAACGAGAATATGCTCTTGCCTGCGGCTACAAGAACGCCCTGGAACACATAAGAACTGCTCCTTTCCTTCAGCATCCCCTGGTCCTTCCAGGAGAGATGCAGATAGTCCTCATGACAGGGGAATGGGAATGCTTCGACGGTCACGGTAGTATTATATTGCACATGCTTGAATACGGCGTAAACGGCTCTACCCTGGAAATGAAGATAGTTGATCGCGTTGACGATGCGGGCCTTGCTCAATTCGGCTTTTCTGGCAACGTGGCAAGACGCGTCCATTTCTGGTTTGGTGTGCAGTCCTTCTTCCACCTTTCCCTTTCAGGCAACCATGAGAACAAAATTTACCAATTAAGGTAACCGTACTACAATTATTTAGAAAAATCAAGTGTGAATTAAGCTTGCCCTAAACCTTTTCCTGAAGTCCGGGCGGGTGAGAGGGATACCAGCGCGTCATAACTCGATGTGCTTTTACCGCTTCACCCCTGCGCAAGGATCATATGTTTCATGGATCTTTTAGGGTATCTTCCGCGTATTCGCCGATGTTATAAATCACTCTATATTACGAATATGCACTATCTCCGTAACAAAACCAGCTTCTCAAACTCATCACTGGGGAGCGGCTTACCCAATAGGTATCCCTGCATCTCATCACATCCACTGGAATGCAGAAACGTTAGCTGATCATCAGTTTCAACTCCCTCCGCAACCACTTCCAAATTCATTGTGTGTGCCACTGCAATCATAGCATTCACTATGGCTTGGTGGGTAAGGTCGGCTTTGAGTTCTTTGATAAAAGACTTGTCAATCTTAAGTTTCTGAACATGTAATCTCTTGAGAGAACTTAAGCATGAATACCCTAAGCCGAAGTTATCTACGGAAATTCCAATACCGATATCAGCCAGTCTGGTGAGGTTGGCAATGGTAAATTCAATATTTTGCATAACAGCGCTTTCGCTGATATCGAGTTCGAGCAGTTCAGGGGCCAAACCTGTCTCTTCCAATATCCGAGAAATCATTTTCACGAGATTCGACTTCTGGAACTGTCGCGTGGAGAGGTTTATCGTCATACGAATAGGCTTGTATCCTGATTCCTGCCACGCCCTGGCTTGGACACAGGCAGTGCGCAGCACCCACTCATCGATATAAGTAATTACCCCTATCTTTTCGGCTACTGGAAGGAATTTTGACGGACTGAGCAATCCCAGTTCCGGATGTCGCCAGCGCACGAGTGCCTCCGCACAGAGTATCTGGCGGGAACCTACGTTTAACTGCGGTTGATAATGAAGAACCAGTTCTCCGCACTCTATCATCCGGCGCAAATCGTTTTCTAGTAGCATCCTTTCAAGGGTTCTGACATTTACGGCCGAACTGTGGAATTGATAGTTATTCCTGCCCTGTCCCTTTGCATGATACATTGCAATATCGGCATTTTTGAGCAGTGTTTCGGCGTTTTCGCCGTCATTCGGACAGATACTGATGCCAATACTGGCAGTGACGTAGAGCTCCTGGTTTTCAATCTTGAAGGGCCCTTTAAAAATTGACATGATTTTTTTTGCAATCGGGACCGCATCATCAGGATAAGAAATATCCGCCAGCAGTATATTGAATTCATCGCCTCCGATACGGGCAATGGTATCGGTTTCACGCATACATGTTTTCAGTCTGCCTGCAACTTCCTTGAGCAATTTATCGCCTATCGAATGTCCGAGTGTGTCATTAATACTCTTAAAATTGTCGAGGTCCAAAAACATTACCGCAAGCATCTTGCGATTTCGGCGTGTCTCCGCCAGTTCAAGAGTAAGATGGTCCATAAAGAGCATCCTGTTTGGCAAATCGGTCAGGGGATCGTGTAATGCCTGAAATCTCATTGCCTCTTCTACTCTTTTCCGCTCCGTAATTTCCTGCAGCACGACATTAATGCCGAGCAGTCCCTGAGCCTCGTCTCTGACGGGGTAAAAATATGCCAGCCAATCACGCGTGATCCCCGGCTGAGCGTGCGTTGTGCCATGGATCTCCAGTCCTTCCACCGGCTCTCCAGTTTCTATTACACTCCGTAAGGACGGCTCGCAGAGGTCTGCGAATGAGGGTGCCGCTTCGCGTACTGAGCGGCCAAGGTGCTCGTCGACCGACAAACCACTCATTTCTGCGAATTTCTCGTTGACGCTTACGTATCGGAGGGCGGTATCCATAAAGCACAGACCGGTCGGCGCTGTCGTATAAATGACTTGCAGCTCTGCCAGACGGGTGCGAGAGAGTTCCTCACTTTTGCGCAATGCTCCCTCTGCTCGTTTACGCTCGGTAATATCGCGAAAGTAGGTTTCCAGACGGTCATGACTGGGAAAGGCGTGTGTCTCAAACCATCTATCGGCCGCACTGAAGTAAGCTTCCGTGTGTACGGGTCTCCTCGCCGAAGCTGCCATTTGATACTGCTGATAAAACTCGGTACCAACGACCTCGGGGCATTCCTCCCATAAGACCTTTCCGATAAGTTCTTTTGCAGGCCTGCTGAATAACTTCTCGGCCACTTGGTTGATTTCCAAAAAGCGCCACTGGTAGTCCAGCGCAAAATATGCATCTGTAATGCCGTTTAGTATGTCGCTTAGCCTTTCACTGGTGCTCTGTAAAGCTCCCTCTGTTCGTTTGAACTCGGCCATATCGTGGGCGATCAGCGAAACTCCGATGATTTCACCGACAGCGTCTTTAATGGGAGACGCGCTGAGAGAAATCCTGATTGGCCTGCCGTCTCTTCTCATACCTACTGTTTCATAATGCGTTACACTCTCTCCCCTCGCAGCTTTCGAAAGTATAGGGGGTATCTCATCGCGATGGGCAGGAGAGACAAGGAGGGAGATAGGGCGACTGAGTATCTCTTCTGCCGAATAACCATAGATTTTTTCGGCGCCCGGGCTCCAGGTCGTAAGGGTGCCATCTGCTCTCGCACTGATTATCGCATTATCCAGCGATGTCACAACTGCCTCTAACCAGGCATGTGCTTTCTCCGCCCGCTCGCACCTGAATTTTATTGCTTCAAGATTCTTGAGTTGTTGTAGCATCTCTTTCATTGTTTTTATTATTCTCGCTGTATCATCATTTACTTCGGACGAGAATGATTCTTATTGGAATAAGCGTAAGCTATTAGACTTTCCCCCATTGTTTACCATTACGCCATATCAATTGTCAATTTAACCAAGATGATTGTTTAAAGCAAGGAGCTTAACAACAGTTTCTTTACTTCAACAATAGATTCCAATGGATTATCGTTTAGGAATTTCAGCCAAATCTATTTTGTTTGACTGTTTAAATGTGGGGACTGTGGGGAGCGCGTTTGATAACGTTCTTGGCGGAGAAGAAGCGATCAAAAGGTTACAAAGACCAATTGAAGACGTGGGGAAATGTTTTTTATCAGCATCATGTTAAATGTTCAACTGGCAATACGACATTAAATGCAGCACGCTTCGAATAATTGCGGACCTGACCGACAGCGTGATCGTTACACTCCTCCACCCAGCACCTTATAAAGTGTCACCAAATTGATCAGCCGGGAAAGGCGAACCGTAATCAGCCCCTGCTGCGCACTGTAAAGAGAGCGCTGCGAGTCCAGGACATTCAGGTAGCTTGCTATGCCATTTTGGTAGCGGGCCTGCGATAAACGGTAGCTTACGGCGGTGGCATCCGTCAGAGATTGCTGAGCCTCCAGTTGATCGCCAAGGGTGCCACGTTGCGCAAGGGCATCGGCAACTTCCCTGAAGGCGCTCTGGATCGCCTTCTCATACTGGGCAAGGAAGATTTCACGGTCGACTTCCGTCACTTTCAGATTGGCCCGGTTTCGCCCTGCATCGAAGATCGGCAGGGTAATTTGCGGTGCAAAGCTCCATGTGCCAGCTCCTCCCTTAAAGAGTCCGGACAGCTGATCGCTTGAGAGACCGATGCTCGTCGTGAGGGTGATGCTCGGGAAGAACGCCGCACGTGCCGCGCCGATATTGGCGTTGGCAGCTTTAAGAAGGTGCTCTGACTGCATGATGTCAGGGCGGCGTTGCAGCACGTCCGACGGCAGACCCGCGCTGAGTTCTTTCAATGCGGTAATCGGACTGAGCCCAGACGGCAGGAGATCAGCTGGCACCGGCGAGCCGATCACCAGCGCCAGCGCGTTTTCGTCCTGGGCCACCTGGCTTGTGAAGCGGGCAATATCCACCCTGGCCGAATCGACACTGGTCTGGGCCTGACGGAGATCAAGCTCCGAGGAGGCCCCGGCTTCGAATCGGCGCTTGATAAGGTTGTATGAAGACTTCTGGCTCTCGAACGTGTCTTGAGCAATTTTCAGGTGCTCTTTATCGGCGGCAAGGGTCAGGTAGTTGCTTGCGACCTCGGCCACCAAGCTTATCTGCATACTGCGGCGTGCCTCCTCAGTCGCGAAAAACTCCTCCAGCGCCTGGTCTTTAAGGCTCCGCACGCGACCGAAAAGATCGAGCTCGTAGGCGCTGAACCCGAGGCCGACACTGTATTGATGCACTCTCATGGACTGTCCTGTAGCCGAGAGAGGCTCGCGGGCACCCGCTGTTCGATTCCGCTGCCGGCTGCGTTCACTGTTGGAAAGAGATCGGCGCGCTGGATTTGATACAGCGCCTGCGACCTTTCGATATTGAGTGCGGCTATTCGCAGGTCGCGGTTATTTTCAAGTGCAAGGGAGATCAGCTTTTGCAGCTGTTTGATCGATAAAGAACTCCTGCCATTTGATGTCGGCAGCAGCTCTGATCGCCAGGCTTTGCTGCGTCGCCTTGTAAGCGGGCCGCTCGGCCATTCGGACGGAACAGGCGCTGCCGGCCGCGTATATTTGGGGGCCATGCTCGCGCAGCTGGAGAGGACAAGCAAGGCAATCGCAGCGGCTGCACCACGGAGATGGTTTGTCATTCCGGCTTGCCTGTGCCCGATGTTTGGGTATCCGGAATCTTTATTCGGAAGAATTCCCGACGCGCTACGCCTGCGGGAAGGACAGCTAATAAAGTATTTCATTGCACTGTTACTCGATCGTCTTTTCATATTACTGTTCCTCCGCAGAATTGCCAACAGCAGACGCTGCGTGCGGTTTATATTTTCCCCGGCCAAACAGCCGTGACACCATCACAAAGAAAAATGGAATAAAGATCAGGTCGATAAAGGTGGCCGACAAGCAGCCCGCCGGTAACGGCGGTGCCGATGGCGTTCTGGGCTCCGGCCCCCGCGCCCCTGGTAAGGGCCAGCGGCAATGTGCCGAAAAAGAAAGCCAGTGATGTCATGATGACCGGCCGCAGCCGGATCTTCACCGCCGTCAGGGTGGCCTCGACCAGTTCATGCCCCTGATGCATCTGTGCCTTGATGAATTGAATGATCAGTATGGCGTTCTTGGTGGAAAGTCCAATGGTGGTGAGCAAGCCGATCTGGAGATAGATATCGTCGGGCAACACCCGAAGCGTCACCGCCGTCACCGCGCCCACCAGACCCAGCGGCAGCATCAGCAGGTTGACAAAGGGGATGGTCCAGCTCTCATACAGTGCAGCCACGGCGAGAAACACCACCAACAGCGAAATGGCGTAGAGGGCCGGGGCCTGGGCTCCGGCATGTTTCTCCTCGTAGGAGAGGCCGGTCCACTCGTAGCCGATCCCCAGCCGGCAGCTGGGCCGCCATCTTCTCCATCTCGGCCATCGCCTCGCCGGTGCTGACCCCCGGCGCCGCCTGTCCCTGGATTTCCACGGAAGGAATGCCGTTGTAACGTTCGAGGCGGGGTGAAGCGTACTGCCAGCGGGCGGTGGAAAAGGCCGAAAACGGCACCATATCACCGCTGCTGTTGCGGACGTACCAGTTGTTGATATCCTCCGGCACCATCCGGTATCTGGCATCGGCCTGGAGATAGACCTTTTTGACCCGGCCGTTCTGGATGAAGTCGTTGACGTAGGAGCCACCCCAGGCGGTGGCCAGCACGCTGTTGACATCAGCCACGGATACCCCCATGGCGCCGGCCCTCACGTCGTCTATGTCGAGCTTGAACTGGGGGGTGTCGTCCTGGCCGTTGGGTCGCACGGCAATCAGTTTTGGGTTTTTCATGGCCATGCCCAGGAGCTGGTTGCGCGCCTCCATCAACTTTGTCGTGGCCCAGACCGTTGCGGTCCTGCAGTTCCATGTCGAAGCCGTTGGCAAAACCCAGCTCGATCACCGCCGGCGGTGCGAAGGCGAAGGCCATCCCGTCCCGGAACTTCGAGAAGGCCTGCATGGCCCGGGCGGCAATGGCCGGGGCTTTCAAGTCCGGCGTCTTTGCGCAGCTTCCAGTCCTTGAATTTCACAAAGGCCAGACCCATGTTCTGGCCGCGGCCGGCAAAGCTGAACCCGGTCACGGTGATTACCCCCTCCACCGTTTTCTTCTCATCTTCCATAAAATGTTTTTCCAGCTGCCTGATGACCTTGATAGTCCTTTCCGTCGTGGCCCCGGGCGGCAGCTGGACCTGGCAGATGATGAACCCCTGGTCCTCATCCGGGAGGAAGGCGGTGGGGAGCCGCAGGAACAAGAATACCATCGCGCAAACCAGGGCGACGTATACCACCAGAAAGCGCATCGGTCGGCCGAAGGAGCTACCGACAATGCCTTCATACTTGCTCCTAAAGAAATCGAACAACTTGTTAAACCGTCTGAAGAACCAGGTGAACCAGCCTGACTTACCTGTATGATCGCCCTTTGCCACCGGCTTAAGCAGGGTGGCGCAGAGGGCCGGAGTCAGGATCATGGCTACCAGCACGGAAAGGATCATGGCGGCGATAATGGTGACCGAGAACTGCCGGTAGATGACCCCGGTGGAACCGCTGAAGAAGGCCATTGGCAAAAAGACCGCTGTCAAGACGGTGGCGATGCCCCAGAGGGCGCTGGTAATCTGCCCCATGGACTTGAGGGTGGCGTCATGGGGCGATAGCCCCTCCTCGGACATGATTCGTTCCACGTTCTCGACGACGACTATGGCATCATCCACCAGGAGACCAATGACAATCACCAGGGCGAACATGGTCAGAGTGTTGATGGAGAAACCGGTGGCCGACAGAACCCCCATGGTCCCCAGCAAAACCACCGGCACCGCGATGGTGGGAATCAGGGTCGCCCGGAATTTCTGGAGGAAAAGGAACATGATGATGAAGACCAGGCAGACTGCCTCCACCAGGGTCTGGACCACCTCCTCGATGGAGATCTTTACGAAGGGGGTGGTGTCGTAAGGGTAGACCACCTCCATGCCGGCGGGGAAGTATTTTCCCAACTCCGCCATCTTGGCCTTGATCCGGTTGCCGGTTTCGAGGGCGTTGGCGCCGGCGGCCAGCCGGATGGCCATGCCGCCCATCGGTTTGCCCTGGTAGAAGGACTGGATGTCATAGTTCTCGGTGCCGATTTTGGTTTCGGCGACATCCTTGAGCTTCACCGTCGAACCGTCGGGGTTGGTACGAAGGATGATGTTGTCGAACTGTTCCGGGGTCTGCAGCAGGGTGCGGGCGGTGATGGTGGCGTTTAGTTGCTGCCCCTGAACGGCCGGGGTGGCGCCGAACTGACCGGCCGAGACCTGGGCGTTCTGGGCCTGGATCGCATTGACCACGTCTGTGGAGGTCAACCGGTAGTTGTTTAGCTTGGCGGAGTCCAGCCAGATCCGCATGGCGTTCTGGGTGCCGAACAATTGCAGTTCTCCCACCCCTTCCAACCGGCTGATGATGTCCTGAATGTTGGAGACCATGTAGTCGGTCAGTGCGTTGCGGTCCATGGACCCGTCCTGCGACACCAGGCCGACGATCAGGAGGAAGTTGCGGGTGGATTTGACCACCTGGATGCCCTGCCGCTGCACCACCTGGGGCAGAAGCGGGATAGCCAGCTGTAGCTTGTTCTGCACCTGGACCTGGGCGATGTTCGGGTCTGTCCCTGCCAGGAAGGTCAGACTGATGGAAACCGCCCCAGCCGAGTCGCTGGTGGAGGACATGTATATCAGGTTGTCGATGCCGTTGAGCTTTTGCTCAATGACCTGGGTGACCGTGTCTTGCACTGTCTGGGCCGAGGCGCCGGGATAAACTGCGTTGATGCTGATCTGCGGCGGCGCGATGGGCGGATACTGCGAGACCGGCAGGGTCTTGATGGCCAGAAGCCCCCCCAGCATGACCAAGATGGCGATAACCCAGGCGAAAATAGGACGATTGATGAAAAAACGGGGCATAGCGGATCTCCTTTATTTTTTGGCTGCAGCCGGTTCTGGAGTACCGGCGGGAGGCATTGCCGGTGCGCTGTTAAAGGGAACAGCCTTGACTGGATTTCCCGGTCGAGCCTTCTGCAGTCCCTCCAGAATGACACGGTCTCCCGCTTTTAAGCCGTCGCTAACCAGCCAGTTCTCACCAACCGTCCTGACAACCGTGATTGGGCGGACCTCTACCTTCTCCCCGGCTCCAATCACTAGGACCACGGCGTCACCTTTAGGATTACGGGTCACGCCGCGCTGCGGGATAAGGATGGCGTTGTCGTTTACCCCCTCTTCCACAATCGCACGCACAAACATGCCCGGAAGCAGGGTCTGCTTCGGGTTTGGGAAGATCGCCCGCAGGGTAATTGAGCCGGTGCTCTGGTCGACGGTAACTTCTGAAAATTTCAGGGTGCCAGACAATGGATAGGCGCTGCCGTCTTCAAGCTGCAGCCTTACCCTTGACTGGCCAGCCGCATTGTTTTTCATCAGGCCGCTGGCCAGGTTTTGCTTCAGGCGCAGCAATTCCGCGCTGGACTGGGTGACATCCACATACATGGAACCAAGTTGCTGGATAGTGGCAAGTGCTGCCTGCTGGCTGGCGGTCACCAGGGCGCCGTCGGTTACGGTCGAACGGCCGATCCGGCCGGAGATGGGAGCGGTTACCTTGGTATAGGCCAGATTGATTCGGGCAGTCTCGAGTGCTGCCTTGCCGAGTTCGACGTCCGCCTCAGCCTGCTTGGAGGCCGCACTTGCATCGTCGTAATCCTGCTGGCTGACCGCATTAATTTTTATAAGTTCCTTATACCGCTCGGCCTTGAGTCTGGCTGGAATAATATTGGCTTCAGTCCTGGCAAGTGAAGCCTTTGCACTGTGGTAAGCTGCCTGATAGGAAGCAGGGTCAATCTGGTAAAGCGCATCTCCCGCCTTCACATCCGTACCTTCAACAAACAGGCGTTTCTGGATGATGCCGCCTACCTGCGGACGCACCTCGGCAATGAGGGAGGCAGAGGTCCGGCCCGAAAGCTCCGTAGTAAGCGCCACGCGTTGCGGCTGCACCACAACAACGCCCACTTCCAGTGGCGTACCCGGTGCCGTCGGGACTGCGCCCTGTTTTCCGCAGCCAGCCATAACAAGGTATCCGCCAAGCATTCCAATGAGAGTAATTATCCCTGCACTTCTCTTGATTAGTATAGGCAGCTCTGCGAACGTCATGTCAGTTTCCTCCTGTTTCCGTAAAACATCTATTTATAACTTATAACCATATCAATCTTGTGGGTCATTTTACTTAATTACTGGAACGAATTTTATATGCCTTTTGCTTCATAGATCGGGCGGACTCTCTCTCTCAGCCCGTCGAGTTTGCCGGCAAAAAAAAGCGACCCTGAAATCGCGCAGATCCCTGCCGCCAGGACTGTGTGCGGTGCGCCGATTTTACTTGCCAGCCAGCCGGCAAATAAACTCCCGAAGGGCGTCGTGCCCATAAAAGCCAGTGTAAAAAGGCTCATAACCCTGCCCCTCTTGTCATCATCGACGATTGTCTGCAAAATAGTATTGCATGCCGCCATCTGAACCATAATTCCAAAACCAATGAAAATCATCATCAGCATCGAAAGCCAAAGATGCCTCGAAAAGGAAAAGGCAATCACTCCGAAGCCGAAGACTAACGCTGCGGTAACGATCACTCTTCCGAGGCCCCTTACATTTCTCCGCGACGCCAGATACACGCTGCCGGTAAGTGCGCCGACACCCGAAAAACCCATAAGAAAGCCGAGGGTATTCGGCCCTCCATGCAAAATCTCCCCTGCAAATACGGGCATCAGGACTTGATACGATATTGCCGTGAGACTCATCAGCGCCAGAAGTGATAAAAGAGATCTGATAGGTGAAAAGCCGAAAGCGTATGCAAAACCTTCCTTTATTTCACCGAAGATCCTGGACCGATGCGATATACGTTCGCCCGGCTGCATTCTCATCGCAAGCAAGGCGCCCAATACCGCCAGATAACTGACCCCGTTGAGAAAAAAACAGGCCCCTTCGCCCATTACGGCAATCATTATTCCCGCTAGGGAAGGGCCAACCAGCCTTGCGCCGTTGACGAGCGACGAGTTTAATGCAATCGCGTTGCCCAGGTCCTCCCTCTGCTCGATCATCTCGATCACGAACGACTGGCGCGTAGGGATATCAAATGCAGTGATACAACCCAGAAACGCGCTCAGAAACAGGATATGCCAAACCTCGATTCTTCCGGTCAAAACCAGAAACGAAAGAATGAGGGCCTGAAGCATTGCCAGCGACTGAATAACAATCAGCTTGCGGAGGCGATTTCCCCTGTCTGCCAGCACCCCCGCCAGCGGCGTCATGACAAGGGACGGTATCTGGCTGAAAAAGCCTACAGTGCCCATAAGGACTGTAGACCTCGTCAGGCGGTAGACAAGCCAGCTCATTGCCAGGGTCTGCATCCAGGTCCCCACGAGAGAAACTCCCTGTCCTGCGAAGTAGAGCCGGTAATTTCTGTGCCGGAGTGCACGAAGAGTATGCCTCACTGTCGACCCACCCCGCTTTCGGCTTTTCCCATTCCCGCACCCGCAAAAGAGACCAGCATCTCAATCAGGGTTTCGGAATCTGTTTCAAAGTTCTTCTTCAATGTCCCATATCCGGGGCTCGAGTTCATGCGTATGGCGCGGCCAAGCGCACCGATCAGAAACTGATATCTCCAGAAGACTTCCTGTCCGGTCAGATCGGGGAGGGCTGCCCCGAGCAATTCGAGCATAATCTGGTTTGCCGGTTTCATATGCCGCAGCAATATCTTTTGTACGGTGTTGTCAGGCTCCGTGAATGCCCTTCCGATAAGGTTTGTAAAATCCGCCCAGCCCCTCTCTGATTCGCCCGCGCCGAAGACCGGCTCGATATACGCCCGGAGAATCTCTGAAAGATCAGGTTTTATGTTCCGCTCTCCCGACCTGTTTCGTATCTCCTGCAATCTCTTGAGCCTGAACTCATTTACAGGCCGCAATCTCCGCGCGATAACCGCCTCAAGCAACGCCTCTTTGGAGCCGAAGTGATAATTTACGAGGGCCAGATTCACTCCGGCACTCTCCGTTATCGCCCTCATCGATGAGGCATGGTATCCCGAGCGCGCGAAAAGGACTTCGGCAGCGTTGAGAATCTCTTCCTTGGTATCCACAAAAAACCTCTTAAATGTTTGTTTTAAACGTACGTTTAAATATACCCGAGGGCACCTGTCCGTGTCAAGAATGAATAGCTGGGTTTTCTTGGAAGGGGTGTGAAAACCGGTCGGGAATCCACTTTTTGTCAAAGACGCCTTTTACTCTTGCCGAAGGCCTATTGGGAAAAAAAGTGATTCCGCGCCTTAACTATCCTGTCGAGGGTTTTTCTCGGGCTTGCTTTCTGTCTCTAATGTCTGGAGGCTGTCCCAGAAGGACGCGGCCGGGGCTTTTTGGCCCGTAAGGGCCTTGAACCTGTGAGACGACGGTTTGTCCTGTGTCCTTTTGTATGCACTTTGCAAAGCGTAGCGCACCTGATACCGGTAAAGAGAAAGTTTCCGGTAACGCGGATAGAGCTCTTTAAAATTGGGGAGGGCCCTCAGCCTGTCACCCCAGGACATGATTATGTCTGTAGCTTGTTCGACCGGAATGCCTGTCTCGCGGCAGATAAGTCCGAACGAATAAGAGATATCATGAATGCCCTTTTCCGATTTCGGCAAAATGTTCAGCAAAATCTTAAGGGCGTCCTGTGCCGCCCTTTTGTCTCCTTTATTAATATCGGCCATACCCAATGTTCCCGTAGTTCTTTAATCATACAAGTGTTCCTTCAGGGAAGACAATATTTTTTTTGACGGTAGTTTATTATAGACATAAGGCAATTATGTCGGCAGGAGGATGAAGTTGGCCCTGCCGTTAGTATCTGCGCCTTTGCCTGCGCAACATATCCCCGTGTTATGGTTGACTTTTTGCGTGTAGATAGGTTTTAATATCTTTTCGGAGGTGAAATGAAATGTATGCGGTAATCGAAACCGGAGGACAGCAGCATAAGGTCTCTCCCGGAGAAACACTAAGGGTACAGAAGATTGCAGGTACGGAGAAGGAAATCAGTATCGATAAGGTTCTATTGATATCGAAGGATGATGGTGTTCAGGTCGGGTCCCCGTTTGTGAAGAATGCGGCGGTCAAGGCCGAAGTGGTGGGCCATGGGAGGCATGCCAAGGTCATTGTGTATAAGCAGAAGCCGCGGAAGGGCTACAGGAAGCTAAACGGCCACCGGCAGGACTATACTGTTCTGAAAATTAAAGATATCGTCTTCGGAGGATAACATGGCACATAAAAAGGGTGTGGGAAGTTCGAGGAACGGCCGCGACAGCAATTCGCAGCGACTCGGGGTAAAAAAGTTCGGCGGGCAGACCGTCAAGGCTGGAAACATTCTGGTCAGGCAGAGAGGGACCAAATTTCATCCGGGCAATAACGTAGGAAAAGGTTCCGACGATACCCTTTTTGCTCTGGTAGATGGCGTCGTGAACTTCGAGAGAAAAGACAGGGACAGGTTGAAGATAAGCGTATATCCCCGGGCACAAGAATAGTCAAAAAAACTATAAAACGTTTATGAAAGGGCAGACTTCAATCTGCCTTTTTTTATTTTTACGGATACATTAGATATATGAAATTTATCGATTATACGAAAATCTATGTGAAGGCCGGAGACGGCGGGAGGGGCTGCGTCAGTTTCCGGAGGGAGAAATATGTTCCGCGGGGCGGACCGGACGGCGGAGACGGCGGCAGGGGCGGCCATGTAATTTTCCGTGCCGCGAGAGAATTGAATACACTTCTTGATTTACGTTATAAGAAGGAATATCTGGCCGAGCGGGGGCAGCACGGGATGGGAAAGAAGATGCACGGCAGAGACGGCAAGGACCTTGTGATCAGGGTGCCGATGGGGACTGTGATCAAAGATGCGGAGACCGAGGAGGTCTTGGCTGACCTCGATACGGAAGGCATGGAGGTCGCCATCGTCAGGGGGGGCAGAGGAGGTCAGGGCAACTCTCACTTTGCGACCGCTGCGAGACAGGTGCCAAGGTTTGCGCAGCCGGGTGAAGAGGGCGTGGAACGATCGCTCATAATCGAGCTGAAACTCCTTGCTGACGTCGGTCTCATAGGTCTTCCTAATGCGGGGAAATCAACGCTGATATCGGTGATATCTTCTGCAAGACCGAAGATTGCCGATTATCCGTTTACCACCCTGATACCCAACCTTGGCGTGGTCAAGCACGAAACATACAGGAGCTTTGTCGTTGCCGATATCCCAGGCATTATTGAGGGCGCGCACAGAGGGATCGGCCTCGGTTTCCAGTTTCTCAGGCATGTCGAACGCACCTCGATCCTGCTTCACCTCGTAGACATTTCGGAGCCCGCCGGCGGAGATCCTGTCGGGAATTTTCTTGCGATCAATAATGAGCTTGCGCGATACAGCCCGGACCTCGCCGAGAAACCGCAGATTGTCGTAGGTACCAAGCTCGATATCGCAGGCGACAAGAAACGTCTGAACGAACTCGCCCAGTACTGCAAGCAAGAGGGTCTCGATTTTTTTCCTGTATCCGCGGCTGCGGGAAAGGGTGTAAAGAAACTGCTTGCTTACGTGGCCGTCAAAGTAGAGGAGAAAAACAGCGCGTCCGGCTCGGGAAAACTGAAAAAAGCTTCGTCTTAAGTCAACTCCTCTTTCCTGACCTATTCCTTTTCTTTTCAGTTCCTTACGGGGCATCCCGGCATCATCAGGTCCGCAGCGGTCGTCGGACTGATATGCCTCGCGATTTCCTTCTACGCCCTCTATCATCTCGAAGAGACCTTTCATAAGGACCTCGACTATATTGAGGAATGAAGACGGTTTCGGCCGGATAACGCTAATTTAGTATTTCCTCAATTATGCCGCGGCCAACAATCGCTGCTTGAGCGAAGAAAACTTCTTCTTTTAAATCATTCCGGGAATTGCAAAATGCGGAGAAATAATACTTGACAGATTTACTAGAGTATTTTAATTTATATATGTGCTTAGATTGTCAACGAAAGGCCAGTACGGAGTGCGGGCGATGTATGAGATCGCCAGGGGATACAGCCGCGGACCGATAACTATCAAGGAGATATCGGAGAGGCAGGATGTGTCGGTGGCGTATCTCGAACAGATACTCAACACACTGCGCAAGGCCGGTATCATTAACAGCGTCAAGGGACCGGGAGGCGGTTATGTGCTCAGCCGGGACCCCGACAGTATCAGCATTGGGGCGATCCTGAGGGAGCTCGAAGGACCCGTTGCGATCACCTCTTGCCTCGATCCCAAGGAAGGGTGCATGAGGGTCGAGGGCTGCGTGACCCATCTTCTTTGGAAGGCCCTCGGGGAAAACATCGAGGAGTTCCTCGATAAAATGACGCTCAGGGACCTCCTCAAGGGCAACCAGTTCATTGATCTGCAGAGCAATGCGGGAAGGAAAAAAAGCGGGAAAGGCACGGTGTCCAGTTTGACAAGATGAAATTTGTAGAGAACGTAAAACCCGATGTCACCTCGGACATCGTCTATATGATGTGTCCGATGCATCTTCTTAAGCTGGAGGAACAGATGAGGGAGCTTGAACAGGGGCAGATACTTGAGATCATGACCGACTATGACGGTGCGCTCGAGGACATCCCGGCCTGGTGCGATAAGACGGGCAACGAGTTTCTCGGTATGGAGGAGACCACTGATTTTTTTAAATTTTATATAAAGAAGCGTGCGAGGTGATTATGAAAAAGATATATCTCGATCATGTGGCGACGAACCCCCTTCTTCCCGAAGTGTTCGACGCCATGCTGCCGTATTTCAAAGAGGAATTCGGCAACCCCTTAAGCGTCTATGAATACGGGATGAGGGCCAAGACGGCGATAGAGGATTCGAGGGAAAAGGTGGCGGGTCTCATAAATGCAAAGCCCGCGGAAGTAATTTTTACGGCGAGCGGGGCCGAGGCGAACAACTTCGCCCTTCGGGGAATAGCCCTTGCGAAGCAGAACGAGGGAAAACACGTCCTCGTCTCAAGGATGGAACACCACTCGGTCCTTAACTCGGCCCGCTTTCTAGAGAAAAGCGGGTTCACCGTCACCTATCTCCCGGTGGACAAAAAGGGTTTCGTCGACCCCGAGACGGTAAAGAAAGCGATCACAAAGGAAACCGTAATGATATCCGTGACGCACGCCAGCAGCGAAGTCGGCACGATAGAACCGATAAAAGAGATCGTAAAGGTCGCAAAGGAGAAAAATATCGTGGTCCATACCGACGCGGTTGCAACCACCGGGAACATCCCCGTGGACGTCAAAGAGCTCGGGGTGGACCTTCTTAGCATGGCGGCCCATCAGTTCTATGGACCAAAGGGCGCGGCCGCCCTTTATGTCAGACAAGGGATGCGTATCGTCCCGTTGATCTATGGCGGCATCCAGGAGTCCGGCAGAAGGGCGGGCACTGAGAACGTCCCCGCCATCGTCGGCATGGGAAAGGCGGCTGAAATTGCCAGGGCGGAATTAACGAAGAGGATGGAATACGTAAGGCCCTTGAGGGACCGGATAATTGATACGATGGCAGGGGTGGACCGGGTATATCTTACGGGCGACAGGGAAAAGAGGCTTCCCGGCCATGCGAGCTTCTGTGTCGAGTACATAGAGGGCGAGGCGATGCTCCTCCTTCTTGCGGCTAAAGGCATTTTTTCGGCAAGCGGCTCGGCATGTTCGTCAAAGGCCCTGAAAGCGTCGCCGGTCCTGCTTTCGATGGGTATTTCCTCAAGCCTTGCCCAGGGCTCGATCGTATTTACTCTTGGGATGGGCAACACGGGCGAGGACATTGATTATGTGGTAAACGAATTCCCGGCGGTGATCAAGAGACTGAGAGAAATCTCCCCTTATGCGCAGGGTTGGGGAGACAGAGAGGAAGGTGGAGAACAATGTACAGTGAAAGAGTAATGGACCATTTTACGAACCCCCGGAACGTGGGGGATATGGAAGACGCTGACGGCGTAGGCATCGAAGGCAACCCGACTTGCGGAGACGCGATGAAGATCTTTATCAAGGTGAGGGACGGGAAGATCGTGGACGCGAAGTTCAAGACCTTCGGCTGCGGTGCGGCGATTGCGGTCAGCAGCATGGTGACGGAGATGGTAAAGGGAAAGACGCTCGATGAGGCGCTTGCGATATCGAAAGAGGCGGTCGCGGCTGAGCTCGGCGGACTTCCTCCCCAGAAGATGCACTGCTCCAACTTGGGCGCCGACGCGCTCAAAAAGGCGATTGAGGACTACAGAAGCAAACAGAAGTAACCCCGCCTAAAGAGCTTCGACCTCATGAGGGAGCGGGACTTTCCACGGTAAATACGGCTTGAGGGAGGAACCCCGCCCCCTCAGCGCGACTGCTCTTTTCTGAATTGAATTCTCATTGGCGTGTGTTTATTTGTAGCGGACCTGCAGCCGCGGGCCGCTTCCTGTCCCTTGCGGCCTCTGCCTTAAAATGTCGATTTTCGGTTCGAATTGACTGTATTCTCATTGGGTGATAGTATTTTTTGAGGACGAGAACAAGGCTTTTCGTTTGGAAATCGAGGGTGGGGTAGGGCCATGTTCTGTTGACAAAGGGCGAAAGTGGGTTATTCAGGTAAGCAAAAAGTATGGCATCGGGGCGGTCTCTCTTATCTCCTGCCGGTCGTCGCCTGGGGCGGTCTGACCGTTCTCTTCCTATTTTATATCTTTCGTTACGTCGATCTAAGGCCGCGGGTGGATGAAAACTTTTTTTTCTCAAGCGGTGACCCCCAGGTACAGACCGACAGGTTGATCTCCAAAATCTTCCTGCAGACGCCGGAGCTTATCTTGAGCGCCAAGGGGAACATGCGCTCCCCTGATTATCTCAGGAAAATTCGTGAGTTGAGCAACGAACTCGCAGCGATTTCCGGGATAGACTCGGTCCAGTCCCTGACACGCGGCCCCCGGAACACGGTCGACGCCCTGGAGAGCCCTCTTTGGAAACGGGTGCTCTTTTCCGAAGACCATAAGGCCACTTTTATCTATGTCTTTCTGAAAGAGAAGGCATCCGTTGAAGACGCCATTCTAAAGATTGAAAAAAGCAAGGAACGTTTCGACTCGCCTGATTTTCAACTCATGGTCTCAGGCGCTCCCTATATAGTCGAACTCATCGAACGCAACCTCCTGCGTGACATGAAAGTGTTCACTGTCGCGGCCTTTTGCATTTTTGGACTCGCTGGTCTTTTGATCTCGCGTTCTGTTGCCATGGTCCTCGGAACCCTTATCGCGTGCACAAACGCCGGAGCCCTCACACTCATCCTGACGCATGCCTTCGGCATTCCCGTCGGACCGTTGACCGCTAACCTCTTTACGATTGTCTTTGTCCTCACTCTGACGCACATGGTTTTTATGACCTTCAACTGGAAGCATATTATTGAGAAAAAAGAGGCGAGCGTTGAAAAGTCCTGGTGGCTTGCGGTCCGGGTAACTCTGCTTCCCTCTTTTTGGAGCATGCTCACCGCGCTCTTGGGTTTTCTCAGTCTCCTTCTTGTTCCGGCGACGCCGCTTCGTCAACTGGGACTGTCCGGAGCGATGGGGACTGTGATTGCCTTCGCATCTGCTTATGTCATCTATCCTTTTTTCCTTAAGATCCAAACGCCGAGGCTCCCCACACGGGAGAAGGCGCTCCGCGAATCAACGGACATTCACCATTTTTTTAAGAAGAGGCATGGCCGTATTGTAGCGTCGATCCTTCTCGCCGCTGCCGCGGCTTCAATAGGAATATTGAAGCTGGACACTGAACCAAGCCTGTTTGAGTATTTCAAGAAAGGGAGTGAGCTGAGAAAAAATCTGGAATACATCGACGAAAACGGGGGAAGCAATCCGCTTAATATTGTCTTGTCGGACCCGAACAAGGTTCCTTTAAAGATCGAGGAGGCCTACCCGAGGCTGTGGCGCCTTCAGAATGCCCTGGAACGTGATCCTTCTGTCGGGAGCGTTGTGTCGTTGACACTTTTTCTGGCCGAAGCGAAACGTCCCGTCCTCGCATCCTTTATTCCGGTTAACTGGATGCTAAAACTTCTGGAAAGCCCTATCCTCGGGAAGGTCGCAAAATACTACATAACAAAAGACCGAACAAAAACCCTCTTTCTGTTGAGGATGAAAGAAAGTTATCACCAGACAGATCATTTGGCGAACGTGGAACGCCTGAAAACAGTTGTCCGGAAAGAAGGATTTGACCCCGTGCTCGTCGGCGGCACCTACCTTTTGTATGGGAAACTTTCGAAGCTCGTGGCGTCGAGTCTCATTGAGGGACTGACGCTCCTGATTTTGCTGTTTGTGGTTATGGGAGGGATCATCTCCCGCTCGTTTCGGGTGATTGGGGCGATGGTAATCAGTTTGGGCATTATCCCTCTTCTGATGCTTGGCATCATGGGCCATTTCCGCGTCCCCATCGACATTATCTCAGCACCCGCAGCCAACATCGCAATCGGCATCGGCGTCGATGCCATGATCCACGTGCTCATTTGGGTACGGCGGCACCCGGCTGGGAGCATGCTCTCCCGGGAGGCTTGGGACGGCGTCTGTTCGAGGTTGTGGAAACCTATTTTATATTCCATGAGCGTCGTCTCCGCTGGCTTTGGAATATTCATCTTGTCCGGTTTTCCTCCTACCCAGCGGTTCGGTATCTCGGTAGTTCTGGGCACGCTTCTGTCGCCGCTGCCCGCGCTTCTTCTCTTGCCCTGGTTCGCTACCGCCGGGATTCCCGAAGGAACTATAGGTATCATCAAGCGACAAAAAGGAAGGGCTATCCCATGAGAAGATGCGACGCACGGGCAGGAGGGAGTAGCCGTTGGATGGGCGCTCATGAATAAGGTCGATTATCCTCCCATCAGTCATTACGGATACATCAGTGACTGTCACTCGTCGGCGCTGATTTCGATATCCGGCTCCATTGACTGGTGCTGCATGCCGAGGGTGGACTCCGGGAGTTGCTTCGGCCGCATACTGGACTGGGGGAAAGGGGGCTATTGTCAGGTCGTCCCTTCAGGTCCCTATGAGACCTCCCGGCGATATCTTGAAGGCACGCTCGTTTTGGAAACCACCTTTCGAACCGACCATGGCGAAGCCCGTCTCCTCGATTGCTTCACAATGCGTAAGGGAGGAGCCCGGGATCCACATCAGCAGGTTGTGCGGATTATCGAGGGTATCAGGGGAAGGACGGAGTTCATTATCGGGATAGTGCCACGCTTCGATTACGGGACCACAAAGTCCCGGATTCGACGCTATAAGGGCCGCCATCACATCGCGATCGGAGGAAACGACGGTCTCCTCATCTCAAATGATTTTGTGTGTGAAATGACGGACCGTCATTCTCTTGCGGGGTCCTGTTCCGTAGGGGAGGGCCAGCGGGCTCACCTGTCCATTCTTTACCGGCGGCCGGAAGATCTTGACGAGGGACTCGTTGAGGTCCCTTCCATCGAAGAGCTTGACCGGCGACTGGATGAGACAGTCGCGTGGTGGCGCTCCTGGTCTTCCAAAAATACTCTTAAGGGCCCTTATGCCGGACATGCGCGCCGCTCGGCCAGTGTCCTAAAGGGACTTTCAAATGCGCCCACCGGGGCGATCGTTGCAGCGTCGACCACATCGCTTCCTGAATCCCCTGGCGGCTCACGGAACTGGGATTACCGGTACACATGGATCCGGGACTCATCTTTTACCGTTCGCGCGCTGGCGGAAATCGGTCATATCAGTGAAGCCGATGGGTTCCGCCGGTTCATCGAGCGCAGTGCTGCAGGCAGCGCAGAGGAACTCCAGATCCTTTTCGGTGTCGGGGGTGAGCGACGCCTGCCTGAGCACGAGATACAAGAACTGCAGGGGTATCGGGGGATAAAACCCGTTCGCGTGGGGAACGCTGCCGCAGGACAAAGGCAGTTGGATATTTACGGCGAGCTTCTCGATCTCGCCTGGAGTTGGCACAACCGGGGACACTCTCCGGATGATGACTACTGGGAGTTCCTGGTCGAACTCGTCAATGCTGCAGCAGAGGATTGGAAAAAACCGGATCAGGGCATTTGGGAAATGCGCGGAAGACCACGCCATTTTGTACTTTCAAAGGCGATGTGCTGGACCGCCCTTGACAGGGGGATCAGGCTCGCACAGGACCTCGGCCGTAAGGCGCCCGTAAGCAGTTGGAAAAAGGCGCGCGATGAAGTTCGCAGTGCGATAGAGAAGAGCGGCTTCCACGCAAAGAGAGGCATCTTCGTACAGGCCTTCGACAGGATGGAGACGGACGCCAGCCTGCTGCTTTTGCCGACTACGGAGTTGGTGGACTTTACTGACGAGCGTATGATCCGCACAACTGATGCAGTGCGGACGGACCTTGAAGAAGACGGCCTCCTGAGGCGCTACGCAGTTGGTAACGACGAAATCCGTGACAAAGAAGGTGTCTTCCTTGCATGCTCTCTTTGGCTTGTAGAGTGTTTGGCGCGTCAAAGTCGTCTTGACGAGGCACGCGAGGTCTTTAATCGAGTACTTTCAACCGGCAACGATCTCGGTCTTTTTTCGGAAGAATACGACACTGGGACCCGGGAGATGACGGGTAACTTTCCGCAGGGACTCACTCATCTTTCATTGATCGCCGCGGCAGTGGCACTGACCGAGATGGAAGCACGATCTCTTGTCGCCGGGGGATAGAAGAATTGACGCTATTCAGGGGGATAAGAAGATCTGCAACTCGCCGGCCTGTTGACAGATGTAGGAGCATGATGAAATGAATTTGAGAGAACTGCTATTTGGCAAGCCGCTTCGCACTGAAGAGGAAGAGGTTGAACAAATAGGTCCTCTGTCAGGAATACCGGTCGTCGGATTGGATGCCCTTGCTTCGGCCGCGTATGGTCCTGAAGCGGCCCTGACGGTGCTTCTCCCTTTAGGAATTATGGCGCCCGGATATATCGGCCCGATCACCGCGTTCATCGTCGCCGTGCTCATCGCTGTCTTCATTTCTTATCGGCAGACGATTCAGGCGTATCCTCAGGGCGGCGGGTCCTTTACTGTCGCGAAGAAGAACCTCGGACGGCTTCCGGGTTTGCTGGCCGCCAGCGCCCTTTCTGTCGACTACGCGCTCAACGTGGCAGTGGCGATCTCGGCAGGCGTCGGAGCACTTGTCTCCGCAGTGCCCGCCTTTCTGCCATATACGCTTCTATTCTGTCTGCTCATACTGGCATTGCTCACCGTCGTGAACCTGCGCGGTGTTCGCTCTGCCGGAGCGATCTTTATGTTCCCGACCTACCTATTCGTAGCATGTCTTGGAATCACCGTTGTCATGGGCGTAGTGAAGACTTTGCTCTCACATGGGCATCCGGCACCAATGGTCCAGCCGCCTACTATTCCGGCAGCGGCCACCACGGCAGACAGTCTGGCTGCTGTTACGGGCCTTTGCGAGCGGCTGCACTGCTCTTACCGGTGTCGAAGCGGTCAGCAACGCTGTCCCTATCTTCCGCAAACCGACAGTCACTCTGGCCAAACGAACACTGGCCATTATTATCGGGATACTGGCGTTTCTGGTCTCCGGCGTCGCTTTTCTGTCGCACAGCTATGGGATCGGCGCCACAGTGCCAGGAGAAACCGGATATCAGAGTGTTCTATCACAGATAGTAGGGGCAGTCGCGGGGCGAGGCGTCTTTTACTTCGTGTCCATGTCCGCGATCCTTATGGTGTTGGCATTGTCGGCAAACACAAGCTTCGTTGATTTTCCCCGCGTCTTCCGGTTGCTCGCACTGGATGAATATTTGCCGGCCGGATTCGCCCACCGCGGACGCCGACTGGTTTACTCGAGAGGGATTATAGTTCTAACTTTTTTGTCCGGCCTATTGTTGATCGTTTTCGGCGGGATCACGGACCGGCTGATCCCGCTCTTCGCTGTCGGCGCATTCACGGCGTTTACCCTATCGCAGTTCGGGATGGTCATCCACTGGTATAAATCGAAAGAAGAACATGCGAAACGATCCCTCGTCTTCAACGCAGTGGGTGCCCTTGCGACTGCCTCCACCCTGATCATTATCGCGCTCTCAAAATTTACGCAAGGCGCATGGTTAACGATCTTCGTCATCCCGCCACTCGTGATGCTGTTCCTGCGCATGCGGCATTACCGCGAAAAAGTAGAGAGGGAGACTACTGAGGGCGGTCCACTGGATACCGGAGATATCTCCCCGCCGATAATTGTGATCCCGTTAAGACGGCTGGACCGCGTGGCCAGGAAAGCACTGCGGCTTGCACTCACCCTGTCAACAGAAGTTCATGCGGTCCAAATCCTTGCCGAGGAGATGAAGACAGCAGATCTATCGAAGCGCTGGGCCGAGTTGGTGGAAACTCCCGCGAGCGAAGCGGGCTACCGTCCTCCCAAGCTGGTCGTCGTGCCTTCAGCCTACCGGGAATTCTTCGGCCCCTTGCTGGACTATATCCAGAAGCTGGCTGCCAGGCATCCCGACCGGTCTATAGCGGTCATCGTTCCGGAGCTTGTCGAGAGGAAGTGGTACCATTTCCTGGTTTCGCATCGGGCCACCCTGCTTAAAGGGCTGCTGCTCCTGAAAGGAGGGCCTCAGATTGTGATCATCAATGCTCCATGGTACCTGCGTGAATAGGGCGGCTGGATTGCGGGTCCAACTGGACATTACAAAAACTGAAGCATCATATACTCATGAGTCTTTTCCCGCCTTTTGCAGTTTAATACGTTTCTCATGGATGATTGTCTCCGCCGACTTGTAAGCAATGAAGTACTTATAGATGTCGGCCACATACTGGACGGTCTCTCTGCCGATCACCTGGAGAGCCACTCTTTCAACGTTGAAAAACCACTTGTTCGGATCGAGCCCCTTATCAGCCGCTTTTCGGCGCAGGGACTCTATCCTGGCAGGTCCGGCATCATAGGCGGCAAGGGCAAAATCGACCTTATCGGCCGGATCTATGCCCGGATCATTGAAGTAGGTTTCTCTGAGATAATTGAGATATTTTACGCCGGCGTGGATGTTGCTGTCGGTGCCGGCAACATTGTGTATCCCCACCTCAGCCGCTGCCCGGGGAAGCACCTGCAAAACGCCTACGGCGCCCTTCCGGCTCCGTACATTCTGGTTCAGCTGGGACTCTTGATATGCCATAGCCGCGATCTTGAGCCAGTCAAACCCGTACCTCTTCGCGTACTTCTTGATATAAGACTGATACTTCACGAGCTTCAGCCTCTCGGACTTTGAGATGGGGTTCCGGATCCATTTCGTGTTGCCGTAGTACCGGGTGAAGAGCAGATTGTTGAGCATGCTGCCCTGCCCCGCCTTTGCCCTAATGAACCCGTCCAGACTCGCAAGAAGTTGAGGGTTTTCCTTCCGCACCGCCCACGCAATGTGTTCCCCCTTGGCCAGGACAATGTCCTTCCGCACAACGATATTAGGCAGGACGCAGGCCCAGAGGTCGGCGATATGCTGATCAACGACCGTTATCGGGAAAATCCCCGAGTTCACCATCTCGAGGATATCTTCTGCCTCCAGTACCTTGTCGGCCTCGACAATATTAATGGGCCTGCGCCGCTCCTCCCGGAAGCGCTTATTCAGCTCCCTGAAGTGCTCGGTATAACTGCTCCCGGCAACAATATGCACCGTCCTTCCTGCAAGGTCTTTAAGACTTCGGAGACCGCTCACCCCTTTTCCCGTCACGATGACTTCCCTAACATCCGTGATGTATGGGGCGGTAAAGGCCGCGAGCTTTTCCCCCTGAGGAGTAATGGTCAGGCCCGCCGCTATATCGCCTCTTCCCCCAAGGAGCATGGGGATGATCTGTTCGCGGGGCACGGGGATGAAAATAACCAGGGGCTTTTCCTCCCGTCGGCCGCTTTTGCGGTCGAGGAATTTTTCGTAGTTATGCAATAGCTCATAATCGAGTCCCTGGGGGCGTCCCTTTACGACGGCGAAATTAGTCTTGCTGTAATATACAAGCACACGGACTGCACGTCTCTGCCTGAGGATCTCATCCAGGTCTCCGGTCCATGGCTCACGAAGACGGCTAACCAGGGTCTCTCCTCCCTCCTCCCCAGCCGGTAGCGGGATATTTTCTTTTTTGCGGGAGCAATCCGCGATCATCAAAAAAGCAAGACATATACAGATTAAAACAGGGAGACCTTTGTTCTTCATCTTTTTCTCCCTTCACTGAGTTTCATAGCACTGTTCTGTGTTTTCATTATCGCATGCAAAAAGGCCGGTGCAAATCGCCGTTTTTCACGAGGCCGCCTCTTTTGTTTGACATCTCCGCACATATTGATAAACTTGAAACATGAAGGAACGCGGAAGAAAAGTTTGGGGGATGTTATGCACTGGTTATGGTTTCTGATTATTGGGGTACTAGCAGGCTGGCTTGCGGGAAAGCTAACGCGGGGACACGGGTTCGGTCTGGTGGGAGACCTTGTAGTCGGAATCCTTGGAGCTCTGGTCGGAGGTTTTCTCTTCCGGCTCCTTGGTGTCATCTCCTTAGGGGTAATCGGTTCGCTTGTATCGGCTACGGTGGGAGCTATTGTGCTTCTATGGCTGATCCGGCGCCTATGAGGGAAGATAAGCCCTTATTTCCCGGTATCAGGGAATGGCTTGTGCACTTATTTTCCTGCCGGCTATAGACCGCAGTGATTCTTTCCAGCCGAAGATAAGATCATGGAACCACTTATCGTGTCCTTTATCGAGGGCCTCCTGATAGGCTTTTTCCACGGTCCAGCCATTATGGATTATTTTGTACGCCGCGATAACAAAGCCCGTGCGATCACGACCATGAAGACAGTGGACATAGATAGGATGGGAGTCCTGATCTTCTATAATCTTAACCGCTTTCAATAAATCAGCTGCTTTAGGTCGCGAAATTCCGCTCATCGGTATGTTTATCATTACCATTCCCAGCTGCTCTGCGGCTTCGCTCTCCTTTGGGATTGCTTCGCCGTCGTCTTCCAAATTCAGAATCGTATGTATCTTTAAGGATTTAAGTTCATTCAGGTCGCCCAGCCGGGGCCCCCTGTATATTCCTTCGCCGACTTTGACGATTTGGTTCGTTTCTTGTTTCGATTCAGTGGAGACATGTGCGCAGGACATTAAAATGAGAATTGCGGCAACTGCTTTGACAATCCTTCCCACGGGTATAATTATAGTTGATGCCTATGCATGGTGAATCTCAGCCTTTCTTAGTATAACGTATGGAACATAATTTTATAAAAAATAAGAAGTAGGGGGGAAGGAATAAATAGAGACGGTGAAGTAAGAGTCACATTCACAAGAAAAGTCGACTTTGCAGCGCTACGGACTTGTAGTTGGTCAGACCCTTACCGGGGATCCAAACTCTGAAGGTCATAAAGTTTACGGTATCGGTCACTCCCGACCATGAGCTGCTCGTGCGTTCCCTGCTCCACTATCCGTCCTTCTTCAATCATCAGGATCAGATCGGCCCTCATAATGGTAGAGAAACGATGGGCTATGATGAAGACGGTCTTTCCTTTTAAGATGCGGTCCTCGGTCTCGTACAGTTTTGCTTCCGTTTCCGCGTCCAGCCCGGTGACCGGCTCATCGAATACGAGAATCGGAGCGTTTTTCAAAATAGCCCGGGCCAGTGCTATTCGTTGCCTCTGTCCCCCTGAAAGATTGGCACCGTCCTCTTTAAGGAACGTCTCATAACCGCCGGGAAGCCTCATGATGAAATCATGGGCCTGCGCGGCTTTGGCGGCGGCCGTTATCTCTTCGAGTCCGGCTTCAGGTTTGCCGTAGGCGATATTTTCGCGGATGGTCCGGCGAAAAAGCAGGGGTTCCTGAAGCACGACGCTTATCTGCTGGCGAAGTGATTTGAGCGTATATCGACGGATGTCCGTTCCGTCTATCATAATCCGGCCTCTCCAGGGATCATAAAACCTCAGAAGCAGGTTCACGACCGTGGATTTCCCTGTGCCGCTCGAACCGATCAGGGCGACCCTCTCGCCGGCTTTTGCCTTAAAAGAAAGATCGTGTAACACCGGCTAGCCGGCAGCATAACCAAAAGTGACATTTTCAAAAATGACCTTGCCTTTGAAAGGAGGCGCGTCAACAGCATCCGGAGCGTCTACAACGCTGACTTTTGTCTCGAGTAATTCTGCGACCCTCTCTCCGCAGACCAGAGAGCCGCTAAGTCTATCATCAACTCAGAAAACCCCCCTACCGGCCTGTAGAGGTCCCTCAGATATGAAACGAACACTATCAGAGCCCCAGGAGTTATATAGCCGCCGAGGGCCCTTCGGGCGCCGAAATACACGACCATGGCAGTGCCTATAGCAGTAATCACGTCGACCATCCTTCCAAAACCTTTGCTGACTCTCGTGGCTTCAAGGGTCGCGTCCAGGCTCTCCCGGTTTCCGATGCAAAACGTTTCTTTTCCTGCTCTTCCCGGGCAAAGGCCTGTACTACCTGTTTCGAAGTCACGGTCTCCTGGACAAGTGACGCCACTTCGCTCTCTTTCTCCCTTTTTCTTCGGGTAAGCCGGGCAACCTTGACGGAGAAGTAGAGCGATATAAGATACAAGGGCGGGGCCACGGCAAGGGCCGCGGCAGTAAGCTGCCAATCAAGCAGGAACATGGTAACTCCGATGCCTAGAAAGGTTACGCAGTAGTTCGCCAGGGTCTGGATATGCTGGGTAATCAGCAGTTTCAGAGAATCGATATCCGAGGTCAGCCGGACAAAAAATCCGCGGGCCTCCCGTGCCGCTTTCAATCATTTGAAGATGTCCGAAGACCTGTTGTCTGATGTCGTTTACCGCTCTTTCTCCTGCACCTGCCATGAAGTATTTGCGGATGAAGGTAAGAGACCCTCCAGAAAAAATATCCCCACAATACCTGCGCATAAGAGAGCCAGCAGTGCCAGCTTCTCATGGCCGGCCAGGGATCTCAGGAACATGATTCGCTGCGGCATGGGTTTGTCCAGAAGGATGTAGTCGAAGATGAGCTTGAGAGGCCAGGGCTTGAGCAGATTCATGATCATGGCGGCGATAAGAGCGAGCGTATGCCATGGAAAAAAGTTTCCAATATGTTTTAAGCTGGGGGAAAAACCTGAACACTTTGATATCCCTCAATTCAATGCCTTCAAAAAATGAGACAACTTTGCAAAATTCTTCAGATAGTGACGACCTTTATTTCTGTTTCACATCGAGAGGCGGGCCAATGATGCTCCGCTTCCACCAGCACCCGCCAGAGATTTTCGCTCTCGCCAAGTTTCAGCTTTATAAGATAATAGCTGATGCTGAGGCTCGTCCGGGCTCTGAAGACTTCGACCTGCCGGAGAAAATCATCGTCCAGCTGTTTGGCCTCATTCAGGTATTTTTGAAGAAAGACAGTTTCTGATTGACTTTATCATGGGACCTCCTGCATGCCGTAAAACTGGTTCCGGAACTGAGCAAGGAATGTCCCTACATCGAAGGCGGGCGGCATGGTTAGGAGCTGCCGAAATCAATGGCGGCAACAAACCGGGAGGAAGGATCATCGGAATCCTGTCCGATAAAAATATTTTTAGGATGGAAATCTCCGTGTCCTTGTATCAGCTTCTCCGGGCGTTCGCAGTATGAGGGCGTTTTCGAACTCGAGGACCCCGTCCATAATCTCCTGCGCCTTCCGGGTATGACGATGACCCGTC
>CAWEQH010000005.1:0-19549 GCA_963811165.1 uncultured Nitrospiraceae bacterium
GCTTATTCGCTTGGCCCTGAAGTCGTCAATCGCCTGCTGAATCAGCTTGGAGAATTTCTCGTAGAAAGCAGGGTCTTCCTCCATTTTTTCGGTGATGGCTTTCTTGGTAGCATGGGCGATGGCGTCGGCCGTGGCACGCCGTCGTCTTCGTCGATAAATGCCCCGTTCTTCCTTGACCATCCCGAACATCCTGTCATCGAAGATATTGACCGGCTCATTGAGCTTGATAACTTCGTTTGCCTCGATATGGGTATCAAGGAGCTTTTTGATTTTCGGCTCATAGTCGCGATAGTCGATTGTCTTCGGCATACCGTAGCTTGACGGCGGCTTTCAGATTATGGAACCGCTTCAGGTCATTCCGGTACTGGGCCATCTTGGCGTCCGGCGTATCCATGATGAACTGTTCGGTGGAGAGTGCCATCGCAGAGTACTTGCTGTACTCGGCCAGTCGCTGGTAAAACTCCTCTCTCAGCGCGTCATCGCCAAGCAGCAACTCATAGGCCTCTTCGTCATAGTCGGTTCTTCACCTCTTTAAAGAGGTCCCAGAGATCGGAGTAGACCTGCGGCAGCTTGCGCTGCTTCCTAGTGATCGAGGTCAGCGTGCCTTCAAGGTCTGCTTCGTCAAAATCCTCCAGTCCTGCATCGGCGTACATGGTGAGGGCCTTGATCCAAGCTCACCGAGAATACTGGCATAGTCAACGATATAGCCAAACTCTTTTTCTGCCCAAGGTTTCGTCCTCGTAGAGCCGGTTCACCCTGGCGATCGCCTGGAGCAGGGTATGCTCCTTCAGAGTGCGCACAGATACATTACCGTATTGCGGGGCGCGTCAAATCCGGTAATGAGCTTATCTACCACGATCAGAATTTCCGGTTCGTCGCCATAGCAGAAACTGATTGATGATCTGCTTCATGTATTCTTCTTCCGAGCCATAACGCTTCATCATCTTCTTCCAGAACTGGACTAACTTCTTCTCTGTCGGCCCTTCCTCGACCTCTTCATAGCCTTCCCGTGTTATCCGGCGGCGATATGATCACCTCGGAAGTGACCCATGCCCAATTCGTTCAGGAATTCATGGTATTTGAGGGCCGACACCTTGTTCTGTGCGACCAGTTGGGCCTTGTAGGGCGTATCCTGCCAGGTGGAACGATAATGTTCGCTGATATCGAAGGCCCGCATATAAATGACTCTTTCCGCCTTGTTCAGCATTTCCGCACGGGCATATTTCTTCTTCAAATCAGCCTTCTGTTTGTCGGTAAGCCCCTGGGTATGGCGCTCAAACCAGAGATCGATGGCGTCCTTGTTCTGCTTCATATCCACATGACGGCCTTCATACAGAAGGGGCACCACCTGCTTGTCTTTCACGGCCTGCTGCATCGAATAGTGGGGCTCGATAAGCCCTCCGAATTTGATGAAGTTATTCTTCTCTTTCTTCATCAGCGGCGTGCCCGTGAAGCCAAGGTAGCAGGCGTTCGGGAACATCTGCCGCATCCGGGCATGAAAAGATCCCGAAGTTGGTGCGATGGCTTTCGTCCACCAGCATGAAGATATCGGTGCGATTCATCCTGGAGTATTTCTTTACTTTAAGGGCCTTATCGAACTTGTGGATCAGGTGGTGACAATGGCAGCCTGCTTTTCCGAAACCAGCTCGAGCAGATCCTGGCCGGTTTTGGCGCGTTGTGGCTCAAGACCGCAGGCGGCAAAGGTATTGCCGAGCTGTTTGTCGAGGTCGACCCTGTCGGTGACCAGCACGATACGAGGATTGGGGATATCGTGGTCAAGGGCAAGGTTTCTGGCAAGCCAGATCATGGTGAGGGATTTCCCCGAGCCCTGCGTGTGCCAGATGATGCCGCCTTTGCGCCGTTCGCCTTGCGTGCGTCGAATTGCTTCATCCGTTCCAGGGCGGACTTGACCACAAAATACTGTTGGTAGCGGGCGATCTTCTTTATGCCGCCATCAAAGATGGTGAACTTGAATGCCAGCTCCAGAAGCCGCTCCGGGCGGCAGAGGCTGTAGATTGCCTTGTCCTGCTGCGTCACCTCTGCTCGCCCTCAGCCTCCAGGGCATCAAAGAACTTTCGTGCGGCAGCGAAGTCCCCTGAAAAGAGCCTCTCTTTTCCGCGGGCTTTAAGGATTCTGATTGACGGTGCCGCAACATCCTTTTCCTTGTCCTGCAGTTCCTGCCATACGCTCCAGAATTTCCTGCCTGTTCCGGCCGTGGCATACATGGCGGCGTTCTTGTTGATGCCCATGACAAGCTGCACATAAGAGAAGAGCTTGGGGATATACTCATCCTGCTGGTTGCGGATGGACTGGGAAACTGCCTGCTCGAGTCCTATCTTGGGCGACTTGCATTCGATGACCGCAAAGGGAATGCCGTTCACAAAGAGCACAATATCGGGCCGGGCTGTTTCAGTGCTCCGGGTGCGCTCAACACTGAATTCCGCGGTGACATGAAAAGTGTTATTCTTCCAGTCCTGCCAGTCGATATAGCGCAGGGTGAAGCTCTTGGAGTCGCCTTCAATGGACTGCTCCAGCGCCGTGCCCAGGGTAAGCAGGTCATAAACGGCTTCATTAGTCTTCTGCAGTCCGTCCCACTTACGTTCTTCAGCTTCTGGATGGCGGACTGGATGTTTTCCTCACTGAAGAGATATTCCTGGCCTTTGTACTGGATGCGGTTGATGGCCTTGAGCTGGTTGCGCAGGATCTCTTCCAGCAGCACATTCCCATCTTTCTGCCGCGCAGCCACCGCCTGCTCGGGGGTAAGGTACTTGAAACCAAGGTTGATGAGCTGCTGAAGCGCCGGGATCTGGGAAAGATACTTTTCGTTAAAGCGGAAGCCCTTCATGAGGTCACCTCTTCGGGTCTTCACCCGCCATTCGCCGGTGAGGAGTTTTTGCATAAGGCCGCGTTTTTGGCTCTTGAGCAATTCCAGTTTGTTTTCAAGAAGAGATATCTCTTTAAGAGAGGTATTTAAGACATCGCCAATTTTCGCCTGCTCCCTAGATTTCTGGCAAAGAATATTTTCAAGTTAAGAAAATCCGATTTGTTTAGTACTCGGTTGCTCCCTGCCCCGCCCGGAGATACTATAGCCAAGACTACGTATAAATCTTTTTTGAACTATTACATGTCGCAGATAATCAGGCAATGCTTTGTTGATATCAACCTACAAATGTCGGAAATCTATGCGAAACAAAACAATCTTCATCAGCTTGCCAACAAAAAAGCAATGGCGCCCTCCCATGCAAAGTTATATTTACAATAAGATCATCCTGCTTAACCCTGTAAAGAGTATCCATTGCAACAGTATCTGGATTTTCAATAAAACGCCGAAATGTGCCTTTGCCGTGACTCCTAATTCCTAAAGCCCAATATGGTTTGTTCGGTTTCGCAACTACCCTCAAGGTCGGCTTAAGAAAAGTCTTTAGGGACGGCACTTATTTTTCTGTTTAGCAACATATTAGACAAAGCGGCATGCCGTGACATTTGCGCCTCAATCAGCCTTTCCATTTTTTCGATAGCGATGTTCCATGCAGTGATCAGCTCTACTATCGTCTTCTGAATGTTTAAGGGAGGAACAACTACAGGAAGTGCGCCAACACCATCCTGATCAATTGTTGTCATAGTTGTAGTTTTTGCATTCCTCATGAAATATTTTCTAGCAGTATCAGAGCGGCAATATTCTTTCAGGTAGGTAGGCAGCACAAGGTCTTGTTTTGGACGCACCCTCATTACATGGCATTCATATATTACATCCTCAGTATCTGAGTCAAAAATATTACAGTGAGCAATGCCTTCCAGTTTTAGGGACGATCTTGTAAGAAATATATCACCCCGTTTAACAGAGAAGTTATGAAGCTCTTTCGGTGTCACTTCAAGAAGGGTTAGATTATTGACATTAATTTTTGATCCAACATAGAGATCGGAAACATTTATTAGGCGATAGCCCTGACCTGCTTTTTTCGGATCGTTAAAAGCTCCGTTTGAAATTCGTGTTTCACAAAGCTCTTTCAAAAGATATGTTGGTCCGATACTTTTCATATATAAACCTCAACATGTGACACCTTGCCGTGATGGGTGAGCACTTCGCGTTCCGCTTCAGTTGTCACGTTTTCCTTAATAGTTGTCTGAGGGGTGCCGAATTTAACATTTTCACAGTGGATCATTCAGCCCCTTGCCTCCGCAATCCAAAAATGGACTCTGCTCCCAATTCACAGGATATCCCATACTCCCGAGAGATATTTCAGGATACTCATTCTTCAGTGCGGCCAGCCTATTCGACCAGCCGCTTTGAGGAGCTATGAGGTTCAAAGATATTTCAGGATCGTCAGAATGATGAATATACGGTTGTTTGATAATGCCACCGGCTTGTGCCAATCCGGATATTTCCTTTCGTGCGGCAACTTAGGCTTATAGCCGAGCTCACGGTTCCAAGAGGCGACCGTGATGGGCGCAAATATTACGTATTGCATTAAGCGCCCGAAGCCAGGAATGGGGAGCACTTCATCTGGAATATTGTATTGCTCAGCTACTGCCTGTTTTATATGAGCATCAACTCCGTTGAAGAATGTGAGCATCATACCGAATGTCATTATCTCCGCAGTCATCCAGAGCGGCAGGTGTTCATGCCTATCGCCATATTTGCTTAAAAAGTGCTTAACGAAAATTTCGTGGCTTTTACGAGTTTCTCAAAGTCGATACAGTCAGCCATTTTTTCATGTTCTTCTAACGTCAGACGTGGCAGGTTGGTTGCAACAGCATGGCCGAAGGGACCTTTATGATGTACAAAGTGGTATACGGTCTGCGTCCTGACAGCAACTTCGACTCTTTCAATGGCATCCATTACCGAACTCGCAGGGACGGTCAAATGTATAATGTCGCCAAACTTGTTCGAACGTTGTCCCGGGAATGAAATGTATCGTCAGAGTTCCGGAAAGGATAAAGATAGCCGCTAAACCGATAATAATTTACAGAGCGGAGACGGTCAATCAGCAGGTTGCGGTCAGCGACGAGACCTCTGCTGATGAGAAGATCGGCTTGTTGTTCAAAAGGTGAGCGCCTGTTTAGGATATTCCATCGGCGCCTCTAAAATAAAATTCCCCCGAATGACGCATGCTAAGCAGAGGCGCGGGGATATGCTGTATTTATTGTATGAGAATGAACAACTGCTGTCAACAATTTTTTGTTTCAAGAAATTATACCCCGAATCTCCTCGATATATTTGTTCATCTTGTCCCTTACCTTGACCAGTTCCCTCTCGATCCGATCAATCTCCTTCTTTTGGACCGCAGCCACATCTATCTCCTCTTCTTTCCTCAAAGGTATCAACATATCGCGGAATGTTGAGATTGAAATCGTTCTCCTTTATCTCATCAAACGTCGCGACATGGGCATATTTATCAACATCGTTGCGGGCCTTGTAGGTGGCGACAATCTTTTCAATATGCTCTTCAAGCAAAAGGTTTCGGGTCTTGGCCGACTGGTAATCGCGGCTGGCATCAATGAAAAGTACATCCCGATGGTCTGCATTTACTCCGCCTTTTTCACGTGAACGGTCGAAGATCAGGATTGCCACTGGTATTGACGTAGTAGGAAATAGATTGGCAGGAAGCCCGACAACGGCATCAAGCAGATTGTCTTCGATCAGCTTCTGACGAATGCGCCCCTCAGCTCCTCCCCGAAACAGCACCCCATGAGGTACAACCACTGCTACCCGTCCTTCTTTTTCAAGAGCCACTTCTACCATATGGCTGATAAAGGCATAGTCACCCTTGCTTTTGGGGGGAACGCCGCGCCAGAAGCGGTTAAAACGGTCATGTTCAGCTTCTTCTGCGCCCCACTTGTCGAGGGAAAAGGCGGGTTTGGCAACAACGATGTTAAACTTCATTAGACGGTCTTTTTCCACCAATGCCGGATTTGTCAGGGCATTGCACCATTCGATGCGGGCGCTGTCCATACCGTGCAGAAACATGTTCATTCGGGCCAGCGCCCATGTGCTTCCATTTACCTCCATTCCGAAGAGCGCAAAATCACGGCTGCCTACCTCCTTGGCCGCCTCTATCAGAAGCCCGCCGGAACCGTTCGACGGATCACAAATGTGATCACCTGGCTTTGGGCTGTACAAGCTTGGCGAGCAGCTCAGAGACCTTGTGCGGCGTATAAAACTCGCCTGCCTTCTTACCGGCGTCAGATGCGAAGCGCTCTATGAGATAAATATAAGTGTTGCCAATCACATCCTCTGAAACCCGGCTTGGCCGTAAGTCGAGCTGAGGCTTGTTAAAATCCTCCAAAAGATGCTTCAGTAACCGATTCCTGTCTTTGGTCTTTCCGAGATTTGCCTCGCTGTTAAAATCGATGTTACGGAACACCCCTTCAAGCTTGGCCTTATTGGCTTCTTCTATTGCATCCAGAACAATATTGATGAGTTCCCCGACATTAGCCCTTGTTCTTCGTTCGCAGAGGCTGTAAAAATCTGCATGAAACTGCTCTTTTTGGCCGGTGTCCTTGTCCTCATAATTTACATAGGGCAATGTGAAGCGTTCCCGGTCGAGCTTCCGGCGGATTCGTTCGTCGTCACCACCATATTCTTTCTTATATAAGTCATAATGGTCCTGCCACACGTCGGAGATGTATTTCAAAAACAGCATCACAAGGATGTAGTCCTTATACTGGGCAGGGTCCACGGACCCCTGAAGGTGTCACAAGCTGCCCATGCGATATTATTGATTTCGTCCTGCGATACTTTCGAGGTCATTTTCTCTTCTCCTTATTGGCCTTGGTTGCACTTAAACATACTACATTTATAATAAGGGACCGCTTGTCCTGAAGTTCTGTCATTAGTTTTTTTTCCATCGCCATTAACCTACTCAGCTCTATGATCTTCTTCTGAGATTCTAAGGCAGGAACTTCAATCTTGAGTCCTTTGAATGCGGACATAGGAACAAGCGGCATATGAGACCCATGCCGGGCGTTGGTATGCAGATATTCTTGTGTCGGTGCCTGGTTAATGTACCATGCCAGATATTCCGGCAAAACATCTGAATTCCTAATTCTTAGGATGAAAAAATGACTCACGGCGACAGAGTTTTCAATATCCGCCATGATCGCTGTGGCCCAGTTCTTGTGCCCCCGGGACAGAAAAAGGACATCGCCCTTGTTTACAGGAAACTGATCAGGCTTATCCAGGTTAACGCGTAAAAGGCCCTTCTTATTTAGATTACGATTCTCGTCAAAGTCCCGGATCTAATAACCGAATGCGCGCCGTCATCAGAGGGCTCCATTTTTTTGCGGAACTGATATCCCATTCGAATATCTGCTATTTCTGTTATTTTCTTTTTCATAGGAACGTGCGGATGTTCCTTTCTTTTCTTGGCAGTATCGGCCTAGATAAAGAAACAGGCCCCATGTTCACAGCACAGAGCCGGATCGTTTCCTGGTTATAACTGTTCATAAAATGTGATGTATATAGCATCATGTGCTACTATATACCATAATATCACCTTCTGTCAAGGGGAAAAAACAATAAAAAAAGATGTATTCAAAATACTGTTAATAAAATAGTTTGTGGCTGGGATGTAACCGCTGCAGCGCTTACTCGCCGCAAAGGCGCGGGACAATGTGGGGTAAAATGCCTCCAAGCAGTCAAGAATGCACATGATTGCAAAGATTTCCGCTTGTACTCCGCAGAATGATCCGGATGATCGTCGGTGTCGACTCCTGTGAGAACCAACCGATAAACATAGTTTTTCAATTTTGTTTTTTTGTAGGAGTACACTTATGCCGACCTTTTCAGACATTGTCCGTCAGGTCGCGTGGTGGTAACTACAATCACAGACCTTATGATAGTCACCATGTCCGGGGAATAATTCTCATCCGTCTTTCTCGTCTATCAAATCTTCTTATGCCTTCTTCACGGGCCGCTCTCAGAGCCTCCTCATATTCATCATGGGTAATACAGCGGTCGAGCGGTGGATATTTGCTTGCTTTGCCGCATGGATGATATTGATCCATTATATTTACATACGTGTCAGGTGAGATTTCTCCGGCGATAAAACGCATGATCTCTCTCGTCCCTGCTACACCTTCCGGCATGACGAGGTGGCGCAGGAGGACCCCCTTTTGCGCGATGCCTTTGTCATTCAAGGCGAGATCACCCACCTGCCGATGCATTTCCCTTATAGCATCTTTGGCCCTTTCCGGATAATCCGGGGCCTTCAAATACCTGCGGGCCATCTCAGGGTCCCAGAATTTAAAGTCAGGCATATAAATATCAAAAATCCCTTCCAGGAGTTTCAGGGTTTCAACCGAATCATAGCCTCCGGTATTGTAGACAAGAGGTACATTGAGACCGCTGTCTACGGCATAAGCCAGGGCATCGAGTATCTGAGGGACTACGTGCGTTGGGGTAACAAAATTGATGTTATGGCATCCCAGCCTTTGGAGTTGCAGCATCATGCCGGCGAGGGTTTTAGAGTCTACTTCGCTTCCTTCGCCAAGATGGCTGATCTCCCAGTTTTGACAGAACACACAGAGGAGATTGCAATTGGTCATAAAGATGGTCCCGGAGCCGTCGGTCCCCACCAGAGGGTCTTCCTCTCCAAAATGAGGAGTGAAGCTCGACACCATGGCTGCCCGTCCGGTACGACAAATACCTTTCTCACCCTCCAGCCTGTTGACTTCACACCTGCGGGGGCAAAGGCAGCAATTTTCAAGAATCTTGTAAGACTCTTTTATGCTGTCGACGAGCCTTCCGGTCCGATGGGCTTCAATGTATGATGGCGTAAACATAATACCCTATAACCTATTAGGACCTATCTCAAAATAGGGTCTCGTTTTTAAATCTGTCATTCCCGCAAGCGAAGCGCGTCGGGAATCCAACCCCCCTCTACCCCCCTTATCAAGGGGGAAGGGGCGGATCCTCCCCTGATAAGGGGAGGCAGGGAGGGGTTATCGGACAAGCCGGAATGACAAACTACCGGCTAATGATATTATTTCGATTTTGAGATAGGTTCTAATAAAAACAATCTCAATCTTTCCAACAGCGGCCTCGTGTGACATCTCGACATTGGGAAGCTTTCCCTCAAGCTCGGGGATTGCATAGATCCTGCCCTTTTCCTTCAGGAACATGGCCCTTATTCATCAGGGGCCTTGCGAGACGAATCGAGATATTGTCCCTTGCCGCACAGCACAAGGAAAATCCCCTAAAGAAGATCGACAAAGGCCTCAATCCTCGACCTGTCCCCCATCTCCATATCGGTGAACTCGATCCCTGTTTTGTAATGCCTGACACCCTCTGTCTGTATCTCCTGACAGCAGGCGATCTTCCCCCTGAAATGTATTGGGATGTCGTCGTCAGGGAAGGTGAGTTCCATCGGGAATACGTCTTCCACGGGCAGTCCGTGCTTTGTCTTTATTAGCATGCCGCCGAGGCTTATCAACTTGACTGAGTATGTCTCCATGCAACGGAGGACCGCCTTTTCATGTGTGCGGATTTTAACCCTGATGCCGTTGAGCCTCTCATCCTTTACGTCAACGATTTTCTTTATGAAATCTATGAGGTGTGCCGCCTTTTCCGTCAAGACATCTTTAAATTCAATCCCAGCCAAATAGATGGGGACAACTTCTTCCTGCGACGCCATTCTGTTTCCCGCCAATACCTCCCACTTAACAATACCCACGACAGGGAGCATATCGTCTTGACCTCCAAGGTTAAGGGTGTATTCCCGGCCGATGTTGAGCCTCTTTGGTCCGCTGACGGCGACCCCGGTAGGGCTGATATCATGAATGTCGACCTCTGTTGAAACCACAGTTGAGGTCCGGAGATCCAGTTCTTCGACGGAGAATCTCGGATATGCTCTCTTTTCCTTCATAGGAGTTACCTGTCTTTCCGACGTCAGGGACACTCAGATCACAAGATGCTGATTAACTAGTTATAGGCTATCACATATAGAAAGCGAATAGTATTATTGCTGGCGGAAGAACTGAGAAAACTCTATGTTCAACCGTAAACAAATGGTTACTCTTGACAGTTTCTCCGATCGCTTTTTTTTGCACAGATGCAAAAGGATTTGCGGGAATGCATTGGGATTGGAGTGAGGAATCATTTAGAATCGGCGAGTTAGTATTGGCATGGGGAATGCACTATATATTTGCAAGAACATAAGAAGGAGGACGGGAAGATGAAAGACAAAGGATACGCAAAGAAACTGGCATACATGGGAGCAGGGTGCGGAGTAGTGCTGTTTGGAGTATTTGGGTTGCTTCCCGGGTCATTCCTTGGCGGGGTGATGGGACTTAATATCGCAGGGAAGCTGCTTGGAGTGCCTTTGGCCTCGGGTATCCTTTCGAGGCTGATAGTTGCGGCATCGATGGTAATAGGGGTGATGGTCTCTGGGATCATGTTCATCACTGCCAGTTCGATTGCGGGCTGGCTTATAGGGACGGTGCTGGATGCGATCACGGCAGAGAAGAAAGAAATGGCTGAAGTAGGGCATAAATAATATACCAAATAAAAATCAAAGGAGGAAGTGTCATGAAAGAGGAAAGAAAAAGGACGATGAAGGTAGGGACGAAGATCGGTGCGGCGTTGGGTGCGATAGTATTTCTGGTATTTGGGATAGTGCCGGGGTTTTATTTCGGCAGTTACGGGGCGCTGGTATTGATGAGCAGGCTTGCAGGCGGACCGGTAGAGCCCACGACAATCGTAAGAATGATCACCGTGGTGGGCGTTGCCCTGGGTATCTTCTGCGGCGCAGCCGCCAGCATCGTGCTGGGTTCGGTATTCGGCACAGCCCTCGCCTGGATAGTCGATGTGATCGGCAGCCTCGGAAAGGTAAAAGAAACCGAGGAAGTGAAGGCACACAATTAGTGGAAGTTTCCCGACCGACCGTGTATAAGGCCCTTCCGGCAACGTGAAGGGCCTTCTTATGAATAATCCAATGGACGGGGACCGAAGCACTCCATTATTTCTTTTCTCGTGATCTTTGCGTTATACCCATACCGGAGTACATCAACGTCTGTCAGAAGATTGCCGACCTCGGCTGCCAAGAGGAGTAGCGGCCGATAAGAGAGGGGCCTAAATATATCTGCAGAGTCTCGGTTCCGCACCCAGCCTGTAAAGGAGATTGGCCATGATGCAAAATCCGGTGAAGGAAAATACGATCGTTGCGCTCCCGACAAAGCCCGTAAAGAATAGCCAGTTAGAATTGTAAAACCTGGCAAGCATTGAACTAATGGAAAGGTTGACCCCCACGAACAAGTAGATATACCTTTCGAGGAACCATCTGTCGGTCTGCATGAAGTATAAAGACTTGCGCCACCTCCCGCTGAAATTCGCCTTCATCGGTATCATCGGCTTAGCGCCAAACAGACAAAGAATGTTGCCGACTATGCAGAATCCGGTCAGTGCTACCGTTATGGAACAGAGCCCCACAAAGAGGATCGAATACGCCCAGTTAGGGTTGTGGATGGAGGCGAGGACGGAACTTGCCAGGACATCGGTCCCCGCAACCATCCATACGAGCCTCTCCACATACCATGTGTAGGTCTTAACGAGATACACCCCTTTCCGTTTGCCCATGAGCTTCTTTCCCCTGATATCAAAAAAGGTCTATAACACGTCCCATATACTCGGCATTGTTTCTCACTCGGGGTACTTTTTCAAAACTTTTCCCGCAGTCCTGACGGTCTCCTGTCTTTGAAGTGCTTGAGCCTGCAGTAAGCCTCTCTCTCCCTCTCTCCGATATGCTGTGAAATCGCCTTTATCTGTGCTCTCAATCCCGGCAATACCCTTTCTTCAAGGACTCTCATCCTCCTCGTCGTCTTCAGTATTTCGTCACCAAGTCTTTTTAATTTTGCTTCGAAGACTGCCATGTCAAGCATAGATTCGAGGATCTTTTCGAACTGGAGCGTGCATTCTTCAAGATACGGAGTTGTCGATAGATAGTCATACCCCCTCTCATCAGGGTCTCGCACGGGGCGATCATGGCTGGTGACTTCCTTATACTTCAGTCCCCATATGCTTTTCTCTATTATGTCGATCCCAAAATTCCTGGATGTTGCGAAAGTAATGGATTCGATCGTCTCTCTTCCTTCGTGTCCCATACTTAAGGCAAGTTTTGCAAGAGCCTTGCCGTATCGTTCCCTGATTTCGTCCCTTGACCTGAGGAACGGCCTTGTGGCAGCCAGGAATTCCCGTGTCAATGCCTGCTTCCGGGCCTTCAGTATTCGTATGCTGTTGAAGACAGAAAGCGTCCTTTCCCTTATGAGGAGGAGGTTTGTCCTTGTGGGATGTATCATATGATCGCCAGCGAGAATTTCTTCATGAGGCGGATGCCTGTGTCGAGAGTCTCTTCGATCGTTCTCCGGCCTCCGCCCTGATTTACAAACTCCTTCTCGAAGGAGTCCGCGAAATCGAGCATCTTCCTGTCTTTCTCCGTCATGCCGTCCCTTCCGACTATCGCCTCAAGTCTTCTCATGTCCCTTCCGCTTGAATAATATTTATAGAGGTTGTCTGCGATCTTCCTGTGGTCTTCTCTTGTACGGCCTTTGCCTATGCCTTTCTGCATCAGCCTTGAAAGACTGGGGAGAACATCGACGGGAGGGAATATATTCAGGCGGTGAAGTTCCCTGCTCAGGACTATTTGTCCTTCGGTGATATATCCGGTAAGGTCGGCAACCGGATGGGTGATGTCATCTTCGGGCATGGTCACGACCGGCAGCATGGTCACAGAACCTTCGATATTCTTTACCCGTCCAGCCCTTTCATAAAGTGAGGCAAGGTCAGAGTACATGTAGCCTGGATATCCCCTTCTTCCGGGCAGTTCCTCTCTTGCCGTGGATATCTCCCTGAGGGCATCGCAGTAATTCGTCATGTCTGTGATAATCACCAGCACGTCCATCCCTTTGTCAAAGGCGAGATGTTCTGCGACCGTCAACGCGAACCGCGGCGCAAGGAGCCTCTCCATAACCGGCTCCCCGGCACCGTTTATAAATGCGACAAAGCCTGTCTTGACATCCTCGAGCACTCCCATGTAATAGGAGTATTCGTAGAATGTAAGACCAAGCGCTGCGAATACGACAACAAACCTGCCTCCTTTCGCAGAGAGCCGTGAATGCCTCAGCACACCCGCGACTAGTTCCTTTGACGGAAGTCCGGCGCAGGAGAATACAGGGAGCTTCTGCCCCTTTACAAGCGTGTTCAGGCCGTCTATCACCGAAAAGCCGGTCGCTATGAATTCCTCAGGCCTTGCGCGGGCCGACGGGTTCATGGGCATGCCGGAGATTGGCGCCCATTTCTCAGGGATGAACATCGGCAAGCCGTCAACAGGACTGAAGGAGCCATTAAAGATCCTTCCTATGATGTCCGCAGAAAGGGGGGCCTTCCTCACGGAGTCGGTAAACGCAACGGATGTTTTCCCCGTGTCGAGGCCTCTTGTCTCTCCAAAGACCTCGATCAGTACAGTATCACCATCTATCTCCAGCACCTCTGCGTCCATCTTTCCCCCGTCCGGGGATATTACCCTGACGACTTCTCCTATCCGGGCACTGAAGACCTTCTTTACAAAAATGAGAGGGCCCGCTATAGCAGATATGGTGCGGTAAGTGTGTTCTGAAAGTCTCATGCCTTGTCTTCCGTCTTAGACGCCTCTTCGAGAGAAACACCCTCCGAAATTTTATTGAGCGCGTAGTCATAGTATTCGAATATGTTTTTGATTAGAGCGCAGGTGTTGGCAGGAGGAGAAAATGCGTCCGCGGCATATGCGTTTTGCGATAAGAACTCCATCCGTATTTTTTCCGCCACAAGCATGAGGAGCCTGTCGGAGTCCTGCAGGCCTTCGGCGCCTACAATCTCGGCCACTTCCCTTAACGTCGCCTCCTTCTGAAGAACCTCCCTGCAGCGCACCTGCAGACTTCTCCCATTCAGGAGAGACCATCTCCCCGTAATGACTTCCCATTTCAGAGGAGTAGAGTGAATAACTCTGGAACCAGTTTATGGCGGGGAAATGCCTGCGGTGGGCCAGGGACGTATCCAGCATAAGGAAGGCGCCGGTCGTCCTAAGGCACGCCTGAGTGACCGGCTCCGTAAAGTCGCCTCCCGGAGGAGACACGGAGAGGACCATGGTAAGGGACCCAATCTTCCCGCCTAGTGTCTCCACGACGCCCGCTCTTTCTAAAAAACCCGAAAGCCTTGACGTAAGATATGTCGGGTACCCCTCTTCTCCGGGCATCTCCTCAAGCGATGACGATATCTCCCTCAGGGCCTCGGCCCATCTGGAAAGGCTGTCGGCAAGAAAGAGCACATGATATCCCATGTCCCTGTAATACTCTGCCATGGTGACCGCGGTATATATGGAGGCCTCTCTTGCCACAACAGGCATATTGGAGGTATTAACCACAAGTATCGTCCTTTCCATGAGACGTCTACCCGTCCATGGGTCCGAAAGCTCCGCGAACTCCTCGATCATCTCTGCCATCTCGTTGCCGCGCTCCCCGCATCCGACATAGACGACGATATCAACGTCAGCGAACTTGGCCAGTGACTGCTCCAGGACCGTCTTGCCTGTGCCGAACCCTCCCGGGAAGACTGCGGTCCCTCCCTTTGCGACGGGGAAGAGAAAATCTATGCTCCTCTGGCCGGTCACAAGAGGCACTGTCGGGGAGAATTTTTTCCGGTACGGCCTGGGACTCCTTACCGGCCATTCATGCCATCCGTAAAACATTCTGCCGTCTTCATATTCACCGAGCGGCGCATCAAGGCTGAACCCTCCTGAGATGATCCTCGATATCCGCCCCGTGTCGGCGGGACCGCAGGAAATATAGTGTCTGAAGGCCCCCTCTTCCACCGTCCCAAGGATGTCCCCCAGGGCGGTCTCGTCTCCGGTTCTTGCCTGCTGAGAAAAGTCCCACCTCTTTTCAAAATTCAGGCCATATATCTCCTTACCCCCGGTAATGAAAGGACCCATCTCCTCTTGTAACTTCCTAAGCGGCCTCTGGAGGCCATCGAACATCTCAGAAAGAAGGCCGGGCCCGAGCTTTACGGTGAGCGGGAGACCCATGCCCTTAACAGGCTCGCCGACCGCCAGGCCACTGGTGTTTTCGTATACCTGGACGACGGCACCGTCATGTTGCAGTCTCACAACCTCTCCGGTGAGCATAGAATGTCCGACATAGACGCGCTCATAGAGCTTCAGTCCAGTGAGGTCAACGCTCACGGTGGGCCCGGAAATGCCGCGTATCCTGCCGGTCATAACTGCAGCCTCACATGGTAGCCTATCGCCCTTCTTATGAGGCGTGACGCGTAGTCTTCCACTTCTGTCGCCGGTCTTATCGGCGAAGGAAGCACAAGCAGGATTCCGCTCCAGTGTTTCTCCATGTCCCTCATTTTCTCCGCGCTCATCCCCCTTATTGTCCTTTCGTCAATGATGATGAGTCGGATATCGGGCCAGGCCATTATTTTTTGCATGGTCTCCTCTGCGTTTTCAGGTTCGGCGGTATATTGCGGAATGCCTGCAAGGCCGAACCCGTATTCTGCGTCCATGGGGGTGATAAATGCGACTTTATTCAATAGACCAGCTCCATCATGACCATCTCCCTTTCCATGTCCCGGCCGTAGTAAAGGACACTCAGGTCCATCACTTCCAGAGAACTCCTCCATAGATAATCAAGTACGGGCCCTATGTCCGACGGGTCCCTTCCCGCCCTCTTCAGGAAAACGGTCATCCTCCTGTAGAGGGCGTTTTCCACGTTCAATTGGCCGGACCCCGGTTTTTTTATCCCTGCCAGTCTGCCGACCTCGGCGATGTCCTTTCTTTCGATGGTCCTGAGAAACACGGTTTCGCTGATGCTGCCGTAAGGGATGAATGAAGGGGCCGTTTTTGGTCCCAGCCTTAGGCACTTATACAGAGAGATGATATTGCGCGAATCGATGATGCGTACAAAAAAATTCTTTATGAGCGGATGAAGCCGCCTCCTTACGATCGTCGCCAGATACCTGACGGTCAATTCACGCTCAAACCCCTTTATCCCTTCCCTGTCGCAGACAGCTGCAACCCCGGCGAATGAATCGGAGATTGCCAAAAAGCGTTTTTCAATTACCTTGACGGTTGCCGGGACGTCCCGGCCTTCCCTGAGGACACTTCGTATATCTTCCGACAGGAGACTTGTCAGCAGGGTATCCCCGGTCTTCTCCACCTTCCCCCCATGGATGTTCCTGAGGCAGATGAAGATCGTCCTGAGTTCGCTATAGATGAAAAATGGCCTGAAAATCTCCCGCAGTTCGCTGTTCATTCTGATGTAGACCCATCGGTATTCTCTTGCAAGGTCCCTCCAAACCCCCTCAGGCGAGCGTTCAGTCACAAAGCCCCTGTATCGGGAAGAGACAAGATATTCAAAGGGGGCCGCGCTAAAGACAAGAGCCGGCCAATCGGATATGAGTCCCGCACGCTTCCCTCTTATCCTGGAAACCAGATATTCCCCGGGATATCCTCTGTCTTCAAACGGCTCCAGTAGTTTTTTCATCCAGAACCTTCCGGTATATGTCGTCCATCAGCGCAGGGAGCATCTGCTGCCATGCCCCTTGAAGTCTTTTTTCAAAGGTATTGGAGACCCTCACCCTGCCTTCCTCTGCCTCCGCTTCCATGCCCCCGGTGATGTCCGTGTCAGCTACTATAGTTGCATTGGGGAAGCGCTTCCTTGCCAGATCAGAATCGTCCGGGTTCACTTTGACTGTATGCCACGCTGCATGAGGGAGTTCAAGGGCGAGTTTACTGAAAATATTCTCATATCCCTTCTCCCGCAGAAGGCGCAGGGAAGAGACCGAAAGAGAATAAAGACGGGCAGAGAGCCTGTCATCAGAGATGAGTCTGATCTTCTTTGCCCTCCTGTCAGCCTCCAGGAGCAGCCTTACCCGTTCTTCTTCTGAAAAATGGCCCGCGATATCTTCAAGGCGGAGGACCTCAAGTCTGAGAGCGACCCCCGCCCTTATTCCTCCGGCTTCTTCCTCCGTCTCCTTCCAGAGCTTGCGGACCTTTTCCTCTGCCTCTTTTCTGAGGGACCTTATAAGTTCCTCGCATCCCATCTTATTTCACGGTGAAGAGTATCATGGCAGCAACTACGAACCCGAGGATCACCATCGTCTCCGGAATGGCGACGAGTATGACTATCGTACCACTCAGCTCAGGCTTTTCTGCAAGTGTTCCCGCGCCGGCGGCCCCGATTTTTGATTGGGCCCAAGCTGTCGCTATCGCGGTAAGGCCTATCGAGAGTGCCGCTGCAAATGCGATCGGTATTCTTTCCATCTCTCTCTCCTTTTCATCTTTCTTTTTTTAAAGGTTCAAACTTTCTTCCGCCGTGTTCGAGGAATTTACTGAAAAACTCGACATAGTGAAGCCTGAGGGAATGTATGGTCGGTGAGAAGACCCCGAGAATGATATTCAGAAGGTGAAGCAGCCCTGCCACAAACACGCCGGTCACGACATCTCCTGTCAGACCTCCGAGGCTGTTTGCGACAAAGGCAAGGAGGACCGAGGTGAGCCCTATCGCCATGATTCTTACATAGGAGATGATATTGCCGATGCTCTTAAGCAGCTCAAGCGGCGCAAGAAGTCCTCCCGCAAAGAGGAGCAGAGGGGTAAGGAACAGTATCGCAATAATTACCGGGCGAATAAACAGGGAAGGGAAAAATCCGAAGAATGACGCGACCACGGCCATGATGCAGAGAATTACTGCGATACTGACGAGCCTGTAGACGGCATCTTTCTTCTTTCCCCTCCTGAATGATGTGACAGCCCCGAGAGAGAGGCCGAGAAACACATGGACCACACCCACGGTCACCGCGAAACAGATCATGGGGACTATGGCTGTGCGCCGTTCGATACAGAGGGGCTCCATGCCGAAGAGCCTATGGGGGAGGTCTCCGAAGAACTCGCCGTAAAGTATGCCGAAAAAAATCGAATAGAACGATGAGATAAAGAGTATCTTTGCGGCATCTCTCACCGTCCGTCCTTTCCCCGGCATTTTCATCAGGGCAAGAGACGTGATCCCGAGGACAAGGCCGTATCCTGCGTCACCGAGTATCATCCCGAAAAATACCGGGAAGAATATTCCGATAAAAGGCGTCGGGTCATATGACGCATAAGCGGGCAAGGGCAGAAGTCTTGTGAACAGTTCGAAGGGTTTGAAGTAGGGCGGGTTTCTCAGGACAATCGGCACGCGGCTAAGGTCCTCCTCACACATCTCCTTTTCTTCCAGTACTACCTTGCTTCCAAACGACTCATCCAGACTTCTCCGGAGTCTCTGCAGGTCCTTCGACGGCATCCAGCCGTTTACAAAAAAACACATCCGCGTCTCAAAAGCCCAGGCCGTGGCTGTAATGAGGGACAACCTGTCCTGTGCCCATTCCCTGACCCTGTAGTAGATCGGCAGCCACTGCCTGGACAGCCGCTCCATGTCTGAATGTATGTGCCGGACCTCTTCGGACACTTTCTCCGTCCGGTTTCTGACATAGGCGACTTTTTCAGGGAAGGAAAGCCCGTTGAAAGAGGCCGGTAGACTCAGCTCCGGGACGTGTTCGTCACTGAGAGACTTCTTGACCTTGTCGGTGATCTCCTTTTCCACGGCTATCAGACCGACCAGTGTCCCGTCTTCCGCGGTCCTGGTCGTGAGTTCGAATTTCCAGTCCGTGGTGCGCGAGAGCGCGTCCCTCAGGCTGTCCAGCATATCGGGTTCATGTATGGTCAGACCGATAAAATCGAGGTCGGGTGTCTCCTTCGCGCTGCCGACAAGTGAGGTGAGGGCGTTGAGGAATATCGTGTAATGTCCGAGGTCGGCCTGCTCCTTATGCAGCGCATCGAGCCTGATGTGTAAATCTCGCAAGCCCGATATATGCCGGTCTACGGTCGCTGCGATAGAGTCTATGACCGAGCCTGGTTCGATGTAACTCTTTCTCACCTCAACCTTTGGCAGCAGGGAGATGATCTCGTCTATCTTCAGCAGGAACTCCCCGAGAAAAAGTTTTTCGAGAACGGTCTTTTTGTCCGGGTCAAAAGTCCGTATGTGCTTCTGCAGCCCTCCATCCACAAAACCTACCGCCGCCGGTTCGACATGGAATATCCCCAACTCGCGAACAAGTTCCAAGGTGTCTTGCAACAGCGCCTTCGGTCCTACGATCTCGACCTTTGACATCCTGGCTATCATGCCTTCATTCCGGAAGGATCATGTTGAGTCTTCGTATAATGATCCTCCCGAGGGTTTCGTCACTGAGGGCCTGAAATCGCTCTGACTTGTCTTGCGCATCCTGAATGATCTTTCCGGCCCTTGCTGCGGCCTCTGCCTTCGCCTGCTCTGCAGACCTTCTGAGTGTCTCTCTGGTCTGATCCACTTTTCTTGCAAAGTCTTCTTCTGCCTCTTTCTGTATACCTTCAAGCCACTCCCGGGCCTTGCTTTTCTCGGTTTCGAGACATGCCTGAATCTCCTTTTCTGCGGAGATCACCTTGGCCAATGCATCGTCCTCCATAGCACCATTCTATCAAATAAGGGCCCACATTATAATAGC
>CAWEQH010000006.1:0-14135 GCA_963811165.1 uncultured Nitrospiraceae bacterium
GACTATCGCCCACGCGGTCGAAAAAGAACTTCACGACCGGGGCATCAGGACCTATGTCCTCGACGGCGACAACGTCCGTCACGGCCTCAACGCCAACCTCGGGTTCAACCCTGAGGACAGGAAAGAGAATATACGCAGGATCGGCGAGGTCGCGCGATTGATGGCCGATGCCGGCGTGCTCACCTTTGCCGCCTTTATCTCCCCTTACAGGGAAGACAGGGACGCGGTCAGAAGGCTCTTTAAGGACGACAATTTTATTGAGATATACGTGAAGTGCTCCGTTGATGAATGCGAGCGGCGCGACCCGAAGGGCCAGTATAAAAAGGCGCGTGCCGGCATCATAAAAAACTACACAGGCATCTCCGCGCCCTATGAGGAGCCCGAGACTCCCGAACTCGTCATAGATACGGAGGAGATGGACCTGGAAGGATCGAAAAGATGCGTCATAGAGTATCTCTGCGAAAAGAAGATCATTTAAAAACAGTGAATAGTGAAAAGCTGTCAACGACAGTGCGTAGTTAAAATACTGAACGCTCAATGCCAAATAATGAATTTGACTGCTGAACAGGAGAACGAACAATGGACCTCGGTCATCCGCTCCCGGACCAGGTGGTTCGATCTGAACTTGCCCGAGCTTTGGAAGTACCGGGACCTGATCATGCTCTTTGTGAGGAGAGACTTCGTCGCGATTTACAAGCAGACGGTCCTTGGTCCGCTGTGGTTCTTACTGCAGCCTCTTTTCTCGACCCTCGTCTTCACCGTCATCTTCGGACGGATCGCCCATATACCCACCGACGGCCTGCCGCAGGTCGTCTTTTATATGGCGGGAATCGTCACCTGGAACTATTTTTCCTCATGCCTTACCAAGACCTCCGACACCTTTACCTCAAATGCCGTCATATTCGGAAAGGTCTACTTCCCGAGGCTGGCGGTGCCTGTGTCCGCAGTGATAACGAACCTCCTGACCTTTGGGATCCAGTTCGTTCTGTTCCTTCTGTTCATGGCCTTCTTTTCCCTTAAGGGCTCCGCAATCAGGCCGAATTACTGGGTCCTCCTGACCCCTTTGTTGCTGCTTCAGATGGCGGCGCTCGGCCTCGGTTTCGGGATACTGGTGTCGTCCCTCACCACAAAGTACAGGGACCTCACCTTCGTCGTAGGCTTCGGGGTCCAGCTCTGGATGTACGCAACCCCGGTCGTCTATCCGATGTCCCAGATCCCCCGGAGATGGCAGTGGCTTTATACGCTCAATCCGATGGCGGCAGTCGTCGAGACCTTCCGCTTCGCCTTCCTCGGTGCAGGGTCTATCCAGGCGTGGCAGCTCGGCCTTAGCCTTCTCGTCACCTCGTTGGTGCTCCTCTTTGGGATCATACTCTTCAGCCGGATCGAAAAGACGTTTATGGATACGGTCTGAATCAAAAAAACTGTTCTTGGATATGCGCGAAGTGCTTAGTGCTTTGTTGAGAGTATAAAAAGGACGAACAAAGAACAAAAGATATGAAAATAACCAGATTCGAAGATATAGGGACTAGGGACCAGGAATGGTGAGCAACAGCGTTGTTATTCGTATAGAAAACCTCTCCAAGGAATACCGGCTCGGGACTATCAGCCACGGCACGCTCCAGCGCGATCTTCAGAGCTGGTGGGCGAGGATACGGGGCAGGGAAGACCCTAACTCGATAATCGGCATAGAGCAAAGCGAAAGGAGCATAGCGCATAGAGCAAAGCGAAACGCACCGAACGCTATGCAAGAAAATCCCCATTTCCTCGCTCTCGACGACGTTTCCTTCGAGGTGCATCAGGGCGAGGTGCTCGGCATCATCGGCAGAAACGGCGCCGGCAAGTCGACGCTGTTAAAGATATTGTCCAAGGTGACAGCGCCGACACGCGGTATCGTCAAGATAAAAGGGCGCATCGCAAGCCTTCTTGAGGTGGGCACAGGTTTTCACCCTGAGCTGACGGGCCGTGAGAATGTGCACCTCAACGGCGCCATCCTCGGCATGACAAAAAAGGAGATCGCCTCGAAGTTCGATGAGATCGTCGCCTTCTCGGAGATCGAACAATTCATCGACACCCCGGTGAAGCGTTATTCCTCCGGCATGTATGTGCGGCTCGCCTTCGCAGTGGCGGCCCACCTGGAGCCTGAGATACTGATTGTCGATGAGGTGCTTGCCGTGGGAGATGCGGCGTTCCAAAAAAAATGCCTGGGGAAAATGGGAGATGTCGCAAAGGAAGGAAGAACGGTGTTGTTCGTGAGTCATAATATGGATGCGGTACTGAGACTTTGCAAGGCAGCGCTGCTCCTTAATAGGGGAACTATCCAGGCTGAAGGCAGCACAGAGGATGTAATCAATGTGTATTTGAAAGAAAATGTCGGTTCATCAGCAACTAAGCGATGGGATTTTTCTAAAGCACCGGGCGACGAAATAGTAAAGCTCCTTGAAGTATATGTTCATGATGAAAACAGAGAAGTCAAGGACAATTATGATATCTCAAAACCTCTAGGCATAACAATGAAATATGAAGTTCTAAAGGGGGGGTATGTTCTGTCACCTGCTTTTAATTTCTTCAACAATTATGGCTTGAATATATTTGATTCTCACGATACAACTCCTGACAGACGTAATATTCCCAAACAGCCGGGAGTATATGTCTCTACAGTCTGGCTACCCGGCAATTTGCTTTCCGAAGGAATAGTAATTGTTGGCGCAGCAATGGTAACACCAGGTCCGTTCATCGTTCATTTTCAGGAAAAAGATATAGTTGCATTTACTATTATCGATACTTTTCAGCAAATATCTGCCAGAGGTGAATATGTGGGTTCGTTCCCTGGGGTGATAAGGCCTCTATTAAAATGGGATATTGGGTTAGAGGCCAATGCAAGAGGAGCAGGCAATGGCCGTTGAATAAAAAGATGATGAACGTTGTCATGGGCTGGTCGGCCCTTGCCCGTCTGGAAAGCTACCGGCAATAATAATGGGCCGTGACTCGTTGGACGCAAGAAATGAATGGGTCTTGCGCCTTGGCACATTCAAACCCTTATACGTTATAATAGCTCTCGTTGGAGCGGGCGCAGTACTTTGATTGTTCTGCCTCTGTGTAATGAAAATGCATAAAAAGAAAGCTCTTATTTGCGGCGTATCAGGACAGGATGGGGCGTATCTTGCCCGTCTTTTACTCAACAAGGGATACGAGGTCTACGGGACATCCCGGGACGCCCAGGTCTCTTCGTTTCGTGGTCTTGCGAGTCTCGGCATTCGCGATAAGGTCGTCCTGGACTCCATGGCGGTCAATGATTTCCGCAGCGTGCTTCAGACCCTGTCGAAGGTCGCGCCTGACGAAGTCTATAACCTTGCGGGACAGAGCTCTGTGGAGCTCTCTTTCCAGCAGCCGGTGGAGACGCTCGAAAGCATCAGCGTAGGGGTCCTTAACCTGCTTGAGGCGATCCGTTTTATCGGCCTGCCCATCAGGTTCTATAACGCAGGGTCGAGCGAATGTTTCGGAGACACCCTCGGAGCGGCGGCCGACGAGACCACCCCTTTTCATCCCCGGAGCCCATACGCAGTGGCCAAGGCCACGGCCTTCTGGGAACTGGCCAACTACCGCGAGGCCTATGGCCTTTTTGCCCTTACCGGCATCCTCTTTAACCATGAATCTCCGCTAAGGCCCGAGCGCTTCGTCACAAAAAAAATCATTAAGACGGCCTGCCGGATCGCCTCGGGGAGCAATGAAAAGCTTCACCTCGGAAATATATCCATCGCCAGGGACTGGGGCTGGGCCCCTGAATACGTGGAAGCGATGTGGATGATGCTTCAGGAGCCGCAGCCCGAAGACTTCGTGATCGCTACCGGAGAGACACATCACCTGGAAGAATTTGTGGCGGAGGCCTTTACTTGTGTCGGACTTAACTGGCGCGACCATGTGGTCACTGACCCTTCCCTTTACAGGCCGACCGAGATCTCAATAGGGAGAGGCAATCCTGCCAAGGCTGAGAAGGTCCTCGGCTGGAAGGCCCGGTACAAGATGCCTGACGTGGTCCGTATGATGATGGAGCATGAACTCACATCGACAAAAGGGTAATTGTGGTATATATTTTTTGCTGTCATTCCCGCAAGAGAAGCGCGTCGGGAATCCAACCCCCCTCTACCCCCCTTATCAAGGGGGAAGGGGCAGACCCTCCCCTGATACGGGGAGGCAGGGAGGGTTATCGGACAAGCCGGAGTGACAGAGCGAAAACAGTCACTTAAAAAGCATAACAACAAGGAGACGATATAATGAAGACAGCTTTGATTACCGGCATTACGGGACAGGATGGCGCCTATCTTGCTGAATTTCTTCTGGATAAGGGGTACGCGGTCCACGGGATAAAGCGGAGGGCGTCTCTTTTTAATACCGACAGGATCGACCATCTCTATAAAGACCCCCATGAAAGAGGGGTGAAGTTCAAGCTCCATTACGGGGACCTGACCGATGCGACGAACCTCATCCGCATTATCCAGGAAACCAGACCTGACGAAATATATAACCTTGCCGCCCAGAGCCATGTCATGGTCTCTTTCGAGACTCCTGAGTACACTGCGAATGCCGACGCCCTCGGTGCCTTAAGGCTCCTTGAGGCGATCAGGATCCTGGGGCTTTCGCAAAAAACGCGTTTTTACCAGGCCTCCACTTCGGAATTGTACGGCAAGGCACAGGAGTCACCCCAGACGGAAAAAACCCCCTTTTATCCAAGGAGCCCTTACGGCGTTGCAAAACTCTATTCCTACTGGATCACGGTCAACTACCGCGAGGCCTACGACTTCTTCGCCTGTAACGGCATCCTCTTTAACCATGAGTCCCCTGTCCGCGGCGAAACCTTTGTGACCAGGAAGATCACCCGTGCGGTGGCGAGGATAAAACTCGGGCTGCAGGAGAAACTCTTTCTCGGCAACCTCAATGCAAAACGCGACTGGGGCCATGCAAAAGACTATATAGAGGCGCAATGGCTGATACTCCAGCAGGACAAGCCGGATGATTATGTCATCGCAACCGGCAAGCAGCATTCCGTCAGAGAGTTCGTGGAGAGTTCGTTTCATGAGATCGGCATCGATATCGGCTGGAAAGGCGACGGCAGCGACGAAAAAGGATATGACAAGGGCACAGGGAATGTCATTGTCGAGATAGACAAGCGTTATTTCCGGCCGACCGAGGTGGAAACGCTCCTTGGGGACCCTTCAAAAGCAAAGGAGAAGCTCGGCTGGTCGCCGAAGGTCGGCTTCAAGGAGCTGGTCAGCGAGATGGTCCGTGAGGACCTCAAAGAGGCAGAGCGGGACCAGCTTTGTAAAAGGGAAGGGTTCCGGACGTTTAAGTATCATGAATAAGTCCTCGAAAATCTACGTCGCCGGACACCGCGGGCTTGTCGGGACGGCAATCTGCAGAAGGCTTGGATCTGAAGGATACCGCAACCTGGTTCTGAGGACCAGCAAGGAACTCGACCTCATCAGGCAGGCCGATGTTGAGGCCTTTTTTGAGAAGGAGAGGCCGGAATATGTCTTCCTTGCTGCGGCCAAGGTGGGGGGCATCTTCGCCAATGACACCTATCGCGCCGACTTCATTTACAACAATATCATGATGGAGGCAAACGTAATCCATTCCTCCTGGCAGCATAGCGTAAAAAAACTTCTGTTCCTCGGAAGCTCATGCATCTACCCGAAGTTCTGCCCCCAGCCCATGAAGGAGGAATATCTCCTCACGGGGGAGCTCGAACCGACGAACGAGCCGTATGCGGTCGCAAAGATAGCGGGAATTAAGATGTGCCAGGCATATAACGCGCAGTATAAGACAAATTTTATTTCTGTGATGCCTACTAACCTTTACGGGCCGTTCGACAACTTCAACTTAGAGACGTCCCATGTCCTCCCCGCACTCATTCGGAAGTTTCATGAGGCCAAAATGGAGAATAAATCCTCGGTTGCCATCTGGGGCACGGGTACCCCCCGGAGGGAATTCCTTTATATAGACGACCTCGCAGAAGCCTGCGTCTTTCTTATGGAAAACTATGACGGCCCTGGGATCGTAAACATCGGCACAGGAGAAGACATTTCGATCGCCGATCTCGCAATGTTAGTCGGCGAGGTAGTAGGGTATAAAGGCGCCATCGTCTATGACAGCTCGAAACCGGACGGCACCCCCAGGAAACTCCTCGAGGTGTCAAGACTGCGCTCCCTCGGCTGGAAGGCAAAAACAGGCCTCAGGGAGGGAATCGCGAAGACATATGAGTGGTACTTGGAAAATAAAGGCTAAGGTTATGAAACTGAGGTCAAGGTTCAAGGAATACATTCTCGGCCTCGATCTGAACCTGGGTCCGTTGGCCTAGCAATATATTTTAGTAACCCGGAGGGAATTCAATGAAGGCCATCATCCTTGCAGGCGGAAGCGGGACGCGTCTCTGGCCCCTTTCGAGAAAGAACTACCCGAAGCAGTTTTTGAAAATCAACAGCTGCACCGAGGGGGCCGGTTGCGCCTTTGACAGGGGGTCCCTTATCCAACAGACGGTTACACGACTCCTGAAAGCCCTCAGTCCCCAAGACGTCCTGATCATGACCAACGACGAATATAAGTTCCATGTGAAGACTGATCTCGATTCCCTGTCTGAAGACGTGTCGGGCAATATCGTTTTAGAACCCTTCAAGAAAAACACCGCCCCTGCCATCGCCCTTGCTCTTAGATACTGCGTAGACAAGCTCGGTTGTGGTGACGACGAGGTCGTTTTCATCTCTCCTTCGGACCATATAATCGAGCCCGAGCCAAAATTCATTCAGTACCTTGGAGCAGCGGAGAAAGCGGCAAAACAGGGAGTTATCGTAACCTTCGGGATAAAACCGCTCTATCCTGAAACGGGATACGGGTATATAAAATGCAAAGAGCAAAAAGCACCAATCAGTCAGCGTTCTGCCGTCGGCGATCAGCTGCCGGATGTCGATTCACGATTCACAATTCACGATTCAGCTGGTTCTGAACCATATCTCGAAGTGGAGAGGTTCGTCGAAAAACCTGACGCACTAACGGCAAAAAAGTATCTGAAGGACGGGGGATATTACTGGAATTCCGGGATGTTTGCTTTCACGATCGGGACGATGATAAAGGAGTTTCGGAGGCATGCCCCCGAGATAGCGGCACTCTATGACTCAGGGTATGACAATATGGTTTCGTCTTTCGAAGAGATGCCGGACATATCGATCGATTACGCGGTGATGGAGCGGGCGGACACTGTGGTCACCATGCCGATGGACATCAAATGGAACGACGTGGGCTCCTGGGACTCCATGTTCGAAGTCTTCCCCAAAGACCAGGCAGGGAATGTAAAGATCGGGGACGTGATTTCGCACGATACGAAGAACACGCTGATAATAAGCGACAAGAGGCTGATCGCCGCGGTAGGACTCGAGAACCTGCTCGTCGTCGAGACGGACGATGCCATACTCATCGCAAAGCGCGGCGATGCGCAGAAGGTAAAGCATATTGTCGAAACACTGAGCGCGGAGGGACGGAGGGAGGCGTCGGAGCACACCACGACCTACAGGCCCTGGGGCAGTTATACCATTTTAGAGGACGGGCAGCGGTACAAAATCAAGAGGATAGTGGTAAACAAGGGGGAAAAACTCAGCCTCCAGATGCACCTTCACAGAAGCGAACACTGGGTGGTAATCAAGGGGACGGCCCGGGTGACTATCGGGGATGAGCTTAAGTTCGTGCACGAAAATGAGAGCATCTACATCCCCAAGTCGACACTTCACCGTCTCGAAAATCCGGGCAAGGTCCCTCTTGAGATCATCGAGGTCCAAAACGGAGAATACGTCGAGGAAGACGACATCATACGGGTGGACGATATCTATGGAAGAAAGAAATAGAGAGAGTCAAATCGGTGACTGAGGTCTTAGGTCAGAGGCATTGATAAATTTTACCGCCTTACGCCTCGCGCAACAATCCTCAATAATCAGACCTCACTAGGCTTACTCATTGCTACTTTCCCTTTGGCTTTTCCGCAGGCTTTTCCGCTTCCGGTGCTTTTCCGGGTGTTTTCCGGTCATAATTGTATGTCTTATGGCACCCCGGCGAGCATTGTCCGCCGGTCTCCGTCTTTACATATCTAAGAGGAAGTTCCCATTTGCCAAAAGGAGTGCTCTCCGCAATAAGCTTTGGGTTTGGGCTGCCATGTACACTGTGACAAAGCCTGCAGGTCCTTCCCTTCTCTTTGTTGACATGGAGATAATGCAAGTTCCTATCGCCGTCCCTGAAACCGGTAGCAAAAGATGTGTCCGGAAAACGAAGCAAGTCCCTGTTGTGGCAGCTGAAACATAGCTCATATTCCTTATCGGTGTAAGTGGCATACACATCGGAAGGAAATTCCTTGACCAAAAGCTTTTGGTTCTTCGAGCCGTGGGGATTATGACAGGGCGTACACTTACCGGCTGCGATCGGCCCGTGGAGGAACTTCATGTTCTTTTTTATAATGTTCTTATGGCACCCGAGACAGAGGTCCTTCCCCTGCTTCACGAGGAGTTTATCGTTGTCGCTTGAATGAGGGGAATGGCAGGAGACGCATCCCTGCTCACTCTTTACAGGAGCGTGAACGACCTTGGCCTTTTCAACTGTTTCTTCGATCTGAGGATGACACTGAAAGCAGACTTTTCCCCCAACCTCAGGCAACAACTTTTTGAAGGAAGAACCATGAGGATTGTGGCATGAAGGACACCCGCCAAGCACAGCCCCATGAATGACTTTTTTCTTCATCATATCCTCCATGTCCGTGTGACAGCCGAAACACAACTCAGGGCCGCCTTTTAAAAGCAGCTTCTCGTTATCGGATTCATGAGGGGAATGACAGGCAGTACAATCTCCCGCTGAAGTAGGACCATGCAAATATTTGAAGTTCACCTTGTCCGGATGACATGATAAACAGAGGTCCTTCACAGGCTGCGTCAGCAATTTAGATTCATCTGATGAGTGAGGATTATGACACGTCGTGCACATGCCGTCCTTGACGGGAGGATGGATATGAGGTTTTTTCCCGAACGGCGTATGGCACGTAAAGCAAAGATCAGGGACATTCTGGTTGAGCTTGAAGGTCTCCTTGCCTTTCTGAGGGTGCGGTGACGACGCCGACTGATGGCAGGTGTCGCACGGCTCTGCGACGGGATGGACATCTTTTCCCTTTAGCAGCGTCGGATGGCACTGACCGGTGACGCAACTCTCTTCCGCCGTCACCCGCGTATTTAGCGCAATAAAGACAGTTGCCATAGCAAAGAAGACCAGCAGTAACGATAATTTCTTCACACCAATTTGAATTATAACAAAATATTTTTTTAAAAAACAAGCACCCTGCTGCCAATAATTTAGAAGGTAATTAGGTTAGGTTAGCCGCCTCACGTCAGTGGACAGGACATCTGAGGCAAATTTTTAATAATAAGCGAGCATACTAACCCAAATTTTATAGCGCCGGGAACAGCTGACTTTTGCCATCATTGCTTTGGTCAAATGACCGATTGGATAGGTAATTTTCCCGGACACGCGGCTTACCGGCTACCGAGGCCGGCCGAAGGAACGTGAATTTTTCCCCATAAATAAGCCCTTTCCTTTTTCCGCCGACAACTCAGAATCATGGTATAAGAATTGCTTATTTTTTAGACGGTGAAGAAAATTCTTGTCCTTGATAATAGTCCATTTATTCGCTATCTCCTGACGCGTACGCTTCAGAGCGATGTCACGTCCGTGGTAACGGCGTCGAACATCGAGAAGGCGTTCGTCGCGGTCAAGGAGCAGCCGCATGATCTTTTTTTCCTTGACATGCAGATGCTGAATAATTCTTCCATGGGAGAGACATTAAGGTCACTCAAGGGACTTTCCCCTCAAATTAAGATCATGATGATGTCGGAGACCTATCCCGGCGATGAGACGTTCAGAGAACTTAATGAAATGATGGACGTGTTCATACCGAAACCGTTCTTCCCGTCGGAGATCAGGCGTCTGGCCGGTCAATCCCTGGGACTGGGCGAGCATTACTGGGACCGCTATGAGACGATCGAAGATACTACAATTTCCCAAAAAAGGCGGGAGGATAGGGTCCCGGCCACAGAGACAATAGATTTTACGGTGAGCACCGTACGGGGCGGAAGCGAGTCGGTCAGCCTGAAAGGGAACGTCATCAATAGAAGCCCTTCCGGGATCGGAATGCTTACGGAATACCCGATCGTCCCGGGCAACCTCGTGATGCTTACTAACGGGACGGAGCTTCATGAAGGCATCGTCACCTGGAGTCGCAAGATGGACGATACTACATACAGCGCCGGGATCTTTTTTGTTTAAATCAGAGGGGTTTATTCCAGCCCGAATTTTCTGATCTGGTAACGGAAAGAATCGTAACTCATATTAAGAAGTTTTGCGGCGCCTGACTTGTTATTCTGTGTCCGCTCAAGTGCCTGCTTTATCAAATCCCTCTCCAGGTCCTCAAGTGAAATACCCTCCGCAGGGAGGGTAAATCCGTCCTTCCGCAACTGCTGTTCTCCGGGCTTATCGAACAGCCAATTCGGGAGATGTTCGGGAACGATTTCTTCCGCATTCTCAAGCACGACGATCCTCTCGATGAGGTTCTTGAGTTCTCTCACGTTACCGGGCCACGCGTATGCATTCAGAAGCTTTTCCACGGCAGGTGAAAAACCCCTGAACATTTTTTTATTGTATTTCCCCGAAAAAAGCGAGAGAAAGTGTTCGGCAAGGACAATGATATCCTCCCTTCTCTCCCTCAGCGGGGGTATATGAAGATAAAAGGCACTCAGCCGGTAGAAGAGGTCCTTTCTGAACGAGCCGTTTTTCACCGCGTCGGCGAGGTCGCGGTTCGTCGTGGCAATCACCGTGACTTCGATTGGGATATCGTCCTTTCCACCGAGACGTCTGACCGTCCGCTCCTCGAGGACACGAAGGAGCGCAGTCTGCAGATGGGGTTCCATCTCGCCGACCTCATCAAGCAATATGGTGCCGCCTATCGCTAGTTCGAACAGGCCTTTCTTGTCCGCACGCGCATCCGTGAACGCACCTTTCTCGTACCCGAACAGTTCGCTCTCCAGCAGGTGGTGCGGCAATGCAGCACAGTTGACGCCCACAAACGGCTCGCGCCGCGCATTGCCTTCATCGTACATGAGATTGTGGATATACCGCGCGAGAACTTCTTTCCCTGTGCCGCTTTCTCCCGTAATCAGGATACTCGTCACGCGCGCATCCGCCATCTTGGCGACCTTAGCCTTGATATCTACTATCGCCGGCGACTGTCCAACCAAATCGCCCTTCATGTAAGTAGAGTTGACCTTCCGCAGGTAATCGACCTCCTGCTCAAGCCTCTTGTTTTCAATCACTTTGCCGATGACGATTTTTACCTCTTCGATATTGAAAGGCTTGGTCAGATAATCGGCCGCTCCGAGCTTCATGGCCCTGACCGCTGTTTCGGCCGTATCGTCCGCAGTCAGCATGACGACCTTGGCCGGGAGTCCGCTTTCGCGGATTTCCTGAAGGATATCGATGCCGTTTCGGCCGGGAAGATTTACATCGAGCAATACCACATCCGGAAACCACGCCCTCACCTTGTTCAAGACGTCTACCGCGGTCACATCGGACATTATCTCATAGCCTTCCCTCTCGAGTGCCCTTGACAGGGTCAGCACAATGAGTTCATCGTCTTCGATAATGAAAAGCTTCCTTTTCTTCCTCAAGGATTTCATAGACAGTTCCTTGTTTGCGGGAAAGAGATCGTAAACGTCGCCCCGCCATCCGGATTGTTTTCGACCCCTATCGCCCCCTCATGCTGTTCAATAAGGCGCTTAATGATTGCCAGGCCCAGGCCGGTCCCTTTGCGTTTCGTCGTAAAAAACGGCTGGAATATTTTGCCCATGCACCCCTCTTCGATCCCCTTTCCCGTATCGGAGACCCGTACCCCGATTGTTTGGCTCGACTGCTCATAGAAGGTTTTCACGTGCAGCGTCCCGCCCTCGGGCATGGCCTCGGCCGCGTTTAGGAGGAGGTTAAGGAATATCTGTCTAAGCTGCAGGGGGTCCGCCGGCACATTAGGGATATGTTCTTCGAAATCTTTGACGACCATAATCGCCGTTCCGTTACGCAAAGTAAAAGAAGGATGCTTCAGGGCGAAGGAAACGATCATAGAGAGGACGCTGTTGATATCGACATCCACGTACTGCGGCTTCGGCGGCTTTGCGAAGTTCAGCAGGTCTTTCATCAGCGATTCAATCCGGATCACGTCTTCGACCGCCTTCAAAAGGAGCGCCCTGTCCTGCGGCGCAACATTAGATTCCTGGGAAATGAGCTCTATGGCGCCCCTTACGCCGGCAAGCGGGTTTTTGATCTCATGGGCCAATCCTGCCGCCACTTCCCCCAGCACGATGCCCTGCTCGATCCGCTGCATCTTCGTGAAGTGCTCTTTCAAAGAGCCGGCCATTTCGTTCATCGAACTCGCCACCTCTCCAAATTCCTGCTGCAATCCTTCTACCCGGTAATCGAGGTCGCCCTCTTTCAAGCGTCTCGTGGCATAGAGAAGTTTGTTCATCGGGCGCGTAAACGTCCTGATAAAGAAATAAGACAACCCGAAAATAAGAAGCGGCCCCATAAACAGGAGCACGTAAAGGATGATCTTTGTGCCGGAGATCTTCGTGAGGGTCGCCTGGGTCCGTTGTTGGAGTCTCTTCGTCGTGAGCGCGACCATGTCATCAACCTTGGTCATCAGGTTCTGCCCTATCGCAAACGCAGCGTCTTCTTCTTCTCCCAGCCTCTTTACGTCGGCGTGAATGGTAAAGGCCCTGCTCAATGAATTCCTGTACTCATCTATGAGACCCCTTATGTTATTGATCCTTCCCGTTACGGTTTCGTTATGATGACAGGACAAACAGGCGTCAGCGACGCGCTGCAGGTTTCTGACGTCTTTGACCACAATATCAGTACCTCTGGCATAGCGCGTATTTTTGAGACTTAGGTCGGACTGGACCCGTTTGATCTGGAGCTGGAGATGCTCCCGCAATATCTCAACCTGATGCAGCAGGATCAGCTCGTCAAGAGACGACGTTGACCGCTCGATAGAAAAAATAATATAGAACACGCCGATGACAAACATCAGCGAGAAAATACCCAGTCCGACGATAATTGTTCTTTTCATTTAATTCGTGTAGTCGTAAGTAGAAAGATCGAGATGGATTCCTTCAGCATACCGCCGTACGGGTTCAAAGTCGGCGTCAGTTGTCGGGATAAATCTCTGCGCCCCGAAATCACTTAGTACGGCTTTGCCTTCCGGATCGTTGTTCATGGTCAGCAGCGCCTCCCTCAGCCTCCCTTTGATTTCTTCGCCGATGTCCTTTCTGAGCGCCAGGCTGTTCTCCGGCACCTCGGGCGACCTCTGAAGTATAACCAAATCCTCCCCTATCCTGTTGTCCGCCTTCGCAAGCCTCTCAAAAATAGTATTCTTTGCCGCACCGATATCGGCCTTCTTATTCAGCACATCGTAGATTACATCTTCGTGGGTCCCGGCAAAATAGGTCTCCCTGAAAAAAGCATGGAAGTTTTTAATGCCGTTCTTATGAAAGTAGTGCAGGGGCAAGAGGTACCCCGCCGTCGTTGCCTTATCCACGAAGGCGAATCTCTTTTCCCGCATGTCTGCGGCCGTTTTAATGCCGCTGTCCTTGCGCACAAAAATCAGCCCGTAGTAGGTCGATATACCCTCAGGAGTTTCCGGCCGTGCAACGGCCTCAACCCCGAGCTTCGCGTGTGCAAGGGTGTAGGTGAAACTCCCGAAAAAAGCACCGTCCATCCCTTTTGAAACGAAGGTATCGATGATGTTGCCGTAACGGGGAAGGACGACCAGATTTATTTTGTATCCCGTACGCGCCTGCAGATATCTGGCAAGCGGTTCATAACGTTCCATCTGATTGAAGATATTCTGTTCAGGGATGAGCCCTATTACCAGGGTTTTCAGGGGAGGCTGCTTATTGACGGTCACCGCTTTTTTTTCGCTGCATCCAGCCAAAAGCATAACGCCCATGCACCAGGCAATAATAAAGACCTTCACCTTATAATTATAATATTTTACATAAAGGGAAGGTCAAGTC
>CAWEQH010000007.1:0-36007 GCA_963811165.1 uncultured Nitrospiraceae bacterium
ACGCCCACGCGTCCGACAAAAAGTTTTTGCTCAGATGAGGCGGGTACTAAAGACCACTTGCCGGTCCCACGGGAGGGCGCTCTGCCTGCGGAAGAGATAAAACGGTTTGCAAAGATCATAGCGCTTGCCGTCGCCGTCGTGGTGACGCCGTCGGTGTCGTCGGCAGACATGCGTCAATTCATTCCGAGGGTCCTTGAATATTCCGGCGAACTGGAAGTAATGATGAGATATGAGGACAATGAAAACAGCACGCGTAACAATACCGTATCAAGCAAGGATGCGTTCTTCACCGAACGTCTGAACCGACGCTCGACGGATACGTCTATCACCCGAGACTGCTCCTCTTTCATGTGGGCCTGTCGCCGGGACTGAAGGAGGAAACGTTCAGCGCTACAACTTGGAGAATCGCCGCTGACGGTAGGTGTGGCCACGGATTATGATCTCAAGGCGCAGATACTTGCCGAGCACCCTTACCACCTGGACCTCTACGCATCGCGGAGGACTTTTTTTACAAGGGGGATATTGTCACAAAGCGGACAACCGGTGAGCTATGACAAGGGCGCGATATTCTATTACAAGAAGAGGCCGTTCTTTGCGAGCCTGGGCTACCGTACAACCACGGTGACCACGGGGAATGAAAGCTCCGATTCCACAGACTACTCAGGAAGCCTGAGCCATTTCTCGGGACCGTTTCAAACCGATGCGGTGTACAGTCATACGGACTCTTCTACGACCCTTGGACAAAAAACAGTCCGGACCGACTACCTTTTCCAGAATCAAGTGAGACCGAAGTGGATAACGGTCATCTCCAGCGTCGAATCCATTAGTTTGGGGCAGAGCGATCCATTCAGCGGACAGCAGGACAGTAAGAGCCTCTATTGGGCCGAGCGCGCCGAGGCCTCCCTCCCGTGGCACTTTGACGTCGATGCTTCATACGGCTATACGAAAGAGACGCTTTCAGGCCCTGACGTCACGGAGCTTGCCACGTCGACCCGGACGGATGATGTGAGCTTTAATCTGACGCACAAGCTCTACGCGAGCCTCATCACACGGTACGGCTTTCGCTCTTTGCGCTCGCATTCTACAACGGGGGACTTGACGCTGACCTCCAACACGCTGGGCGCGGACTATACCAAGAAGATCCCCTGGGGGGTCCTGCGGACCGGCGTGATGGTGCGGCAGTACAACTCCGGAAACACCGGCGCGCCCGGGGTGGTGAACGAGCCGCAGGGTGCGGCCCTCTTCGGTGAATTTACCCTGAGGAGCCAGAATATCGATGTCAATACCGTCGTGGTGAGGGTCAGTGCGCCTGTAACCGGGTTCCTTGAGCTTCTCCAGAAAGACATTCACTACACCCTTGCCGCGGTAGGCACAAGCGTCCGCGTGCGGATCATCTCGCTGCCGCCGGATGTCCAGAGCACGGACCCCCTCTTCGTATACAGCTTCTCGGTCTCCTATTCGATCATTTCAGACAACGTGCAGTTCAGGACGAGTGAGTTCAGCTACAATCTGTCGCTCTCCCTTTTTAACGACCTCTTGAACCCTTATTTCAATTACACCAGCATCACTCAGGATATCACATCAGGCACGATCCCCGGAGGCGCGAGAGCAGTAAATCCTATACAGGCGGCCTTCGTATAGACAGGCGTCCCTTCACGGTCCTTGGGGAATACGAGATCAATCAATCAAGATTAAATCCGACACACGGATGGCGGTCGGAGATTTCGTATAATCAGAATCTTGCGCCCACATTCAACGTCTTCGCCAAGGCATATTATACCAGGACGATCCACGGTCAGAGCGAGATATCAACGGAGATTGCAGGGTTCGAGGAAACGCTCATGGGCCTCGACCTGCGGTTCCAAAAGAGCTTTCCTTACAGAAACATCTTTACATCAGGAGGGGCGTTATTTCGCGAAACACGCAGGACCAGGTTAAGACGCTGCTCTACTCTCTGAATGCCCTGCTTACCTGGAAAGTCGGGTTGTTCGAGCTAAGCCTTGGGGGGAATGTGAGCCAGCAGCTCGGCCGCGCTCCCCACAGGAGATCAGAAGTATTTTACCGAGTACTACTATCTGAACATGAAAAGGAAGCTTTTTTGAGGCGGGACCCGTGAGACAGTTGGAAGGAGGATTATTGTGAACTTTAGGATGTATGCGGTCGTTGTGAGCGTTGTGATATGTCTCGGAGCGTGGTTTGCCGGCCTGTCGGATACCTGGGCGGCGAGCGGCGATGGCCGGATGCCTGTGGAAAAGACGTTGTCGGCGGAGGCAAAGGCGGGACCTCATACTCAGTATGCCGAGCAGGCCGGGCAGCCCGGCCAACGGGGCACGGGGGAAGCGGCTGACCCGGTTTTTGCAAGGGTAAACGCAACGGAGATCACGATGAGCGAAGTAATGGAGATGATGAAGCAGATCGAACAGCAGAAAAACGGCCGGGCCGCTTCGGCAACCTCGGAAGACCTCAGGCAGAAGGCCCTGGACCGTCTGATTTTTCAGGAACTGGCGTATGAGAAGGCGAAGGCCATGAAGATCACCGTCAGCGAGGAGGAGATCGACAAAGCGATCGCCAATCTGAAGAGCGAATATGGGCGGAGATGAGGAATATCGGAAATTCCTGGCGCGCGAAGGCTTCACCGAAGAGAAAATGCGGGTACAGGTCGAAAAGGAGCCTCACGCTCCAGAAGATCGTCACAAAAGAGGTGGTGGAAAAGGCTGCGGTCACCGAGGAGAGGCTTAGAGAGGCATACGATAAGGAAAAGGACAAGTATGCGACCCCGGAAAAGGTTGTTGTCGTAGATGTGGTTTTTTTTCTGAAAATGAACGACGAAGACTCTATAAAAAAGGCCGAGGAGGTCCGCCGGAAGATCGAGGCGGATGCGAAGAAAGACCCCTGGAGCCTGCCCCCTGACAGCTCATATGTCGTGAGGGAGCTTGAGGTGAACAAAGACAAAAACGAGGACCTCTATAAGGAGGCGAAGAAACTCTCGGAGGGTGGGCTCTCCGGAGTGTTCAGGGGGTCCGACAGCCTCCACATTCTGAAGCTGGTCCAATACATTCCGGAACGGCAGTTTACTTTCGAAGAATCAAGGGCGTCTCTGGCTGCAAAGTTGCGAGGTAATGCTCAGAAGAAGAGGTTGCACGAATGGGAGCAGGAGTTGAAAAAAGACGCAGTCGTAAAAATTCTTACGACTGAGTGAGGCGGCTGGACGATTGAAAACAACGGTGAACAACCCGGGATGAAAGATAGACGAGATGAAACCTGGGCACTCGGCCCAGCAGACATGATGCCGCGTAAATGCTGATTTTAGTTGAAATATAAAATAGTGGCCACTAAAATGAAAACAATGCGCATGCAACGCCTCGTGCTGTCGGCAGTTGTCGTCCTCTTCGCACTTCTTTCCGGCTGCGCCGGCAAGTGGGCGATGAGGACGGAGACTTCGCCGACGCAGTTGTTATGGCCGGACATGCCTGAGCGGCCGAGAGTCAAGTATATTGCGTCGATACAGGGGTTTGAAGAAAGCGAGCCTTCCTTTGTGAGTTCCGTGCTGTTTGGAAAAAGGAAGGAGGGCACCCTGATACGGCCCGTTGCAGTCGTCGTCGGATCAGACGGCAGGGTCGCCATTGCGGATACGGGGTGCAAGTGTGTTCATCTATTTATACCTAAGGAACAAAAATATATCAGCATCCATGGCGCGGGACCCGTGGATCTGCTCTCACCCGTGGGGGTGGCCTTCGATGACGCCCTGAGGCTTTTTGTTTCGGATTCGGCCCTCGGGCAGGTGCTCCTTTACAGTGGCGAAGGAGATTTCCTTAAGAGCATGGAAACGGCGGGACCGGCAAAATTAAAGAGGCCCACCGGCCTCGCGTTCGACCAGGAAAGGAAATTGCTGTATGTGGCCGATACCGCCGGCAGCAAGATTTACGCGGTACGGGCTGACGGCAGCCTCGCATTGTCTATTGGTGGAAGGGGAGTGGGGGACGGACAGTTCAACTTCCCGACCCATATCTTTTGGTCCCCGGCGGGCAGACTGTATGTGACGGATTCGATGAATTTCAGGGTCCAGATGTTCGATTCTTCCGGTCGTTTTGTGGGGGCCTTCGGCCGTCACGGGGATGGCTCAGGCGACTACGCGATGCCCAAGGGCATTGCGGTGGATTCGAAGGGCGTTATATACGTGGTGGACAGTCTTTTCGACAATATTCAGCTTTTTGGCGAAAAAGGCGAATTCTTTCTCACCATAGGACATCGCGGAGGAGGGCTCGCGGAGTTTTGGCTGCCCTCAGGAGCGTATATGGACGATCACGAGAAGCTCTATATATGCGATACCTTCAACGAGAGGGTGCAGATTTTTGAGATAGTGAGGGACATCCATGAATGATTCCCGGAATGAGGCGGGCGCAGCATCAGGAATCGTGGAGGCAAGGATCTAATGCCGGAAGACCGCGTTTATTCGCAGAGTAAGCGCTTCATCGCATCTGTCGTGATCATCGCCGCGTGTTGTCTGCTGTACCCCGCTTTGCCGGCCCGTTCGCAAGGCCAGGCAGGCATCGCAAATACCAAGCATAATCTCTCTGTGACGGGGCCCGGCGAAATCAAGTCGTTAGTTGAAACGCGCATCTGTGTCTTTTGCCATACCCCCCATAACGCTGCTCCCCTTACGCCTTTGTGGAACAAGGAAATAAAGCCCCAAAACTATGTTCTCTACGAGAGTACGACGCTCCATGTCGTGCCTCACCAGCCGACTGGTCCGACACGGCTATGCCTCAGTTGTCACGACGGCACGATTGCACTGGGAGCAGTCCTGAAGCCGGCGGAGGGGATCCAGATGGTGGGCGAAATAACCCCGTCAAGACCGTCTTATATCGGGACATTCCTCGCGGACCATCATCCGGTCTCCTTCCCTTACTTTGAAGCAACGGTGAATCCCGAGATTTCGCCGGTCCCTCCCCCGGACCTTGTTCTCTACGGGGGCGAGGTGCATTGTTCGACGTGTCATGACGCCCACAGGAATGTATATAAGAAGTTTCTCAGGGTCGATAACACATTTTCGGCCCTTTGCACACGGTGCCATAACAAGGACGGCTGGCTTCTCACAACCCATAAAACTTCGCCGTCCACGTGGAATGGGGTGCCGCCCGATCCGTGGCCAAGGACCGGGGTCAGCAGCGACTTCGGCTGGTTGACAGTGGCCCAAAACGGATGTGAAAGCTGCCATACGCCCCATGGCGCCAAGGGACCCCAGCGGCTGCTGAATTATCTGGAAGAGGAAAACAACTGCTATCCTTGCCACAACGGCAATGTTGCTGCGAAGAACATTCAGGCACAGTTTCAGAAATTTTCGAGGCACCCCGTCGAACTCACAACGATAGGGGTCACCGCGAACCACCACGAACCGAATGAACGGCCGGCCCTTATCACGGGTCACGTGGAATGCGTGGACTGCCATAATCCTCACGCGACAAACGGCAGGACGGCAACGCCGCCGTTTATCACGGGCAGGCTTGAAAAAGTTAGCGGCGTTGACATAAACGGCGTGGCCCTTGTGCCCCCGACAGCCTATGCGACGAAGGAATACGAAGTCTGTTTCAAGTGTCACGCAGACTCGAGCCCCGAATATCCTCTGGTCGCGAGGGTCATAAGCACGGCGAATACGAGATTCGAGTTCGACCTGGCGAACCCTTCGTATCATCCGGTGGTGGGGACAGGCAAGAATTCCAACGTCCCAAGTCTGATGCCGCCGAGCCAGGACCCGGAAGTTCCTTTAGGCCTTAGCGCCTTCAAGCATTATCTATTGCACCGACTGTCACAGCGATAGCGGGGGGACATCGAATGGTCCTCACGGCTCGGATTACGTGCCGATACTGAGAAGACAATACCTGACAGCGGACGGCACCTCAGAGAGTTTCCAGAGCTACAGCCTCTGCTACCGGTGTCATAATCAGAGCAGTATACTGGGGGATCAAAGTTTTCCGCTTCACAATATACATATAGTAGGTCAAAAGACGCCATGTTCGGTTTGTCACGATCCTCACGGTATCCGGGACAACGGGCTTTCGGGCAGTCATACACATCTGATAAATTTCGACAGTACGGTTGTTACCCCTACAACAGGCAATATTGCCCCGCTCTATGCGGACAGGGGAACTTTTTCGGGAAGCTGTACCCTCGTCTGCCACGGCAGGATCCATGATAATGAAAGTTATTCGCCAGGCGGGTTGTTGCCGCAAAAACTGCGATTGTCTCCAAAGAGACGAATCCGCTAGGCAAGTCATTCCGGCGAAAGCCGGAATCCAGGGAGACGACAATGGATAAACAACCTGCGGTATATATTCTGGCAAGCAAGAGAAACGGTACTCTTTACATTGGTGTGACTTCAGGCCTTACCAAAAGGATATGGGAGCACAAAAACAATGTGGTAGAAGGATTTACTAAGCGCTACGGGGTTCACCAGTTGGTTTGGTATGAATTGCATGAGACCCTGGAATCTGCTATTCAGAGAGAGAAACAGATTAAAGAATGGAAGCGAAAGTGGAAACTTGAATTGATTGAAGGTGTAAATCCGAATTGGCAAGATCTATATCATATGCTTGCCTGACTGGATTCCGGCTTTCGCCGGAATGACGAAAAAATGGGGGAACTCCTGTATAATAAATTTCCATTGACAAAAAAAGGAAAAATGTGTAAATTAAAAGGCGTTAATGTTGCGATGAGGTTGGGGAATCCTAATATACGAGCTTGAAAGGGGGGTATTATGATCGATCTTCAAAGAAGGGGTGTTTTTTGTTTACTGTGTCTCATGATTGTTTTCTTAATTGTTTCCCAGGCGGCTGCTGACACTTGTGAATGTGTGATCTGTCACGGCCCCGATGGGCCTCATAGCGGGGGATTTCCGAGTGGCTGCAACATTTGCCACGGCAACCCGCCCCTTACCAATCAGTTCGGCGTCGACGGTCTCGTGACCATGCCCTCTCATACCGGTGCTACAGGTCCTGGCGCTCACGCAAGACACGCCGGTCCATCAGGCTATGGTTTTACTTGTGACAAGTGTCACTTCAACGGCATGCCGGTGACACTCATCGCCGAGAGTCCTGCCCAGCTGCAGATCGGGTTTAACCATCTTGGCGCAGGCGGGGGCACATTCGACGGATTTGTCCTGCAAAGCCCCTATATATACGCTGCAACTAACGGCACAACGGTGACGACAAACGGGACGATGACCTGCTCGAACATCTATTGTCACAGCAACGGCACGTCGGTCTCGACCGGCGTGGTCCCCGCCAGCACTTCCCCTTCATGGGACACTGTCGGGCCGCTGGTCTGTACTACCTGCCACGGCTACCCGCCGCTATACGACCAGGACAGCCCCAAGTCCAACAGTCACATCCATCATACCGCGTATTCCTGTAATATGTGCCATTACGCCACAACGAATGACGGCGTGACGATCAGCGATGTCACAAAGCATGTCAACGGCCAGTACGATGTTGTGCCGGGCCCTGACAACAACCGGGGCCCGGGAGCAAGCTTCACCTACACCTGGGACCGCGGCGGAGGGACCTGCTCGAACATCCAGTGCCATGGCGGTGTGCAGCACTATGGGGGGATAAACATCTGGGGCGGGGAGTGGGCCAATTTGTCCATTGCTGCAACTCCCGGGGCTGCCTGCCTTCAGGAGAATTTTGCGCTCTCGACCCTCGGCGGCACCTTGCGGCTTCCTTACACATATCTCTGGGACTTTGGAGACACCACGACCTCCACGCTGGATGCGCCGATTCATACGTATTTGGCCCCCAATACCTATACTGTGAGAGTCGACATAAGGGATGCCGACAACCATCCCAGCAATGCAACGGCACTGGTTACTGTTAATTCCTCAAACACACTGCCGGTGGCCGGCTTCTCTCTGGCGGCCAACAACATGACCGTGACGCTGACGGACAAGTCTTCTGATCCCGATTACAATCAGTGCGGCCATTCCGGTCCCGGAACGGTCCATATCACCTGGGGCGATGGGCAGGTGACGGAGCAGTCCATCAACTTAACGGACATCGTCTCCAACCAGACGTTCGACCACACATATGCGTCCACGGGTACATACACTGTCCAGCACTTTGTGAAGGACAATGTGGGGGCCCAGTGGGTGCAGTCCACGAATCAGCAGATAACCGTGCCGCCGGCAGGGAACACCATAAGCATCTCCGGAACGTTGACCCACTCAAACGGTTCTGCATTTTCATCCCGCTTTATCTATCTGAAATACACCAATGGATCAACGTATAAGACCACTGCCACGAACGCCCAGGGATTTTACTCTTTCAGCAATGTTCCCACTCAGTGCTATATTGTGCAACCGGCGTCGATTTCCGGCTATACCATTACGCCTACGTCGCAGACGGTCTGCACGAGTAACAGCAGCGTGAACTTTGTTACCACACCCTGATAAGGGCTGACGTTTCTTTCAAGGGGCCGGACCTCTTCCGGCCCCTTCATCCGCCTGTTTATACGGTATCCGCAGGGAAACAGTTATCTTGAGTTCTCCCTCGTGATGTTTTGATTGCTCACGGCTTGCGCAAAACCTGTGCTCAGGCAATCCTCATCAGGCGCGCTATTTCGCTGAGAGGCATTGCCAGAAGATGAGGCATCCTAAGTCTTCAATTGTGATAATAAGTGGCCTGCCGCCGATAATAATGTTTATAATAAAACGATAATGGTGGAGGCAGAATATGCAGAAGAACCCGATATAAAATACCTTGTCGCCGGACTGTTATCGGCGATTATTTTCATTTGTTATTACCCTGCTCTATGGAATGACTTCGTTGACTGGGATGACCCTGACTATGTCCTCTCAAATCCGCATATCCACTCCCTCAGCCTGTCGTTTTTGAAATGGGCCTTCTCCTCCTTCTATGCCTCGAACTGGCACCCGCTCACCTGGATATCCCATGCCCTGGATTACGCTGTCTGGGGATTGGAATCCCATGGGGCACCACCTGACGAACAATATTCTCCATGCGATAAATACTTTTCTGGTGGTGCTGCTTGTGGTGAGGTTGATGGAGACCTGGAAGACCCGGACTTTCCCTCACCTCAATGTAAGGGGAGGAAGGGAGAAGGGAAAGGGGAAAATAGAGGGATCCCACGATATAGGAGTGCTCATAACAGCAGGGACAACCGGTCTTCTTTTCGGCCTGCACCCCATGCATGTAGAGTCGGTGGCGTGGGTTTCCGAAAGGAAGAAGATCTTTTGTGCGCCCTGTTTTATCTGTTAAGCATGATGGCAGTTATGCAGGCGTATGTTCGTAGTGGCTCCAGCGTGGCCGCCCAAAGAAGGACCACGCACATAAGGTCGCCCCTTCACAGAAAGATTCCGGTGCAGAGCCGGGCTGACAAATACGGACCCGGATTTCGATAGACACTATCTCCTTTCTCTCTTCTTCTTCATCCTTGCCCTCATGAGCAGAGCCGATGGCGGATGAAGTCTCCCCGTCGTTCTTTCATTCTTGACTGGTATCCTTTTGGCAGAATCCACTCTCTGTTAAACGATCATGTCCTCCTTTGCGGAGAAGCTGCCGTTCATTGGACTCCGAGCGTTGCGTCATCTGTAGTCGACTATTCTGGCACAGAAGGAGGTCATCGAAAGGTCTACGGAGTTGTTCCCTCTGTCGGCGCGTCTCCCTGTTGCTGCGAAATCACTCGTTGTCTACCTCTGGAAGATGCTTGTACCAGTAAACTTGGTCCCTTTCTATCCGTATCCGCAGAGTGCGTCGATTTTATTCTCTGCAATATCTGTTTGCGGTCATTCTCATAGCCGCCCTTGAGTATAGTCTCTAGTGAGCATGGCGAAGAAGCAACGGCTGCCTTTGGCGGTCTTGGGGTACTATCTATCACCTTGATTCCCGTAATCGGCATCGTTCAGGTGGGCGGCCAGGCCATGGCTGACCGATATACATATCTGCCTTCACTCGGTCCTTTCCTTATGGTCGGGGCCGGGGCAGCATGGGTTGCTGGAGGAGTGTCTGGGCTGTGGAACGCGGACTGCCTGGGGAAAGGCGCGGTTGCGCCGCTTAATCACGTTTATCGCTGCTGGCCCTGACATATCTGACGACGCAGCAGCTTGCGGATTTGGAAAAGCTCCTTTATCTTTGGCAAGACATTATGTCATTGAAAAAACCGAATGTTCCGATGGCTTATAACGGGCCTGGGTGTTCAGTTTGATAAAAGGGGACAACTTGATAATGCAATAGAAGATTATAACAGGCGATTGACTCTGAATCCATTCATACAGGTGAAGCCTATGTCTAATCGGGGCATCGTCGCTGATTAAGAAAGGGGTTTCTAGACTCGGCCTTACACGATTTTGACAGGGCATAGCCTTGGACCCGCGGTGCAGCTATAAGGCCCAGAACAACAAGGGTGAAGATTTACGGCGAAGTGGGCTTCTTTCGGACCGGCGATAGAACAATTCACCAAGTCCATCGAGATCAGGCCCGGTGCTCGGTCGGCTTATGCAAACAGGGGACTGGCCTATTTTCTTCATACGGGAGAGTATGGAAGGGCGACTGGAAGATCTTAACAAGGCGATTGAACTGGACAGTCAGTTATTCAGAGGCCTATGGCACCCAGCGGGAATGTCTACCTGAAGACGGGCAACCGGGAGGTCGCCATTGCGGATTTCCAAAGGGCCTGCGATTTGGGTGATAAAGAAGGGATGCGACGTGCTGAGGAAGTATCTGCCTTGACGCGAGCGAAGAACCACTAAAAAACAAAAGAATGTTTTTATAATACAGTCGTTCCGGGTTTGGTGGGGAAGTTCCGGCCATTTCGGAACCCTTCTGTTACATTAATCTCACAGGTAAAGGATATCACCATGATGAAACGTAGGAGAATGAAACATTATCTGGCAGTCTCGGTTGCCTTGCTGACGTGCCTCGTTTATCTCCCGGCCCTCAGGAACGACTTTGTACTCACATGGGATGACAGCCAGTACATTTCGAAAATCTTCTGATATCCGTTCTGTCAACGCGGCTTTTTTCAGATGGGCTTTCTCCTCTTTTTATGCCTCAAACTGGCACCCGCTCACCTGGATATCCCATGCCCTGGATTACGCTGGTCTGGGGATTGAATCCTTTTGGGCACCACCTGACGAATATTATCCTCCACTGGATCAATACCTTTCTAGTCGTATTGCTGGTTGTGAGATTGGTGGAGATTGCTTCGCTGCTTAACTCCCCCCATCCCCCTCTTAGGCCAAGAGGGGGCGCCGAAGGCGGGGGCGTTATTCAACCTATGGAGAGCAATTCACGATTCACTTTGATCGCCGCTGCAACTACCGGTCTTCTTTTCGGCCTGCACCCCCTGCATGTGGAGTCGGTGGCATGGGTTTCGGAAAGGAAGGATCTTTTGTGCGCCCTGTTTTATCTGTTAAGTATCATGGCGTATACCTCTTATCTTAAGAGGGGATGGCGCCATGCCTACCGGCAGGCAGGAAGCCGGGGGCATTACCTCCTCGCTCTTTGCTTTTTCATCCTTGCCCTTCTTAGCAAGCCGATGGCGGTGAGTCTCCCCTTTGTCTTATTCATATCTGGACTGGTATCCTTTTGGGAGAATCCACTCCCTTAAGACGGTCATGTCCTCACTTACGGAGAAGCTGCCGTTTATTGGACTGAGCGTTGCGTCATCTGTAGTGACTGTTTTTGCGCAGAGGGATGTAATACAATCTACGGAGTTTATTCCATTGTCGGTGCGCCTGCCCGTTGCTGCGAAATCACTCGTTGTCTACCTCTGGAAGATGTTGATACCGGTAAACTTGGCCCCTTTCTATCCGTATCCGGAGAGCGCGTCGCTTTTCTCTCCGGAATATCTCTTCGCGGTCGTCCTTGTAGTCGCCAGTACCATTGCCTTCGTAACCATTGCGAAGAAGAGAAGGCTGCCTCTGGCGGTTTGGGGTATTATCTGGCGACCCTTATGCCGGTCATCGGCCTCGTTCAGGTGGGTCTTCAGTCGATGGCGGACAGGTATGCATATCTGCCGAGTGTCGGTCCGTTTCTGGTTCTCGGATTGGGAGTGGCTTTTTTCTGTAGAGGTTGCAGCGAAAAAATGGCGGGCTGGCGGGCCTCGCTTTACCCTGGCTGCATTTTCTGTCCTGGGTATTATAATGTTGTACCTTACCATCGGGCAGATAGCCGCATGGAAAGACAGCATAACCTTATGGACCACGGTCCTTAATAAGGAGGTTGAGGGCTCTTTTCTTGCCTACGATAATCGTGCAATGGCTTTCGTCAAAATGAGGCAGTATGACAAGGCTATTGATGATTACACTAGAGCAATAGAGCTGAATCCGCGATATTTTGTGCTTTTCAGCAACAGAGGTGAGGCATACATGAAAGCAGGCCGGCTTGACGAGGCTGCCCGCGACTTCGATAAAGTCATGGCATCAGCCCGATTTCATCTGCGGGCTTATGATGACTATGTTGAGCTGGGCAACCTGTATGGAAAGGCAGGGGCGCCGGACAAGGCGGTGGTCTCCCTCGGCAAGGCGATAATCATAAACCCCGGAGGGCACGCAGCCTATAATGACCGCGGATTTGTCTATTCGCTCCTCGGACAGGACGACAAGGCATTGGAACACTATAACAGGGCGATCGATCTAAACGCCGACTATGCGGCAGCCTACGTCAATCGCGCCAATCTCTACCTCAAGATGGGCGATAAGGAACTTGCGGTGCGCGATTTTCGGAAGGCATGCAGCCTGGGAAATAAGGCGGCGTGCGACGCGCTTCAGTCGAATGCAAAATGACGGCTTGTCGCAAAGCAGACGAATGACACTGCCGCAGGCGCGATGAAGGCGGCCTGCGGCAGCTTGTCCAAGAAGGCTGATTTTATTTCCCCGGCAGCGGGTCCGATTGCAAGATCTGTTTCCCTGCCAGCACTAACGTGCGGTTGCTTCCACACGCTAAGGTGAAGAAGGGAGCAGCACTCTGCGTAATCATTGCCGTCCATTTCTCCCCGTCCGACGACACATAAACCCTGCGATTGTTTTTTGCGCCCTCTCCGGGACATCAGGCGTGGCGGCGGTTATATCGATCGAAACAATACGTTATGTCCCAGAGATTATAAGTGGTGCCTGAATTAACAAGCTTCCATTCCATGCCGTTGGGGGAGACAAGAACTGTTCCATCCCTTCCAACGGCAACGTAGCCTTTGCTACCAAAGGTTACACCCCTTAGCTCTACAAGCCGATTCTTCACCCCGATATCCTTTTTCGTCCAGACTGATCCATCGGCAGAGTGCAGAACAGCGCCATTATCGCCTACCGCTACGTATCCGTCGTTGCCGTATGCCACGCTGCGGAGAGTCACGTCTGTCTCCGACTTACGTTCGACCCATTTCAAACCGTCCGTTGAGACGAGCACCGCACCCGTTGTGCCCACGGCTACGTATCCTCCCCGGCCGTATGATGCTTCAAGAAGATTTGGATGCGTAACCGTCTCCCTTGAGACCCATTTTATCCCGTCCGTAGAGCTTAATACCGTCCCGTTGTCGCCGACCGCAAGATATCCTTTGTTGTCATGGGTGACGGCATTGAGTCGTTGTGTTGTCTGGGAGTTGCCGGCAGTCCATACAGCGCCGTCAGGTGAAAGCATTACGGTCCCTTTGTCTCCGACAGCAACAAAGCGATCGACTCCAAAAGTCAATCCCCTTAGTATGTTAGTCGTTCCAGATACAATAGGAGTAAATTTTGCAAGGTCTTGGCTAGCAAATACGGTATCAGAGGTTCCAGCAACAGCCAGGGTCTTATTACCAAAGGCAACAGCATAAAGTGTCTCTGATGTCCCTGCTGTCAGAGTGGACCAGGAGATGCCGTCTGCAGAGGTCAATACAATGCCGGAATTCCCCACGGCAATGTATCTGTCCTCGGAGTACGTCACAGCCTTCAACCAGGCGGAAAAGCCCGTCTTCTTTGAAGTCCATTGTTCACCGTCCGAAGAGAACAATACAGTATCCGGTCCACAGGCCGCTATGAAACCTGCTTTTCCGGCAGTCACAGCCCTGATGCTGTAAGGGGTCTCTATCACTTCTTTCCGCCACTTTTTTCCATCTGTCGACGTGATGATTAAGCCGTTGTCCCCTGTGGCTACGAACGTACCTTTTGCAAAGGCGACGCTTCTAAGGCTGTCGGATACCCCGGAAGAGCCGCTGTCCAAGCGGTCGCGTCGGTGGATGTAAAAATGGTTCCTTGATCTCCCACCGCTACAAAAAGATTTTTTCCATAGGTAACACTTTCAATGGCTGCGTTACCGCCTGAGGACATGGCCCTCCATTTCATGCCGTCGTCTGAAGCGAGCAAAATGCCTTTGCTGCCGGCAACTATAAACAGCCCGTTAACGTACGTTACTGATCTAAGCGTCTCTCCAGTCCCAGACGGCACCGATGACCAGTTGAAGCCGTCAGAAGAAGTCAGAATATTCCCTCCTCGCCAACGGTTATAAATCTGCCATTGCCGAACGTCGCACTGAAAAATGTGACAGGAACACGCACGTGCCAGGTTAGTTCCTCCTCTGCGGCGGACGCCGGACGGGAGAGAAGCGACAAAGCTAAAATGACTAATTGAAAAAGCACATACAATCTCTTCACGTTCATGATATTTCTTCCTTTCGTTGCAAACTTATCGCAGCGCCGCCGAGTTGTCTAACAGCCCTCAGGAAAAAAGCCTACCGGCGCGCACTGGGCGTTATCTGCTTTTCTGCCAGTGAAGAAAAGTTTACCCTTTTTCTCGGTAATTTTTCAATAATGCGGCCTCAAGAGTGGCGGTTCTTTACTTCGAAGGTTAGTGAAGTTTTGTCTGAACCTTGACTGTCTGCTCCTCATTGAGAGATTTTTTTTATGGCTGTAAGTTAAAATATATCGCTTGGAGTTCTCAGCAATGGTAGCAGTGACTTCAGTCCAGGAAGATATCGAGAAGTCACTAACTGTCATCGCGGCTGGCTCGCAACCTTCCTGAAAAAAAGTTTCGGGTAGGCGCGGCTGGCGATTATGGCGCGTTGCTCATGAACTGCTTGATTAAGTAGAGACGAAAGTGAATACGCGGGGAGGCACAATGAATAAGAAGATTATACGACTGGTATGCCTTGTTCTCATGGGGTTGGGTGCCGCGACGATTTTGTCATGTGCACATGGAACCCCGGAGAGGAATAATAAGGCCATTTCGGAGGAAGAGCATGGGAAGATGCTCGAACGGTATAAGCTGGGTGTTGAGGAATCGAAGAAGTTTGTGGTGGCCAAGGTGAACGGTACAGACATTACTATGAACCAGCTCATCGACAGGATGAATAAGATAGCGCCAACGTATATTAAAGACCCCGTGAAAGGACCCCTGAACTGGACAATAAGGTGAAGCAGGAGGCCCTTGATGTACTGATCTTCCGGGAACTGGCCATACAGGATGCGGTGAGACACGGGGATGAAGGTAGATTCCGGCCAGATTGATCATTCCATACAGACGTTGAGGCATGTGACCGGCACCGAAGAAGATTTCACGCATATCTTTCTCAGCGGGGGCTGACGGAAGAGTCTCTCAGGAAAGAGATCGAAAGGGATGAGCTCTTTAATATGGTTGCTGAGAAGGAGATTGCCGCGAAGATGGACAGTAGCCAAGAAGGGAAGCTGCGATCCAGAAGAGGAAAAGAGGAGTGGGAGGCGGAACTGAAGAAGAAAGCGACGATAGTGATAAGCCTTGAAGAAGTTGAACGGAAACTGAGGGAAAAACCCTCTGACTCGCATGACAAGTAAAGGCTGCGCAGATACCTTGCTGACCTCCGGGTGTCCGGTCGTACGGAGTCGTCAGTTTCATAGAGAATCTTTATACGGAGGCGAGATGAAGAAAACAACCATATGGTTACCGCTGGGACTCGCGGTGATGGTCGCGCTGACCACTCTCTCATGTTCAGGGGGGGAAGAAGGAGGCTGAAAAAAAACCGCCCGAGCATGAAAAAGTAATGGCTAACAGTATGAAAAAGGGCGTTGAGGAATCGAAGAAGGTCGTAATAGCGCGGGTAAACGGGACCGAGATCACCATGAAAGACCTCATAGAGCAGATGAATCGGCTGGCGCCGAAGTATCTCAGTAAACGGAAGGAGAGGTCCCCGGAGATAGATCAAAAGGTGAAAAAAGAGTGCCCTTACCTCCTCGTCTTCCGGGAACTGGCGACGCAGGAGGCTGCCAGGCGCGGCATGAAGGTCAAACCCGAAGCGGTAGACCAGGCCATTGCCGCAATGAAGTCCAAGGCAGGCTCCAAAGAGGCCTTCAGGAAGAAACCTTGCAGTGACCGGTACACAGAGGCCTCGATGCGGCAGGCAGTGGCGCACGACTTGCTCTTCGACATGATCGCAGGGCAGGAGATATTTCAGAAAATAAAAGTTGATGAAAAACGGATAAAGGCCGTATACGATAAGGACAAGATGAAGTTCACCGGCCGGAGATACGCCGTCGACGAGGTCGTTGTCATGAAGGGCAGCGACGAGGCTGCGGTCATGAAGAGGGCGAAGGAACTCCTCGCCTATCTCAGAAAAAACAATAATGACTTTTCCGAAACTTTACGCCGGACAGCACATTTATGGTCCGTCAGGGCATGATCAGCCGTCAGGAGTATCCGAGGCTCTTCACTGCTGCAGCGAAGCTGAAACAGGGAGAACTCAGTGAGGTGATCGGCGAGGATGACGGCTTTCACATTATCCGGGTTGTGGGACACGACCCCGGCGCGAAGATGACCTATGAAGAGGCCCGCGGCATTATAGAGAACGACCTGAAACAACCGATGCTCGAAAAACGGAAACAGGAGTTTGAGGCGCAGCTGAAGAAGAACGCCAGGGTGGATAACCCTCGAAGCCGCGGAAAAGAAATTACGGGAAACATCTGCGAAGAGCGCATCCAAGTGACAGTGTAAGAGATAGTGCCTGACCCATCATGTATCGAATGGACACCGCTGGCGCAGACAAGAAGTCCACATCATTGTGCATGCCCCGTGATAGACAGCCGTCGGGAGGAAAGTCTGTCCGAAAGATCAGAAACTTTAATTACGTCCTTGCAGGTATCGTCTCACTCATAACCTTTCTTGTATATCTCCCCTCTCTTCAGAATGAATTTGTTCATTTGGATGACCCCATGTATGTATTTGAAAATTCACACATCACTTCGTTGGACGTACCTTTCTTCAGATGGGCGTTTTTTGATTTCTACGCTGCCAATTGGCATCCACTTACATGGATATCCCATGCCCTGGATTACGCGATCTGGGGTCTAATTCCCTGGGGCATCATCTGACCAATAACATCATCCATACCATGAATACTTTTCTTGTGGTGCTACTGATTGTGAAACTGATAGAGGTTGCCCGGCACGAGTCGCGTTCCGCGTCTGCTGAAGCCCTCGCCGCGGCAGGTGTGACCGGCCTGCTCTTCGGCCTTCACCCCCTTCATGTGGAGTCGGTGGCGTGGGTTTCCGAAAGGAAAGATCTTTTGTGCGCCATGTTTTATTTGCTGAGCGTAATAATGTATGTCAAATATGTATGTAGGGGTGGCCCCCTGTGGACGCCCAAAGAAGGGCAACCACACAGGGTTGCCTCTATACAAAACGATCCTCGCATCAGACGAGACGCCCCCGCGCGCAGGCGGGTTCACCGAGGAGAAGAGGAGACCGGCAAAGCCGGGATCACAACGCCTTATCCTCCCTCTGATCTTTCCTCTTCAGCGAATTCCGGCCGAGTGCGGGGAAGAGGGGGTGGCGAAGCCGGGAGGTACATCCTTGCTCTTTGCTTCTTCATCTTTGCTCTTATGAGTAAGCCCATGGCCGTCAGCCTCCCTCTGGTCCTGCTGATATTGGATTGGTATCCCTTCAGGAGAATTGACTTCTCAAGGAGCTCCTGGGCGTCGTCGCGGAAAAGACTCCTTTCTTTTTGCTGAGCCTTCTTTATTAATGCTGACAATTATGGCGCAAAAATCGGGCGGTGCCGTAATACCGTTAGGGTCCATAACATTTTCAACACGGATGCTTGTCGCACCAAAGGCTCTAGTCAATTATCTTGGAATATGATCTGGCCCTTGAATTTGTGCCCTTTTTATCCCTATCCGGTGGGTTCCCTTATTTTTCTCTGTGGAATATGCACTCCCGATTGTCCTTGTCATCGGCTGTACCTTGTTTGCCATCGCGGCTGCAAAAAAGCAGAGATTATGGTTAGCTGTCTACCTCGTTTATGTTATCACCTTGCTCCCTGTCATTGGCATTGTCCAGGTAGGGTTTCAAGCAATGGCTGACAGGTATACTTATCTGCCAAGTGTCGGCCCCTTCCTCATATTTGGTTTAGCCGTCGCGCGGGCGACAAAAAATGCATATGAGGTAAACAACGGCGATCTAAAGCGAAGGCTTGTTGCTGGTGTCGCCGCTATTTCTTTGCTCGGCGCTATGATAACTTTGACTGTCAATCAAATCAGGATATGGGAAAACGACTTCATCCTGTGGAATTACATAATCGAAAAGACACCCGAAGGGTAGGGATATGTTGCGTACAAGACCCGAGGCACATTGTACGATCAAAGGGGCCAGTTTGGCAAGGCACTTGATGACTACGCCAAAGCAATTTCATTAAATCAAAGTGATTCGCAAACATTCGTCAACCGCGGGCTGCTTTACCTCAAGCTTGGTCAGGCCCAACTCGCTATCGCTGATTTCAATAGGGCCTGTGAATTGGGAGATTCTTTCGGGTGCAACGCTCCGCGATACCTTATGAAAAAAGGTGCGCAAGAATAAATAGTTCGGTAAGGAGCGGAGGAATTCTAAAATATCCCGGCAATCTCATTTATTCATAGATGCAAGGGCATCGCGAAAGTCAGATTGCCGCTTCGCCCTTTTCACCTGTCCTGATCCTGATGGTCTCCTCAACCGCGATGACGAAGATCTTGCCGTCTCCGATCTTGCCGGTTTTCGCCTTCTCCCGGATCGTTTCTACCGCCTTTTGCACCATATCTTCGCGCACCACTATTTCAAGCTTGACCTTAGGGACGAACGAAACGTCATATTCGGCGCCCCTGTAGAGTTCAACATGGCCCTTCTGTCTCCCGAACCCTTTTACTTCTATCACGGTCATGCCCTGGACGCCGATTGTGTTAAGGGCGTCTTTGACTTCATCGAGCTTAAACGGTTTTATTATCGCTTCTATCTTTTTCATCGTGTCTCCCGCGTTCCTTGCATGTCTTTAGTGAGGGTGTCGTTATGATCTTACAGATTATACGCCCTTTCGCCGTGCTGGCTTTCATCGAGCCCCATAACTTCATCTTCAGCATCCACCCTTAACCCGACTACGGCTTTAATGATCATGAAGATCACAAATGTCATGATGCCGCTATACACCAGGGTGACGCCGACGGCGATCAGTTGCGTCAACAGCTGACCGGGATTTCCGTAAAGAAGCCCCTTCCCGGCGTCATTGATCGCGGGGTCGGCAAAAACTCCCGTCAGGATCGCGCCTATCGTTCCGCCGATGCCATGAATGCCGAACGCATCGAGCGTGTCGTCATACCCCAGTTTCGGTTTGAGCCAGGCTACGGCAAAGAAGGGCACTATGCCCGCTGCTATCCCTATAATGATGGCTCCGGTTATGTTTACAAACCCTGCGGCCGGCGTGATAGCAACCAGTCCTCCGACTGCGCCCGAGGCAATGCCGAGTACTGTCGGTTTCTTTGAATGCACCCACTCAACCGCCATCCACGACAATGCCGCAACCGCCGCCGCGGTGTTTGTATTAATGAAGGCCGCTCCGGCAATGCCGTTTGCCGCGACTGCCGAGCCCGCATTGAAGCCGAACCATCCGAACCAGAGAAGGCCCGCGCCGGTCACAACAAGGGTCAAATTGCCCGGCATGAGCGCCTTTTCCCGTCTCCTGCCGAGGACCAGCGCACCCACAAGGGCGGCGATACCTGCATTCACATGGACCACTGTGCCGCCTGCAAAGTCGAGCGCACCGAGCTTTGCCAAGAAATCCGCCTCCCCATACCCAATGTGCCACCGGAAGGTACACCAGCGTCATCCAAAGGACGGTGAAGATGACCCACGCCGAAAACTTCATGCGTTCGATATATGCACCGCTTGCAAGGGCGACCGTGATCGCCGCAAACGTCAGCTGATAGGCGATGTAGATGAACTCCGGTATCGTCTTTGCGAGGTCGGATATGCTGTTTGGCCCGACACCTTTGAGGAACAGTTTCTCGGCTCCTCCGATGAAGCCGCCGATATCGCTCCCGAAAGAAAAGGTGTAGCCGTAGAGCACCCACAGTAAACTTACGATGCAGAATGTCACAAAGGTCATGGCCATCGTGTTGAGGGAATCCTTCCTTTTCGACAATCCGCCGTAAAAAAGCGCGAGGCCGGGAATCGACATCAGCATGACCAGCGCGGTCGCCACGATCATCCAGGCCGTATCACCTGTATCTATCTTGACCGGGGCGGAAGACGCAGAGGCGGAAGCAGGCGCCTGCTGCTGCAGGCATGTTCTGCCCGGCCGATATGGAGGGGCTGCCGGGCTGCGCCTGATCTTCGGCGAATAACAGGCCTGCTGAAAGCAAGACCCCTAAAACAATGAAGACAATCACTAACTTTCTCACTTTGTTACTCCTCCTTTTTCTGTCGAATATCACTTAATAATCGCTATCGATTTATAGACTTTTCCCTTCCTGATTGTCCTTGTCCTCAACCCATCTTACCTCCTTTTTTCTTATTCCATATTTATTGATCTTATATACGATTATCCTCTCCGTTATGCCGAGTTTCCTTGCTGCCCTCGCCATGATCCAGTCACATTCCTTAAGGGCCTTGATTATTTCTCCCCTCTCGAGCTCCTGTATCCTGTCTTTTAGTGTTACCATTGTCATATGGTATTAGCCAAAAATGTGCCAGGCTGTATCCCCTTGATTTTTAAATGACTTACAAAAATGCATATAAGACATTTTTGTATTTTAGAACATTTTTGTGCTTCATCCCGCTTTTGGCTATACGACCTTTTTGTTGCTTAATTGTGCATTTCCCGATGCCTTTTTCACCCCTTCCGGGGCGGATGAGATTGGTCATGAAAGAAGATAAAGCGAAGGTGAGGGGTTGCCGTAATTACAACAAATGGCAACGGCAAAAACGGCTGTTGCGCAACTTTAAAAATTTTTATATATTTTTATTTCGCGATGTGGTAATCTACATATAGTTGTTTTCGCTTTATCCTTTTTCAATAACCCAAACAAAAGAGAATATGAAAGAGATCAAAGAAATTATCGACATGGGAAGACGCCTGGACGAACTGGCGTTTGAGACCTATACCCTTTTTTCGAAGCGGGAAGACTTCGACCGTTCGCTTGTGGCCTTTTGGTCGGGCATGGCGGAATGGAAAAAGAACCACCTGAAGCACTGGAAAAAGGTTGCACGGACTTTTGTATACAGGAACCTCTTTAACAGGGAGCCGGAAGATCTTAAGGTCATAATCAAGCAGTTGAAAAATATCCAGTCGGAGCACGTAGAGTTCATGCGCAGACTCAGGAAAAAAAGGATAAGCCAGGACGAAGCGATTTCTCAGACTATATTGAATGAGTTTTGCCTGATCACAGACATATTCCTCGAGATCTTCTATACCTACGATGAGACACTCCAGGACCCTACGTTCAGCTTCGTAGAGAACTGCGAATCGTACCTTGTGAAGATGGCGAATGCACTTAAGCCCTACCTTAAGCTAAACCCCCTGTATGCCGTTTTGCTCAGGTCCATCGTGGAACTCAAGCATAAATACGATTTCCTTCTGACCACCTATGGAAAGATGAAGAAGGCTGCCGTATAAGGTCTCTTTTCCCGGCCGGTAGCCGGTCGGATTCGGCACGATGAGGCTGCCTTGGAAAAACTCAGAATAGGACATCTCTCCACTTTCTACCATACCGCAATCGTTCTCATGGCCAAGAAAGATACCGGCGAACGGCTTAACAGGTCGGTCGAATGGAAGCTTTTTGGTACGGGTCCCGCCATAGTCAAGGCATTTGAAGAGGGGCAACTCGACCTTGCATATATCGGCTTGCCGCCTGCAATCATCGGCATCGGGCGCGGCGTGGCGATCGTCTGCATCGCCGGAGGACATATGGAAGGTACTGTCATTAGCGCAAAAAAGCGTTATCAGGGTTCGCCGGAAATATCGGACCTTGGCGACATCCTTCATCAGTTCGCCGGCCTAAGGATAGGGGTGCCCGGAAACGGTTCGATCCATGATGTCATCCTCAGAGAATGCCTCGAAAGGTTCGGACTGAAGGACGAAATAGAGGTAGTTAATTTTTCCTGGTCGGACCGGCTGCTGGAGGCTGTCGTTAAGGATGAGGTGGCTGCTGCGGTCGGCACGCCTGCGCTTGCGGTTGCGGTGCGTCGCTATGCTCAGGGAACGATCCTTTACCCTCCTTCAAAGTTATGGCCCCACAACCCCAGCTACGGCATCCTTGCGGCAAGGGATTTCTTGGCGAAGGAAAGGGAGACCGCTGAAACATTTCTCTTACTGCACGAAGAGGCCTCATCATTTCTGAGGAATAGCCCCGCCGAGGCGGCAAGACTCATCGCAGGGTACGTCGGGTTTATCGATGAAGAATTCGTTCTTGAAACGCTCAAGGTATCTCCCAAATACTGCGCGCAGGTCACTCCGGAGTATCTGTCTTCCACCGATCGAGTTCGTAAAGGTCTTACGAAGGCTCGGCTACATCACACGGGAAATCGCGGCGGAAGAGATCTTTGACCTTTCCCTCATCAATAAGGTACATCCGGGTAAAGACCATTATAACGGGAAGGCCACTACAACTAGGCGCGTGCTGCCTTTTAACCTTGCACCTGCTGCTTTGCCGCGAGCTCTTCTCGCAGGATTTGTGTTATCCTTTTAGGGTGAGCGGTGGTAAGACGTTGCGTCAGATGAAAGTTTCGGATGTGCCTCAATTACTGAGAAAAACAGTTGTTCATCTCATCATAATATGTGTCTTGGGATTAATCGTTTATTCCAACACGGTTAAAGTCCCGTTCATGTTCGATGATGTTAGTCAGATCATGGGCAACTCTGTTATAAAGAGCCTTGAGCCTTTAACCCCGGTCCCGAACAGGACTGAATACAATCTGCGCCGGTCTGTTGGCTACTTTTCATTCGCGTTGAATTACCGTATCGGAAAGCTGAATGTGACCGGCTACCATATTGTAAATCTCGCTATCCATCTTATAAATGGGATGCTGGTATATTTTCTGCTTTTGTTAACATTCCAGACGCCATTTTTCAGGAGTCGGCTATCGGCTATCAGCTATCATAAGAAGCCAGTTTTCAGAGGGCTGCGTGGTCAAATAGAAGAGTTGTCGAGTAAAGACCCAACTACTCAACAGCTTAACTGTTCATCTTCACGTCTCATGTCTCACGATTCACGATTTTTCGCTTTGATTGTGGCCCTTCTCTTTGTAACCCACCCTGTCCAGACAATGGCTGTAACTTATATAGTGCAGAGATTCACCTCTCTTGCTACAATGTTTTATCTGTTTTCGGTGGTGACGTACATTAAGGGCAGACTTAAGCAGGAAGAGGCTGAAGATAAGGTTAAGAAATACTCAGCCTCTGTCTTGACCTGTTTTTTTCTCACTTTCCTGAGTGCGGTACTTGCTATGAAGACCAAGGAGAACGCGTTTACGCTCCCTGTCATGGTGCTGCTCTATGAGTTTACCTTTTTCAAATCTTCAATGAGAAGGGGACTTTTGTTACTCGTCCTTGCCACCCTGACTGTGGTGATCGTCGCCTTTAACATGATAGATTTAAGCAAGCCGGTCGGGGAAATTTTCTCTGCCCTGGATAAATTGACAAGGGCTCAGTCCATGCTTCCCAGATGGGACTACCTAATGACCCAGTTTCGGGTTATTGTTACGTATATCAGACTCCTTATACTGCCGGTAAATCAAAATGTCGATTACTATTATCCGATTTACCATTCTTTTTTCGCGCTTCCGGTCTTCCTGTCCTTCCTCTTCCTCTCGGCACTCTTAGCTACAGCGGTATATCTGCTCTATAAATCGCAAAAAGCAATCATTGGTCAGCAATCCAAGGAAGAAGGTCGGCAGAATGCAGCAGGCAGCTTAAGCCACTGATGGAAGAAAGCAAGCGGGAGGCGAGTGGCGAGGGGGAAAAGGATATTAAGCCTTCCGCGATTCACGATTCATGTTTTACCGTCTTATTGGCTTCGGCATCCTCTGGTTTTTCATCACGTTGTCTGTCGAGTCCCGGCATAATACCGCTAGCCGATGTGATATTCGAGCATAGAGTTTATCTGCCATCAGTAGGGGCTTTTATGGCTGTAACATCTGCAGTTTTACTGACATATAAAAGACTCGGCAATGATAGGATAAGGATGATCGCAATCGGGCTGCGCTTATCGTTTTGGTGTTTTTTTCCATGGCTACTATTTGCGGAATTCTGTATGGGAAAACAGCTTGAGCTTGTGGAGTGATGCCGTAAATAAGTTTCCCTTGAAAGCGCGGGTACATCATAATCTAGGCCTTGCGTATTTTGATGCGGGTATGCAGGATGAGGCTATCGAGCAGTATCAGATCGCCCTAAGAACTGGATCCCTACTTATGGGTACCTATAATAATTTGGGACTTGCTTTTTTTAAGAAGGGATTGCCGGATAAGGCGATAGAACAATTCAAGATTGCGCACAGCTTGCGTCCAAATGACGCGGCTGTTATTACCGGTCTGGCGGATGTCTACGCAGCCATGGGCCGAACCGATAATGCAATAGAACAATACCGTGCCGCAACCGCAGTGCAACCGGATTATGTTGATGCCTATGTTAATCTCGCTAAGGTCTATGTGAAGGCAGGGGCCCTAAATAAAGCGATTGAAGAATATCAGACAGTCTTGAAGTTGGATCCGGGAGATCCTGTCGTTCTTAATAATTTGGGTGGAATATATGGGGAACTTGGGATGGCTGACATGGCTGTGAAGCAATTGCAGTCAGCAATAAGATCGGACCCAGATTATGCGGACGCCCATTATAATCTCGCGCTTGCATATAGGATGAAAGGGATGCTGGATCAGGCGATTGATGAGTTCCAGGCTGCAATAAGGCTGAACCCTACAGATTCGGGCATTCGGCGCGACCTGGCTGCCGCCTATGAGATGAGGAGAGGACGATAAAGAGAGACGCGGGAGAAGCGGCCCAATGACTCTGGAAAGATGCAATCTATTACAGGGGGAAAGGGATGACTCTGAAACCTTTTCTGCGCAGTCAGAAAAGGCCGCCTGCATTTCTGGAGTCCTGTCAAATCCGGTGTGCCCCGGGGGATGTATTTCTCCCCCGGCCTCTTTGAAGTAATCCTCTATCTCGGCCCTTCCCCGAGGGATCGAGTCCATAAGAACCGATCCCGTATTCGAAGTTGTCTCCGGACTTACCGCGTTTTCTGGTGACCCTTGCGATCTCTCCCTCAGCGATGACTTGGTGCTGAAGGACAAAGGAGCAGCTTACCCTGCTGCCTTTTTGTATGACCCTGTTTGTTTCAAAGAGAAGACCTGAGGCACTGAGATTTTTGGCCACCGCAAAGAAAAAGCTGCCGGCTGATTAGTGATGGAAACTTTGACGATTTCTCTTACATTCCTTCTCTCATGGATATTGAGAAGCTCTTTGATCTTCGCTATAAGGTGTTTTGCGATGTTGCCTGATTTACGGACCACAGCGTTTCCACCGAAGGCGATGCATCTTTCCCGCCTCCACCTCCGTACAGTCGCAAACGACGATCCTCGAAACGGTCCGGAGGCGGTTTTCTTCTTATCAGGTAGCATAGTCTGTCCCCTCCCGACGCCGGAGTATCCAGGCCAACCATGATCAGGTCCCCAACGTTGGCCCGTGCGCAGAAAGGATCTCCTCGGTCGTCGGAAGCATACGAAATGACAATGTCATTTCAAAAGGACGCCGTCATCGGAGATAAAAGTCTTTAATGTCTCGGCAACGAGTATCTTTTTCATGCACTATGCACATTATGTATCAAGTCCGTAGGAAAGGATTATTTGTCTTTTTCTCTTGCGGGAAGAATGAAGGCCTTCTAACAGGTTTGTCCTTCCGGCGCGGGGCTGTGCTATAGTTAAGAAAAGGGAGGTGAGGGCCGTGTCTGAAAAAGAGAGACCGTTACCGCAGCCGTCAGAGTCGGCCTTTGGCCGGAAGGGGTGCCATGAGGAAAGAGAAGACCAAACGCTTATGGCCGACGAGATTGCCCGTGCCGCGGCCGAAGGCAGACTGGAGGACTTCCTCGGGAAAGAGGTGCCTGACAACGACTATGCCAGGTCACTCGTGTCGATGATGATGGGCATGACGGGGATGGCGTCCGTCGTACAACCTCCTAATACCGCAGATGAACCGTCTTCCCCTGCTTCGGACGAAAACCCTTCCGGGGCGCCGCCGGAAGTAATTGAGGCGGTCAGGGAGGGAGATGTGGAGGGGCTTAAAGAGCTTCTTCAAAAGGAGTATGTCAAACGTTTTCCCGCGGAAGGGCAGGCCAAGACCGAAGAGGCGCCGACTGACAAACCCGTGAAGTCTACGATCGAAAGGGACGTGATCGAAACCCTCGTAAAAATTGCTTCTGACAACGACGTATCCCTCGACTGGCTTACATTGCGTGCTCTCAGACTCTATGTGCAAGAATACCAAAAGACGGGGCGGCTTTAGGAGGGATCATACAAACCGGTAGCACCAAAAAAAACAGTTAACCGCAGAGGCCTGGGGTCGCAGGGGCCAGGGATTAGGATATGTCAATGGGTACCAGGGATAGTGAAGAGTGAATGTTAGCAGTTGTACAAGAGAACGGGCAATAGGCGAGGGGCTATTGGCAATAATAAAGAAAAGACAGGGTAGGTTATGGTCATGAACAACTGCCCTCGCATTGTCTTGAGCTGACTGCTGAGCGCCGACCGCTGGTTGCTTGAGATGTACATTGGGACCTGAATTAAATATAATAAACGAAGTATAATAATGAGTAGATATCAGTTTGAATGACCCCCTGAGGCAGCTTAATAATCCGGCAATTAAAAGCCTTAGGGCTGTTATTACGACTTATCCGAAATGACAAAAAATGAATGTACTTTCATACAAGAGAAGAAAGTGTTATCTGCTCCCTCTCCCGGTCAATACTATTAGAAGAGACTGAGAAATGAAAAGGAAACTCGTCCTTGGACTCGGCCTAGTCGCGTGCGTATTCATTTTGGCTGGAATAATGATTGCTGCCAGCCTCTCCAAACTGCGTCTGGTGGCGGATCTGAAAGACCGACAGCAAAAGATAGTGACGAGTTACGACCGGATGCTATACCTTGTCAACGATGATCAAACCAATCTTTATGCTTTTGAGGCGGGATACGAAAGGGACCTGAGCCTGATCCGCAACAATGTGAGGGAAACCAAGTCCCTGCTGTCATCCATAAGGGATGGCTATGACGCCTATTCAACGGGTACAACCTGCATGCATTGTCACTTTCGAATGAAAACTGCGGGGAGCGTGGAAATACTCGCAGATCTTGGTCACCACAAAAAAACGCTAAATTCCATTTATGATCGGATTGTCGGATATGATGAAATGATACTTCGCATCGCTCAGTTAGGAGGTGTCCAATCCGCACGGCCTCTTGTAAAAGCTGCCGCAAGGGACAGCGAAGAGATCGAAGACCTTATCTTGAACGTAAGGAACGCAATGGACAAGATGAACGAGAGCCTGGATAAATTGGCGCTGACGGAGGTGCAGGCGCTCAATGTATGCGGTTGTGCTTGTAGTCGTCGCGAGTATTCTAATTTCCGCCATCATAGTCATACTGATGATACGGTCAATAACCGGACCAATGAACATGCTGGTCCATGGCATAGAAAAGGTATCTTCAGGGGACTACAGCTCCAAGGTGAGCATCCATTCAGATGACGAATTCGGGTTTTTGGCCGGCACTTTCAATAAGATGACCGACCGGCTGAACGAAGCGATAATGCAGAAAGATGCGCTTATGGAAGAGCTGAAGGATTTGAACAGCAGCCTCGACCAACGCGTTCAGGAAGCGACGGCAGAGTTGAGGATCGCCCATGAGATGGTGCTCCGGAATGAAACTCTTTCCGCTGTAGGGACTTTTGCCTCCGGGGTGGCCCATGAGCTGGCAACTCCCATCGCCTCCATAATGACTTATTTCCAGATGGTGAAAGAAAGGGTCCCGAAAGAAGACAGGCTTGCGGATGACGTGCAGATAATAGAGAAGGAGCTTAAGCGGTGCAACACGATCCTCAGAGGTATGCTCGATTTTGCGAGGGCCCCGGAAAAAGAAAAAACATTAACGAATATCAATGCGATCGTCCATGATTTGCTGGCACTGGTGAGATACCAGCCGTCATATAAGAGGACAATAATGATAAAGGAAGATCTGGCCGCCGGCATACCCATGATTCCAGCGGTCGCCGGGCAGCTCAGGCAGGTCTTTATGAACATGATCGTTAACGCCCTTCAGTCAATGCCCGGCGGCGGGACCCTCTCTGTTTCTACCGGACTAGCCGAAGAAGGAAGGAAGGTCGTCGTCACCATATCCGACACTGGCCGCGGCATCCCTCAGAGTGAGCTGGACAGGATATTTCGGCCCTTTCTATACCGGCAGAGAGACAGGCACGGGCCTCGGACTCTCCATAAGTTTCGGTATCATAAAGGGCCATGGCGGAGATATAGAGGTGAAGAGTGAAGGAGGAAAAGGGACGACTTTTTTCATATATCTTCCGATATCGCCCGAAATGCCCTCCACGAGCGCGCCTGCTGCCTCAGAGAATGCGGAGTTCAAAGGGGCCGGGGGATGACGCCAAATGTTCTATTCTTGTCATTCCGGCTTGCCAGCCAGCCAGCAGGCAGATCCGGAATCCAACCCCCCTCTATCCCCCCTTATCAAGGGGGAAGGGACGTATACTCCCCTGATAAGGGGAGGCAAGGGGGTAAGTTCCGGAATGACCATAAGATAGAAAGTTATGAGAAAGAAACTGCTTATCGTAGACGACGATCAGGTCTTCTGTAGCGCCTTGCAAGGCGTTTTGAGGGAGAGTATGCGGTCACCGGTTTTTCGGACCCTGAAGAGGCAGCCGGGTTCATAAAGGGCAACCGAGTTGACGTGGTGCTCACAGATCTCAACATGCCGAAGATGGACGGGCTTGAGGTCCTGAGATGCCGTCAAATCAGGCTCCCCTGATACCGACGTGATCGTTATGACCGCCTATGCGAATGTGGATTCCGCGGTGGAGGCGATGAAAAGGGGCGCATATGATTACATAGTAAAGCCCTTTACCACTGACGAATTGTCCCTTCAACTAAAAAATCTCTTTGAAAAGAGGAGGTTATCGAGCGAGAACGTCGACCTCAGGAAGTTCATCGACCTGAAGTACAGGCCTGAAAATATCGTCGGCAGTAGCGCCGCGATGAGGGAGAGTCCACCGGTTCATCGAGCGGGTCTCCCAGACAGACGTCCCGGTGCTGATCACGGGTGAAAGCGGAACCGGCAAAGAGCTTATCGCACGGGCGCTTCATTTTGCAGGCAAGAGAAAAGACCGCAGGTTCGTCTCTGTCCAATGCGGGCCGTCCCGCAGCAGCTCCTTGAAGACGAATTGTTCGGCAGCGAAACCGGACTCCCCGGAAACAAGAGGAAAGAAAGGGCCTTACGAGGCGATCGGCGCGGGGCACTCTTGTTCTGAGCGAAATAGGGGACATGGATATTTCCCTTCAGGCAAAATTGCTCGGGGCCCTCGAAAACAGGGACGTAAGAAAGGGGAACAAGGGCCTCAAAATGATGTCATGGTGGTGGCTACCACCAACAGAGACCTTGCCAAACTGCAGCAAGAGGGCAAGTTCAGGCCCGACCTTTTTCACCGGCTCAATATGTTCAGTCTTAAGGGTCCCTTCTTTGAGGGAGAGGAAGGAGGACATCCCTCTCCTTGCGGACTATTTCCTGTCGCAGTACAAAAATGAATTCGGGAGGAAGGCGATGCGGCTTTCGCCGCCGGCGATCGAGGTTCTCCTTCGTTATGACTGGCCGGGGAATGTGAGGGAGCTGAAGAACCTCCTCGGCAAGATCTGTCTCCTCGAAGACGCTGATGTCATAAAGCCCGAACACCTCCTCGACAGACTGCCGAAACCGCAGGAAGAGGCTTTGTCATTACCGGTCCCGGCCGCTCCCTGGGCGACGTCGAGAGGAACCTGATCATTGAAACGCTGAAGAGGGCAAGGGGAAACGTGTCGGTTGCTTCAAGACTCCTCAATATAAGCTATGAGACCCTCGATACAGGATGAAGAAGTTCGGCATCAAAAAAACTGCCTTCAGACAAAATTCGATGAAGAAGAGAGGTCATGAGGGACAACGACCGAGTCTGCGGATTCGCGCCCATGAATAGACTTGAATTGAAAAATCTCCCCTCGCCCCTCTTTGCCAAAGAGGGGTATTGTCCCTCCCTTTGGAAAAGGGAGGGTGGGAGGGATTTCATGAAACATTCAGTTTTTATTTTAAGACTCTACTCTGTTTGGAAAAGGGCACTCATGAAAGGGAAACTCCTTATCGTCGATGACGATCGGGTCTTCTGCAGCGCACTCGCAAGACATTTTGAGAGAGAATATGCGGTCACCGGTTTTTCGACCCCAAGGAAGCTGCGGCTTTCGTCCGTGCCAATCCGGTCGACGTAGTACTCACCGACCTGAGCATGCCGGAGATGGACGGGCTTGAGGTCCTTAAGACCGTAAAATCAGGCTCTCCCGATACCGACGTGATCGTAATGACCGCCTTTGCAAATGTGGATTCTGCGGTGGAGGCGATGAAAAGGGGCGCCTATGATTACATAGTCAAGCCCTTTGCCGTTGATGAATTGTCCCTTCACCTGAAAAATCTATTTGAGAAGCGGAGACTCTTCGAGGAGAATATACACCTGAAGAAGTTCATCGATACAAAGTACAGGCCTGAAAACATCATCGGGGAAAGCGGGGCGATGAAGGAGGTTTACCGGTTTATCGAGCGCGTCTCCCAGACGGATGTCACGGTGCTTATCACGGGCGAAAGCGGCACCGGCAAAGAGCTTAGTTGCCCGGGCGCTGCACTTTTCCGGAAGCAGGAAGGACAAGCGGTTTGTCTCGATCAACTGTTCCGCTATACCTGAGACCCTCCTCGAATCAGAGCTCTTCGGACATAAAAAAGGCGCATTCACAGGCGCCGGCAGCGACAAGAAGGGACTTTTTGAATATGCAAACGGCGGCACTATATTTCTCGACGAAATAGCAGACGCGCCTACTGGTCAATACAGGCAAAGCTTCTGAGGGTTCTTCAGGAGCGCATCTTCAGGCCGGTAGGGGGTTCCGAAGAAATCTCTGCAGATGTCAGGGTGATTTGCGCTACAAACAAGGACATTAGGGAAGAGATCAGGCAGAGCAGGTTCAGGGAGGACCTTTATTACAGGATCAACGTTGTGTCTGTCCACGTCCCACCGTTGAGGGAGCGAAGGGATGATATCCCCCTCCTCATAAACCGTTTTCTGGATGGGAGAAAAAAAATACATCCCAAGGCAGTGACCATACTTTGCCAGTACAACTTTCCGGGTAACATCAGGGAATTAAAGAATTTTATGGACAGAATGGTAACCTTCTCCGATTCCGACACGATAATGCCCGATGACCTCCCGCCTGAGGTCCTTAAGAATGGTTTACATTTTAGACGACGAAGGTCTGGCTTATAATGAGGCCAAAAGGAAGATAGTCGAGGAATTCAGCCGCGCAATCATCAACAGGTCCCTCCTGAAACACGACGGCAATGTCAGCAAGGCCGCTGAAGAATTAAAACTCGACAGGGCAAACTTTCAAAGACTTATGAGGAGATACCGGATCTCCTCTAAAGGGTTCAAGGGAAACTCGCTGCCGGAAAAGAGCGCTGACTAAAAGGTCTGTGTATAAATGCTTTTAATTCGTCAAGCCCGAAGTCTTTAGTCGGGCATCCACTTAAGAAACATGTATCCCTGATCGACGAGTCGTAGACCTGCGCGGGAATGAAGTGATCTTACCCGCAGTCTGGTTTTTTCCCGGTCAAAACCCCATTCCGCAACCGGCACGATCGCCGGTAATTCTTATAACTATCAGTTAAAAAATAATTTTATTATAATGCGTCATTAGTGACATGCTAAGTGGGAATTTAACCTGATCCGTGTCTTTGAGTGAGCTCGTCCGAAAATAGAATATAACTGCCCGAATTATCACTATGATTACCATGCGTTCCCGTTGTATCCCCTTTTTCTAAAGAAAGGCCAGGTTTTCTTCCCGAACCTAAAAAGTGATATTTAATTGTTTTAAATCAATAACTTATAAAACATGGTATGCCCCTTGCTTTCGAAGAGGTACCCCCAATATTAGTTATGGCAGACATTTTAAGGAGGTGCAGCGAATAATAATTTTTTGTCAACGAGTAATTCAGGCCAAGTGGTCTGAGCTATGAATACTGTAAGTAAAAGTAACTAAATCCTAACAAAAGGAGATTCGTAGCATGAGATTAAATAAAACAAAATTGCTATTTATAGCAACATTGCTTTTAATGGCGTGCCGTTGATCATGGTGGGAAATGCCGGGGCAATCATCCAGTCACTAGCAGCACATATAACCCTGATGCAGCGATACACGACGCCACCAGCGGCGGGTGGGACCTTCCGTCAAATTTTTATTGTGTTGCACCTGCGAGAGTTGGCGGGTGAGTGGGACGGTACCGGGACCGTTCCGGGTGCTGTAAAACGTACGATCTCGAGTCAGGCAGCAGCCCTATATCGCCTTCATCATGTACAGCGAGTGCCGGCGCAAAAACCACCGTAGAAGCTCGTTTACACCACACCGGCTACTTGCGCTGCAAAGGGCTATGCCTGGAGCGGCTATTCAGGCTCTTGCGGGGCGTCAACCTGGACGACGACTGACCCCGATGGCGCTCCTGAAGCGTACTATACCGATCACAAGGGCTGTCTGAGGTGCCACAACACTACTTATATGACTGCTCATGGAGACGCTACAGCAGGAAAGGAAACCTATCTCAAAGGCGGACACAAAAACATGCTGCAGAAGGCAGACGGTTTCCCGGTAGGCTATCCCACGGGCATGAAGGCTGATGGCTCCGGCAATACCGCAACCATCCTGACAACCGATGCCGCCGGAGATTCCTTTAACTGGACTTCCAACCCCCCGACTTATACTCCTTTGGTAAGCGCCGCAACTCAGGTTTTCTGGGTAGCAGGCTTCAGCGGTCTGGAAGGCACCTGGCCTCATGCCCTTGGAATCGGATAATTCGGCCGTCAGTGGCAGTGGCTCTTACTCATGTGGCCGTTGCCATGCTACTGGCTGGTCGAGCGAGCGCTAGCCCTAATACGGCAAAAGAGCCTGAGTATTCCTTCCCTGGTATAAGCGCGCCAGCAGCAAAGACTGCGGGCAAGATTTATCTCGGCGGTTCAATAGCAACAGATACAAATAACTACGCTTCGTGGGACCGTTGGGGCATCCAGTGCTCAAGGTGTCATTATGCGACAGGCGCAGGCGATTCTGGCCATGCAGGCAGCAACAGCGGCGGCCATACTACATTCCCAGTAAGCGGCGTAAGCACTGGCGGCGACATAGTTTCGCTATGCATGAACTGCCACAGACAGGAAACAGGCGGCTTGCCGAATGCGTTGGAAGCGGCAGGCTTCCTGAACGCGTCTTGTACGGCAGTTGGAACCCCTACACTATGTTGCACCGGCAGCAAAACAGGAAACTGCAACACTCGGATACGAATCCTGGCGGCACACTGTATATTACACCCAATACTTACACCAGCGGTGTCCTCACCGCTCTCGGCTCTTTCTCGGGCCACAGTCATGCCAACCAGTTCCTGAGCAGTCCGCATGCCGAGTTTACCGGCACATGGGGCAGATCGGTTGCCCTCCTACTTCTTATAGCCCGGCAGGGACTACGGCTGCGGCAGCGACATGTCGGCATACGGTAGCGCTTTTGTAAACTATACCGGCTCTGCAAGCGGCTCGCGATTATTACCCAGCCGACAGGTAAGGGCGGCTCCTGCACCGTATGTCACGATGTACACAATACAGTAATTGATAACGCAGCGGGTCAGGATGCGGGTGGCACTAAGGCATGTACATCCTGCCATTCCAGTGCATCTGACACCAATGCTCCTCAGGTAAATGTCTCTATAATTAACCATCCGACCGGCGCGGGCACCCCGTTTGATTCAACGATCTTTACCGCCCCTGCCGATCCATGCGGTGTCTGCCATATGCCTGCAGGCCAGCATATCTTCAGGATTAACACTAGCGCTTCATACGTTGAATTCCCGGCTGGTTCGCCGACAGCGGCGACAGCGGCTAACGCCGACGGCAAGCAGGTTGTCTGGACTGACTTGAATGCAGCATGCGGACAGTGCCACGGCGGAGACGCTGGAAGCACAGCCACGAAGAACGGCGCTCCGTATTTCCCGACCTCGACTCTTTCCCAGGCTGCGGCAGTAATGCATCCTACTAACGTCAACGGCTCGCCGGTTCTGCCTGCGGGCGCGGGAGTTGGTTCATGCGGCCCTGTTGGTTTCGTATTACCTACCTCTGGAAGCCAGAGCACAAACTTTGTGGTCTCCGATACGTCCACATTTAATGGCGGATTGGCCGGAACGGTCTACATTGACTGGGGCGATGGGTCAGCGATGACGAAGATGGCCCCGGGCGCAACTGCTGGTCATACGTATGCCAATAATGGTGGCTACACGATCAGAAAGACGACCCAGGACAATCAATTTGGCTTTAATTGTGTAGAAAAGGCATCAGTGACCGTCAGCAACCTGGCTACTGGTGGCTTCGGCTCTGCCAGTGTAACCGCAGATGCTTGCGGCACAACCACAGCGATGGCGAACGTGAACGTCTATATGACGAGCGGATTCCTACAGTTCCATGGCGACACTAGCGCTTCCGGAACAGTAACATTGGGGTCGGTTGCCAATACAATGCCTGTGGGTAGCTATACGGTAGCTGTATATGGCCCGCAGACGGATGGCTTAACCCCCCCCACTGCGCTCTGCACGTACCCCCAGACGATGAAGTGTTTCTCAGATTCAGCATGCGGTTTGCCGGTAACTAGTCCGTTCAGCGTTACTGGCTTACTCACACCGTACCAAGTGTATTGCGGATGTAAATAGGTAGTATAATAGTGCTTTTAACTCAAGGCGGGTCCTCGGACCCGCCTTTTTTTATTTTATCCCCCCTGATAAGGGGGGATAGGGGGGGTTGTATTTGTCTTTCTCTTTTCAATATGCGGTTCCCAGCCTTTTAACCTTTCCAGCCTCCCAACCCCTCCCAGCCTCCCCTTGTGCAGGGGAGGTCCCCAGCGATTTACGATTCATCTGCCTCAGCGGACCCGCCCTGGCGGGCGGCCTTTTAACCTTCATTTCACCACACGCTTGGTGATTTCACCGAGCCACCAAATAGGGGCGAAAAGACTTTCTTTAGATGATGGAATAATCTTATTTAATTTCAAGGTATTACTAGTTACGTTAAGCTCTTTGTCTTTGAAATAGATGGCATTTGACTTGCAACATACCTGTCAGGTTTTAGAAATTTTAGTCTGCCATGACTGAGAAACCACTGAGAAGCCTTTGAATGGTACGGGGGTGCCAGATAAGGAAAAGTAGGATAGTATTGTCTCAAATAGCGACTAACATTAAAGAAACTGGAGGAATAAATGCATAAAAAGCTCATAGTAATAATGCTGTGTGTTGCATTGGGAATGCTTCTCTTGCAGCCTCAGCCAGTGCGATAGCACCGGGCTACACAGGTGAAGACACTACAACTGCCGGCATTGGAATCAACGGGTCGGTCCATGACCTTCGCCGGGCCAATACCCGGGTAGGTTACAAATCCAACCCTGCGGATAGTCTTGAC